>CAVXBL010000001.1:0-379585 GCA_963760155.1 uncultured Solirubrobacterales bacterium
CTAGGCGCTTGTTGGATCTCAGGTTTCTGAGAGCGTCCAGCGAAGTCAGCTCGGCGGGATTGACTCCGAGTTCGCGGAGACGCCGCTCACCGGCGCTTGTCCACTCGGTTTGCGCAGGCCAAGCCTTCGGCATATCAGGGTGGTTGATTACAAAGTCGATGTGCCAATGGCGCGTTGCGGAGGTGAGGTCATGCAGGCTCTTGACCTCGACAAGAAGAAAACGGCCGGGGTGCGCCAACCTGGCAACCGGGAAACGAAAGTCTGCAACGCCACCGCTGGGAAGCCGAGCTCCGTCGGGCTCATGCTCAGGGGTCGTCCCCATGAGACCGGCGATCTCCGACGCGACGAACCGCTCCGCCTGTAGTCCAGGATCATCCACATTCGAGAATCTACCGAGCGGGGCGAAGCCGGCTTGCCCGTCCATTTTCGCATCCCTTCGGGATGCGGCCGGGGCTGCGACCGGCCCCGCATCGGGCGGGGCCACCCCGTATCCAAAGGAGGGCGCTATGCCTACGCGGCGCACCCGCTGGCCCGGAGACGAAGGTTACGATCGGATGGAGTTCGCACGCAGTCTCGGATGGGACGCAATCGCGAATTGGGGACTCAACGGCTGGGACCTCGGCAGCTGGCCGTATGTCGTCATCTATCACCGCAGCGAGACGGAGCTTGCGGTGGACGTGGAAGGAGACATCGACATCGAGGAGTTCGCGACTCGTGAGGAGCGCGACCGCAAGACCGACGAGATCGCCTTCTTCTACTGGAAGAACAACGAGGAGGAGTGGGTCAACGGCATCGGCTCGCACGAGCAAATGCCGCCGAACCTGCGCGGTCCCTTCTCGTGGAGTCGGCTCGACGGCAGCTATGAGCCGGAACCCGAGTACGAGCACTCGTAAGCGGAGCACGTCGATCCTCCGGTGCGGGAGCCCGCTTGCCCGGCCAGTGTTGCATCCCCTCCGGGGATGCGGCCAGGGCTGCGACAGGCCCCGCACCGGGCGGGACCACCCATCCAAAGGAGGCGGCAATGTCCGCTGGACTCACAGACTCATAATCGGTTGGTCCCAGGTTCGAGTCCTGGCGGGCCCACTGCAGAAAGCCGTATAATTGTGCGGGACTCCCGCGCTAGAGGCCGCTGTATTTGACTCCCAAGAGCCGTTGGGGCCACCGTTGGGGCCGCCTTCCGGCAAGATGTCCCAGTCGGTGTGGAAATAGATACCGGCAGAGGAGTTCGTGCAATGGACGCGCCCGACTGCTTACTTGTCGTCCAAGAGAGGCAGCCGCGAAGGCGTGTTCGACACGCCTTCTTTCGAGGAAACGAGGGCCCTCGGGACCCTCATGTCCGCCGACTTGGACCGTCAGCACCGTCTGCGATGATCACGGCATGATTGAGGAAACCGCTACCTATGGACTCGTTCCACGCAGTCGCAAGGCGGCGGCACGCTCGGCAAGTGAACTCTCGCAGGTGATCACGGGACTAGAGAGCCACCACGCGCAAGAGGCCCATGCGTTTGCCGAGAACGCAGGTTCCCTCACGCGGGCGATCAACTCTGATCCAGACGCGATATTTGCTGACGGCCAGCTGTACTCGTGGCACAACATGCGGATTGAGGGCATCGCGTCTGAGTTGCGCTCCGCTCGTGACACGATACTTCAGCACCTGCTCGCCCTTCGAGCCCCGCTCGCCGACATTCTCGTCGAGGCCCAGAGCCTACTCCCGGAGAACGCAATGTTTTCCGCCGATGTTGAGCCTGGGGCGCTGGAGACGCCACCCAAGCCCATCGCCGGTATCGAACTGACCCTGTCCGACAGACTGCGAATACTTGTTGACACCCTTGGCTGGACTCAGCGCGTCGCTCGCAGTCTGGCTCTTCACGCCATTGGGCCCTGTTACGCCCTGTTCGTCCTGATCGAGCACCCATCCGCTGCGGCGACGGACCTCCATGGAAAACTCGATGAGGTTCGAACTGAACTCGTGAGTTTCATCCTCAGAGACCACAAGCCTCGCTAGCGCGGCTCGTCTGACCGTCATCTCGATAGCTTCGGTCCCAGGTTCAGCGCAGCCGAACGGTCAGATCTCATGGGCGCCCTCTCTATTCCGCCGGAGGCAGGCCGATCTTTCTCGGTGTAACGTGGACAGTTCCTGACTTGAATACGCGCGAGACAGCGATGCTCGTGTGGGTAGTGCTCGCGCTTGGGATCGCGGTGGTAATCCCAAGCCTACGCGTGATCGTGATAGACGGCGTCAAAATCGCGACTAAACCCTTCGTTGCCATCATGCTCACTACGAGCACGCTGCTCGCAGCGGCGATAACGATATGCCTAGCCTGGGTCGGATACTGGCGGCCTGCGATGATTCCAACGACAGTCGCATGGTTCGTCGGTACAGCGATCGTGGGCACGTTCAGCATGGGCGGCGTTGGTGAGCTGCGACGCTTGGCCACGAGGACGGTCGCTTTTGCCGCCGTCGTCGAGTTCGTCTCGAACGCCTACACATTCCCGCTGCCGGCTGAACTGCTTCTCGTGCCGTTCGTCGTCATTCTCGTGACGCTGACCAGCTTCGCAGACCGCAGACCAGAGTTCGCGATAACACGAGCGCCATTCAAGGTACTTTGTGCTGTTTTGCTCGTGGGGACGCTCGCGCCTACCATTGTCTATCTCGTGCAGAATGCAGGGCAGATCGCCAGTGCCGAGCGGGCGCGAGAGTTCCTACTTCCGCTGATACTCACTGTCGCGTTCCTTCCGTATTTCTATCTCGTCCAGATGGTTGTGGTGTGGCAGTCAGCCCTCTCGATGCTCAAGAGCCAGATGCAGGATCGTCCTTCGCTACTCAAAGCCGCAAGGCGGGCCTTGATTCGCTCGTGCCACGCCAGCTTGCCTCGGATTCAGCTGTTTGAGCCTGAGTTCCGGTGGAGATTGGCCGCCGCAACCTCAGAGGAGGACTTCCAGCGCACGATGGAAGACTTCAACGATGCCGCCGCCGAGCGCCCTTGGCAGAAGCGGCACGTCGCGGAGGAGAAGTCGGGGGTGCGAGACTTGCTGCCAGCCGCTGGCGGCAGCAATGTCTTTGTTCGGTCGATCACCTTGGCGGACAGCGTCCAGACCGCGCTCGCTTCAGCTGCGGCGGCCAGGGGTTGCACACAAAAGGAGATGAGCGAGCTTCTAGACCGCCTGAACGCGCTCAACGAGCTGAGTGCGGTGAGCGCCGTTTCGCGTGCAGAAGTTATCCGGATACTTGCGCAGGACCGCTCGATCAGCGAAATCGAAGTGATCGCACCAGAGCTGGGCAAGCTTTCAACCATGCACGCTTCCGAAATTGTCCAGTTGGCCGGCGATTTCGATTCGCTTCTCCACCTGGCCGGTTTGCCAGCGACCGAGTCTCCGCGAATCGCAGCCGAACTTCACGCAATGTCCGCGGTCGCGGGACTGTCGCTCTCTGACGCCGTTCAAGCCTTTGTGACCCTCGTCGGCGGCGTCGAAGGGGCGGAGGAGGACGGTCAGAGATCCGACTCCACAGTGGTATGAGGCGAAGTGCCCTCGACTCGATTCCCCCGAATCTGGCAAGTCGCGCATCTGGAACCAGGTGGCGATTGCGCTTTCCCAACCTCCGAACGTGGGGCCAGGTCCGTCTAGCGGATGCTCTGGATGATTGAGATCAGCTCGTCGGGCTGGTAGCCCTGTTGACGTGCGAAGCCGACGAGTTCACGGGCGCGTGCGATGACCGCGCCACGCTGTGGGGTTCCACTGACACGCACGCCGAGGCCGCGTCGGAACTCCAAGAGACCTTCGTCGCGCAGAGCGCGTAGCGCACGCAAGACTGTGTTGGTGTTGACCGCCATGACCGCTGCGAGGTCGCGTGCGGGTGGTAGGCGCTGTCCTGGCTTGGCCTCGCCATCGGTGATCGCGCGACGGATTTGCGCGGCTACCTGATCATGTAGCGGCGTGGGGTCTGAGTGGTCTATATTCCCTAGCATTGTGCTATTCATACTAGCATCATGCCTATCACTATGACTGGAGCACCCGCGTGCCTGTGACCGTCACGCCACCCCGCACAACATCTTCCCCGGCGATCGAAATCGAGAGTGGGGTGATCGAAGAGGCACGACGGCGACAGCGCCGCCGGCGCGTCGCGAGCGTCCTACTTGGCGGCGCAGCGTGCGTGATCGCGGGCCTTTTGGTGCTGTTGATCGGTGGCGGAGGAGGCGACAGCGCGAATGCCCCTGGCAAGCCTTCGCCGGGCTCTCCCTTGAAGCTGACGCTCGCGCACGGGCGCGCGTACATCGGTGGTCAGCCGGCGCTGATGGGGCTCACGTTCTCGTTGGAAGCCGGCAGCGTCGGGGTGTGCTTCAGAGTCGCCGACCGGGGTGGTTGTGGTTCGCTTCCGAGCAGCGCCTACCCTGTGTATGGAGGCGACGGAGGCTTTCAACCCAAGGAAAAGGTCGGGCCCGAAGGCGAGATCGACGCGATCTTCACCGGTCCAGGCGTCGCCGCGATGAGGGTGGCCCACCTCGGGACCTTCAAGGCAGAATCCGCGCCCGGACTGCCCCCCGGCGCGAAGCAAATCGTCTTCTATCGCCCGCCCGGCTCGCGCGGCTCGGTACTTGCCCCCGGCCTCAACCCCCAAATTTTGCAGGGCTTCGAGCACGCCCGGCGAGGTCCTGCGCTGACCGAGACGCTGTTGAATGCTTCCGGCCGCGCGATCCCGGGTGGCAGCCCACAGAGGTTCCAACTCCCCAATGACTATTGGCAACGACCGCAGGCGCCACCGGCCCAGGGAAGGTGTGCCGTGAACTCGTCGCTCGCGGGCACACACATCGCATGGGGCATCGTGGCGACCAAGATCGCCGCCGATCCCAACCTCACCACCCCCGGCTGGCTCTCATGCCTGGATATGTGGTTCTCCGCTCCCGGCACAAACTACGAGACCGCGATCCTACTCAACGCCCAATCGCCGGGCAGCACCCCCGCGCCATTGTGGGGCGCGATCCCGGCGCCAGGACATCCAGGCATAGTGGAGATTCCGCCGGTGCAGCGCGAGGTCCATCTCCCGCCGCTCAGCTCCACGGAGGCGACCCGGATTCTTGCCATAGACACCAAGACGGCTGGACGTGCGCGAGCCGAGCAGATTTTGCACGAAAGTGAGCGCAGGACGGTTTGGGAGGTATTCGTTCCACCTACGGTGGCACGCCGCGTCGGCCCCGCCTGGGTGCTCGTCCGCTACGGCGACAGCCTTGCACGGCGAATCGCCTTTCTCGAAGCACTTCACGTGACCAAGCTCAAGCTCTCCACGTGAGCACATGCAATCGCTGGGTGTGAACAGTTGTACGAACAGCCGATCACACATCAAGCCGCCGCTTGAGCGCCAGTTACAGGTTGCGGACGTGGCGCCCGATCTCGTGGTCTTGGGGATATCCAGCGGCCTCCCAAAACGAAACAGCGATGTTGTCCTCATATGCGACGAGGGCGGTCACGCGGTTGGTGCCTTGTCTGCGTAGGTGCTGCTCTCCCGCTCGTACGAGCGCCAAACCAACGCCTACACGCCGGTGTTCGACGTGTACAGCCAGCCGGTACATATTGCCTCTCCAGCCATCCGACGCAGCGATCAGTGCGCCGACGATCGCGCCGTCGGCGTCTGCAACAAGCAGACTGCCTGCGTCATGGGAAAGCAGTCGCTGCACGTCATCGAGATGGTCGGGCATGGTGGCGTGCCCGCTGCGAGTTTGCCTCCATAGGTCAAGGACCGCTGACGCCTCGCTGGGTCGGCACGCGCGCACAATAAAGTCCACGACAGACAAGCGGGTACCGTAATCGATACGCGCTGTGATGTCAGGGCTCGCCCAACACCTCTGTCAGCGTCCGCGTTCGAGGTCGTGATCGGGCGCGTCGCGTGCTGGAGTTCGCATGAGCTTGCCGACGTGAGGGATCAGGCGATCGAGGTGTAGCGGGTCGCGGCTGGGGTCCCATGACGGCCCTGGGATTGCTCGGTGGACGACCGATGGGGTGTGCGCTCGGCTTCGGTTCATCCGTCCGGCGAGCCGGGTGATCCGGTCGGGGTCTTGTCCTTCTTCTCCGAGCTGGTCGCGGGCGAGGTACCAGTCGGTGCCGTGGCGTGCTCGGGTGGCCTGGACGTAAGCGGTCTCCTTGCTTGTTTGCCAGCCACCAGTCAGCACCACGGAGCGATCGACCGTCGCGCCTTGTTGGCGGTAGACGTGTTGGGCGTATGCGAGCCGCAGCGACTCGGCGTCTTGGCGTGCGAGCTGCAGCCGGCGGTTTGACCCGTCGAGCGCGAGCGTCAGTTTCCCTTCCTGGTCGATGTTCGTGACTTGGCCGCGTGTGCCGTTCTCGACGCGCGGTTGACCTTGCGGGCGATGTTGGGCGATGAACGAGACCCGGTCGCCTTGTCGTAGTCCGTAATGGACGCTTGAGAGTGGGAGTTCGTCGGGGCCGAGTTCGCCGCGTTGAGCGCGTAGGTGTTGTGCTCGGGCATTGAGCCTGTCTATGTCCTTGTTCGAGGAGTCCGCGATCAACGCGACTTTGCCGACGCCGACTTCGCTGGTGAGCTGTGCCCAGGCTTGGACGGCGCTCTCGGCGGCCTGGTCGCGGGTGTCAGCGAGGTGGAGTCGTCCTTGGGCCTTGTAGTGGGCCATCGCGCGCTCGGGTTCGCCTGCTCGTAGCTCTTGCCACGCTCGTTGCTCCTGTGGGTCGGTGGTGCGGTGGATCGTCTCCAGTTCCACCGTCGGCGCGCGGCCGGTGAGCCGGTCGAACATGCCACCTGGACCTATCGAGGGGAGCTGCTTGCCATCGCCAACCGCGATCAGCTTCGCGCCTGAGCGTTCCACCAGCTCGGTGAGCGCGTCGAGGCGCTTGTGATCGACCATGCCGGCCTCGTCGAGGATGATCGTCGTGTCAGGACCAACATGGACGGTCCCAGTGTTTGCTCGGGCGGTGAGCGCGTCGAGCGTGAGCGTGTTTCCTCGGAGTGCGGGACTGTTGGTGCCGAGTCGCTCGGCGGTGGAGCCGGAGACGGCGATTCCGATTGTTTCGCGGCCTGCCAGTTGCTCTGCTCGTGCGGTGGCGTCGATGACGACGCCCTTCCCCGTTCCCGCCGGGCCGACAAGCACGCTTGCACGCTCGGGACCAGTCAGGACGAGCAACGCCATGTCTTGCTCGTCGGTGAGCGGAGCACCGATGCGCTCTGCAACCTCGCGCGCCGCGTTCATCCGTGCGGTATGGCCGACATCCCGTCCGGCCGGTTGAGCGAGTACGGCTGCTCGTCGTTCGATTGCTTGCTCTTGCGCACGTACTGCAAGCGTCGTCATCCGCCCGCCCTCAAGGCTCAGCACGCGCCGGTCGCGGATCATCTCCCTCGCCACTTGGAGCGCTTCGCTTGGCGACAGCTCTCCAGTGGTCTGCTCCAGCGCGACTGTGTACAGGTCGCGCAACTCGAACACGGCGTGACGCTCGGTGAGGCGTTCCTCGATCCGATCCTCCACGGGCCGGACGGCAGGCCGGATACGCTCGCTGGCGAGTAGCCGCAGTGCCTCGTCTGGACCAAACTCGTACCGGCTCGCGGTGTCCCGCCACACGTTCTCAAGGTCGGCGCGGTTGGTGAGCTTCTTTGCTCGGCGGTTCTCGAGCGCGAGGTTTCGCAGCTCGCCACGCTCGGGGGCGCGACCGTAGCGAGCACGGAAGCGGTCGGCAGCTCTCGCGACCTCACGGGAGCGTCCCGAGAAGGCGTCGCGTAGCTCCTCGGGTACGCCAGCGATCTCGAAATACTTGCCGTTCTTCCCGGTCTCTCGTTCGATTGCGTATCCCTGATTGGCGAGTTCTTGAGCGAGTGCGGAGCGGTAGAAGGCGCCGACCTCGCCTGCCGCACGAAAGACCGGCCGGGAGGCGACGGCGACGATCCGGTCGTCCTCGCGCACCGCGCTCGTGATGACGACATGACTGTGGAGCTGCGGATCGGGCGCATCAGCTCCTGAAACGCCGCGTGCCGTTGTGTGCTGGTACTCGACCGCGATCAAGTCCTTGGCCGGCTCCTCGATGACCTCGCCGCCATAGCGGCGACGGACTACGCCAACGTTCTCGCGCAGGTAGCCGACCGCCTGCTCGACCGCGTTCGTGTGGGCTTTTTCGATCCGCTCTCGTTGCCAAGGATCGGCGAGCGCCCATGTGGTCGATACGGACTTCGGGGCGCTGAAAACACCGTCGATCCCACTGCCACGGCTGCCGTCGGCGCCAGCGCGCCGAAGCCACCGCCCGGTCTGTGGGTGGCGGCCTTCCATGAGCGCGACGAAGTCCTCGCCGCTCATTGGCGTGTCCGCCCGGATGCCGAGCCTTTCAAGCGTCTCCGAGTCGGCCAACCATCGTCCCGGAGCCTGGGTCATCTCGCCGTCGGGGGTCAGGTAGTAGTCGCCGCGCTCAGGCGCAACGGTCTTCCCCTCCAAATATCGGGCGTAGTCGCCACCACGCGCTGCCGGGATGCTCGCTGCGGTCATCACATGAAGTGATGACCGTGAGAAAGCCGAAGCGGCCATGTAGTTTTGTGGGGCCTGTTGGGGCCCTGTTGTGGGCGGGTTGGCCGTCGTGAAGCTGGGCTCGTCAGGGCCGGGTGGTGCGGCGGCTGGTTTGTGGCGTCCGGTGCCCCGTGAAGGGTGTGGCAGGCGACGGGATGACTCGATTAAAACGGCTGGCCCCGGTCGGGTGCCCTTCGTTGGATTTGTCTCCCGCCGCTTGCCACGGACGCCGCCATGACTTCATAGAAGCGTGCTTGCTTGCTCGACATGGCTTTGTCTGGCGGCCTCCAAATCACACCAGCGCCAACCAGTAGATGAGGAGACCAGGATCGATGATCGCAGTAGGCGTGGACACACACAAGGACCAGCATCACGCGGTAGCTCTCGACAGGCTCGGACAGCTACTCACAGAGATCGTTATCACCACCGATCTCGCCGGCTACACCCAGTTCGCGAGCTGGATCAGCGACCTCGACGGGCAGGCGTTGGTCGGGATCGAGGGCGCCGGCAGCTACGGCGCCGGACTCTGCGAATACCTGCAAGGTGAGGGGATCGAAGTGTTCGAGGTCGAGCGTCCACGCCGCCGTGAGCGACGTACCGGCAAGTCCGATCGCATCGACGCTCTGCTGGCAGCCAAGAAGGTTCTCACCGGTGACGGCCTCGCCACCCCTCGGGGCACCGGCAAGAGAGCAGCACTACAAATGTTGCTGGTCGCTCACCGCTCCCTCGTCAGCGAGCGCTCCCGGCTCTACAACACCATGCAATCGCTTCAGATCAGCGCACCGAACGCACTACGCGAACGAATCGGGCAGGTCAAGGGCGGCGCGAAGCTCACCGAGCGCCTCACCGGGATGCGGAGACGACCGACCGCCAGCCTGCAAGAGAACACCACCCTGGAAGTCCTGCGCGACATGGCCAACCGCGCCCGCGCCCTCGATGCCCAAGCCAAAGCCTACGCGCTGGAGATCGAGACCCTGGCACGCTCGCTCGCCCCCAAACTCTTGGAGGAGCCCGGAGTCGGACCGATCTGCGCCGGCAAGCTCCTCGCGTTTAACCCTGCCCGATTCACCAGCGAGGCAGCGTTCGCTCGCGCCAACGGAACCGCACCCCAACCCGCATCATCAGGCAAGACCGTCCGCCACCGCCTCAGCCGCGGAGGCGACCGGCAAATCAACACCGCGATCTACACGATCGCGCTCTCCCGTTCAGTCCACCACGCACCAAGCCGCGCATACATCCAACGACGAGTCAGCGAAGGAAAGACCAAACGAGAAGCCATGCGCTCCCTCAAGCGCTACCTCTCCAGACACCTCTACAACCAACTCACCAACACACCCTTGACAACATAGAAGCATCCACCGACTTGCTCACACAGTCGTCACACAGCGCTCGCACTCTTGTGCATGTTGTCTGTCGTGGCTGTTGGAGTGTAAGAGTCGGGGAGATGTGCGACAGATCGTTCTCGACTCATGCGTGACAGCGTTCTCGACTCATTTGAGACGTTCTCGGGACTTCTGAGACGCCGCGGTGGATCAGTCTGGCTTCCGTTCGTGATGGCTAGCGACGGAGGTCAGCGTGGCGTTGAAGGTGGTCTCGATGGAGGATCTGAAGTTGGAGTTGCTGTTGGAACCCGAGCGCACGGGCGACTCGGTGGCTGAGGTGTGCCGCAGACGCGGCGTATCGCGTGCGAGCTTCTACCGGTACCGCGCCAGATACCTGCGGGAAGGCGAGGCAGGGCTCGTGTCGCGCTCCCGGGCTCCGCGCAGCTCTCCCGGCCAGATCGACGCCGAGCTCGAGGCGATGATCTGCGCGCTGCGCAGGCGCCGCCCGCGCTGGGGTGCGCGGCGGATTCGAGCCGAGCTGTTGCGCGCCGGTGTCGATGCGCCGGCGGTCTCGACGGTCAACAGGGCGCTGAAGCGCAACCACCTGATAGCCCCACAGCCGCCCCGCAAAGCAACGGCGAAGCTGCGCTTCGAGCGGCCGCTCGCCAACGATCTGTGGCAGATCGACGCCACCCAGGTTCCGCTCGCGGGCGGCGGGCACGGCTGGGCTATCGACGTGCTCGACGATCACGCCCGCTACCTGCTCGCGATCCGCGCCGGCGCGCGGGCCACCGGCGAGCTCGCCTGGGAATCCTTCACCGCCGCTGCCAGCCTGCACGGAACACCCAGGCAGCTGCTCTCCGACAACGGCGCGATCTTCACCGGCCGGCTGCACGGGCACGAGGTCGCCTTCGAGCGCAAGCTCGCCGCGCTCGGCGTGCAGATGATCAACTCGGCGCCCGCGCACCCGCAGACGCTCGGGAAGCTCGAGCGCTTCCACCGCACGATGAAGGAATGGCTCGCCGAAGAAGGCCCCGCCGTCAACCTCGAGCACCTGCAGCTCCTGCTCGGGCGCTTCCAGGGCCACTACAACACCGAGCGCCCGCACCAGGCGCTCGGCGATCTCACGCCCGCCGAGCGCTACACGCCCACCGCTCCTGTCGGCACCGATCTCGCAACCAGCGAGCCGCGGAAGGACCCTCTCTACCCGCCGCATTCGCTGATCCGCAAGGTCTCAAAGACCGGCGTGTTCTCCTACGCCGGTCTCGCGATCGCGCTACCGATCGAGTATGTCGGTGCGCGCGTCCGCGTCGTCGAGACCGGCGCGTTGATCCACGTCTATCTCGACCAGCAGCTCATCCGCGTCCTGGCACCCGACTACAGCAAACGCTACCAACCCCTCGGCAGCCAACGAAGGAGAGGCTTCTAGACAGACACACATCAAATGAGACGGATAAACCGTCTCACAACCTACAAGCACACGGCGTCTCACTTGACACGAGAACGAACATCGTGGCTGTTGGAGCGTCGCGGGCCATGCGGTGCGGAGGCGACCTTGCAGGCGATGGGTGGTCGTGCGCTCGGCGGAGCTCGGGTCAGATCGGCGGGTAGAGGATGCGCGATCGGCGCTTGTCAGAAGCGTCTGGACGAATTGGGTGGCCGTTTTGGCGTGCTCACGGTCAATAACTGTATGAGGGCATATGAAGAAGACCAACTACGCCGCTCCTCGTCGGTGCTGAAGTCGTTGGCCGGTCGTGTGGGGTCGCGGTCTATGAACGCGATGGCACCAACTCCAACGCGGCGCTCCTCGGTACTCCGGCAGGCATCACGAATCATCTGGGCGCGTCCACGTACGAACTGGGCCGCCCCGTGAGCGCCACGTTCGTCCAGGTCCTGCTCGACGCTCTCGATGACGACGCTCTCGACACGCTTGCCGAAAAGCTCGCGCCGCGTTTGACGAAGCCTGCCCAACCCGACGGCTGGTTGACGGTGGGGGAGGCAGCCGAGTATCTGCGCTGCCCGAAGTCGAGGGTCTACAGCCTCGTGTCCGCCCGTCGCATCCCGTTTGTAAAGGACGGCAGCCGGACGCTGTTCAGGCGCAGCGAGCTTGACTCGTGGCTATGTCGGGGAGGCGGCAAGCGGCCATGAAACGACCCTGCCATCCGGCGTGTCTATCATTCTGTCTGGAGCAAGGCACAGCCACGACGGAAGAAAAGCCATGAAGCGCAGCGAAACCGCAGCCGGTACCCCGATCATCGAGTTCACTCCCGAGGAGTACGACGCCTATCTCGAACGGGAGGTTCGTCGTGGGATCGGCATGAGCCGGGCGGAGTTCGTCCGCGCTTACACTGCGGGCGAGCTTGACGATGCAGACGCTGCCGTAGGCGATCTCGTGGTGCTGCTCCGGATAGGCCAGAACGGGCATCGAGCTGTCGCGTAGAGCAGCACAGCGCTTCGCCGATCATCTCAACGGCATTCTCAACAGCACGGTTAGCGACTCGCGGCTGTCGGTAATACAGCTGCCGGCCGAGCCTGGCACCTTCGAGTTGACGAGGCTCGTAGACGGAGACAGCGCCCCGTTGGAGTTGCATGGGAGCACGGTCTGCCTGTTCGTACGCTACGTGATCGTTGTCAAGGACGGCGACTGCGGCATCGAGTCGTACGCCTATCGCCTTCAAACGGGCAAATCTGCGGCCTCGTGGCTGATCCGTTGGGAGTATCAGCGCGAGTCCCCTCGCTCGGACTACCCGTACGCGCGCGCTCATGTGCATGTGCGCGGCGCGTTCCCTGACGGTAAGCCGGCCGACAGGCTCCATATCCCTACGCGCCGAGTGCCGCTTGAGATGGTTCTGTGGCACCTGATCGCCGAGTGGGGCGTCAAGCCGAAGCAGGATGACTGGCAGCAACAGCTCCAAGCGTCGATTGACGACTTCGACAGCAGACGGCGCACGCCGTAAAGCTGCTTCACCTTGTTCGAGCGGGGAGCCGTCGGCTGCTTCAGCGCTCAGCTTCGGACGCGGCAGCCAGCTCCGCTATCGAGACACCAAGCGCCTCAGCGATCTTGCGCACGGTCCACCAAGCCGGTGCGCTCTTTGCCGACTCCACACGGCTGACCGTGCCGAACGTTGTGCCCGCGCGGCTGGCAAGCTCTTCTTGCGTAAGCCCGCGCTCCTCGCGCAGGCGACGGACGGCTCGGCCAAGCTCTCGGTCGCCTGGAAGTCGTGGAGGCATGGCGCGGAGACTTTCACGCACAGGCGCTCAAGTCCATGCGCTTGACCACATGCGTGTAAGCATATAGACTGGTCGTCATTCCATATGCAGATGCGGGGCGCGCCGCCAGTAGCAGCCGCCCCGCGTGGCACCGAGAGCGTCAACTCCCGGCACGCCAGCCAAGCTACCAGTCCGGCGGTGCGGCTTCCTTGCCAGAGCAGTCCTCCGGGGCCTCCAACCACAAGGAGGAACCATGAGTACCGATTCCGTCCCGCCCACAAGCCCCCAGGGCGTCCTCTTCTCGCTGATCGCCGAAGACAGGCCGTGGACCGTTGAAGAGATGATCCGCGAGAAGGGCGAAGGCAGCCGAGTCGCCGTCGTCGATGCGCTGGCCGAGCTGGAGGCAATGGGTCTCGTGACACGGATCAACAAGCGCGTCGTGTGCGCGTCGCGCGCAGCTCTGAAGGCAGACGAGTTGAGCGTCTGATGGGAGTTTCCAGCCGATACACCTCCTACGATCAAATGGAGGTGTGATGACCGACAAGCGCAAGCTAGAGAAGACCAGCGTCCCAGGCATCTACCGCCGGCACGCCGGCGGGTGCAAAGGCAACGGCCGCTGCAAATGCCCATATGTGGTCCGGTGGAAGGAGCGTGGGCAGGAGTACAAGCAGATGTTCGCCACGTTTGAGTTGGCGCGAGAGTTCAAGGCGAATCTCGGATCGGGCAAGGGCGGTCGTCGGCCGCAATCGTCGTTGACCGTGGCTACGTACTACGAGACGTGGTTTCCCGCCTATCGAGGTCGCACAAGCCGGGGGCTTGAGAAGTCCACGCGCCGGGAGTACGAGATCAGCTTTCGACTGCACATCCTCCCGTTGCCGATCGCCCGGATTCGGATGCGCGAATTGGCGGCGCCCGACGTGCGCGACTGGCTACGCCAGCTTGAGCGTCGAGACGCGACACCGAGCACGATCCGTCGAGCCAAGGCCGCGCTGTCGGTCATGCTTGCGTCTGCCGTCGAAGATGGTGACCTTGGCTCCAACCCGGCGGCTGGCGTCAGGTACGTGCCGTCTGACACCGCGAAGCGGCAGCACCGCAAGCCGCCCCCGCGCGCGCTGACCGCCGAGGACGTTATGGCGATCCTGGCCGCGATGCCGGTGTCTTGGCGCGCGTTTTTCACATTGCTCGCGCAGACGGGCGTACGGATTGGCGAGCTGTTGGGACTGACTTGGGAGCACATCCACTTGGGCGACGATCCGCACATCATGGTCGCCGAGCAGGTCTATCGTGGCGAGCGCAAGAAGCTCAAGACCGAGGCGAGCTACGCACGCGTGCCGTTGTCGACTTCGATGGCGGCGTGGTTGACCGAGCTGCGGCCCGAGGATGCCTCGCCCGAGACTCCGGTGTTCCCGTCCACCACAGGCACGCCGCTGAGCTACCACAACGTCTATAACCGCGTGCTGCACCCAGCGTTGATCGACGTCGGGATCGCCGTGCAGACGGGGACGGTAAAGGTACGCAGGGGAGGGGAGGACATCGAGGAGCCCGTGTGGGACTACCAGGGGGTCGCGTTCCACGCGTTCCGCAAGGCTTGCGGGTCGCTGCTGCTCGCGCACGGTAAGAGCCTCAAGCAGGTGCAGGGCTGGCTACGCCACTCGCAGCTCACCACGACGATGAACGTGTACATCCACCAGGTCGATGACGGGCTCGGCAGTGCAGACGCGTGGGACGACATCTTGGGGGACGCTCGGGGCCACCTTGGGGCCACCGAAGGTCCGGAGGCAGTGCAAAACGGGCCCGGCTCTACACCCCGGAAAACGGCACGGTTGAGCCAAATTCGCTAGCAGCCGTAACCAGCAGTAAAGTCCGTAGCGCACTCAGACTCGATGTTCTCCGTGCGCGTGACACCTTGGCACGGGATCGGAGCCGTACTCGACCGGCCACCAGCGACCGTCGGCGAGGCGATCGAGGCGTCAGGGCTCGGCTGGGACGTGGCGAAGGAGGCCATCGCGATCGACCGCGGCGATATGCCGGAGGCGGACTGGTGGATTCCGCGTTGCGAGGAGATTCCGGGCTACTACGCGACCGTCCGCCAGGACACCCGTGAAGTGCTGGGGATCGTCGGTGAGCGCTACCGCATTTATCTCCTGTCGTGGGTTATGTGAAGTGTTGGTGTTTGGAGTGGTGTTTTCCTTGTGGATGTTGGGGTTTGGGGTCGTGCTGTTTCTGATAATCACAGGGTCTCGAGGAACGCGAGGAGCTTGTCGGGTGGGTGGTATCGGCCGGGTGGGGTGCCGGCGGGCGCGATGGTCTCGATTGCTTTCTGCTTGATCTTGTTATCGGCGTGGAGGTAGAGCTCGGTCGAGCGGATGGTCTCGTGTCCGAGCCATAGCGCGACGGTTGCGATGTCGTTGTTGGCGAGCAGCAGCATCGCGTTGGTGTGTCTGAGTGTGTGCGGGGTGATGCGCTTGCTCGCTAGTGAGGGGCAGGTGCGGGCGGCGGTGCTGGTGTGTTTGTCGAGTAGCCACGCGATTGCCTTGGTGCTCAGCGGCCGTCCTTGGCGTGTCGGGAATACGGGGTCGGTGTTCTCGCCTCGGCGCTCGGTGAGCCATGCGCGTAGGGCGGTTGTGGTGTTGGGGGTGAGCGGCGCGACGTGTTGCTTGCGGCGCTTGCCGAGCACTTTGACGCTCGCGCCGGTGTCGAGCCGGACGTGCTCGATGGTGAGGTTGACGAGCTCTGAGACGCGCAGCCCGGTCTGGATCGCTGTCAGCAGTAGCGCGTGGTCGCGGCGGCCGAGCCAGGTGGTGCGATCGGGTGCCGCGAGCAGTGCTGTGATCTCTGGCTGCTCGAGGTAGGACACGATCGTCCGGTCGTAGCGCTTGCTGGGGATCTCGAGCACCCGCGCGATGGTGTGCGCGTGCTCGGGATGGCGCAGCGCGGCGTAGCGGTAGAGCGAGTGGATCGCCGCCAGACGCGCGTTGCGGGTCCGGGGACTGTTGTGGCGCTGGTATTCGAGGTGATCGAGGAACGCGCCGATCAGCGGCGCGTCGAGGTCTTCGATGTCCAGGCGGCTGGGAGGCTTGCCAGTCTTCTGGTTGGCGAATTGGAGCAATAGCCGTATCCCGTCGCGGTAGGCGGCGATCGTCCGCGGACTGGCGTCCTTCTGGTTGACCATGCGATCACTGAAGAACGCCTGGAGCGTGGGCGCGAGCAGACTCATGATCCACCTCCGAGCAGCCGGTCGAGGTCGCGGGCGGCGAGCTCCAGCAGCTCAGGTACCGCCTGCAAATACCAGAACGTGTCCGACGGGTAGACATGCCCGAGATACGTGGAGAGCCGAGGCATCTCACGATGGATCTCGACCCCTGCCTGATGCCAGCCGATCAGCGTCCGAACAGCGAAAGTGTGGCGCAGATCATGCGGGCGTGGTCTCGCTCGCTCCCCCGCTCCTTCCAGCCCGGCGAGGGCGATCACTGCACGGAAGGACTTCCCGAACGCGCCTTTGCTCAACCGCAGGCCGCGGCATGTGATGAACAGCGCCGGGGTTGGGCGATCTGGCTGGCAGCGATCCCGCGTCCGTTGATAGGCGCGCAGCGCCGCGACGGTCGTCGGATGCACCGGGATCTCGCGCTGCTTGCCCCACTTCCCGACCGCGGTTATCACACCGGCATCAAAGTCAACATCGGCATCGTCGAGCGCGAGCGCCTCCCGAGGCGCATGCCGCTCGCGGCCAGCAGCCCGATCATCGTGTGGACGGTCGCTCCGCGCACCGGCGGGGAGAGCGTCCCGGCGGCACTCATCAACAGCTCGATCTCCGCAGGCGAATAGATATACGGCGCGATTCGCTGCTGGCGTGCAGGAAGCAGATCGCAAGGCGGGATCTCAGTCGCGGGATCGAGCGTCGCCATGTGCCGTGCGAACCCGCGGACCATCCCGAGCCGCTGGCGCCAGCGATGCTTCTTGACCCCAACAGGCTGACAGGCCCAAGCGAGCGCAAGCTCGGTCGTTACCGTGCTCTGGCCTGACTGCTCCAGGAACCCAACAAACTGCGCGAGCAGCCGTCCCGGAGTCTCGAGCTTGAACCCGAGCTGCCGACGGATCGTCAGGTAATCATCGAGCGCTTCACGCAACGTGCTCATGAGCGACCTCCCGGCCACGCCAGCGCTAGCGCCCTGAGTGAATCGCGGTCCACGCGCGCATATTTCACCGTCGATTGCAGGTCGCGGTGGCGAAGCACCTGCGCGATCTCCTCCAGCGGGACGCGAGCGCGCAGCATCTCCGACGCTGCGGTATGGCGCAACCGATGCGGACCGACCCGTGGCAGCCCCGCGCGCTGGCACGAGCACTGCACGATCGTCGTCACGCAGGCGCAGCTGACCGGCCCAAACGGCGCGCACCCACACAAAAACAGCGCCCGATGCTCACTGTCGGGTCGAACACGAAGATAGGAGACGATCGCCTCACCAACATCCACGGGCAGCGGCATCCGGTCCTGCCGGTGACCCTTGCCTCGCACCAACAGCTCACCCGCACGCCAATCGACGTCATCGAGCACGATCCCAGCGACCTCCCCACGGCGCAACCCCAACCGCGAGAGCAACAAAATGATCGCGCGATCACGCCGACCAATCACACTCTCCCGGTCGCAGCTGGCGAGCATCCCGGCGACCGCCTCCGGCGCCAACCCTTCGGGAGCGACCGTCCCCGCAGATCAGCGACCTTCGGCACCGCCCACACCAGCGGCATCTCGATCAACCCGGTGACATGCAGATAGCGCAACAGCACCCGCAAGTTCGCGGCCAGGTTCATCGCCCCCACCACCGACCGCCGCGGGCACTCCCGCGCCAGGAACGAGCTCACATCACCAGCGGCCAAACGATCAAGCAAAAGCCCGCCTTCTCGCTCGACGCGATCCTCAAGGAACAGTCTTGCCGCCCGCTCATAGTTCGCGATCGTCCCAGCCGCCAACCCCCGCTCCCGCTCCATATACACGCACAGATCAACAAGCAACTCCTCAACCGGTCCCGACGCCACCGGCTGAGACCCGATCACGCCGAGCTCCCGCAAATACGCGACCGGCACCCTCACGCTCAACGACGACCGATAAGTCCGATAGCCAGCCGCTCGATGCGCCGCCGCGAACCGCACCGCCAGCCCATCAACCCAATCACCGACCCCAAGGCCCTCACCCTCCAGCCACAAACTCAACCGGCCCAACTGCCACACCCTCAACTTCCTCACATGCGGCCTGAACCCACGCGCCGCCAGCCACCCCTCATAACCCGCCGCATACGCCTCCAACGGACCCGACACCATCGGAACCCACGTACCCCATCTCATCAACGGCCTCCAGTCTCAATCAGCAAGAACAGAAAGCCAGAAGCCTCCACCAGACACCGCGAATATGCGCAGTCGCCCACCACCAAACCCCCACAACTACAAGCAACCACAAGCCCCACCCGCCCCACTTCACATAACCCACGACAGGAGATAAATGCGGTTATCAGAAGCTTCTGATAATCGCATCGTGCAAAACCATGAAGCGTTCGCGTTCATCGACCAGCTGCTCGGCAGTTCGATCAACTTCGAGACGGCCGGCAGCCTGCACGGTGGGCGCCGCGTATGGGTTCTCGCCACGCTGCCCGAGCATGTCGAGGTCGGCGGCGACCCGGTGCGGCCCTACGTGCTGCTGATGAATAGCCACGACGGCTCGACGGCGGTGATCGCTGCAACCACTCCGGTCCGCGTCGTCTGCCAGAACACGCTCAACTGGGGTCTGCTGGACGCACGGCAGAAGTTCTCGATCCGCCACACCGAAGCGGTCACGCAGCGGGTCCACGAGGCTCGGCGCGTGCTCGACCTTTCGGTCAGGTACTACGAGCAGTTCAAGCGCTTCGGCGACGAGCTCGCCTCCGAACGCTGCACCGAGCGCCAGTTGCGCGCCGTCCTCGATGAGCTCTACCCAAACGGGACCGAGGACTCAATGAGCAGCCGCGCATGCAGCTCGCGCCAGCAGACCAAGGACCGGATCGCAGAGCTGTTCCTGAGTGGCGACACGCAGGGAAACGCGCCTGGCTCCAAGTGGGCGGCGGTGAACGCGATCGTGGAGTACGGCGACTGGATTCGCCCTCTGCGCTCAAGCGCTCAGCGCTTCGCCCGCGCACTCGATGACGGAGCGGAAAAGACCCGCGCCTTGCAGCTGGTAGCGGCAGTCTGAGACAACACGGCCCGGCGGGCATAGGGACTCGCCGGGCCTCCCATCCATTTATGCTACTTCCGCTATAATTTTGCTATGCGTAGTTCTGATCTACTCGTGACCGGGCGCAGGCGTGCAGGGCTCTCTCAGGACGAGCTCGCCGGACGAATGGGGCGCCCGCAGTCAACGATCGCCCGCTGGGAGACCGGCCAGCAGCACCCGCCGCTTGAGAGCGTCATCGAAGCGTTGCGGGCCTGTGGCCTTGAGCTCACCGTCGGCATCGCGCGCTATGACGACTCCTACGACGCGCAGATCGCGCGGCAGCTGCGGCTCGACCCGGCAGAGCGCGTAAAGCGCCTGACGCCGGCATGGGCCACGGAGGGCTTTGACCCGATCGGCGCCCTCGCCGAGCTGGCCGGACAGGCGCGTTTCGTCGTGATCGGCGATGTCGCCGGCGCCCTGCACGGCTCCCCGGTCATGCTCGGCGCTCGAACGCTGCACGTCATACCGGCAGAGACCGCGCTGCGCCGCATCGAGCAGACCGCCCGGCGACTCGATGCCAAGCCGATCGCCGAAGGGACAACGCAGACGCAGCGCTGGACACTGCCCACCGGCGGAGAGCTGCACGTCACGCCGCTGCCGCCTGGCACGCGCGGCTACCGCGACCTCGCGCGCGACGCAGAGACCATGCAGATCGCCCCGAGCACGTCTGTCAGAGTCGCGTCGCCGCTCGACCTCATCCGCATCGCCGAGGCGTCCCCCGATGCCGGCGCCCGCGCTTCGGTCCCGGCTCTATGGGCCACCCTTGAGATGCGCCAACGCCAGGCGGAAACCACACCGGCAAAGACATGGCAGACGGCGACTCGATAGACGACGGCCGCCAGGCCATCCTTGTCGCTCTTGAGCGCCATCAGGTGCTCTATGTCGTGATCGGCGGCGCCGCCGCCCAGGCACGCGGCTGGCCGGAACCGACCGACGACATCGACGTGACGCCCGAGAGCTCCGAGGGCAATCTCGCGCGGCTGGCCGCCGCCGTAGAAGAACTCGACGCCGGCTTTCGCGTGGACCCCGCACGCTACCCCGAGGGCTTCCGGCCACCCGACGGCATCGACGCCCGCATTTTTCGCAATCAGGTGTCGATCACGTTCACCACGCGCCACGGCGACTTCGATGTTGTCCTCATCCCCGATGGCACCAGCGGCTACGAGGAGATCATCACCACCGCCACCCCGGAGACCGTGCCCGGAACGGGCATCGTCGTCCCGGTCGCATCGGCAGAGACCATCCTGCACTCCAAGACCGCGGCCGGTCGCCCCAAGGATCGCGCCGTCATAGAGTCAATGCGCGACGCGCTTGGGCTCGCAGACTGATCCAACGAGGGCTGCTGTTACATCGCTCGTGGGCCGTACACCTGCTCAGGTGAGGCTACGGTCCGATCTGAGACAAGCCCTGGGAGACAGGGGTTTGCGTCCATTAGGGACTGCCAACCCAGCGCTCAGGAGTCCGAGTGCGACCGGCTCGGTGGGGGGCCTCGCCGTCCGTGCTGAGATGGCGCTTGGAACTCCTCTGCATCGTCCCCTACTATGGATGGTCAGGAGCCGGTCCGCGCGGCCGACTTGTACCAAGGAGCTTCCAATGGCTACCCGAACTGACAACCAAATCCGCGAGCTGAACCCCGAGGAATGGGCTCAGCGAGTCGATGAACAGGCACGCAAGTACCTGGGCATGAGCGGCGAGGAGTTCGAGCGGCGCCTGCGTGCGGGTGAGATCGACATAGACGACAGCCCCGCCGTCACGCGCCTCGCGATGATGCTCCCGCCCAATGGCGCCCGGAAGTAGGACACCCGCCGAAGCCGTCGAGCATTACCGCGGCCGAACGGCGCGGCTGCTGGCGTGTGTGACGAACGAGCACGTCGTCGTCAGCGCCTATCACGCCGCCGAGCCGCCGCATCAGCTCGAACTCTCTGACATCGCGAAGCTGCGCGCTCCGCATCCGCTCCGTCTCAGCGTTGGCGAGCACTACGAGGTTCGAGAGGATGCGGACGGCTGGCGCGTTGGGGTCGTCGGCTGCTTCTACGCAATCGAGCACGAGGACCGCGAGCTGGTCTCCTATCACTGGCATCCGCAGGGCGACAGCCCGATCACCTGGCCGCACATGCACGTAGGCAGCGACATCCACGTCGGCGAGCGGTGGTTCGGCAAAGTCCACCTACCCACCGGCGTCGTCGGCCTTGAGCGGATAGTCGCACTCGCGATTACCGAGCTGGGAGCCAAGCCGCTGCGCGACGATTGGGAACGATTGATCGCCGAGGCGACCGATCGTTGACGCCCCCGCCGCTCCGTGCGTGTCAGTGGCGCCGGTGCGCCGCTGGCCGGTGCAAGGTGCTCGTCACCGAGAGCTCGTGATCGAGCTTCGCGCTGACGCGGATCAGCGCGTGCGCCGCCGTCCGCGGGCCGAGCCTGAACATCACTGTTAGCCGTCCGTGCTTGAGCGCGACCGTCTTGGCGCCAGAGGCGACGATTCGGCCTCCAAGCCGGCCAGTGAAGCCCACACGAACCGTGCCGCTCGCGGGTCCGCCCACATGCACCATCAGCTCGCGCCCGCGCAGCGTCTCCGTGACGTGGATCGTCGGAGTGGTCGCTGTCGCAGTGTGGCCCGCGCCCGAGCCGCCCGAGCTGGAAGGCGGGGCAACGACGTTGGTGTGCGCAGCATTGGCGGGGCTTGCGTTGCCCGCCCCGTTGGTCAGCCATACGGCGATGCTCCAGCTGCCGGGGCCGGGCACCGTCACTGTCGCCGGCCCGGCCGCCGGTGCCGACGCGGGCGCGCTGCACGAGCCAGAGCCGCTTGTCGGACAGACTTGGTAAAAGGCGCCCGTGATCGGTGCGAGCTGGCCTGTGGGATCGCTCCAGGTGGCCGTAAACGTAGACCCGCCCGCCTGCGTCGCCGTGGCGGACAGTCCCGTCGGCGGCGGTGGCGGGCTGTTCTCCACCGTGATTTCGTGCGAGGCGACCGTCGATTGATTGCCCGCGGCGTCGGTTGCGACGAGCGTGAGCGTATGCGTCCCGTCGGGGAGCTGCGTCGTCGGAAACGTCAAGGTCTGTGTGCCCGTGGACGAGGGGCATGGCTGGGCGAAGGTGAAGTTGCACGGTGCCGAGTAGGTCTCCACTGGCCGCCCGTCCGCGGATAGCACGATGCTGGCGACGCCCCCTCCGACATCAGCGGCCGACACCGTGACGCTTTCGGTGCCCTTGTGAAAGCCGCCGGCTTCACCCGCTCCCCACAGGCCGCCCGACGGCGCGCTGAGCGTCGGCGGGGTCGGATCGGAGAGCGTGACGGTCGCACCGTACATCGCTGCCCACACGGCATATTGGGTTGCTCCCGTGACACATTCGTCTTCGCTGGGCGCTTGGCACACAACGCCGAGCGAGAGTTCGCGCGCTGACAGCCCTGTGATTACTGCTACCTGGCGGCGGCGATCAGGGACTGCGGCGGCGGCTCGCTCATCACCACTGAGCTGCGTCCAAGCAAGGCCGAGATCGCCCGCCGTAACCTGGTAGACGCGGGCCTTGCCGGTCTTGTCGAGCTGCGCCTCGGCGACGCTCAACAGACGCTCACCGATCTCCAAGGACAATCCGTCGATCTGCTGTTCCTTGATGGCCGCAACGACCTGTACTTGCCAATCCTTCACCTTGTCGAGCCACATCTTGCGTTGAACGGGCTGGTGGCAGCCGATCTGAGCGCGGACGACCCTGACCTGGACCCGTATTTGGAGTACGTCCGCGATCCCAGCCACGGCTACTGCTCGATCTGCGTTCCGCTCGATGCCGGGGTCGAGCTTTCTATCCGAGCCGACAAAGGGCCGGCAGGCAGCTGATGGCGGAACACGCCCTGCGCCCGGTGTTCGCCCGCATCTACACTCGCGTTGCTGAGATAGGTGAACGTCGCGGCGCCGCCCATCGTCATAAGCTGCTCACGGGATTGCAGGGTCGCGTAGTGGAGGTCGGTGCCGGCAGCGGCGCGAACTTCAAGCACTATCCGCGATCGGTCAGTGGGGTAGTGGCCGTCGAGCCCGAGCCCTACCTGCGGAAACGTGCTCAGCTTGCCGCAGCGACAGCGCCCGTGCCGGTGTCTGTCGAGGACGGTGGTGCCGACCGGCTCCCCGGCGAGACAGCATCCTTCGACGCTGGAGTCGTTGCGCTCGTGCTGTGCACGGTCCCCGACCAACAGCGCGCGCTCGCCGAGCTATACCGAGTGATTCGCCCCGGCGGCGAGCTGCGCTTCTACGAGCATGTGATCTCAGAGTCCGCGTGGGAGGCTCGTTTTCAGCGACTCGCCGACACGACCCTCTGGCCTCACCTGGCGGGCGGCTGCCATCTGGCACGAGACACGAGGGCAGCCATCGAACAAGCGGGGTTCCAAATCGAAACGTTCGAGCGCTTTCGGTTCAGCCCCGCCGCAGATATCGAACAGCGTCGTTGCGGATACATCCGCTGTATGGCTTGCGGGGAAGCGCACCGCGGACGTTTGGCAGGTGCTCATGGACAGCACCTGGATCGGCGGGATGGCCGAGACACTACGGTCGCTTGCCGCGGCAGGCGTCACGCTGCTGCTGGGGACAATCACATGGCGCTTCGCGGCTGAGATGTTGCGGGAGCGCTATGGCTTTGCCGCGGTAAGCGGGACGGAGATGCAGGTGACCAATGGAGTCCTCTCGGGCACTGTGACCCGCTACTTTGACGAGCATGACAAGCTGCGGTTCGTTGAGGACTGGTGCACACAGAACGGGTTTTCGATGGGCCAGGTCGCGGCCGTCGGCGACTCCCGTTCTGATGTTCCGCTCTTTAACCGTGTCGGCCTCTCAATCGCGCTGAACGCCACGCCCGACGCTCGGATGGCAGCGACTCATGTTCTCGACACCGACAATCTCTGCGATGTCCGGACGCTGCTTCTGCCTGTAGATGAGACCGGCTTGACCGCGCCGACATTCAGCACAGGGGACGAGGTATGACCGACCAGTTGGCGGGGTTGCTCGCCGAGCAGGCCCGCTACTACGGTGAGCTGGCCGGCGAGTATGAGGACGGGTGGTTTCGCCGCGGTCGCTACGACCGCGGCGCCGACGCGAACGCGCGATGGTTCGCCGAGGGGGCCGAAGTCGAGGACGCCTTGGAGCGCTTCGGGCCGACTGGACGGGTACTGGAGTTGGCGTGCGGCACTGGCGTGTGGACTCGCCGGCTGGTTGGGCACGCCGACACCGTGACCGCTGTGGACACCTCGCCAGAGGTGATCGACCTGGCTCGCGCCGGGCTGCACGATCCGAAGGTCAGCTACGTGCAGGCGGACCTATTCGCGTGGGAGCCGCCTGAAACATACGATGTGTGCTTCTTCGGCTTCTGGCTTTCCCATGTGCCGGCGGCGCAGTGGAGGCCATTTTGGGCGAAGGTCAGGCGGTGCCTGCATCCCGGTGGAAGGGTTTTCTTTGTGGATAACCTGCCGAGCAACCTGTCCTCCGCCGTGGATGATCTGCTGCCCGATGGTGGGGAGGAGACTATGACCCGGCGGCTTGCCGATGGTCGTGAGTTTCGCGTCGTCAAGCGCTTCTACGAGCCTCACGCGCTACACTGGCAGCTTGCCGACCTCGGCTGGAACGCCCAAGTGCAGGCAACGCCAGAGTTCTTCATCTACGGCCAGGCCACGAGGGCGTCCGAGCGCGCGTGAGCCGGCGTGATGCGATGGGCGTAGTCGGCCTGGATCATGTGCAGGTGGCCGCTCCGCGAGGGTGTGAGGCCGAAGCGCGACGCTTCTACGGGGCTCTCCTGGGCTTGGAGGAGATCGACAAGCCAGAGGAACTGCGCGCCAGGGGCGGCGTATGGTTCCGCTGCGGAGAGCAACAGTTGCATATCGGCGTCGAGGATGGGTTCGTGTCAGCCCAGAAGGCTCATCCTGCGCTTCGAGTAGCAGACGGCGGCGAGCTCGATGCGCTGGCCGAGCGATTGCGACAGGCGGGCGAGCGTGCGAGTTGGGACGAGGCGCTGCCCGGTATCCGACGGTTTTACACACAGGACCCGTGGGGCAACCGAATCGAGTTGCTTTCAATGGCAGCTCCAGCTCCCCAGGATGCTTGATATATGAGCAACCGATGGGCATATCCCCCTACCTGAGCCGACTGCGCGAGTCGATCGGCCACGAGTTGCTGCTGCTCCCCTCTGTGGCGGTGCTTGCGTGGGATGACGACGGTCGTCTGCTGCTCGTGCGCGAGGCAAGCACTGGCCTATGGCAGACGATCGGCGGCGCGATAGAGCCGGATGAATCGCCGCGCGAGGCGGCCATACGCGAGACACGCGAGGAGGCCGGCGTAACCATCGGCATCGAGCGGATTCGTGGTGTTGTTGGCGGGCCACAATTCCGCCTGCGCTACCCGAACGGTGATCTCGTTGGCTACGTCACGACCGTCTTCGATGCGCGCGTAGTAGAAGGCACTCCACAATCGGACGGCGACGAGACGATCGACGTGGGATGGTTCTCACCACAAGAGCTTGGCACAGTGGGCATGACCGAGTTCACGCGAGCGCTGTTCGATGCAGTGGAAGTGGTCCTGCTGAGCGAGAGTGACGGACTGGTCGATGTGGTCGAAATGGTGCGAAGGCTGCCCTATGGTCGTCCAAGTGACCGCACCGTTGAGGGGATGTTTCGTGAGCGACGCGGCACCTGCTCCACCAAGCACTTGTTCCTCGCCAAAGTGCTAGCCGAGCGGTTTCCCGAGACCGATCCGCTGATCGTACACCGCGTCTACACACTTGATCGTGTCCGTGCGTGCGGGCTGTTCGGAGCCGAGGTAGCCGAGACCGTTCCTAAACACGGACTGGTCGATGTCCACCGTTACATCACCATTGCACTGGAAGGTCGGCGCATCGAGATCGACGCTACGTTCCCCGGACCGGCCTGGGATGGACAATCCTCGCTGTCCCTTGCCTGCGGTCCTGGACAGGACCACCCGGCGGGCGATGAGCCAGACGCCGAGAAGCGAGCGCTTGAGGAGCAGCATTGCGACCCCGCCATCCGCGAGCCGTTCATTGCGGCGCTCGCCTCAGCTGGCGTGGAGCTTGGACCGTCGAGGCCAATGTGATCCATTAGCGTTGCGGCTGCTCGGCGAGCGCTTTCTGCTCTAGTGCCGTGCGATGCAAGCGCCCAGCCCCAGCCTCCTTGCGGTCCCAAACGTCTCCCAAGGTCGAGACCGGGCCGCACTCGACGTGATCGCGGACAGCTTCACGAAGGGTGACGGAATCACGCTGCTCGATCTTCACGCCGACCCCGACCACCACCGCGCAGTGCTCAGCATCGCGGGCAGCCCAGGCCCGCTCGCGGACGCGCTCGTGGCGGGCGTGACAGAGGCAGCGAACCGCATCGACGTAATGAGCCTCCAACCTGGCAATCAGGGGGAGCATCCGCGTGTGGGCGCAGTCGATGTGGTGCCCGTGGTGTACCTCGATCGCGCGATGCGTGGCGCTGCGTGCGCAGAGGCCCTAGTCGTGGCCGATCGGATCGGCGTGGAGATAGGTGTCCCGGTCTTTCTCTACGGCGAGCTGACCAGGAGCGAGACGACACCGGCGAGCACACGCGCCGATCTGCGCCGAGGCGGATGCCGGGGCCTGGCAGAACGGATAGCTCGCGGCCAACAGTGGCCCGACTTCGGCCCCGCAGCGCTGCACCCCACGGCGGGTGCGACGCTAGTCGCAGCGAGGGAGCCACTTGTGGCGTTCAATCTGGAGCTAGCGCCACCCGCCACGGTCGCGGACGCCCGCAGGATCGCGAGCCTTGTCCGTGAGGGCGGCGCGGAGGGACTGCCGGGTCTGAGGGCGATCGGTGTGGCGCTGCATACGCGCGCGTCGGCCCAGGTCTCGATGAACGTGGAGCGTCCACTGGAGTTGCCGTTAGCGCACATCGTCAAGGCAGTCGCGCGACACGCTGAAGTCGCGAGCGCGGAGATCGTAGGTCTGACGCCGAAGGCCACGCTGGCGGGCTTCCCCGAAGACATCACGATCACCGGCTTTGATCCCACTCGCCAGATCATCGAGAACATCGCCTCGCGATCTCCGAGCGCATAGAGCAGCCCCAGCTACAAGCCGTCGCGCTCGCGGGTCCTGCGCTACCGGCGCGGCTGCTCGGCGAGCCAGGTATCGAGCATGGGGCGCGTGAAGCGGATGTGCCGTCCTACGCGATGGCAAGGCAGGCGACCAGCCCGCACGGCGTCATAGACCCAGCTCGTTTTGACGTTCAGATACCACGCGGCCTGCTCCGGGCGAAGAAGTCGATCCTCCTCCAGCGCGGTCGGCAGGCTGGCTGTTGCTTGTCCGTTCATCCCTATCACTGACCACCAAGGCAGCAGGGCGGCCAACGAGTTCGTCTGTGCCCGCGTGCTCCGCGCCGGCGCTTTCCGCTCGGCCGCCGGGCGCCTTCAATCGCCGCTCTAGGAGCCAGTTTTGCCACGCCTGGCCCCCGGAGCGGCCCTCTAGAGAAATCCGTAGAGAAATCTGAGCACCCCGCCGCACCCCCTGGTACACTGCAAAAGGTTCGATTTGCGGGGCTTTTCTTGAGGCCCGAGGCGAGAATCAGACCCCCGGATGGGGGATTATGATCTTTCCGCCGGCACCCCTGATTGCCCGAGTTTAGGCGGTTTTGGCCCATCTAGCAGGGCCTTTTTCAGCCTCCGTTCGGCCCTCTAGGGAAATCGTAGGGAAATCGCTCTGGCCCTCCACACAACTCATTGGCCGTTTCGAGTTCGTGGAGGTCTTAGGCAACATGAGCGATACAGCACGCCCCACGGGGCATCTTCAGGTCAAGCTCGACTGGAACGGCCGCACCCGGTCGTTCTATGCGTTCTGGCGCGACCAGAATGACCAGAAGGGCGGATGTCGCCTCGGTCCGGCGCATGTCCGCGACTCTGGCCGCAAGACGCCGCGCGGGGCGACCATCTGGCGCGCGGGCAATGGACCGCGCCCGACACCGGAGCATCTGACCCCAAAGGACGCCGAGGCCCAGCTCGCGGAGATCCTGCGTGACTTGGAGACCAAGGCGCAGGCCGAGGATGCTCAGACCCTTGAAGGCTCGCTCAGGCAGTCCGCCGAGGGATGGCTCGCTGAGCGCCAGAGCGAGAAGGGCCTCAAGCGCTCCACCGTCGCGGGCTACGAGGACATCTTCGAGCGGCTGTACCGCGACCACGGCGCCGACACTCCTGTCCGCGACTTTGCCGACGGTCGCTTGCGCGCCTACTTCGCGGACTTCAAGTCCTGTCGCGTCTTAGGCGAGCAGGCCGCGCAAGAGGCCAAGGCCGAAGGCAAGGATGTCCGCAGGGTGCAGATCACGCGCTGGACGGCTCAGCCACCCGGCAGTGCCGCCGTGGAGGTCACGACCAAGGCCGAGGCCGAGCGCCTGGCCGACGAGCTGCCCGGCACCTGGAAGCACCGGCGCCGAGGCGCCTACCGCGTGGTCCCCCTGAACGCACAGCGCCCAAAGCGGGTCTCGCACGCGACCGCAAAGGCGCGCGAAGCCGAAGGCTGGATCATCGCGCGTCGCACGACGAAGCCGTGGATGCTCGTCGCTCCCGCGGCGGCGCAGACGCGCAACACATACCGCGACATCTTCGGCGCGATCCTCGACTACGCCGTGCGCAGGCGCTGGCTGCCTACGAACCCTCTCGATGAGGTCAAGCGCACGAGCAAGAGGCACGAGCGGGAGCGCATCCTGCGCCGCGACGACTTCTACGACCCCGATGAAATCGACCGGCTGCTCCAGCACGCGCCGAGCGTCCTCGAGGAAGCCTTCTGGCTGCTCGGCGCGCACGCCGGCCTGCGCCTACCGGGCGAGGCCCAAGGCCTCACGCGGGGCGCGGTCAACTTCCAGGCCGGGGTGATCCGCGTCCACGACAACTGGGTGCGCAACGCCCTCGACACGACCAAGACCTCAGACTCAGAAGCGATCCCGATGACGCCCCGACTGGCTCGCGCGCTGGCGAAGGTCATGTACCGCGACTATGCGACCGAGAACGGGGACTTGGTGTTCGCAAGCGACGACCGCGACGGCCCCGTCAGCGAGCGCTCGATACGCAACGCGTTCAAGCTCGCCCAGCAGAAGGCCGGGCTGCAGCCGATCAGGATGTACAACCTGCGCCACTCCTTCGGCACGACGCTGGCCCGCGGCGGAGTGGATGTCAGAACGATTCAGGCGCTCATGCGCCACGCCCGTCTGACCACGACCGAACAGTACATGGCCTACAGGCCGCAGCCTGAGCTCGCGAATCAGATCACGCGGGTGCTCGATCCGCGCAGCCTTCCCGAGAACGTCACACCGATCCGTCCGCACTCGGCGGGTGCCGAGGCAGCTTTCTTAGAACGCTTGGAGGAGGAGATCCCGGCCAAGTGGCTACGGGAGATCCAGCGGCTCTACGCAGAGACCGGCGCGCAGCTCTCGGCGTAGCTGTCGTCGAGCCCTACGCGTGGACGGTGGCGGCTTGCAACGCCTCGCGTAGGGCGAGGGCCTCGATCGCATCGCGCGTGTTCTGCGGGGTGTCTTCGATCTTGCCTGCCCGCCAAGCCTCGGCGAAGTCTGCCGGCGAGCGCCCGGTGCGAGCCTGGAAGTCCTCCGTGAGCGCCAGCAAGTCGCGGGACTGCTCGCGGGGCTCTACGAAGCTGTCCAGCACGCGCTGGACCTCCGTAGTGGGGATGCGCAGCGCCGTCTTGCCGATGCGAATCGCGCGGATCTCGCCCCGCTCGATCTTGTTGTAGACCGTGCTCTTGTCCAAGCCGAAGTGCTCGGCGAAGTCCTTGATCTTCCAGTACTGCCTATCGAAATCAGCCATTGCACACCTCCAGCCAGCGCCGTTGAGGAATCCAGATTATCAAAGATATCGTCTGAATCGACGGAATCGACACTAAGGAAAACGGTATTGCGGGGGTCGTCTCAGCGGACCTCTGGTAGAAACGCTCGGTGTCGCACATCAGCACGTTCGTCTCGCGCCGTTTCGAGGAGCTCCACGCGCTGCTCAACGCTTCGGGGTATTTGCTGGACTTCAGCGGACGCGAGCACCCACGCTGGGAAGACGATCCACCGCTCGGACTCATCCACATGCGCGCCGTGCTCCTGCCCAACGCCGATGAGGACGAGGACGCCGAGCCCGACGAGCGGATCACCTTCACGCTCCTCGAGCGCTGGTCAGAACATCCCCTACCTGGCGCGCAACAGCGCGAGGGCCTCTACCTACGCGGCTACTCCTACCACGGACAGGCCGGCAACGCCCGTCTTCGCTACGAGTTCGACCCCGACGGCCACCCCGAGTCCCCCTACCACCTACACCCACCAGGCGCACCCGACCACGTCCGCCAACCAGCCCAAGCAATCGCACCCGAGACAGTGCTCAGCGACTTGGACGCGTTGATCGCCACCGAGCGCGCAGCCGGACGCCTCTGAGCCCAAAGCCAGCCGGGCAGCGCCCCCGGCTCCCGCTGCCGGCGTACAGCTCCAAAGCCAAAACAGACTAGATGCACTGCCCTTGCGGGGGCTGTGCGGGGACTGTGCGAATTCGTTGGCCGTTTTCGGGGGGTGGTGGTCTGTATGGGGTGTGATGACTGCTGCGAGTATTGGTGCCGCGAAGGCCGGTGGGTATGCGCGTTACTTGGAGTCAAAGACGGTGGTGCCTGAGCGTGGGGACTACTACTTGACCCCGGATGGGGAGATGGCCCAGGCGCCTGGCCAATGGCTCACCTCGCCGGAGACGCTCGCGCGTTTGGGGATCGAGGGCAGCGCGGTCGAGGGCCGGGACTTCATCGCTTTGATGGAGGGCCGTCATCCCGGGACAGGTGCGTGGCTTCGCCCCGAGGGCGCTGGTGGTGGTCGGGGTGGTGGGATCGACTTGACGTTCAGCGCGCCGAAGTCGGTCTCCGCGGTGTGGGCGCTCGGCGGGGAGGCGCAGCGCCGGGACATGGAGGCCGCGCACGCCGCGGCGGTGCGCGAGGCGATGGTGCACCTCACCGAGACGGTGCCTACGGTCCGCCGTCGCTACAGCGGCCAGGTTGTGGAGGAGCCCGCACGGGAGGTGGTGGCGGCGGAGTACCGGCACACCACCGCACGCGGCGTCCTCGAAGGCGACGCCCCGGACCCGCAGCTGCACAGCCATGTCGTGATCACGAGCGCCGTACGCGATGATGGGCGGATCGTCGCGGTCGCCTCCCGTCCGGTCTTCCGAGCGGCGCGGGAGATGGGCGCGTACTACCGCTCGGCGCTCGCGCATCAGCTCACCGAGCGGGGCTATCAGATCGATCAGGGCACCGGCAAGCACGGCCGCTACTTCGAGATCACGGGTGTTCCCCAAGGGCTGCTGGAGGCATTCTCCGCCCGTAGTCGTGAGGTTGCGAGGGCAGCGGAGCGCTTCCGCGCGAACTGGGGTCGCGCGCCCGAGCGTGGGGAGCTGCGCCGGCTGAAGCTGGAGAACCGCAAGGCGAAGGTGCTCGTCACCCGCGCGGACCTACACGCGGTCTGGAACGAGACCGCTGCGCGCTTCGACTTCACGGGAGATGAGCCCGCTCGGCTGCTCGACGCTGCTCATGGGTCACGACCGGAGCGCGCCCTTTCAGATCGCGTCGAGGAACGCCTGACCGAGCGCTCAGCGACCTTCGAGCCAGGCGAGTTCCGCGCAGTCCTACTTGAGCAGTCTGTCGGCGAGCTCGCGCCCCGCGAGGCGCTTGACTTCTCAAAGACGATGATCGCCGAGCGCAGGGTCCTCCCGCTGGAGGGCGGTTTGATGACGACGCTCACGGTGCGCGCCCGCGAGCAGGCGATCGAGCGAAGGTTCACCCAGCTCGCCCAGGCGGCCGGTCGCGACGTTGGCGCGGTCGCACGCGAGATCGCAAGCGACACGGTCGCCGAGCGGATCGGCGGGCGCCTCTCAGGCGAGCAGGCCCACGCGCTTCAGGTCATCACCGGCCCCGAGCGCGGTGCGATCCTCGTCGGGCCCGCAGGGACCGGGAAGGGTGTCGTGCTCGACGCCGCCGCCAGGGCCGAGCAGCTCACGGGGCATCAGACGCTGGGTGTCGCCGTGTCCTGGTCGACAGCTGAGCGTCTCGGCAGAGATAGCCCGGCGCTCTCTCAACAGGTGTTCAGCGTAGACGCGCTCATCTCGCGTGTCGAGCACGGCCAGGTCATCGTCAACGCGGACACGACGATCTACTTCGACGAGGCCGGGATGGCCGACACCCGCCGGCTTGACAGGCTCACGGAGATGGTGGAGCGCACCGGGGCGAAGCTCGTCTTGGTCGGTGACGCTGCGCAGCTGCCGTCGATCGGCGCGGGCGGCATGTTCGACCGGCTCACCCGGATCGCGCCCAACGCGGAACTCTCAGACGTGCGCCGCACCTTGGACCCACAAGAACAGCGAGCATGGGCGGACCTGCGCGTCGGACGCTCAGACCGCGCGATGGCTCACTACCACGCCCGCGGGCAACTCCACATGGCAGACACCCGCGATCAGGCCGTCGAGCAGGCTGTGCAGGGCTGGGCGAAGCTCACAGAGACCCACCCGATCGGCGAGGTCGCGTTGATCTCTGACGCCTCGAACCAGGAGATCAATCGCCTCAACGCCCGCGCACAGCACTACCGCGCACAACGAGGCGAACTCGGCGAACTCGAAGTGCAGGTCTCCGGCGTTCACTACGGCATCCGCCAAGGCGACCGGGTAGCGATGATCGAGCAGCACCACGAGCCAGGGCAGGAGCGCATCGAGAACGGCAGCCAAGGCGAAGTCCTCCACATCACCCCCACCGGAGAAGCGCTCATCGAGTTCGACGTCACCGCACGGCAGCGAACACTCGCCGGCGATGACCTCGGCCGCGTACGCCTCGGCTACGCGCACCACATCCACCGCGCGCAGGGCGCAACCGTCACCCACACCTTCGTCGTCACCGGCGGCTGGCAAACCAGCAAGGAGCCCGCCTACGTCGAGGCATCCCGCGCCCGCAACGGCACCCACTGGTACGTCTCGCGTGAGGACCTCGGAGTCGAAGGACACGACACCGACCGCATCCAACGACTCGCCCAGAACATGCGCCGCAGCCACGCCCAAACCCCATCCCTCGCGCACCCCGAACTACCCGACCCAGAATGCGGGCGCGGCTACACGCGTCCGATCGCGCCCAGCCGCCGCAGCCGCATACCCGGCATCGCCCGCGCCATCAATCGCCTCGTCCAACCACGAGCACCGGAGCGAACACGATGAGTTACAAGCTGACCCCGTAGCTCGCGGCAAGCGCTGCTCAGCTCGCCCCGATGCCCCACATCCCGACTACCTCATCGTCCCACTGTTCCCAGGTCATCTGGAGCGTTTCTCCCCAGGTCACGACGAGAGGACCCTCAGGCGTGTAGCCGTCCACGACCGCGTCATGAAGATTGGTAGTCGGCATTGTGTAGAAGCCAACCCAATCCCCTGCGGCGAAGCTGAACTCCACGATCAACGCCCTGTACTCATTCACGGCGTTTTCAACGTCGGCCTGGTCGGTCGTGTAGCGATTAGTCCCCGTGATCTGGATGCCGGCGATGCCGTACTTCCGCCAGTACGTCCACAAGGCGTTCTGCCCAAGGCCTCGTTCCGCCGTGCCTCCAGCTTGAGCGAACTCGTAGCCGAGCTCAGTTTCGTTCGCGTGGACGCCCAAGAGGAGCTGCTCCCAATCAGCAGCCGCAGCAAAGGTGCAGTCGCCGAGAGCCACGGGCGCGACGTTGCCCCAGGTCGGGAACGATTCGTATGCCTCCGCGTAGTCACATTGAGGACCGGTCGTGCAGGTGTCAAAGCCGCGGATCGGAGGCGTCTTCGGTGCCGCTGGCGGGACTTCAACCTCGACGTCGTTCGATCTCGCGTTCTGGTTGCCGCTATGAGCCTCGATGTAGACGCCCCATGCGTAGGGTCCCGTTGTGGTGTTCGCGGGCGCATGGCGCCTGAGCGTGATCCGGCCAGACGAGCAGTTGATCGTCCGCGTTTCTGCCAGACCGTACGAGTAGATCGTGCAGGTCACGGCGTTCCGCACGCGAGCCTTGACCGCGAAGCTCCCACCGCTCGAGGGGAGCACCCTCGGCGCGACCGACAACGAGACGATGACCGGCTTGCGCGCGGCGGCGCTCGCCGCGCCAACGAGTAGCCCGAGACACGTCAAGAGCACGACCAGCGTCCCCCTCCTAAATCCACACACAGGTCGCTGTTGGCCAAGCACGCTCACCGAGTTAGGGTAACGAACCAAGCCCGAAGCGAGACATGTTGTCTGCATCGTCATCAGTGGTGCTCAGTCGTCGTGCCCATGAGAGCTGTTGGGCTCCACGACACGCTGATCGTCGTCCCCGTTGGTGATCTCGGAGTTGCGGCGCGGCAGCTCGTAAGCCAATATCTGTGATAGGCGGTGTCCGTCGATCAGCTCGATCCGCCCGTGACTCTCTTTGGCGATCTTCCAGCCGTTTGACGTAAACGCCGAAGTGGTCACCAAGATGGCGCGGTCTGCGCGGTGATGGACAGTCGCCATCCCGAGGAATGTCTGCACCTCGCGTGAGCCGACCTTGTTGCCGGGCGCATAGCGCTTGCACTGGATCACGACCGACCGACCGTCCGGGTCGATGCCCTGTACGTTAACGCAGTAGTCGCCTGCGCCGCCGACGACATCGAGCCGTCTGTATCCTCGGTTGCGAAAGATCATGGCTGTCGCGTGCTCGAACTCGCGCGGTGACAGAGCGAGAAGTTCGTTGAGCGAGTGCGCCTCGATCCGCCGTGACCCGAACAGCCGCCGTGGCCTCGGTATCCGCTGCAGAGAGCGCCAGACGGTGCTGGTGATGCGCATACCGGGGTCCGGTTCATGTCGGACGGAGGCATAGACGCTACGGCTGAGGTCGAGCGCGAGCGCACCCGCGATCACGACGAGAAAGGCGCCGACGATGAGGAGCGTAACCCTGATCACCGTCGCGATTACGTATGCGACCACAGGCAGGACGGCGATCGCCGCGAGAATGACCAGCGCGACTAGGCACCCTGAGTCGGACCTCTTGCTCCGCCGACGAGATTTGCGTTTGGTGGTCCGTGACTTGCCCCGTTGCGCCGGGGCACGCTTGCGCGGCTTGGGCGAGCCGGTAAGCGCCCTGCCCGCCGTACTCATAGATTTGCCGAGACTCAGACCCAGCGAACCAGTCGAACTTCGCCGCCTTCTCGTCACTCAAGAAGTATCGGCCAAGTACGGCCCGTCTGGAGCTACGCAAGCGACCGGCCGGACCTTTACGTTTCGACCGCTTCGCATTTCCCACACGCACGGCGCGACGCTCTGAGAAACTGCGGATCGGGATGGTCTGCCGAGTCGGGAAGACTGGCCGCGCTGCGCAGGACACCCGCCCCGAAGCGATGTCGCAAGAGAGCGCACGTGTCTTGCGTAACGCAGCGAGCCGAGCGGGGTTGTTGTAGGCAGATGAACCCCGCCGATGACCTTTGCCCCACATGGACCCCGCCAGGGTGCGTCTACGATCGCCAAGTCGAGTCGATGCGCGAGCTGCGTCAGTACGCTGGCGAAGGGCTCTCGGGACGACACATGCTCGGCGAGCGCATGACGGCGCTCGCTCTCTCGAACAGCCTCAGCCATCACGACATGGCGCGAGCGAGCGGGCTCGCCGAGGCTGAGGTCGAGCGGATCATCCGCGAGCGGTGGGAGCACCACCTCTACTGCAACACCAGGGCCGCAGCCGAGCGCGTAGCGCGGCACATGGCGGCGGCGTAGTTCACCGCGACTCAGAGCCAGGCGATGGCGATGGTGTGCTGCGTGAGTTGCGCGGCATTGAGCGGCCCGCCGAAGATCGTCCATAGCGGCGAACTGCGGTCAGGGTCGCCATAGAGTGAGAGCTTGTCCGGCGCGCAGAAGTAGTTGAGGCGCATCCCGTCCACCACCGAAGTTGCGCCGCCTGCGAGTTCGCAATGCGACCCGTCCGTCAGTTCGAGCGCCCAAGGCTGCGTCGGTTCACCGGACGGCCAACGATCCGTGTTCTCGTGATTTCGAGGGAGCGGCTCGGTGAGTAGAATCTCGATCCCCTTGCCGCTCCAAGGTCCCTCGGTTGGGCAAACCACCGCTTCGTGTTCACCGCTGAAGCAGGGGTCCTTAATCTCGTTCCCTACCGTGCAGCGCCATGCTTCACGTCGTGGCGTGAGGATGCTGCCCTCCCAACAACTACCTTTGGCCCTCGATGTAATCGTGACCGTCGGCGATCCCGACGGCGACACGGCGGCGAATATTCGAATCTGCGTCGCCGCCGCCGCTGGTGTCGCAGTCGTCGTCGGAGTGCTCGCCGTGTGCTGCTTGGTCCCACACGCCGCGAGCGACAGCCCGGCGACGATGGCCGTCAGGATCGCCGTCGCTCGAAGGCTCCTCGACATGACGTCCGACACCCTACCTCTACCGAGGCAGCGCTACATAGTGCGCTCGACCTCGCAGATCAAGGTGTCCACGCAACAGGGGCACTCTATTCGTGGCGGCACTTTATAAGACCAAACCCCCGGATTTGCAGGGTTATCGCGTCAAGGGCGATACTGGGCTCGAAGCGGTGCTCACCGAGACGAGATCTCCGTGAAGCGGACTACCCGTCAGGTCGCAGCAGCGCAATCCGTTGGCCGCTTCAGCCTCCTGTCGGTCTGTAACGGGCATGGGAGGACCATCAACGGCAAACTCGCCGACCACGCTGGCCGAGGGCCCGCTGCTCCGCCCCGAGGAGGCCGCGCGCCTGCTGTCGGTCAAGGCGAGCTGGATCTACGAGGCGGTGCGCGCGGGCCGGGTGCCCTGCCTCCGCGTCGGGCGCCACATCCGCTTCACGCGCTACATGTTCGAAGACTGGCTCGCCGAGCAGACCAAGCTCTAGCCGGCTCCTTCCGCCTTCCAAAGTGGGTGCCAGATAGCGCCGCCGGCCGTGGGCTCGTCAGCCCGTGGACGAGGAGCCCTTCTGCGCCCGTCCAGACCCCTCGACGCCCTCTGGACGGCCCTCCAGGGAAATAGCTGGGGAAATCGTAGGGCCTATCCGCGGCCCTTGATATGCTGCTTTTCGTTGTGTTTGCAGGGTTTTGGGCGATGCCGGAGGAGGGACTCGAACCCCCGACACGCGGATTATGATTCCGCTGCTCTAACCAACTGAGCTACTCCGGCAGGGGCGGAAGTTTAGCCGCTGGCGAAGAAGCGTCTGGGTGTGGTGGTGGCGCCGTAGGCTGTTGTGACGAGTATGCCTGCCCAACTCTCGCTAGCCTCCGAGTTGCCGCTCCTGGCGGTTCCCAACGTGTCTGAGGGCCGCGATCGGGCGACGATTGAGGCGATTGCGCGGGCGTTCACAGCACAGGGGGCTGCGCGCCTGCTGGACGTGCACTTTGACGGCGATCATCACCGTGCAGTGTTCACGCTCACCGCCGCCCAGGGCCGGCTGTCCCGCGTCCTGTTGTCCGGCGCGCGTGTGGCGGTCGAACGGATCGACGTGGGCGCCGGTCGAGACTCGGCGGATGTTGGTCAGCATCCACATGTGGGCGCGGTAGACGTCGTGCCGGTCGTCTACCTCGATCAGTCTCGGCGCGGTGCTGCGTGTGCGGAGGCGTTGGTGGTCGCCGCTGAGCTCGGCGACGAGCTCGGCGTGCCCGTGCTTCTGTATGGGGCGCTCGCGGGCGGACGTACGCGCGCGCAGTTGCGACGGGGAGGCGTGGCTGGATTGGCGCGACGTTTGAGCACAGGGGAGCTGCGTCCCGATTTCGGCCCGCCACGATCCCATCCCACGGCGGGCGCGACGCTTGTGGGCGCCCGCGAGCCGCTGGTGGCGTTCAACCTCGAGCTGGCCGCGCCCGCGGGCGTCGAGGACGCTAAGCGTGTCGCTGGCCTGATCCGCGAGGGTGGGCTGGAGGGACTCCCGGGGGTACGGGCGATCGGTGTGTCGTTGCGACGCGCCGAGCGCGGCGACGGGCGCACCAAGCGCGGGGATTGGCACGACGATAGGGAGACGCGTGCGCGCGCGTCGCGGGACGAGGGCGTCGCCGGCGAGATCCAGGGTGTGCGATCGGCACAAGAGCGGGTTGTCGCGCAGGTCTCGACAAATGTGGAGCGCCCGCTGGAGGTGCCTTTGCGGGTCGTGGTCGAGGCGGTGGCCAGACACGCGGATGTGGCGTGCGCGGAGCTTGTGGGTCTCGCGCCGCGCGCGGCGCTCGAAGGTTTTCCAGCGGGTGTCGCGCTCACGAACTTCGATCCTGGCGTGCACGTGATCGAGAACGCACTAGGGTTCTAGGTGTTCGGCGTGGGCGCGGTGTGCGTGCGGCGCGGAGGACCAGGAACGGAAACGCGAGATGGCTCAAACTAAGCGCAAGCGACAGACCAAGCATCGCGGTAACGCGGCGGGTGTGGTCGAGTCGCGCGGGCGCACCGGGCGCAAGCCGACGACAGCGGAGAAGACCGGCAAGGCGACGTCTTCGAAACAAAAGCGCTTGGACCGCTTGGAACGCGAGCCGACGTGGCGCGGGGCGTTCTACCGAGCGATGGCGGCGGCGGTGCTGATGCTGCTGATCAGCATCCTGCTGCTGAAAAAGCCCAATGAGGCGATCGAGCTGTTTCCGATCGTGCTGATCGCGTATGTGCCGATCAGCTACTACACCGATACGTGGCTGTTTAGGCGCCGCGTGAAAAGCAAGGCCAAGCAGGCAGGTGGGGGCGTCTCGAAATGATCGACGTGCGCGCGTTCACCGTGGGGGCGATCCAAGAGAACGCGTACATCGTGCGCGCGAGCCAGACCGCAACCAGCGCGTTGCTGATCGACCCGGGTGAGGAGCCACAGCGCTTGCTCGACGCAGCGGACGCGCTTGGCGTGGAGTTCGAGGCGATCCTGATCACCCACTGCCATTTCGACCACATCGGAGCGGTCGCGCCCGTCGCGAGAGCCACGGGAGCGCCCGTGTATTGCCCAGAGATCGAGCTGGGCGTGCTGGCGGACATCACGAAATGGACGATGCCGGGATTCGGCCCATATGAGAGCTGGCAGGCGGAGCGCACAATCAAGGGCGGAGAGCGGTTGCGACTGGCGGACCTGGACATCCAAGTGGTGTTCACTCCCGGCCACAGCCCCGGACACGTCACGTATGCGATCAGTGCAGACTCCGAGAGCGCAGCGGAATTGGCCAGGAACACTGGCCAGTCCGTTTACTCAGACAGCTCCGCGCCCGGTGATGGCGAGCCGGAGCGCCCTTCGTCGGACGCCGCGCCGGTGTTGCTTTCCGGCGACGTGCTGTTCGAGGGTTCGGTCGGCCGTGTGGACCTACCAGGTGGGGACTGGGCGACGCTGGAGCGCTCGATCGGTTCGCTGATGGAGCGTTTCGAGCGCGCGACGGTCGTATATCCGGGCCACATGGGCGCGACGACGCTTGGTCGCGAGTGGGACGCCAACCCCTTCCTCAGCGAGCTGCGCACGCTCGCCACCAGTTCCGCGCCGTCGCACCCGCAGGGCACACAGCACCCGCAGGGCACACGGCGAGCGCGCGCAAGTTGAGCGGCGAGAAGATCCAAGCGCCGCGCGGCACGTATGACGTGCTGGGCGAGCAGGCGGTGGCGCGCGCGGCGCTCGAGGACCGTGCGCGCTCGATACTGGAGGGAGCGGGATACAAGCGGATCGAGACACCGGCGTTTGAGGCGACCGAGCTGTTCGCGCGCGGCGTGGGCTGCTCGACCGACATCGTGCGTAAAGAGATGTACACGTTCACCGACGGCGGCGAACGCTCGCTGACGTTGCGCCCGGAGGGCACCGCGCCGGTGTGCCGGGCGTATGTGGAGCACGGTATGCACAAGCTGCCCCAGCCGGTGAAGCTGTGGTACCTGTCGAGCTTCTTTCGCTATGAGCGCGCGCAGAAGGGCCGCCAGCGTCAGTTCTGGCAGGTTGGTGCCGAGGCGTTCGGCTCAGAGGATCCGGCGCTCGACGCCGAGTCGATCATGCTGCTGGGCGCGCTGCTTGAGGAGCTGGGGGTCTCCGAGACGCGCCTGCGCCTCTCAAGCCTCGGCGGCAGTGAGAGCCGCGCGCGCTATCGCGAGCGTCTGCAGCGCCACCTGCGCGCCAATGAAGGCAGCCTTTCGCTCGAGGTGAAGGAGCGCATCGAGCTGAACCCGCTGCGCGCGTTTGACTCCTCGCACGAGGGTACGCTCGCGGTGATGCGCGACGCGCCGCGGCTGCTGGATGAGCTCGACCCATCTGAGGCCGAGCACTTCGCCGCGGTGCGCGAGCTGCTCGACCGCGCGGGCGTGGCCTATGAGCTCGACACGACACTCGTGCGAGGCCTCGATTACTACACGCGCACCGTGTTCGAGTTCACGAGCGATGCCCTGGGAGCACAGAGCGGCGTGGGCGGCGGCGGGCGCTATGACGGACTCGTCCAGCAACTGGGCGGGCCGGCCACGCCCGCGATGGGCTGGGCCGCGGGGATCGAGCGGATCCTGCTCGCCAGCGGCCCGCCGGCGGCGGGCGGCCAAGCTGTGGATCTGTATGTGGGGCTTGCGGATGTGGGGGAGGATGGGTCGTTCTCGGGGGTGAAGGCAGCCGCGTTTGAGATCCTCAGCGAGGCGCGTTCGGCCGGGTTGACCGCGCAGATGGAGATGGCAGGCCGCTCGTTGAAGGGCCAGCTAAGTCACGCCAACCGCGTGGGTGCCCGTTTCGTGGCGGTCGTCGGGGAGCGCGAGACGCTGTTGAAGGACATGCAGGATGGGGGACAGGAGAGGCTCGACACCGCCAAGGTCGTGCACGCCGCGTTGCGCGGCCTGCGCGATCTCGCATAAACGTTCAACTCGGCGGGCAAATCTGCCGAAGTGGGGGTGATGGCTCAGCTTTCCCGTCCCTTCCAGATCGCCCTTGGCGCAGTGCTGCTGCTCGGCCTCGTCGGCGTGGTCGCGCTGCGCGTCCATGGCTCAAACCCGAGCGAACCGGCGTCCACGAGCGTGCGTGTGCCGGCCGCTATTGCGCCGAAGGCGACGAAGAGCGCCGCGCCCAGGTCGGCCGACTCCACTGCGACCGTGCACAAGGGAACCGTGCGCAACGCAGATACGCACTCACACAAGCCGATGGTGGTTACACACAAAACAACTTCACATGTGCACACGACGACTGTGGTCACACACAAGACACGCGCGCACAAGACCGTTGTGGTCGTGCACAGGACGGGTTCATCCTCACACAAGACGACGGTGCGCTCGAGCGGTGAGGTCGCCTCCCCGACGAGCAAGCACGCTCCCGAGCAAGCCGTCGTCGAACACGAGTTGGCCCAGGGAAAGACTGTGATGCTCCTCTTCTGGAATCCCAGGACCGCCGTCGATCGCGAGGTGCAGGCGCAGGCCAGCGTGCTCGCGAGCGGCTCGAAAGGGACGGTCACCCTACATTCGGCGCTGGCCAACCAGGTCGGGCTGTTCGGATCGATCACTGAAATCGTGCACGTCTACCAGACGCCGACGATCCTGATCGTCAACCGTCACGGCGTGGTGAGCACACTGACCGGGCTCACCGATGTCTTTGCGCTGCGACAGGCAGTGGTCGAAGCTCAGAACGCCGGCCGCTAGAGCACCGCGGGAATCCCGCTGTTGCGTAGCGGCCGCTTGTGGATGGCGGTGGTGATCGCGGGTTCACGCCACGAGCCATCGCAACAGCTGCTTACACTCGACAGGCGATGAGTGCGCAGATGCTCGCCAATCATTTGGAACGCCCCGTTGGGCGCGGACACATGCCCTCCGACGCCAGCACCGGCGCGGCGGGTGGAGCCGCCTGCGGGGATCTGATCCGTGTGTCGGTGGCTGTCGATCCGCTCAACCTCGAAGGGCGGATCGTGGACGCCGGCTTTGACGCGAGTGGCTGCGGCGCGGCGATCGCGGCGGGCAGCGCCGCTGTTGGGCTCGTGCGCGGCCGTAGCCTGCTGGAGGCCGCGCGCATCGGCGTGAGCGATATCGCCGCGGAGCTTGGCGGTTTGAGCGCGCCCAAGCGTCACGCCGCCGAGCTGGCGGCCGACGCGCTGCACAGGGCGCTCGGATGGGCCGCGCGCGAGCACACGACACTCGCGCCCGTGACATCGCGCACGCTGGTCGCGATGAGTGGCGGGGTGGACAGCGCCGTGGCGGCGCTGCTTGTCCGCGAAAGCCGCGGCGAGCCCACTTTGGGGTGTTGTGAGAACGAGACCCCCGACCGCGTGGGGGTAGCCGACTCCGACACGGTGGCGGTCACGCTCGAGCTGTGGGCCGATCCCGAGAACGACGGCGAGCGCAGCTGCTGCTCGGCTCAAGCGGTGCGCTCGGCGCGTGAGATCGCGCACGGGATGGGGCTCGCGCACTTCTCGATCGACCTGCGCGCAGAGTTCCGCGCGGGCGTCGTGGACGGTTGGCTGGAAGGCCACGCGGCCGGTCTCACGCCGAATCCATGCGTGCGCTGCAACGGCAACGTGCGCCTCGACGCGATGCTCGATCTGGCAGAGCGCCTGGGAGCTTCGACGCTCGCCACCGGTCACTATGCGCGCGTGTACCACGAGCACGACGACCGCGCGCGCGCGCATGAACAGACGAGCAGCGCCGCCACGGCGCGCGCACAGACGGTGCCCGTCGAGCCGCTGCTGCGGGTGGCAATCGACGAAAGCAAGGATCAGAGCTACGCGCTGACGGCGCTCTCGCCGCGCTCGCTCGCACGCTTGCGTTTCCCACTCGGCGGACTCACCAAGGGCGAGGTGCGCGAGCTGGCGGCACGCGCGGGCCTCGAGGTAGCGCGCCGCCCCGATTCGCAGGACCTGTGCTTCCTGGCGGGCACCAACAGCGCCGACTTCCTCGCGCGCCACGGCGGCCTCGGCAGACGAGCCGGCCCGATCGTCGATCGCGACGGGCGCACGCTCGGCCGCCACGGCGGCGTGCACACTCTCACGGTCGGCCAGCGCCACGGCCTTGGGATCGGTGGGGGCAAGCCGCTCTATGTGCTGGCCACCGACGCTCGCACCGCCACGGTCATAGTCGGTCCGCGCGAGCAGTTGCGCACCGCCAGCGTGAGCGTGCGCGACGTGACGCTGCATCGCGACGGAGCACGCGTTGACGGTGTGAAGGTGCGCTACCGCGGAACACGGATGCCCTGCAGCCTGCAGGGCTCGCCGTCGGCGGGCAAACACGAGCGCGTGGAGCTGCGGATGGTCGGGCAGATCGAGCGCACGGCCCCCGGACAGATCGCGTGTTTGTACGCGGGCGATGTGATCGTCGGCCACGGCACGATCGCCGCGCCCCTCGCCCTCTAGGATCATCAGGCGGCGCGTCGCAAATACGGACTCCCACTCGGCGCGCTAGCGCAAGCAAGCACGACCCCCAATCCAAAAAATGTTGACCACTGATGAGATCCGTGAGCGATACCTGGCGTTCTTCGAGGAGCGCGCTCACCAGCGCATACCCTCCGCCTCGCTGGTGCCCTCCTCGCACGATCCCTCGGCGCTGCTGACGGTCGCCGGGATGCACCCGCTGAAGCCCTACTTTCTCGGGCAGGAAGTGCCGCCCGCGCCACGACTGACGAGCTGCCAGAAGTGCTTTCGCACGGTCGACATCGACAACGTCGGCAACACCAACCGCCATCTCACGTTCTTTGAGATGCTCGGCAACTTCTCGATCGGCGACTATTTCAAGGCTGAGGCGATCTCCTTCGCTTGGGAGCTGTCACTCGAGCTGTTCGGCTTCTCGCCAGGCGACATTTGGGTGACCGTGTTCGAGGGCGACGAGCAGCTCGCCCTTGGCCCAGACGAGCAGGCGATCACGCTGTGGCGCGAACTGGGCGTGTCCAGCGAGCGGATCGTGCGCTGTCCGCGCTCGGAGAACTTCTGGCAGGCCGGGCCCAACGGGCCGTGCGGCCCGTGCTCCGAGTTGTATGTTGATCGCGGCGCGCACATTGGCGAGCCCGGTGATTTGCCCGGCGGTGAGAACGAACGCTTCCTGGAGTACTGGAACCTCGTGTTCATGCAGTACAACCAGCAGCCCACCGGCAATGGACGAGACTCGACGCTGACCGAGCTGCCCGCGCGCAACATCGACACCGGCCTTGGGCTGAACCGCATGGCCGCGATCCTGCAGGAGAAGTCCTCGGTGTTCGACACCGACCAGTTCCAGCCTCTGATCGCGCTCGGCGAGCAACTGTCGGGGCTCGACTATGGCCAGGATTTCAAGACCGACCGGGCGCTGCGCATCCTCGCCGACCATTCCCGCGCGATCAGCTTCCTGGTGGCCGACGGGGTCGTGCCCTCCAATGAAGACCGCGGCTACGTGCTGCGCCGTGTCATGCGCCGGGCGATCCAGCAGGGGCGGGGGCTCGAAATGGAGCCTGGTTTCCTCGGCCGCTACGCCGAGCTGGTCGAGCAGCTGATGGGCGGCGTCTACCCCGAGCTGGCCGAGCAGCGTGCGGCGATCGGCAAGTGGCTGTCTTCTGAGGAGGAGAGCTTTGGGCGCACGCTAGAGCAGGGGATGGGTGTGCTGCGATTCCACATCAATCACGCGCGCGAAAAGGGCCAGGACTTCGTGCAGGCCGAGGATGCTTTCAAGTTGCACGACACGTTCGGCTTCCCGTTCGAGCTTACGGGCGAGCTGCTCGCCGAAGAGGGTCTGCGCGTCGATGCGGCCGGGTTCGAGCGGCTGATGGATGCCCAGCGCGCGCGTGCACGCGCCGCGAGTGCCACGAGCGCCGGTGGAGAGAACCCGCGCGAGCGCGCCCGGCAGTTCGCCGAGCGGGCCGCTGCGCCCACGCGGTTCACCGGCTATGAGACCGAGCGTCAACCCACAAACGTCGCGGCGCTCGCCGTGGAGGATGCCTCAACAGACCCGACGGGCGATGGCGCCGTGGAGTCGAGCAGCTCAAGCGGGTCGGCTCGTAGCGGCGCGAGCGGTCCCCGTCTGCTCGTCAAGCTCGACGAGTCGCCGTTCTACGCCGCCGGCGGGGGGCAGGTCTCGGACACCGGCACGATCGAGTGTGCACATGGCGACTGTCTGGCGCGCGTTGAGGCAGTGTTCCGTCTCGGCGAGGACCAAGCGCTCGCGGTCGTGGTGGAGCGCGGCACGCTGCAGCCTGAGCAGCCGGTGCTGGCGCGCGTGGACCACGCCGCCCGGCACGCCACGCAGTGCAACCACACCGCCACCCACCTGCTGCACGCCGCGCTGCGTGCGCGCCTGGGCGCGCATGTGCGCCAAGCCGGCTCCTATGTGGGCCCCGACAAGCTGCGCTTCGACTTCAGTCACGGCTCCGCTCTCAGCGCGGAGGAGTTGCGCGACGTCGAGGATCAGGTCAACGCGTGGATCGCCCACGCCGACCCGGTGCACCCGATCACCACGACGCTTCAGGAGGCCAAGCGTCTTGGAGCGATGGCCCTGTTCGGGGAGAAGTACGGCGAGCTGGTGCGCATGGTCGAGGTCGGCGAGGGCGAGTACTCGCGCGAGCTGTGTGGCGGCACCCATGTCGCCAATACTTCTGAGATCGGCGTGTTGCGCGTGCTCAGCGAGACATCGAGTGCCGCCAACGTGAGACGTATCGAGGCGCTCACTGGCCCCGGCGCGGTGGCGCTGCTGCGCGCGCACGATCGCGAGCTCGAGTCAACGGCGGCGACGCTGCGCACCAGCGCCGAGAAGGTCGCTGAGCTGGTGAGCGAACGTGAGGGTGAACGCAAGAAGCTGCAGAAGCGCGCGCGTGAGGGGGCGGGCGCGGACATGGCGATCGACTTCGATCGGCTGCTCGCCGGCGCCGAGACGATCGACGGCGGGGCGCTGGTGGCCGCCCAGGTCAGCGTGCCCGACGCCAAGGCGCTGCCCGATGTGGCCGATCGTCTGAAAGGCAAGCTGCCCGCTGACAGCGTCGTCGTGCTCGGCGCGGCGCTCGACGGGCGCGTCTCGCTTGTGGTGAGTGTCGCGCCCGCGTTCGTGCAGCGTGGGGTGAAGGCGGGAGAGATAGTCAAGGTCGCGGCGCAGGTCGTCGGCGGAGGCGGTGGCGGACGCGACACGATGGCCCAGGCCGGTGGCCGGCACCCGGAGAAGCTGGACGAGGCGCTCCAGACGGCCAAGGCTGCCGTTGGGAGCGCGCTCAGCGGCCAATGAGGGTGTTGGCACTCGACTATGGCAGCGCCCGCTGCGGCTGCGCGTTGAGCGACCCCACCGGCACGATCGTCACGCCGATCGCCGCGATCGAAGGTGCCGCCGGACGACGCGGGCTCACCGCGATCGTGCGGCTCATCGGCGAGCGAGAGGTCGAGCGTGTGGTGGTCGGGCTCCCGCTCTCCCTGCGTGGTGAGGACACCGAGCAGACGCGCGAGACACGCGAGTTCGCCGCGACGCTCTCCGCGCGGCTCGGTGAAGATACTCCGGTTGAGCTGTACGACGAGCGCTTCACCACACGGATCGCGGGGCGCATGGAGCACGCGAGCACCAGCGAGGACTCGCGTGCGGCCGCCGTCCTGCTGGAGGGCTGGCTCGCCCGAGCGCAGTAGGGTCAGCGGTTTGCCTGGCGAGAACGGATCAGACACGACGCGGGAGCGCACCGAGCAGGAGCGCGAGCGCGCCCGCGAAGAGCGCGAACGTCGCCGGCTCGCGAAGGCGGTCACGGCTCCGTCAGCGCCGCCCGAGCCTCCGCTGCCCCCGCCACTGCAGGCATTGGCCTCAGTGCCCCCACCTACTCAACCGGGGCCTCAACCGGGGCTGTCCCATGACTCGACTGGACTCCCACCACGAAGGCGCAGCGTCCGTCTCCCAGCGCTGATCGCCATCGTTGTGGCGCTCGTTGTACTGGCAGCCGCGGCCTTGCTGCTGCTAAAGCCGTCCAGCCAGTCGCCACCGGCGCCTGCACCACCTAAGGTCGTGAAGATCGTGATCCCGGAGGGGTTCACGCGCGCGCAGATCGCCGCTCGCGCCAGCACCGCTGGGCTGAGGGGCAGTTATCTGGTGGCATCTGAGCGCTCCGGCGAACTGAATCCAGCGCATTATCTGGCGCCGGGTGGCATCCCCAACCTCGAAGGGTTCCTGTTCCCCGCCACCTATGAAATCTATGCCGGGGAATCCGTCTCGCGGCTCGTCTCCGCGCAGCTCACCGCGTTCAAGGAAAACTTCGGCGGACGGGAGGTTCATCGCGCCAAGGTGCTCGGGGTGACCCCCTACCAGCTGCTGATCGTCGCCTCGATCGTCGAACGCGAGGCGGCCACCGCTCACGACCGCCCATTGGTGGCGGCCGTCATCTATAACCGCCTGCGCCTGCACATGACGCTCGGGGTCGACTCTACGTTGCGCTATGCGCTGAAGGACTTCACCAAACCATTGACCGAAGCCCAGCTGCACAGCAACTCGCCCTACAACACCCGCACTCACCTCGGTCTGCCGCCCACCCCGATCTCCAATCCCGGCGCCGCCGCGATCGGGGCCGCCGCCCGACCCGCCAAAGTCTCCTATCTCTATTATGTGGCGGGCGCGGACGGCTGCGGCGAGCTGGTGTTCTCTAACGGCTACGCCGAATTCGAACGCAACGCAGCTGCCTATCGCGAAGCGTTGAGTCGCAACGGCGGGCGCGTCCCGACCTGTAAGAAGGGTTAGTGCCAAAGCTAGGCGTTATCGGCTGGCCGGTCGCTCATAGTCGCTCACCTGCGATGTTCGCGGCGGCGTTCGCGGCCTGTGGCCTTGATGATTGGAGCTATCAGCGCCTGCCGCTTGCGCCCGAGCTGTTTGAGCAGACCGTGCGCGCACTCGGCGACAGCGGCTTTGCCGGAGCCAACGTGACGATCCCCCACAAGCACGCCGCGCTCGCGCTCGCCGACAGCGCCAGCGAGGCCGCACGGGCGATCGGAGCCGCCAACACGCTCACGTTTGCCGCCGACGGCACGATCGCCGCCGAGAACACCGACGCGCCGGGGCTGATCGCGGCGCTTGGACGTTTGACTGGGATGCCCACCCACCCGATGCCCGCCCACCTGAGCGCGCTCGTGCTCGGCGCCGGGGGCAGCGCGCGCGCGGCGGTCTGGGCCCTGCTCGACGCGGGCGCCACCAAGGTGTCGGTATGGAACAGGACCGCCCAGCGGGCCGTCGAGCTCGCCAGAGATCTTGGCGCGCGTGTGGTCAGCGAGCCCGTGCGGGCCGACCTGCTGGTCAACTGCACCTCGGTGGGACTGCAACGGTCGGCCACTGACGCCGACTCGCTCAACCAACTCGGCATGACGACCGATCACGTCGGTGGGTATGCGTATGTCATCGATCTGGTCTACCGCGACGGTCTCACACCGTTGCTTGCTGCTGCCCGCTCGCGTGGGGTCAGCGCCGTGGATGGTCTTGAGCTGCTTGTCGCTCAGGGAGCGCTCAGCTTCCAGTTGTGGACCGGGAAGCGCGCGCCGCTCGCTGACATGCGCCGGGGGGCGGGCATCGAAGACACTTGATCGCGGGCGTCCACGGGCGCGAGGACACAGGTGATGAACACACCGCCGAGCGGTCTGCGCGATCAGGACGGCATCTTCGCAGACCACGAGCCGCAGGTGAGCGTCGAAGTCGAGCACAACGAGCGTCAAACCGTTGCCCACGACCCGTCGCCGGACACTCGCGAAGCTGAGCTGCCCGAGTGTCCAGAGGGCGTCACTCAGCCGTCCCGCCGCGGTTCTTCCTCACGTTTTCTAAGCGACGTGATCGTCGAGATGGGACTCGTCTCCCGCGAACAGGTGGACCGGGCGATCGAGTCCTCACGCAATGAGGGCACAACGCCCGAGCGCGTGTTGCTGGCCGGCAAAGCGCTCACACCCGACGGACTCGCGCGCGCTCTGGCCGAGCGCTACGGTCTGGACCATCTGGACCTCGACGTGTTCGCGGTGGATATGGGTGCCGCCAACCTCGTCATCAACGCGGCCGCCAAGCGCTATCAGGCGGTGCCGGTCGCGTTCGTAGACAAGCGCACGCTGCTACTGGCGATGGCCGACCCCTCTAATGTGCTGGCGGTCAACGACGTGGCGATCATGACCGGCTATGAGGTACGCGTGGCGGTTGCCTCCTCGGACGCGATCCGTGACCTCATCTCGCGCATGGATCGCCTCGAAGATGTCGTGTCCGATAGTGGCGCTCTCGATGAGAGCGAGGAGTCGAGCGCCGAGATCGTCAACCTGCGCGAGACCGCCGACGACGCGCCCGTCGTCAAGCTCGTCAACCAGATCGTCGCCCAGGCGGTTGAGCGTGGCGCCTCCGATGTGCATCTGGCACCCGACGGCCACGAGGTGCGCGTCAGGGTTCGGGTCAACGGCATCCTGCAAGACATAACAACCGTCCCGAGGCGCTTGGCCGCCGGGGTCGTTTCGCGCGTGAAGATCATGGCCGAATTGGACATCTCCGAGCGACGCTTGCCACAGGATGGCCGCGTAAGCCTCACCGTCAACTCGCGCCACATCGATCTGCGCGTGGTCACGCTCCCGAGCGTCCACGGCGAGTCGATCGTGATGCGCATCCTCGACAAGGACTCGGTCGTGATGAAGCTCGACAAGCTCGGCCTGGCCGACACAGAGCGCGAGCGCTTCGAACGCGCCTTTCACGAAACCCATGGCGCGGTGCTCGTCACCGGGCCCACTGGCTCAGGCAAGTCCACGACCCTGTACGCGGCGCTGGTCGCGCTCAACACTCCTGAGAAGAACATCATCACGGTTGAGGATCCGGTGGAGTACCAGCTGGAAGGACTCACCCAGGTGCAGGTATCGGCAAAGGCGGGACTCACATTCGCGACGGGCCTGCGCGCGATGGTGCGTGCCGACCCAGACGTGATCATGGTCGGGGAGATCCGTGACCGCGAGACCGCTCAGATCGCCGTCGAGTCGGCGCTCACCGGCCACCTTGTGTTGTCCACACTGCACACCAACGACGCGCCGTCCGCGATCAGCCGGCTCACCGAGATGGGGATCGAGCCATTCCTGGTGGCGTCCTCGCTTGACTGCGTGCTCGCCCAGCGACTTGCTCGCCTGCTGTGCCCCAATTGCAAGCAACGCACGATCGTTCCCGCCGAGGTACTGCGCGAGAACGGCTACAAGGCGCTCGTGGACCTGGAGGCCTATGAGCCCTCCGGCTGTCGCCGCTGCAGCGGCAGCGGCTACCGCGGCCGGCTCGGGATCTACGAGGTCATGACGATCTCCTCGGAGATTCGCCGACTGGCGCTCGAACGCCGGCCTGCCGAGGAGATCCGTGACGTTGCGGTCCGCGAGGGAATGCGCCGTCTGCGCGACGACGGCCTGGAGAAGGTCCGTCAGGGCCTCACTTCGATCGCCGAGATCGCACGCGTGATCGGCAGCAGTTGAGATGCGCGGCGCATCTGCCGATAAGGGGCCAGTGGGACCCCATGCGTACACCGTCGCCGAGCGAAGGGCCAAGTGATGAGTATCGATTTCGCGGACCTATTGATGGAGGTCGTCGCGCGGCGCGCCTCAGACCTGCACCTCGCGGCCGGCGCGCAACCAACCGTGCGCGTTCGTGGTCGTCTCGTGCGTCTGGAGGGCTACCCTGAGCTGACCGACACCGACACACGCGAGATCGTCTATTCGATCCTCTCAGGCGACCAGCGTCAGCGCCTTGAGACCAACTGGCAGCTCGATTTCGCTTACTCGATCCCAGGTCACGCCCGCTTCCGCGTCAACGCATACTTCCAGCGTGGCGCGATCGGCGCGGCCTTTCGTCTGATCCCGTTCGAGCTCACATCGATCGACCAGTTGGGCCTGCCCAGTGTCGTTCACGACCTCACGTGCAGGCCGCGCGGCCTGGTACTCGTCACGGGCCCTACCGGCTCGGGCAAGTCCACCTCGCTTGCGGCGATGCTCGATGAGATTAACTCCACGCGCGAGGAGCACATCATGACGATCGAGGATCCGATCGAGTTTCTCCACGCCCACAAGAAGTGCATAATCAACCAGCGCGAGCTCGGCTCCGACGCGCAGACGTTCGCCGACGCGCTGAAGGCCGCGCTGCGCCAGGACCCCGACGTGATCCTCGTCGGCGAGATGCGCGACCTGGAGACGATCTCAACCGCGCTCACGGCGGCTGAGACCGGCCATCTCGTGTTTGCCACGCTGCATACCCAGGACACCGCCCAAACGGTCGACCGCATCATCGATGTGTTCCCGCCCTCCCAGCAAGGCCAGGTGCGTGTGCAGCTGTCGGTCGCGCTGCAGGGGATCATCACCCAGCAGCTGCTTCCCACCGCCGACGGGACTGGGCGCGTCGCCGCTTGCGAGGTGTTGGTACCCAACCCCGCCGTGCGCAACCTGATCCGCGAGGGCAAGACCCATCAGATCTATTCGGTTCTGCAAACCGGCTCGGCCCAGGGCATGCAAACAATGGACGCCGCGCTGGTCTCGCTGGTGCGCACCGGCAAGATCTCCCAGAAAGCCGCCGAAGGACGTTCATCGGCTCCCGAGGAGCTACGCCGTCTGCTGGGCGCCGGATCGTTGGCGGCGGCGTGAGATGAGCGCGCGCGCTCACAACGCGACCGATCGGGAGCTCTGAGGTGAGCACCTACGTCTTCAAGGCGATGGACATGGCCGGCGCGAAGGCGCGCGGCGAGATCGACGCTGACTCCAAGCAGGCGGTCTCCGATCAGTTGAAGTCACGCGGCATGATCGTGCTGGACATCGCCGACAAGCACGCTTCGCGCGAGATCGAGCTGAGCTTCCTGAAGTCGGTCAAGGCAACCGATCTCGCCGTCTTCTCGCGCCAGCTCGCCACGATGATCACCTCCGGTCTGTCGATCCTGCGTGCTCTGTATGTGCTGGAGGAACAGACCGAGAACAAGTTCTTGAAGGAAACCATTATCCACGTGCGCAAGGATGTCGAGGCGGGCATGTCGCTCTCAGGCGCGATGGAGTCCCACCCGAAGGTTTTCACGCCGCTGTTCGTCGCGATGACCAGCGCGGGCGAGGCCGGCGGTCTGCTCGAGCAGTCGCTGATGCGCGTCGCGGACCAGTTGGAGAAGGACGCTTCGCTGCGCCGTCAGGTTCGCTCCGCGATGGTCTACCCGACGCTGATCCTCGTTTTTGCGGTGGCGGTCATGCTCGCGCTGGTTGCTTTCCTGGTGCCGGTGTTCGAGAGCGTGTTCAAGGAATTCGGTGGCGAACTGCCCGCGATCACGAAGGTGTCGGTGCTGATGTCGAAGATCGTCACTCAATATTGGTGGGCCATGTTTAGCACCTTCGGCGCGATCGTCTTCGCGTTTCTGAAGTGGAAGAAATCCTCGTGGGGCCGTCCCCAATGGGATCGCTTCCGTCTGCGCGTGCCGATGAAGGTCGGCACGCTCGTCCAGCAGATCGCTGTCGCGCGCTGGTCGCGCACGCTTTCCTCGCTGGTCGCGGCGGGCGTGCCGCTGCTGCTGGCGCTCGACATCACGGGCAGGACCGCCGGTAACATCGTCGTCGAGGATGCGATGGAGGGTGTGATCTCCTCGGTCAAGCGTGGCGGCACGATCTCAGAGCCGCTGTCGAAATCATCGGTTTTCCCCACGATGGTCACGCACATGGTCGGCGTCGGCGAGGAGACCGGTGCGCTGGATGAGATGCTTGGCAAGATCGCCGACTTCTACGATGACCAGGTCGAGGCGTCGGTCAAAATGCTCACGTCGATCATGGAGCCAATCATGATCCTCGTGATCGGCGGGATCGTCGGTTTCATCGTGATCTCGATGTATATGCCGATGTTCACGATCTACAACAACATCCAATAAGCACCCCAGAGGGGACCCCACGCGCGCGGGGCGCGCGTGCCATGAGTTGGGCTGTGGCGTCAGCCGCCGACTCGAAGGCGCCCGTCGTGTATCGACAGGGATACACGCCCGTCGAGCAGTGCAAGCAGCTCCTCGCCGACGAGCTCGCGCCTCCAGCCGCGCAGGGTGCGCACGTTGGCCTCGCTGGAGGGCTCAGAGGGCCTGCGCTCCCGATGCGCGCTCACGATCGCTTGTAGGTCGGCGCGTGAGGCGAGTAGCTCATAGGCGACGTTCGCTTCGCGCGCGCGTGCTCTGACGAGTGCCTCCGCGAGCGCGATCAGCGGCGCATCGTCGGGTTGTGGCTGGGGGGGACGCGGTCCTGATGCGAGCTGTGGCGGTGAGCGTTGCAGTCCGCACTGCACGACTGCCAGCAGCTCCTCACCGCGCCTGCGCAGGCTGTTCTGAGCGACACCGCGAATCTCCTGCAGCTTGCGCAACGATGCCGGCTTACGCTTCGCGATCTCCACCAGAGCCGCGTCGCCGAGCACGCTCTGCACCGGCCTGTCGCGCTCGGCGGCCGTGCGCTCGCGCCAGGCCACCAGCTCGCGCGCGACACCCTGGGAGGCGGTGCTCATTCCCCGTATGCGCGGTAGCCGAGCGAAGATCGTCTCGAGATCACGTTCGTCGCTGGCCTGCTCGAGGAACTCGCACTCCTCGCGCGCCCACCGCAAGCGTCCAACCTGCTCGAGCCTGCGTTGCAACTCGACGGCGAGCGCGGTCAGGTGCGCCACGTCGTTACGCGCATATTCGAGCTGCTCCGGCGAGAGCGGACGCGCGTCCCAACGAGTGAAACTCGCGCTCTTTGAGAGTCTTACACCCAGCAACTCTGTCAGCAGTGTGTCGTAGGAGCACTGTGCGGACATGCCCAGGAAACCGGCCGCCACCTGCGTGTCAAACACATTGCTCGCCCCACATCCGAGCGTGCGACGCAGTAGCGCTATGTCCTGGCGTCCGGCGTGCACCACGACCTCGATCTGCGGGTCGGCGAGCACCCGCGCAAGTGACTCGTCTCGCTGGCCGACCCGGTCGGCGCTAGGCCTAGTGGGCCGGGTCGGGACACAGTCCTCTGGGCTTGGCGCTTGTGCACTCGATCGGTCGCTTTCCAGCGGGTCAACGATCTCGATCCGCTCGCCGCCTTCGCCGTCGGCGACCGCGAGCTGGATCAGACACAGCAACGTGCGATAGCGGCCCTCGCCCATGAACTCGGTGTCAAGCGCGATTCGTCCGGCCATGTGGGCCTGCCGCGCGACCTGCTCGAGCACGGTCGCGGAGTCAATGCGATTCTCGTTGGGGACGGACTCTCTGATCGGCTTATCCTCCCCGATCGCTGGTGCTCGCGCGCCATGGGTGCTTGACCAGCCTTCACGGCGCGTCGGACTCGCGGCCCTCGTCCATGCGGGTTGCGGGCAGGCGCAACGCGAAGCAGGCGCCGCTTCGGTCTGCGCCGAGCGCATTGTCGAGTAGCGTGAGCGTCCCGGCCATGCGGGTCGCGAGCTCGCGTCCGATCGCCAGCCCGAGCCCGAATCCGCTGTGGGCGCTCGATGTGCTCCCGCGTTGGAAGCGCTCGAAGATGCGCTCGCGCTCCGCGTCGGGCACGCCCGGTCCACTGTCAGCGATCGTCAGCTGCGCCCAAGAGTCCTCAGCTGCGGTCTCTGTGTGAGTCCGCACGCTGGAGCCCGACGGCGCGATCCCGATCGCGTTGTCGAGCAGGATCCGCACGATCCGTGCCACCGCGCCCGGGTCACACGTCGCCCAGCAGGCTTGTGGTGACTGGTGCAGCTCGATCCGCACGTCGCGCTCGGCCGCGCGGCGCTCGAACTCCGCCGCCACCGCGCGGCACAACTCGCCAAGCTCGACCGGCTCGGCGCGCAACGGCAGCTCGGCGTCCAGGCGGCTCAGGTCGAGCAGGTCCGAGGCGAGGCTCGACAGACGGTGCGACTGTTCGCGCGCGCGCGCGGTACGCTGCCGGGCGTCGCTGAGGTCCAGGCGCTGGGGGTGGAGGTCGTCTTCGAGCAGCTCCAGCGTCCCGTCGAGTGAGGCCAGCGGGGTACGCAGCTCATGTGAGGCGGTCGCCACGAACGCGTGGCGCGCCCGCACCTGACGGCGCAGACGTGCCTGCATGCTCGCGAACGCTCGCGTCAGGTCGCCGATCTCATCGTTGCGCTCATCGACGTGGACCGGCGCGTCCAGTCCGCGCCGCTCCAGTTCACGCGCGGCTTCGCGCAGGCGCTCCAGCCGTCGCAGCAGCGTCGTGGTGAGCGCGATCCCGAGTAGCAGCGCGATCCCGAAACCGACCGCCGCCGCCTCGATGAACGCTTTGCGCACAACGGCCACGGCCGATATCACATATTCCAGCCGGCGCAAGAGCACGACCGCGTCGATCTCGCCGTTCTCGCCGACGCGCATCGGCTCGACGGCCACCAGCTCGTTACCGATCAGCGTGTGCACACCGCGGCCGGTGTGCAGCGCGCGGTTGACCTGGGCGTAGTAGTCGGGCACGTCGAGATCCTGGTCGGCGGGCGCGTAGATGGTTTCGAGTTTGCGGTTGAGCACTGTGACCTCCGCGCCAGATCGGCGGCGCAGCAGCGCGACCGTCAGCTCGAGTTCGCGCCCATCCGGGTGTCCTGTGGTCGGATTGACGCCGATCTCTTCAAACTCGGGGCGCGACACGGAAAGGGCCGCGAACACGCCCGACTCCCCCTCGCTACGCAGCCGCTGCTCGAGCGGCGAGAGCAGCGCGAGCGCCGCCACCGCGAGCGTTACCGCGCTCGAGAGCAGCAGCGCCGCGAACATCCTGGGACGCAGTCCCAGCACATGGCGGCGTACGCCGGCACGTGTTCTGCCGCCGTCGGCTGACTGAGCTTGCTCGGCGGTCACGGCTCCTGGAAGCGGTATCCGGCGCCGCGCACCGTGAGGATCAGCTTTGGCTCCTCGGGCCGCTCCTCGATCTTCTCGCGCAGATGCCGGATATGGACGTCGATCGCGCGCGGGTCGCGATAGGCAGAATCGCCCCAGATCGCGCGTAGCAGCTCCTGACGGTTGAACAGCCTGCCGGGTTCGGACATCAGTTGTGCCAGCAGCTCGAACTCCGAGAACGTCAGCTTCACCTGCACTCCGTGAGCCGTTGTTTCACGGTGGCTGCGGTCGAGCGTTATCGGTCCGATCGTGAGCAGCTCGCGACCCATCGCCCGCGGTCCTGAGCGGCGCAGCACCGCACGGATGCGGCTGCGCAGCTCTGCCAACCCAAACGGCTTTGTTACATAGTCGTCCGCGCCCGCCTCCAGGCCCTGAACGGCGTCGGCCTCGGTGTCCAGCGCGGTCAGCATGATGATCGGCACGATGTTGCGCTGCTCGCGTAGCGCGCGACACACGTCATAGCCGTTGGGTCCAGCGCCGAGCGCCACGTCCAGCAGGATCACGTCAAACTGCTCGGCGCCGGCGCGCTCGATCGCTTCCGTGCCGTCGGCCACCGCCTGCACGGTATGACCCTCCTTGGAGAAGGAGCGCGTCAACGTCTCGCGCAGCGGGGCCTCGTCGTCGACGACGAGGATGTTCATCGAAGCGGACGCGTCCATCGCATTCACGCTACCGATCACGGCGGTCATGAGTGCGCCGGCAGTCGCCACAGGATGCCCGGCGTGCGCAGCCCCGCCTGGCGTGACACATCGGTTCCGTGCGCGCGCACCCACAGCGCTGCTGGCGCGCAACCTGCCGTGGTCTTCGACGAATGGCGCCCGCACACCGAATCGAGGAACGCGTAGCGCACTTGCCCGCGCGCGACGATCGCCTTTAGTTGGGCCACGCTCGTGAGGGGCAGTCCGTTGTAGGTGGTCAGCATCAGCACGGGACGGGCGTCCTGCACGATCAGTGAGGCGACCGTCGTCGCTGAGCCCGCCGCCAGCTCGTAGCGTGCGTTGTCCTGGTGAACGCGCAGATAGGCGCTCATCAGGCGCTGCTCTTCGCTGTTCAAGGCTCCGACGTCGCCGGCGTCGGATGTCTTGTTCTGAACCGCGTTGACGCTCGCCACGAGTGGGATCGCAAGCAGGGCGGTCAATGGCACGGCAAGCCATCGAGCCCTGTTCGCAGCGCCTGCCACCCAGGCCACGCCGATCCCGAACATGGCGGCCACGGCGGGCGTGAAGCTCTCGACGTAGCGCGGGTGCAGACGCGCCATCACGCTGAACAGCGCAATCCCCGTGAGCAGCCACACGAATATGCCGATCGCGCTCGCGCGGCGCACGCGCAGATCCCGGCGGCGGGCGAGCGAGGCTGCGACAGCCACGCCCAGCAGTAGCGCCGCGAACGCCTCCCAACCAAGCCATTTGGCGGGCAGTTGGCCGTCGCGCGCCAGCAGGCGGGTGGGGGATGCAGGGGTGATCGGGGTCGATCCCGAGGAGACCAGTTGGGTCTTGCCACCATCGCGTTGTGCCACCGGCGCCGCTTGGCCGACTTCCACGGTTTTGCCGCTGAGCCGTTCGGTGCCGTTGAACACAAACGCCGCGTTCCACGCGCTGCCGTTGGTCGAGCCGATCGCGAATGGACGCTCGTGTGCTGGAAACAACAAGGTTGCGCTCAACCACGACAGCGCGATCACCACGTACACGCCGGCGGCGGCTGTCAGCTGCCATATTCGCCGGGTGCGTTTCGAGGACTGGCGGTCCTCCGCCGAGCGGGGAAGACCCAGACAGGCAAGCACGAACAGCCCGGGAAGCGCGACCATCGACTCGAGCAGCTTCACATTGAACGCCAGTCCGAGTGCCGCGGAGGCGGCCAGCAGCCAGACGGTGCGGCCCGTCTCACAGGCTCGCACGAGCGCCACCAGCGCGACCACCAGCAACATCATCATGACCGCGTCCATGGTGTCGCTGCGGGCGGTGATCACCTCGATCGGCAGCACTGCGAGCGCGAGCGCCGCGACGAGCCCCGCCATGACTCCGAACGGCCGCCGAACGGCCGCGTAGAGGAGCGGCACCGACACTGCGCCCGCGAGCGCCTCGGGCAGCTTCAGCGACGCAGAGCTCCAGCCGAACAGCTTCACGCTGGCTACCTGCAACCACAGGTCGACAGGCGGCTTGTCGATCGACACGCTCCCGCCCGGCTCATACGCGCCGAAGAAGAAGTTGTGCCAGGAGAGACCCATGCTACGCACAGCCGCGTCGTAGAACGGATCGAGTCGCACAGCGCCCAGATCGAGGAGCCGCAGCGCCGCCGCGAGCGCTGTGATCAGCACGAGCGCGAGGTAGCGCAGGGGGATCGTGGACGTTCTCACGCCCGGAACGCTAATCTCGCCACTCCATGAGTGACGCACATGATCGCAAGCAGCCCGCGCCAAGCCGCTCGCGCAAGGCGCCGTCGCCGTCTGCGGGCGAGGACAGCGAGGGGGCTGCGGTCGCCGAGGGGCCACGCGAGCCACGACCCTGCATGCCATGCCACAGCAGCGGCAAGGTCATCTCGAACCTCGGCGAACATTCGCGCAAGGTCACGTGCCCCTGGTGTCGCGGCAGCGGCGAGCGCCTTACCGGGGCGGACGCGCAAGAGTTCCAACAAGAACAGCAGGCGGCGCTGAAGCGTCGTTGAGAACCAGTTTTCCCGTGCGTTTTACGGGTAATGCGTCCAATTTACGGGTAATGCGTCCAAGTTTGCTGCAACGCTAAAGCGCAGATCAACGATGGCCGATGAACGCGCTGAAAAGCCAGGTCATAGGCCAAGGTAAGCGCCCACGAGGTGCATGGCAAAGCCGGCGGCTTCGTAAACCGATCGCGAGATCGGAGCGAGGACGTACCGTCGCATGAGACGGTTGGACTACGGGCTGGCGCCCAAGAACCGGATCCCAAGGAGGATTCAATGCTAAATCGACTGCGCCAGCGCGCATCGGATGAGGGTGGTTTCACGCTCATCGAACTGCTGGTAGTGATCTTGATCGTTGGCATTCTCGCCGCGATCGCGATACCCGCGTTCCTTTCTCAGAAGAGCAAGGCCAGCGACTCCAACGCCGAGACCATGGCTCAGACTGCGCAGACCGCGGCTGAGACCTATGGGACCGAACACGAAGGCAAATACACAGGCCTCAGCACCACCGAACTCGAAAAAATCGAGCCGACGCTGAAAAATAAAGAAGGCGCTGAACTCACCGAAGCCAAAGCCGAAGGCACCAGCGGCGAAGGCTACACCGTCAAGGCAAAGGCCGTCTCGACACAGGACACGTTCTCAGTCAAGAGAACCACCACGGGCGAATTCGAACACCCGTGCACAGCCGCCAGTACAACCAACCGAGGCGACTGTCCCACGAGCAACACCTGGTAGAAGCGTCGTCTGACATCAGGCATCTGCCACTTTGCCCTCATCTGTGCAGGTGGCGACCGATGTTCCTTTGACGGGGGTGGCCTTCGGGCCGCCCCCGTCTTTTGTTTGAGGACACGGCGAAGATCCCAATGGCGGCGCGCCGGTCGCGTGTTGCTCCAGCTCCCGGGCGCGCAATTGCATAGACGTTCAAGTGTGGGCGCGCAGACGCCGATCATCGGTTCATGGAAACCGCAGCCGCGACCTTCACCGCCGCAGACATTTGGACTGAAGGGCTGGCGCCCAAGAACCCGGATCTCAAGGAGGATTCAATGCTAAATCGACTGCGCCAGCGCGCATCGGATGAGGGTGGTTTCACGCTCATCGAACTGCTGGTAGTGATCTTGATCGTTGGCATTCTCGCCGCGATCGCGATACCCGCGTTCCTTTCTCAGAAGAGCAAGGCCAGCGACTCCAACGCCGAGACCATGGCTCAGACTGCGCAGACCGCGGCTGAGACCTATGGGACCGAACACGAAGGCAAATACACAGGCCTCAGCACCACCGAACTCGAAAAAATCGAGCCGACGCTGAAAAATAAAGAAGGCGCTGAACTCACCGAAGCCAAAGCCGAAGGCACCAGCGGCGAAGGCTACACCGTCAAGGCAAAGGCCGTCTCGACACAGGACACGTTCTCAGTCAAGAGAACCACCACGGGCGAATTCGAACACCCGTGCACAGCCGCCAGTACAACCAACCGAGGCGACTGTCCCACGAGCAAAACTTGGTAGGGATGCCGGCTTGATCTGAGCATCCGCGTGCCCTGGGTGGTTGGTGTAGCGAGCAATGCTTCTTTTGCGGGGGCGGCCTTCTGGTCGCCCCCGCTTTTTGCGTTAACAGCGCCCGGATACTGTCAACGACTGTGCGCTACCGGCTCCGCCGCAAAGCTCCGTGGGCGTGCGTTTGCACGAGACGCTCAAGTGTGAGGGCCCAAACGCCGATCATCGGTCCATGGAGACCGCAGCCGCAACCTTCACAGGCATGTTCGGAGCGATCATCGGGTCGTTTCTGAACGTCGTCGTCTACCGGCTGCCTCGACGCGAGTCGATCGTCAAGCCCGCATCGCACTGCACCGCGTGTGGCGCCACGGTGAGGCCCTACGACAACGTGCCGGTGCTCTCATGGCTGCTGTTGCGCGGACGTTGCCGCAACTGCTCGAGCGCGATCTCAAAGCGCTACCCGCTAGTGGAGGCATGCTGCGCGCTGCTGTGCGTCGCCGCGGTGCTCGCGGGCGGTTCCACCGCGACGGTCGTCCTGAACGTTGCCTTCATCCTGCTGCTCGTGCCGATCGCGCTGATCGATCTCGAGCATCGCATTATTCCCAACCAGCTGACCGCGCTTGGCGCCATGCTGGCGCTCGGCATAGGGACGGCGCTTGACCCAAGCGGCGAGCCCGCGCGCCTGATCGCCGGACTCCTCGCAGGCGGAGCGCTGCTGCTCGCGGCGCTCGCCTACCCGGGCGGGATGGGCATGGGCGACGTGAAGCTCGCCGGCGTGATGGGTCTGTTCCTCGGAAGCGCTATCGCCCCCGCGATGCTGATCGCGCTGCTGGCGGGGATCCTCTACGGAGGGCTTGTCGTGGCGCGCAAGGGCGCGCAGGCTGGACGTAAGACGGCGGTCCCGTTCGGTCCGTTCCTCGCGTTCGGGTCGCTCGTCGCGGTGTTTGCCGGCGATTCGCTTCTCAACTGGTACACGACCACCTTCCTGCGCTGATGTTTTCCAAGGAGCCCCGACAGATGACCACCGACAATCTCAGCCTGCTCAGGCCCACATCGATCGTGGTCGATGTGGCGCCGGAGGTGCCGGCCGGCGATCCGGACGGGCACTCCACGCCGTCGCCCAGCCGCAGAATGCTTTCGCTGCGCAAGCCCAACCTCAAATTTGATCGGAGCGGGCGCTCCGGCGGCGGCCCGACGCTCGTCGGTTTGGACATTCAGCCCGGCTATGTGACCGCTGTGCAGGCGCGCGTCAACGGCTCGATCCTCGTGCAGCGCGCCGCCGGCGCGCCGCTGCCGCCCGACACGGTGCGCGAGGGCGAGGTGCTCGATGGGGTCGCCCTAGCCGACACGATCCGGGAGATGTTCCACGACTCGCGCCTTGACAAGCGGGTGCGCGTGGGTGTCGCCAATCAGCGCACGGTGTTGCGCACGCTCGAGCTGCCGCCGCTGACCGACCGCAAGGAGCTCGCGGCCGCCGTGCGCTTTCAGGCTGAGGATCAAGTTCCGATGCCACTCGACAAAGCGGTACTCGACTATCACGCGCTCGGGATCACCGACACGCCCGCCGGACCGCGCCAGCGCGTGATCGTGGTTGCCGCCCAGCGCGACATGGTCGAACGCCTGCTGAGCGCGATCCGCGAGGCGGGACTACGTCCCGAAGGGGTCGACCTATCCGCCTTTGCGTTGATCCGCTCGTTGCACCGCGTTGACGAGCAGCACGCCGGCCGCGTGCTCTACCTGAACGTCGGCGGACTCACGAACATGGCGATCGCCGAAGGCAAGGTGTGTCATTTCACGCGTGTTGTGAGCGGGGGTCTGGAGTCGATGGCCACCGACATCGCCGAGCGTTACGGCATCCCGCTGCTGAAGGCGCGCGAGCTGTTGGCTTCCGTGAACCTCGAGGAGCATGTGGTGGCGGCGCCGTCCGATGACACTTCGAGCTTTGCGCCAGCAGAGGCAGAGCCGACTCCCGAGCCGGTCGAACAACCGGCAATCGACGTCCGTCCCGTGCTCGCCGGCGGCGTGCGTGAAATCGCCGGCGAGGTGCGCAATTCGCTTGACTTCCATCGTTCTCAAGACGGTGGGGGAGAGGTCTCGAGCGTCATCTTGAGCGGTCCCGCATTGCAAATCTCGGGATTCGCGCGCGCCTTGCAGAGCGAGCTTGGCGTGCCGGTCGTCCCTCAGACTGTGGGCATGATCAACGAGGGCTCGGCCGGAAGCGTGTCGCCTGAGCGCCTGGCTGTAGCAGCGGGTCTCGCCACCGAGGAGGCGCCGCGATGAAGGCCGTCAACCTGATCCCGGGCGAGCGACGCAGGCGGTCGCGCCGACTCGTCGGACGCTCCGGCGGAGGGGCTCTGATCGTGCTTGGTCTGCTCGCCGGACTCGTCGTGCTCGCCGCGATATACGGTGGCGCTCGTCATCAGATATCCAGTCAGAGCGGCGAGGTTGGCTCACTGGACGCGCAGACACGCGCGGTTCAGGCAAGCACCGGCCGTCTCACCCCGTACGCGAGCTTCGTGTCGATGGCTGAACAGCGCATGCAGACCGTCTCCCAGCTGGTCGAGTCGCGTTTTGACTGGTCGCACGCCCTGCATGAGCTCGGGCGCGTGCTGCCCGCCGGGACGGCGCTGGACTCACTGCACGGCGCGATTGGATCGGAAGGACTGCTAACAGGCTCCAGCTCGAGTGCTTCCTCGAGTGCTTCCAAGAGCGCCACGGCGAGTACAGGCGCCAGCTCGAGCACTCCCCCCGGTAGCACTCCTGTATTTACGCTTGCTGGCTGTGCGACGAGCCAGTCTGAGGTCGCACAGACACTGCAGCGCCTGCGTCTGATGGACGGTGTCACCGAAGTGCAGCTGCAGAGCTCCACGAGCTCGAGCTCCGGGGGCGGCTCGAGCGCCAACAGCTGTCCCAGCGGCGACCCGTCCTTCACGGTGCAGGTCAGCTTCGCGGCGCTGCCCGCCGCGCCCGCTCTGAGCGCGCCGGCCGGTAGGACTCCCACGAAGAGTGTTGCCGCGCACACTCATGGCGCGACCGAGCAGGTATCCGCCCGCGGCCGGGGGCTCCCCCGATGACCCTGCGTGACCGGCTCATGCTGATGGGAATCGCGGCGCTCGCCGTGCTCGCGGGCGTGTGGTTGATGGCAGTTACGCCTGAGCGTGAACACGCCGCGAAGGTGACCGCCGAAGTGCAGTCTGCTCGCCAACAACTGGCGAGCGCCGAATCGCAGGCGCGGGAAGCGCGTAACGCGCAGGCGCGCTACGCGAGCGCGTATAGCTCGCTTGTGACGCTTGGCCAGGCGGTGCCCGCCTCGACGGAAACCCCTGCGCTGATCTATACGCTCGACAGGGCCTCACACAACCATGACGTGCAGTTCTCCTCGATCATCAACGGCTCCTCGAGCTCTGGCTCAAGCGCCGGTGGCTCTTCCTCCAGCGCTTCTTCGAGTACCGCCTCCGCTGCCGACAGCGCTGGGCTGACCCAGCAGCCGTTCACATTTATCTTCGGCGGGAACTTCCTCGCCCTGAGCAAGCTGCTCGGCGGACTCGAAGGCTTCACAGTGCTGACGTCCTCCGGCCCATTGCAGGTGAGCGGTCGCCTGCTGACGATCGATAGCGTCAGCCTGACCCCCAACACAAGCGCGGCGCAGAGCACGTCTGGGCAATCGGGATCGAGTAAGCAGAATGCGCCCGAACTGACCGGCACGATCACCGCGACCGCCTACGTGCTGCCCGCAGGCAGCTCCACGCTCGGCGGGGCGACAGCCTCCGGTCCCTCCGGTTCTGCGACCAATGCTTCGAGTAGCACTCCCAACGGCTCCGGCGGAGCCAGTACCGCGGCTGTCATCAAGGCGACGCCATGATCGAATTTCTGCAATCGATCAAGCTGGACCTGCTCTCGCGACGCATGCTGCCGCTCGTCGTCCTGTTGGCAGTCGCCTTCATCGCGGCTGTTGGCTATGCCATCTCGGGTGGATCGGGGAGCTCCGCGCCGGTCCTATCCGCGAGCCTACCCAGCGCTTCCAGTGGGAGCGCGGCGGGCGGCGATCAGGTGTCCGTCGCGCCGGAAAACCCTCACCTGGCTGTATCTGAGACTCCCGGCGGAGCGCACTACCAGAGCCAGGGCCCCACACGTGACCCGTTCGTCCCGCTGCCCTCTGCGCCGGAACCAAAGAGCAACGACACCGGTTCGTCGGGATCCAAGACGTCCAGGCCCGGCGGATCTTCCACGGGGAGCACGGGTACCTCGGGCCTAAGCACAAACACGGGGGGACAGAGCGTGCCCAGCTCACCGCCAGCTCAGCCCACGAAGCCACAACCGCTGTATGTGGTCTCCGCGGCGCTCGCGCTTGGGCCGACGAGCCTCGGCCAGCCTGTAACGGTCACACCGTATGACGGCCTGAAACCGCACGAACCGCTTCCCTCCAAGCAGGATGTGCGACTGTCCTTCGAACGAGTCACCGCTGATGGCAAGGGCGCCGTCTTCAAGCTCGTCGTCGCGCCGATCATCCATGGCCCTGGGCTTTGTTTGCCGAGCGCTTCGGAATGCCAGTCGATCGATCTCGCGGCCGGGCAGGTGGAGGAACTCGAATACGTCGAACCTAACGGGCAGACCGTGAGCTACGCGCTGAAGGTCCTCAGCATCACCAAGGTTGTCGTCCGCGCCAACGCGGCGCGGGTGAACCACGACGCCCGCACAAACAGCAAGGCGCACGCAGCATTGGTCGGGCCCAAAGCGCGTCCGGCAGTGACGAAGCGCTAGTGATGGCGGCGCCGCTCGCCGTCAAGCGCGTCGGGCTCAAGCGGTGTGCGAAGCGCGCCCGGCAGGGCAACGCGCAAGTGAGCAAATAAGCTACGGCGGACATGACGCTCCGCCTGATCACCGCCGGCGAGTCCCACGGACCCGGCTTGACCTGTCTGCTCGAGGGGCTACCGGCCGGCCTGCGACTCGGCCCTGAGGACCTCAACCGGGACATGGCGCGCCGCCAGCTCGGCCACGGTCGCGGTGGGCGCATGAAGATCGAGCAGGACATGGCCCAGGTGACCGGCGGCGTGAGGCACGGATTGACGCTCGGAGGTCCAATCGCCCTACAGGTCAAGAACCGCGATTACGCCAATTGGGAAGAGCGCATGTCACCTTGGCCCGTCGACGCTGATATCGCCGAGGTTCACCTGCCGCGGCCCGGTCACGCCGACCTCGTGGGCACGCAGAAGTACAAGCAGACCGACGTGCGCAACATTCTCGAGCGAGCTTCAGCTCGCGAGACCGCCGCACGCGTCGCCGGCGGAGCGCTGTGCAAGGCGTTTCTCGGCGCACTCGGCGTACAGGTGCGCTCGCATGTGATCCAAATTACCTCGGTGCACGCGCCTGAGCGCGAGCGCCCGCTCACGCTGGCCGACTTCGACGCTGTCGATGACTCGCCGGTGCGCTGTCTGGATGCGGACGCCGGGCGCACGATGGTCGCTGAGATCAACACGCTGCGCAAGGCCAACGAGTCGCTCGGCGGCGTGTTCGAGGTGCAGGCGTTCGGGCTCGTGCCGGGCCTTGGCTCGCACATCTCCTGGGAGGAGCGCCTCGACGGACGTCTCGCAATGGGGATCCTTTCGATCCAAGCGCTCAAGGGCGTCGCGATCGGCGACGGCTTTCAGATCGCGGGAGTGCCAGGCTCACAGGCGCACGACGAGATCTTCTATTCCGAGCAGCATGGCTACTATCGCGCAACGAATCGCTCAGGTGGCCTGGAGGGAGGCATGACCACTGGCGAGCCGCTGATCGTGCGCGGCGCTATGAAGCCGCTGCCGACCCTGACAAAGCCACTACGCTCGATCGACATCTCCACACACGAGCCGGCTGAGGCGCTGCGTGAGCGAACCGACTCGTGCACGGTGCCGGCCGCCGGAGTCGTCGCGGAGGCGATGGTGGCGCTGGTGCTCGCTGACGCCTACCGGCGCAAGTTCGGCGGCGATCACATCGACGATGTGCGCCAGGCGCTGACTGCCTACTGTGAGCGGATCGGATGGCCATCGCCTTGAGCGGCGGGCGATTGGGCGTGCATGGCGGGGTGCCCGTTCGCCGGGGACTCGCCCGATGGCGCCGCTAGCCATCGCGCCGGACCGCGCGCTGGTCTTCATAGGCTTCATGGGCGCCGGTAAGACAACCGTCGCGACCCAGGTGGCCTCCGCGCTTGGGGTGCAAGCGCTCGACAGTGATCGGCTGCTCGAGCGGGAGCTCGGCCATTCGATCGTCGAGGAGTTCGAGCAGAGGGGAGAAGCATCGTTCAGGGCCGCCGAGGAGCAACTCGTGTGTCGCCTGCTCGATGAGGCTGGACCCGGTTCGGTAATCGCGCTTGGCGGCGGCAGTGTGCTCTCAGACAGAGTGCGCGCAGCGCTGGAGCCGCACTTGACGGTGCTACTCGATATAGAGGCCCGGGCGGCGTGGCGGCGCGCAAGCGTGGGTAGTGAGAAGCGCCCGCTGGCCGCAAATCGTGAAGCGTTCAGTGCGTTGCATGCGAGCCGCGCGGCGCTGTATGAGCGACTCGCCGACGCGATCCTTCCGGCGCTCGTACCGCGCGTGGCCCTCCGAGCGCTGCCGGCGCTCCGAGGGCTCGTGTACGCGCCCGCCGGCACACGGCTACTGTGGGCCAGCGCCGCCTCCGGCGAGTACCCGGTGTTCGTTGGACGGGGCCTGCTAAGCGATGAGCTGTGCTCGCGGCCGGGTGTGTGGCCATTCGATCGCGCCGTCTCACGACCGTTCTGTGTGTCGGATCGAAATGTCGCGGCGCTCTACGCCGAGCGACTTGGGGCAGTACACGATCTCGTGGAGATCTCGCCCGGCGAGCGCAGTAAGACGCTCGCCAGCGCCGAGCTGGTTTGGAGCGGGCTGCTCGCCGGCGGGATGACACGCGCCGACCATCTTGTGGCACTCGGCGGCGGCGTTGTGGGCGACCTGGCTGGCTTCTGCGCAGCCACATACCAGCGCGGCGTGCCGGTGGTGCACGTACCCACCACGCTCGTCGCACAGGTTGACTCGGCCTATGGAGGCAAGACGGGCGTGGATCTTCCCCAAGCAAAGAACTACGTTGGCGCCTACCATCATCCGGCTGGTGTGTTGGTCGATCCCGACACGCTGTCGACACTCCCGCCTGAGGAGCTGGCCGCCGGTTACGTCGAGCTGCTCAAGACGGCGCTGATCGCGGGGGGCGAGCTGTGGGAGAGAGTCGCTGCGGAGCGACCATTGGACGAGCGCATGATCCTCGCGTGCGCTCGCACGAAGCTTGCGGTCGTGGCCGAAGATGAGCGCGACGCGGGCCGTCGCCAGGTGCTCAACCTCGGACATACAGTCGGTCACGCGCTGGAGACCATCACCGGGTATGGACGCTACCGCCACGGCGAGGCCGTCGGGCTTGGCCTGCTCGTGGCGCTGCGTCTGTCGAACCGGCCCGACTTGCGCGAGCAGGTGCGTGATCTGCTGCGGGCGCGCGGATTGCCGGTGCGACTCGACGGTGAGGATATCGAGCAGCTTTTGGAGGCCACCACGCGCGATAAGAAGCGCACCAGCGCTCAGGTCCCGTTCGTGCTGCTTGACGCGCCTGGGGACGCACGAACAGGCTGTCATGTGCCGGCGGATCGGCTGCGTGCGGCTCTCATCGAGCTGCAGGGACACGAGTAGCCCTGGGCTGCCCACGCGCGCGAGAGTAAGGCGGTCGCGGTTCGTGGCGCGAGGGCGCGCAGTACTGTCGGTAGGCTCTGCGCCACAGATGAGCGGCTTGGTTCGCATAGAGGTGATGCACGGTGTCAACCTCGACATGCTCGGAAAGCGAGAGCCCGAGCATTACGGCACGCTCACGCTGGATGAGCTTGAGCGCCAGATCGAAGGGTTCGCGAGCGCGCTCGGGGTGCAGACGCGCTTCTTTCGCACCAACTTCGAGGGCGAGTACGTCGAGCACCTGCACAGCCTGCGCGACCTCGTCGATGCGGTCGTGCTGAACCCGGGTGCCTGGACGCACTACGCGTGGGCGATCCACGACGCGCTTGCCGCGGCCGCGTTGCCTGCCGTCGAGGTGCACCTCTCCGATCTCAAGTCGCGCGAGTCGTGGCGGCATGTTTCGGTGGTCGAGGACTTGTGTGTGACGTCCATCGCCGGCAAGGGGATCGAGGGCTACAGGCTCGCGCTTCAGCGGCTGCGCGATGAGCTCGGCGGTCCAGACGCGTGAACGAGATGGCCCGGGTCACGCGGCTCGCGGCGGAGCTGCGTGCGCTGGATGTAGACCGGCTGCTGGTGAGCACGCCCGTGGGCGTGCGCTACCTGACTGGTTACACGGGCTCCAACGGACTCGCCGTGATCGACGCGGATGAGCGGGACAAAGACCCCCCCGGCCACAGTTTCTTCACCGATTTCCGCTATGACACCCAATCGGCAGAACAGGTGCCCGACGGGTTTGCGCGCGAGATCGTGGGCGCCGAGCTGCTCGAGGCGCTCGCGCGCGCGCTCGGCGCTGGAGGGGTTCAAGGGGAGCGGACACTCGGCTTCGACGACGCGTCGTTGACCGTCAAGCAGCTCGCGCAACTACGCGAGCTGCTGGCCTGTGCCCCAGAGGCTGTGCCCGGCTGGAAGTTGATCCCATGCGGCGGTGTCGTCGAGCGCTTGCGCGAGGTCAAGGACGAACAGGAGATCGCGCGCATCCGTGCCGCGACGCAGCTCGCGGACGAAGCCCTGACGGGAGTGCTCGAAGGTGGGCTGACAGGGCGCACCGAGCGCGACGTGGCGATCGAGCTGGAGTTGCGCATGCGCCGCCTTGGTGCCCAGGCGCCGAGCTTCCCGTCGATAGTCGCCAGCGGCGAGCACGGCGCGCTCCCGCACGCTGAGCCGCGCGACGTCGAGATCCCCCGCGGCGTGCTCGTCACGATCGATTGGGGCGCCTACTTGGACGGCTATTGCTCGGACTGTACCCGCACCTACGCCACGGGTCCGCTCGCCGATGAGGCGACTCGCGTCTATGAGACCGTGCTAGGTGCACAGGAAGCGGCGTTGGGCACGGTGCGAGCCGGGATCAGTGGACGCGCGGTGGACGGCGTGGCGCGCGAGATCATCGAGCAGGCAGGTCACGCTGAGCATTTCGGCCACGGCGTCGGCCACGGCGTCGGCATGGAGATCCACGAGGCCCCGCGCCTGTCGCGCACCGCGAGCGAGGAGCCTCTGCGTGCGGGCAACATAGTCACGGTGGAGCCCGGCATCTACCTGCCCGGACGCCTCGGTGTGCGCATCGAGGATCTAGTGCTGGTCGGCGAGCACGGGTGTGAGCGACTTACGGGCCTGCCGAAGACGCTCACGCTCATCGCCTAAGGCGTGTCTTGGCGCGTAGAGCGCTACCGCGAGCGCGCCGGCGAGCGGCAATGACCACGCCAGGAAGAGCGCCGACTGCATATCGGCAGAGATGTGGGTTGGCGACCACTGGAAGCTGATCCACGCCAGTACCGTGACCGACAGCGCCAGTACAGGTGGCCGCGTGGCAAAGCGCCGGATCTCCCAGGCGAGTAGGGCCAAGACGAACGGCAGCAGGTAGTAGATGGTGTCCCACGTGTCGAGCACACAGCGCAGCAACAGCAGCAAAGCCAACGCCAGCAGTGCGTTTGGCTCCGCCAGCGGCGTTTCGTCTCCGCTATGGGCGCGGCGTCGTGTCAGCCACAGCGTGGCCGTCAGGATCGCTCCCATGAAGAGAATCAGTGGGTGGCTGACCGCGCCCGCCCAAGCTGGGCCGATCCGATAGCCGGGCTTCGGTGCCCCGAACAGGCCGTGCACGAGCGCGCCGTGGTGTCCGAGGAACCACCACACCTGCCACGGCTGGAAGATCGTCGCCGGCGGCGCGGCGATCCCACGGGTGCCCGCCACGAAGCCTCCGGAGGACACCAGCGCCAACGGAGCCAGGATGACCATAGCGACCGCGCCCGCTACAGCCAGGCACGGAAGCCGCCGCTTTGCCGGTAGAGCAAGAAGCACCGGTCCGACGGCGAGCAGCGCCCACTCCTTGTTGGCGATCGCCAGCCCGAGCAGCACCGCGGCCGGCAGCGGGCGATCACGGCTGGCGAATAGCACTGCGGCCACGCACAGGCAGCCCCCCAGCAGCTCCTCGGGATGGCCTAGTTCGAGCGCGCGCAACGTCAGCGGATTGGCCACGCACACGCCCAGCGTCAGCGCGCGGGAAAAGCTCGAATGGCCCTCGGCGCGCATCCGGCTGACGAGCCATACCCCGAGCGCGACCGCGGCTAGCAGGCAGGGGAGCGCGACCACGCGGTATATCGCCAGTTCGCCTCCGCCCCACAGCCCGGGGATGAGCGCAAAAGGGGCGCGCTCGATCAGCGATCCGCCGTAGGCGGGCGCGAGCCGCAGAAATTCCAGCACGTGTCCTTGAACGAGCGCGTGGAAGGCTGGCCGCGCCTCGTTTTCGTAGTCGGTCCAGGCAAACCCGTAGAGGCCCAGCCATGCCATCGCGGCGCTGCTCGCGCCCGCCACGAATGCGCACAGGGCGTTGTCACGCACCAATCGCCTCACACGCTTCGCATCGACAGGCCCGTCGTGTCGCTTGAGGCGCGCGGCGGAGATTCCAACGTGAGGGGGTAGCGCCGCCGAGGCTCACGATCGCTGCTGAGAGGACCTGTGGAAGGGGTGCGTGAAAGCTGGTAGACAGGACCACGCACCCGGACCACCGGGCCGCACCGTCCTGTCTAGCCGGCGCGACCGCGGGCGACCGCCACGCGGCGGAACAGCTCGGTGACGCCAAACTTTGACGACACGCGCTCCACGAGCCCTGGGGCGAGCTGCGCCAGAGCAAGCATCGGGCGGATCGGCGCCCCGCTCTCCACGATCTCTGCGCGATCGTCGCGGATCGCCCGCAGAACCGACTCGGCGACCTTCTCAGGCGTAGTCTCGCCCATCATGCGGTTTGAGCGATGACCTTCCTCGACCATGCGGGCGTACATGCCATCGTCGGCGATGAACCCCGGGCACACGACCGAGAAGCCCACGGGCGCGTCCAGATACTCTGCTCGCAGCGACTGGGTCAGTCCTACCAGCCCGGCCTTCGTGGCGGCATATGGCTCGCTGAAAGCAGGTCCCGCCTTGCCCGCGAGGGAGGAGATGAACACAACGTGCCCGCGCCCGCGCCCGAGCATGCCCGGCGTGAGACGGTGCGTGAGCAACAGCGGCGCGGTCAGGTTCACATCCACCATCGAAGTGAGCTCCTCGCGCGTGTAGGCCGTAAATGCGGCGACCGACTCCACGCCGGCGTTGTTGACGAGCACGTCGATCGGTCCGAGCGCCGCTTCGACCCCGTCGATCAGCGGGTCCACGCGCGTCAAGTCGGAGAGGTCCGCGGGCACCGCGACCGACTTCACCCCAAGCGCGCTGAGCTCCTTCGTGATCTGAGCGAGCGCATCCTCACGACGACCGGATAGCGCGACGTTCACGCCCTCCCGTGCGAGCCGGCGCGCGATGTGCGTCCCGAGTCCTCCCGAGGCGCCTGTCACCAGCGCCGTACGGCCTTGCAGGCTCTTCATGCCACACCCCTTCGATCGGTTGCGTAGAAATCATAGATAGGTGTGCTCGCCCGCACGCGATAACTACATGCTCGATATAGGGCCAAGTCGCTGACCGCTGGTCCTCCTAAGCTATGAGCAGACGCGAACATGGATCGTCTACGCGTTCGCCACCGGAGATTCCACCCGGTTTATGCGGTGGTGTTCAGCGTCAGTCGGTGCGGCGTAGCTTGGCCAGCGGGACGAAGATGATCCGCTCCACGGAGTCGAGTGGAAGCGATGTGATCTCGACCATCGCTGTGTTGTCATCACGCAGCTCAAGTACCCCGCCGCGTGCGCCTGCAGGTATGCCTTCGGTCGGTGCGGTTAGTTCGACCAAATCAAGAGCGGTGATGTCGCGTATGGCTGGTATAGGGCTCATGTTAGATGGTCGGGTAGGCGGTGACCAGTCGTGGCGCAGCGCCTGCAGTTGCATAGTGCCACGAGGTAGTGACGTTTGCCGTGCGTTCGTTGAGCGTGAGCTGGACGGTGACACCACAGACGATGCCGTACTCAAGACGGTCGATGACTCTGATGATGTGTACGTTGCGCACAGCGCGCACAATCGCGGTCCAAAGGCGGTTCGAGTCTTCGTCTCCGATGCGAAAGACGCGTGTCCATTCTTGCCCATGTCCGTGCTCGGCGAGAATCCATCGCAGCTTCTCGGGCGTCATGTAGGCATCGGCGACCCGCGGGAGAGTCTGCCCGACTGTAGGTGTAGGCGTGGTGGCGGACATTGGGATCAGGCAGGCTACTGGCCGCGCGCGACGCGTCACTTCCGGGACGCTGTAGCGGGCCGCTCACGCGCATGGGAATCAGCGGACTGCTCCCGGGACTGCGTCCGGGATTTGGAATCCGCTGGAGCGGAGTAACCCTCCAGCCCTTACGGGTGCGGTTCGCCATGAAAGACGAGCTCGACGCGGCCGGGCAGCGGACTGCGTCCTCGAGTGACACGGACAGTCTGAAAGACCGCTTGTAGGACAGTAGTCAACTCCTCGGGGGATAGGCTGCTCAGCACCTCGACCGGCGGGATCACGATGTCGGGAGTCCGCATTGTGTCGGCATGTCCGCGATAGGCGATCCGTGCGACTTCGGCGCGTTCGGCGCGGGTCCGCAGAGCAGCTGTCCAGACTGTCTCGCCAAGCAATTCAGCTGCGGTGGCATCTGATGCGAAGCGCTCGACCTCACTCTCCGCTGCCTCTAGCTCGCGTTGGGCGTCCTCGAAGGTGCCATCTGTATCGATTGCGCTCGTGCCGATGGCGAGCGTGCCGCTCTGCTCGTATGCCTGTGTTAGCTGCTCCACGAGGTGGTTCTCTAGAAGGTCGGCCAGGACGTTTGCCGGGGCCGGGCAGGGTGGGCCATTCCAGCTCTTAAGCGATGCGCGGCAGCGGTAGGCACGCCGCGAGTTGCCCTCTTTGTTAACTCCTGCGCGGGAGCCGACCAGCACCTCGCCGCAGCCGGCACAAGTGGCAAACCCGCTGAGGGGGAATATGGCGGCGGCTTTGCGCTTGGGCGTCTCCTCGCCAGGGTGTGCGCGCTCGAAAGTAGCGCGATCCACGAGCGGTGGGTGCGAGTCGCGCACCAGTCGGTCTCCGTAGTGGGTCTCGCCGAGGTAGGAGCGGTTGCGCAACAGTCGTCGTACCGTGAACGCCGTCCAGGTTCGGTGATCGGGGGTTCGCTTGCGGCGCACGCCGGGTCGTGCCGGGGCGGGATCGGCCGGGGCTGCTTTGCGCAGGTATTCGAGCGCCGCGTCGACTCCGTCGCGTGCTGCAAGCTTGAATGCCTGTTTGACGACTCGCGCCCACTTGGGGTGGGGCTCAAGCAGTCCATCCTGAGTGCGCGCATAGCCGAAAGGTGTTGGTCCCATCCGCGCCCCTCTATCCAGTGCGCGGTTCTTGGCCTGTTCCCATGCTTCGCTCATGCGTTAACGTTCATCCGCGCCAGCGCCAGCATGATGGTCATGCCGAACTCACCGAACGGGGTCGTCCGGTCGATGCCAAGGTCGAGGGCGGCGATCGACCGGGCGGCGTCAGTGATCTCTTCGACTAGCCGCAGCGCGTCAGCTACGCCGAGACGACTGAGGCGGTCCAGCTTGGAGACGATCACTCCATCCGTCTCGCCGGCCCGAATGCGCGCCAAGAGAGCGTCGAGGCCGGGCCGATGGATCTTGCCGCCCGACTGGTCCAGATCCTCATGGATCATGGCTATCCCGACCCCTCGAGATGCTGCCCACGCGGCTCCCTGCTCACGCTGAAGGTCGGGGGAGATGAAGCTGTGGCCCGAGCGTGTACCCACGCGGCTGACACGCACATACTGATCCATGCGGCTAGGCTTCTTGGCTGTAGTGGTCACGCTAAACAAGGGTAAGCTGAATACGTGCTAGGCACAAATCAATTCAAGAACGGCAACCACATCGACATCGATGGGGTGGTCTTCAAGATCCTCGAGTTCCAGCACGTCAAGCCGGGCAAGGGTGGGGCGTTTGTGCGCACCAAGCTGCGGCGCGCGTCCGACGGTGCGGTGATCGACCGTACGTTTCGGGCGGGGGAGAAGTTTCGTTCGGTGCGCAGCGAGTCGCGCAGGATGCAGTTCCTGTATGCGGATGGCAGCGACGCGCACTTCATGGACAGCGAGTCGTTCGAGCAGATTGCGGTGCCCGAGGCGAGCGTTGCTGACGCGCTGCGGTGGACCACGCCGAGCAGCGAGGTCAACGTGTTGTTCATCGATGATCAGCCGTCGGACATCCAGTTGCCCAGTGGGGTGGATCTGGAGGTGACGCAGACCGAGCCGGGATTGCGGGGCGACACCGCGTCCGGCGGCGGCAACAAGCCGGCGACGCTCGAGACCGGCGCGGTGATCCAGGTTCCGCTGTTTGTGGAGGTTGGACAGAAGATCCGCGTGGACACGCGCTCCGGCGAATACATGTCGCGCGCGTAAATCGATGCGCCGCTCCGAGCAGCGACGGGCAGCGGTGTTTGCGCTCTACCAACACGACCTGACGGGCAGGCCGCTGGCGGACATGCTGGGCCGCAATGATTCGTTGCTTACGTGCGCGCTGGCGCACGCGGCGGCGGATCGGGCGCAGGAGCTGGACGAGCTGATTGACCGTCATTCTCACGGCTGGTCGGTGGCGCGCATCCAGCCGCTGGAGCGCAGCATCATGCGGGTGGCGCTGGTCGAGATGCTGCATCCGGACGTGGCGGGCGCCGACACTCCGATACCCCCCGAGGGGGCGATCGAGGAGGCGCTGGAGAGCGCCAAGACATTCTGCGGCTCAGGCGCGCCGGCGTTTGTCAACGGCGTGCTGGGCGCAGTCCTGCGCGAGGTGCGCCAGAATGCGTGAAAGTAAGGGCCCAAGATGAGCTTGGAGCGGATCGACGATCTCATAGAGCAGCTGGAGCGCGCCGCCGAGCAGCTGCGCTCGGGAGAGCTGTCTTCTGACGCGGCGGCCACGATGGTCGAGGACTGCGCGGCGCTCGCCACGCAAGCCTCCGCCGAGCTCGAGCGTCAGGCGCGCGCCGAGGTTTCACAGCCCGCGCCGGGCCAGGATTCGCTCCTCTAGTCGGGCGTCGCGCTCGTGCAGGCAGCCTATCCGGAGCACCTGCGCGAGGAGGTCGAGCGCTACCTGGAGACGATGCGCTTCTCCGAGGCCGCGCTGACCGCGGGGTTGGAGGAGGCGATGCGCTACTCGTTGCTGGCGGGCGGCAAGCGGATTCGGCCGGTGCTCGCGCTGGCGACCGCGCGCGCGGTCGGCTTGCGGCGCGATCAGGCGATGCCGCTGGCCGCAGCGCTCGAGCTGATCCACACATATTCGCTGATCCACGACGATCTGCCGGCGATGGACGATGACGAGCTGCGTCGCGGACGAGCGACCTGTCACGTGCAGTTCGGCGAGGACGTGGCGATCCTGGCCGGTGACGGGCTGTATGCGGAGGCGTTCCACCACCTGCTCGCGGCACCGCACTCCGCGCCCGAGCGGGTGCTTGGGGCGGCCGTGGAGTTGGCGGACGCTACCGGGGTGAACGGGATGGTGGGAGGCCAGTATGTGGACATGCGCGCGAGCGCGCCGGCGGGTCCGGAAGGCCTACGCCGGCTGCACGAGCTGAAGACCGGCAGACTGATCGGCGCGTCGGTCGTGTGTGTGCTGTTCTTGGCTGACGTGCGCGGACCTGCGACAATTGCTTACCGGCGCTTCGCGACGGAGCTTGGTGTGTTGTTTCAGATCGTCGACGACATCCTGGACGTCACCGGCACCGCCGAGGCGCTCGGCAAGCCGCGAGGTAGCGATGAGAGGCACGGCAAGCGGACATACGTGAGCGAGTTCGGTATCGACCGGGCCAGGGAGCTGGCGGCCGAGTCCCACCGGACTGCCCGCGAGGCTCTTACGCAAGCGGCACTGGGAGTGTCAGGTCCACCGCCTATGGGTCCCGCCCATCCCGCGCGCGCGGCCGAGCTGGGCCAAATCACAGACTTCATCTACACGAGGACATCTTGAGAGCCAACACACAAACAGCAGGTGGCGTGAGGCAAGGGACAGGCTCTACATGAGCCCGTCGGCTGATCAGCATGGAGCGACCCCAAAACAGGGCGAGCGGCTGTTGGAGCGAATCGACGGGCCCGCGGATGTGCGGGCGCTGTCCGAGGAGGAGCTGACCAGGCTCGCCCAGGAGGTTCGCGAGCACATCATCGACACCGTTGGGGAGATCGGCGGACACTTCGGCGCGAACCTCGGCACGTGCGAGCTGGCGGTGGCACTGCATTCGCTGCTTGACTCTCCGCGCGACAAGATCCTGTGGGACGTGGGCCACCAGGCCTACCCGCACAAGATCCTGACGGGCAGGCGTGCGCAGCTGCACACGATTCGCCAGTACGGTGGCCTCGCGCCGTTCTGCTCGATCGCGGAGTCCGAGCACGACATCATGGGCGCCGGTCACGCGTCCACGTCGGTTGGCTACGCGGTCGGGATCAAGGAGGGTATGCGCCAGCTCACCAAAGGCGCAGGCGGCGATCAGCTCGCCGACGGCAAGGTGGTCGCTGTGATCGGTGACGGCGCGATGACGGGCGGCGTGGCGTTTGAGGCGATCGGCCAGGCCGGCGGACTCGGCACGCCGATCGTGGTGGTGCTCAACGACAACGGCATGTCGATCGCGCCCAACGTGGGCGCCCTGTCGCGCTATTTCAACCGGATTCGCCTCAGCCCGAAGCTGTGGCACGCGCGCTCGGGTGTGGAGGGCGGCCTCACCCGCCTGCCGGGCGGCATCGGCTCGGCCTTCGAACGGCTTGGACCGCAGCTGAAGGAGTCGATCAAGGCGTTCTGGGCGCCGGGCCTGTGGTGGGAGGAGCTCGACTGGGCCTATATGGGGGTGATCGACGGCCACGATGTGCGCGCGTTGCGGGTGGCGTTGCGAGAGGCGCTGGCGGCGGAACGCCCGGTTGTGGTGCACATCGCGACGGTCAAGGGCAAGGGCTTCGCGCCCGCCGAGGACGGTGGGCTGGAGGGGATGGAGAAGTGGCACGCCGCCAAGCCGAACTCAATATTGAACGGTGTGCCTACCCACTCCAGCACACGCCCGTCGGTCCAGCCGGTGGGCGCGGAGCGTGACGGCACGCCCTCGCCGCGCGGGGCCCCGGCGCAATACACGCAGGTGTTCGGCGAGGCGCTGTTGCGCGAGTGCCGGCGCGATCAGCGCGTCGTGGGGATCACGGCCGCGATGAACTCTGGCACGGGCCTGAACATTCTGCAGAAGGCGATGCCGGAGCGCTATTTCGATGTGGGTATCGCCGAGCAGCAGGCGATCCTGTTTGCTGCGGGTCTCGCATTGCAGGGCGTCAAGCCGGTCGCGGCGATCTACTCGACCTTTCTGCAGCGCGCGTTTGATCAGATCGTGCACGACGTGTGCTTGCAGAAGCTGAACGTTGTGTTTGCGCTGGACCGCGCGGGCCTGGTCGGCGACGACGGTCCCACCCATCACGGCGCATTTGATATCGCCTACCTGCGTTGCCTGCCGAACATCGTGCTGATGGCTCCGCGCGACGAGGCGATGCTCGTGCACATGCTGCGCACGGCGCTGTGCTACGACGACGGGCCGATCGCGCTGCGTTACCCGCGCGGCGAGGGTGTTGGAGTGCCGCTGCCCGATCAGCCCCGCGCGATCGCGATCGGCTCCGGGGAGATCCTGATCGAGGCCCACCCTCCCGGCGCGGCAGCCGTGCCCGGCAAGCGGGTCGCCGTTATCGGGTACGGCAGCGGGGTCGGCAAGGCGCTGGAGGCGGCCGAGCTGCTCGCGGCGCGTGGCGTCGCCGTGACGGTTGCTGACGCGCGTTTTGCCAAGCCGATCGACGCCGGTCTGATGGCCCAGTTGGCGGCTGAGCACGACCTGCTTGTGACCGTCGAGGAGGGGGTGCTCGCCGGCGGTTTCGGCTCCGCCGTGTGGGAGTCCCTGAACGAGGCTGGCACCGCCCCCGCGCGCATCCTGCGTGTGGGTCTGCCCGACCGCTATGTGACGCACGGCAAGCCCTCACTGCTGCACGAGGAGGTCGGCTTTACGGGCGCACGGATCGCCGAGCGCGTTGAGGCCGCGATCCTGGCGCGCGAGTTGACGCCGGTTGTGTAGACGGCGTGCGCTGTTTCAGGGCCGCGTGCGGCATCGTCTTGCAGGCTTGCGAGCCAAAAGAAACGGCCCGCTGGGGAGGCGGGCCGTTTCGAGGGGAGGAGGGATGCTGCTGTACTTCGGGTCGAGAAGAATCATGCACCAAGGGAACACATGTTTGTGTGACGTCCGTCACAGATGTACCGAACTTTCCAAAGAAGTCGAACTTGTTGCGCCTTTGCGTGTCGCCAGCGTCCCACCGGATACCGTTTCTGCGAGCACGATGCCCCACGCAAACCCCAAGCAACGTCTGGATACCCTGCTGGCCGAGCGCGGGTTGTTTTCCTCGCGTGCGCGCGCGGCCGCGTCGGTGATGGCCGGCGAGGTAACCGTTGGGCTGGATGGCCGGCGCGCGGTCAAGCCCAGCGAGATGGTGCCTGTCGACGCCGAGCTAAGCGTGCGCGCGCGCGCTCCGTTCGTGTCACGCGGCGGTATCAAGCTCGCCAACGCTCTGGAAGCGTTCGGCGTTGTGGTGAGCGGCCGCCGCGCGCTGGACGTGGGTGTGTCCACGGGCGGCTTCACCGACTGCCTACTGCAGCGCGACGTTGCCGAGGTGATTGCGGTGGACGTTGGCTATGGGGATCTCAGCTATCGGCTTCGCGTCGATCCACGCGTGAGGCTGCTGGAGCGCACGAACGCCCGTTCGCTGACACGCGAAATGCTGCCCTACGCACCCGACCTGGCCGTGCTCGATGTGTCGTTCATCTCGCTGCGCAAGGTGCTTCCGGCTGTGCTCGGCTGCCTGGCCGATCGTTACGACGCGCTCGCGCTCGTCAAGCCGCAGTTTGAGGTGGGACGCGAGCGAGTCGGCAAGGGCGGCGTCGTGCGCTGCGCGGAGGACCGGCGTGGTGCGCTCGTGGAGGTAGGCGCGGCCGCGCTCGCGCTCGGCGCTACGGTGCTCGGCTACCGCTCCTCAGGCCTGCCTGGGCCGAAGGGCAATCTCGAGACGTTTGTGTGGTTGGCAGAGCCAGGACGCGGTGGGGGAGCACAGGGGACCAACGAGCTCGAGCAGATGGCGCGCGTGGTGGAGCCGTGAGCGGGCAGCTCGATCGAGTCGGCGCACAGCTCAACGAGCTGGCGCTCACAAGCGTGCGCGACGTGTCGGTGCTGACCCACAATCGCCCGGCGCAGACCGCCGGCGCTCTGGATGCGCTTGTGGACGCGGCACTGAGCGCGGGGGTCACATTGCGGTTCGATCGCAACGAGACTGACAAGCACGGGCTGCGCGCGCGCGAGGGTGTCGTCGTGGGCGCGCCGCAGAACGACGCGGTCGACCTATGCGTGGTGCTTGGGGGCGACGGCACGATCCTGCGTGCGCTACGCCGCTACACGGGCACAGGGACACCCGTGTTCGCCGTCAATTTTGGCGATATCGGGTTTCTCGCGACGATCGAGCCCGACGAGCTCTCAGACGGTGTGCGACGCGCGTTTGCGGGCGACTTCGAGTTGTTGCGACTGCCGGCGATCGTGCTCGACGGGGTGGGTGGGAACGTCAAAAAACAGGAGCGCGCGATCAACGACGTGGCGATCCATCGCAAGGTCGGAGAGCGAGTCGCCGAGCTCGCCTACGTGCTCGATGGCGAGGAACTCGGCAGCGTGCGCTGCGACGGACTGGTGGTGGCCACCCCCGCCGGGTCCACCGGCTACAACCTGGCCAACGGCGGTCCTGTGATGGCGTGGGGCGTGGAGGGGTTCGTGGTGTCGTTCATAGCGCCTCACTCGCTCACGGCGCGCACGCTCGTGGCCGCACCGAAAGACCGCCTGGAGATCCACAACCGCTCGCGTGAGGCGCTCGATGTGTCGGTCGACGGGCGCCCGGTGTGCGAAATCGCGCCGGGCGCCAGGATCGACGCGCGGTTTGTCAACGACGCTGGGATCATCGCTCAATTGCCGGGCTCATCGTTCTATCGCCGTCTGCGCGAGAAGTTCGGTCGGCTGGCACGCTGATAGGCCGCGCGTGCGCCGGCGGACGCCGCGGGCAAGCCAGAACGGGCCCGGCTCGCCCCGGCCCGCCGGATGGGCTCAGGCGACGCTGCGCTGGTGTGTGGGCGTCTCGTCGGTGCGGCGCAGCGAGTCTATGAAGCCATCGAGCTGCTCGCGCGAAAAGCGCCGCTGTCCGCCCGGCGTCCTGTAGCCACTCAGATAGCCCGCGTCGGTCCAGCGTCGGATCGTGGCGAGCGACACGCCCAGATAGCGCGCGGCCTGTGAGCTGGTGAAGACGAGCTGGCGCTCGTGGCTGGGATCTGGCGTGGTCAACATCGTGGCCTCTTGTGGGTCGAGTTCGCCTTGCGGCGCTTGTGTCCGAGAGCTTGCCAACGAGGCGGGGCGCCCGGATGCAATCAGATTCGGCAATCCGCTCACAAAGGTTGAGGGTCTGCCACCTTTGTGGACCTTTGATCGAGAAAGGCGCGCACGTCGAAAGCGCGGCACAAGCGCAAGAAACCGTGCTGGTGGGCGGGCAAACCGTCGCCTGTCACGCGCCAAGCCCTCCGCCTGCAAGCAAACATGCAGCCGCTTGTACGAAGTGGACAAATCGTCCAATCTTTATATTATGCTATGCGAACCTACTCAATACTCATCGTGCTTGGCCGAGGATGGAAGCCGTCGCACGGGAGCATTGACCCGCCTGAGCGACGAGAGGAGCCTGCCATGGGTTTCAAACTCTGAAGCGTTTGATCGTCCAAGGACGATCACGGCCTCGATAAGGCGTCATCTCACGATGGCGCCTTTGGTCGTTATGGGCCAGGATCGCTATTAAGGGCCTAATCTCGGTAGGCCTGCGCGTCTGGATGCGGCCGATTGTCTTCGCGAGGCTCTTTCGAGACCTGCTAGGAGCGTGCGGGCTCGGCGAGCGCGCGAGCGCGACGCTCGAATGCCAGCTCAGCCTGGAAATCGGCGTCGTCGCCGTGGGCGAACGTCACCGGACCGTCGCGCTCGAGCATCGCTATGAACGCGTCGACTATCTCTGCGTCCAGTTGCCGTCCGGCGACGCGTCGCAGCTCGACGATCGCGTCTTGGGGGGTCATCGGCGAACGATAGGACTCGCGCGCGGTGAGCGTGTCATAGATGCTGCACACCGCGATGATCCGCGACGCCAGTGGGATCTCATTGCCGATCAACCCCGCCGGATAACCGCTGCCGTCGACGCGCTCGTGGTGGTAGAGGATCGCGTCGGCCACCGGGCCGTAACCGTCGAGACGGCCCACCAGCGTGGCGCCCTCCTGCGGATGACGGCGCACGACCGCCCAGTCCTCGTCGGAGAGGATGTCGGCGTGCAGGATACGGTCGGGGAGCGCGAACTTGCCGATGTCGTGTAGCAGCCCGGCGGTGTGCGCGAGCTCCTGGTCGGTCTCGTCGCAGTGAAGCTCACGGGCCAGCGCGCGCGCGTAGCGTGCGACGGCGGCCGAATGCCGCGCGGTAACGCGGTCGCGCAGCGCGAGCGTCTCGACCAGCGTCACCAGCATGCCGAGCTGCATCGAGGCGAGTCGCACCGAGCGCGCCTCCAGCTGCTCCGCCCGGTCCTCTGAGCGCAGCAGGGCGCGAGCCAGGTACTGGAAGATGAGCAGCACAAGCACGAGGCTGAGCAGCACGGGATAGCCCAGCATCGTGTAGGCCACGGCGAGGATCACCGCGAGCACAGCAGCCGCCAGCTGGCCGGGGAGAACCGGGATCAGGACGGTGTGAACCTGGTTCATGAACGACCTTCCTTGCAACACCAGCGAGTGCACCGCGATCAGCGTGAAGTTGATGAGGTTTGTCGCGATGAACACGCCGAACACCACGAGCGCGAACGTCGCGCTCTGCAGGAGACTGTGGTTGTGTGACACCTGCACGTCGCCTATCAACCAGCGCGCCATCAGCGCGCCAAGCATCAGATACGCCGCGTAGGTGGCCATGTTCGACAGACAATGCGACAGCGGCGGGCGACGAGCGAGCGAGTCGGCGAGAATCGCCACCACACCGATCGCTACCGCGGGCGCCGGTCCCAGCAGCGTCATGGCGAGCACCAGCGCCACGAAGCCCGCCGACACGGTCTGCCCACCGATCGTGATCGTGAGCCACTCGCCAACGACGCTGAGCACCAGCAGGAGCCCAACGAGCTCCAGGGGCTGCCAGTCTGCGGATCGCCATGTGATCGCGGCCACGGTGAGCACGCCGGCCAGGATCAGCCACTGGCAGGCGAGGTAGAGACGAATGGAATTGCGTCGAAGTACGGCCATCATGGTTAGGGGGACGGTCCGTAGTACTTAACGGCCGACACGACGTCGTACTTAAGGTTTGCGCGCGACGGCGGCTGAGACGACGAGCCAACCTACGCGACGCGGCGTCGCGGGCAGCCGCTCCGTGCCTGCGCACATTGGACATTTGGGCGCACGCGCGGCCGCTCGAAGCGGCCGCGAGAACCATGCGCGGAGCTGCGCGCGTTCAGTGGGTCATGGACGCCAACCCCGGCTCTACGGCTGTGGCCGACTCTTCGTAGCCGCTTGACCTAAGTCCCTGTAGCGGCAGGCGCAGGAACGCGACGGTCGCGAGCGTCGCCACCGCGCCCGCGACGGTCAGCGCGACTCGAGGCGAGCTCAGAGCCATGATGGTGCCACCGAGCGCGAAGCCGATCGCGGGACACAGGGCGCTCATCGATCCCACGGCGCTCATCAGGCGTCCATGCAGCGCGAACGGTGTCAGCTGCTGCACGGCGCTGATCAGCGCCGGCAATTGAATGCCGTTGCCGACGCCTCCGACGACCGCGGCCGCGCACGCGAGCACGAGCGTGGGGGACGCGGCAAAACCGAGATACGCAAGTCCGACGAGCAGCGTTCCGCCGATTAGCATCGGGCCCAGCGGGCGGCGCACCGAGCGAGCGAAGACGATCGCGCCGAGCGCCGCGCCGGCGCCCCAAGTGCCGAGCAGCAGTCCGAAGCCAAGGTCGCCGGCGCCCAGCGTCCTCTTCGCGTAGATCACCTCGACCGGCTCCACCGAGGCGAAGAACACGATCGCGACCGCCTCGGTGATCAGTAGCGCGCGCAGCTGCGGAACCTCCCAGATGTGTCGACACGCGGCCACCAGGCGCGCACGGATCGAGTCGTCTTTGCCTTCGTCGACATAACTGTGCACGCCGAGCATCAGCACTGAACACACGACGAACGTCACGGCGTCGATCAGCAACGCCGCCGGCCCGCCCACCGTCTGGGTGAGCACTCCGCCGAGCGCTGGTCCCAACGTCAGGCCAAACATGAACGCGACGTTCAGTGCCGCGTTCGCCTGACGTTGGGCGATATCGGTTGACTGGCGCAGCTGCTCGGGGGGCGCGTCGTCGTCCAAAGCCTCGCTTGCCTCGGCGGTCATGATGCGAGCCGCCGAAGTCCTCACCAGCGCGGTGGCCGCGACGGCGACCACCCCGTCCACGGCGACGAGCACCAGCACGCCCGGCAGCCAGAAGCGCCACAGCAACGCCGCGAGAGCGACTGCCAGCAGCGTCTCGACCAGATACAGCCACGCCAAGCGCCCATTGCGCTCTGAGCGCTCCGTGCGCGCTACCAGGACCGGGGCAAGCAGCGCCGGCAGCAGCCCCCTGGCGACAAACAAGCCGGCCGTGGCGAGCGCGCTGTGCGTGTTGTCGTACACACCCAGAGCCAGCGCGATATACCCGAACCAGGTGCCCAGTTCGTTGACGGTATAGGCAAGCAGGATTCTCCGTAGCCGGGTGGACTTGGGAAACAAGGACGCCTCTGGACGCTGGCGATGGCACGACGCTTGGTCGCCGAATGGCCGGGATTCTAGGGTGGGCCGCCGACGGGACACCGTGAGGCTGCGATATTTTGACCAGCTCGCGCGCCCCGCGTTGCGCGTGTGCTGCTTACCGGCTCGGCATCCAGCTCGGCAACGGCGCGAGTCTCGCGCACGCGCCGAGAATGCTTGTCTCGGGGATTGTGCACGCCGCGCGCCATTGCACGCGGCCGCAGTGGCAGGTCCTTATCGAAAGCGGCTCGGCAGGTGGGGCAGCGCGTCGAACGCGTAGAGACCATCGTCGGCCAATGTCCCCTCGCCAGCGCTCGAGGCCGCTTCGACACCGTTTGTCGCGGCTGCGCGCGCGAACGCCGCGAGCCCCTTTGCGCTGGCGGCGGATATGACGATCCACGTGAGCGCTACACCAAGGTCAACCATCGTGTGGAGTCCCGCTGGCGGCGCGCACGCGCGTGTCGGTCGTGAGCTCGGCCTCTTCGGTGGGCCCTTCAGTGGGCCCTACTGTGGGCCGCCAACCGTTGTGTTGAAGGAGTTGTGACATCGCGCATACAATGATGATGTCCTGAAGGTCGCTTGTCTGTAGGGTCGGGAGTGCTGATCTTGTCGTCCCAAAGGTGCCGGCTCGCGTCGTCCCAAACGGGCAACCGGCTCGTCCCAAACGGGCAACCGGCGTTACTTGAGTCCCATCCTTGCCCAGCTGCTTGATTTCCGGTGACCGGGTGCGCTGTGCGATGTCGTCCCGGGCAGCCGCTACGGTTAGCGGCGCATGGCGGCTGAAGCTCCCGGCGTAGACCGGCCTATAGACGTGATCATCGCCGACGACCACACGGTCGTGCGCGACGGTATCCGTGCTGTGCTCGAGCGCGAGACAGGTGAGTTCAGGGTAGTCGCGGAGGCCGCCGATGTTCCCGCGACGATCCGCGCCGTGAGGGAGTTCAAGCCCGATCTACTGACACTCGACCTCACCATGCCGGGCGGATCGAGTCTCGCGGCCCTGCCGACGTGCTTTGTCGCGCATCCCACGCTCGCCGTCGCGATCCTAACGATGCGCGAGGATCCCGAGTATGCACGCCAGGCCCTGCGCGCCGGCGCACGCAGCTATGTGCTCAAGGAGGCTGAGCCCGCTGAGCTGCTGCAGGCGTTCCGCCTCGCGGTCGCCGGGCGCAACTACCTGCACCCGCGGCTGGGAGCGCTAATGGTGACCGGCGAGCAGAACTCGCATGATGGAGTCGCCCTCAGCGAGCGTGAGCGTGAGGTAGTGCGTCTGATCGCACTTGGTTTCACCAACCCGGAGATCGCCGAGCAGCTGCATGTGGCGGAGCGCACCGTCAAGACCTACCGGGCGCGCGCGATCGAGAAGCTCGGGTTCTCCTCCCGCGCGGAGATCACCGCCTACGCCCGCAAGCTGGGCCTGGTCGAGTAGGTCTTATCGTTGTTCCGACCGGTGCATGCACCGGTCGGCCTGACGGTGCATGCACCGTCAGGGACATCGCCGCATGCGGCGATGTCTTCCGTGAGGAGGAGGGGGATGCCCTACCACGCGCGCTCCCACGCGCGCGTGGGGATCGTTCGCGGAGTAGCGACTCCAAGCAGAGAAAGCTCTTGTGCGCGTGGGGGTCTGCTCAGACGGCGGTCGGTCGCCCGGCCAGCGGCACCGTCAGGCGCATCGTCGCCCCACCCCCACGAGCCGGCACCAACTCCAGCTCGCCGCCGACGAGCTCGGCGCGCTCGCGCATGCCCGAGACGCCGAAGCCGCCCTTGAGTTCTTCGCCGGGGGTGCGCGGTCGTGAGGGACCTCCCTCGGGGAGTCCTTGGCCGTCGTCGGTCACGGTCGCGACTACGCGACCATCGCGCTCGCTGACGCTGATCACCGCACGCGTCGCTTTCGCATGGCGGCTGACGTTCGTAAGGGCCTCCTGCACAACTCTGTAGAGCGTGCTCTCGAGCTCGGGGTCGAGCCGCCGCTCGCCCAGCTCGGGATCTATGTCGGTCTCGATCTCAAGGCCGTCGATCGCCTGGCCGCGGCGCGCGAGCGCCTCCAGAGCGGCGACCAGCCCGAAGTCATCCAGAGCGGCCGGACGAAGCTCGGTGATCAAATGGCGCAGCCCGTCGATCTCCTCGCCGAGACCCTCCAGCACTGTGTCAACAGCCGTGCTCAACGCGACCTGGTCGCCGAGGTCGCGTGCGTTTGCCAACTTCAGCCGCAAAGCGCCGAGGCCCTGGACCGTTTCATCGTGGATCTCTCTGGCCCAGCGTGTGCGCTCGCGCTCGCGAGCCTCCATGCCGAAGCGCAGCCGCTCGATCTCGACCGAGCGCTCCGCGGCGAGTCGCTGGGCGACGCTCGCGGCGAACGCGCTGAGCGCGCGTCGGTCGGGATCGCGGAAACCGCCGTCCTCGCGCGCCGCGATCACAAGGCCTCCGCCCTGCCCGTCCATGCTGAAGGGCTCGACGAGCACGGCGCGAACTTCGAGTCCCAGCTCGTGCAACCACGTTGCTTCCTGGCCACGCGGACGCTCGAGTGAAACAGACTTGCCGGTCATGTAGAGCGCGCCGAGCGCGCTTCCCTCCATCGGAAGCACGCGCACGCTCACCGACACACGCCCGCTGGACGCCGCGACGCGCAGCTCACCGCGCTCCTCGACAATCATCAGCAGCGTCAACGCGTCGAGCAGCGCGAGACCTCGATCGGCCATGAGGCGCAGCAGCCACAGCTCGGATCCTGAGAGCACGGCGTGGAATTATGACCGTCTGAGCACTGACTGCTCGCCCGCACCGGATCTGGGCTCTCCGGAGAGCTCGGTGTGTCGCTGCTGGAGCGGGTTGGGTCGCTGTGCCGCAAGTCGTGTTTGTGAGAGCAGCTGCTCACCCGTTAGACCCTTGCGCCAGGCGGATATGCCCATCGATATTCGCAATGGCTGGCGTTGTCCTTCAACGTCGATCTTGACGGAGTGCAGCCTGCCAAGCGCTCGTCGCGCGACGATCTCCGCGCGTTGCTCGTCGGCGCCGGGCAACACCACCAGTAGCTCTCCCTCGGCGGCGTGTCCGACGCGATCGAAACGGCGCAACTCTGGCGTGAGCGCCCTACCAAGATAGGCGAGCGCCTGCGCTGGAAGCTGCTCGCCGTGTGTGCGTGCTAGCTGCTCGACGTCGTCGAGGCTCACGAGCAGGCAGCTCAGCGCAGTGTGATGGCGCTCGGCTCGACCTGTCTCCTCATCCAGACGAGCCGCCAACTCGGCCGTGGAAAGGCAGGCACGTGAGACTCGTTGAGAGGGAGTTGGGTGCTGGGGGTCGCTGGCGGCCATGCCGATTGACTAGTGAGAAGCCGCCGATGGCGGATCTTGCTGTTGCTCCAAGATTATGGACCTATCTCGGCCACGAGCGCGTTGGACGGCTTGCACGCGAGCGCGCGTCATCGACTCCACAAGCCACTGTCGCGCGATCCGTCGGTGCCCACTGGTACACCTGTCGCTGTGCTCTGCGAATTGCGTGTCGAGAACTTGTTGCTGATCGAGCGGGCCGAACTAACGCTTGCTGGTGGTTTGAATGTGCTCACCGGCGAGACGGGCGCGGGCAAGACGGTGCTGGCGCACGCCCTCGATCTGCTGATGGGGGGCCGCTCGCGTACTGGAATCGTCAGGCCGGGCGCCGAGGAGGCATATGTCGAGGGCGTCTTCTCGGTGCCCGACCGCTTGCGATCGGAGATCGCCGAACGGTTGCCCGAAAGCGTTCGCGCCGACACCGATCTCGAACAGCTGATCCTCGCGCGTCGGGTGTCCGTCAACGGGCGCACGCGCGCCTATCTCAACGGTCGTGGAGCCACGGTCGGCGATCTGCGCGAGCTGGGAGGGCGCCTGATCTCCTTCTATGGTCAACACGAGCACCGCAAGCTTGTGCTCGCGAGCGCCCAGCTTCAGATGCTCGACGAGGTGTGCGGGCCCGAGCACGCCGATCGGCTCGACGCGTGCGCGCTCGCTTATCGCGAGACTCGCACACTGGAGTCTGAGCTCGAGCGCCTGCGGGAGCTCGAGCGCTCGCGTGAGCGCGAGCTGGAGCTGCTCGAGCACGAGCTGTCGGAGATCGACGCGCTCGCGCCCGACGAACAGGAACACCAAACGCTCTTGAGCAGCCGCAACCGCCTGCGGGGCCTGGAGGCGCTGAGCCTGGCGGCGGGCGTGGCGAGCAACGCGATCGCTCCGGACTCCCTCGATGGTGCGGGTGCAGCGCAGCTCGCGGCGAGCGCCGCGGCGAGCCTTCAGGCGGTCGCGGGTCTGGACCATAAGCTCGACGCGTTTGCGGAGCGCTGCACGGCGCTCGCGATCGAGGCGCAGGACATCGCGGGCGGCCTGCGCGACTATCGCGAGCGAACCGACGCCGAAGACGGCTCGCTGGAGACCGTCGAAGAGCGACTCGCGTCACTCGAGCGTGTGATGCGCAAGCACGGTGGCGCGATCTCCGCCGTGCTGCGCTACGCCGAACGCGCGCGTGTGCGCCGCGAGGAGCTGCTAGGCGCCGAGCTGGCGCAGGAGCAGGTCCACGAGTCGCTGAGCGCGCAACGCGAGACACTCGCAGGGTACGTCGAGACGCTACGCGAGGAGCGAGAACGCGCCGCTACGCGATTGGCCGAGAGCGTGCGCGACCAGCTGGCTGCGCTCGCGATGCCGGACGCGACGTTCGAGATCGTCCTCGATCCCACCGCGCCGAGCGCGCACGGGGGCGACACGGCTGAGTTTATGATCGCGCCGAACCCTGGGGTGGCGGCGGCCCCACTGCGAGAGATAGCCTCCGGGGGCGAGCTGTCGCGTGTCATGCTCGCGCTTACAAGCGCGAGCAGCGCCGGAGCGGGAGACGCGAGCGGGTCCCCCAAGTCGACGCTCGTGTTCGACGAGATCGACGCGGGCGTCGGCGGTCACACGGCGCGCGCGGTCGGCGCGCGGCTGCAAAGCCTCGCACGAGACAGGCAGATTCTGTGCATCACCCACCTACCCCAGATCGCGTCGCTGGCGGCGCGCCACTTCTCGGTAGCCAAGGACACCTCGGCTGACCCAACTCTCGCAACTGTCGTGCAGCTCAACGAGCGCGAGGTCGTGACAGAGCTGGTACGGATGCTCGGCGCTGGAGATCAGGACGTAGCCGCGCGGCGTCATGCGCGCGAGCTCCGTCGCGCCGCCTGAGACGGTCGATGATCGGCGCCTCGCGGCGTCCTCGCTCGTTCGTGTGCAGAGCACACTTCACTCGCTGCGTCCTGGCGAGGCTTGATCCTCGACCGTCTCAGTGGGTTGCGGATATAGGAGGTCGGACGTCCTCGCTCGTTCGTGTGCTGGCCGATTGGAGATTCCGTCGATCTCCAATCGGTCACTTCACTCGCTGCGTCCTGCGAGGCTTGATCCTCGACCGTCTCAGGCGGGTTGCGGATATAGGAGGTCGGATGCGCGACTGATTCCTGGGCGTTACTCTCGTTCCAATGGCTACAACCCGGCAGCCGCCAGGCACCATCGAGCCGGCCTTCGGGGGGTTGTCCGCGCCGCCGCGTGAGATCAGCGGTCCTGTGCGGCTTGGGCGCAAGACCAAGCTGCTTGTTCGGCATCTGATGGCGGGCGACATCGCCGTCATCGACCATCTTGACATCGACCGGGTCTCGGCGGAGGAGCTGATCGCGGCAGGCGCCGCGGCGGTGCTCAACTGTCGCGCGTCCACGAGCGGCTCCTACCCAAACCTCGGGCCACAACTGCTTGTCGAAGCGGGTGTGCTGCTGATCGACCTCCGCGACGACTCGCTGTTCGATTCGCTCTCTGACGGCGATCCTGTGACGGTGCGCGCGGCGGGTTCGGGCACACGCGGCGAAGTGCTCTACAAGGGCCACCCACTCGTCTCTGGAGAGCTACTCGACGTGGCACGTGTGCGCGCCGAGACGGAGGCGCGCCGGCGCGAGATCGGAGAGGCGCTGGAGCGCTTTGCGCACAACACGATCGAGCACATGCGCGAGGAGCGTGAGCTACTTGCGGGGCGGATCGAGCTCCCGCGCTTTCGCACCGACTTTCGTGACCGCTCGGCACTCGTGGTGGTGCGTGGCGTGGACCACCAGCGCGACCTGCGCGCGTTGCGGTCGTTCATCAGGGACACGCGACCGGTGCTGGTGGCTGTCGATGGTGGCGCCAACGCGCTACTGGAGGCGGGGCTCTGCCCCGACATGATCGTGGGAGACATGGACTCCGCGAGCGAGACGGCGCTGCTGGCCGCGCGCGACGGCGGCACCGAGCTGGTCGTGCACTCCTACCCCGATGGTCGCGCGCCCGGGCGGCGGCGTTTGGAGGAGCTCGACGTGCCCTTTAAGCTCGTGCCGGCGCCAGGCACGAGCCAGGACGTGGCGATGTTGATCGCCGCCGAGAAGGGAGCGCGACTGATCGTGACGGTCGGCTCGCAGTTCAATCTCGTCGAGTTTCTCGACCGCAACCGCGAAGGCATGTCATCGACCTTTCTCACACGCCTGCGGATCGGCGAGATTCTCGTGGACGCTAAGGGGGTGAGTCGCCTGTATCGACCGATGCCGGGGCTCGCTCCGCTGATCGTCGTGATCCTCGCCGGCTTGATCGCGATGGTGGCGGTGATATGGCTGACCCCCGCATTGCGCGACGTGGTGGACCTACTATGGCTCAAGCTCCAACTGTTGTTCGGCTCTGGCAGCTGAGTCCCGGCCCCCCGAAAGACCTCCTGAGCAAATGTTCGACTACCGCTATCACGCGCTTTCGCTTGCCGCCGTGCTACTGGCGCTGGCCGTCGGTGTGCTGATCGGCGTGGCGATCGGCGACTCGAACCTCGTGTCCTCGGCGAAGGACGGGATCGTGCAGAACCTACGCTCGGAAGTCGATGGCTCGCAACACAAGGCCGGCGAACTCGCCGGACAGCTCGCGACAGAGGAAACGGTCGCGGGTGAGCTCTATCCGATCGCCGTCCACGGTCTGTTGAGCGGCCGTAATGTCGGGTTGGTGTTCTTTGGAGGGTCCTCCGATCAGGTCGATGAACTGGTGCGCAACGCCGTCACGCAAGCGGGCGGGAACCTGAAGATGGTGGTCGCGGTGCGCGAGCCGCTCAACCTGTCGGGCCTGGCGGCGGAGGCGGCTGGCACGCAATACACGGCGCTCGCGTCCAATCCGGCGCTCGTGAAGATGTTCGGTGTGCGTATGGGTGAACAGCTGCTCGGCGCGGGACAGCTGCTTGGACACGTACACACACGCTTGCTGAGCTCCTATGACGGTGAATTCGGCAAGCTCAACGGACTTGTGGTGATGCGCAGTGAGCCCACCGGCATGAGTAGCGAAGACGCGAAGGTCGCGGGCGAATTCGAGTCGGGCTTGATCGAGGGAGTCAGCGCTGTGGGCGTGCCTGCCGTTGGTGTTGAGTTGACCTCCACTGAACCGTCGCAGATCCCCTGGTACAAGGCTGAAAACATGGCGAGCGTGGACGATCTGGACGCACTCGCCGGACAGGCGGCGCTAGCGTTCGCGCTCGCGGGAGATCACAGCGCGTATGGAGTGAAGTCGACCGCCGACTCGCTGCTGCCGCACGTGGTGGGGACCACCACACAGCCGTAAAGCTGGATGGCTGTCCGCCTTGGCCGCTAACTTCCCGATGTGCATGCCCTCCCGTTCGTGCTCGCCACAATGGCTGCCGCTGTTCTGGCTCCCCTGTTGTTGCGCGCGTTGACCGACAGCGGACACGTCAGAGCCAACTATCGCGAGCGAAGCGTCGCATTCCCGTTTGGCGTGTTGAGCGTCGTGGGAGCGCTGCTGGCGATGATTCCGTTGGCACTCGTGCAGCGGCTCGAACTCGCCGAGGTCTTTCATCCCCAGACACTGATCGTCGCCGTGTACGTGCTGGGCGTCGCCTTTCTGGGGCTTGTGGACGACACGCTCGGCGGCGAGCCACGCGGCTGGCGTGGTCACGCTAGAGCCGTGCTGCGCATGCAGCTTTCCACCGGTGCGCTGAAGGCGCTCGGATCGCTCGCGCTTGCGTTGTATGCGATGGGCTATGCGGGACTTTCAACGGGACGTTGGCTGCTCGCCTCCGCGGTGCTCGTGCTCGCGACGAACGTTTTCAACCTGCTTGACCTGCGTCCGGGGCGTTCCACGAAGGTGTTTGTGTTGCTGGGGGCGGGGCTCACGATCGGAGCTGCGAGCCTGAGGCCATTGTGGACAGTCGGCTTGTTCGCCGGACCCGCGCTGATAGCGGGCGGGTACGACCTGCGCGAGCGAGCGATGCTAGGCGACACGGGCGCGAACCTGCTTGGCGCGCTCGCCGGCCTATGGCTGGTGCTGACGCTGTCCGCTGTCGGGCAGCTCGCGGCGCTCGCGGTGCTGGGCGCGATCACCGTGTATGGCGAGCTGCGTTCGATCACCAAGCTCGTGGAGCGTTTGCCGCTGCTGCGCCAACTAGACTCTTGGGGCAGGCCCACATGAGCTCGCCACATTCCGACCGTCACGCACAAGCTCCGGCCAAGACCCGGTTCATTTTTGTAACCGGTGGAGTGGTGTCCTCGTTGGGGAAGGGGATCGCCGCTGCGTCGATCGGCCGGTTGCTGGTGGCGCGCGGCATGACGGTGGGGCTACAGAAGTTCGACCCCTACATCAACGTCGATCCCGGCACTATGTCTCCATATCAGCACGGCAAGGTGTTCGTCACCGAGGACGGCGCGGAGACCGATCTGGACCTGGGCCATTACGAGCGCTTCACCGACTCGAACACGAGCCGCGCCTCGAACGTGACCGCGGGCGGTATCTACGACACGGTGATTCGCCGCGAGCGCCGCGGCGATTACCTGGGCGGAACAGTCCAGGTCGTGCCGCACATAACCGATGAGATCAAGCAGCGCATCGCGTTGATCGCGGAGTCGACAGACGTTGACTTCGTGATCACCGAGATCGGCGGCACGGTTGGCGACATCGAGTCGCTGCCGTTCCTGGAGGCGATCCGCCAGTTCCCGGTCGATGTGGGTAGGCGTCGCTGCATGTTTATCCATCTGACGCTTGTCCCCTATATAGGTCATGCGGGCGAGCTGAAGACGAAGCCCACGCAGCACTCGGTGAACGAGCTGCGGCGGATCGGAATCGCGCCGGACATGCTCATGTGTCGCTCAGAGGGGCCGCTCTCGCGGGAGATCCGCAAGAAGATCGCGCTGTTCGCGAGCCTGCCGGTTGACGCGATCGTGTCTGCCCGCGACGTCAACAATATTTACAAGGTGCCGCTCGTGTTCCGCGAGCAGGGGGTAGACGATTTTATCCTCGATCACTTCGGATTGGACGCGCCCGCGCCGGATCTGTCCAGCTGGCAGGAGCCGATCGAGCTGGCCGAGCAGGCCCAGCGCACAGTCCGCATTGCGCTCGTCGGCAAGTACGTGCAGCTCGAGGACGCTTACCTGTCTGTGTCAGAGGCGTTGCGCCACGCGGCGGCGCTCCAGGGCAGCACGGTGCAGATCGATTGGATCGATTCCGAGCGCCTGGAATCGGATACCCATCCATCTGCGGCCGACCAGGACGATGCTCGCGACGATGCTCAGGACGATGCTCGCGAGGCACGCGCGCTGCTGGAGGGCGCCGACGGAATCCTCATCCCCGGTGGTTTTGGGGGTCGTGGTATCGAGGGCAAGCTGATCGCGGCGCGCGTAGCGCGCGAGCGGTGCATCCCATATCTCGGCATCTGTCTCGGGATGCAGATCGCGGTCGCGGAGTTCGCAAGACATCTCGCCGCGATGGACGGGGCCAACTCGACCGAGTTCGACATCGAGACGCCCTACCCTGTGATCGACCTGCTGCCCGAGCAGAAGGAGGTCGCGGATCTCGGGGGCACGATGCGACTTGGCGCCGATCCGATCAAGCTGCACGACGGCTCCCGCGTACGAGAGGCTTACGGCGAGGCGGTCGTGTACGAGCGCCACCGTCACCGCTATGAGGTCAACAACCTTCTGCGCAAGCGCTTGCAGAGCGCCGGTCTGCGCATCTCTGGGACATCGCCGGATGAGCGCCTGGTGGAGGTCATCGAGCTCGAGGACCATCCGTTCTTCATCGCCTCGCAGTTCCATCCCGAGTTCAAGTCGCGCCCGGAGCGTCCGGCTCCCCTGTTCCGAGGTTTCATCGCCGCCGCGCTGCAACGATCAGATGAGCATACGGGAGGCGACAGGACGCTCGCGGGTCGATCGTGAGCGCCGACCCGCGAGTTGGCGCGACACGCGGCGCGACACGCGCGCTGCGTGTGCAGGCGGTCTTTCAGGTCGCCGACAGTCAGCAGGCCCAGCGAGTTGCCGCGAGGATGATCGACAGGGCGCACGAGATCGCCAACCTGCCTGAATGCGAATGCGACGTCGATGTCAGCGTCGAGCTCGCGCATCCTGATCGTGACGACGGTCCGCTTGACCCTGGCGGCGCGCCGGCTCCTAGCCGTGCCGTAAAACTCTGAGGACACCGTGCTCAAGCTTCGCCGAGCCACCGTCCTTCAGGCGGGACCCGCCGATGGGCCCGAGCAGGACCTTGTGATCTCACTTGATGGCGATCGCCGCCCGGCGATCGCGGACGTCAGTCTGCTTGGCACAAGCCAGGTGGGCGATGAGCTGATCGTCAACGTGCAGGCGCGTGACCTCGGACTCGGCTCGGGCGGGTTCGATGTTGTGCACGTGAACCTCACGCGCGGCCTGTCCCGTGACGGATCGCCCGGCGCGCATGTGATGAAGCTCAACTACACGAGCATCCAACATGCGGTGAAGCCGATGGAGGACGAGCAATTGCGGTTGCCTCTCGAACAACCTGTCGCGCTGCTCGCGCTGCACGGCCAGCTGGCCGCGGTGGCGTGGGCTTTTGCCGAGGCGAGGCCCGATGGCAGGCTTGGGTATGTGCAGACGCCCGGGGGCGCGCTGTCGGGTGGACATTCACGCGTCGTGCGGACCCTGCGCGAGCGTGGTCTACTGGCCGGGCACATCACCGCCGGAGCCGCTTATGGGGGGGAGGGGGAGACGGTCACAACCGCGGGTGCCCTGCACCACGGCATGCGTGCGCTCGGCTGGGATGCGGTGGTGTGCGGCCCCGGTCCGGGCATCGTCGGATCGAGCTCGGCGCTCGGTCACGGAGGAATGCACGCGCTCGACTCGGCTCACACAGCGATCGCGCTCGGAGCCCCAACATTGCTGGTGGCGCGTATGTCCTCAGCCGATTCCAGGCCGCGTCACCGCGGTATCTCCCACCACACGCTGACAGTGCTCGACCTGCTGCTGGAGCCGGTGACAGTGGCACTGCCGGCGGGGATACGCTCGCCGGTGGGCGCCGACCTGCGCGCACGATTGGGCTCGGTGTTCGGGTCTGCCTCAGAGCGCGCCAAGCCACAACTGGAGCTCGAGGTAGATCGTCCCGCGCGAATGGCACGCCACGACTGGCGGCGCGCCCCGGTCGACATGCCGGCGTATCTGGCGAGCGGCTTGCCGGCCGAGACGATGGGACGCGTGCTCGTCGAGGACCCGTTGTTCTTCGGCGCCGCGCTCGCCGGTGGAACGGTGCTCGCTGAACTGTGCGAATACGCAGAGGGCAGGGCAGAGAGCCAAGCCAACTGAGAAGGCTTTCAAAATGAGGGTGTTGTGAGAGCCCGCTTGCATAGCCAAGGTTCCTGCGCCCGCGAAGCGAATGCGGGTATGTGCTCGAGCGTTCCATGGTCCTTGCTTGCGGTGAGCCGCGCGTCGCGCGGCTCACACTTGATTTCCTCGGCTATCTGGAGTTGGAGCGTGGTCTTTCGCGCAACACGCTGAACGCCTACCAGTCCGATCTCGCGCAGCTCGGTGGCTTCCTCGCGCGGCGCGGTGTGTCTGCGCCGGATGCCCAACACGGCGACCTGGCGGCATTTCTGTCCGAGCTGGCGGACGGCCGGGAGGAACATCCGCCCGTGTCTGCCGCGACGCTCCAACGCAAGGCGGCGTGCCTGCGCTCGTTCTATCGCCACCTGCGGCGCGAAGGCTTGATCGAGCACGATCCGACGGCGAACCTACGTGGACCACCGAAAACTCAGCGTCTGCCGAAGGTGCTCTCGCGCGAGCAGGTGGCGCAACTGCTGATACAGCCGAAGGGCACGGAGCCGCTCGCTTTGCGCGACAGGGCGCTGCTGGAGACGATGTACGCGTGCGGGCTACGCGTGTCCGAGACGATCGCGCTCGAAGTGGGGGACGTCGACCTGGAGGAGGGCTTGTTGCGCGCCCGCGGCAAGGGCTCAAAGGAACGGATAGTGCCGGTGGGACGCCAGGCCGTGCGCGCTCTGGAGCGCTACCGCGACCGCGGGCGTCCAAAACTTGTCGGGGTGCGCTTGGAGACGCATCTGTTCGTCAATCATCGCGGCGCCGGTCTCACTCGCCAGGGTCTATACAAGATCATCCAGAGCCACGCGCGTAGCGCGGGGCTCGCCGAGCGGATGACCCCGCACACGCTGCGCCACACCTTCGCCACGCATCTGCTCTCCGGAGGGTGCGATCTGCGCTCGCTGCAGGAGATGCTCGGTCACGCCGATCTGGCGACCACACAGATCTACACGCACCTGTCAGCCGAGCGTCTGAAGGACGTGTACTTCGATGCCCATCCGCGCGCGCATATGCTGAGCTCTACCGATGCCGGAGCTTCCAGAGGTAGAGACGATCAGACGCCAGCTGGCGCCGCTGGTTGAGGGGCGCACGCTCGAGCGCGTGAGCATCCTCGATGCGCGCTGGTGCAGACCACTCGCGCCGCGCGAACTGGCCGACGCACTGCAAGGTCGCACGGTGGAGCAGCTCGGCAGGCGCGGCAAGTACCTCGTTTGGGGCTTGAGTGACGACGTCCATCTGGCCCAGCACCTGCGCATGACTGGGACGGTGCTGTGCGATCCCGACCCGGAGCCAACGCACGTGCGTGTGCGGATCGAGCTGGATGGAGGATCCCGCCTGGCGATTGTGGATCCGCGCAGGTTCGGCACGGGCGAGCTGTTGCTTGGAGGCGCTGCGCTCGACGCGTTCTTCGACGCACGCCTCGGCCTGGAGCCGCTTGACGAGCGTTTCACAGTCGAGCATTTGCGGGCGCTCGCGCACGGGCGCAGCGCGCCGATCAAGGCCTTTCTATTGGACCAGCGTCGTGTGGCGGGCGTCGGCAACATTTACGCCGACGAGGCGCTATATCGTGCGGGCATTCACCCGCTGCGACCCGCCGGGCGTGTGAGCGCCGAGCAGCATGCACGCTTGCACGAGGCGGTGATCTGGGCGCTACAGGCCGGGATCCAGGCGCGCGGGGCGACAATCGACGATTTCCGTCACGTGGACGGCGTGTGGGGCTCATTCCAAGACCGCTTCCAAGTGCACAGGCGCGAGGGTCAGCCGTGCGCACTGTGCGGCACAACAATCGTCAAGCTGGTCGCGGCGGGGAGGGGTACGTACGTGTGTGAGACCTGTCAGCCGCCGCCACGAGGGACGCGCGTCAAGCGCTCTGCGCGACGAAACGTTTCGCGGCGAGCAGCTCGTCGAGACGGCCGCTCTCCACAGCGGTGAGCGTCTCTGAAAACCCGCCGAGCAGCTGCTCCCCAACCAAGACCTGGGGGAAGGTCATCATGCCGGTGCGGCTGGCAAGCTCCATGCGTCCAGCCGGATCCTTTGAGAGGTTCACCTCGGAATACTCCAGGCCGCGTGCTTTCAGCAGACCCTTCACGCGGGCGCAGAACGAGCAGGGCTCAGTCGTGTAAACAGTGATTTGGCTCATTGTTTGACTCATTACTTCATAAAGTATAGCAAGCCCATGCTATGAGGAGCCCGTGCTGTGAGGAGCCCATGCTGTGAGCCCGTGCTGTGAGAAGCCCATGCCGTGAGAGAAGCTCATGCTATGAGGAGCCCGTGCTGTGAGAAGCCCATGGGAGCCCGTGCTGTGAGAAGCCCATGCTGTGAGAGACGCATGGGTGAGCGCTCAGGGCCTATCTCGAGACCCTTATTTGCGTTGAAAATCATCCGCCGGACACAATCCTAGACTCGAGCGGCCGATGGGCAGACTGGTCAAGACTGAGGCTGTTGTGTTGCGCTCGATGCGTTATGGCGAGGCTGATCGCATCCTGCATATCTATACGCCGCAGCGCGGCCGAGTGAGCGCAATCGCCAAGGGAGTGCGCCGCGTGCGCAGTCGCTTCGGAGGGCGATTGGAGCCTTTCTTCCGTTTGCGGATCGAGCTGCACGAGGGTCGCGGCGAGCTGCTGACCGTTACCGGCGCACAGACTGTCAACGGCCACCCGAGTCTACGCGCGCACGCACAAGCGCTGGATGCGGCCGCGCGAGCGTGCGACGCGGTGGGACGTCTATTTGAGACCCCCGAGCCTCATCCGGGCGTGTTCAACCTGCTGTGTCGCAAGCTGTCGCTGTTGGATCAGAATCCCGCCGGCGCGAACCGTGCTGGTGCGCTCGCGTTTCGCTTGAAGCTGCTGCTCGCCGCGGGACTCGCACCACAGCTGACGGCGTGCGCGTGCTGTGGTGAGCGTGAGCAACTGGTTGGCTTCTCGGGCGCCGCCGGCGGCGTCGTGTGCAGTGCTTGTTGGTCGTCTGGGTCTCTCGCCGAGGCGCGCACGGTGGGCACGTTTGCGCTCGAACAACGGGCGTACGAGTTCATGACCGAGGCGCTCGGACGTCCGCTGCACGAGGCGCCGGCGAGCGAGGAGCGCGCGCTCGGCCAGGTTGAGCGCGCGTTGTCTGAGACGCTCGAGCACCACGCCCATGTGCGATTGATGCCCGCGACCGATCGCCGATCGACCAGATCGCCGATCAACCAGGACCAGCCGCAGCCACTGCCACAATCAGCTGTGTGAGTTTCGCAAAGCAAACGGAGTCGGTCGCGGCGGCCTTCGCCGCGCGCCGCAGGGAGATGGAGGCACGCGAGCTCTCGCCATTGGCAGCGCGTTCCTACCCTGCCCACAGGGAGCGTGAGGAGGATGACTGCGCTCTGCGCACTCCCTTCCAGCGAGATCGCGACAGGATCGTGCACTGCAAGGCGTTTCGGCGGTTGACGCACAAGACGCAGGTGTTCGTGGCGCCGCTCGGCGATCACTACCGGACGCGTCTCACGCACACGCTGGAGGTCACGACGATCTCGCGCACGGTGGCACGTGCGCTCGCGCTCAACGAGGATCTGGTCGAGGCGATCGGCCTCGGTCACGACCTCGGGCACCCGCCGTTTGGCCATATCGGCGAGCAGGCGCTGGACGAGTGCTTGAAAGAGCGCTTCGGCGGCGAGTTCCACCACTATCAGCATTCGCTACGCGTTGTGGATCGCTTGGAGCGCGACGGCACGGGACTGAACCTGACCGAGCAGGTGCGCGAAGGGATCGCGTGTCATTCGAGCCGTGCGCCGCTGCCGCGGACGCTGGAGGGGCGCATCGTGCGCGTGATCGACCGGGTGGCGTACATCAACCATGACATCGATGACGCGATGCGCGCAGGATTGCTACGCGAGGACGAGCTGCCACGGCGACCAATCGACGTGCTGGGATCCACCGGATCTGAGCGAATCGACGCACTCGTCCACGACATGGTCGAGCACTCGTTGCGAATCGGCGACATAGTGCAAGGGCCCGAGGCTGGACCGGCGATGGTCGAGTTGCGCGAGTTCATGTTCGAGCACGTGTATCTTGGTCCTGCTGTGCGTGCCGAGCATGCGCGCATCACTAACGTCGTGCGCAAGCTGTTCGAGCATTATGTGGCCCATCCCGAGCTGCTGCCGCCCAGACTAGGGCAGAGCGACCTCGCTGAGCGCGTGACCGACTATGTGGCGGGCATGACCGACCGCTACTGCATCCGCGAGTACACCGACCTGGAAGTGCCGCGCGACCGATTGACGGTCAACGTGACCGCCAATCGGTCAGCTCGCTAGCTTCTAGCAATGGCCCGCTACACGCCCGACTCGCGCGATCGTGTGCGCGACGCGATCGACTTCGTCGAGCTGGTGTCCACGCGCACCGAGCTCCGCAGAGCGGGCCCGCGCAGCTACGAGGGGTTGTGCCCGTTCCACGACGAGCGCACACCGTCGTTCAGCGTTGAGCCACTGGAGAAGGTGTACTACTGCTTCGGCTGTCAGGCCTCAGGTGACGTGTTCACGTTCGTGCAGGAGACCGAGGGGGTGGACTTCAAGGGCGCGCTGGAGCTGCTGGCTGACCGCGCCGGGATCGAGCTGGCACTCGAACGGGAGGATCCGAAGGAAGCCGAGCGGCGCGCGCGACGCGAGCGGCTGCTGGAGTTGCTCTCACGCACCGCGTCCTACTACGAGCGTTATCTGTGGGATTCGAGCGAGGCGGCGCACGCGCGAAGCTATCTGCAGGAGCGCGGTCTGGGTGAGCAGGTCCTGAAAGCGTTTCGGGTGGGATACGCTCCGAGCGCATGGGACCGGGTGCTGCTGGCGTCTCGGCGCGGGGGCTTCTCAGAGGCAGAGCTATATGAGACGGGTCTGGGCCAGCGATCGCAAGAGCGCAGGGGCCTTTATGACCGCTTCCGCGCGCGCGTCATGTTCCCGCTGGCGGATCTGCGCGGCCGGGTGCTGGGCTTCGGGGCGCGCGCGATGCGCGAGCGGCAACGGCCGAAGTACCTGAACAGCTCAGACAACGACGTGTACCACAAGGGTCGTCATCTCTATGGGGCAGACCTGGCGCGCGGTCATGCGACCAAGGCCGGGGAGGTGATCGTGTGCGAGGGCTATACGGACGTGATCGCGTTGCATCAGGCGGGCGTCAAGAACACCGTCGGGTTGATGGGTACCGCACTTACCGATGAGCAGGTCGGTGAGCTGGGTCGCATGGCGCAGACCGTGCTGCTCGCGCTCGACGCCGACAGCGCCGGGCAGGAGGCGATGCTGAAGGCCTCACGGCTAGCGGCGCGGCGCAAGCTCGAGCTGCGCGTCGTGGAGCTGCCGGCGGGAGCCGATCCGGCGGATCTTGTGCAGCGTGGAGGGGCCGAGGCGGTCGAGCAGGCGGTAGCAGCGGCGATCCCGTTTGTGAGGTTCCGTGTTGAGCGGGTACTGGCAAACGGCGAGGACACGAGCCCCGAAGGTCGCGATCGAATGATCGCCGAGCTGCGGCCGGTGTTCGCGACGCTACCGCCGAGTGCGATGCGGATGGAGCTGACACGCCTGGTATCAGGACGCCTGGGGTTGAGCGAGGGTCTCGCTGAGACGCTATTGGCCTCCGGCGGCGGGCAGCCGCAGGCGCGAGAGCGTGAGGGCAGGCAGAACCAGCAGGGCGGAGCACAAGCGCGCGCGGATAGCACAAGTGGCAGTCAGGGGCGCGCGACTGCCGTTTCGCGAGCCGGCAGGGTATTGGCGGGACGCGAGGACACCGAGCGCGCGTTTCTGGCGCTGTGCATCGCGGCGCCCGAGCACGGACAAAGCTCGCTCGAGGAAGTCGATCTAGACGGCGTGTTCACGAGTGAGCTGCTGCGCGGAGCGGCGCAACATCTGAAGGCGGGACATCTCGGTGAACCGTTGCGAGACGTGAACGACGAGGACCGTGAGCTGGTCAGTTTGCTCGCCGAGCTCACAGTCGAAGCGGGCCGTTGGCCCGCGTCCGAGCGCCGGACTAAGCCGGCGCTGCTCGAAGTCCAACAGCTGCAGCTGCAGCTGGCGTCGATCGAACGTCGTATCCACGCCGCCCGCACACAGGGAGCCGGCGAGGTGAGCGAGCTCGCGCACAAGCGGGGCGAGGTCAAGCGCGACTTTGACCGCGCGCAGGAGAGGGCGCTGGCGGAGTCGAGCCCAAGCTCGGGCGCCTAGTAAAGTAGCGCGAGCCGCACGATCTGGGGTAGCTCAATTGGCAGAGCATTCGGCTGTTAACCGAAGGGTTGTGGGTTCGAGTCCCACCCCCAGAGCCTCAAAACCCCCTCCGCCCCCTGACGGGGGCGATATCCCCCAAAGGGGGAGGGAAAGGTCCCACCCCCAAGGCGTTTTGGTTGGCCAGCCGCTCGACTAGCTGGGCGGCGTGGATGCCGGCGTCATGCGTGGACTGCCAAGCGGCGAGCTCCCGTGCGCGTGCGCGAATCGCAGGGTTGTCTATCGTGTGTTCGACCGCGAGGCGCAGCGGCCGCGGAGAGATGAAACGCCGCGGCAGACGCACACCCGCGCCAGTCCAGTCTACGCGTGCGGCATTCTCGTTCATATCACCGGCGACGGGGCAGGCAACGACGGCACAACCACTGACGAGTGCGCGTGCGATCGTGCCGTGGCCGGCGTGGCAGACGACGACATCACAGCAAGGCATCGTGCGCGAATAGGAAACCCAGTCCACGACACGGGCGTTGGCGGGGACAGGCAGGGGACTGGATGGCAGGCGCCGGTTCCATGTTGCGAGTACCCGCACCGGAGCGTCGGCGAGCCCGCGTAGGGCAGCGTGCAGCAAGCGGTGGTCGGGGTCCTGCGATGTGGAGGGCGCGACGAGCACAAGTGGAGCGTCGCCCACCGGTAGCGCGACCTCCTCCGCGGGCGGCTCCCAGATGAGCGGTCCGACGACATGCATATTGGAAGACCACGAGCGTGGATACTCGAGTTGCGGAAAGGTGGCGATCAGCGCGAGCTCGCGGCTGGTGCCACCGTGGGCGTAGTCGAGCGGCGCAAGCCCGACTCGCGAGCGCGTATGGTTGAGGGCGAGGCGGCCACCCTCAAGGCCGCGGCGGACGGGCAGCTGAGCGCGATGCCAGAAGTAACGGCCGAGGCCGGTGCGAGGTAGACGGGCGCCAAGGGAGTAGATCGGAAAGCCCACTTCGGCGTCGGGGTTGACATGGGGGATGAGCGTGGCGCGCGGGATCTCGGCGAGCTCGCCGGCGAGGGCGGGCGCGAGCGTGAGGATGTCGTGGACGATCACGTCCGGTCGTAGCTCCTGGACGAGCGGGAGCGTGTCGCGGGTGGCGTAGACGACAGCCTCGTAGAAGTCGAGCGACTGCGCGGGAACGCCGTTGCTGGAAGTGGGAATCGGAAACGCGCTGTACTCGGGGGCCGGAGTGAACGTGAGTCCTTCGCGCTCGATCGGCTCACGCCAGCGCTCCCAGGTTTGCAGTGTGACGTCGTGACCGCGCGCGCGCAGCGCGCGTCCTAGCGCGATCATGGGGAAGGCGTGGCCGGGATCGCCGAACGCGCTGAGTAGGACTCGCAGGGACGCGCATGAGTTGGCTGCGTCGAACGGCTGCAGCGCGTCCTGATCGGACGTGCCTGGCTGGTACACCGGGATAGTTGTGTGAGTCACGAGCAAGCTGGCTCTCGCACGACCCCCAACGCGACTAGGCGGCGGCGAGCTCGGCTACCAACCGCAGCTGGTCCAGCCGATCGTCGCGGGTGAAGGCGAGCGGCGTGATGCCGAGCGTGCCGACGCCGGCATCACGGTAGACCGCGAGACGCTCGCGCACGACGTCCTTGGGCCCACACAGCGAAACGGTGTCGATCAACGCGTCGGGGATCGCGGCCATGGCCTGCTCGCGCTTGCCTTCCAGGTAGAGATCCTGGATGACTTTGGCCTCCGTCTCGAAACCGTAGCGACAGACAAGGTTGTTGTAGAAGTTCTGCTTGCGGGAACCCATCCCACCGACGTACAGCGCGATGAACGGGCGCATGGCATTGCGCGCGGAATCGAGGTCGTCGGTGATGAACACGTTGACGGTGGGAGCGATGTCGAAACCCTCGAGCGAGCGTCCCACACGGTCGGCTCCCTCCTGCAGCAGGGGACGCAGCTCGGATAGGTGCTCGGGCGAGAAGAGCGTGGGGATCCAGCCGTCGGCGATCTCCCCGGCGAGCGCCGTGTTCTTCGGTCCGATCGCCGCGAGGTAGATCGGGATGCGCTCCTGGACGGGGCCGATCGTTAGCTTGAGCGCCTTGCCGGGGCCGTCGGGCAGCGGCAGCTCGAGCGTGTCGCCGTGAAACTCGAGTCGTTCGCGAGCGAGCGCCATACGCACTACCGCTACATACTCGCGGGTGCGCTGGAGCTGGCGGGCGAAGCGCTGTCCGTGCCAGCCCTCGGCGACCTGCGGGCCGGAGGAGCCGATCCCGAGGATCATGCGCCCGCCGGAGAGCTGGTCGATCGTGGCGGCGGTCATCGCGGTCATCGCGGCGCTGCGACCGGGCATTTGGAAGATGCCTGAACCGAGCCGGATGCGCGAGGTTTGCCCGGCGAGCCAGGCGAGCACAGTGGCGGCGTCGGAGCCGTAGGCCTCGGCTGTCCAGACTGAGTCATAGCCGAGCCGCTCGGACTCTTGCACGATGTCGAGCTGGTCTTGGGAGCTGAGGCCAAGACCCCAGTAGCCAATGTGCACACCTAGCTTCATGCGGATTCCTTTCGACTGAACCGGTTCACAGGGCGTCGCCGGGTCGCACGAACATCATCTCAGGAACCACACACGCGGGGGAGACGCGCAGTAGATAGCGCACGGCCTCGGCGATGTCCTGCGGACGGATCATGTCCTCCGCTTTGACCTGGCTCTTAGCGAAGTCGGTCATCGGAGTGTCTACGAAGGCGGGGCACAGGGCGGTGGACTTGATGCCCTGCGAGCCGAGCTCCTTGTTCATCGCTTCGGTCCAGCCGACAACACCATGCTTGGTGGCAGAGTAGACCGACAGCCACGCCTCGGCGCGCTTACCGGAGATCGAAGAGGTGTTGACGACAAGCGCGTTTGAATGCTCGGCGCCCGCTGCCTGTAGCATCGAGAGACACTCGCGGTAGAAGAGAACGATCGAGCGCAGGTTGACATCGAGCTGCATGTCGAGATGCTTGGTCTGTATATCGCCAACCGGCGCGCCGACGCCGACGCCGGCGTTGTTGACGAGCACGTCGAGCCGCGAGTAGCGCTCGCGGTGGGCGACGACGACCTTCTGGATCTCGCTCTCCTCAGAGAGCGCGGCGGGAACCCCGTGGACGTCGAAGCCCTCGCCGGCGAGCCCATCGACGGCCGCCTGCAGCTTCTCGGCCCGCCGGGCCGCCATCGTGATCCCAAAGCCTTCTTCCCCAAGCATCCGCGCGATCGCAAGCCCGATCCCGCTAGATGCACCCGTGACGATCGCTGCACGCCCTGCCATCTGGTGCTCCCCTCGTTGGTTGACGCATGAATCAAACCATCTCTGGGGCACCAGACGCCTGCGGGCACCCAAGAACCTCGCGCTGGTAGCTTCTGAAGGGTCGCGCAGTGCGCGACACGGGCCCGTAGCTCAGTTGGTTAGAGCCGTCGACTCATAATCGATTGGTCCCTGGTTCGAGTCCAGGCGGGCCCACTAAGGAATCGTTAGCAGCCATACGGGATTCTCGCGTTAGGTGGCCGCGCGATCCGTCCTGAAGTGCGGTTGGGGCCACTCTTGGGGCCACCTGACCCGGGAAAGTGGCCCAGCCGGGGTGGAATGGACTTCGCCACACCTTGGCTACGCCACTGCTCGTCGGTGCTGAAGTCGTTGGCCAGTCGGGTGGGGTCGTGGTCTATGACCGCGATGGCACCAAATCCGAAGCGGCACTCCCCGACACTCATGCTGGTGTCACGATCATCCGGGCGCGTACACATACGAAGTGGGCCGCACCGTGAGCGCCACGTTCGTCCAGGTCCTGCTCGACGCTCTCGACGGCGACGCGCTCGACACGCTCGCCGAAAGACTCGCACCGCGTTTGGGTCAGCCTGCTCAAACCGACGGCTGGCTGACAGTGGGGGAGGCGGCGGAGTATCTGCGTTGCCCGAAGTCGAGGGTCTACAGCCTCGTGTCCGCCCGTCGAATCCCGTTCGTGAAGGACGGCAGCCGGACGCTGTTCAGGCGCAGCGAGCTTGACTCGTGGCTTCGTGTCGGAGGCGGCAAGCGGCCATGAAACGACCCCGCCATCCGGCGTGTCTATCATTCTGTCTGGAGCAAGGCACAGCCACAACGGAAGAAAAGCCATGAAGTGCAGCGAAACCGAAGCCGGTACCCCGATCATCGAGTTCACTCCCGAGGAGTACGACGACTTTCTTGAACGGGAGGTTCGTCGTGGGATCGGCATGAGCCGGGCGGAGTTCGTCCGCGCGTACACTGCGGGCGAGCTTGACGACGCGGACGCTGCCGTTGGGGATCTCGTGGTGCTGCTCCGGATAGGCCAGAACGGGCATCGAGCTGTCGCGTAGAGCAGCACAGCGCTTCGCCGATCATCTCAACGGCGCTCTCAACAGCACAGTTCAGCGATTCGCGCTTGTCGCTGATTCCTGTGCCTGCCTATGCTGGCGCCTTCCAGCTGATGAGGATCGTCGATGGGGACAGTGCGCCGCTGGAGCTGCACGGGACCGGGGTGCACCTGTTCGTGCGTCACGTGATCGTCGTCAAGGATGGCGACTACAGCACCGAGTCCTACGCCTATCGCCTACAGGCGGACGAGTCGGCGGATTCGTGGTTGATCCGCTGGGAGTACCAACGCGAGCCCCTTACCTCGGACTACCCATACGTCCGCGCGCATGTGCACGTGCGCGGCGCGTTCCCTGACGGCAAACAGGCCGGCGGGCTCCACATCCCCACACGCAGGGTGCCGCTTGAGCTGGTTCTTTGGCACCTGGTCGCCGACTGGGGCGTAAAGCCGAAGCGCGACGACTGGCAGCAGCAGCTCGAAGTCTCGATCGACGGCTTCGACGGCGGACAGCTCGCGCAATAGAGCTGCCGCACGTGTCCGGAGCCGATGGGCGGCCGCTCAGCGCTCAGCTTCGGACGCGGCAGCCAGCTCCGCTATCGAGACACCCAGCGCCTCGGCGATCTTGCGCACGGTCCACCATTCGATTGGTCCCTGGTTCGAGTCCAGGCGGGCCCATTTTTCTTTGCAGCGCGCAAACCCCGTTGTTTTTGTCTACGGAACGAGCTATTGCGTGGGATCTCCAGGGGCGTCTGCTTCTGGAGCGCGTGCGGTGTCACCTCTGGGCGTATCGGCTGGGCTGCTCGCGAGTCCCTTGCTGATGAGATCTCGGATATCGCAGCTGACCAATCTCCCCCCGCTCTGGCTAGCCGCCGCTACATAGGCCGCGTCATAGACCGAAATCGCGTGCTCCTCCGCAAGCTGTGCTGCGCGCGTTAGCAGCGCCGTCGTTGCAGTCACTACCCCGCCATCCTCGGAGATCCGATCAACCACTTCGAGCAACGGAGCGACCCGACCCGGGGCGCGCCAGGCGCGAACTGCCACGTTGGCGACCTCATAACGGGCAAGATCCAGAGTGGAGACAGTCACAGTCCTGTCAGCAAGGATCGCGCGCGTCAACTCGTGCAGATCGTCGTCAGCATCAAACGCCGCGAGGATCACGCTGGCATCCAGCAGCAGCATGCCCACGTTACGGCCTGGTTGCCTTTACGCGTTCGGCCGCAGCCCCGCCGTGATGGCCGGGGCGCCGCAACAGCTCGTCCATCGCCGCGGCGCGATCAACTCGACGTCTACGCAGCGCCGCGTCGGCAAACTGCCGCAGAACTGCACTGCGCGTGGTCCCACGACGGGCCGCCTCAGCGTCAACCTCGCTCAAAAGATCCTCTGGCATCGACACCATCACCTTCGCCATAACAACAAGTATACCGTGGTATACGGCTCTCCTCCAGCCTTCTTGCTAGCGACCAAATCCACGATCTGGATCGCCGGCAACCAGCTCGGCCACACCGACGGCGGTGCGCTCGTGCGGCGGCTCTACGGCCACCCCTCTGAGCGCCTGGCGCGGGAGCGCATCAAGGGGCAACTACGGGCAAACCTTCGGTCGTTGTTTCGCTCTCAGACGCGGAGCCGGGGCAACCATGACGCGGCCAGCTAACCGCCGATGCTTGTGGCGCGGCGGGTTCGACGGTCGCTCAGTGATGGACGAGACGCGAGGCGGGCTCGAAATCCCCATGCAACACGAGGGGATCGAGGTCGGCACCATTGGGCCAGACGACGGTGCCCAGTTGGTCGTCTACTCGCACCTGCGCGAAGTAATTGGGATCAGCCAGAGGCTCGAACACGGGTCCGTGCAGCTCTCCCGTGAGATCGACATCGCGCGTACTGCCATCGCTGAAGCCAAGCCTGAGCTTGTAGTGACCAAGCAGCTCTACGGATGTGACGCGTACGAACTCCATGCGCTCATCTTACGGCAACGGGTCGATAGGCTCTGGAGGAGCCCCGTCCTTGGCCCGCAGCCAGTCGGCTTCCAGCTCCTCACGATGCAGGCTCGCCCACTCCGTCACGAGCTTGAGAGCGCGACCGGGGAGACTGCCCACAAGCACCTCATTGCTGCCGATCACGATTGCCGCGCGATGCTCAGCGTACTCGGCGTGGAAGTGGGGTGGGTCATGGTCGTAGAAGTACATCGTGACGACGATCCCGTAGAAGAAGCTGATGCGGGGCACGGCGCCATCATGAGCGCCACCGCAGACGGAGAATGGACTGGCGCCTCACCTTCGAGGACGTTCGGGTCCGTCCGGTCGCGAGCCGTAAGAAACAAAAGGCGCCATCTCAGCAGCGACGACTTGACGCAAACCGCTGGCCGTTGAAAGCTAAATGAGCGAAAGAATCGGATATGTAGTCATGCATGTAAAGATATGGAATGGAGGTTGACCATTGCTTTGTGCTTTCACGACGCGGGCTTTTTTTATTAGCGTTATTCGATGTTGTGGGTGATCGGGGGTGAATCTGCGATGAACGCGGAATGTCTCGACCATTATTCCCAACTGGCACGCAACTTCGCGCTCACGGCCGAGGTCGATGCGCTCACCGCGGAGGTCGCGAGCGCGTTCACCCGTGAGGGTATTAGCACGGTCGTGCTCAAGGGTCCGGTGCTCGCCAAATGGCTCTATCCGGGGGAGGTGCGTCCCTACGTTGACTCTGATCTGATGGTGGCCCCCGAGAACCGGGCACGCGCGGTCGGCGTGCTCGAGTGGCTGGGCTTCGCGGAGTATTTGCCGTGGATGCCAACGCCGCTATCCCTGGATATCGGGCGCACGACGTTTAGTCGCAGCGGCGGCGGGATGGTGGACCTTCACTGTCAGCTGCCGGGGCTCGACGGCGACCCAGATGCGATCTGGGGTTGCCTCGCCGCGAGCACCGACCGGCAGGTGATCGGTGGGGTCGAGTTGCGCGTGCTCGATCGCGACGCCGTGCTGCTGCACGTGGCCCTGCACGCCGCGCAACACGCGAACATGGTGGGCGGCAAGCCACTGGAGGATCTGCGGCGAGCACTTGCTTGCATCGAGGAGCCGGAGTGGTCGAGTGCGCTGGGGCTCGCGCGCGCGTATCGGGGCGTCCCGGCGTTCGCAGCCGGCCTGCGACTCCTGCCCGAGGGCGTCGATCTGGCCCGCAGACTCGATCTCGGTGAGGAGGGATCGCTCAAGTACAAGCTCCTGCGTGAGGACGTGATCGCGGAGGAGCTCTACGCACTGCTATCCGCTGACGCGCGGATCAGGTCGAAGCTGACGATCGCCGCAAGCCGTGGCTTTCCAGGACCTGACTACATGCGGTGGTGGTCACCGCTGGCGCGGCGCGGCAAGCGCGGGCTGGCCGGTGCCTACCTCTGGCGCGCGATCTGGGCGATCGGCCAAGCGCTAAGCGCGATCCACACGTTGTGGCGTATTCGGCGAGAGAAGGGCGGAGCGTAGAACGAGCCCGTGTGCCGAGATGACGCGTTTTGTCAACTTGCTGGCTGTTGTGACAGCAGCACGCTGGCGGCTTGGCCGGCGTCTCCTCGGTCTCCCTCGAGAATCACAGCGTCGCTCGCGGCGCGCCGCACGGCTGCGAGTACCTGCTCCGGACGTGAACGCGCGGCAATGGAGTGCTCCAGCAGTTTAACGGCGCCCTCTCCAGTGGTGCATGAGCGCGGCGCCCAGACAGCGCCGGGACGATAGCTCGTGAACGCGATCAAGGCGACGGGCAGAGCTCGATCGCCTGCTCGGCCACCAAGGCTCTCGACCGGCCGCTCATCCGTCGCGCGGGTGTCGTCGATGCGCACCGACAGAGGCTTGGGGTAGGGGTGGACGAGGCCGTCGGCATCGAGCACGGCGTACTCATCAGACCAATAATCCGCACCCGCCTGCACGAGCGCGGCCACGAGCGTGGTCTTCCCCGCGAAGCTCCTCCCTGGAAGCACGATCGCACGCTCCCCCACCCCAACAACTCCAGCGTGAACGAAAACATGGTCAGGAGCATGCAGCGCAATGTACATACGCAACTCGGCGTCGAGGACGCCAAGCGCGAGTCGCAGGTCAAACGGGCCGGCGATTGGTTTCTCGTCGCACATGACGTTGAGAAGCCCGTCGTCTGTGGGGTCCTTGACGAGCACAAAGCGTCCATGCTCGGGCGGGCGCTTCGCCGGACGGGCATGCGGAGGCAGGAAATCGGAAACGACTGCGAAGTGCTGAGGATGCCGGTCCGCTGTCGCTGGTCCTGCCCGCCGCCGAGCTCGCGGTGGCGATCGCGCTGGTGTTTCCAACTACGGCGCGCTGGGGAGCAACGGGCAGCCTGCTGCTGCTGGCCTTGTTCGTGGTGGGGCTCACACGCGTACTGCGACGCGGCAGGACCCCGGACTGCCATTGCTTCGGCCAAGTGCACTCCAAGCCGGCGAGTTGGGCGACGGTGGCCCGCAATTTCGTGCTGGCACTACCGGCCGCGTACGTCGCTCTCGCGGGCCCCGGCCCTTCGCTTGCCTCGTGGGTCACCGACACCAACGCGACCGACCTCTGGCTGACCGCGACCGCGACGCTGGCGACTCTCACAACAATCGCATCCGTTGTCCTATGGCGCGAGAACCGGCGACTGCACGCGACCGACGATAGCCCGGCCGCGGTGCACCGGCAGATCGGAGCGCTGGCGCCGCACTTCACATTGCCCTCCACCACGGGACGCACCGTGAACCTTCAGGACCTCCTGACCGGTGACAGGGCCTGCCTACTCACATTCGTGAGCCCAGGCTGCGGACCCTGCCAAACACTCCTGCCCGAACTTGCACGCTGGCACGACACGGTAACCGAGCAGCTCGCCCTAACCCTGGTGACCCCGGTAGAGGCCGTAGAAGCCGAACAGCTCGCGCGTGAGCACGCACTGACAGACGTGCTCATCGACAAGCAGTCAACCGTCATGCAAGCATACGGAGTCACGGCAACCCCCTCCGCTGTCCTCGTCGCCCCAGACAGCACGATGCGCAGCACACCCGTCGCTGGCCCCGTCGCGATCGAGTCACTCATACGCCTCGCGCTCCAGGACGAGACACACCGACGGCCACCCAAGATTGACCACAACACGCCCCCTCGGGCGGCCGGCCTCGCCACCTGAGCAATCCGGTGCGAGGTCTGCGCCACCGTCAGCACATGGTGCCTGCCTCAGCGACACCTGTGTAACCGAAAACTGGAAACCGACACAGAAAAATAACGAAGTTACTGAAGAAGTCGAATCGACGTTCCCGGAAGAAGTCGAAAAAAATGAACAAGCTAACTGTACTGTAGGCGGTACAACAGAGGGATTAATCGCAGGATCCCTGTTCTTGGACGCCTTAAGCTCAAGCGGAACCGAATTATTAGCCCTAACAGTCAGTTTAAACTCGTGACGCCGTGAAATAATGAAAGCCAAGTAGGTATTTGTGACATCGGTGTGGGCGCTCATAGCGCCCACACCGATGTGCTGAGAATGGACTTGGCTTGGACCGGAGCGCCCGTCACCCGCATCCGTCCGGCGGGCTCCGGGGCACTGGCGCGGTCCCTGCGGCTCTCCAGAGCACCGGGTCCGTCCTCACGGCTCAACGGCAGCGACCGCGTGCCGTCGCGGCGCTTACTTGGCGAATACGCGGTTGGCTGCCTTTGGGTCGCCGAGGGTGTCGAAGGCGACGAGCTTGCCGGCGCCGTTGTAGGTCAGTACGTCGGCGCTCTCGGCCGTGTCTCCGTCGAGCTCGACGGTCGCGAGCACGACCACCTTGTTGCCCTCCGCGATGAAATCGTGTGGCGTTGTGCGAAAGCCCGTGCCGGTGAGCTTTCCCCACAGTTCGCCCACGGCCTGCTTGCCTTTGTGGGTGCCCGTCAGCGCGTTGTCGCCGCGGGTGGTCCACTCGATCGAGTCATCGATGTCGCGCATCGCGCCCTCGGCGTCGCCGCCGCTGAACGCCGCGTAGGCGGCCTGTGCGGTCTGCTTGTTTTCCTGTGCGCTCATTGTTGTGGTCCTTTCTGTAGTGGTAGGCGGTGGCACCCGCTGCTCGCTGTCTGCGCGTAGTGGCGACCACGCCACTCGACACGCTTCGGTGTGCGGCGGAGCGCTCGAAGGACGGTGTACCCGGGCTGTGCCGATCTCACTCCAGTGCGGAACGAGCGACTACCAACGGGCTCGACCGACTACCAACGGGCTCGCGCGGCCACCAACGGGCTCGCGCGGCCGCCTGCTTGAGCGGCCCACAAGCTCATGTTGTCGGCCCACAAGCTCATGTTGTCGGCCCACAAGCTCACGTTGGCGTCGGTAAAATAAAATTGAGGGCGAGACTTGGAGGGTGGGTCAAAGCAGGTCAACGCTTACATTTGGCGGTCACAGTCAGGAGGGCGGATGAGAAGGATGAGGATCCAGGTTCCGCTTCTGCTTGTGGCTCTGCTCGCGTGCGCTTCTCTGCTCACAGCTGCGTTGGCGTGGGCCACAGACACGCTGGTGGTCCACGAGAGCTTCACGCCGGACAAGCTGGGCGCTGCGACCAACCTGTCGGTCACGGCCAATTTCATCTCCGCTACGGGGGCTGCGTCCTCACCGATCACCAAGCTGACGCTGTACGCGCCCGCGGGCATGGCCGTTGACGCGCACGGCGCCGGCACCTGCACGGCCACCAGACTGCGGGAACGGGGTCCCAGCGGCTGTCCACCCAACTCCCGCGCCGGCTTCGGTGGTGGCGTGGCGGTACTCGCGCTTCCCCAGGGTCCGATCCGTGTTCCATACACGCTTGACTTCTTCTTCGCTCCCATGCAACGCGGGCATTTGGCGCTGTTGGCCTACGCGAGCTCCGTGTCACCGGTCACCGTGGAACTCGTTCTGATCGCAAGGGAAGTCCCCGCGCCCAAGCCGTACGGACTTGGTTTCAGCGTCGAAGTGCCGCTCATCTCCACGGTTCCCGGAGTCGCCTACGCGTCAGTGCAAAGCGCGTTCGCGACGCTCGGCGCCACGAACGCCGCCTACTACGAGACGATCCACGGCAAACGGACGCTGGTTCACCTGAGGGGCCTGCTTGCCCCCAAGACGTGTCCCCGCGGTGGCTTCCCGACAGAGGGGACGATCGACTTCGCCGACGGCACCACGCTCACCGTCAACCCCACGATCCCGTGTCCGCACAACTAGTCACGCGGCCGCGACGGCTATTGATCTCGCTGACAGCGGTGCTCGCGATGTGCGCGGCGTTGGTCGCTGGCGCGCGTGCGGAAACCTCAGCCACCATCACGCCGTCGCTATTGCCAGACAGGCTCGGCGCCGAGGGCGAACTGGTCTTCACGATCGACTTTGCCGGCGGCGAATCGAACGTGCCCACGGCGGTGCGTCGATCGGTCGTGCAGTTGCCGGCCGGGATGGGCATCGAAATTCCCGTGCTGCGCAGCTGCGCGATCGCCCGTTTGCGGGCGCACGGCCCAAACGGTTGCCCGGCGCAATCGGAGATCGGCCGTGGGCACGCGCTCGCGGAGGTACGCGCGGGCTCCCAAACAATCACGGAGAACATCTCCCTGTGGCTCTTCCTCGGGCCTTTCCAAAACAACCTCCAGCCGACGTTTGAGATTCTCGGCCAGGGTTACACACCATTCGATGAGCGGGTGGTCCTCACCGGCACCGTCCTGACAGGCCGTGCTCCCTACGGCGAAGAGCTCGCGCTGTCGATCCCCCCGATCCCCACGCTGCCGCTGGAGCCCGACGCCTCGATAGTCAGCTTGTCGCTAACGATCGGAACCGGCGCAGCGCGGCGCACACAAGACGCGCCCACAGTCGTCATGCCTTCCGGATGTCCATTCGGTGGCTTCCCGTTCGCCGCCGAATTCACCTACGCCGACGGCTCCACCGGCAGCGCCGTGGCAACGAGCCCCTGTCCAGCATGAGCGAAGCGAGGACAGCGCTACAAATGCGTGAGCAGAGCGACAGCTTGTCCATGTGCGCCAGCCTGTCTTGATACGCCCGCGGTGGGGCGCTCGCGCGAGCAGACCTTCCGACGGGACCACTACGCTTCAACCATGGCCTTAGAGTCAGAGCTGCGCGTCGCGGTCATCGACCTCGGATCCAACTCGTTCCGGATGGTCGTCTTCGACGCGTCAGGCGGGTCGTGGGAGCGCGAGGATGAGTGCTCGGCGGCTGTGCGCATCAGCGAGGGACTGGCCGCCACCGGCCGACTGAGCGAGGACGCCATGGCGCGCGCGCTGTGCACGCTTGACGCCTTCACGGCGCTGTGTGAGCGTCACGCGCTCGCTGAGCACGCGATCGATGCGGTGGCCACCAGCGCGATCCGCGACGCTGAGAACGGCGCGTCGTTTCTAGAGCAGGTCCGCTTGCGCACGGGTCTCGACGTGCGCGTGATCAGCCGCGAGCAGGAGGCCCGTTACGGGTATCTCGCGGCGGTCAACTCCACCACGCTCACCGACGGGTGCGTGCTGGACCTCGGCGGTGGTTCGCTGCAGCTTGTGCGCGTCGCGGGGCGACTCGCGCGCGAGTCCGGCTCGTGGCGGCTTGGAGCGGTGCGCATGAGCGAGCGTTTCCTCGCGGGCGCTGGTCCCGCCAAGCGCGGTCAGCTCAAAGCGCTGCAAACGCACGTAGCGCGCAAGCTTGAGCGTGCTCGGTGGCTGGGAACCGCCGGCCCACGTCTGGTCGGGCTCGGCGGAACCGTGCGCAACCTGGCCGCCGCCGCGGAGCGAGCCGCCGGTCTTCCCTCAGATGAGGTGCAGGGATTCGTGATCGAGCAGGGCGCGCTCGACGATCTGATCGTGCGCCTCGCTGCGCTCGCGCCCGCCGAGCGCAGCCGCGTGCCCGGCATCAAACCGGCGCGCGCCGACATCGTGCTGGCCGGCGCGCTCGTCATCCAGGGAGTGATGCGCGCCGGCGGTTTCCCGATGCTCGAGGTTACGGGCGCCAGCCTGCGCGAGGGCATCCTGTTCGAGCGCCAGCTCGCCCGCCAGCAGTTGGACGCCGTGCTCGCCGCACCAGACGCACGCGCCGCCTGAGCGCGAGCACAGGCAAGGAGCCAGCTGCGTCTAACAGAATGCCGGTGCGGCTGAGGCAGTTGATGCACGCAGGCTGGGGCGGTCGATGCACGCATTTCTGTTGAGCGCTCTATCGCTCTATGAGACCAGACGAACCTTGACCGCCTTGGCGTATACCTGTGCCCGTAGCGCGCGCTCGCGCCCGGCGCAATCGAACAACACCAGCGAGTAGGGGGACGGGGGAGGACCATCCCACGCCTGGTAGGGAACCTGCCGGCACACGTGCAGCACGGCCCTCGTCGCGAGGTTGCCGCCCCGCGACGCGTAGGCGCCGCCGAGCACGACATAGCGCGCTTGGCCACGCGCCACCAACCGCGCCAGCCCGGGCGCGTCAAGCGCCGGGTCAGTGCCGCTGTAGCCAGCGAGCGCGCCCGCGGAGGAGCCGAGCAGGATTATTGGCGCGGCGGTCGGCGCGGCGTCGGTCAGCACGCTCCAGCGCGTGCCGGGCTGGTGCGAGCTCACATAGTGGACCAGCTTGCGATACACGCTCAGCGACAGTGCGCTCAACCCGAAGCGGCCCTCGCCGGTCGCCTGGTGGGGGCCGGCTGCGGCGAACGTGCCCTCGACCGGCGCGAGCCAAGTCGTCTTCGCGTACACGGCGGGGGCAACCAGCAGCAGGCACACCAAGAGAGCCATCGCCGGAGCGGCGAGCCGGCGGGCGAGGATCGTCACCGCCATCGCTATCAGCCCGAGCGCCGCGCCGCCGATCAGCAGGGGCACGAACCAGCGCATGTAGTGCTGATAGTGCAGGATCGCTATTTGCACCGTGACGGTCGCGCCTACCGCGCATGGCAGCAGCACGAGAGCTACCGAGCGTCGCTGAGCGAACCGCGTGAACGCGACAGCGCCGGCCGCGACCATCGCCGCGACGCCGGGTCCAAGCGCGGAGATGTAGTAGGGGTGCACGATCCCTTTGGAGAAGTCGAGGATCGCCAGCTCGACCAGCATCCAGCCGCCGAGCACGATCAGCAGCGCCAGTCGCTGGGCGAAGGCCGACTGGGACCCGGTGCTCGGCATGGTGTGCTCCGCTGCGGTCGATTGCGCGCGGCGCGTGCGCTGGTCGGCTAGCGTCGCCAGCCCGAACGCGAGCAGGCCGATCAGCGCGAACGGGAGCATCCAGGAGCCCTGGTCGAAGAGCTTCTTTTCAAACAAGCGCAATGGGCCCGGCACGCCGCCGAAGGCGATCGGATCGCGCAGATGCCCGTTGGGCAGATAGGTAGACGTGGCCGCCTTCAGCGCCGCGCGCTCACGGGCGGCCTCGCGGTGCTCCAGCGCAAGCAGACGGACGCGCTCCAGCCGGGTTGGGGGGTGCGCGAAGTGATGATGGTGTAGCGGAGCGCGAACCAGCGTTTCGGTGGCGATCGGGATCTGTCCCGGCCCGCCCTGCTCTCCTTCGACGCGCCCGAAACCGTTGTATTCGAACGTCAACCCCAGCTCGGTGTTGTTGGTCGAGCTGCCGATGAACGGGCGCTGGGACGCTGGTGTCAGTTCGACGACGGCAATCCACAAGAACGACCCAATCCCCAAAACCACCCCGGCGACCGCCAGCATCCCGATGCGTCGATACCACACACCCGGCGCGCACAGCAGATAGGCGAGCGCGATCCCCGGCACGATCAGATAGGCGGCCAGCGTCTTCGTGTTGAACGCGAGCGCGATCAACACCGCGCACGCCATCAGCCAGCGCCAGCGTCCGTCTTCGATCGCGTTCAACGCGGCGCCGCACGCGAGGATCATCAGCAGGATCAGTAGTGGATCCACGCCGTTGTCGCGCGAGACGGCCACAAATGACGGAAACACGGCGAGCGCGAGCGCGCCGGCCAGTCCCGCCGCCGTGCCGAGACGGCGCGAGAGGATCCGGTAGAGCACCGCGACGCAGATCGTTGAGATGATCGCCTCGGGTAGCAGCAGGCTGAGTGCAGAGAAACCAAACAGCTTGGCGCTCGCGACCTGCACCCACACGCCGAGCGGGGGCTTGTCGATCGTCACGAGCCCGCCCGGATCGAAGGACACGTAGAAGAAGTTGTGCCATGACTTCAGCATCGACTTCACGCTCGCCGAGTAGAAAATGTTGGCGTAGCCGTTCTGGGCGAGCCGGTGTGTGCCAAGCAGCGCCGACAGCGCGAGGATGGCCGCGAGCGCCGCATGGTGCGGGCGCAGGCGACCAAACGGCAAGCGCCGCGCAGCGTCGGGCGCGACCACCGGCGGTGCCGGACGATCGTAGATCCCGCCGGTCGTGGGTTCCTGCACCGGGGTCTCGGTCGCGTTGAGGGCGGTTATGCGAGGGGTGGCGCTCACGGTACTTTTGGTCGGTTGCCACGCGGGCAGGGGCAAGCGCCCCAAGAGAAGCAAACCGCATCTGCGTGCTAAGGGGACGTTAAGCCGTGCTACGCCTGCAGGGAACGCTGTCAGCAGAACAATGCGTGGGTGAGTGCCATGCGTAGTGTCGCGCCGCGATCGTGCGCAGGCATGGGATCGTGGGTGGTGCCTACGTCCGCAAGGCGCTGAGCAGGCGCTCAAAATCCTGCTCGTTGTTCCACGCGCCCACCGAGGCCCTTAGCCAGGGACGCCCGGGAATGTCGCGCAGCACGACACCATTTTCGGCGAGCTGCGCACGCTCGGCGAGCGCGTCGGGGCTCGTGAACGACACGAGTGTGCTGTTGTCACGCGGCGCTATCGCACGTCCCACGTTGGCAAGCAGTTCGGCGAGCAGCGTCGCGAGTGTCGTGGCGCGCGCGTGCAGCTCACGCCAGCCGGCGCGCTCGAGCGTCTCGATTGCCGCGAGCGCCGTCGCGAGCGCCTCGGCGCTCAAGGCGAACGTGTCGAAGCGTCGCGCGTCGTCGTGTAGTGAGGCCTCGAGACCCGCGCCCGGGTCGGCCAGATTGCTGTAGCCGCGCCGACTCACGCCCAAGCGCTCACGCAGCGCCGGTGCGACGTACAGCATGCCCGTACCGTCCGGCCCGCACAGCCACTTCTGTCCGGCGCCCGCGTACGCGTCGCAGCCCAGCGCGCGCACGTCTACCTCAACGGCGCCTACGCCCTGCGCTCCGTCGAGCACGACCGGTAGCTCTACGTCGGCGAGCGCCGCCGGCGCGATTCGACCCGTCATCCAGCTGATGTGCGAACACGCCACCAGGCGTGTGTTCGGTCCGAGCGAGTCGGCGATGTCGGTGAATGGCACGACGCGCACCGACACGCCGTGCAGTTGGCGCGCGGCGCCAAGCGCTCCGAGCAGGCCGGGGTGCTCCTCGTCGCTTGTGAGGATCTCCTCACCGGCCTGCAGCCCCAAGCCGTTTATGACCGTCAACAGCCCCTCGCTCGTGCACGTGGTGAGCGCCAACTCGCTCGCTTCGCAATTGAGCGCCCGGGCGTACGCTTCGCGCAGCCCTTCGGCGAGCTCGTGGCGGAGCTGGAAGTGCTCGCCCGCGCGTCCCTCGCGCGCCTCTTTGCGCAGCTGCGCGTGGCCCGCGCGCGCCGCGCGGGCCGGCAGAGGGCCGTCGGTGCCGGCGTTCAGATACGCAATCCGCTCGAGAACGGGGAACTCGTTGCGTAGTGCCTCGACGTCCACGAGCCTGCCAGGATAGGGGCTGAGATGGCGGACGCGCACGATCGGGCTCCATTGTGGACACCCTCGACTGAGTGGGTGGACCGCGCGAGGATGACCGACTTCATGAGCTGGGCCGGTGAGCGTCACGGCCGCGAGTTCGCCGACTACACCGAGTTGTGGGAATGGTCGGTGGTGCAGATCGAGCAGTTTTGGGGGGACATCTGGGAGTACTGTGGCGTGCGCGCGCAAACGCCGCCCGAGCAGGTGCTCCGCTCACGACAGATGCCGGGGGCGCGCTGGTTTGAGGGCGCACGGCTCAACTATGCAGAGAACATGCTGCTACGCGAGCGCGAGAACCCGAACGGGCCGGCCGTCCTACACGCTTCTGAGCTGCGTCCGCTGCAGGAGCTGAGCTGGGACGAGCTGCGCAAGCAGGTTGCGGCGCTCGCCGCCGGTTTGCGCTCCCTGGGAGTGCTGCCAGGCGATCGCGTCGCGGCCTACATGCCCAACATCCCAGAGACGCTGGTGGCGTTTCTGGCGAGCGCGAGCATCGGCGCGATCTGGTCGTGCGCGGCGCCCGAGTTCGGTGCGCGCAGCGTGGTCGATCGGTTCGCGCAGATCGAGCCGAAGGTCCTGTTCACGATCGACGGCTACCGCCACGCAGGCAGGGATTACGACCGTACGAGCGCGCTGCGCACGATCCTGGCTGAGCTGCCCACGGTGGCGCATACGATCATGGTCCCGTACCTCTCGGATGAGGCTGGCGCCGTGGGTTTGCCGGGCGGGCTCACGTGGGATCAACTGACGCGCCGCGGCGCGGGCGCCGACCGATCGAAGATCGGCCAGCACTTCGAGCAGCTCCCGTTTGACCATCCATTGTGGGTGCTGTACTCATCGGGCACCACCGGCTTGCCGAAGCCGATCGTGCACGGTCACGGCGGCATCCTGGTCGAGCAGCTCAAGAAGAGCCTGCTGCATCTCGACCTGCGCGCGGGCGAGCGCATGTTCTGGTTCACCACGACCGGCTGGATGATGTGGAACTTCCTCGTGGGATGTCTGTTCAGCGACGCCGCGATCGTGCTGTACGACGGGAGCCCGGGATATCCCGATCTGGGAGCGCTGTGGGCGCTCGCCGAGCAGGCCCACATCACCTGCATGGGCGTCAGCGCAGGGCTGCTGACGAGTTGCGAGAAGGCCGGCATCGAGCCGGCGCGCGACTTCGACCTGAGCGCGCTGCGCGCGATCGGATCGACGGGCTCGCCGCTGCCGCCAGAGGGCTTTCACTGGGTGTATGAGCACGTGGGAGACGAGCTGTGGCTGTTTTCCACCAGCGGTGGCACAGACGTGTGCACCGCGTTCGTTGGCGGCTGCCCGCTGCTACCCGTGTATGAGGGGGAGCTGCAGTGTCGCGTGTTGGGTTGCGCGGTAGAGTCCTGGGACGAGCAGGGCCGGCCATTGCTGGACGAGCTGGGCGAGCTCGTGCTGACCAAGCCGCTGCCGTCGATGCCGCTGTTTCTGTGGGGTGACACCGACGGTGAGCGCTATCGCGAAAGCTATTTCGACGTGTACCCCGGTATCTGGCGTCACGGCGACTGGGTGCGCATAACGGCGCGCGGCGGTGCGGTGATCTACGGCCGCTCTGATTCCACGATCAACCGCCAGGGTGTGCGCATGGGCACGAGCGAGATCTACCGCGCGACCGCGGCGATCGACGACGTGGTCAACGCGCTCGTGGTCAACGTTCCGAGCGCCGCCTTCGACGGCGCTGCGCGCAACGCCGATAACGAGCTTTGGATGGTCCTGTTCGTTGTGTTGCGCGACGGCGTGTCGCTGAGCGAGGAGCTTGAACGCGCGATCAAGCGGCGCGTGCGGGAGGACTGCTCGCCGCGACACGTGCCCAACGAGATCCGCCAGATCGCGGAGGTCCCGCGTACGCTTTCGGGCAAGCTGCTGGAGGTGCCCGTCAAGCGCATATTGATGGGCGTCCCCGCCGGCGAGGCGGCGAGCGTCGAGTCGCTCGCCAACCCACGCTCGCTGGACTATTTCGTGAAACTGGCTGCGCACTTGCGCGCCGAGCGGGACCCCGCCGCGACGGAGCGCTAAAAAACTCTCCTATGGCGTACGCAGCGGTCCTCGATCCGGAGATCCGCTCGAGCGATCCGCGCGGATCGTGGAGGAGTGTGGGGCGCACGCGTCGAACAAGTGCGCCGATGAGACGACTTGCGACTCCACCAACAGAGAAGTCACCCGTCGGTGGCTTCCCCACCCAAAAGGGCATAAACGAGCACCAGAGCCTGTCGCTGTACATACAGACGCGCTTCGAGGAGTGTTCGCGCTCCCAGAAGGACGTGGCGCAGTACATCGTCAACCATCTCGACGAGGCCGCGTTTCAAACCGCGGAGGAGCTCGCGCGCCGAGCCAACACGTCGAGCTCCACGGTTGTGCGTTTCTCGCAAGCGCTCGGCTTCGAGGGGTTCCCCGAGCTGCAGGCGGCCGCGCGCGATGAGTACCGTCGCATCCACGCCGCTCCGCAGCCGGGCGGCTCTTCTGAGAACTCGGCTCCGTTGTTTTCGCTTGATCAGAACGAGTTTGAGACGGCGCTCGCCGCCGACCACCTGAATGTCGAGGAGACGGCGCGCAAGGTGTCGCGACCGGCTGTCGAGACGCTCACCGAGGCGATCGTGGAGGCCGAGAAGGTGCTGGTCGCCGGCACCGACCAGATGGCGTTCTTCGCGAGCTACCTGCGCCACCTGCTGATGCTGCTCGACCTGCGCGTCGATGTCGTGGCGAGCCCGTCGCAGGAGGCGCTCAGCCGCCTTGGACGGATCGATCCGGGCACGCTCGTGATCGGGCTGTCGGCGGGTCGTCCACATCCGCTGGTCGTGCGCGCGATGAAGCTGGCGCGCCACCGCAAGGCGCGCACCGCCGCGATCACCGACGCGACGCTCTCGGAGGTCGCGAAGCTCGCGCAGATCAAGCTGTACTACTCCTCCAACAGCCCCGCGTACGTGCGTTCGCACACGGCGCTGCTGAGCCTGATCCAAGCGCTCGCGTACGGCGTGTACGCGAAGGACAGCGCGCAGTACGACGACCGCATCAAGGCCTTCCGGCTGAAGTAGTCAAGCCGCGGACAGTCTCTCCATTTCAGGGAAGACAACGCCACATGTGGCGTTGTCCCGGACCGTACATGTACGGTCCGGCCGACCGGTACATGTACCGGTCGGAAGACGGGTCGCATGCGACCCGTCCGGGGAGCTGCATGCAGCTCCCGCGGGCCCGCACATGTGCGGGCCCGACAAAGAACCGTCCCAACGTCTTCTTAGCCGCTTTCGGGCGGTGACGCCCCTGCCGCCGGACGCGGTCCTTGAACTCACTAATCGAGGTTGGCGGGTTCGACTCCCGCCGGGGGCGTGGTTATAATCGTTTGTTAGTGAGTTCAAGGTGTCGTTGATTCGGCGGCAACCTCGATTCGTGAGCGGCCCGTATGATGCGGGCCGTTTGCGTTCTCCAAAGGAAAGCTATCCTCCAGCACATGCGCGACGAGGCGACATTCACAGTCAAGAGCGGTCTGGCCGAGATGCTCAAGGGTGGGGTCATCATGGATGTTGTGACCCCCGAGCAGGCGAAGCTCGCCGAGGACGCGGGCGCTGCCGCGGTGATGGCGCTGGAGCGTGTGCCCGCCGACATCCGCCGTGACGGGGGCGTCGCGCGCATGTCCGATCCCGAGATGATCTCCGGTATCCAGGAGGCGGTCACGATCCCGGTGATGGCCAAGGCGCGTATCGGCCATTTCGTCGAGGCGCAGGTGCTGGAAGCGCTGGAGGTTGACTACATTGACGAGTCCGAGGTGCTGACGCCCGCCGATGAGCACAACCACATCGACAAGTGGGCCTTTAAGGTGCCGTTCGTGTGCGGCGCCACCAACCTCGGCGAGGCGCTGCGGCGCATCGGTGAGGGCGCCGCGATGATTCGCTCCAAGGGCGAGGCCGGCACAGGGGACATAGTCGAGGCGGTGCGCCACATGCGCCGCATCACCGGCGAGATCAAGCGCCTCGGCGCGCTCGAAGAGACGGAGCTCGCGAGTGCCGCCAAGGAGCACGGCGCGCCGCTCGATCTCGTGCGCCGCGTCGCCCACGAGAGCCGACTGCCGGTCGTGCTGTTCTGCGCGGGCGGCATCGCGACTCCCGCCGACGCGGCACTGATGATGGCGCTCGGTGCCGAGGGGGTGTTCGTCGGCTCCGGCATCTTCAAGTCTGAGGACCCTCCCGCGCGTGCTCGCGCGATCGTGGAGGCCACCACGCACTGGCAGGACCCCGGGCGCGTCGCCAATGCCTCGCGTGGGCTTGGCCCCGCGATGGTAAGCCTCGAGAGCTCAAAGCTCGCCGACGAGCAGCTGCTCGCGCAGCGCGGCTGGTAACGGCGGCCTTGGGCAGACCGTTGACGGGCACTCTGCCCATCGCGGCGCACACAGGGGCTCCCCTGATCGGGGTGCTCGCGCTGCAGGGTGACTTCGAGGCGCACGGGGCCGTCCTGCGGCGCCTCGGCGCGACGGTGCGCGAGCTGCGCGTGCCCGCCGATCTCGAGAACCTCGCCGGGCTGGTAATACCTGGGGGAGAGTCCACCACGATGACGCTCGGCATCGAGCGCGAGGGACTCGCCCAGCCACTGCGCAAGCTCGCCCTAGGTAGTGACGCGGGCGACCGTATGGGTGGAGTGGGGGCGGCCGGAGTGGGAGTGGGTGGGATTCCCATTCTCGGCTCGTGCGCTGGCCTGATCATGCTCGACCGCGAGCACCTCGGAATCATGGACATGCGCGCCGAGCGCAACGCGTTCGGTCGTCAGCTGCGCAGCTTCGAGGCCGACGTGCAGGTCGCAGGTCTGGACGGCGCGCCGCTGCGCGGCGTGTTCATCCGTGCCCCGTGGATCGCCGAGCAGGGCGCGGGCGTCGAGATCCTCGCGCGGGTGGACGGGCACGCCGTGGCCGCCCGCCAGGGCCGAGTCCTGGCGGTCGCGTTTCACACCGAGCTGGGACCCGACGACCGCCTTCACTGCATGTTCCTCGCGGATGTCGCCGCGGCGCGTAGCGAGACCGCGCTGCGCTAGCTTCCGCGCGCGGCCTGTCCCGGCCAATCCGCGCGCGCCAGCTCGAGCATGTTGTGGTGGGCAGGAAGAGCCCTGCCAGGCCCAGGCAGTCGATCACGCAGCTCCCTGGGCGCGGACACACCACCAGTTGTGGTTCGTGTTACGCGCCCGCCGCGAGCAGCTGCTGGTCGGAATCGTGCTCGACGACAGGTATCAGCGGCTCCCCGAGCAGCTCGAGCACGCGGTTGAGCGCGTCGTGGATCTCAGCTCCCAGCAGACCCTCATCGTCGAGACGCTCGGCTTCGTTCCAGTCCCAGCTGCGCGACACGTGGATGCTCGGGCGCAGATGCGCGAAACGTCTGCCGAGCGCGTGCAGGAACGGCTCCAGACGCGCGTTGTCCTGCGCTGAGGCGTAGCCGCGCTCAAGCAGCCACGGCCACAGATCGGGCTCGATGTGGTTGCGGTGGTGGGCACCCACCCGCTTCCAGTCCTCACCCTGCCAACGGCGCGCATACTCGGCGGGGTCAAGCGTGCACGTCAGATACACGCGTGTGCGCACCGGCGCGTTGCGGAAGCCCAACAACGGTTGCGGCTGAACCTGCCAGCCACCGCGCTCGTCCTCGAGCAGCTCGCACAACCGGTCGGCGTGTCCACCGGCGTACAGATGCTCGGCCTGCGTCTTCAACTCACCCGGCCACAGGTGCAGTGTCAACCGCTCCTGCTCGATGTCAAGCGCGGCGCGCTGCAGCGACTCGACGCCGAGCGCGGTGTCCAGGCGTATGTGCACGAGACCGCCACGCTCGGTGTCGATCCCCGTCGCCTCGCGCAGCAGCGAACGCAACCGCCACTTGCGCCGCACCGGGTCGGCGCCGACCCGGCGCAACGTGCCGAAAGGCAACAACTCACCGAAATCCTGGTGCGCGTAGGACAACACATCACCGACTATTGCCTGTTCGGCCGGCCCCAACACACCGAGCTCAACGAGCCTCCACCACGACTCGAGCAGGTCATGCCAGCGCAGCACGCTCGTGCGACGTTCGGTGAAGCGCGTGCCACCCAGGTTGAGCTCGGCGACGCGGTGTCCGTTGCGCCTCGCCCAGCGGCGGCATACCTTGCTCTCGAGCACCACCACCAGATCGGGGTCGAAGCGCAGCACCCCGTCGAAGCGTTGGGCGCTATCGATGTCGGTGATCTCCGTGGAGATCGGCAGAGGATCGATGTCGGGCGTCAGAAACACGCTCACCAGACGCCCACGCTGCACCCGGCCCGCCGACACGTTTTCCTCGGAGGGATCCACGAGGTTGGTGGCCTGCATGTCCACGACACAGTCGGGCAGCTGGCTCTGAGAGGGCTCGCCGATCGCCGCCAGCAGCGCCTCACGCGCGAGTGGCACGAGCCGCAGCACGATCATCGCGGCGCGCGTCAGCTGGTCCTCATGCCCGCGGGAAAGCTCACGATAGGGCTCGAACACGTTCAGGTGTGGATTCGTGTCAGTCAAGGAGTTTATTGTACTCCTTTGTCTCCGCCAACTGTCAAGCTTTGACTTCAGGCAACCGCAAAGTGCACGACTCCGTCATCTTCCTGTTCCTGCACGCGACCGTCGTCGATCAGCAAATCCACATGACCCAGCACCTCCGAGAGGGTCAGGAAAGCCTGGGTGACGGCCACGTTGCCCCACATCTCCTGGGCGAGCTCGTACGCGTTGCGCGGACGCTCGGCGATCAGCCCGCATAGCTTGTCGGCCCGACGCTCGTGCATACGGAAACGTTTGTCGATCAGCGCGCGATGCTCTTCAACCGGCTCGCCGTGACCGGCGAACACGACGGCGAGCTCCATTTCCCGCGTGCGACGCAGCGAGTCCAGATAGCTCATCAGCGCGCGCGGACGCTTGAGTGGCCGATCCTCACTCTGATGAGTGACCGGCGGAAGCGGCTTTGTGATGAGTGGGTTGGAGGAGATGTGCTTGATCAAGTGATCGCCGCCAAACAGCTCCCCTGAGGCTTCATCCCAGAACACCGTGTCCGAGGGCGAGTGTCCGGGACGGTGAAGCACTCGCCAGCCACGCGAGCCGAACTCCAGCAGCTCGCCGTCTGAGAGCGGCCGCGTCACGCGCGCGGCCGCTCCCCAGGCACGGAAGCTCGCCGACACCGCGTGCAGCGCGTGCACGACGTCTTCAGGGATGCCGTTGCGCAACATGATCTCAACTGAGAAGCTGTCGGCCGCCTCCATCTCGCGCTTGTAGTTGGCGAGCCACGGCGCCAGACGATCCAGCGCGCACACCTCTGCGTCCGAGCGTTTGGCGAGGATCTCAACGAGGCCGATGTGATCGATGTGCTGGTGGGTCACCACGATCCGCTCCAGCGCCTCGATTCGATGTCCGTGCGCGGCGAGCGCCGCTTCCAACGCGGTCAGTGACGTGGCGGAGTTGGGTCCCGCGTCCAGCAACGTCAGCGGGTCGTCCTCGATCAGATAGCAGTTGACGCGGCCCACCGCAAACGGCGTCGGGATCGCCAAACAGTGCACGCCTCGCTCGGCAGCAGCCGACAGGAGCGCATCGCCGCTCGTCTGCTCGGCGCCACCGTTCGCCCGCTCGCACCGCCCCGCCCCGCCAACCGCCCGCTCATCCTCATCACCTAGGCGCTCGGCCCGCTCAGCCTCTCCACTTGCGCGCTCAGTCCCGCCGCTCGCGCGCTCGACCGACCCGGCGTCCCCGTCGTCGCCGGCCGGCTCGGCGGCGCCACTCACGAGCGAATCAGCTCGAGCAGCTCGTCGCGTCTGCTCTCCATATGCTCGCGCGAGCGCAGCGACTCCAGGCACAGGCGCAGCAGCGGCTCGGTGTTGGATGGGCGCACGTTGAAATGCCAGTCCTCGTAGGCGACCGAAATACCGTCCAGCCAGTCCTGGCGCGCGTCTGAGTAGCGCTCTGCTATTTGTGCCATCTTGTCCTGTGGGTCTGAGACCTCCGAGTTGATCTCACCCGAGATGAAATACCGCTCGCGATATGGCCTGAGCAATTCTGAGAGGCGCTTGCCCTGCTGGGAGAGCTGCTCGAGGATCAACAGCGCCGGGATCGTGCCCGAGTCCGCACAATAGAAGTCGCGGAAGTAGTAATGCCCGGAGACCTCGCCGCCGAACAGCGATCCCTCCTGACGCATCCGCGTCTTGAAGAACGCGTGGCCCACACGATTGATGTGCGCTATCCCACCGTTGCGCTTAACGGTGTCCGGCACCGCCCAGCTGGCGCGCACGTCGTAGAGGATCGCCGCGGGTTGGGTGGGGTTCGAATGCTTGGCCAGCAGCGACTCCGCCAGCAGCGCCGTAAGGAAGTCGCCGTCCACGAACTCGCCGGTGTCGTCGATGAAGAAGCAGCGGTCGGCGTCGCCGTCCCAGGCGATCCCCAGCTCAGCACCGGTCTCACGCACCTTCTCGATTATGAATCTGCGGTTCTCGGGCAGCAGCGGGTTGGGCTCGTGGTCGGGGAAGCTGCCGTCCGGCGTCCAGTAGGTCTCGATCAGCTCGAGCCCCAGGCGCTGAAGCAGCGGGCCAACCATCGGGCCGGCCATGCCGTTGCCGCCGTCCACGACGACCTTCAAGGGGCGCCCGATCGAAGATCGGCCAGCGTTGATATCGACCAGCTCGAGCACGGTGGTCTGGAATTCCTGATAGACGTCCACTTCCTGGAGCGTCCCGAGCGGGAGCGAGCTCCCGTCGTCCAGACCCAGCTCGATCGCGCGGCGGATGTCTTGGATACCGGTGTCATCTGAGAGCGCGATCGCGCCCTCGCGCACGAGCTTGGCGCCCGTGTAAGCCTTCGGGTTGTGCGACGCGGTGCACATCAGCCCGCCGTCGAGCTTGCGCGAGCCGACCAGGAAATACAGCATCTCGGTGCCGACCTGGCCGGCGTCGAGCACGTCGGTACCCTCCATCAGGAGCCCCTCGCGGTAGCGCGCCGCCAGCTCAGGGGCCGTCAGTCGCATGTCGCGGCCCAAGCCCACGCGCAAATCACTCGTCGGCTTGCTCGACAGTTTTGACAGTACGCGCGCGAACGCGCGCCCGATCGCGAGCGCCGTGTCACCGTCGATCTGCTCGCCGTAGAGGCCGCGGATGTCATACGCCTTGAAGATGCCCGGATCGATCGTCATGGGGCCCGCATCCTAGAGGGGTGCTGCGCCAAAGTGTCTCTGACGCAGACCCGAAGTATCCTTGCGAGCTATGTCAGGACACTCTAAGTGGGCCAGCATCAAGCACAAGAAGGCCGTCGTGGACTCCCGCAGGGGAGTCCAGTTCACCAAGTTGGCACGCGCCATCACCGTGGCCGCGCGCGACGGCGGCGGCGACCCGGCCGGCAACGCTACGCTCGAGAACGCGATCGCCAAGGCCAAGGCCGCGTCGATGCCCAAGGACAACATCGAGCGGGCGATCGCCAAAGGCACAGGCGAGAGCGGCGAGGCCGATGCGATCGAGACCGTTCTGTATGAGGGCTACGGCCCTGGTGGCGTGGCGCTGCTGGTGGCGGCGCTCACCGACAACCGCAATCGCACCGGCGCCGATGTGCGTCACGCCTTCTCCAAGCACGGCGGCAGCCTCGGCGAGCCCGGGTCGGTCGCGTACCTGTTCGAGAAGCAGGGCACGATCGCGATCGACTCCGAGCGCTACTCCGAGGATGACCTGATGGTGGCCGTGGAGGCGGGCGCCGAGGACATAGCGACCGACGACGATCTCTTCGAGGTCATCACGCAGCTGGGTGACTTCGCGGCCGTGCGTCACGCACTGGAGGACGCGGGTGTCGAGATCCAGGACGCCGAGCTCGCCTACCGACCGAAGAGCCTCGTGCCGATTGACGAGTCTCACGCGGCGCGCCTGATGAAGCTGATCGACGTGCTCGAAGAGCTCGACGACGTGGACGCCGTGTACGCCAACTTCGACGTGCCCGCCGACGTGCTCGAGCGTGTCGCCGGGTGAGGGTCCTGAACGGCCCTGTACGGACATGCGGTTCACACGTGTGAATGGCAAGGCCCCCAATCACGAGGCCCACCCACACCGTCATCGCCCGCCGGTCGTGATCCTCTGCGGCGGACGCGGTACGCGTCTGTACGTGCAGGGCACCGCCGCCGAAGGCGGTGGTCAGGCGATCCCCAAGCCGCTGGTTCAGATTGGCGGGCTGCCGATCGTCTGGCACGTGATCCAGCTCTACGCCGGACAGGGCTTCCGGCGATTCCTGCTCGCCACCGGTTACTTGGGCGAGGCGATCGAGCGGTTCGTGCGTGACACGCCATGGCCGGATGGCGTGGAGGTGCAGTGTGTGGACACGGGTCTCGACACCCCCACGGGTGGGCGACTGAAGTTGCTGCAGGAGCACTTGGCCAGTGAACCCTTCTGCGCGACCTACGCCGACGGCGTGGCAAGCGTCGATCTCACGCAGCTGCTCGCGTTTCATTCGGCTCATGGCCGCCTGGCGACGATGACCGTCGTGCGACCTCGGCTGCAGTTCGGTGTGACTGAGCTTGACGCCCATGACGGGCGTGTGCTCGGCTTTCGCGAGAAGCCCCGCTCCGAGCACTGGATCAACGGTGGGTTCTTCTGCTTCCAGGCGGGCGCGTTCGACTACCTCGCGCTCGACAGCGTGCTCGAGCGCGCCCCGCTGGAGCGCCTGGCGACCGATGGCGAGCTGCGCGCCCACCGCCACGACGGCTTCTGGGAGTGCATGGACACCTACAAGGACGCGGTGGCCCTCAACGACCTGTGGGCTTCCGGGCGGGCGCCCTGGCTCACATGGGACGAGGACAACTCCCCGGCCTTGTGCTCGTCCGCCGTGCCCTAGGCCGCCGACGGGCGCGAGAGCAGGCGTCCGAGGCGCCACGCAGAATCACAGAACAAATGATCGTCCTCGGTATAGATCCGGGCCTGGCCAACACGGGCTATGGCGTCGTCAGCGGCGATGGTGGCCGGCTCGCCGCGCTCGACGGCGGTGTGATCGAGACGCGCGCCGGCGCGCCGCAGGAGCGCCGCCTGACCGACATTCACGCCGCGATCGAGGGACTCCTCGATGAGCACGAGCCCGACGCGGTGGCGCTCGAGGAGCTGTACTTCGGGCAGAACGTGCGCACCGCCTTCGCGGTGGGGCACGCACGCGGCGCAGTGATGCTCGCGGCCGGGCAGCGGGGCGTGCCGTGCACCAGCTACACGCCGCAGAAGGTCAAGTCGGCGGTGTGCGGCAACGGACGTGCCCCCAAGGATCAGGTCGCGCGCATGGTGCAGGCGCTGCTCGCGCTGCCCAACACGCCCTCGAGCGATCACGCCTCCGACGCGCTCGCGGTGGCGGTGTGCCACATCAACTGTGCACCGCTCGGTGATTCGCTGGCGCGCGCGGTGGCAAGCGCTGACGGAGCGCTCGCCCGATGATCTCGCTACTGCGCGGCGAGGTCGCGATCCGCCGCACCGACCACGTGGTGATCCTGTGCGCGGGTGTCGGATATCGCGCCGCCGTATCGGCTGAGACGCTGCGCCACGTTCCCGCCGTCGGGGGAGAGACCACGCTGCACACTCACCTGGTCGTGCGCGAGGACGCGCTGCTGCTGCACGGCTTTCACTCCGAGCAGGAGCGCGACCTGTTCCTGATGCTGATCTCGGTGCAGGCGGTCGGCCCAAAGGTCGCCGTCGCGGTGCTCTCCAGCGGCTCCCCGCGCGAGCTGATCGCAGCGATCGCCGGTGGGGACGCCGCACGCTTTCAGGCTGTGCCCGGGATCGGCAAGCGCACCGCCGAGCGGATCATCGTCGAGCTGCGTGAGAAGGTGGACGCGGGCGGACACTCCGACGGCGCGATCCTCGCCCATCGCGGTAGCGGACCACGAGCGCTCGCCCACGAGGGACTATTGGCGCTCGGCTACACCGCTGTGGAGGCCGATCGACTGCTGCGCGAGGCAGACGGTGAGACCGCCGAGGAGCTGATCGCTGGAGCGTTGCGCACGGCACGGACCTCATGAGCGCCCGAGTAACGATCAATCGCAGGCGCCGGAGCCGCCGCACGGTCCGTGAGAGTCGAGCTCACATCGACATGACGGACACCGTGTTCACGTGACCGAGAGCGCTCGCATCCAAACCCCTTATCTGACAGTCGAGGACGAGCTCGATCGTTCGCTGCGTCCGCGCAGCCTCAATGAGTTTGTCGGCCAGCCCACGCTGCGCGAGCAGCTCGCCGTGGCGATCGAGGCGGCGGGCGCACGCAAAGAGGCACTCGACCACCTGTTGCTCGCCGGGCCGCCGGGACTCGGCAAGACCTCGCTCGCGCAGATCATCGCCGCTGAGCTCGATGTCCCGTTCGTGCAGACCGCCGGACCGGCGCTCGAGCGCAAGGGTGACATCGCTTCGTTTCTGACCGCCTTGGAGCCCCACAGCGTGTTCTTCGTGGATGAGATCCACCGTCTGCCACGCACGCTGGAGGAGACGTTCTACCCGGCGATGGAGGACCGCCGCCTGCCGATCACCGTCGGGCAGGGCGCCGGCGCGCGCATCGTCACGCTCGAGCTGCCGCAGTTCACGCTGATCGGGGCGACCACGCGCACCGGCCTGCTCACGACCCCGCTGCGCGACCGCTTCGGCATCCACGCGCGCTTGGAGCACTATTCGACCGATGAGCTGGTCACGATCGTGACGCGCTCCGCCGCGATCCTGCAGATCGACATCGACGAGCACGGCGCGCGTGCGATCGCGTCATGCAGCCGCGGGACGCCGCGCGTGGCAAACCGCCTACTCAAGCGCGTGCGCGACTACGCGGAGGTGCGCTTGGACGGGATCGTCGGCGCCCGCGCCGCCCAGGGAGCGCTCGAGCTGCTGGAGGTCGACGAGCGTGGGCTTGACCGGCTCGACCGCGAGATCCTCAAGGCGATCTGCGTGAAGTTCGACGGCGGGCCGGTCGGCCTATCGACGCTGGCCGTGGCGGTCGAGGAGGAGCAGGACACGATCGAGGACGTATATGAGCCGTTCCTGTTGCAGCAGGGTCTGATCAAGCGCACAGCTCGCGGAAGGACCGCGACGGCCGCCGCGTTCGAGCACCTCGGTATCGAGCCTCTACCGTCGCAATCCGGATCGGGCGCAAGCGTCCTGTTCTAGCCCAAGCACGCTACGCCGTCGCGTTGGTCGCACGTCGGCCGGCGCGCTCCCCTACTCTGTGGAGTCCTATGGCTCACCCATTCATCTGTCCCAACTGCGGGCACCGCACACGCGAGATCGACCGCAATATCGGCTTCACGCGCCAACCGAAGGGCTGCGCGAAGTGCGGATTCGCGTTCCTGTTCGAGCTGCTCGACGACTACTACCCGGCGCCCGACGCCGCGTTCTTCGTGTGCGACGGGGAGGGCCGCGTGATCGGCTGTGGAAAGAACTCGTTCGCTTTTACGGGCCTGGAGGAGGAAGGCGTGATCGGCCAGCGCGTTGAGCAGGTGCTCGGGCTGAAATTCTCAAATGGCGACGATCCAGTCGAAACGGTGCTCGAGTGGGGTGTGCGCGCGTTGGATGTGCCCGTGCGCGTCAGCGGCGAGCGCGACGTGGAAGCAGGCGCGAAGGCCGACATGTTTCCCGCCTACGACGACGACGGTGGGCTGTTGCTCGTGCTCACCCCCGATAAGTAGTCTGTGATGGTGACCTGAGCCATGGGTAGCCGTCGCCGAAACGCCTTCATCCTGCTGATCGTCGCGGGTCTCGTGGCCGCGTCGCTCGCGGTAATCGCTAGCAAGCCAACGCGCCTGGGTCTCGATTTGAAAGGTGGCGTGCAGCTGATCTACCAGGGTCGCGCCACCGCGGAGGCGAAGGTCAACCCCGAATCGCTGAATCGCGCGATCAACATCATGCGTAAGCGCGTCAACCAGCTCGGCGTCGCCCAGCCCGAAATCCAACGCACCGGCGGAAGCGAAATAGACGTGTCGCTGCCGGACGTGACCAACCTCCACCAAGCCCAGGAGCAGGTCGGTGAGACCGCACAGCTGCACTTCTATGACTGGGAGCCGAATGTGATCGGCCCCGATGGGCAGCCCGCGCCGACCGAAGCGACCGTGACCGGCGGACGGGAAGCCGGTACGTACGCGTCAGGGCTGCCCGAGTACGAAGCGGTGCTGCGCGCGCTCAAGCGCAAGGTGATCATCCGCAAAAACGACACCACATATGATCCGGGCTGCACCCCGGCGCAGATGGACGGGTGCATATATGGCCAGTGGTACCTGCTGGACAGCACGCACAAGAAGGTGTTGAAAGGACCCGACGACACCGAAGCGGACCTGTACCCCTCGACCGCCTACAAAGCGCCGGCGGGAGTCAAGACGCGGGCGGTGCGTGTGCTTCCCGGCACGGTGCTGGCCCAGGCCCAACCGGTCACGGGCGCCGGGGGCAAGGTCACGCAGCCCTCGCCGGAAAGCTGGTACGTGCTCAACGATAACCCGGCGCTGAACGGCGAAGACATCAAGAACCCGACCCAGAACACCGACACCAACACCGGCACACCGGACGTCACGTTCGAATTCAGTTCCGGCGGAGGCAAAATATTCCAGCGCGTGACGCACGAAATCGCCGAACGCGGCCAGCAGGCGGCGCTGCCTGGCGTGGCCAAGGCCGACGCGCTGCAGCACTTCGCTGTGGTACTCGACAACCAGATCATCACGGCGCCTTCGATCGACTACACCCAGTATCCCGAAGGGATCGACCCCTCCACCGGCTCCGAGATCTCCGGCGGTTTCACGCTGACTTCCGCACAGAATCTGGCTGACGAGCTTCAATCCGGCGCGCTGCCGATCAAGCTCGAACTGATCTCCGACTCGCAGGTCTCAGCCACGCTCGGCAAGACCGCGCTCAAACAAGGCCTGATCGCCGGGCTCGTCGGTCTCGCGATCGTGTGCCTGTTCCTGCTCACCTTCTACCGCGTACTCGGGATGATCGCAGTGGGCGGTCTGGTGATCTACGGGGTGTACTTCTTCGCGCTGATCAAGTTGATCCCGATCACCCTGACGCTGCCAGGCATCGCCGGAGGAATCCTCACGATCGGGATCGCGGCGGACGCGAACATCGTGATCTTTGAGCGTGTCAAGGAGGAGATCCGCGGCGGGCGCTCGATCGCGGCCGGCATCGCGACGGGCTACAAGCGTGGCTTCGCGGCGATCATCGATGCCAACGTGGTGACGTTCATGACGGCGTTCATCCTGTTCGCGCTCGCCACAGCCGAAGTTCAGGGCTTCGCGTTCACGCTCGGGATCGGCACGATGCTGACGCTGTTCACAGCCGTGCTCGCTACGCAGGCGGCGCTTGGAGCGATGGGGCGCTCGCGCGCCGTCTCACACCCCGCGCTGCTCGGAGCGGGAGCGCGCAAGCGCAAATGGACGTTCGACTTCATGGGTGCCTCGCGCTGGTTCTTCTCATTGTCTGGCTGCATCCTGATGATCGGCGCGCTCGCGATCGGCGGCAGGGGCCTGAACCTCGGCATCGACTTCACCTCCGGCACGCGCATCCAAACAGCCTTCATCAAGCCCGCCTCGGAGAGCCAGATTCAGTCGGTGATGTCGGCGGCGGGCTATCCGACCGCCGAGATCCAGAAGTACACGAACAAGGGCATCGGCGGGCAGGGCTACCAGATCTCGTTGAAGAAGCTGAGCCCCGAAAAGGTGGTCCAGATCAAGAGCGACCTCGACACGAAGTTCGGCTCCGGGCCCCAGTCGCCGGGCACCAAGAACTTCTCGAGCACCTCGATCGGCCCGACCTTCGGGCAGACCGTCGCCAAAAGCGCGATCATCGCGATCATCGCGTCGCTGCTGGTGATCTCGATCTATATCGCGCTGCGATTCGAGTGGAAGTACGCGGTCCCGGTGCTGATCGCGCTGATGCACGACCTGCTGATCACAAGCGGCGTGTACGCGCTCACTGGGCGTGAAGTGACGACTTCCACCGTGGCGGCGCTGCTGACCATCCTCGGCTATTCGATGTACGACACGATCATCGTGTTCGACCGTGTGCGCGAGAACGTGCCGCGCATGCCGCGAGCCGCGTTCTCGCAGATCGTCAACCGCTCGATGTCAGAGGTCCTGACGCGGTCGCTGGCGACCAGCTTCTGCACGCTGCTGCCTGTGACCGCGATCCTGCTGTTCGGTGGGGCGACGCTGAAGGACTTCGCCTTCGCGATGCTCGTCGGGATCGCCTCGGGAGCGTACTCCTCGATCTTCATCGCCTCGCCGGTGCTGACCCACTGGAAGGAGCGCGAGGGCGTCTACCGCAACCGCCGCGCACGGATCGTGCGCGACCTCGGCTATGTGCCGGCGTACGCAACTGCGCTCGGCGAGGGTCCGATCGACGTCGAGCCGACCCCGAAGCCCGCGCGGGGTCGGCGCGGAAGCACACTCGTCGCCGAGGATCCGGGCGAGCAGCTCTCCAAGGAGGAGTTCGACGCGCTCGTGCGCGACATCGAGCCCGAGCTGTCCGAGCAGCCTCAGCGCGCTCGTAACGGTGTCGGCCTGCGCCGCCGTCGCGCCGGCAAGCCTGATGTCAACAAGCCGCGCAGCGTGGAGAAGTCGGATATGAAGCCGCAGACGGCCAACGGACAGGATCGGGCCAAGGACACCGAGCAGTCGCCGCCACGCGACCCGCCGCCACGCGACCCGGCGGCCGACCTGACGCCTGAAGACCTCGTGCTCAAGGAACAGCCCAGCCGCAACTCAAAGCCGCGACGGCCGCGCAATAAGCGGCACGGGAGGGCGCGTTAGATGCTTGCGCACAACTCAATTCGCCGCGCTCGTAGAAGGGGCCTGTAATGGGAATGCTCGGCTGGGTCATGATGGGCCTGTCGATCTGGCATTTCACGATCTTCCTGCCCGACCGTTTCTGGGGAGGCATCGTCGGCGCGTTCGTCGGCTCGCTGGTGGGCGCGATCCTCGCGGGCCTGCTGATCTATGCGATCAAGACATCCTCGCTACAGGTCCCCGGGCTCAAAACAACCGACATCGTGGTCGTCCTGTATGCGGCCCCGGGAGCGCTGCTCGGAATAGCGGCCGTTTACTTCGAGGGGATCCGCCGTGAAAGTGCGCCCGCCGCGGGGCGCAGCGTCTGAGAAGAGCGAGTGCGCTTGAAGGGCTGTTCGGCTGCGTGCTTCCGTCTAGTCCGCCCCGTAGTGTGGGTGAACAATGGTCCGCTTCGAGATCCCAGACTGCCGCGAGCAGGACGTCGCTTGCCTGCGTGAGCAGCTGCACGTGAGCGACGCGGTCGGGCAGGTGCTGGTGCGGCGCGGCTACAGCGACCCACGGCGCGCGCGCGCGTTTCTCGTGGCCGACGAGCAGCACGACCTCGACGCGTTCACCGGCCTCGGGGTCGCGGCCGGCCTGATCGCAGATCACGCGAGCAGCGGACGAGCGATCACCGTCCACGGCGATTACGACGTAGACGGTGTGTGCTCTACCGCTGTGCTCGTGCGCACCCTGCGCAAGCTCGGTGCGCACGTGGACTGGTACCTGCCCGACCGCGCGACCGATGGATATGGGCTCAGCGCAGACACAGTGCGGCGACTGGCGCGGCGCGGCACCGAGCTGTTGATCACCGTCAACTGTGGGATCACAGCCGTCGAGGAGGTCGCGTTGGCGCGCTCGCTGGGACTCGATGTGATCGTCAGCGACCATCACCTGCCACGTGCCGACGGCGCGCTGCCAGACACGCTGATCGTGCACCCCGCGCTGTGCGGCTACCCCTGCGTGGACCTGTGCGCGGCGGCGGTGGCCCACAAGCTCGCGCAAGCCACGCTGCGAGTTGCGGGACGCGACCCGCGCGAGATCGACGATGAGCTCGATCTCGTGGCGCTCGCGACGATCGCCGACGTGGTGGCGTTGCGAGACGAGAACCGCAGCCTCGCACGCCGCGGCCTGCGCGCGCTCGCGGGTACGACCAAGCCCGGATTGCGCGCGCTCATGTCGGTTGCGCGCATCGATCCAGCGAAGCTGAACGAGCGCGCCGTGGGATTCGCGCTCGCTCCTCGTATCAACGCCGCCGGGCGCCTATACCGGGCCGACGCGGCACTGGAGTTGGTTCTCACAGAAGATCCAATGCGTGCCGCACAGATCGCCCAGGAGCTTGACCACGCCAACGGCGAACGTAGAGGAATCGAGCAGCGGATTCGCACCCAGGCCGAAGCACAGATCGCCCTGTTGGGCGACCGCGAGCAACGCTCTGCGTTCGTGCTAGCGGGCGAGCACTGGCATCCGGGAGTGATCGGGATAGTTGCCGCACGCCTGGTGGAGCGTCATCGCCGACCGGTCGTGCTGATATCGCTCGACGGGGAGTCAGGACGCGGCTCGGGACGCGGCATCGAAGGATTCGACCTGCTCGCGGGCCTGACGGCGTGCGCCGAGCATCTCCAACGCTATGGCGGTCATAGCGCAGCCGCCGGAGTTGAGCTCCAGCGCAGCTCCGTGGCGGCGTTTGCCGCCACGCTTGACGCCCACACCGCGCAAGCGCTCTCGCCGGAGGATCTGATCCCGCGCGAGCGCGTGGATGCGATCGTGAGCGGCACTGAACTGGGTATGGACCTGGCAGAGGAACTTGCGCAACTGGCGCCTTTCGGAAACGGCAACCCCTCGGTGTCGCTAATGATCAGAGGCGCGGTGCTACGCGACGTGCGCCCGATGGGAGGCGGCAAGCACGCTCGCTTCACGGTCGAATCCGATGGTGCGCATGCTCGCGCGGTGGCGTTTGGCAATGACGGCAAGCTCGCTGTGAACGATGACGAACCAGCAGACGCGACGTTCGTGCTCGAGATCAACGAGTGGAATGGGGTCAGTGAGCCGCGGCTCGTGCTCCGCCACGCGCAACCGGCACAGCCAGCGCCCGTTTCACCGGAGCCGGCCGAACCATCAGCGCGCGCCGAAGAGCTTGTCCTGTTCTAACGTTTTTGTGACCGCTAGCCCTGGACATCGTTGGAGAGGGCTACGATTTATGGATGTCTGAGACTGAGAGCCCCTACCAGCGCGCTTCAATCGACTCACCGGCACGACCGGCTAGCACCCCGCGCGTGCGCCGCGCGGAGTTGAGCGAGCTCGAGCGACGGCTACTCGACGACCTGTTCGCAATCGTCTCCGAGCACGCCGCGGACGCGGCCGTGGAGATCGACCGTGAGCGCGTTGAAGACGCGTTCGTGTTCGCGTGCGAGCACCATGCCGCGCAACGTCGCAAGTCCGGCGAGGACTTCATCGTGCACCCCGTTGGCGTGGCTCGCATCTGCGCCGGTATGCGCCTGGACACCGAGACGCTGTGCGCGGCGCTGCTGCACGACACAGTCGAGGACACTTCCGCGTCGATCGAGGAGGTGCGCGAGCGCTTCGGCGATGAGATCACCGGGATCGTCAACGGGGTGACCAAGCTGACCGGCATCACCTTCCAATCGCGTGACGAGGCGCAGGCCGAGAACTACCGCAAGATGATGGTGGCGATGGCCAGTGACGTGCGCGTCATCCTGATCAAGCTCGCCGACCGCCTGCACAACATGCGCACGATCGACGCGATGCCCAAGCAGAAGCAGCTTGAGAAGTCGCGCGAGACGCTCGAGATCTACGCCCCGATCGCCCACCGGCTCGGCATCCACGCGATCAAGTGGGAGCTGGAGGATCTCGCGTTCGCCACTCTGCACCCACGTAAGTACCGCGAGATCAAGGAGCTGGTGTCCCAACAGCGCGAGGATCGCGAGCGCTACGTGGCCCAAGCGGGCGAATATCTGGCGAGCGAACTGCAGACGCTCGGCATCTCCGCGCAGATCGCCGGACGGGCCAAGCACTTCTACTCGATCTACTCGAAGATGACTAAGAAGGGCCGCGAGTTCAACGAGATCTACGACCTCACCGCGATGCGCGTGATCGTCGGCTCGGTCAAGGACTGCTACGGCGCGGTGGGCGTGATCCATTCGCTGTGGAAGCCGCTGCCGGGACGCTTCAAGGACTTCATCGCGATGCCGAAGTTCAACATGTATCAATCGCTGCACACGACGATCATCGGACCCGAGGGCAGGCCTTTGGAGATCCAGATCCGCACGCAAGAAATGCACGAGATGGCGGAGTTCGGTGTCGCCGCGCACTGGATGTACAAGCAGCGCCCGCGCGCCAAGGATGGCTCCGTCGGCGAGCACGACGACACGAAGATGAAGTGGCTGCGCTCGATGCTCGACTGGCAGCAGGAGATGTCCGACCCGCAGGAGTTCATGGAGAGCCTGCGGATCGATCTGTTCGAGGACGAGGTGTATGTGTTCACCCCCAAGGGCGAGGTCAAGTCGCTCGCGGCGGGCGCCACACCGCTTGACTTTGCCTACGAGGTGCACACCGAGATCGGTCACCGCTGCGTTGGGGCACGCGTGAACGGCAAGATCGTGCCGCTGCACTACGAGCTGGGCTCCGGGGACATCGTGGAGATCCTCACCGCCAAGCGCGAGCGCGGACCCTCGCGCGACTGGCTGGCGGTCGTCAAGACGACGCGAGCGCGCAACAAGATCAAGCAGTGGTTCAAGGCGGAGTCGCGCGAGGACACCGAGCACACCGGACGCGAGCTCTTGCAGGAACATCTCAAGAAGCAGGGCTTGCCGGCGCAGAAGATAACCGGCTCGGCGCTGCTGGCGGACGTGATCCGCGAGATGGGCTACCGCAAGGCCGACGACTTCTACATCGCGCTCGGCGCGTCGAAGATCTCACCGAAGGTCGTCGTCAACAAAGTCCTGCAGCGCCTCAAGCAGGGAGAGGCCGCCGACGGCGAGCACACCGCGATCGACCTGCTGAAGGTCGGCCGCCCGCGCCAGCGTCCGACCAGCTCTTCCAGCCAGTATGGGATCGCGGTGGACGGCGTTGAGGACGTGATGCTGCGTCTGGCCAAGTGTTGCCGGCCCGTGCCCGGCGATCCGATCGTGGGCTACATATCGTTGGGTCGCGGGATCACGATCCACCGCAAGGACTGCCCCAACGCGCGGCTACTGCAGCGCAACCCCGAACGCTTCACCGACGTGAGCTGGGAGGGCGAGCAGGAGACATCGTTCGTGGTCGAAGTGCACATCGACGCGTGGGATCGCCATCACCTGCTCGCCGATCTTTCGCGAGCGTTCTCGGAGTCGGGCGCCAACATCCTCGAAGCGCGTTGCCTGTCGAGCCCACCGATGGTCAAGAACCGTTTCGTGGTTGAGCTGGCCGACACCCAGAGCCTGAAGGGCGCGATCTCACGGTTGCGCAACACCGAGTCGGTGTTCGACGCCTACCGGGTGACGCCCGGTGGAGGCGGGTAGGGCACACAGCCGGCGAGCGTCCTCTACCGGCGCCGACCCGCTCACCGACGGGCTGCGTCCTCGTCGCAGCGGACTGCGCTAGGAGACGACGCTCAACTCGCGCGGAAGGATCGAGTAGCACGCCTCGATCACCTCGCCAAGGTAGTCGCCGTCAACCTGCAGTGGCAGCGGCTCGCCATCGCTCGAGGAGACTGTCAACTCCAGCGCCTCGGGCAGCGCTGTGACCTGGCGATGGCGCACGACCTTCGCGCGCTTAGAGAACGCTCGATAAGCGATCGAGGGCATGTCAAACGGACGTGCACGGTGGAGCACGGACGTCTGCAGAGTCCCGGAGTCCAGCTCCGGGCCCTCGGCGACTTCGATTGGACGATCGTTGAAGTAGGTGAACGGCGAGCCATTTTGGATGATCGCGGTGACGCCCTCATGTCGCTTGCCACCCAGCTGGACATCCAGGCGCGGCGGTTTGAAGATGTAGTGGCGCGTGAACGTGCTGATCGCCGCCCATGTGAAGTAGTGCGCGCCGAAACGCGCCTTCAAATGGGGGTTGGAGTCGACTCTCTGTACAACGCTTGCGTCCAACCCGAGCCCCGAGGCGAACGTGAAACAGCGGCCGTTGACCACCCCGAGATCGACCTTGCGCGGCCGCCAATCGTCGGCCATGCCCAGCAAGTGCTCGGTGGCGTCCACGAGCTCCCCTGGAATCCCGAGGATCTTGCCGTACACGTTCGCCGAGCCACCAGGCAGGCACGTGAGTGGGGTGCTGGAGCCACGCAGGCCGTTGGCCGCTTCGTTGACGGTGCCGTCGCCGCCGAAGGCGACGACCACGTCGTAACCCTCGTGAGCCGCCTCGCGGCACAGCTCGATCGCGTGGCCACGAGCCTCGGTGTCGACAGCGTCAACTTCATAACGACCCTGCAGGGCGTAAACCACCAGATGGCGCAGACGATCGGACACGGTCGTGGCGTACGGATTGACGATGATCAGCATGCGCTTCTTCGCGCCCGGGATGAGCGGCTCGAAGACCTCGGGCGTGTCGGCCGCGACTCGATCCCTGGGGCTAACGCCGGTGCTCACGCAAGCCCGTACACCGTCGAGTGGTGTGCGTTACGTTCCCTTCGCGCGCGCCGCAGACCTTACGAGCATGTAGGCCTTGTGTTCCGCTGCCGAGCCTCGTATACTTGCGCTCGCATAGCTGAACACATCCAGAGGGGTGGAGGGACCTGGCCCAGCGAAACCCCGACAACCACCGCCTGACGGCGGCAGGTGCCAATTCCAGAGAGATGTGTGGCGGGCTTTCCAGTCTTTGCCACACGGTTCATCGGCGAAGACGAATAATGGAAGGAGCCCCTGGTGGCTGTCACACACCTCAAATGTCGAGAGTGCACAAGCGAGTATCCACTCGAGGCGCTGTATGTATGCGAGCGTTGCTTCGGGCCGCTCGAAGTCGCATACGACCACAGCCGCCTCGGCGACGACGTCAACGGGTTGCGCCGGCGCATCCAAGCAGGCCCGCAGAACATCTGGCGCTACGCCGACTTCCTGCCCGTGGTGGACGGACCTCCGGGACCCTCGGGCCGACTGGCCTCGCGCACCGGGCTGCCGGCCGGCTGCACGCCGCTGATTAGAGCCGACCGCCTGGCCCAGCGGCTCGGGCTGCGCGAGCTGTGGGTCAAGAACGACGCTGCCAACCCGACACACTCGTTCAAGGACAGGGTCGTGTCGGTCGCCACGGCACGCGCGCGCGAGCTGGGCTTCAAGACGATCGCGTGCGCGTCCACGGGCAATCTGGCGAAATCGGTGGCCGCGCACGGGGCAGCGCTGGGCCTTGAGTCCTACGTGTTCATTCCCGCCGACCTCGAGGAAGAGAAGATCCTCGCGACCGGCATCTACGGGACCAAACTAGTTGCGGTCAAAGGCAACTACGACGACGTCAACCGGCTCTGCACCGAGCTGTCGGCCGAGCGTGACTGGGCGTTCGTGAACGTCAACCTGCGCCCCTACTACGCCGAGGGATCCAAGACGCTCGCGTATGAGATCGCCGAGCAGCTCGGTTTCGAGCTGCCCGACCGTTGCGTGGTGCCAATCGCGTCGGGATCGCTGTTCACGAAGGTAGCCAAGGGCTTTGCCGAGTGGCGCGACCTTGGGCTTATAAGGGACCCCTCCCACCGGCTGCCGCGCATGAACGGCGCCCAGGCCGACGGGTGCTCCCCAGTGGCCGCGGCGTTTGCGGCTGGTCAGGAGGTGTGCAAGCCGGTGAAGCCCAACACGATCGCCAAGTCGCTTGCGATCGGCAACCCGGCGGACGGTCCCTATGCGCTAGAGGAGGCACGCCGCAGCGGCGGTGCGGTCGACTCGGTCTCTGACGAGGAGATTCGCGAGGGCATCGCGCTACTGGCGCAGACCACCGGCATCTTCACCGAGACGGCTGGTGGAGTCACGACCGCGGTGCTCACGAAGCTCGCCGCGCGCGGGGACATCGACCCGGATGAGAGAGTCGTGCTGGTTATCACGGGCGAGGGACTGAAGACGCTCGACGCGGTGCGCGGCACGTTCCACACCCACCAGATCGACCCGTCGGTCGAGCAGTTCGAGACGCTTGTCGAGCAGGCTTCGACCAGCACGACAGCTGGGCCCGCCGCGTTCGCCGGTGCGGGCGTGAAGGGATGAGCAACGATGGCTGTAACGGTCAAGATCCCTACGCAGCTGCGCGCCGCCGCTGGCGGTGAGAGCGAAGCCGAACTGGAAGGCGCCACCGTGCGCGAGGTGCTCGACAGCCTGTACGAGCGCTTCGATGGCCTCGGCGAGCGCCTCGCCGACGAGAGCGGCTCGCTGCGACGCTTCGTGAACGTGTACCTCAGCGGTGAGGACATCCGCTTCCTCGACGGTCTCGATACGCCGGTTGACGACGGAGCCGAGCTCACGATCCTGCCCGCAGTCGCCGGCGGCTAGGCTAGGGCGTCACTGGGCGACGCGCTACTGCGTCCTCCCTCCCTCGTGTGCTGACCGATCGGAGGTCCGTCGATCCCCGATCGGCACACTGCGGTTGGTGCGTCCTTGCGTCGCTTGCCCAGTTGTGTCCCAGACGCTGATCTAGAACACGGACGGCGGGGAAGCGCTAGCGGGTTGCAGAATGAGCCGCGTGCTGCGTGGACGAGGCGCTGTGCGATACCGGCGGCGTTGAGCCGCTGACTCCAACCGTCGCCACCAGCCCGGCTGCGCACATCGCGCCGACCGTGAGCGCGCGCATCCGCTTCGGTGTGAGCCAGCCCAGGTTGTGGGTCTGCATCCAGGTCCGAAAGCCCGAGGCCGCCGAGGCGGCTGCCATTGCGCATCCGACGCACATACCGCGAGCGTAGCGCGCTACAGCCTGATTTGGCGCAGTAGCACGGTGTGTCGGGCGTCGCATTGCCTGAGCAGGGTTAAGAGTGCGCTCTGAAAGAGACGTCCATTCGCTGCTCAACCGCTGAGGGACGAAGGCACGCTATGAACAGATCGAGTGCTTTGCGCCACGCGGCTGCCTGCTCCCGGCTCAGGCCCTTGAAATCGCGCAGGAACCGGGGCCGCGCCTGATAGGTGGGCACTACTCGCTGCGGACGGCCTGTAGCGCGGCCTTGAAGGCGTCAGCGTCCTCATAGACGACGCCCGGCTCAGTCTTCGCCTCGCGGTCAGCTTCCAGCTCACCGGAAAGCCAGTCCGAGGTCCAAAACCACGCCTGGTCCGGATCGATCCGGCCGTTGGAAAGACTGCGCAGCAAGACGGCGGCGCCGTCGAGCGTGTTCTCAGGCAGATGCTCCACCAGCTCATGGAGTTCGGTCTTCGTCATGCTCGTCATTCTCGCACGTCGTCAGGACTGTTGTCTCGGGTGAGGGCGAGAACGGAGCACAGGACCCCGGCGTCGTCATGGACGAGATGGGCCACACCGACCCGGCGCTCACTCTGCGTGTCTACCGCCAGTCGATGCGGCGTGGGGAGGATGAGAAGGTGGCTCTGCGTGCCCTTGTCGAAGGTGGAGAAACGGCACGATGCTGGGCATAGGTGGACCGCGCCTATGGGACATTCGCCGTCGCCCACTGGTGCGGTGTCGGAGGGCGATGGAATCATCGAGCCATGCCTAAGGACCGAATGTGGCGACGGCGTCTCGCCCCGAACCTGCTGATGATGGTGGAGCGCTCAAGCGCCTATCCCATCGAATACGCAATCGTGCTGTTGCTCGAACGCGATGGCGCGGTGCACACCGTACGGATGTTCGATAATGCCCATGCGCCCACCGAACACCATGAGCACCGCTACATTGGAGCCGAGAAGCAGGAGCCAATCGTCACGCATGGCCCGATCCATGACGCAATGCACGCCGCCGAGATCAAGTTGAGGCGCGGCTGACGCGATATCGTTAGCACAATCTCCGATAAGATCGACGAGCGGACACACATCTCCCTTCGTTACCGCAAGCTGTCTCGGCCGCCAGACCGTGCGCGAGGTGTGCGAGCGCGCCTGCGCCGCATAACACCAAGATCACACCGCTAACTTCGTAGCGCCTCGCCCGAAGGCCACGATGTTGCGCGATGTTCGGCGATTCTCGTCAGTCGTGGAGCCGTCCATGATGAAAAGGCAGAGGAAAAGGCAAACGAGGCCAGGTTTTGCGGTAGACAGCCAATGCTCAACGTGCGCCTCTGAGTCGGGAATCCGCACCGTTGAGCAGGATTCTCTAACGCGCCCGGCAAGATTCGAACTTGCGACCTTCCGCTCCGGAGGCAAGCGTCGGAAGAACCTGAAGAAGCGCAAGAAACGGCACTAACAAGCCATGCGTGAGATGGGCCCCGACGTGCCGAGTTCCTAGCGATCCCTTTAGATACCGGGGGATACCCGATGGATTTGGCCCACCAAACGGCTCCGGTGGGCTAAAATCGGGCGGCGCATATGTGGAGCCTCTGCGAGCATCAGTAGGCGCTGCTTGAGATCGAGCCCCCACGCCACGCTGACACTGGTGGTTTTTACCACCTTCTATGGACGAGCCTTGCTCGTTCGAGCAATGAGTTGACGCAGACGCTCCAGTTGCTGATCGAGCGCCTCGCGATCAGCTGTCTGCGACTCGCCGACCGCCGGGGGTGTGCCGAGCAGTGGACCATCGTCGGGCACGCTCCAACGCTCGCGATATTCGGCGATCAGCTGTGCGCCGTGATCCCACAGGCCGCGCGTGCGGCGTCGTCCGGGTCGGGGGCCGAGCACCTGCTCAACACGTGGGTCCGGCGTCACCTCTGTGGGCAACGATGCGACCGGTCCACGTACATCGCTAGCTTGCAGGGCGCCGCTCGCGAGTAGCTCGGCGCGGATGAGCGGTAGGGCGTCGGTGTCCTTCTCTCGGTCGGCGTCCTCCTTGGAGAACAGCAAGTGCGATGCGCTGCCTACTTGAACATCGAGACCGGGTTCGAGCTCGATTGTTGTTGCCTCGCGCGTCCAGGCGTCGTAGTCGCCGACGCCATCCGTCCAGCGCATCACCTCGATCTGGCCGAGGCGAGTGTGGTATGCGACGCCGCGCTCGCCCGTGAGGTACGGCTGCGCTTGGAGTGCCTCGAGCGCTTGATCCAGGCGGCGCGTGTTGAGGTCATCGACCGCGACCGTGACGTCCACGTCGCGAGTGGCTCCCGAGAAGCCGCGCAGCTGCAGTGCCACGCCACCCACGAGCACGAATTGAACCTCGACGCCGGCCAGGGTTCGCAGCAGTTCGCGATGACGATCCTCGATTTCGATCACACCGATACCAAGTATCCCTTGCGCGCCTGACGCGACGAGTAGCGTCCAGACGCCAACACAGCACGCAACCCGACGCGGTACAAGGCGTCCTCGGGCCACGGCGAGCGCTCAACCAGGTCGAGCAGATCCTCCACCAAGGCGACGCGAACGAGACCGGCATCCTCCCGGTTGAGCAGGACGGGGTAGGCGCGGTCGCGTAGCGCAGCTATGTCCTCGATCCCAGTGGCCTGGGAACGGACGGTGAGCATGCCTCGTCCGGCTCGCCAGCGCTCGCGCCGCTCACCGCTGTGCGGTGCCTGCTCGACGCCGTCAGGCCACGCATCGGCGCGCAGCAACCACTCGGTCAGCTCCTCACGATCCTCCGCGGACACGAGCAAGTCAATTCGCCCTGACCCCGGACGCTCTGGAGCGCCCCTGAGAGCGGCCGCCACCGGTCCCACCACGACGGCCAGCTCACCCGTCTGGTGGGTTACACGCAGCGCATCGCGGCAACCTCGCCAGCGGTTCCCGAGTACCGTCTTCAGCCGCTCGGTAGGCGACGCGATATCCAGTTGCTCACCCACCAGCTCGACGAGCTTTGGCTCCGGTAGGACCACCTGAACATCCAACCTGGCGCCGGCTGCTGTGACCACCTTCTCCAGGTCCTCCAGGCTCGGGCGCTGTGCGCCTGTCTCCCAGCGCGAGAGCGTCTCGCGCGCCATACCGGCCCGCTGGGCGAGCTCACCGTGGGGTAGGCCCAAGTGGCGCAACATGGCGATGATCTCTGCTGAGCGCATCAGCTCATTGTAACATAGCTGTGATTTATCCATCACACCACGCATGGTTTCCCGAGGGGACCGCAGCTCTAGCCGGCAGTAAATTGTCATGATCGGCGATTAGTCGCACCCGTGGCAGCCGGGCGCTGTCGAGATGCTCGGTTTGAGCTGTGCCTTCCGAAGATCGTCCACAAGGGCATCCTTCGGGAAAATGCTCAGTGCGGCTTTCGCGAGCGGGACCGCTCGGGCCTCATCCCATGCCTGGGCGTCGGTGAGCACCTCGTAGAGGGGTGCCAGCAGCTGCTGGACTCGGGGGATGAACTCTCCAGCCGGGTAGTCGTTCCGCTCGAAGACGAGAACGTTGCCGGTGGCGTTGACGCTGTACGGGTTGAAGTCGACGACCCCGGCCATCGTATGATCGCTGCCAAAGGCCCGCCAGACTGACGCACTCTCGCTGAACGCTGGAGGCAGCGGGTCACCCAGTCTGTCCGCTAGAGCGCGGCGCGCGGTGATGACGGCCAAGCCCTCGGCGATCTGTGCCGGCACGTAAGGTCCGTTATCGGCTCCCCGCTCGCGGAGCTTTTGAGCGATGGCCTCCTTCAGGGTGCCGAACGCCGAAGCGTCAGCGCCGATCGTCTCATCCCATTCGCGCAGGCTGCTCTCCAGGCCACCAAAGTGCGCCTCGAACATCTCGTGCGCGAGGTGGTCGCCATCGCCTCTCGCGACGCCGTTTTCGACGGCCCGTTGCGCCGCTTCCAACATCTCGCGAAGTTCGTCCCGATGCTCGGTCGTCACGACAGCTCTATCCGTACCGCGCTGTCGCGACTCCGCCTCCAGCTCGGGAGCCATCCCCGGGTCCTGCATCCCGCCGTCACTCGAACGAAGCGCGAGCACCGCCCCCGCGATGCACGCGGCGCCGGCGACGTACAACAGGACGGAGGGGAGGCTCAGCCACACCATCGCCTTGGACCCGTCCGCGATCAGCGCCCCGATCCAGCAAGCGCCACCCACGCCGATCAGTGCATTTCCGATGTGGTTGCGGCGATCGCCCATTGGCGCCACATCATCGCGTGCAGGGAGGTCGCAACCCTGGTCGAGCTCGCCGCCACGCAGGTCGGCGACTCGTACGACGCCTATACGAAGCGACCGTAGATCCTAGCGTGCCTTGGGACCGTCCGCGATGCTTGGCTGGCCGTCTGCCCGGGATACATCGATATGCAGTTGGCAGTGGTGGATCACGTCATCGACGTGGGAGATGACGAATACCTGTCGGAACTCGTGCTCTGCCAACTCCCCGAGTTGCTGAAGTAGAGCTTCGCGCCGTTGCGAGTCCTGGCTGCCGAAGACCTCGTCTAGGATCACGAAGCCGGCTTCAACTCCGCGTTGCTCTGCCAGCGTACGGGAGAGCGCCAGACGCAGGCACAGCGATGTTAGGTCTTGCTCACCGCCTGAGAAGCGCTTGAGCGGGTGAAGCTCTCGGTCATCTGCTACTTGGAGCTGATAACTGTCATCGAGGCGAACGGCACCATAACGTCCGCTGGAGACGCGGTGCAGCAATCTTGAGGCCTGCTCATCTAGAACTGGGCGGACACGCTGCGATGCGTCGGCTCGATAGTCCGCCAGCGCTTGGGCGACGGCTTCACGCCATTGGTACTCGCGGCGTTCCGCGGATAGCTTGCGCAGCCTACGACGACCATCCTGGAGCTGTTTGCGGGCGGCCTTGAGCGCCTGGCTATCCTGCTCAGCTTGGCGGATTGTCTCTGCGAGGCGCGTCTGCGCGGTGTGAAGCTCGTCTTCGAGACTGTCGCGCTTGCCCTGCAGCTGTAGCTGCTGCTCGGGATCGATAACGATCTCGTCGGTCTTGGTGACTAGGGCAGCGTACTTTTCGACGAGCGAATCAACGAACTCCTTTTGTTTGGTGGCGCGGCCATCGAGTAGCTCGACGGACTCGGCACTGGCGCGCAGAACGGCACACCGTCTTGACGCATCTTCTGCCTCTGCGAGTTCTCGGTTCAAGGCTGCGTGCGCCTCGGCATCGTAGTTATTGGCGCCTACCTTTGTGAGTTGGTCAGCAAATAGAGCTGTATCGTGCTCCGCGCTGGCGCGCGCGGCCTCGAGCTGTGATCGCTTTGTAGCGGTTGACGCTGCTTGCTCGGCGCGTTTGCGTAGTTCTGGTAGAGCGTCGTTCAGATTTGTGTACTGAGATTCGAGCTGCTGCTCCTCAGCGGCCGCCTTAGTAGCGGCTGCCCGCGCTTTGGTGAGTTCTTGACGAAGCTTCTTGATCTCTCCTGTATTGCCTAGAGCGTCGAGTTGTACCTGTAGCGTCCGGGCTCGGTCGGCTGAGTCCTTCGTGGCCTTGTTCTGCGTTGTCGCGTCCTTGATCTCGCGATCGAGAGCTTTTACGGTCTTCCTACCACTCGTGATCTTGCGCTCGCAATCTACGAGCAACTCGGCGTAAGAAACCTTGAACGGCTGCTTGCACGTTGGACAGGTCGCTGAGTCTCCCCCTGCGCGTAGGGCGTCACGACGCTCGACGTCTTGGGCAAGCGTCGCGGTCGCCGTTGCGCGCTCCTCGCGCAGCCCGGACAGGTGTTTTTCGGCAGTCTCGACCGCGGTCTTCGGATCTCCGAGAGCGACCAAAGAAGCATTTAGGGTCTCACGAGTCTCTGCGGCGCTTACTGCCTGCTCAGCCTCCAACACCAAAGCATCTGCACGCTGGCAGTTGGTGCTCGCCTCACGTCTACTGTCAGCGAGTTTCGCCAGATTGGCCTGGGTGTCGCTGATCTGGACGGACAGCTGGAGCGGGTCGCCATCCGAATCTGACTGCGCTTTCAGTTCATCAGTAAGCGACGCAACGGTTGCCAGAGCAGTGCGGTGTTGCTCGCGCAAAGACACGGCTTGCTCGTGATTAGAGCGGCGTAGATCCATTTCGCGATGCTTCGCGAGCAGCTCATCCACGCGCGCGGCGACAGGTCCGACGCTTTCCAGCTGATCCACAGCAGAGCGTGCTGTCTCAAGCTGCGTGAGCAGATTGTTGAGCGTAGTTTGCTCGCGCCCAAGAGTTGTCGCTACCTTCTCGGCACTGAGCGCCCGCTTCGCTTGTTCCTGAGCTCGAGCGTTGAGTTCATCGAGTTGATCGTTGGTCGCCTTGGACTCGGCACGAAGACGGACCACCTCCTGCTCTGCGGTCTTGACGACCGGTGCCTGTTGCGCCTCCCGCTCGGTACGTTCTATCTCGCTCTTCAGTGTCTCGATGTCTGGTGCTTGGTCAGTCAACGCATCGCAGACGGTCTTCTGTTCTTTTGCGTCGCTTCGCGCGCGCTCAGCGGCTTGACGCAGGTGCTCAATCCCTAGCAGCCGCTCGAGCTGCTCGCGGCGCTCGGAGACTCTTTTGCTGTCAACGAGAGCCTGCACCTCTCGCTGGCGCGCGTAGAACGTGCCACAGAACATCTCATGCGTTAGTCCGAGCGTTGCTGCGGCCTGCCGACTGGTGTCCATCAACGTTGTGGCAAGTTCTTGGCCGGACTCTAGGTCAATGAGCTTTGCGTCCTTGCGATCGACGCGCCGCACGCAGTAAGCACGACCGCCTGCCTCGAACTCAAGCTCCACCCAGCAAGGCTCTCCTGCAGAGCCCTGCCTTTGCATCTGCATTGCGCCCGTTCCTCGCTTCCCGCCGAAGAGAGCCCACTCGACCGCTTCGAAAATGGTGCTCTTGCCAGCCCCGTTGGGTCCCACTACTGCGATAAGGCCTTCGACATTCAGATCCAGGTCTGCCTCAGCGAATGAGCGAAAGTTCTTCATCTGGAGTCGTCGCAGCTTCATACGGGGGCCTCTTGCATGACCTCGTTGAGGTAACGCTCGGCGCGTGCGATGAAATCTCCAGGGTCCATGCCTGCCGGAACCCGGCTGGAGAGAAACTCACGCATGTCCTGAGGTGCGGTGACCGCACCCCGCTCACCCACCAGTCGCGCATCTATGTCGAAGTGCAGGCAGCCCGCGAATGCTTGCTCGATACGTTGACGATCCAACCCTGCTTGTGCAGACAGCGAGAGATTGTCGACGCGAACGCGAACCATCGCCTCGTTCAGATCGTCTCGGTTCTCTGCGGCCTCCAACAGCGTAGTCGTGAGGTCGTCTACGGTTAACGCATCGATTGCGTCGAGGTGGATATAGGGACGCGAGGGAATCTCGTGCAGCTTGTGCCACTCGTCGTCGAACACGTCCAGGGTCAGATCCACTTCAACGATGCCCTTGGGCCGTCGTGCGTCGTCAGCCCAGGTCACACGCTCCAGTGACCCGCTGTACACCGCGTTGGTCCGCACACGGTCGTACTGATGCAGATGACCGAGCGCTATGTAGTCGAAATCACGGACGGCCTCAAGCTCCTTTCCGGACAGAGTCACAGTGCCAGGCTCCGAAGCCCCGACACCGTGTAGAGCGTCAAACCCAGTGTGCACCACCGCAATGTTGAAATCCGCGTCAGCCGACGGCTGTGCTTCGTGCAACGCGGCCGCAAAGGTCTCACGATCATTGAAATGCGGGATGGCATGCACCGCCAGTCCATCAACGCGCACGATCTTGGCCTCGGAATAGACAGCATGCACGAGCCCACTACGATCGAAGCGTCTCAGGACGCCGAAAATATGCTGTGCCGAGGTAACCCGAGGCGTGGAATGGTTGCCTGCGATGATCACCGTTGGAATGCCAGCCTCGATGAGGCGGCCAATTCCGTCAAGCGCAGTCGCTAGCGCCGCAGAGCTCGGGTGATAGGAGTCAAACAAATCACCGGCATGGATCACACAAGCAGGCTCAAGCTCTATAGCGCGGTCGATCGCGGCCGAGAACGCGCTATAGAAATCCTGCTCGCGGATATTGCGTCCGTCTTTGTATGACCGGTTGAGCTGACGAATTCCCAGATGAGTATCTGCCATGTGAACAATGCGCACGGCTTCACCTCATCCCTGCAGGGAGCATGCTCAGCAGTCGCAGCCGCAGCCGGACCGCGGGAACAGAGACCTCGAACCGCTCGGCGAGCAGGGGCAGATTGCAACCTGTGTCCAATGCCTGTTCGCGCATCAGCTGTTCCGGCATCAGCAGCTCGCGAGCAAAGGCGTTGGCCTCCGCCTCCCGTCGCCTGAGCTTTGGAAGCTGCACCGGTTCATCCTCGTGCTCAGAGATATCCTGCGGTCGATCGAAGAACGCTCGTGAGTCGGTAGCAACGTGTAGCTGCCAGTGGCCGATCTCGTGCGCGATCGTGAACCGGCGCCTCCCCGGGTTGCGCCCTGCGTCGGCGCGGTCGAGCCAAATGGTCTGGTTGGGTGGATCGATCATGCCTGAGAGGCGGCCTTGGTCGGTGGGGGCTCCCGGGAGCGTTCGTAGGTCGTCGTGTTCATCTATGAGCAGGTCGAGGAGGGAAGTCGCGAGACGCTCAACGGGTACGGGCGGGCAGCCATCGGCTCCGAAGCGCGCCTCGAAGTCGCGCAGCAGTGCCTGCGCGGCTGTCTGGGGATCAGGCGTCTCGTCCTCCTGTGAAGAGCCGCTCGACGAGCTCGACCTCAGGGTCGGGTCCGACGAGCTCTGGGCGTCTATCTCGTGGGATGCCAGGTCGGTCGTTGGGGCCCGCTCCGCGACCCATGGCGGGAACGGCAGACAGTCGTGTAGCCGGACGGCTGGGCTCAGAGCCGGCAATCAGGTCTTCAGGGTCAGCGTCGAGAATCTTGGCTACGCTCGTCAGCAGGCGCCGGGTGAGTTGCGAGCCCAGCAGCTTGCCCGTCTCCAGATAGTGGTAGAAGCGTTCTAGGGTCTTGCGGCCCTCGGCGCCGGAGATATCGAAATCCTTGGCCAGCGCAGCGATGACCTGGTCGCGGTCGATGCCCCGCGCGTGACGCATGGTCCGCAACGCGCCCGGCAAGACACCAGTCGGACCGGCAGAGGCGATCACCTCGTCGATCGCGGAAAGCGCCCGTGCGTAGCCCTCCGAATTGATATCGGCAGGGCAGGTTGCCGACCCGCGCGCGGCCAGAACCGTTGCCAGCATTGAGGCCAGCTCGTCACGCTCGTGCGAGGGCACCAGTTCCAAGTAGTGCTCGACGGGCTCGATCCGTCCGGCATTGAGATCATCGACTGCGCACCAGAAAACCTGCTCCAGAGAAGAGTTCATGAGGTCCGCCAGTCGTTGCGGTTGATGGGTCTGTCGTCGTTGCGCACGAGACGCAGCTTGGGGCGCTCGGGCGCAAGCCGCGGGGGCGCATGACCCTGAGGCTTCTGTGCGTCAATGCACTGGGCCGCCAGGTGAGCGGCGATTGAGCTGATCGCTGGCAGCTTCTCCGGGCGATGCAAACGCAGTATCAGTCGGGCGGACGCATCTTCGATTGCTTGGCCGATGTGCGTGGCGCTGAGCCCAAGTCCTTCGCCACCCTGGCGGCACACACGCTCGATGGCTGGCACGCCACGGATCACGAGTTGGCGCAGTACGCCCTCGTAGCGTTCGTCGCGGTCGCGTAGCATCGAGCAACGCAGGACCTCGAGCTCGGTATCGTCCAAGCGCCGCAAAACGGCGTCGGTCACACGGTCCGATTCCAGGGTCATGTCAGCTTCTCCGAGCGTTTGGCGCGATCTCTTACATCTCGCATAGCGACGCTCGCGCGCAGCCGCTGAGCCGCTCGGCTGAAGGCTACGTCACAGGCGGCACGGGACATGCCCCACTTCTTAGCGATCTCGACGGGGCTCAGGCCCACGACAAGACGATCAAGAACAATCTCACGGTCCTTGTCTGACAAGCCGACGAGACGCTCACTGAGATCGCGAGCCTGGTCCACGTCGGAGGGCGGCGGCTGGGGAGTGCGATCCTGGGGCGGAAGCTCATCGAGGTCGTGTGGATCGGATTCGTCCTTGCGGGCAGGCTCGCGCCAATAGTCCGTGACAGCCCATGTGATGTTGTCGAGTACGACCCGGCGAAATGGCTTGCCGAAAGACTGCTTGTTTTGGAGTGCCCTCGCCAGCTTGCGCATCACCACGCTGGCGATCTCTTCCGCGTCGTGCCCGGGGTCAGCCACGCCGTGTATACGACCGCGGACGATGTTGCGGATGAACATCCAGTAGGCGCCGAGCAGCTGGCCGGTTAGATGGCGCGCGGCCAGCACGTCTTCGCGCGCCTTCGCGCGCGCACGCGAGAGCAAGCTGGCGCAGCAAATGATCATCTTCGAGATCTCGTGCTGATCCTGGTCGGTCGCTCAAGAGCCGCTGCTTTCGATGAAGGTTGCGGATTGTCATCCGTGATATGTCCTCTACCTAGCCGAGTTGATCTTCCTCGGTCTTACAGACCGACTCGGACTGATGGCAGGTCCTCCGGCACCGCGATACCGCACTGACCGCGAGAATCGTCACCATGCAAGATACGAAATCGCAGGCTCGGCTTTGCTAGCTGAAGGCCGGCGTTGGACCGGCCCGTCCAGGAGGTTCTCTCATGGCTCGATCCCGGAAGACTTCAGCTCGCGTCGCACGGACTGCATCAAAAGTCATGCGCAGCCAGGCGACCGGCAAAGCATCTAAGACGGTGGCAGCATCCGCGCTCTCCCAGCGCGCCCCACGTCCCCGACGACGTTAGGAATCCATCAGCGGGTGGTGTGGGACGGCTCATATGCCGGCCCACACTCCTGCTGGCCGCGACCGCTGGCTGCCGGTGTGCGTTTGGCTGGTGAGGACAAGTCTGGGTGGTCGGCGATAAGTGGCGCTGGCCGCAGACTGCTGCGAGCAGGGCACGCTGGCGAGTCGGCCACCAGTTACGCGCGTGCTTGGTCAGCTTCTGGCCGGGAAGCCAGGCTCGGCCCGCTGCTGGTATTGAATCCGGTGACCTCTCGTTGTTGCGACGAGGACTCGTCCCATTCGAAACGACTGGCGGCTGACCGGAGGCGCTTCCTGCCGTGAGCGCAAAAGTCCAGTACTGGAGCCAAATTCGAGCGTGCCGGAGATCTCGGGCGTGTGGGATGCGATTCGAGATCCTTGTGCCTATTGATCGACAAGATCGAAAAAGTGGGCCTCCGTGGCTTCTCAGACGGCATTTTGGCCCACCATTTGGCCCACCAAGTCGCCGATGGGCCAAACCTCGCCTGCGCACACTGTCCAGAAACCTGCCGATTTGCAGGCAGTTCTCAAGCGCGCCCGGCGTGATTCGAACACGCGACCTTCCGCTCCGGAGGCGGACGCTCTATCCACTGAGCTACGGGCGCAACGGACGCCTCGACGGCGCCGTTGGTCCTTGAGCTTAGTGCGTGAGAGTGCCGTCGTGAGCCTTGCCGCTACCGTTGCGCGCATGGACCTCTCCGTGTTCTTTGCCGGCACCGGCGGCTCGGTGCCGAGCCCTCGTCGCGGGCTGCCTGCGATCCTCGTGCGCCGGGGAGGCGACCGCCTGCTGTTTGACTGCGGGGAAGGTACGCAGCGTCAGCTGATGCGCTCGGTGGGGCTCGCCGACGTCGATCGTGTGTTCATCACGCACTTCCACGCCGACCACTGGCTCGGCTTGCCGGGGATGCTGAAGTCGTTTGCGTTGCGCGAACGCGAGCAGCCGCTGACGGTCTATGGACCGAAAGGTTTGCGAGAGATGATGGACGACACGCGCTTCATTTACGGTCGGCTTCCCTACGCGTTGAAGGTCGTCGAGCTCGCGCCGGCGGAGACAGTGCCGTTTGACGGCTACATGGTCGCCGCGATCCCAGTGACTCATCGTGGCGCCGGCGCGTACGGCTATGCGCTCGTCGAGGATTCCCGTCCCGGACATCTCGATGCGCAATTGGCAGAGCGACTCGGGGTGACGCCCGGGCCCGACTTCGGCAGGCTCGCGCGCGGGGAGACGGTCGCGGGGGTAACACCCGAGCAGGTCATGGGTCCCACGCGCGAAGGCCGCAAGATCGTGATCTCCGGCGATACGTCGCCGTGTGAGGCGCTGGCGATCGCCGCGCACGAAGCGGATCTGCTTGTGCACGAGGCGACGTTCGCCGAGCAGGAGGCCGAGCGTGCCCGCCAGACAGGCCACAGTACCGCGCTTCAGGCGGCGCGGCTCGCGCTTGACGCGCACGCGCGCCTACTCGCGCTGACGCACATCTCAAGTCGCTATCCGGGGGGGGATCTACGCGAAGAAGCCCGTCCAATCTTCTCCGCCACCGAGGCGCCGCGCGACTTCGACACGATCGACGTGCCGTTCTCTGAGAAGGGGTCCGCGCAGCTGATCCGCTGGTCTGCGCGCACGCCGCGCGAGCAACCGAGCGCCGAGCCTGTCGCTGCCCCTTGATACAGTCCTGCTGCTCCTTTAACCCGGTCCGGTGAGGCCAGGAAGGAAACCATGCAAGACGCGAAGATCGTCCTCGCGGAGGACGAAGTGGCGCGGGCGCTGGTGCGCATTGCCCACGAGATAGCCGAGCGCAACACGAGTGCCTCCCAGGTCGCCCTCGTCGGCATTCACCGGCGTGGCGCGATCCTCGCCCAGCGCCTGCAGGTGCTGCTCGCGGAGCTGCTGCACAGCGACGTGCCGCTGGGCGATCTCGACATCGGCTTCTACCGCGACGACGTCGCCTCGCGCCTGCGGGCGCCGGTGGTACACGCGTCGCACATCGACTTCGATCTCTCCCAGCGCACGATCGTGATCGTCAACGACGTGCTCTACACCGGCCGCACGGTACGCGCGGCGATCGAGGCGCTGTTCGACTATGGCCGCCCCGAGCGCGTGCAGCTGGCGGTGCTCGCCGACCGCGGCCATCGCGAGCTGCCGATCCGCCCTGACTATGTCGGCAAGAACCTGCCGACCTCGCGTGCGGAGCACGTGAGCGTGCGCGTGACCGAGCTCGACGGCGTGGACGAGGTAGCGATCGGACGTGCGCCGGCGGGAGCACACGCGTGAACCATCTACTCTCGATCGAGGATCTCGACCGCGAGGCGATCGAACGGATCGTCGAGCAGGCCGCGCGCTTCTCCGAGGTGTCTGACCGCGAGATCAAGAAGGTTCCGGCGCTGCGCGGTCGGATGGTGCTGAACCTCTTCTACGAGGCCTCCACGCGCACGCGCAGCTCCTTCGAGCTGGCCGCCAAGCGCCTATCCGCAGACGTGGTGAACTTCGTCTCCAGCGGCTCAAGCGTCGAGAAGGGCGAGTCGTTGAAGGACACGGTGCTCACGCTCAACGCCCACAAGCCCGACGCGATCGTGATCCGCACGCCGTGGGCGGGCGCCGCCGAGCTCGTGTCCGGTTGGACGGGCGCGGCGATCGTCAACGCGGGCGACGGCAAGCACGAGCATCCAACCCAGGCGCTGCTGGACGTCTACACGCTGCAGCGCCGGCTCGGCTCGCTCGACGGCGTGTCGATCTGGATCGTCGGCGACGTAGCCCACTCGCGCGTAGCGCGCTCCAACGTGCTCGCGTTCCAGCGGATGGGGGCCAAGGTCACCGTCGCGGGGCCGCCGACGCTGATCCCGCGCGGGATCCAGGCGCTTGGCTGCGAGGTGCGCTTCGCGCTGGACGAGCTCGGCTCGGCCGATGTGGTGTACGCCCTGCGCATGCAACACGAGCGCATGAACGAGGCGTGGGTACCATCGCTGCGCGAGTACGCCGCCTGCTTTCAGGTCAACGCGCGCCGTCTCTCGCCGCGTCAACTGCTGATGCACCCAGGACCGGTCAACCGTGGCGTGGAGCTCTCAGGCGAGGTAGTCAACTCGCCGCAGGCCCTGATCACAGAGCAGGTGGAGGCCGGCGTGGTGGTGCGCATGGCCGTCCTGTATGAGCTGCTGTCCGGCTCGCGCGCGTTTCGTCCCGTTCCCGAACCACAGCTCGCGTAATGGCGCTCGCAGCGCTCCTGCATCGTCCGCTCCCGGCGGCTAACCTGTTGATCTCAGACGTTCACGTGCTCGATCCACGTACCGGCCTTGACGCTCGCCACGACGTGCTCGTGCGCGCCGGGGAGATCGCGCGGATAGACGCAGTCGGCGAGCTTCAGCCAGACAGGAGTACAGAGCTGGTGCGGGGCGCGGGCAAGCACCTGCTGCCGGCGTTCGTGGACCCACACGTGCACCTGCGCAGCCCCGGGCAGGAGCACAAGGAGGATTTGGAAACCGGCACTCGCGCCGCCGCGGCCGGTGGGTTTGGCGCGGTGATCGCGATGCCCAACACCGACCCCGTGCTCGACTCCGCGCCGCTGCTGCGCTCGCTGCGCGAGGCCGCGGCGCGCGAGGCGCGCGTACCTGTCGGCTTCCTGCCGGCGATCACGCGCGGGCTGGCGGGCGAGGAGCTGACCGAGATGGCCGAGCTGATGAGCGAGGGAGCGCTCGGCTTCACCGACGACGGACGACCCGTCGCCTCCGCCGGGATGTTGCGCAAGGCGCTTCAGTACCAGCGGCTGTGTGGCGGCGTGCTGACATTGCACGAGGAGGACCCTTCGCTGTCGCGCGGCGGCAGCATGCACGAGGGCGATCTCAGCGCCGCGCTCGGCGTCGGCGGCATCCCGAGCGTGAGCGAGTCCACGATGGTCGCCCGCGACGCCGAGCTAGCCGGGTATGAGGGCGGACGTGTGCACTTCCAGCATCTGAGTTGCGCGGCCTCCGTGCACGCGGTCGCCGCGGCCAAGCAGCGTGGCTTTCTGGTCAGCGCCGAGGTGACGCCTCACCATCTGCTTTTGACCGATGAGCATGTTCGAAGCTTGGACACGCGCTTGAAGATGAATCCGCCCCTCGCCGTCGAGTCCGACCGGCTCGCGCTGATCGACGGTTTGCGCTCGGGCACGATCGACTGCGTCGCCACCGATCACGCGCCGCATGCGCGCCACGAGAAGGAGGTGCCGTTCGAGCAGGCTCCGATGGGCACCACCGGCCTGGAGACGGCGTTCGCGGCGCTCTACACAGAGCTGGTGCTGCCCGGCACGATCGAACTGGGCCTACTGGTCGAACGGATGACCTCGGGCGCTGCGCTGTTCGGACTTCCGACACCGCGAATCGCGGTCGGCGAGCCGGCGAACGTCACGCTCGTGGATCTCGCGGCTGTTTGGGTGGCCGGCGAGCACGGTTGGGAGAGTCGCTCTGAGAATTGCTGCTTTGCCGGGCGGCGCCTGAGCGGACGCGTGCTGATGACGGTCGCGGCCGGCGCCATCTCCTACAGAGAAAGAGCGTTTTCGGTGGTCGCGGCATGAGCCTGCTCAGACGCGAACACACAGTGCTCGTAGTGGTGGACGTGCAGGAGGGCTTTCGCTCATACGAGTCATTCGCGGGTGTCACCGACGGCTGCGCAAAGCTCCTGCAGGCAGCGCGCATACTGGCTGTCCCGAGCCTCGTCAGCGAGCAGTACCCGAAGGGACTCGGCCACAGCGCCAGCGAGCTAGGACTAGTGGACGAGCCGCGCATCGAGAAGACCGTGTTCTCCGCGGCGCGCGCCGACGGCTTTGACCTAGCTGGGCGCACGCAGGCGATCGTGTGCGGGATCGAGACGCACGTGTGCGTCTCCCAAACCGTGCACGACCTACTCGAGCGCGGCGTCGATGTACACGTGCCTGCGGATGCCGTCGGCTCACGTCATCGGCTCGACTACGAGCGCGGCCTTGAGCGCCTGCAGCGCGCCGGCGCGGTGGTCAGCACAGTCGAGTCCGTGCTGTTTGAGTTGCTGGAGCGAGCAGGCACGCCCGAGTTTAAGCAAGTCCAGAAACTGATCATCTGAGATGGCCGTGAGCCTTCGCCATACTGCCTCCTCCTTGCCTTATGTGCTGGCCGATTGTCGATCCCGTCGTCGATCGGCAATCGGCACACTGCGGTCAGTGCGTCCTTGTCTGACTCGACTCACGACCATCTCAGGCGCGGGGAGGCATGCATGAGCGAGGCGACCGCGTACGTACTGCTGGAGGATGGCGCTCGCTTCGACGGGGAGGCGTGCGCCGCCACCGGTTGACGATCGACGGGATCGCCGATCGGCCAGCATGCGGTGGGGGAGGTTGTGTTCACGACCGGTATGTCTGGCTATCAGGAGTCAGTCAGCGACCCATCGTTCGCGGGCCAGCTGATCTGCTTCACATACCCCCACATCGGCAACTACGGCGTGAGCGCTCACGCGATGGAGTCAGAGCGCGTGTGGGCGCGCGCGGTGATCATGCGCGAGGCGTGCAACCGCGAGGACTCGCCCGGCGCCGAGCGCGGTTGGCTGGATTGGCTGACCGATTGCGGGATACCGGCGATCAGCGGTGTGGACACGCGCGCGCTGGTGCGCCATATTCGCGAGGCAGGCGCCATGCGCGGAGGCATCTTTCCCGCACAGCTCACAGAGGCCGACGCGCAAGCTCTGATTGCCGCTGAGCCGTCGATGACCGGGCTGGATCTCGCCGCGCTGGTCACCCCGACCGCGGTGAGCTTTCACGGTCAAGGCAGGGGGCCGTTGATCGCGGTGCTTGACACGGGCATCAAGTCCTCGATCGTGCGCAATCTTGTCGAGCGTGGCGCACGCGTGGCGCTGCACCCCTGCTCGACATCGGCTGAGCGGCTGCTCGAGCAAGACCCCGATGCCGTGTTCGTCGCCAACGGTCCCGGTGATCCGGGCGCGCTCGACTATGTCGTCGACACGTTGCGCGAGATCGTCGGGCGCAAGCCCGTGTGGGGCATCTGCCTGGGCCACCAGCTGCTGTGCCGCGCGCTCGGACTTCGGACCTACAAGCTCGCCTTCGGCCATCATGGTGCCAACCAACCGGTCAAGGACCTGCAGACCGGCCGCGTCGAGATCACCTCACAGAACCACGGTTTCGCCGTGCTTGGGCCCGGCGGGGCGCGCACGCTCGACAGCGACGAGCCCGTGCGCTGGGAGACCGACTTCGGCGCCGCCCAGCTCACACACGTGAACCTGTACGACCGCACCGTCGAGGGCTTCGAGCTGCTCGACGTGCCCGGCGGAGCGGTCCAATATCACCCGGAGGCCAGGCCCGGTCCGCACGACAGCCTGCACTTGTTCGATCGCTTTCTGGAGCGCGTTGCCCAAGCGTGAGGACATAGAGACGATCCTGATCATCGGCTCGGGCCCGATCGTGATCGGTCAGGCCGCCGAGTTCGACTATTCCGGCGTGCAGGCCTGCAAGGTGTTGCGCGAGGAGGGCTACCGGGTCGTGCTGGTCAACTCCAACCCGGCCACGATCATGACCGACCCCGAGTTCGCCGACGCCACTTACGTCGAGCCGTTGCTGGCGGGTCCACTGGCCAAGATCATCGAGCGTGAGCGCCCCGACGCGCTGCTGCCGACGCTCGGCGGACAGACCGCGCTGAACCTGGCCAAGGCGCTGCACGACGACGGCACCCTGCAGCGCTATGGCGTCGAGCTGATCGGCGCCAACCACGGCGCGATCGCGTGCGCTGAGGACCGCGACCTGTTCGGCATAGCGATGGCTCGCGCCGGTCTGCGCATGCCCAACAGCGCGATCGCGCGCACGCTCCCCGAGGCCCTGGCGGCGCTTCCACGCCTCGGACTACCATGCATCGTGCGCCCCGCGTTCACGCTCGGCGGGCGTGGCGGCGGCATCGCTCGTACCCAGGAGGAGTTTGAGCTGATCGCCCGGCGTGGCATCGAGGCCTCGCCGATCGGACAGGTGCTGCTCGATCAGTCTGTGCTCGGCTGGGGCGAGTTCGAGCTGGAGCTGATGCGTGACAGTGCCGACAACGTCGTGATCGTGTGCTCGATCGAGAACATCGACCCAATGGGCGTGCACACCGGCGACTCGGTCACCGTCGCCCCGCAGCAGACGCTCAGCGACGCTCTTTACCAGCGCTTGCGTGACCAAGCGATCGCTGTGATCCGCGCCGTCGGGGTGGAGACGGGCGGCTCTAACGTGCAGTTTGCTGTGAACCCCGAGACCGAAGAGATCCTCGTGATCGAGATGAATCCGCGCGTGTCGCGCTCCTCGGCGCTCGCCTCTAAGGCAACCGGCTTCCCGATCGCGAAGATCGCCGCGCGCCTGGCGGTCGGCTATCTACTGGAGGAGATCACCAACGACATCACCGGCGTCACGCCAGCGAGCTTTGAGCCCACCATCGACTACGTGGTCGTTAAGTGGCCGCGCTTTGCCTTCGAGAAGTTCCCCGGTGCCGTACCGACGCTTTCCACGCACATGAAGTCGGTGGGCGAGGCGATGGCGATCGGTCGCACCTTCTCCCAGGCGTTCGCCAAGGCGCTGCGCTCGCGCGAGCTTGACAAGCCGCCGCGTCTCGGCGAGCGCTCAGAGCAGGAGCTGATGGACTCGCTGCCGGCGCCTAGTGCCGAGCGCTACGAGACGATCCTCGAGTTGCTCGCGCGCGACGTGCCGATCGAGGCGATCCACGAGCGTACGTCGATCGACCGGTGGTTCCTTCGCGAGCTGCAGCAGATCGCCAAGCACCCCGAGGCGAGCTTCATTGGCGAGCGCTCGTTCAAGTCGGTAGACACTTGCGCCGCCGAGTTTCCCGCGTGCACGCCCTACTACTACTCCGCCTGGGAGCGAAAAGCGGCACACGAGGTCGTCCGCGGCGAGCGACCCTCGGTCGTGATCCTCGGCGCGGGCCCCAACCGCATCGGTCAGGGCATCGAGTTCGACTACTGCTGCGTGCATGCTGCGATGACCGTGCGCGAGTCCGGTCGCGACGCGGTGATCGTCAACTGCAACCCCGAGACAGTGTCCACCGACTATGACACTTCCGATCGCCTCTACTTCGAGCCGCTCACACTCAAGGACGTGCTTGGCGTGATCGAGCGTGAGCGGGAGGGTGGGGGGGTGCTCGGGGTGATCGTACAGTTCGGCGGGCAAACCCCGCTGAAGCTCGCCGACGGCCTCGTCAAGGCGGGGGTGGCGCTGCTCGGCACGAGCGTCGATGCGATCGATCTCGCCGAGGACCGTGGACGCTTCGGCGAGCTGTTGCAAAAGCTCGGCTACCACGCGCCGCCTTACGCAACAGCCCGCTCTGTCTCAGAGGCGCTCGAGCAGGCGCACAACGTCGGCTTCCCGCTACTGGTGCGTCCCTCCTACGTGCTTGGCGGTCGCGCGATGGAGATCGTCTATTCCCGCGATGGGCTCGCCGACTATCTCCGTCGCGAGACGCCCGCCGCGGACACGCCGCGGGCGCGCCCCGCAAATCCCCCAAATCAACCAGCACCCAACACGCACGAGGCGCCGGCGAGACCGACGATCTTCTTGGATCGCTTCCTCGAGAACGCGGTCGAGGTCAACGTCAACGCGCTGTGCGACGGCCACGAGCTGTGGATCGGCGGGATCATGCAGCACGTCGAGGAGGCTGGCGTGCACTCCGGCGACAGCGCCTGTGTGCTACCGCCACACTCGCTCGGCGCCGAGATGCTCGATCAGATCAGGACCGCCACGCGCGACATCGCGCTCGGGATCGGCGTCGTCGGGCTCCTGAACGTCCAGTACGCCGTGCACAACGGCAGGCTCTATGTGATCGAGGCCAACCCGCGCGCCTCGCGTACCGTACCGTTCGTCTCGAAGGCGATCGGGTTGCCGCTCGCCAAGCTCGCCTGCCGGATAATGCTCGGCGCGTCGATCGCCGAGCTCGGATTGCCCGCTGGACCTGAGGGACTTGGCTTCGGTGAGCACGTGTCGGTCAAGGAGGCGGTGCTCCCGTTCGACCGCTTCGACGGCGCCGACTCGCTACTCGGACCGGAGATGCGCTCCACCGGTGAGGTGATGGGCATCGCGCGCGACTTCCCCACCGCGTTCGCCAAGGCCCAGGCGGCCGCCGGCTCACCGCTGCCCAGCACCGGCACCGCGTTCATCACGGTCACCGACTCCGACAAGGCGGGCGTGTTTGCGGTCGCTCAGATCCTGCACGACAACGGTTTCCGAATCCTCGCCACGCGCGGCACCGCCGAGGCGATCGCGCGCATGGGGGTGCCCGTGCAGCCGATCAACAAGATCGGCGAGGGCTCTCCGCACGTGGTCGACTGGATCGAGCGGGGCGACGTCAGCTTGATCGTCAACACGCCCACGGGCTCCGGCGCGCGCAGCGACGGTTGGGAGATCCGTCGCGCCGCGATCGCCCATTCGATCCCCTGCCTGACCACGCTCTCAGCCGGGGTCTCCGCCGCGCGCGCGATCGCCCAGGCCGGCAAGCTCGGCGAGCCGCAGGTGCTCTCGTTGCAGGAGCTCCATCGTGGCGTGGGCGCCCCCGGCGAGCCCAACCAGGCCGGGGTGACGTGAGGATCGACGCCACGCGATCCCTCAGTGAGCGCACACTCGCCCCGTTCGGGCGCCGCTTGCTCACGGTGACGGCGAACGAGCGGCTCGGTGGTTACTGCGTCCTGAAGGCAGCCGATCCCGAGGGACCTTCGCCGCGAGCCGGACAGTTCGCGATGCTCGCCGCTGCCGAGCGTTGGGGAGCCGGAGAGGATGAACGCCCCTACCTGCCGCGTGCGTGCTCCTACGCGCGCTGGCTGGCTGGCCGATCGGAGGTCCCGCCGAGCTCCGATCGGCGGCAATCTCGCCGTGTGCCCCAAATGGGATATCGATCGCCGATCGGTGGAGAAGCTCACTTCCTGCTCGAGGATGTCGGCCCCGGCACACGTCGCCTGAGCGAGTTGAAGGCAGGCGACGGACTGTGGGCGCTTGGCCCACTCGGCACGGGCTTCACCGCGCCACAGGACGATCGCCGCGCACTGCTCGTCGGCGGGGGGGTTGGGATCGCACCGCTCGCGATCTGGCAGGACGAGCTCAATACGGTCGGTGGGGACGGCGAGCGCCCAACCGTGTTGCTCGGCTTCCGCGACCGCGCGCGCGCCGAGGGCGCCATGCTGCTCTCAGGCGCGCTCCTGGCGACCGAGGACGGATCGTTCGGGCGCCGCGCGCGTGTCACCGAGCTGCTTGGCGAACAACTAGACCGTGACGCACACGCCACCGTTTACGCGTGCGGGCCTCCCGCGATGCTCGAGGCTGTGCGAGCACTGTGCGCGCAGCACGCGATCCCCGCCCAGCTCGCGCTGGAGGCACCCATGGCGTGCGGGTTCGGTGCGTGCTTCGGCTGCGTAGTGCCCACGCGTGAGAACAGTTACATACGCGTGTGCGTAGACGGCCCCGTCGTCAACGCGCGACTGCTCGACCGAGTTGACGCCCACGCCGGGAACGGCGCGTGAGCCCATCCACGCCACCGTCGGTCACTGCTGGTGACGCTGTGAGCGCGACCCACCCGATCCTGACAGCACCGGCGGCGACGCGATGAGCGTCGATTTCTGTGGGTTGCAGCTTGCTCACCCTGTCATTAACGGCTCTGGCACATTCGACGTGATCGCTGCGCGCCGCACGTTCGGCTCCGCGCTCGACCAGTGGTTCCCGTTCGCCGCGTTCGTCTCCAAGACGATCACACTCGCCGCGCGCGCGGGCAACCCGCCACCACGCCTGTGGGAGGCCCAGGCCGGGCTCGTCAACTCGATTGGCCTGCCCAACAAGGGTCTCGACGGCTATCTCGCGCACGACCTGCCAGAGCTTGCGAAGTTGAAGGTGCCGCTGATCACCAACGTGATGGGCTCGAGCGCAACGGAAATCGCCGAGCTGCTGGAAGCCTGCGAGCAACGCGGTGAGATCGCCGCCATCGAGCTCAACGTGTCCTGCCCCAACGTCAAGACAGGACTCGACATCGGCGCCGATCCAGTCCAGCTGGAGCGAGTGCTTGCCGCCGCGCGCCCGGCGACCGGCAAGCCGCTGATCGTCAAGCTGACACCCAACTGCGCCAACGTCGCCGACTGTGCCCAGGCCGCCCAAGACGGCGGCGCGGACGCGGTCTCGTTGATCAACACACTGCGCGCGATGGCGCTCACCCCAAACCGTGTGCACGGGCGCCGACGTTCACAGCCGACCGTCTGGCTAGGAGCAGGCACAGGTGGTTTGTCCGGAGCGGCGGTGCGACCCGTGGCGCTCACGCAGGTGGCGGCGGTCGCAGACCGCGTGTCGATCCCCGTAGTCGGCATGGGGGGGGTCCAGAGTGCTGCTCATGCGCGTCAGTTTCTTGACGTCGGCGCGACCCTCGTGGCGGTCGGTACCGAGAGCTTTCGCGACCCCACCGCGGCGGCGCGGATCGCACACGAGTTGGACGGCGAGCGACCTTCGGGATAGCCCCGAACGACCTACGCACCGTGCATTCCCACGTCTGACGCTCGACTCATTCTGTGTTTCCACTCGACGTTCTGATTGTCCACACCGATCGGGATGCAGGGTTCAAAATCCCTGCAAACCGCGCACACCACCATCCACAAGGCTCGACATACCTGAAGCTCAACCTGAGCTTCATATGAATTCGCCGCGTTTGCCTTGAACGGCGCGCGTGTGTCTGTAGACTCGCCGCCCATGCCGACCGCCACCGGCCCGATGTCCTCGACCACAACTAGCAAGCCATCGTCCGCCCCCGAGCGGTCGCTCAACCAGCGTATGGACGCGCTCGCGCGCGCCAATCGGATCCGCACCGAGCGGGCCCAACTCAAGCGCGACCTCAAGGGCGGGCGCCTGTCGATCCACACGCTGCTGCTCAGCCCGCCCGAATATGTTGAGACAGCCAAGGTATTCGACATGCTGCTCGCCGTGCCCAAGTACGGGCGCGTGAAGGTCAACAAGATTCTCGCCCACTGCCGCATCTCACCGAGCAAGACGATCGGTGGGTTGTCAGAGCGCCAGCGCAGCGAGCTGGTTTCACTCCTGCGGCGTTAATCATCAATGTCTTGACGGGAATGCCGATCGGGTGCTCCCGCCGCTCTCGACATTAGGGTCTCGCGCGTGGCGTGCGTGTTTGTGATCACCGGACCGTCCGGCGTGGGCAAGGGAACCCTGATTCGCGGGCTGATGGAGCGCATTCCGCGGTTGGAGCTGTCGGTGTCGGCCACCACCCGCGCTCCGCGCCCGGGGGAGAGCGACGGGATCGACTACCACTTCCTCTCCAGCGAGGATTTCGAGCGCCACGTGCAGGCTGGCGAGTTCGTGGAGCACGCCGACTACGCGGGCCGACGCTATGGCACGTTGCGCTCCGAGCTCGAGCAGCGCGTCGCCGCGGGCGCACCGGTCGTGCTGGAGATCGAGGTTCAGGGCGCTCGCCAGGTGCGCGCCGCGATGGGCGCGGCGGTGCAGGTGTTTATCGCGCCCCCGTCGCTCGCGGCGCTGCGCACGCGCTTGATCGGACGTGGCACCGACCCCAACGAGGAGGTCGAGCGCCGCCTCGCCGTCGCCGAGCGAGAGCTCGCGGCGCGCGAGGAGTTCGCCCACGTTGTCGTCAACGACCGGCTCGAAGACGCGCTCGCCGAGCTCGTGGCGATCATCGCAGGCGAGCTGGGCGAGCAGACCTCCTGAACCACTAGACTGCACAGTCAACAAGGAAAGGCGCTTCCGACCCATGATGACATCACCCCGCATCGACCGCTTGCTCGACAACGTTGACTCCAACTATGCGAGCGTGCTGGTGGCCGCCAAGCGCGCCCGTCAGATCAACAGCTACTACCACAATCTCGGCGAGGGAGCGTTCGAGGAATTCCCGCCGCCGATGATCGAGACCGCCTCCAAGAACTACCTCACGATCGCCCTGGAGGAAGTCGCGGCAGGCAAGATCAAGTACCACTACCGGTAGGCCAGGAGGGTCGATGGGCGGCGTCATGCTGCGTCCTACCGATTGGAGATCGATAGGATCTCCAATCGGCCAGCTCGTGTGCGGAGCACACTTCGCGAGCGGGTGGGGCATTGTATTCCTTGCCTGACTTGCCCCTCGACCCTCCTGGCGGCTTGCTGTGTTCCTTCGCAAGCTTTCCCACACTGCTTGCCACCAGCGGCAACCGACTGTAGAACCAACCTATGCCTCGGATACTGCTCGGCGTCAGCGGCGGCATCGCGGCGTATAAGGCGCTGGAGTTTGTGCGCCTCGCTACCGCCGGCGGGCACTCGCTGCGCGTTGTGCAAACGCCCACCAGTCAGAAGTTCGTGGGGGAGGCGTCGTTTGCGGCGCTCAGCGGCGCGCCGGTGCTCACCGACGAGTTCCAGCATGACCCTGCCCGCGGAGCGTTCCCCGACGAAGAGCCGCCCACCCATCAGCCGCTCAGTCATCTGCAACTGGTCGCAGGCGCCGACGTCTACCTGATCGCGCCCGCGTCGGCCAACACGATCGCGAAGCTCGCCAGCGGGCTTGCCGACAGTCTGCTGACCAGCTGTGCGCTTGCCGCCACGTGCCCGGTCGTGGTGGCGCCCGCGATGAACAACCACATGTACGAGCATCCAGCCACGCAGACCAATATCGAGACGTTGCGCGCGCGCGGCGTGTACGTGGTCGAGCCCGACGTTGGGCGTCTAGCCTCGCGCGCAGAGCAGGGCGTAGGACGGTTGGCCGAGCCCGCGCGCCTACTCGCCGTGTGCGAGGAGATCCTCGCACACCCAAGCGCCGTCGCACACCCAAGCGCCCTCGCACCCTCGAGCGCCCTGCCGGTCACGGGCGCCGGCGCAGGGCAACGGCGAGAGAGCGCATCGTCTTCTGAGAGCCCCAACAGTCCGTCGGCCACAAACGACTGGAGCGGGGTGCGAGTGCTCATCACCGCCGGCGGCACGCGCGAGCCGATCGACAGCGTGCGCTTCGTCGGCAACAGCTCCTCCGGGCGCATGGGCCTCGCGCTGGCCGCTGCCGCTCGCGCCAGAGGCGCGGATGTGACCTTCGTAGCCGCCAATGTGGCGCTTGCTGTGCCCGATGGGGTCGTGGTCCACCGCGTGCGCACCGCCGCCGAGCTGCAGGCCGCGTGCGAGCGCGAGTTCCCCGCGTGCGACGTCCTGTTGATGACGGCGGCCGTCGCCGACTTCCGTCCCGTAGATCCGGTGGGGGGCAAGCTCAAGAAGCAGGAACGCGAACGCCTCACGATCGAGCTGGAGCCGACCACCGACGTGCTCTGCAGACTGGCTGGCCGGCGTAGGTCGGGCCAGACGCTCGTCGGATTCGCCGCCGAGCACGGCGAGGATGCGCTCCAGCACGCGCGCGCGAAGCTCACGGCCAAGGGCCTCGACGCGGTCGTCTTCAACGACATTTCGCGCGCCGACATCGGTTTCGAGTCGCTCCTCAACGAGATCGCGATCCTCACCAACGAGGCCACCGAGCATATTGCGCGCGCGCCCAAGGAGAGCATCGCCGCCGCGATCCTCGACGCGGTCAAGCGCCTGCGCGCAAACGCTTGAAAGCTGGGTCGGAGTGCTCGTAAAGTAAACACATGCACAGCGTCTACGAGCTCTACCGGCGTGGATGTGACCTGCTCGATCACGGCGACTACGAGGCCGCCATCGTTCCACTCACACAAGCCCGCGAGCGCGAGCCGGCCAAGACGTCGATCCGCGAGGCGCTCGGGCGAGCGCTGTTTCATGCGCAGCGCTACGAACGCGCCGCGACCGAGTTCCAGGCGGTCGCTGTCGCGGCTCCGACAAACGACTATGCGCTGTTCTGCTTGGGTCGCTGCATGCAGATGCTCGGGCGCCACCGCGAGGCGTGCCACCCACTCGCGGTCGCCTACTCGATGTGCCCCTCCCGCGAGGACTACCGCGTGTACCGCGATCGCGCTCGCCGAGACGCCGCGAGATCATGAACGCACCGCTGCCAACAGCGCTCCGCCCGGCGCCGGTCAGAGCCCCGATGCTATTCTCGAACGACAGCTTTCGAGTCGTCACCTATGCGACGGCTAGCAGTGCCGAAAGTGGGCGCCCGCCCGCTTTTTTTTACGCCCAGTGGGCGGAAGGAGAGCCAAGCAGTCGATGTCAACGCCGCAGTCCGAGATAGAACAGCGCCTAGCCTCCAGCGAGCCCGATGTAGATGTGCTGCTCGCCGAGCTACTCCCGAACGGCGCCCTGCGCGTGTTCATCGACCATCCGGATGGCGTCACGCTCGCGCTGTGCGAGCGCGTCACCGGACTGCTGGGCGAGTTGCGCGAGCGCTACGCGCTGGAGGTCTCCTCGCCGGGCGCCGAGCGTCCACTGACCAAGCCGACTCATTTCCGCCGTTTCGTTGGTCGCCGAGCGCGCGTCCGCACGCGCGAGCCACTTTCTGTGCGGGCGGGCCAATCGTCTGGCGAGCGGCGCGCCAAGAGCTTCACCGGAGAGCTCGTCGGAGTCACCGACAGCGAGATCACACTGGCCGCCGATGGGGGCGTCATCGAGATCCCCTATTCGGAGATCCGTCGTTCGAACCTGGTCGAGGAGTAGGAGCAACCCTATGTCACGCGAGATCCTGGAAGCCATGAACGCGCTCGCCCGCGAGAAGGGCATCGAGCCTGAGAAGCTGATGATCGCGCTCGAGGACGCGCTGCTGTCCGCTTACAAGAAGCAGCCGGGATCGGCGAAGTACGCGCGCGTGGAAATGGACCGCGAGACCGCCGACTTCCGCGTGATCGAACTGATCATCCCCGAGCGTCTGGAGGCGCATCTGATCGTCGAGACGATCGACGAGGGCACCGTCGTGGATCCGGAGACCGGCGAGCTGCGCGAACCGGAGGAGCCGGAAATCGACCCGGCCAAGTTCGCCCAGTACCGCGATCAGATCGACGAGCGCGACGTGACCCCCGAGGACTTCGGGCGGATCGCGGCGCAAACAGCCAAGCAGGTGATTCTGCAACGCATCCGCGAGGCCGAGCGCGACATGATGTTCGAGGAGTACCGTGACCGTGTTGGCGAGCTGATCACTGGGATCGTGCAACAGTCCGATTCGCGCTACACGCTCGTGCAGTTGCGCGAGCGTGTCGAGGCGCTCTTGCCCAAGTCCGAGCAGGTCGAGGGCGAGCGCTATGACCACTCACAGCGCATCAAGGCGGTCATCAAGGAGGTCTCGCCATCCACCAAGGGCCCTTCGATTATCGTCTCGCGCCGCGACCCTGAGCTGATCAAGAAGCTATTCGAGCTGGAGGTCCCCGAGATCGCCGACGGTCTCGTCGAAATCGCCAACGTCGCGCGCGAGCCGGGCTACCGTTCGAAGATCGCCGTCATCTCCCACGCCGACGGCGTGGACCCCGTCGGCGCGTGCGTCGGACCGCGCGGCTCGCGTGTGCGCATGGTCGTCTCCGAGCTGCGCGGCGAGAAGATCGACATCATCCCTTTCAACGACGAGCCCGCGCGCTTTGTCGCCAAGGCGCTTTCGCCCGCCCGCGTGCGCGAGGTGCTGGTCAACGACGAGGCCAAGCAGGCCACCGTGATCGTGCCTGACGATCAACTTTCTCTGGCGATCGGGCGTGAGGGTCAGAACGCTCGTCTCGCGGCACGCCTGACCGGCTGGCGCGTGGACATTCGCTCGGAGACCGAGTTCGCCGCCGAGGAGGCCGAGCACGGCTATGAGGAGGAGGATCTGCAGGGCCGCTGCGCCGCGGTCCTCTCAAATGGACGGCGCTGTCCCAACGCTTCGCTGCCCGGTTCGCGCTATTGCGGCCTTGAGTCCCACCAGGCACTCGCCTCGATCGATAGCGACAATGTGGCGGACCTCGCACCGCAGGCCGCAGAGGCAACCGAAGGACAAGCGTCATAGGCGCTCACGTCCCCCGACGCCGCTGCGTCGGGTGCGGGCGCGTAGCGCCGAAGGGCGAGCTCGTGCGTCTGGCGGCCGTGTCCGCCGGGCGCGATAACCGTCCCATCGCGGCTTTTGACCACGCTGAAACGATGCCTGGTCGCGGCGCGTATGTGTGCCGCGACGAACGCAACGATGCTCCCAACCAGGACTGCCTTGGACTGACAACAAGAAGAGGGGTGTTGCAGCGTGCCTTTCGTCGCGCCGTGGACGTCCCGTCCGAGCTCGTAGAATCGAATACTAGGGTGGCACAGACGGACGCTGGTCCGGCTGGCCGCAACGGGGACGCGAGCCGAAGGCGAGTGTCTACCGGCTTCGGCCGGGCCCCTCGATCTTTAATTGAGCGATGAGCAAGAAGCGAGTTCACGAAATAGCCAAGCAGCAGGGTATCTCCAGCAAGGACCTGCTCGAGAAGCTCAACGCCGCTGGTGTCGCGGCGAAGGCGGCCGCGTCCTCGGTCGAGGAGGCCGATGCGTTGCGCGCGCTCGGTTATAACGGCACACCCTCCATAGCGACGGCGCCGAGCGCGCCAGACACAACAGCAGAGTCGAGTGCGCCAAAGAGCGCGCCAGACACGACAACGGAGTCGAGTGCGCCAAACGCGTCCGCCAATCAAACTGCCGCCGAGCGCGCCGCGCAATCTAAGCTGGATGACGCTCAAGCGCAGGCTCCGCCGACGAGCTCTGAGAGCGTTCCGTCCGTCGCGAGCGCGGCGGGAGCTAGGACCGCACAATCCGACGCCTCACAGCCCGTCGCCGGCTCAGACGGACAGGGCATCGCACAAGCGGCGGGCGAGCGCGTGCGTCCCACGCGTGACTCGCGCACCGGCGAGCGCGCGCCCGGCGGAGCGGGCGCCGGTGGACGCCGGCGCGTCGTGATCGACTCCCAAGCATCCCGTCGCCAACAGGGTGGGCCGGCCAATCAGCCCGTGCGCCGTCCGCGTCGTGGGCGCCGGCGCAGAGGCACTTATGACGAGACGATCGCGCCGATCGACACCGCCGCGATGGAGGCCACCGACCTGATCCGCGTCAACTCGGGCTCAACCGTGAAGGATGCGGCCGAGTACCTCGGGGTGCCGGTGCCGGAGATCATCAAGAAGCTGATGATGCTCGGGGAGATGGCCACCCTCACACAGACCCTTTCCGACGACGCGATCCAAGTGCTCGCTGACGAATTCGAAAAGAAGATCGAGATCGTCCACGCGGCCGACGACGTTGAGCTGGAGCCTGTGTTCGAGGACCTCGAGGAGGACCTCGTTGACCGTCCTCCAGTGGTCACGATCATGGGTCACGTGGATCACGGCAAGACGTCGTTGCTGGACGCGATCCGCCAGACCAAGGTGGCGGCCGGCGAGGCGGGCGGGATCACGCAGCACATCGGGGCCTATCAGGTTCACCACGCGGGCAAGCAGATCACGTTCCTAGATACTCCCGGTCACGAAGCGTTCACGGCGATGCGCGCCCGTGGAGCGCGCGTGACCGACCTGGCCGTGATCGTCGTGGCGGCCGACGACGGCGTCAAGCCGCAGACCGAGGAGGCGATCGACCACGCGAAGGCCGCCGAGGTGCCGATCGTGGTGGCGGTCAACAAGATCGACAAGGAGGGTGCCCAGCCTGAGCGTGTGCGCACCGAACTCACCCAGCACGGCCTGCAGCCCGCGGAGTGGGGCGGGGAGATCGAGTTCGTCAACGTCAGCGCCAAGACCCGCGAGGGGCTCGACGGTCTGCTCGACACGATCCAGCTGGTCACAGATCTCGAGGAGCTGAAGGCCAACCGTGACGCGATGGCCTCGGGCACCGTGATCGAGTCGAAGCTCGACCCGGGTCGCGGACCGGTGGTGAGCATCTTGATCCAGCGCGGCACGCTCGAAGTGGGCGACGCGCTCGTTGCGGGCGCCAGTTTTGGTCGGGTGCGCGCGATGCACAATTTCATCGGGGCACGCGTGAAGCGGGCGGAACCCGGCGAGCCGGTCGAGGTGCTCGGCTTCGACGGAGTCCCCGAGGCCGGCGAATTTGTGCGCGCGGTGGAGAACGAGCGCCGCGCCAGACAGCTCGCGGGCGAGCGCGCCAACCGCCTGAAGACCGAGGCGCTCGCGCGCCGCTCCGGGCGCAAGGTGTCGCTCGAGGACGTGTTCAAGCTCGCCCAGGAAGGCACCGTCAAGGAGCTCAGCCTCGTCATCAAGGCCGATGTCGCTGGATCGCTGGAGGCGATCGAGGACGAGATCGCGAAGCTGCCGCAGGACGAGGTCTCGGTGAACATCATTCACCGTGGCGTAGGTGGCATCAACGAGTCCGACGTGATGCTCGCGTCCGCCTCCTCCGGGCTGATCCTGGCCTTCAACGTGCGTCCCGTCCAGGACGCACGTCAACTGGCCGAGCGAGAGGGAGTGGAGATTCGCTCCTACTCGGTGATCTATCGCGCGATCGAGGAGCTCCGTGCCGCGATGCAGGGCATGCTCGAGCCCACCGAGGTCGAGACCTCGCTCGGCCAAGCGGAGGTGCGCCAGCTCTTCAGAGCGTCACGCATCGGCGTGATCGCGGGCTCGCATGTCAGCGAGGGCAAGGTCACGCGCGGAGCCCGTGTGCGGGTGGTGCGCGAGGGCACGGTTATCTACGACACCACGATCGCGAGCCTGCGCCGCTTCAACGAGGACGCGCGCGAGGTCACGGCGGGCTACGAGTGCGGGATCGTGCTCACCAACTTCCAGGACCTGCGCGCAGGCGACATCCTGGAGACTTATGAGACGCGCCTGCAAGAGCGTCAGCTAGCCTGAGGCTGGGTTTGTGCGCATGGGCCTGTTGCTCATGCAAGCGGCCGTGCAGCTCGGATGCTTCGAGGGACAGGGACGGGTAGGATCTCTCGTGGAAAGGGAGAAAAACAAGCTGCTGAGGCGGTCGAATGGCAAGCGAGACAAGGACGCAGGGAGCGAAGCGTGCTAAGTAGGCACGTGAGCGACCGAGGACGCAGTATCGCGCCGCCAGTCGACCGCATCAGCCGCATGCGCCGTGTGAACGAGGCAATCAGACAGGTGATCGGAGACGCGGTGGCCTCAGACTTGAAGGACCCTAGGGTGGGATTCGTGACCGTGACAGACGTCAGGACCAGCGCTGACCTGAGTCATGCCCGCGTGTACGTGAGTGTGCTGGGATCCTCGCACACACGCGAGGACACGATGGATGGGCTGCGCAGCGCTCATGGTTATCTGCAACGCCGGATCGCGGGAGAGCTGCATTTGAGGCGCACCCCCACGCTCGAGTTTTCCTATGACGACACGACCGACCGCGCGATGCGCCTCGACGCGCTGATCGAGAGAGAGATCGACACCGTACATAGATCTAGCAGCGCGCTGGAGAACCAGTCCACACCGGTGCACGAGCCTGATGAGGAGTCGAAGTGAGCATGAGCGAGCGACCAACTTTCGCGCAGACGCGTGAGCTGGTGCTCGAGCGTGTGCGCAGGGATTCGTGCTTTGTCGTCGCGACCCACGAGAACCCCGACGGCGACGCGCTTGGCTCGCTGATCGGGATGCACGGGTTGCTCACGGCGCTCGGCAAGGACTCCGAGATGTTCATCGCCTCGAGCGACCTTCCGCTTCCACGCGAGTATCGTTGCACGGCGCTGGAGCACGCCATCCAGATGGCTCCCGCCAATATCGAGAGACGCACCGTGGTGATGCTCGACTGCGGCAACATCGACCGCAATCCGGCGGCCGTGCTCCAGCACGGGGCGCACCTGTTGAATATCGACCACCACCACGACAACACGTTGTTTGGCTCGCTCAATCTCGTAGACCCCTCGGCGTCGTGCACCGCGGAGATCGTGTGGGACCTCATGAATGGCCTCGACGTCGCGCCGAGCATGGTGATGGCCGAGGCGCTGTATGTAGCGCTTGTGACCGACACGGGGCGGTTCATGTACGAGAACACCGGTCCCCGCGCCCACCGGATGGCGGCAGAGCTGCTCGCGGCCGGCGTGAACGCGCCGGGCGTGTACACACGACTGTATGAGGAGATGCCGCTTGCCAAGCTCACCCTGCTCGGGATAGCGCTCGAGCGCGTTCAACGCTTTGACGCGGGCGCGCTGACACTGGTGGCGCTGGACGCCGAGGACTTCGAGCGGGTCGGCGCTGAGGAAAGCTTCTCCGAGGGGATAGTCGATCATCTGCGCTCGATAGCCGGCACGAAGGTGGCCGTGCTGATCCGTGAGCTGACCGCGCGCGCGAGCGTCGGCAAGCGCAAGGTGTCGCTGCGCGCCACCGGCAATGATGTTGACGTGTCGGCGATCGCGCGCACACAGGGCGGCGGCGGGCACCGTCGGGCAGCGGGCTTCTCCACGACACTCGAGGTCGAGCAGCTGATCGGGTTGCTGCGCCATGAGATAGCCACACAACTGCATTCGGCGTCGAACGGGCCGCCGGTTCCCACGCTCGCTTGACCGACGGCGTCCTGCTGATCGACAAGCCCGTCGGGATCACTTCCCACGATGTGGTCGCGTCAGTACGACGCGCGCTGGCGGGCGCGAAGACCGGTCACGCCGGAACGCTCGACCCATTTGCGAGCGGGCTCTTGATCGTGCTCGTCGGAGCGGCGACGCGCGTACAACGCCGGATGATGGAACTCCCCAAGCGCTATGAGACGGTGGCGAGGCTTGGCGTGCGCTCGAGCACTGGCGATCCGGAGGGCGAGCTGACAGAGACGGGACGCTTCCCGCCCGATCCCCCGCAGCTCCCGACCGGGCAGATCCGCCAGCGACCGCCGATCTACTCGGCGGTGAAGATAGGAGGCGAGCGCGCCTATCGCAAGGCGCGACGCGGAGAGAGTTTCCAGATGCCGGAGCGGATCGTCACCGTCAGCCGCTTTGAGCAGCGTTGGCGCGATCGACCCACTCAGCCGGGCGCGCCGGTTCGCGCCGGCTATCTGATCGAGTGCTCCTCCGGGACGTACGTGCGCTCGCTGATAGCGGACCTCGGCGACGCTTACTGCGAAGCGCTCAGACGCACCGAGATCGGCCCATTCGCCGTAGAGGATGCCGTGCCTCCGCCGGCGCGCGACACGGTGTGGGAGAACCCTCCGCTGCGCACCATCGCGCAGGCCGTTGCCTGCGCTGAGCGTTTCGATGCGCGCTTGCGAGCGGTGCGCAAGCGCTCAAGCGACCCGTGACGTAGGCTTGCGGGCGTGAAGATCACTCGGCTGCCTGCGGTACAGGGCAAAGAGCGACGCGTGGCGGTTGGTTCATTCGACGGCGTGCATCTCGGCCATCGTGAGGTGATCCGCGGCTCCGACAGCGTGCTGACATTCGACCCGCACCCTTCGGCTGTTGTGGCGCCGCAGCACACCCCGAAGCTGCTCACCGACCTACAGGCCAAGGCAGAGCTGATCGAGGCGCTGGGCGTGAGCGAGCTGATCGTGATCCCTTTCGACGCGGCGTTCGCCAAACGCAGCGCCCAGGAGTTCATCGACGATGTGCTCGTGGGGGCGCTCGCAGCGACGTACGTGTCGGTCGGCGAGAACTTCCGTTTCGGCAACCGTGCCAAGGGCGACCCGCAGATGCTCGCCGAAGACGAGCGTTTCTCCACGCGTGTGACCCCGCTGCTGGAGGTCGACGGGGAGATCGTCTCATCCAGCCACATCCGGGGTCTGGTGCTCGCGGGCGAGGTCGCGAGTGCCACGCGCTTCCTCGGCGCGCCCTTCCAGCTGCGCGGAGAGGTTGTGCACGGCGACGAGCGAGGCCGCGAGCTGGGCTTCCCGACCGCCAACCTGATTCCCGACGACGCGCTCGTGTGTCCCGGCCACGGTGTGTATGCGTGCCTCGCGGACGTCCCCGCAAGCGCGCCCTCTGCGGCACACCCTAAAGGGCGCGAGCGAGCGAGCGGGCTTGCAGCCGCGGTGAACATCGGTGTGCGTCCCACGTTCGAGAGCGGTCGCGGTGAGTTGATCGAGGCGCACATACTTGACTTCGAAGGCGACCTCTACGGACAGCAGCTGCGACTGGACTTTCTCGCGCGCCTACGCGGTGAGCGACGCTTTCAATCGGCGGTGCAGCTCATCGAGCAGATGCACCGCGACGTTGAGAAGACACGCGAGCTCGTTGCCGCCCACGCGCCCGCGCAGAGCGCATAGTTCTCGGGCTGCTAGCCTGTGCGGCCGCTATGACGATCACCACAGAGCGTAAGCGCGAGCTCGCCGTCAAGTTCGGCTCCGGCGTAGAGGACACCGGCAACACCAAGGTTCAGGTGGCGTTGCTGACCGAGCGCATCAACCACCTGACCGAGCATCTGCGCGAACAGAAGAAGGATCACCACTCGCGCCGCGGGCTGTTGATGCTGGTGGGACAGCGTCGCCGTTTCCTCGACTACCTGCAGCGCAAGGACCTCGAGGGCTATCGCGCGCTGATCAAGGAGCTCGGGCTGCGCAAGTAGCCCGAGGGCACGGTCACGATGAGCGCCACCGATTCAGCGTCCACCGTGTTGGCGCCGGGAACGAAGGTCCCCGCGTTCAAGCTGGCCGCCGAAAGCGGCGAGGACTTCACCGAGGCCGATCTGCAGGGCAAGAAGACCGTGCTGGTGTTCTACCCGTTCGCGTTCAGCCCTGTGTGCACCGACCAGCTGCAGGTCTACGAGCAGTCGCTGGCGGAGATCACCGCCCAGGGCGCAGACATCTACGGCGTCTCCTGCGACTCCACCTGGGCCCAGAAAGCGTTCCGCGAGAAGCTGGGCGTGAGTATCGCGCAGCTGTCTGACTTCGAGCCCAAGGGCGCCGCGTGCACGGTCTTCGGAGTGCTGCACCACGGCGGCTTTCCCCAGCGGGCGCTTGTGATCCTCGGACCGGACGGCGTCGTGGGTTGGAGCTATCAGGCGCCTTCGCCAGCCGATCTACCCGGCGTGCACATGATCCTCGGCGGCCTCAAAAACGTATAGCGACTCTGCTGTTCCGGGTCGTGCATGCACCTTATGTGAGCCTCGGGAACCGGTCGGTGCGTATGGCGCGTCTCTATGTACCGGTCGGTGCATGCACCGACCGGCCGGGCCGCACATGTGCGGCCCGGGACCGCGCCGCATGCGGCGCGGTCTTCCCGAAAGAAGAACAACGGAACGGAGCGGGCGTCCGCTAAGCTGCTTGCGTTCGGATACAAAAATAAAAGAAAACGGCTCCGCCGAGGGCACACAGTCCACAGGACTGGGTCGGGTGGAGAGGGAAGGTAGTCAATATGAGTAGCAACGCCGTTACGCGGGTTTCCGTGGAGATCGCGGGTAGTGAGATCTCGTTTGAGACCGGCAGGATGGCCAAGCAGGCCTCCGGCGCAGTGGTCGTCCGCCAGGGCGACACGATGGTTCTCTCCACAGCGACGGCCGGTGGCCAGCGCGACGTGGATTTCCTGCCCTTGACGGTGGACGTCGAGGAGCGCATGTACTCCGCCGGGAAGATCCCCGGCTCGTTCTTCAAGCGCGAGGGGCGCTCGGGTGAGAAGGCGACGCTCACAGCGCGCATGATCGACCGTCCGCTACGCCCGCTGTTCACCAAGGGCTGGAACTACGAGACCCATCTCGTGGCGATCCCGATCTCCGTGGATCACGTGCACCCGTATGACATCCTCGCCATGAACGGCGCCTCCGCGGCGCTGATGATCTCCAATGTCCCGTTCGCCGGTCCGGTCGGCGCGGTGCGGATCGGCAAGATCGACGGCAACTTCGTCGTCAACCCGCCCGAGGAGGATCTGCTTGAGAACTCGGACCTCGACCTCGTGGTCGCGGGCTCTGAGGACGCGATCCTGATGGTGGAGGCCGGCGCGAACGAGATCTCCGAGGCCGAGATCCTCGACGCGCTCGACATCGCCCACTCGGAGATCAAGAAGATCTGTGCGCTGCAGCACGAACTGCGCGAGCAGGTCGGCAAGGACAAGACCCCGATCGAGGCGCCGAAAGTCGACGAGCAGCTGCTCGCCGACGTGAAGGCATCGCACGGCGCGGCGCTCGACCAGGCCACCCAGGTCGAGGACAAGCTCGAGCGCCAGGACGCGTGCAAGGCGGTCGAGAGCGCGATCCTCGAGCAGTACGGCGCCGCCGCGCCCGAGGGTGCAGGCGATGAGGAGCAGAAGTCCGCCAAAGAGCGTCGCGCGCAAGCGCAACTGGCGTTCGACAAGCTCGAGAAGGCGATCATCCGCGAGCGCATCGCGGTGCACAAGAAGCGTCCCGACGGTCGCGCGGAGGACGAGATCCGCGACATCACGATCGAAGTCGGCGTCACGCCGCGCACACACGGCTCGGCGCTGTTCACGCGCGGGCAAACGCAGGCGCTCAGCGCCGCGGCGCTGGGCACGCTCAAGGAGGAGATGCGCCTCGACACGCTCGGGCTGCAGACCAAGAAGTACTACTTCCACCACTACAACTTCCCGCCGTTCTCGGTCGGGGAGGCGGGGCGTCTAGGCCCCAAGCGCCGCGACATCGGCCACGGTGCGCTGGCAGAGCGCGCGCTCGTGCCGGTGATCCCCTCGATCGAGGATTTCCCCTACACGATTCGCGTCGTCTCAGACATCTTCGAGTCAAACGGCTCTTCCTCGATGGCCTCGGTGTGCGGCTCTTCGCTGTCGCTGATGGACGCGGGCGTGCCGATCTCCCGCCCTGTGGCGGGTATCGCGATGGGCCTGATCAAGGAGGGCGAGGACTACATCGTGCTCACCGACATCGCGGGCGTCGAGGACCATCTCGGAGACATGGACTTCAAGGTGGCCGGCACCGATCGGGGCATCACGGCGCTGCAGATGGACATCAAGATCTCAGGCGTCACGTTTGAGATCCTCAAAGACGCGCTGACCCAAGCGCACAAGGCGCGCACGTTCATCCTCGCCAAGATGGCCGACGTCATCCAGGGCCCGCGCGCGCAGCTCTCCCAGCACGCTCCGCGCATCCAAACGATCCAGATCGACCCGAGCCAGATCGGCATGCTGATCGGCAAGGGTGGCGAAACGATTCGCGGTCTCTCCGAGGAGTTCGAATCGCAAATCGACGTCAACGACGAGGGTCAGGTGCTGGTGTACTCGGCCAACGGCACGCTCGGCGAGGCACTGGTGGAGCGCATCCGCACGATGATGAAGGAGGTCGAGGTCGGCGACGAGTTCCTCGGCAAGGTCGTCAAGACGACCACCTTCGGCGCGTTCGTAGAGCTCTCCAAGGGCACCGACGGGTTGCTGCACATCTCAAACGTGTCACCCGGACAGCGCGTGGACACAGTCGAGGACGTGCTCAACAAGGGCGATGAGATCAACGTGCGCGTGGTCGAGGTCAACCGCGAGCGCGGGCGCATCGGCCTGCGTCTGGCCGAGGACCCCGAGATCGCCGGCAAGAGCGTCGAGGAACTCGCTGCGGTGGGCGGCGGCGGCGGACGTCCTCCGCGTGACCGTGACGGCAACCGCAACGGCCGCGAGGGCCGGGCGGGTGGGGGGGGTGGGGCCCGATCTAGCGGCGACCGCGGCTCCGGTCGTCCGCGCCACGGCGGTCGCGACCGCGACTGAGAGCCGATCCGGCCCCACGGGTTGCCTCAACATCGGATAACCACGCTGGAGAACGGCGTGCGAGTGGTCACCGAGCGCATGGAGAACGTGCGCTCGGTGGCGCTCGGTTTTTGGATCGGCACGGGCTCCGCGATGGAGTCCGAAGAGCAGGCCGGCCTGTCGCACCTGCTGGAGCACATGCTGTTCCGCGGGACCGACAGCTACCGCTCGGAGGAGATCGACCAGATCTTCGACGCGATGGGCGCAGAGATCAACGCGGGCACCGACCGCGAAACGACCTCGCTGTACACGCGTGTGCTGGACCGTCATCTGGAGCGCGCGCTGAGCGTGATGGGGGAGATGTTGTGGAAGCCGCGCTTCGAAGAGCTGGCGGCCGAGCGCGAGGTGGTGCTGGAGGAGATCGCGATGTACGAAGACGATCCCCAGGACCGAGTGTTCGACGTGCTCGGCGAGGCGGTGTTCGGAGCGCATCCACTCGGCCGCGCAGTGATCGGACGCGCCGAGGTCGTGCGCTCAGTCGAGCTGGACGGACTGCGCGAGTTTCACGCCACACGCTACCGGCCAGATCAGATCGTGGTGGCTGCGGCGGGCTCGGTGGATCACGACGAGCTGGTGGAGATGGTGCAAGCTGGCGCGCCGTCAAGCCCTTCGAGTCAAACCGTCGATCCGCGGGGAGCGCGGGCGCCGGCGCACACGAGCGTCCCCTCGTTTGAACGGCGCGTGCGCTTCCTGCGCAAGGACACCGAGCAGTACCACGTGTGCCTTGGAGGTCGCGGGATAGCGCGCGACGACGAGCGGCGCTTTGCGCTGCGCGTGCTGGAAGGTGTGCTGGGCGGCACTTCCTCCTCGCGCCTATTCCAGGAGGTGCGCGAGAAGCGCGGCCTGGCCTACTCGGTGTTCTGCTTCTCCAACCTGCACGCCCACACCGGCGAGGTCGGTCTGTATGTGGGCACCCGTCCGGACAACCTCGCCGAGGCGATCACGACGATCGCGAGCGAGCTGGAGCGCTTCGCGGAGGATCCAGCCAGCGAGCAGGAGCTGACCCGCTCGCGCGAGAACGTCAAGGGGCGCGTAGTGCTGTCGCTGGAGTCCACCGCGGCACGGATGAATCGGCTCGGGGCCTCGCTGCTGAGTGAGCTACCGATCCTCTCAGTGGATGAGATCGTCGATCGGATCGACGCCGTCGAGCTGCCGGACCTGCACGAGTTGGCGAGCGACCTGTTTGCGCGCGAGCGGCTGTCGGTAGCAGGCGTGGGCTCGGACAAAGACACGTTCGACACGGCGCTCGCACCGCTTGCGAGCGAAGGCGTGGCGTCGTGATCCGCGTGGCCGTTGCCGGCGCCGCGGGGAGGATGGGCGAAACGGTGTGCGCCGCCGTGCTAGCCGCCGCCGATCTGGAGCTCGTGGGTCGGGCGGACCCGCTGCTGGAGCGATCCCTGAAGCAGATGTTGGTGCAGGACACGCCGGAGGTGGTCGTCGATTTCACCCGTCCGGACACCGCGCTCGCCAACGCGCTCGAGTGCGTAGGGGCCGGTGCGCACGTCGTGATCGGCACGACCGGCTTTGACGTCAACGCGCTGGGCGAGCGCGCGCGCGCGATCGCCGCGGAAAATCCCGAGCGTCCAGCGGCAAACATCTTCATAGCACCCAATTTCGCGATCGGAGCGGTACTGATGATGCGCTTCGCCGTGGAGGCCGCACGATACATGCCGAAGGCCGAGATCGTGGAGCTACACCACGACCGCAAGCTCGACGCCCCTAGCGGCACCGCGGCGCGCACCGCGCGACTGATGGCCGAGGCATCCGGCGGCGAGTCGCCGCCGATCCATTCCGTGCGCCTGCCGGGGTTGGTGGCAAACCAGGAGGTCATCCTCGGCGACTTGGCGCAGACCCTCACGATCCGCCACGACACGACCGGTCGCGAATCGTTCATGCCCGGAGTTCTGCTGGCAATTCGCAGTGTGGGAACGCTTCAGAGCTCACCGACCGTGGGGCTCGAGCATCTTCTCTTTCACGAGCGCTGAAGGGCCGCAATGTTGCCGAGCGGCATGGAATACTGCAAGCGATGAGCACCCTGGAGGGCATCTCCCATGGCCGAGACCGCGCTGGCGGCCTCGGCACGATCCTCACGGCGATAGTCACGCCGTTCGACGAGCAGGGCCGTGTGGACGAGGAGTCGTTTGTGGCGCTGATGGCCTACCTCGCCGAGCACGGCTCCGATGGTTTTGTGGTGTGCGGCACGACCGGCGAGGCGGCGACGCTGACCGATGAGGAACACCTCGGCGTGATCGATCTGGCCGTACGCGAGCGCCCGACCCTGCCTGAAGGCCGGGGTGGGCGCGCCACCGTGGTGGGCGGCACCGGCTCCAACGACACGCGCCACGCGGTGCACCTGACCGAGGCGGCCACCGAGCTCGGTGTGGACGCGACGCTGAGCGTGACGCCCTATTACAACAAGCCGAGCGCGCGCGGGATTGTGGCTCACTACGAAGCGGTCGCCAGGGCTACCGATAGGCCGATCTTGCTCTACAACATCCCGGCCCGCACGGCCGTCAACATGGGTCCCGAGCTGCTCACGCGGCTCGCTCAGATCGAACACATCGACGGTGTGAAGCAATCCAACGACGACCAGCTGCAGCTGATCGACGGGCTGACGCTGTACACCGGCAACGACCCAAGCTTCGCGCGCACGCTCGACATGGGCGGCGCCGGCGGCATTAGCGTCGCAAGCCACATCGTGGGCGATCAGATGCGCCGCATGGTCGAGCATCCCGAGCATCGCGCCGAGATCGACACAAGCTTGCAGGACGTGTACGAGACGCTGTTCATGACCGCCAGCCCAACCTGCACGAAGGCGGCGCTCAACATGCTGGGCCACAAAGTCGGTGGTCTGCGCCTGCCGCTGATCGAGGCCGACGAGCACGAGCTTGCGGCTGTGCGGGACATGCTCGTGCGCCACGGCCTACCGATCACAGATCGGTCAGCGAGCGCGCACGCGTGAACGATCTAAGAATCCTGCCCCTCGGTGGGCTGGGTGAGATCGGCAAGAACATGACCGTCGTCGAGTACGACGGGCGGATCGTCGTGGTGGATGTCGGCCTGCGCTTTCCAACGCCCGAGATGGTCGGGATCGACCTGGTGCTGCCTGACTTCTCATACTTGCGCGAGCGCGCGCAGGACATCGAGGCGATCGTCGTGACCCACGGCCACGAGGATCATCTCGGCGCGCTGCCGTGGGTGATTCGCGAGCTGGGTCAGCACGACGCGCCACCGGTGTACGGCGGCCCGCTTACGATCGCGATGGCGCGCTCCAAGCTCGAAGAGCACAAGCTGCGCGATGTCGATCTGAACGACGTCGCGGCCGGTGAGATGCTCGAGCTCGGCCCGTTCTCGCTGGAGCTGATCCACATGACCCACTCGATCCCCGACGCGAGCGCGGTCGCGCTCGGCACTGATCTCGGCAGCGTGCTGGTCACCGGCGACTACAAGTTCGACCAAACCCCCGTGGATGGCCCACCGGCGGACATGTCGCGCCTTGCGGAACTCGGCCGTGAGGGCGTGTTGCTGTTGTGCGGGGACTCCACGAACGTCAACCGCAAGGGGTTCTCGCCGTCGGAGTCGCTCGTGGGTCCACACCTGGAGGAAGCGTTCGCCCGCTGTGAGGGCCGCATCGTGGTGACCAGCTTCGCTTCGAACATCCACCGTGTGCAGCAGGTGATCGACGCCGCCGCCGCGCTGGGGCGCAAGGTGTCACTCGTGGGCCGCTCGATGCGCAAGAACGTCGGCATCGGACGCACGCTCGGCCATGTGGAGCTGCCGGAGGGGATCCTCGTTGGCACGCGCGAGATCGAAAACTTCCCCGACGAGCGCATGGTGATCATCTCGACCGGCTCCCAGGGCGAGCCTCTGTCGGCGCTGCGACGCATGGCCTACCGCGACCATCCCCAGGTGAAGCTGCGCCATGGCGACACGGTGGTGTTCTCCGCCACGCCGGTGCCCGGCAACGAGCGCGCTGTCAACGAGACGATCGATCGGCTCTACCACATCGGCTGTGACGTGGTTACCGCCCAGGACGCGCCGGTGCACGCCTCCGGGCACGGCTACGCGGAGGAGGTCAAGCTGATGCTCAACCTCGTCAAACCGCGCTACGTGATGCCGTTCCACGGCGACTTCAAGCGTTTGCGCCTACACGCCCAGCTGGCCGAAGCGGTGGGCATCGCGCCCGAGGACATCTTCCAGGGCGAGAATGGGCTGCCGCTGGACATCGACGAGCGCGGCGCGCGCTTCAAAGAGCACGAGCAGTCGGGGATGGTGTTTGTCAACGGCGTCGAGATCGGCGACATGGCGGATGTCGCGTTGCGCGACCGCCGGATGCTCTCAGCCGACGGAATCTTCATCGTGGTGGTCACGGTCGCCGAGCAGGACGGGCGCTCGGTGGCCGATCCGGAGGTGATCTTCCGTGGCGTGCCGTTCATGGACGAGGCCGGCGAGCTAATCGAGGAGATCCGCGCAACCGTTGACTCCACGCTGGCCCGTGCGGCCAGTGAGGAGATCCGCGAGATCGACCTGCTCCAACAGCTGTTGCACGACGATCTGGCAGGACTAGTCTATGACCGCTTGCGTCGCCGCCCTATGGTGCTCCCCGTCGTCGTGGAGGTCTAGGACGTCGTCTGAGCGGCACGGTGCTGCGTCCTACCGATTGGTGATCGACGGGATCCCCAATCGGCCAACTCATGTGCTGAGCACACCACGCTCGCTGCGTCCTTGCCCCGTTTGCTCATACGACGTCCTAGAAGCTGGTGGAGTGACTGGCAGCGTCACGACGAAGCGGGCGCCGGGGTGCTCGGTTCCAGGGTGTGTCTGCTCGAGCGCGACCGACCCGCCATGAGACTCGGCCACGGCTTGGACGATCGCGAGACCGAGCCCGAACGAGCCGCCACGGTCGCCGGCGCCACGCACGAAACGCTCGAACAGGGTGGAGACCAGACGCTCCGGCACACCGGGGCCATCATCCTCCACCGTCAACCGCGCCTTGCCGGTGGGCGCCACATCTGTTGATACGCGGATCTCCGTGCCGGGGGCAGTGTGGCGCAGGGCGTTCTCGATCAAGTTGATCACGAGACGGTGGAGCTCATCGCGCGCGGCCTGCACGACCATCGGACGAACGTCGAGGGAGATCTCGTGCTCGGCGCTGACGGGCCCGAGCTCGGCGGTGGCTTCCACCACGACCTGCGCCAAGTCACATGGCTCACGCCGCACAACACGACCCACGTCTGTGCGAGCGAGCAGCAACAGGTCAGCCACCAGTCTACGCATGCGCCTTGAAGAGCGCAGCGCTGAGCGCGCCGCGTCGGCCTCCTCGCCTTGCAAAGACTCCGCGAGTAGCTCGAGGTTCGCGAGCACACTGGTCAGCGGTGTGCGCAGCTCGTGTGAGGCGTCGGCCACGAACTGGCGCTGACGGGCCAGCGTCGCCTCGGTCTCGGCGTGGGCGGCATCTAGCTCGCGCAACATGCCGCCGAGTGTGCGCGCGAGCTCTGAGACCTCGTCGTCGGCCTGTGGTTCGGGGATCCTGCGAGACGGGTCGCGCGTGCGCGCGATCTCCTCGGCGGTGCTCGTCAGCTCGGCGATCGGTGTCATCGCTCGGCGCGCGATCGTCATGCCCGCGAGCAGAGCGAGCGCTGTGCCGGCGAGCACACCGAGCACAAGCAACAGCTCCACGCGCGCGATCGTGGCGTCCACGTCGGACATGGGTCGTCCATACTGCACATAGATCACACCGAGGGGCTCGTCGGTGCCGGCGATACGGACCGCTGAGGGATGACTGACGACCGCATACCCGTGCACGGTTACCAGCTTGCTCTGAGGGACACCAAGCGCAGGGGCCTCGCTTGGCGTCTGCGCGATCACCGCCCCTCCTTCGGCGAGCACCTTGATCACGGGGTGAGCACCCGCGATGTCGGCCAGCTCGACGAGCGTCGGTTCGACTTCTAGTTCGGTGTAGTTGGTGCTTTTGACAGTGACGTGCAGCTGAGCGGTGATCTGTTCGCCGGTTTGGAGGACCTGCTGGTCGAAGTCCGAGCGGATGCGATGGACGGTGAGCGAACCGACGACGAGCGCGAACGCGCACAGGATCGTGAACGTCAGCAGCGCCGAAACACCCGCCAGACGCACACGGATCGGCTGGCGGTCAAATGTGGCAGACACACGCGCGCCGAGGCGCGCCAGGGATTGACTAGGCGCGGAGGACGTATCCCGCCCCGCGAATCGTGTGCAACAGACGCGGCTCTCCCTCGGCCTCGAGCTTGCGGCGCAGGTTTGAGACGAACACCTCGATCGTGTTGGTGGTGGAGAATGGGTCATAGCCCCAAACCTCGTCGAGCAGGCGCTGACGGGAGATCACGATTCGCTCGTTGCGCATCAGATATTCGAGCAACTCAAACTCACGTTGGGTGAGCTCGATCGAACGATCGGCACGGCTGATTTCGTGCGTGTCGACATTCAGCGAGAGATCGCCGACCCGCAACGGCGCCGATCCACGCGGCGGACGGCGCCGTAGCAGCGCGCGCATGCGGGCGAGCAGCTCTTGGCGCTCGAAGGGCTTGACGAGATAGTCATCGGCGCCGGCGTCGAGTCCCTCGACACGCGACTCGAGCGCGTCACGGGCGGTGAGGATCAGGATCGGCACGTCGTCGTTATCGCGCAGTCGGCGCGCCACCTCGATCCCGTCGAGCTCGGGGAGTCCGAGGTCGAGGATCACGAGGTCGGGGGCGAACGTGCGGCCGTGCTCGAGCGCGGCGCTGCCGTCGGCCGCGGCGCGCACCTCATAACCCTCCATGCGCAGCGAGCGTTGCAGGGCTTGGGCGATGTCCTCGTCGTCCTCGACGACGAGCACGCGGGGGGCACGGGTAAAATCGGTCATGTCAATCCATGTATGTAGCGCTTTGCACTAAAGCGATAGTAAGGGTCTCAGCATAGATAACCGGTTCTGCGCTACACATATCGCACCGACTGAGACCCGTCGGCGTGGGCAATCTCAAACACCTCGACCGGGCGCCAAGCAGGTTCTCGCGCACCGGCGTCGAAGCCTGCGCGTGATGGCAAGCACCCGCAAGAGCGCCAAGCGTCAGCCGGCGCGCCGCAAGCCGGCGCAGCGACGGGCGAATTCGAGATCTCGCTCACGGCGCCGTGGGCGGCGCGGAGCCGGCGCTCTGTTCGATCGATTCTCGCCGCGCTGGCCGGTGCTGGACCAGAATCAACGCGACGTGCTCGGCCTCGGCCTCGTGGCCGTCGGTGTGTTCATGGGCTTCGTCCTGTACGGCCATTGGAACGGCGGGCGCGTGGGGCACGGTCTGGCAGTGGCGCTCGGGTGGTGCGTCGGCGAAGCGAGGTCGTTGGCCCCGGTGGCGCTGATCGTGGGCGGAGGCGCGCTGCTGCTTGCACAAATGATCCCCACCCGGCGGCCTCTGCGCACAGGTGGCCTGTGTTTGTTCGCGGCCGTGACGCTCGCGCTGGCAGCAGGCACGCTCGGCCTCAGCAGTGGAACGCCGGCGCACGGGCCCGTGTCAGCCCAATGGCACTCGACTTTCCTGCAAACCCATGGCGGGATCGTTGGGCAGGCGCTCTACTGGAGCGCCCACCGGCTTGTGCAGAGCGTGGGAGTGGGCATTCTCGTCGTGTTCCTCGCGCTGGTTGGCGTCGTGTTGCTGACCGGCGCGTCGCTGGCAGCGGTGATGCGCGCGACCGGCAATGGCATTGTTGATACAACGCGGGTGGTCCGCGCGCGCGCCGCGGCGCTCGAACGCGCTTCTCAGGGTCTGCGGGACGAGCGCGCGGCGCGCAAGCAGCCCGGCTCGGCAAGCGCGGACGGGACTACGATACAACCGCCCGATCCCTCCCCTGAGCAGCTGATCGTGCGCGCCACGCATGTCGAGGCGCCATCGGTAGATGGACTGGCGCCCGGCCTCGGCGAGGCCGGTTCATGGGACGCGGGCGTGGAAGCGCTGGAGCAGTCCGCCGACCCCGACTATGAGCACGATCCAGAATCCAAAAAGGAGCAGGACGGCTCGTTTGCCGCTGTCGATCCGCGCCCAGGCGAGCAGCACACGACGGAGGACTCCGCCGTCACAGAGCCGTTGGATGAGTTGACGCTCACACCGCAGGGACGCTTGCGCGATGTGGTGACAGACGACCCGAACTTTGTGTGGGAGCTGCCGGCAGCCGAGCGCATCCTGACGCGCTCCACCGCCGAGCAGTCACGCCCCGACACCGCCGGGCAGGAGCGCACGGCCACCAGCCTGGTCGAGGCACTTGGTCATTTCGGGGTGCAGGCGAAGGTGATCGGCACGGTCGCCGGACCCCACATCACACGTTATGAGCTGCGGCTCGCGCCGGGTACCAAGGTGGGGAAGGTCGCCCAGCTCAAGGACGACCTGGCCTATGCGCTGGCCGCCACCGACATCCGGATCCTGGCTCCAATCCCCGGTAAGCAGGCGGTTGGAGTCGAGGTGCCAAACGCCAAGCGACGCATGGTCAGGCTCGGCGACGTGTTCCAGCAGCCCCCCAAGGACTGGTCACCGCTGACAGTGTGGCTAGGCAAGGACGTCGCGGGCAAGGCGATCGGCGCGGACCTCGCGAAGATGCCCCACCTGCTGGTCGCGGGCACCACCGGAGCGGGTAAGTCGGGCGCGATCAACGCGATGCTGTGCAGCGTGCTGCTGCGCGCCTCCCCGCACGAGCTGCGGCTTGTGCTGGTGGACCCCAAGCAGGTGGAGCTCAACCACTACGAGTCGATCCCGCATCTGCTCACGCCGGTGATCACAAGCCCGCGCATGGCGGCCAACGCCCTGCAGAACCTCGTGCGCGAGATGGAGCAACGCTATGGGATCATGTCGTTGGCGCGCACGCGCAGCCTGATCGAGCTCAACAGGGCACGCGAGCAGCGCGACGAAGCTCCGCTGCCTTACATCCTGTGCGTGATCGACGAGCTCGCGGACCTGATGATGGTGGCCCCGGCCGACGTGGAGGATTCGATCATCCGTCTCGCGCAGAAGGCGCGTGCCGTCGGGATCCATCTCGTGCTCGCCACGCAGAGTCCCCGCGTTGACGTGATCACGGGAATGATCAAGGCCAACGTGCCTTCGCGAATCGCGTTCTCGGTCTCAAGCCAGACCGACTCACGCGTGATCCTCGATCAGAATGGCGCAGAGTCGCTGCTGGGGCAGGGGGACATGCTGTTCAGCCCAGTGGGGTCTTCGCGGCTACAGCGTATCCAGGGCGCCTATATCGACGAGGCGCAGATCGCGAAGCTCACAGATCTGTGGCGCCGTCAGGGCGAGCCAGAACTACGCGAAGAGCTGCTGGAGGAGGTCGAGCCACAGGAGCCCGAAGGCACTGGCGTGGACGAGTTCGATCCCGATGAGGATCCGTTGCTGCGCGACGCGATCGTATTGGTGGCGGAAATGCAGACGGCCTCTACGTCGATGCTGCAGCGCCGTCTGCGTTTGGGCTATACGCGTGCGGGCAGGCTGATCGACATGCTCGAGCGCCGCGGTGTGATCTCGGGCTATGAGGGCTCAAAGCCGCGACAGGTTTTGATTGGAGAGGGGGACGTGCAGCGGGTGCTCACTATGCTTGGTGAGCCTGGCGGCGCCGAGGTTGCGGACCAGTCAACCCATGTTGGGAGCTGAGCGCACTTGATGCGAGACGCAAATCGTCCCGTAGTATGGGATCGTGGAGCTGGTCGGCTCGCGTGGCTCCAGTGCGAATAATACTTCCGGTGGCGACAGTCACTAGCCTGTTGCGCTGAGATGACAGAGATCGGAGCGACACTGCGGGAGGCGCGTATGCGTGCCCGCATCGACGTGTCCGAGATCGAGGCCCAGACGAAGATCCGCGCGAAGTACCTACGGGCCTTGGAGAACGAGGAGTGGAATCTGCTTCCAGGGCCTACTTTCGTGCGCAGTTTCCTGCGTACGTATGCCCAGGCTCTGGGCCTGGACGATAAGGCACTCGTTAACGAGTATCGTCTGCGTTTCGAGCAACCGAGCGAGCTGGAGCATCAGCCGGTGGTGTCGAGCCCTCGCCAGACGCGCGCGCGGCCGACCCGCGGCAGCGTCGGTCCCTCGCGTGGCTATATGCTCGCGGTTGGAGCGATCGGCGTGCTGATCGTGCTGTTGGTAGTGGGTCTGCTGGCGGGCAAAGGCGGCGGCGGCTCTCCTTCCACTACGGTGAGCGGCTCGAGCACGCACAACGTGCATAGGCCCAGGCACGGCACATCGAACGCCAGACGGTCCACCGGCTCGCGGTCCGGCGCGACTGGACGTGCGGCCCTCTCGCTGCAACCGTCAGCGCCGGTGTACGTGTGTTTGATTGGTGACGACGGTAAGCAGAGGATCCCGGGGGTGATCATCCAACCGCCCTACACACCCGTGACCTACCACGCCGTGCGCTTTGAAATTACGCTCGGCAACAATGCCGTGACGATGTATGTAAACGGCAAAGCGATGACGGTGCCGGCTTCGGCGTCGGCGATCGGATACACGATCACGAGCAGCGGTCGTCACACGCTCGCGGCGAGCCAGCAGCCGACTTGCAAATGAGCGCTGTGGCCCGTGCCGGCATCCTCGTCACCGGAACCGAGCTGCTGACGGGCAGGGTGCGTGATCGCAACGGCCCGTGGCTCTCGGACAGGCTCTTTGAGGTAGGGGTTGACCTTGCCCACATCATGATCGTCGGTGACCGCCCCGCCGACCTGGAGGCGGCGTTGGGGTTCATGGCGCGCGAGCGCCTTGACGTCGTCCTCACAAGTGGCGGCCTGGGACCAACCGCCGATGACCTGACGGCGGAGGTAGTCGCTGGCTTCCAAGGTCGGGAGATGGTGCTCGATGAGGCGCTGGAGCGTCGGATCGCGGACATCCTGCGCCCGCTCGCGGCGCGCTATCCGGATCTCGACCATGACGCGATCGCGGCCGGCAATCGCAAGCAGGCGACGATCCCACGTGGCGCGAGCGTGCTCGAGCCAGTCGGCACGGCGCCGGGACTGGTTGTGCCGCCGGCTGAGGGGCGCGACGGGCCTTCGATCGTCGTGCTGCCGGGTCCGCCACGCGAGCTACAGCCGATGTGGAGTCAGGCGCTCGCAACCCGGGCGTGGCGCTTGGCGGTCACGGGAGCACGGGTGTATCGCCAGCGGATGCTGCGCTTGTTTGGGATACCGGAGTCGGAGATCGCAGAGACGCTGAGGGCAGTTGAGCGCGAGGGAGTGGATCTCGCTGCGCTGGAGATCACGACGTGCTTGCGCGGAGGCGAGATAGAGATCGTAACTCGCTATGAGCCCGACGCCCAGGATGCTTATGACGCGTTCGCGCAAATCGTGGCCGAGCGCCATGCCGACACGCTCTACTCAACCGACGGCACGACCGTCAACGAACAGGTGGCTGCGTTGCTGCGCGGAGAGCGCTTGGGCGCGCTGGGGGATCGCGATCGGTCGAATGACAAAGCCGCGGGCGAGCTACGCTCGCCGCGCACGATCGCGGTCGCAGAGTCCTGCACGGGGGGTCTGCTGGCGGCGCGCTTGACCAACCCTCCCGGCGCTTCGAAGTATGTGCTCGGTGGCGTCGTTGCCTACTCCAACGAGACGAAGATCGACCAGGTGGGCGTGGGACGCGCGACGATCGAGCGTCACGGCGCGGTCTCCTCGGAGGTCGCTCGTGCGCTCGCGCAAGGGGCGCGGGAGCGGCTCGGAGCGGATTTGGGGGTAGGTATAACCGGAATCGCGGGCCCGGATGGCGGCAGTGAGGAGAAGCCCGTAGGGCTGGTGTGGACGTGTGTCGTGGGTCCAGAGCACGCGAACTTGACGCGCTCGGTGCGCCTACCGGGAGGACGGCCCGATGTGCGCGAGCGTGCCGCGACGGTCGCGATGCACCTGATCCGCCGTTTGCTGTTGGGCGAGAGAGACGCAGAGCAGAGTATTGAGCCGGCGTCACAGGGGCCGTTCCTGCGATAAACGCTCTCGAGGATCGAGACCTTCACCCTTACGCTCAGTAGATGGTCAAGAATCCCACAGCGCGCTTGTTTGTGGCGGTCGATCCACCCGGGGATGTGCGCGAGCAGCTGGCTGACTGGGCACGGAGCGCCACCAGAGCCCAAGACGCTCAGGTGCGTGGCAAGACTTCGCTGCGACTGCTCGATCCCGAGCTGTTGCATGTGACACTGTGCTTTCTCGGCAACCGCCCTGCTGGGGAGATCGACTCGCTCGGCGCGCGGCTCGCGGCTTGCGGCGGTCCGCCCGGCAAGCTGTCTTTGGGGGCGCCTCTGTGGCTGCCGGCACGACGCCCGCGGGCGTTGGCGGTTGAGCTGCACAAGGACAGCGGCGAGCTCGCGCGCCTGCAGGCGGATGTGCTCGCCGCGATCGAGCAGTTGAGCGACTGGCGGTCGGACCTGGAAGCACAGGGCGGCGCGCCGACCACGCACGCGAGACGACGCTTTCATCCGCACATTACGGTCGCGCGGATGGGTCGTGGGACGACTCCTCATGGGAGTGTTTTGCCGCCTACGCCGTCACTGTCGTTTGTGCCCAGAGAGTTGGTGTTGTATCGCTCGTGGCTGTCGCCAGCAGGGGCCAGCTACGAAGCGCTGGCGTCCTATCCAATCGACTGAGATCAGCGAGATCCAGCATGCACTCTAAGGGTCTATCTCGGTAGGCCCTTAACACGAACACCTGTTCGGATCCTTCCGTCCGGAGCTGCGTCTACCTTTAGGGCTTCAACTTCAACCGGAGGAGTAAGACGATGGCCGTGACCGACAAGGAGAAGGCTGCCAAGGCGCGCGACGCGGCGCTTCAAGGGGCGCTCGGCCAGATCGAGCGCGAGTTCGGCAAGGGCTCGGTCATGCGTATGGGCGACGAGGGCGCCCAGGTTCGCTGTGACGCGATCCCCACCGGAGCGCTCTCGCTGGACCTCGCACTCGGTATCGGCGGAGTTCCACGCGGGCGCATTGTGGAGGTGTTCGGCCCTGAGTCATCGGGCAAGACGACTCTGATCTACCACGTGCTCGCCGAAGCTCAGAAGCTGGGCGGCGTGTGCGCGTTCATCGACGCCGAGCACGCGATGGACCCGCTGTATGCGAGGGAGATCGGCGTGGACATCGATGAGCTGCTTGTTTCCCAGCCGGACTATGGTGAGCAGGCGCTCGAGATCGCCGATATGTTGGTGCGCTCAGGGGCGGTGGATGTGGTTGCGATCGACTCGGTAGCGGCGCTAACACCGCGCGTGGAGCTCGAGGGCCAGATGGGCGACCAGACGGTCGGCTCGCAGGCACGGATGATGTCCCAGGCGATGCGCAAGCTCGCGGGCAATCTGAACAGGACACAGACGCTCTGCATCCTGACCAACCAGATCCGCGAAAAGGTCGGCGTGATGTTCGGCTCGCCCGAGACTCAGCCGGGCGGTCGCGCGCTGAAGTTCTACGCCTCCCAGCGCCTTGACATCCGCCGCATCGAGACGCTCAAGGACGGCACCGAGGCGGTCGGCAACCGCGTGCGCGTGAAGATCGTCAAGAACAAGGTGGCAGCCCCCTTCCGCCAGGCAGAGTTTGACATCGAGTTCGGCAAGGGGATCTCCACTTCGGGTTGCCTGGTGGATCTCGGGATCGAGCACAACATCGTGTCGAAGTCGGGCTCGTTCTTCTCCTACGGCAACGAGCGCCTCGGGCAGGGCCGTGGCAATGCGAAGGCGTACCTAACGACCCACCCGGAGATCGCCAAGGAGATCGAGCACAAGATATACGCGGCGCTTGGGATCGACCGCGAGAAGGTGACCCCGATCGACGGGGCTGCCGACGCTCCGTTGAGCGTGGCACCAGAGCCAGATAAGCAAGCTGCGTAGAGCCGTGTAGGTCCCGGGCGGTCCCGTCAAGCGGCCGCCCTAGCGGCCATGTTGATGGCGCACACGGTCAGCACCCGCTCGCGGACGCAAGTGCCCTACATAGGTCGTCGATCCGATCTGATCCGAGTCTTGTTATTTCCTCGGTCAGCTGCGCCTTCGGGACGGTACGCACATTGTCCAGCGAGATCGCGCATTCGCGCGGCATCCCGTCCTCGGGGCCCAGCGCCACCTCGCTGACAAGTCCGCGGATGCGAGTCGTTACCAGCGCAACGACCACGTTGCGAAGTCCCTGGATTGCTGCGTCACGAGTGAGAATGCATACGGGACGCCGACCCTCAACCTCGAGATCAAGCCAGAAGATAGCGCCGCGATTCACCAAGGCTCTTCGCGGACAGCCTCGCGGGCGTTCGCCTCTGCCCATCGATCCTCACGCCCGTCCAACTCATTGGTCGAGAGTTTTGCCTCATTGTCGAAATAGGCTGCCAGCCCACTCTGGATCTCAACGGCGCGCAGCGCGACAATGACCTGCGCATCGGTCCACCCAGGCGCTTCCTCAAGCAACTTTTCCTTCGCCGTCATACCAAAAGAGTAGCGACGGGTAGCGACGCGAACGACGACGGACGCTTGCGCCGGTACCCTTGTGGAGTCATGACAAAGCGCTACCATCTCACGACTTTTGGCTGCCAGATGAATGAGCACGACTCCGAGCGGATGAAGGGAATGCTCGAGTCGCTCGGCTACAGCGAGGCGCCAGAGCGGGGACAAGCCGACCTGATCCTGTTCAACACGTGCTCGATCCGCGAGAGCGCTGACAGCCGCTTCGTGGCTCACCTTGGGGAGGCCAAGCGCCTCAAGCGCGAACAGCCAGACCGCGTCGTGGGGGTGGGAGGCTGCTGGGCGCAGTCTGTCAAGGAGGAGGTCTTCGAGCGCTTCCCGTTCGTGGACGTGGCGTTCGGTCCCGGACAGACCCATAAGCTCGCGGAGTTCCTCACGAGTGACTCGCTGACCGCGCAGGGGTACTTCGAGTTCGAGGGCTTCACCGGGCATCTGCCGGCAAAGCGCACGCGTCCGTTCCAGGGTTGGCTGCAGATCAGCGTGGGGTGCAACTGCCGCTGTGCATACTGCATCGTGCCGTCTACGCGCGGACGGGAGGTCTCGCGCCCCCTCGATGAGCTCGTGCGAGAGGTGAGCGCGATGGCACAGGACGGGGTGCGCGAGGTGACCTTGCTGGGCCAGAACGTCAACTCCTACGGGCGCGACCTGCTAGCGCGCGTCCCAGAGGGTGTGCCCCGTAATGGGGTGCTTGCTCGCCGTGGGACCTTTAGGCACGCCCCAGGGGGTTTCCGTAATGGAGTACGCGTGGACGGACGGGGTGGGCGGGAACCCCAATCATTCGCCAACCTGCTCGCGCGACTCGACGCGATCGACGGTATCGAGCGGATCCGCTACACGAGTCCCCATCCGAAGGACATGCGTGAGGACGTGATCCGCGCCCACGCCGAGCTTGCGAGCGTGTGCGAGCACGTGCACCTCCCGCTCCAGTCGGGCTCGAGTCGGATTCTGAAGGCGATGCGCCGTACCTATAACCGCGAGCGCTACCTTGACCGCGTGGCGCTGATCCGCGAGCACATTCCCGATATCGCGCTCACGACCGACATCATCGTAGGCTTTCCGGGCGAGACCGAGGAGGACTTCGAGCAGACCCTGCAGGTGGCCGAGCAGGTCGGCTACGACGGCGCTTTCACGTTCGTCTTCTCGCCCCGTCGGAACACCGAGGCGGCGGGGATGACCGAGGGGATTGTGCCTCATCCTGTGAAGGTGGCGCGCATGGAGCGTCTCGTGGAGGTCGTGCAGCGGCGCGCGCACGAGCGTGCGCAGCGGTTCGTCGGTCGCACGTTGGAGGTGCTGGTCGAAGGCCCTTCGCGCACCGACCCCGAGCGCGTGCGGGGCCGTACCCGACACAACAAGGTGGTCAACTTCGCGGGACTGGCCAGACCAGGCGAGTTGGCGCAGGTACAGATCACCGCCGCCACGAGTCAAACGCTCTCTGGGGAGGAGAGCCTCGTGGCCCGCGCTGTGAGCTGACGGCCACGCCGGCCTCATCATCGGTGATGGCGCGGGTCCTTTCGGGCGGGCCGCCTCCCGGACGGGGTTGGCTGTTGCAACCGTCCGGGAGGCTCTAACGCCCGCTGTCGGGGGTGCGTGGATCTACTGGTAGGTCGCTGCGGCGGGAGCCGCACCTTCATAGGCCGAGCCCGAGCTCGAGCCGGAGCCCGAGCTCGAGCCGGAGCCCGATTCGGAGCTAGAACCGCTTTTGCTGCCCATGTTGGGACATGGATGGCCGCTACCCCCGCCCTGTGAGTGCGAACCCTGGGGTGTCGCCGTGTTGGGCGTGGTGGTGCTGGGGGCAGTGGTCGTAGTCGACGGCGTGCTGGTGGACTGGGTAGTGCTCGACGCGCTCGGTGCCGCCGCCGCGCCGGCGATGCCCGCCACCGCGCCGCCGGTCGCGAGAGCGCCCACGACTATGCCCGTCCGGATGATGCTTGCCCTGCTCATACGCGAACCTCCGATGATCGCTTGGGTGACTGACGCGAACCATGCTGGAGCACACCCCTAAGCGGACCCGAACGCGCGCCTAAGTGAGACCGAAGGCTTGCGTAGGAAGCTTCTTACAGACCCAATGCCTGTAGCGCACCATTGGGCAAGCCAGACAAGGACGCACCGACCCTAGTGTGCTCAGTCAGCACATAAGGGAGAAAGGACGCAGTATGGCGCCGCCCAATGGTGCGCTACCGCTTGGCGCGTTGGCCGTCGGCCAACTGGTGGGCGATCTTCTCGCCCCCGGTCTTGCGGGTGACTGTGGCCGCGAGCTCGGGCGCGATGCCGGAGAACGCGGAGCCCAGACGCAGTGCGATCGGCGCGACGTCAAGCTCGCCGCGGTTGCGCTCGATCGCTGTCACGACCGCTTTGGCGACGTCCGCGGGACTGCGCGTGCCCACACCAGTCGGTAGCTGCACGCCTGACTCGGCGAACATGCCCGCTTCGCGGATGAAACCGGGGAACACGGCCGATACGCCGACGCCGGTTCCGTGCAACTCGGCGCGCATCGCCATCGCAAAGCCGCGCAAGCCGAACTTGGTGGCGTTGTAGATCGAGCTGCCGGCCGTGCCGGTCTTGCCCGACAGCGAAGACATGAACAGCAAGTGTCCACGACCGCGCTGCACCATCGCGGGCGCGAGTGTGTGCGCCATCGCGATCGGTGCGCGCAGGTTCACGTCAAGTGCACGGTCGATCTGATCGACGGTGAACGAGTCGAGCATGCCGCTAGCGGGCAGTGCGGCATTGGCCACGAGGATGTCGAGCTCCCCGGCCTCCGCCAACAGACGGTCGAGCTCCTCCGGATCGCCGAGATCCACCGCGAGTGCGCGAGCGCCCAGTTCCGCGGCCAGCGGCTCGAGCAGCTCGACACGACGGCCGGTGAGGATCAGCTGGGCGCCCTTGGCCGACAGGGCCCGCGCGATCGCCTGGCCAAGTCCGCCGGTGGCGCCGGTGAGAAGTACGACCGAACCAGAGATCTTCATCAGCTGCAAGCCTACGCGAATGGTCTCTCGCGTGCGTGTAGTCGCTCTGTTTGGACCGACCGGCGTCGGCAAGACAGCCGTGGCGGTCGCACTCGCGCGGCGTCTGCGCGCCCTCGGCGAGCGACCCGTGGCCGTGTCGGCCGACGCGCTACAGGTCTATCGCGGTCTGCACACACTGACCGGAGTCGCCACACCGGTACAGCAAACAGAGCTCGAGCACCGCCTGGTGTCCTTTCTCCCGGTCAACGCGAGCTTCAGCGTCGGACAGTACGCGCAGCTGGCGCACGCCGAGATCGACGCCGCGCTCACTGAGGGTCGCAGGCCGATCGTGGTGGGCGGCACGGGTCTCTACCTGCGTGCGGCGCTCACAGAGCTTGACTTGCGCGCGCCGCCAGCGGACGGGTTGCGCGAGCGCCTGAGCGCCGAACTGGAACAGCATGGGTCACCCGCGCTGCACGCTCGCCTTGCCGAGCGAGCCCCGTGGGCGGCCGCGGAGATCGATCCCAACGACCGTCAGCGGGTCGTGCGCGCGCTCGAGCTGCTGGCCGCTGGGGAATTGGAACCCCCCGAGGGACCATCGCAGCTTTGGACCGACGAGGTGCGACGCCCAACCCTGCTGGTGGGGCTCGTGATGGAGCGTGAGGCGCTCTACCGGCGGATCGACGCACGCGTGGAGCAGATGCTCGCCGCGGGCGCGCGTGAGGAGGTGCTGCGTGCGCATGTGGCCGGCGCTGGCGTGACGGCGCGCAAGGCGCTCGGCTTCGAAGAGCTACTCCGCGGCGACGTGGAGGCGATGAAGCGCCGTACCCGCAACTACGCGCGCCGTCAGCTCACCTGGATGCGCAAGCTCGCCGACGTTCATACGATCAACCTGACGGGTCGCGATGCCGAGGACGTCGCGGTTGATATCGAACGCCTAGACTCTCGCGCCGCATGAGCATCTATGTGTCGCGGACACAATTCGCCCCGCTTTCGCGCGCCACCGTACGCGCGCGGCGGCGAGCACAAACGCGATTCGTGCCACGCGCTTATCCCGAGAACGACCCACGAGCACCGGAGCGCGACGCGTGAGATTCGAGAAGTGGCAGGCGCTCGGCAACGACTATCTGATCTTCGAGCGCGACCAGCTGACGTTCGAGCTCACCCGCGCGCGCGTGCGCAGACTCTGCGAAGGGCATTTCGGCGTGTTCGCCGACGGGGTCCTGTTGCTCGCCCCCTCTGCCGATCCACGTTATGTGGCGCGCTTGACGATCTACAATCCCGACGGCTCGCAGGCCGAGCTGTCGGGCAACGGCGCGCGCGAGGCAATCCTCTATCTGCGTCGGCGCGGATGGACCGATCGGGATGTCTTCTCGATCCACACAGCCGCCGGCGAGATACGCCCGACGATCACCGGACCCGACACTTGCTGTGTGGACATGGGACACGCTAGCCTCAGCTCCAAGGACTTCCCCGACGGACCCGGCGACGGCCGTGGCGAACTGCTCGCCGACGGGCGCGTGTGGCGCTTTCAGCACATATCGATCGGTAACCCGCAGTGCGCGATCCACGTCGAGGATCTGGCGACACTGAACGCACTCGACCTCCCGACGATCGGACCGGCGCTCGAAGCGCACGAGCTGTTTCCTCACCGCACGAATGTGTCGTGGTACACGAACGCACCATCCGCGGTTGCCCCCGGTGGTGCGGATCGCCGTGAAGGGTATCCCGACGGTTTGCACGTTCAGCAGGCAGGCGGGCCCTCCGAGCATGGACTCTCCAGGGAGCTAGGTGGGACGCGGGCAAGCGAGCCTTCCGGGGAGCCAAGTGGGATGGGGCCAAGCGAGCCTTCCGGGGAGCCAAGTGGGACGATCCGCGCGCGGATCTTCGAGCGCGGCGTGGGGGAGACGCTCTCCTCAGGCACCGGCGCCACCGGCGCCGCGATCGCTCACCATCTGTCCGGCGGACCGTCGCGCGTTATGGTCCAACTCGATGGCGGAGAGCTGGCCGTGGAGATCGGAGAGGATCTGCAGGTGAACCTAACGGGCTGGGCGCGCCCTGTGTTCGAGGGGCGCCTCAGCGACGACTTTCTGAAGGAGCTGCATGACACGACCGAGTGAGCGCCTGAGCCGCATCCCGCCGTACCTGTTCGCCGAGCTGGAGCGCAAGATTGCCGCCAAGAAGGCGGCCGGCGTCAACGTGATCAGCCTTGGGATCGGCGATCCGGATCGGCCCACGCCGCCGCTGATCGTGGAGGCGATGCAGGAGGCCGTGACCGAGCCGGAGACCCACAGCTATCCCTCCAACCGAGGGCGTGCGGATTTCCGCGAGGCGCTCAGCGACTTTTACGCGCGGCGCTTTGACGTCTCGCTTGACGCCGGCAGTGAGATCATCCCGGCGATCGGCGCCAAGGAGGCGATCTTTAACCTCAACCTCGCGTTTCTGGATCCGGGCGACGCGGCGCTCGCCTCCGATCCGGGCTATCCGGTCTACACAGGCGGTCCGCTGCTGGTCGGTGCCGACCCGGTCGTGATGGCGCTGGTGCCCGAGCTCGGCTTCGTGCCGGATCTGGAGGCGATCGACGAACAGACCGCCAGCCGTGCGCAGCTGATGTACATCAACTATCCCAACAACCCCACCGGCGCGGTCGTGCCGCCGGGGTTCTTCGAACAAGTGATCGACTTCGCCCGTACCTACGAGATCCTGGTCGTGCACGACAACGCCTACAGCGAGACCACCTACGACGGGTATCGCGCGCCTTCGTTTCTCGCAACTCCCGGCGCGAAGGATGTCGGCATCGAGGTTTTCTCGTTGTCCAAGGGCTACAACATGACCGGTTGGCGCTGCGCGGCTGTGCTCGGCAACGCAGAGGCGATCGAGCACTACTGGCGGCTGAAGACCAACATCGACTCCGGACTGTTCGACGCCGTTCAGCTCGCCGGGATCGCCGCGCTCTCGCCCGACGCCGACGCCGAGGTCGCCTCGATGAACGAGCTCTACCGTCGTCGCCGCGACCTGGTCTGCGACGCGCTCGCCAAGGCCGGCGTGCACGTGACCCCCCCAAAGGGCACGATCTATGTGTGGGCGCCGATCCCAGCGGGCTTCGCCGACTCGGCCGCTTACTGCGAGCACGTGCTCGAGCGAGCCGGCGTCGTGATCTCTCCGGGTGGCGCCTACGGGCCCAGCGGAGAGGGCTGGTTTCGGATCTCGCTGACCACGCCCGACGATCGCCTGGCCGAGGCGGTCGAGCGTTTGGCGGCGCTTGGGGACTGATCTACACTCGCAGTAGATGAATCAACCAACCCGGCGCGCCCGCCAGCGCGCTTTCTGCATCGCCTCCCTGGCCGAGGGGGAGGATCTAGATGAGTTGCGCGAGCTGCTGCTGACGGCGGGAGTGGAAGTTGTGGGCGAGATGATCCAGCGGCGTGAGCAACCACACCCCAACACCTACCTTGGACCCGGCAAGGTCAGGGAGGCCAAGCAGGCCGCGCAGGACCGTGACGCGAACGTGATCGCCTGCGACGACGAGCTCAGCGCGCGCCAGGAGCGCAATCTGGAGGAGGCGCTCGGCATGCCGGTCGTGGACCGCACGACCGTGATCCTCGACATCTTCGCCACCCACGCCTCAAGCGCCGAGGGCAAGCTACAGGTCGAGCTGGCCCAGCTGGAGTACAACCTGGCGCGCATGCGCGGCCTGTGGACCCATCTGGAGCGGCTCGGCGGCGGGATCGGCACGCGCGGACCGGGGGAGACGCAGATCGAGACCGACCGGCGCCTGGCGCGCAACCGGATCGCCGCGTTGCGCCGACGCCTGGAGCACGTCAAGGGCACACGGTCGGTGATGCGCGCCGAGCGCGAACGGGCGGCCCTGCCGAGCGTCGCGCTGGCGGGTTACACCAACGCCGGCAAGAGCACGCTGCTGAACACGCTCACCGGCGCCGAGCTGGGGGTGAGGGATCGTCTGTTCCACACGCTCGACCCCGCCACGAGGATGCTGCGCATCGACGGACGCCCGCACCTGCTGACCGACACGGTGGGATTTATCCGCAAGCTTCCCCACCAGCTCGTCGACGCGTTCGGGGCGACCCTGGAGGAGACGCGCAGAGCCGATCTGTTGCTGCACGTGATCGACGCCTCGGCGCCCGAGCGCGATCAGCAGGCGATGCGCCGTGCGGTCGAGGAGCTGCTCGAGGAGATCGGCGCTGGCGATGGACCACGCGTGCTCGTCCTAAACAAGATCGACCTGCTCGACGAGGAGACTCGCGAAGAACTCAGCCTGCACCATCCTGACGCGGTGCTCGTCAGTGGCGCAAGCGGCGCGGGGCTCGCCGAGCTGCAAGCGCGGATCGAGCGCGAGTTGCGCCACACGCTGCGTCCAATGGAGCTGCTCGTGCCCTACACCCAGGGCGGCAGCCTCGCCGAGTTGCACGACATCGCCGGTGATCTCTCGCGCAAGGACACGCCCGAGGGCGTGCTCGTGCGCGCATTGGTACCCGCGCGTGTGGCAGAACGTTTCGCAAAGTTCGCCGTCGCCTGAGCACAGGCGCTTCTAACGGTCGTCGCCGCTGCCCGAGAGCACACCACGCTGCTGGCGCGAGAGCAGCTTCGCGAGGTTCTGCGAGGCTATCTCCTCGAGGCTCAGCTCGAGCTCGGTGGCCAGCTGAGCGACATACCAGAGCACATCCCCAAGCTCCTTGGACATGGCGGCACGACGCTCGTCGCTGACCTTGCCAGCGTCGTCGCGGATCGCCTTCTTCGCATGCTCGGCGATCTCGCCGGCCTCGCCCGCCAGACCAAGCGCCGGATAGGCCAACCATGCTTGACGGGGATACTCAGCAGTACGCCGAGATTCACGTTGGTACTCAGATAGATCCATAGCGTAGAAACAACTCGACCCGCCTGAGCGGGTCGGGTGTAGGTGTGGAGGAGCTACCTCCGAACAATCGACAACCTGCGACAAGAATATCCTACTAATCGTGTGCGACGGATTTCGTCACATACCTGCTGCACGACGTGCGCTACGGTGAACCTCATCCTCCAGCGTGTCGTCGAGCGCCACCAGATTGCTGACATCCAAGCCGAGCGCCGTCGCGATCAGCCAGTCGGCGAACCACGCGTTCTTGGGGAGCAGAGGGCCGTGCAGATAGGTGCCGATCACGTTGCCCGACCTGACGCCCTCGAAGCCGCTGCGACCGTCGTTGCCGTGGCCTTTGAGCACACGTCCAAGCGGAGCTGCGTCAGGCCCTAGATAGGTGCGCCCGCCATGGTTCTCAAAGCCGGCCAGCACCCATCGCTCGCTGTCCAGGTCGACCTCGATCGCCACGTTGCCGATCAGTCGCGGTCCCGGCTCGCGGACCGTGCGCACGTCGAGCAACCCCACGCCCGAGAGCTGCTTCTCACCCAGCGTGTAGGACTCGCCAAGCAGCTGGTAGCCGCCGCACACCCCCAGTACCACCGCGCCGCGTGCGGCGGCCTCGCGCAACGCCTCGCGCTTGCCCGCCACAAGGTCCTCGGCGCACAGCAGCTGGTCGCGATCTTGCCCGCCGCCGATGTAATAGATGTCGTGCGCGTCGCCCTCCAGCGGCTCGCCGAGCCCGCTGGCGCTGAGCTGGAAACCGATGCCACGCCACGCGCAGCGGCGCTGCAGCACAAACAGGTTGCCGCGGTCGGCGTAGATGTTCATCAGGTCGGGGTACAGTCCGCACACGCGCAGCGTGCGCCCTTCGGTCGCGCTCAACCCCATGAGCTACTCGCCTCCCCGCGCGCCACGAGCAACTCGCGCAACGCCAACATCGCGGTGTATGTCGGAAGAACGTACAGGGGCGGCTTGCCGCCCTCATCCACACGATCCGCGGCCGCCCGAGCGAGCGCGCGCCCCAGATCCTCGACTACCGTGATTCGCTCGGGCGCGACCCCCGCGTACTTCAAGCGCAGCGCGAGCTCCGGCGCGCGCGTCCCCGAGCACGTCGCGCTGCGCACCCGGTCGGCGAGCAGCTCGAAGTCGGCGTCCCAGATCCACGATACGTCGTGGCCGTCGGCAGTGTTGTCGTTGAGCGCTCCCAATAGGTCATGTTGGCCGGGCTCCAGCGCGAGCGTGCGCAACACCTCGTTGGCGCCCGTGGGGTTCTTGACCAGCAGGATCCTCGTCTCGCGTCCCGCGACCGTCACGCTCTCCGCGCGGCCAAACGCCGCCGTGGTGCTCTGCAGACCCTCGACGATGTCGGCCAGCGGGATCTCCAGAGCCACGGCAAGCGCGGCTGCCGCCAGCGCGTTGTAGACGTTGTAGAGACCCGGCAGGGCGAGCTTGACCTCCGCTTGTCCTTCCGGAGTGCTCAATTGAAAGCGCGCCGCGCGCACGCCTTCGAGGGTGATCGATCGTGCGCGCACGGCGGGGGAGGGTCGGCGCTGTCCGCAGGAGGGACAGTGGTAGTGGCCGAGATGACCCAGGTACATCACATCAAACACGTAGGGAGCTCCACAGCGACGGCAGTGCTTCGCGTCCGCGGCGTGCGCCATTCCCTCCAGCGCCAGCGAATCGTCATCGACCCCGTAGTACACGACTTCAGCGCGATCGCGCCCGAGATCGGCGATCAGCGGATCGTCTGCGTTGCACACAAGGCGCGCGCGCGCGGCCGAGCCGGCGCGCACAGCGGTGGCCCAGCGCTCGGCGATCGTGTCGAGCTCGCCGTAGCGGTCGAGCTGATCACGGAAGAGGTTGCCAAGCACGATCGCCCTGGGACGTAGCTGCTGGGCCAGCCGGTCAAGCCACAGCTCATCCAGCTCGAACAGCCCGAGCTCGCCGTCAATCTGTCCGCGTGGGCCAGCTGCAGTTAGCAGCGTCGAGGCGATCCCACCGGCCATGTTGGCGCCCGCGTGGTTGTGCACGAGCGACACGCCGGCACGCTCGAGCACGCTCGACGCCAGCGCGGCCGTGGTGGTCTTGCCGTTGGTCCCAGACACAAGCACGCAGCCCTGCGGCAGGCGCCGCGCGAGCGTCCCGATCGCGTCCGGGTCGAGCCATATCAAGACCCGCCCCGGGACGCTCGTGGCGCCACCGCCGCGGAGGCGCGAAAGCGCTCCAACGACCCGCGCCAGCGCGAGCTTTGCCGGCAACATGTCCGCCATCAGCTGCCCGGGGAGCTCGCGCTGGTCGGCGGAGCGGAGCCGGCTGATGTGGAGAGGGGGGAGGGACCGCCAAAGGGCGGATCGGCGACCGCGGTCGCAGGTGTGAGCATCATCACCGCGCCGCGCATCGCGCACACGCGCACGGGCAGCTCGCCGATCGGGTCTCCATCGGCGTACATCGTGAACGGGCGCTCCGCGCTGAGCAATATCTCACGCGCGCGAAAAACGCTCACGCAGGGCTCTCGCACGTGCGTCCCGTTGAACACCTTCGGAAAGATCCTTGTTAGGAATCTAAGCTTGCTGACGCTCTCGAGCACGACAACATCGAGCAGACCGTCATCGAGCATCGCGTCCGGCGCCGCGCGCATCCCGCCTCCGTAGGCCTTCGAGTTGCACGCCCCGATCGTGTAGGCCGTGAAGCTGTGGCGTTCTCCCGAGGGCTGGAGCTCTAGCTCGAAGCGGGCTGGTCGCCAGGACAGCAGAGCACGCAGCGCGCCGTACGCGTACACGAGCCCACCGAGCCACGCGGGAGCCTCGTTTGCGATGCGGTTGGCGTCACTGTCAAAACCAGCGGACGCGATTCCCACGAACGCCTGCTCGCCCGTGCCCGACCGTGCCTCGCTGACCAAGCCAAGGTCGATCGGCCGTGCGATCCCGTGCGCGATCGTGGCGCACGCCGCCACGGGATCCTCGGGAATGCCGAGCACGCGCGCCAGATCGTTACCGCGCCCGCCAGGCAGCACGCCCAGCACGGCGCCTGGAATCTTGCGCAGAACGTCGGCCAGGACGCGGATCATGCCGTCGCCGCTGAGCCCAACGACGGTCTCGCCGCGGCCGGCGGCTTCTGCGGCGAGCTCGCGCGCGTGGTCGAGGTCGCGCGTGTTCTCACGGCGCACCGTCAACCCTTGCGCGCGTAGCTCTCGCTCCACCGCCGGCGCGACGCGTCCTGCCTTGCCACCACCGGCGGACGGATTCACGAGCAGGCACACACGCGCGCACATCGCGCAAGCGTATTGGCTGGCACGGAGCGCTCGGGTGTCACTTGAGAGAACACGAGATGACGCGTCACCCGGGACGACACGAAGCGACGCTTAATATTGGGAATCGCGAAGGGACGCTTAAGAACCCGCGAACATCGCTCGGAGAGGGGTAGAGCGCAACTATGCTGCGCCGATGTCCGCCCGCGCACGCATCATGCACCCGTTGTTGTGCTGTTCAGCCACGGCGACGGTCGCGCTTGCGTTGGCGGCATGTGGGTCCGCTACGAGCGGTCTACGCGCGACCGCGGCACACGCATCCAACAACAGCAGCTCCACGGGAACCGCGAAGTTTGCCTCCAAGCATGGCTGCGCGGCCGCGCTGGCACCAGTGCCCAAGGGCGCACAGCGAATCCCCAAGCCGACCCTCAAGCTCAACCCCACCAGGACATACGTCGTGAGCCTGGCCACCAATTGCGGCATGATCAAGATCCAGCTCGATGTACGCCAGGCTCCCCTCACGACCGCCTCGTTCGCGTACTTGGTCAAGCGTGGTTTCTACAATGAGCTCACTTTTCATCGCGTCGCCGCGGACTTCGTGATCCAGGGCGGAGATCCCAACGGCGACGGCTCCGGCGGCCCTGGCTACACGGTCGTGGAGCCGCCCCCCAACAACACGCGCTACACACTCGGAACCGTCGCGATGGCGAAGACCAGCACCGATCCGGCAGGCATGTCAGGCAGCCAATTCTTCATCGTCACGACCCAGGACGCGTCGCTGCCCCCCCAGTACGCGTTGGTCGGAAACGTTGTGGGGAGTCTCGCGGGCGTCGAAGCGATCTCCAGGCTGCCGACCGATCCACCGCAAGACGGCGCTCCGATCAAGCCTGTGGTAATCAGCAGCGCAACGCTCTCCGCAAGCTAAACGGTTCCCGCGAGCTAAACGGTTCCTACTACGAAGAGCCAGATCGCTGCGCGGCGGCCGCGGCGCGATTCCTTCGCCGCCGGCCGATCATCGCCGCGATCGCGACTCCGCCGATAGCCACAAACAGCCCGAACAGGATCCCCGGCGCCAGTCCGAGCCCACCGAACGGCAGCGAGACCAGCTCGACCACACCCAAGCCAACGGCCAACAACACGAGGATCAACGCAAGAATCAGCAGGACGCCCCGAACACGCGCGAAAATCCCTGCGCTGGCAGGCGGGATCAGTAGACCCATGGCGCGCAACGCCAGCATTTGGCGGCCGCTCGGGGGAGCGTGACCGAGTCGCTCCACCGCCTCCTTGAGATCGCCGGCACGCCGTTCGGCGAGCGCCAGCGACGCGTCTGCCATCCGCCTGAGCTGCATACGTTCCTGAGGCCGCGCCGCGGCGATCGCACGCTGGAAATAGGCGCGTGCCTGATCTGCGTCAAAGCGCTCGGACGCACGCGCTCCCAATATCGCCAGCGCCGCGGACTTGTACTTCGTCTCCGCCTCCAGCTCCTCGTCTGAGCGCTGCTCGAGCGCCTGGATCGCCTGCTGGGCGCCACGCTGCTCGATCCGGACCTGTCGTTGCTTGGGTGGCATCGCCAGCTCATTCTATGGAGCTGGCGTGTAAAGGGCTCACGCCACGCGCTGTTGGCGCTATTCTCGCTGCTCACCGCGTTTCCGAGACCCATGATGCGCCGAACTTCCCCGCACATACAACTGACCACAGTGCTGGTGGCACTGTGCTTCGCCGGACAGACGGTCACGAGCGCCACGGCGTGGGGCACAACGTCCACCGCGCCCAGCTCAAGCGCCGCCGACAAGGCAGCTATCAACAAGGAGGTCCAGGAAGCGCTCGCAAAAGCCGAGGCCGAAAAGGGCGTAAACGGCTCTGGCACTACGGGAACGGGATCGGCAAGCACAAACGCCGGCTCCTCCGATGCCTACTCGAACCTCACCGGTAGCGCAGGAGCAGAAGAAGCGACGACTAAAACAACGGCGAACACTTCTTCATCCTCATCTTCAGGTGGCGTGTTAACGGGTGTGCTGGTACCGATCTTCGCGGCGGGCGCCGCGCTTCTGGCTGGAATAGCGTTCCTCATTGTCCGCGACGCACGCAGCGTCGCTCCGGCGGGCGACGGGCTGGGAAGCACTGGCTCTGCACGAGATCAGGCCGCCCGCCTGCGCAAGCGTCGTGCGAAGGCCAAGGCCGCTCGCCGTCAGCGCAAGCGCAACCGCTGAGCTGGCCGCAACCGCTGAGCTGGCCGCAACCGCTGAGCTCGCCCAACCTCGCGCATCGCACCGCCAGGGCTCTCCGGAATAGGCACTCCGCGCCCAACTCTGTTTTCGTTGATCCAGCACCCAGCTGCGTCTCGTTGAGCGCTCTGCCTGCGCAACTCCCAATGTGCTCTACCGTCGTGCGTGGGCGCGCGCGACGACGCGTCGGGTGTCGCTACGCACCCGCGCGGGCGAGGCGGGAGAGGGCGAGCCGTGTGGACCACGCCGAGGCCTATGAGGGAGCGGGAGCCTCGGATGTGGGTCGATAGGCGCGGCGCCGGGCAGTACCTTGCTACCGCCTTCGTCGTCGGAACCCGAATCAGAACGATCCTCGCCCTCCAGAACAGTCATCGCGGCATCCGAACGAAATGGCAGCCACAGCATCAACGCGGCGATCACAAGCTTGATCAGCCCGACCAGCGTGAGCACGAGCAGCCACAGAGGCATCCTCTCGATGCTACTACCGACGGCCGCAACAGCCGGTGCGTAGGGCGCCACCGATCCACGGCACGTGTGGGGCGAGAGTGAGCAGACTCTCGCCCCACCCAAGCAGCGGCTCTTTGTAGACCCTCAGCCGCCCGTGGTCGCCTGAACGGTGAGCGTGCCAGCAGCCTCGCCGGCGGTAAACGCGCCACTGGCAAATTGGTTGAAGAACTGCGCACCGGTCGAAGTGAGCGAGACCGGCAGATTGGAGAGTGTGATCGTTCCGGCGTGAGACACCGGTCGCACTCCTTTGAGGCTCGCTGTCCCAAACGGGAACGTCGGTGGGTTTGCCTGTTGCGAGGTCAGACTCAGGGTAGGCGTCGAGTTGAGCGCGAGCGCCGGTTCGGAGATGGTCGCATTGGTTTCCGTGCTGAACAGGCCCGCGACGCTGAAGCTCGTGGCGAACTCGATCCCGCCGGTGCCGGTCACCGAACCCAGCCCGGTGACTGAGTTGAGCGTGCCTGCAGAGAGCGGGAAAACAAAGCCCGTGGCCAGTGCCCCTGTGGCGGGGCTCACAACTGTGATCGACACTTTCGCTTTTTCGAGCGTCCCAGCGGTCGTCGCGTTGAACGTCAGCGTCTCGCTACCGCCCGTGATCGTCGCATTTGCCACTTTTTTGCCAGCTGGTTTCTTCGAGGCGTGTTTCCTCTTGGCCTTCTTGTGTTTTTTGGACTTCTTGGTGCTGTGCGCCGGTGCAGCTCCGGCAACAGGCGCGCTCAGCGTGGCCGACACCGTGAGCGCCAGCAGCGAAGCGATTGAAACGAGCAGAATCATCTGCCCACGGATAAATCGAGTCATACGAGTGCTCCTTAGTTGATGCCGCTGGGCTTTGAACAACGCCACCCAGCGCGATCCGCTGGAGCGTGGGCGACGGCGCCGGAATGCTACCGACCCAGCACCAATTCCGCGTGGTTGAGCCACGAACCTCCGGCCAGGTCCACGAGATCGAGACAATAGAAACCCGGTTCGGCAAGGTCCGTCTAACCTTTTGCTGGTGAAACGCGATGAGCTGAGGGCTCTTCAGGCACCGTTGAAGGAGCGTTACAGGAGCGACCCAAATGCTGCACTGGTCACGCTGTCCGCGGCCGGCACCCTTGGAGAGGGTCTGTCGTGCTCGGTGCAATCCGGACGCGCAGTCGCACAGGCCGGACTGCATCCGGCGAGCGGCGGTGACGGGTCGCTGCTGTGCTCCGGCGACATGCTGCTCGAGGCGCTCGTCGCATGTGCCGGGGTCACGCTCCAGGCGGTCGCGACCTCTCTCGGAGTCTCTGTAGCCTCCGGGCGCGTGCGCGCCGAGGGGGATCTCGACTTCCGTGGCACGCTGGGTGTGGACCGCACGGCGCCAGTGGGCTTCTCTGCGATCCGCCTGTCGTTTGAGCTCGATACGAACGCCGATCAGCAACAGCTCGCCACGCTCCGCGAGCTGACCGAGCGCTACTGCGTCGTCTACCAGACGCTCGCCAGCGCCCCGGCACTATCGAGCACCTTCGCGATCACATAATCAGGGACACCCGGAGATCTAACGCTTGCGTCGTCGGACTTCCCCAAACGCCTGGTGTTCGTCCTACGCGCTAGCCGCGAACTCGGCCTTCACCGTGCTGGCTCGCGGTACAGAACAGTAGTCACGCCCATTCAAGAGCCATCCGGCCTTCAACATGCTCTGGCGACGCGGCGTTCTCGCTTCGGTCAACCGCCCACGCGGTAGTGGAGGTGAACAACCCCGCTTCCGAAGCGCCGCTCGCCCAGAAGCTCGAGCGGCGTGCGGACATTCTCCGGCAGTGCGGGCTTGCCGCGACCCACCACGATCGGTGTGAGGAACAGATTGCACTCGTCGACCAGCCCCGCTCTGATCGCCTGCCCGGCTAGCTGGGCACCGCCGATCGTTATGTCGGGCCCCGAGCTCTCCTTGAGCCGCCGGATCGCGTCAACGTCGAAATGGTGCTCGATCCGCGTCCTTGCGCTGGACACCGTTTGAAGTGTTCGGGAGTACACGACCTTCTCGGCCGCCCGCCAGATCTCCGCGAAGTCCCGGATCACCGTCGGCTGATCGGCGGTGCTCACGGTCTCCCAGAAAACCATCGTCTCGTACATCCGGCGCCCGTAGAGGTAGGTGCCGATCGGCCGCTCAAGATCGTTGACGAACGCATGCACCTCGGCACCCGGCGCCGCCCAGTCGAACTTGCCCTCTGCGTCCTCGACATATCCGTCAAGCGAGGCGATCGCCGAATAGATGAGCTTGGCTATTTTGACTCTCCAGCTTCAATCCCGGAACGACGCACAAGCTGAGACCGCGATCCAGCGGCAACTCATAGCTCACGCCACGGCTGATGCATAACAGCAACGCGAGCCCGCTGTCAAGGCAAATCTCCATGTCCCACCGGCTTCATTCCGGTGTCGTCCCTATAGGGGATTCGGGAACCCCGCCGCCATATGCCCCCTTATAAGTTTACATAACATACAGAGCCGGGGGTTTTGGTATTCTTCCTGGCGCCTGGGCTCGCCGCGACTGATCCGAGCAAGATTGCGTGGTGGGTCCGGGCCGTTCCGTCCGACGGGTCGTGTTTGCTTCTCCTTGTGATCTTGCTCGGATCAAGCATTCTGTTTGACGCTGCTCGGGGGAGGGGGCGCGTCTTGTGGCGTGTCCCGCCTTCGGTTGTGCATGGTGTCCGGGCCTGTCGTGGAGGTTCAGATGCCGAATCGGTTGCCGGTTGAGGTCTTGGCGGAGTATCGCGGGGTTGCTGCTGCGAGTGAGTTCGTTGCTCGCGATACGGGCGAGAAGATTCAGGTTCCGCCGAAGCTGAAGTTTGAGTACGACACGTTCGACGGTGACGTTGAGATGTTGGTTGTGTCGAGCAAGAGGTTCGACAAGGTGCAGGACGCACCGGACTACAAGAGTCTTAAGCGCGGTGATCAGCTCGTGCTCGTGGGTCTCGTGATCTTGCAGGATCGCGGCAGCGACCGTGACTCCTACTTCAAGCTCGAACGTGTCGAGAAGCCGCCGCACACGGCGAAGGTGGCGGCGTAGGAGCGGTCTCGTGCCCGTCCAGCAGGTTGAAGTGGTGGGTCCGGAAGCCGGTGGTAGCGTCCCGGTTGACTGGGTTCGTCAGCAGGCTGAACTTGTCGAATGGGATCGTGTGTTGACGTACGCCCTGATCTCCTTCGGCATGCTCGTGCTCCTGGTGCTCGTGGCGATCTTGGCACAGCATTTGGTGCGCCGGTGATGTCTCTCGCTGGGTTTGTGGGCGAGGGCATTCTCGTGGCTTTGGTGCCTTTGTTGGTGCCCGGTGTTGTGGTTCGTTTGCTGGGTCGGGTGACGCAATGATCAAAGTCGTCTCAGAAGTTGGTTCTCCTGAAAATGCGTTGGCGCTCTTGTATCAGGGTGTCGCGGCAGCCGTGGTTTGGGGCCTTGTCGTTGGCGGGGTGGCTGCATGGGTCGCGATTGCTGTTCGTAGCGGTGGCGGCAAAACAGACGAGTAGGCGAATGGGGGTGATTTTAATTTCCAGGTTCTTCCATCTCGTGAAAACCCGTTCACGGGCGCTCTACACCACATTGGCCATCGCGGCCGTGTCGGCTGTGGCGCTTCCTGCTGCGGCCCTCGCGACAGAAGGCGAAAAACCCGCAGAACCGTTGACGGCTTCGGCCGCGACGATTGCTGGTGAAGGGGCGCATAGCCTCATCGCGTTTCTGTGGGCAGTCCTCCCGTACCTCATCGGTGTGGCGATCGTCATGTTCGTCGCACGTTGGCTGATGAGCAAGTTCGGGTTCGGCCGTAAATAGGACAACAGCTTGTACGCGGGTTCCCAGGCTGACGCGTGCCGCGAGCCCACCGGGATGTAAAAGTGCACCTGGTGGGTTGGCGAGATGCCAGCCACTGTCCCACCACTAGACAATCCGACTTTCAAACTCCCTTCCGGGATGTTGGAAGTGGACCCCTCGTCCACGGGAGAAGCCGTCGTGAGTGCAGTCTTTGGACCCTTCGTGCAGCTTGTAGAAGAAAACGTTGTACTTATCCTCGGACTCGTTGGTCTGGGTATATGCGTTCTTGTTGGCGGTTGGGTCATCGGTTGGGTGTCTGGCCGTGGAGGACCACGTAACCCACACCTTAGTGTTTTTGAACGTGCGAGCTGGACTCAACAGGAAGTGCAAGACGGTCAGGATTATGGTATGGGTGAAGGGCCTGGGTCGTGAGTCCGACCGAACCCGTAGAAGTGCTTCCTAGTCTTACTGTCGAAACGTTGATGAACGTGTTGGCTGTCGCGTTGCCGTGGATTGTTGGTCTTGCTGTTGCGGCTGTCATTTGTGTGTGGATGGTCCGTTTGTTCAGTTCAGGTCGGTCGTGACGACCCGCGTGACCACTTGCGCGTCCGGCGCGAAAGCCAGCGGCCAGCAGGACGCGACGGCCGACGCACGGCAGGGCGCCGGACGGCGCGAACTCCAGCACACTGCCTACCGCACCGCCGCACAACTGTTCACCCGGATCGCCGCACTCGTCCTGCTCCTGGTCGCGACGGTCGCATACGCTGGACCCAGCGTTGCGCAAGCCGACCCTGTTAGCGAATCAGGTGCGTATTCACTTGAACACGATGTCGAAGAGTACGACAAGCTTGTAGAGGACGGTGGTGCAACGGCCTGGACAGAATCAGAGGCCGAGCTTTATTCGGCCATTCGTGGTGCAGCATTTACAGACACACTAGAAAACGAGTTCGGTTCGGGATTGTCTCCTATACAACAAGCAATGAAAGAAAGTTGGGTGAGTAGCGGGCCGGAGACTGAATTCGGTGACGTCCAAGAATACGATATTGAACAATATATAGACGATCTACCCGAAGGTGGGTCCGCCGAGGATGCAATAGGCGGACAAATAGCCGACCTTGATTTCGCATTCGGTTGGGTGGCTGCACCCGCACTCATACCTCTTCAGGGCGTTCTCCTGTATGAAGACATAACTTCGGGAAGTAATGATATAACTCGTGGGCTGTTGTCCTCACTCGGCGACTACGAAACCGTGGCCAGCGAGGGTGTAATCGGCGCTGAAGCTATGCGTTGGCAACACTTCCCCGAATGTGATGCTGAAGGCGCCGAAGGTGAGATATCGTGCGTGTTTAAGCGTAAACCGCCGGATTCTCTACCAACGGGTGAATCTCTCGAAGCCGAAGGTGTACTCCCATATAACCGTGGCGAATACTCCGAAGTGCCTAAAAACGAACCTCGCACAGGCGAACAATATTTCATAGAGGCCAAGGTGGAAGGTCATTGGTACGCGTCTGTTGAAGGCTGTCTCGAGGGCGTGAACCCCGCTTTTAGTGGTGAACTTGATCCTTGGCCTGACTGGTTGCAAGCTGACGGTACTGGCTTGTGTCACGAAGGACAAGTAGCTGGTTGGCCACAGAATCTCAAGCATGTTGCCACCTATATCTATGCTGGTGAACCTCGCTACTGCTTGGGTCCAGATGATGGTTATTATTGTTACGAACATGAGGAACCGCAGTTGCAGACACGGTTCGCCGTCGTTGGCGAACGTTCCCTTTCCCGAATGCACATGGGGAAGCTTAAACATTCCACCAAAGCCGAAGTCGAAAAACTCGAAGATGAAGGTCGTATTAGTAGCACGCAGAGCTTTGCTCCGCTCACCACGCGTTCGGAGCTCGAATCCGCTCTGCCCAGGGTTATAAAAGAAATGAAACAGAGTGCTGGGCGAACCCTTGAAAAAGGTGTAGAGCACGCTACGGAAGGCGGTCTGCAAGATTCACCATCTGAAGAACCGTCACGCTTTCACGAATCCGAATCCGGTAAAGCTGCTGGCGATGCGCCGGCTGAGCCTGGTGTGGGTGAAATCCCGAATTGTTTCGTAGTTGAAGAGACCGGTGTTACTTGCGTTGCCTCTATCGAAGCCGAGGGATTCACTAAAGTAGAACTCGACCCGCTCACGTGGGAAACCGCCGTTGTTACTAAGCCTGCGCTCGCGACGATATCCGTAACACCTTCTGCTGGTGCCCGCGTTGAAACTTCATCGACTATCACGGTGGACGCGAACCCGTCCACCGAACTCATGCCCGTTTTTGTACCTGAACCGGCGACACCTACCGAGACCGGTACCGAATACGCAAAAGAATTGGAAGAAAAGGGATGGACAAAAGTCACTACTCGCACACTCACCGAACCGAACCCCGCCGCCGGTCCTGGCGAGGTCCCTGCGACAGAGCCGTCGTGGAATACACGTCAGGATCCTGCCACCGATCCGGAGTCCTCACCCGTTACTGTAGACGTCAATCCTACTGGCTCGCCGTCGCCTGGATTGGCTGGAGCTACGCCTGGTGCGCCGGGGTGCGGGCTGACACCGCCAACAACGTCAGTCAACCTAGGACCGGTAACGGGTCAGAAATTCGGCTCAGTGTTCCCGTTCGTTCTTCTACCGTGGATGTCGGGCACAGTCAGTGGGATTGCCGGCAGCCCGACGGAACCGCACTTCGTGTTGCATGTCTTTGGCTCGGAAGTGGAAACTGGCGATGGCTTCGCTCCGCTGGCGGCCGTATTCACCCTAATACGGGACACGATCGCGGCGTTCATGTGGTTGGGTGTCGCTTGGTTCTTGTGGAACCGGACAATCGGAAGTCGAATGAGCTGAGCGAATATGGAAGTTTTCTTCGCACCACTAATCGAATGGTTGAAGTGCCTGGTGTTGTTCCTGGTCGGTTGCCTGTTGTGGGTGGGGGAGCAGCTGATCAACCTGATGATCCTGCTCCTGGCGGGCCTGGAGGCGATAGCGATAGCTCTGCTGCCGGAAGTGACGCTCCCGGCGATCTCCTGGCCGTCGTACTTTGCAGACGTCAACTATTTCCTTCCTCTCAGCCAAGCACTGGTGGCACTCGCGGTCGTGGTACCGATCTTGCTCCTGTGGCCACTCGTCCGGTTCATACTCAACTGGGCAAAGGGGGACTGAAAAGTGCAAATACCGATCACCGACCCGTGTCCGATAGCGCCATTGGTGCTGGGGGCAAAACTCACGGGACTACAGTTGGCACGGTTCGCCGGAGTAATCATCGAGTGCGTCACGTTCGCCGCGGTCGCTCTCTACGTACGAAAGGCCACGTTGCGACGGGCAAACCTACGGCGATTGCTCTTGGCGGATTCTCTGGTCAGGCAGGAAAGTTTGGTGGTCAAGCCGCCAAGATTGCCGTCGCTTTCGCTCCTTTGGTGCTTGGTGGCTTTGCGTCGGTCATTGCTGCATTCGCGGCGTGGCGTTATACCCAGCGTCGTACTTGGCGTCATCGAGCCGAACGACTCACAGAAAGCGTGACGTGATGGCAGTCGAGGGATGGCTCGGACCACAAGGTGAAGGTAAGACTTATTGTCTCGTTTGTCACTGCGTGCTCGCAAAGCTTGCCGGTAATGACGTCTATTCAAACCTCGTAATTGCTGGATGCGGTCATTTTGATACCTGGGATGAGCTTATGTTCATCCTAGAGTCTGCTAAGCAACGCGATTCCCGTGTCACTATCGCGGTGGATGAGGCCGGAAAGTTCCTCAGTTCTCGCTTCTGGCAGAAGGCAGATCCTCGTATGCTTACGCTTCTCCAAGAGCGGCGCAAGATCGCCAAAGGCGTTGACCTCTGTTACAGTGTGCCGTCATGGCGCATGATTGATACGCAGTTGCGCGATGTCACACAACGCGTTCACGTCTGCCGACGCGTCGGCGGCTCAGAGTATTCACACGACGGTGGTCGTCCACCGATCATGTTCATCGAGAAGTGGATGTGGCCTGATGATGTCACTACCGAACACATGGGACCTCGCAAGCGCTCCAAGCCGCATAAACGCATCGTTCGGTGGTTTACACCGCAGATAGCAGCACTCTATGAAACCGGTGTCCTCGATATGGGCAAGCCAATGGCCGCACATCTAATGAACCAACCCGACTACTACGCTGCTACCGATCTCAAAAGGTAAACGCATGAGATTCACCACATATCTTGTCCATTACCTGTTCGCCCGCGCGATCTGGAGCGAGATCCGACGTGGGTTTGAGGCCGGCAGCCTCACCGTTTATGTTATTGCCGCGGCGTGTGCGGTCTTTCTTTCCTTCGGCTGGCGCCATCGCCGTCACCGTGATCGGTATCGCGCTGTTCTGCGTTCTCGGCGTTGGCGTCGCCTCCGACGACGTGTTTATCGCCGTTCGAAGGGTCGCTGTGAGGCTTGTGGTAAACGTCATTTCCTTGGTGCTCTGCAGTTGCACCATAGGACCTATGCACGTCTCGGGAAAGAGCGTATGAAAGATGTTGAACTTCTCTGTGACCCGTGTCATCGCGATCAGCATGGTGTAGCAGCATGAATCCTGGTCCTCTGTGTGTTAACAACGTGGACCCCGCCGAAGCGGGGTCCAGTGGGGAGGATCCTCCGTGGGTTCTCTAACGGTGCTTAACGCTGTTGGCGTCGTTGAATGTGCTCATGGCGAGGACGTGTGCGAGTCCCTTGATTTGCTCGGCTCGCTCGATGATCTCGCGTTCGGTGATGTTGTCGAGGAGGAGTCGTCTTTCTGTGTCGATTGCCTTGGAGCGGATGGTCTTGAGTGCGCCTATGGCGCTGGCTCGTGTGAGTGTGTTGAGGACCATGATTTCCTTTCGGTGAAGTGTTTGCACTTTTCGCGCAGCGAAAACATGGGTGCGTTGTTCACCGGAGCGGGAACGTCCAGTCAAGTGAGCCCCGTCAGGGCGCCGCAGGCGCTTTCGCGTAGCGAAAGGCGGCTTGACGGGTCTAGTGGTAGCGGAGGTACGCCCGCGCAGGCGGGCGATGCTCTCGCGGCGAGCTCGCCGCGTAACTCACGACCCCGAGGCGTAGCCGACCTGGCGGTCGCGCTCGGCCAGCTCGCGTCTAGCACGCGTTCGGAGCTCGTCCGGTGTCTGAGCTGGGACGTGGCGCCTGTTGACGCGGAAGGCGTGCCGTGTTGATCGCGCAGGTTGACCAGGTAGATCGTTGACTATGCAACCATCGATCGTGTGCACTTCACTAAGTGAAGTAATGGAGTTTTTGGGGGTCGCGGTGTGCGGCTTCTAACAGCCGTTCTCGTCCAAGTTCCTGGACAGCTTTTTGTCTGCAATCGAAAGGAGTTGGGTGTGCGTCAGCTCAAGCTTGCTGATCGTTCGTGTGCGTGGTGCGGTGGTCCGGTGATCGGCAACCATCGTGATCGCGAATTGTGTTCGAGGGAGTGTTTTCTTCAGCGCAGTGGTTGGCGCTCGTTGTTGGTGCTGGTGGCTCGCGGTGCTGACGATGTTGTGCTCGATCGTCGGTATGCGGCTTTGGAGGCGCGTGAGCAGCGTGTTCGTGCCTGTCGTGGGGTTTTGCCGGCGTGAGTGGCGAACAATTGGAATCCGCGATTTTTGCCGTGATCTTCTGGGGTGTGTTCGCTGCGGTTGTTGTCGGTCCTGCCTGGTCGCGGTATTGGCGCCGGCGTGATGAGCGTAAGGCTGCTGGGAGGCGTGAGGCTCCGTGATTTTTGCTGCTGGCATCGATTCGTGGTCGCCCTGTTGGTATTTGGATCGCGATTCCACGGCTGCGGCGATGCTTGACGAGCTCGCTTGTGTGCCCGCGGCGCGCGGCACGTTGATGCCGAAGCCTGTGGCGGGTCATAGGGTCGGTTGGAACCGTTCTGCAGGCATGTTGTATGCGGAGGGTCATCCGTCGGGTGCTATGCCCGGAGAATGGTCTGTGGAGCCCTTTGTGCGCTCTGATGCGCCGGCGCCGTCGGTCGAGGGGAAATCGTGGCTTGTGTCGCCTGGTGAGCTTCCTGTGGCGTATGAGGGTCTTGTGGCGGCTTGGAGGCGTCTGGTGTGCCTGTTCCGTCGTCTCAGTGGGCGTCTAGGCCGGAGCTGGGGGATGAGTGGCAGCTGTTGCCGGGTGTTGAGGGTGAGCCTGGCTTTGGTGGGCTTCGTCGGTGCGATTCGACGGTGGATCTCGATACGGGTTCCCGGTCGCGCGGTTTGGCGATCTTGGCTGGTGTTGGTGCGGTCGCGAAGACCATTCCGCGCTCTCAGGCTGAGGTCAAGTTCGCGAAGGACGGTTGTGGTGGGGTTGAGACGGTGTATGTGCGCGGCTATTCGGGGATCAAGATTTTGGGTCGTTGGTACGACAAGGGTTTGGAGTCTGGGTGTGCGCCGCGGGGGGAGCGTGTTCGGGCTGAGGATCAGCGTCGTTACCCTCGGGGGCATCGCCGAGGGGTTCATGAGTTGGAAGCGTCGTATGTGAGGAGCAAGTTTCAGCAGCGGTTTTATCCGCTGTGGCAGGCAACGAAGGGAGTGACCGTGGCGGGCGAGTTGGTGTTGGCAGAGCGTTTGGCCGATCTTGTAGATGAGGGCGGCGTGTCTGCTCGTCAGGCTGAGCAGCTAGCGGGTTATGTCGTGTTGCAAAAGCGTGTGCGTCAGAAGCGTTCCACGATGTATAGCCGGCGTAAACAGCTGCGTGAGCTTGGTTTGGTCGTTGCTGATGGTGTGCTTGAGGAGGTCGAGGTCGATCTTCATGAAGTGTTGGAGGAGGCGTTGGATTCGCCTGCATGGGGCGCTCGTGGGTAGTGGCCTCCCGCACACTTTCGTCGGGAAGCTCCGCTAAGCTCGCGTCATGGCCAAGGAACTGCCGCTGATAATCGTTGCAATGCTCAACCTCATGGAGGCTGGGCACGGGCGCGTGAAGGCGATCCACAACGCCGCCAGAGTCGGAACGACGGTGTGTCAGCTGGCGATGACTGCGCGCAAACTGGACCACTGGCCGACACAAGCCGAGTACGCCGCTGACTGGAAGATCAGCGACCGGAAGGCGCAACTGGAATGGGCTCTCTTTCGGCGCGCGTTCCCCGGCGAGGAGTCACCAGATCGCGTCGCCGAATGGCTGAACAACCAGATCGGACGCCGCGTCGAAAAAGAGACGTCGGCGCTCACGGCACCGGCGCCACCTGACCTAGTGCCCGCCGGCATTTAAGCCAGCAGTCTTCGGCCTTCCTGCAGCAGGCGTTATAAAGCGAACGTGTGTACGATTCATAATCGTCGTGTAAGGTTCTTCTAGGACTTCGGCAAGGGTTTGTGTGTATCCCTGTGTCGTCTTGTGGTCCTCGGAGTCGCTTGCAGGTCGTTGAGCAGTCTTCCTCTCCTGGACATGCTTTGATGGTGTTCGTCATGGACGTTCTTCAGGCTGAGGGGTTCTCTGTCTCTACGTTTGATTGGCCGCTTGTTCATGTTGATGTCGCTGGCCGGCGGTTCGCTCTTGGTGTTGGTGGTCATCCGCGTGATGTTCGTGAGCTGGCGACTTTGCTTGCCCGCTGCCAGGATCTTGTTCAGGTATTTGATCGTTAAAGCTTCGGTGGTGCTCTGTCGATGGCTTTGGTGTGCCTACCCACGAGGACTATCCGTGGGAGCGCGATCGTCGTGCTGCCGATCGTCGTGCTCGCGCTCCTGCATCTCTCTCGTCTGATGCAGACTCTTCTCAGCCTGGTTGGCCTGGTCGCGTCTACTTCCAGCTCGTCAGCGTTGCGCGGCGCCGGCGCTTACGGCGTTTTCGTCTTGTGGTCAGTCAGGGAGATCGTCAGTTCTTCCGTTTTCTTGGTCGCTTGGTGCTTGTTGCCGCGGCGATTTATTTCATGTTGCATCATTCCGTCCTGTTGGTGTGGTAGTGCACCGAAATGTGGCCTTTTGCAGGGATTTTTGTAGGTTTACATAACATACATTATCGAGCATTCACGGGGCGGCTAAAAGCAGCCTGGTCGAGCGGGCGGTAGGCGGGCGGCCGTTCGAGGGGCGGTCGGGCGACCGTCCGGGCGGTGCGCCTGCCGGCGCTCCGTCCGCCCAGCCGTCCGTCCGACCGCGATCAGTCGTCCGTCTCCGTCCTCCTGTCCAGACGCTCTTACAACGCACCAAGGGTGGGCGGCCGGTGCTCTCGCTCAGTCCTCGGGTGGTCACCGGGGACTGTCCGCTAGGCACACCCTGCGGGGGCAAGAGTTACTCCCCCGGTTCCACACAATGATCGCGGCAACAACGACACGCGCCTCCAGCGGTTCGACTGCCCCGTGAGGAGCCCGCTGGAGGCGCTGTGCCCGGCTCAGAGCGCTACGACAAGACCTGATCTATCCCGGAGCGTGCTCATCACCCTCAGCGACCACGTGAAGATCGCTGGGCGGCTGGTAAAGCCGCTCAAGAGAAAACACGGACAAGATCCTGGCAGCGAGAAAGCAACTCAGACAACTCGCGCACGTGCCGCGGATGACCACCAACGCCAAGCGCGAACCGACAGCCAGCAACGTCAACGTGAATAAGCGGCCAATCAAACGTTGAGACCGAGAAGCCCTCCGCCTGAAGAACGTCCATCAAGAACACCATGAGAGCCTGGTCCGGTGCCAACGACTGTTCAACAATCTCACGACGGCTGCGGTCCTCGGACCCATCGCCATATGAATATCTAGCCACCGCCAGGCTCCAGCGTGCTCCACTGATCAAGGGCAGACTCCAAGAGCTGACCAACAGGAATCACGGCACCCTCGGGCAAGTCGTCATCAACTGCGACGCCCGCTGCCCTTAGAGCTCGCAGGCGACGAGCGCTCTGGTTGTCAGTGGCATAGATGCCACGTCCAAAGCGGCGGAGAAGCTCGGCAGCACCAACAAGGCCCTCAGCACGACGAATACCAAGCTCACCAGCTGACACCTTGGCAGCGAGTTGGTTAACGACGCCAGCACGACTGGTAACGGTCACGGACTCTCCTGTCATGAAGGGTTCGATCGTGCGACCGAAAGCGACGCGCAGATCAGAGTTAGCAGTCGCGCAGGGACCACGGCGCTGAGCAGAACTACGACGGACCTGCGCCTCAAACCGCACTCGAGAACCCGGCGGACCGCTTCCCGACTCAACCGACTTGTCATAGGCACGAAAGACTCGCCGTGAGCGCTTAGAAGTGACGACGGCGACCGTCTCCACACGGCCATCCTGAGCCTCGTAAACGTTCAGCTTGTAGCCAGGCGGGCGCAAGGCGCGCATAGCACGCAGAAGCAAAAGACCCTCGGCAGGATCATCGAAATCACGCTCAGTGGCGAGATCAAAGCGACCAACCTCGACAACCCTGCCCTCAGGCTCCGCGCCCACAAGAGCAGACAACTCACGCACCATCGCCGGCCGTGCCCGGCGAAGATCATCACACGTGGCGAGACGGTGAGACTCAGCTGTGCCGTCGATAGCAGCGGCAAGGCGGCCCTCGACCTTCACGAGACCGTGATCCGGCCAAGCCATAACTCGCATTCCAGCTGGAGTCGAGCCACAAACCAGGATCCCGCGTCCTGCGGGCATGTGCTCGGACGCCTGGATGGCGCTAAGCACCTCTGCTCCTCCCTGCCCAGGCCACAAGAGCGAGACGGTGTCGAACCCGGCGCGGTCCCACCGCGTGCAGTTAGTGCACTCAGAACGGCTGTTAGAACAGCCGTTCTCAAGGTCGGGTAGATGGTCTTGCGGCGATAGCCGCACGGTTATTGCGGACGACACAGCGGGTATCGTGCCCGACCGACCGGACGGATCGCCGCATAATCATTACGGCTTACTTGAGGAGCCAGCGAGCGACGATGAGCAACCGATGATGGCCACCCTCAGAAGCGGTGAGGAATCTCGGCATCTGGCCTCCCGCACACTTTCGTCGGGAAGCTCCGCTAAGCTCGCGTCATGGCCAAGGAACTGCCGCTGACAATCGTTGCAATGCTCAACCTCATGGAGGCTGGGGACGGGCGCGTGAAGGCGATCCACAACGCCGCCAGAGTCGGAACGACGGTGTGTCAGCTGGCGATGACTGCGCGCAAACTGGACCACTGGCCGACACAAGCCGAGTACGCCGCTGACTGGAAGATCAGCGACCGGAAGGCGCAACTGGAATGGGCTCTCTTTCGGCGCGCGTTCCCCGGCGAGGAGTCACCAGATCGCGTCGCCGAATGGCTGAACAACCAGATCGGACGCCGCGTCGAAAAAGAGACGTCGGCGCTCACGGCACCGGCGCCACCTGACCTAGTGCCCGCCGGCATTTAAGCCAGCACTCGACATACATTATCGAGCACTCACGAAAAAGCCCTGCAAAACAGCACTTTCTCAGACGCTATCAGAGCGATAGGACGACAAGACGCAACACGACGCACACAAGAATGACAAGGAGGCCCCAGCCCAAAATACGGGCAACACCAAAACGTACTGATGTACCACGAGACCGAACGACCGGGTCGGAGCGACATTCGCCAGGACCAACACTACAGCGCCGGCGACGCTGATCCAAGACCGAACGATCGCGCTCCCAGGGATAGTCCTCATGCGTCGGCACTAAAAAAACTTCGACAAGATCCCGAGCAAGCTTTAGAACCGACCGACAAGATCCCGACAGCGATCGAGCAACTCGGCAAGCTCACGGACCTGGCGCGGATGGCCACCAACACCGATCACGAAACAACAACCAGCAACATCAACACCCACGAGCGGCCAGTCAATCGTTGACACCGAGAAGCCCTCAGCCTCCAAACAGTCCAGCACGAACAACATGAGCGCCTGATCGGGCGCACCCGACTGTTCGACGATCTGCAACCGCGTGCGATCCTCGATCGTCTGTGACCTCCGCCCGTCACGATACATAGCCGTCAGACCCGCACCTGTTAACGACGAGCACCCCACGCCGGCGAATCCAACGCCTCCTCCAACACTTCATGAAGATCGACCTCGACCTCCTCAAGCACACCATCAGCAACGACCAAACCAAGCTCACGCAGCTGTTTACGCCGGCTATACATCGTGGAACGCTTCTGACGCACACGCTTTTGCAACACGACATAACCCGCTAGCTGCTCAGCCTGACGAGCAGACACGCCGCCCTCATCTACAAGATCGGCCAAACGCTCTGCCAACACCAACTCGCCCGCCACGGTCACTCCCTTCGTTGCCTGCCACAGCGGATAAAACCGCTGCTGAAACTTGCTCCTCACATACGACGCTTCCAACTCATGAACCCCTCGGCGATGCCCCCGAGGGTAACGACGCTGATCCTCAGCCCGAACACGCTCCCCCCGCGGCGCACACCCAGACTCCAAACCCTTGTCGTACCAACGACCCAAAATCTTGATCCCCGAATAGCCGCGCACATACACCGTCTCAACCCCACCACAACCGTCCTTCGCGAACTTGACCTCAGCCTGAGAGCGCGGAATGGTCTTCGCGACCGCACCAACACCAGCCAAGATCGCCAAACCGCGCGACCGGGAACCCGTATCGAGATCCACCGTCGAATCGCACCGACGAAGCCCACCAAAGCCAGGCTCACCCTCAACACCCGGCAACAGCTGCCACTCATCCCCCAGCTCCGGCCTAGACGCCCACTGAGACGACGGAACAGGCACACCAGACGCCTCCAGAGCCGCCACAAGACCCTCATACGCCACAGGAAGCTCACCAGGCGACACAAGCCACGATTTCCCCTCGACCGACGGCGCCGGCGCATCAGAGCGCACAAAGGGCTCCACAGACCATTCTCCGGGCATAGCACCCGACGGATGACCCTCCGCATACAACATGCCTGCAGAACGGTTCCAACCGACCCTATGACCCGCCACAGGCTTCGGCATCAACGTGCCGCGCGCCGCGGGCACACAAGCGAGCTCGTCAAGCATCGCCGCAGCCGTGGAATCGCGATCCAAATACCAACAGGGCGACCACGAATCGATGCCAGCAGCAAAAATCACGGAGCCTCACGCCTCCCAGCAGCCTTACGCTCATCACGCCGGCGCCAATACCGCGACCAGGCAGGACCGACAACAACCGCAGCGAACACACCCCAGAAGATCACGGCAAAAATCGCGGATTCCAATTGTTCGCCACTCACGCCGGCAAAACCCCACGACAGGCACGAACACGCTGCTCACGCGCCTCCAAAGCCGCATACCGACGATCGAGCACAACATCGTCAGCACCGCGAGCCACCAGCACCAACAACGAGCGCCAACCACTGCGCTGAAGAAAACACTCCCTCGAACACAATTCGCGATCACGATGGTTGCCGATCACCGGACCACCGCACCACGCACACGAACGATCAGCAAGCTTGAGCTGACGCACACCCAACTCCTTTCGATTGCAGACAAAAAGCTGTCCAGGAACTTGGACGAGAACGGCTGTTAGAACAGCCGTTCTCAAGGTCGGGTAGATGGTCTTGCGGCGATAGCCGCACGGTTATTGCGGACGACACAGCGGGTATCGTGCCCGACCGACCGGACGGATCGCCGCATAATCATTACGGCTTACTTGAGGAGCCAGCGAGCGACGATGAGCAACCGATGATGGCCACCCTCAGAAGCGGTGAGGAATCTCGGCATCTGGCCTCCCGCACACTTTCGTCGGGAAGCTCCGCTAAGCTCGCGTCATGGCCAAGGAACTGCCGCTGACAATCGTTGCAATGCTCAACCTCATGGAGGCTGGGGACGGGCGCGTGAAGGCGATCCACAACGCCGCCAGAGTCGGAACGACGGTGTGTCAGCTGGCGATGACTGCGCGCAAACTGGACCACTGGCCGACACAAGCCGAGTACGCCGCTGACTGGAAGATCAGCGACCGGAAGGCGCAACTGGAATGGGCTCTCTTTCGGCGCGCGTTCCCCGGCGAGGAGTCACCAGATCGCGTCGCCGAATGGCTGAACAACCAGATCGGACGCCGCGTCGAAAAAGAGACGTCGGCGCTCACGGCACCGGCGCCACCTGACCTAGTGCCCGCCGGCATTTAAGCCAGCACTCGACATACATTATCGAACACTCGTTGGTAGTGGGTCAGTTTGGTTTTTGCCTGTAAATGGGCTAGTTTCGCGGCATCTATAAGCCAGCGACCCCGACGCAGAGGATCAGTCCGCGCCGGGGCCTAGACACGGAGGTGCATCTCCATGCCTGTACAGCAGCCTAACCCAGCGGTCGAGCGCGAGAACGGCCACGATTGGGGCGTCATGCTCCGTCTACTCGACCCGGACGATCAACGACCCTGGTCCGTTGACGAGCTTGTCCGTGATCGCACCTGCGAACACATCGACCAGACCGACACCCTCGACGCACTCCGACGGCTCGCCGGAGCCGGGTTGATCCATCGCACAGCCGACGATCTAGTCTTCCCCACGCGAGCGGCGCTGCATATGGATCAGATCGAGGCTTGAGCAGCCTGCAGAGCGGCTACGCTCACGAGTATGGGCTAGCCGCTCCCTGCGGCGCTACGATGCCCTCATGGCCGACCTAAACAGCATGGCCCACCTCATCGTCAAAGAGCACACCGAGCCTTCAACACCAACCGCTGCTCAGGTCAGCGGCAAGAAGGGTGGCCTGAAGGGCGGCAACGCCCGGGCGTCCAAGCTCACGCCGGAGCGTCGAGCGGAAATCGCGCGCAAGGCTGCTGAGACGCGCTGGCAGCGCTAGCTTCCGTCGTAAATCAGGGATGCCTTCCGTCCCTCGTACAGACGAGATCCTTGATTAGTTAGGGCTATTCGCATCTCACAATACAGTCGCCAATACGCTTGCCAAAGGTCGTTGTCATGAGGCAGTAAATCGATCTTGAGTCCAAGCTCCCGCTAAGCATGTACTTTGTTAGAAACTTCTCGGCAAATTGCTCGGACCTCTGCAAAGCCTTACGACAGAAGTCGATGAGAGCAGGGTCCAACTTATCGAGAAGCGGGAAATACGCAGCCGAAAGCTCGTCACCGGCACCCTTCACGATTGCCTCTAGACCATCGAGAAAAGATTGCGCTGGGCGTACCATCGGCTCGCCCTTAGCCGTGGTAATTGTCACTTGCGGATCGATTGGACCAAGCTCCGATGGCTCCCCCATCACAATCGTGTCTGCGGCGATGGCGATGAGCGTACCGGCACTCTTTGCGCTATCTGGTACTACGACTCGAAAGGCCCCATCTCCGACACGCTTGCGGCATAGCAATACGATTCTCTCGGCTTGGTCTACGTCGCCTCCGGGGGTGTGAAGCAACAAATCCAGGTCACTACCTTGCTCGACATCGTGCAGGATGTTAACGAATGGGGGGATATCCATCGCTGAGATAGAGGTCATTGGACCCGCGATGTATGCGATCAAGCGCCTACTAGTACGATTTTCGATTGCCCGAATCTGCTCCTGGCGGTCGTACCGTGCCCTCTCCAAGGCATGAAACAACGGTGTCTGCCCGGGGATGGGCAGAGGAACCGTCTCTGCGTTGGGCACTAGAAGCTGCGGTAGGCGTGCCGGACAGGCCGGCCCTGGTCGGAGGCAGCCTGAGACGACCGCCCTTCGTTGACTCGCTTAGCATCGTAGGCACTGCGCTTCTCCCGATAACGACCCAAGCGATCCTCCAACGTTGGATGCTCTCGCTTCACGTCGTTTACGGCCTTTTGCAGGGCTTTCTTTGTGTGGTTGGCCATGCGATCCTCGTTTCTGTCGAGAACTAGCCTAGACCATCAGGTTATCGGCATGGTCAACGGAATATAGAGAGGCAAGGGCCATTCTGTCCGACACCTCAAGCATAATGGTCAGTATGAACCGGCTGACCACCGAGAAGCGTGCCCAGATCATCGGCTGCCTAGACCCTATGTCGTAGGTCGCCCGCTGGGTTGACCGTCGGGGGTAGGCCGGACACTCCTCGCGGGGGTTTGTCTGGCCGGAGAACCGCTCCGGCTGACCCCAGAAGATGAGGAGGTCCGGCCATGACCGGAATGGTGACTTATGCGGGGCTCGATGTCCATGCCCGTTCGACGCATGCCGCGGCGATTGACGTTTCGACGGGTGAGCTTGTGCGTGCGCGTTTCGGGCCGGGCGTCGAGGAGCCGGTCGCGTGGCTTCAGAGCTTGCCTGGCCCGGTGCGTGCTTGCTATGAGGCCGGGCCGACCGGGTTCGGGCTCTATCGCGCCGCGAGCGCGGCCGGTGTGGCCGTGGAGGTGATCGCGCCGGGCAAGACACCCCGGGGCGCCTCGGATCGGGTGAAGACTGACCGCAAGGACGCGGAGCTGCTCGCGCGGTTGCTGCTGGCCGGCTCGTTGACGAGTGTTGTGGTCCCGCCGGTCGAGGTGGAGGCCGCCCGCGAGCTGATGCGCGCGCACGATGCGTGCCGGCGGGATCTGATGACGGCTCGTCACCGGGTCTCGAAGATGTTGTTGCGTCACGGCCGGGTCTACCCCGAGTCCTCGACTTGGACTGTCGCGCACCGGCGCTGGCTCGCAGCCCAACAGTTCGATGAGACTGCGAGCGAGCTGGTGTTCGCTGATCTGATCGCCTCCGTCAACGGCCTGAGTGCGCGCAAGGCGCAGGTCGCGGAGCGGCTCTCGCGCTTGGCAGAAGACGAGGCGTGGTGGCCGACCGTCGCGAGGCTCCGCTGCTTCCGGGGCGTTGACACACTGACAGCGTTCGCATTGCACCTCGAGCTCGGCGGGGACTGGCAGCGCTTCAAGCGAGCGAACGCACTGAGTGCGTGGCTCGGGCTGACCCCATCCCTTCACCAGTCCGGGGAGTCATCGCACCAGGGATCGATCACGAAGACAGGCTCGGGCTTCGCTCGCCGGCTGCTCGTCGAGTCGGCCTGGCACTATGGGCGAGACCCACGGATCGGGGTAACGCTCCGTAACCGTCAGCAGGGCCAGCCCGACCATGTCTTGCAGATAGCTAACCGTGCTCAGCACAGGCTTCACCGGGTTCACGACCGGATGCACGGCCGCGGCAAGGCGCACAACGTGATCGTCGTCGCGTGCGCCCGCGAGCTGGCGTGCTTCCTCTGGGCAGCAGCAACCGCCGACTGACCCCCGGCTGACAGCCCCACGGTCGGGAGGCCGGGGCGCCGCGCCATCAGCGGCCAGCACGCGCGGAACTACTATGGGCAGCACCCCGATAACGGAGTGCCACGCCCGTTCCTAGACAGCGCACGCTGGCAGCACGAAACCGGGCCCTGGGGTAGCCAACCCCCGCATCATCAGACTGGCAACGCCGACACCGAGCCCGGCGCCCCGGCCTCCCGACCACCCCAAACCACGCCCGCCCAGCGGACGCGACCAACCCTGCCCACTTGACAAACGGCCTGACATATCAGTAGAGGGAAACAGCATCCGGGCCACCGTCCGGATCACGGGCGCAGCCAAGAACACGGTCACGAAGCTGCTCATAGACCTCGGGGCGGCCTGCGCGGCCTACCAGGACCACGTTCTAGTCGATCTGCCATGCGAGACCATCGAGTGCGACGAGATCTGGAGCTTTTGCTACGCCAAGCAGAAAAACGTCCCGCTGGAGCACCAGGGTACGTTCGGCTACGGCGACGTGTGGACGTGGACGGCCATATGCGCGGATACGAAGCTAGTCCCGGCATGGCTCGTTGGCGAGCGCACTACGGCGGACGGCCTCGCGTTCATGTACGACCTCAAGAGCCGCGTCAGCGGCCGTATCCAGTTGAGCACCGATGGGCACCAGGCTTATCGGGGGAGTGTTCCGTACGCCTTCGAGGCGGATGAGATCGACTGGGCGCAAATCCACAAGATCTACAAGAGCCAGCAGGTCGCACCAGGCCGCTACAGCCCGCCCGCGTGCATCGGGACGAAAGTCAAGGTCCGCCTTGGTGATCTTGACCCGTCTCGTATCAGCACAAGCTATGTGGAGCGCCAGAACCTCACGATGCGTATGGGGATGCGCCGCTTCACGCGCCTAACAAACGGCTTCTCGAAGAAGATTGAGAACCTAGCTCACGCCGTCAGCCTGCACTACATGTACTACAACTTCGGGCGCACCCACCAGACGCTCCAAATGACGCCAGCGATGGCTGCTGGGGTAGCCAATCACAAGTGGAGCCTTCGAGAGATCGCAGGGTTGCTCGACTGATGACTCCAAAATGTGCCGCGAGCTTGAAGGGGAATAGCGTTCTCCGCAGAACATCCGATGGACCGACTACTGTGTAGAGACATTGGCGGTCGCAAGAAAGGTGGACCCCCCGACTTACCGGAAGCCGAGGGGCCGAGACGACGTATCGAGGCGTTCTAGCTGGTCGCTGGGACTGGAGTACGAAACCAAGCCATACGACCCTGCTTCCATGTGCTCCCATACGATGAGACCGGCACGGTTGCAGTGGTATACGACACCTCTCCAACGTCGGCGAAAACTCTAGACCCAAGCGCGGCGGCAAGTTTAACTGCGCGAATCGCAAGGCTTTTTCTTGGCACTCTCCGCTGAGAGTGCCAAACGTTGTGAGGGCCGCTCGGACCTGGGGCAGTAGTCGCTGTGTGCGAACGCGCGACTAGATTTTGATGCTGCTCGGGTCTGCCTTGAGGAACTGGACGAACTGCCAGCCCATGAACAAGAGTCCGAGAATCCAAATGACTGTTTGAACCATGCAGACACCTACACCGCATTCTCGAAGGCGGTACAGCCCGCGCAATCCAAACTGACCCACCACCCACTCGTTCGATCGCTTTACGGGCGGCGACGAACTGCATACGGTCTTTGACCTCCTCGCGGAGCTCGGGTACTGGACGCGAGAAGTAGCCGCGGCTGGAGCGGAAACGCCTGCCTTTCCAACCACGTGGTGGTGCCTGCTCACCCTTATGGTGATGACCGACGATGTACGCCGTGGCGCCGCGGGCAGTCCGCAACTCGCGAAGCTCTACACGCCAGGCGCCAGTCAGGCGCTCCCATCGACGCTTGCCGGCCAGCCAAAGAGCATCGAGGTCCGCGTCCTCTGAGAGACCCTTGACGAGCGTGTGTTGGTGCATCCTGCGGTGACCACCGGACTGAGCGCCCTTGCCGGTGGTCCACTCGATCAGGCCGAGTCCGGGGTGAGCTTGTCTAACAAGGGGATAAGTCAGCAAAACGAGGTGCCTAGAAGGCCACTCGGAGACCACTTTAGGCCGCAGCGAGATTCAGGTCTGGCGGTGCTGACACGCTGAGCGCAGAGGACTCGTTCTCGATCCTGCCGCTCATCTCTGAGAGCACCCAACGTGCCAAGCGCTCTGGCGATTCCTCCTGCGGGAACGCTCGTCGGAACAGTGCCCATTCGCGCTGCGCGGTCCGGTCGGTGATGTCCCAGTAGTTGGCGTACTCCAGTTGCGTCGGGTAGTGCCCGATCTTGTGCGTGCAGGCTCCTTGCAGGACGTATCCGCCGACGTAAACGCCCCGCGAGGTCTCGATGATCTGGTCGAGCGTGAGGCCATCGAGCGTCGTTCGGTCGAGATCAGTGAACGACGCGAACACGTGCAGGACTGCGCTCGTCGGGCTGCTGTGGCGGCGGATCTCGATCGCCTGCTCACTGGTGGGGTTGATCACGACCGTCCTTCTGGCGGTGCGGCGCTCGTCGAGCTCGGGCGCGAAGCCTTGCTGGAGGAGTGCACAGCTTGCGCCGAGCAGGCGGACGTGGCGGTGGCGGGCGCGTTCCGGACCGACGAATGGACGGACGCGGACGCTCCGTACGCGCTTTGGTGGCTCGCCAGTCGCCACAAAGAGGTGAACCATCAGCTCAGCGCACGCGCCATCGACGACGCTCGACTGCAGGCTCTCGCTGCCGCAGACCCTCTCAACGGCAAGGCCGCCGCGATGGTGCTCGAGGCCGCCGCACCGGCGTCGGGTGAACTCATCATCACCTCGGCCGCCACCCTCAGCGCAGACCGCCGGCGCAAGGACCGGCGGGTGCGGGCCGAACTCGCCGTGTACCGCGGCGCGTTCTTGTCGATGATATGGGTTGCTGGGCTCGTCTTTGTGCATCGCTTGGCGCCTGCCGCGGCCTCCGTCGTCTCCGCCTCATCCGCTCACCCCCACCGGCAGACCCTCGTCGGCATCCTCATCGCCCTGTTGGTTTTCACGGTCACCGAGTCATGCGGGGTGCGATCGCCAAGGCCTACGGGCGCGACCAGCCGCGGTGGGCCACAGCGCTTGAGTCCGCCGGAGCAGCCGCGGCGGGCATCATCGCCGCCACTGTCTCATGGCTCTCTCATGATCTCTGAACCGCGGACCTCCCCTCTACACTTCAGGGATCGTGTCGACACATCCTGCAAGCCAGAGCGAACCCGAGCACTTGGAGCTTCCGGTCGAGGAGCTGTTGCGCCGGGTGCATCCGTTGCCTGACCACGATGAGATGGTGATCGAGGATCTCAGCGAAGAGGAGGGCGAGGCCTTCCTCGCAGCCGTCCAGTCGTGACCGCACCCGGATCGCGCGGCGCGATCGTGATCGATACTGATGTCTTCAGCGCTGACTTGGTACCGACGTCACGGTTGGCTGAACGCTACTCGCCGATCATCACCGGCCGGCCGGCGTTCATCTCCTTCCAGACGGCTACGGAGCTGCGCTACGGGGCAATCCACCGCGGCTGGGGCGAGGCGCGGATGCTGAAGCTCGACAGCAAGATCCGGCGCGCGGAGGTCATCCACACCGGCCCCGAGCTCGTGGCGATCTGTGCCCAGCTGCGGGCCGACTGCGCCGCGGTCGGCCACGCTCTCGCGCAGCGCGAGCACAACGCCGACCGCTGGATCGCCGCGACCGCGCTCCGACTCGGGATCCCGCTCGTCTCCAACGACACAATCTTCAAGGCCGTACCCGGCCTCACACTCGAATCGCTCGCGTAAGACGCCCTCCGCCAAGCGGAAACGCAGCGAGCATCCTCACGGGCCCTGCCGTTGAGGTCGTCGCGTCGGTCTCACATAGATGGGACGTCGCGGTCTCACATGAATGGGACTGGGCCGTCTCAGATCGGCGGGACGCCGCAGTTTGAGTGTGGTTCTGGGGATCGGCTCTTGTGCGGGCGGGCGAAGCTGTAGTGCATCAAGTAGATCGCGACTGCGACTATGTGGTTCTCCAGCTTTCTTGGACTGATTCGTCTCAGATCGAAGCCGCCGGGCTCGAGACGGCGCTCAGGCCGTGGCGGTGAAGATCTGAAATGCGAGCGGTGCGTCGATTCGCCCATCGTCGCGTGTGATCGGCGCAAGCTGGTGTTCGATCGCCTCCCAGGCGGCAGCGAACGAGTCCGCGGGAACGCCGAAGAACCCCAGTGCCTCGTCATCGACGATCGTGTCACGCTCGACAATCACAACCAGCTCGTGCTGGCTGCTGCTGATATCGCGCCAGCCACTCGCTTCGAGAATCCCGGTCGCGAGGTCCGGGTCGCCCAGGCTGAACGGGCTTGTCGGGCTCTTGCCGGGCGCCGGCGGCGGTGGCGACGGCGCAATCCCAGCGAGGGCCGGGCCTGGGAACCAGGGATTCAGATTAGGAGCCTGCCAGCAGGCGAACCCCAGACGGCCCTCGCTGCGCAAGTGATTCCGGATGTTTGCGAACGCGGTCTGCGGCTCGTCGAAGAACATCACCCCGAACTGGCTGACTGCTGCGTCGAAAGGCCCCCCTGAGATGGTCTCGTGCTGGACGTCGGCCACGATGAACGAGACATTGCTCGCAGCCTGTTCCTCGCCGCGTCGGCGCGCGAGGTCGACCAGCGGCGCAGAGATGTCTGCGCCCACAACCGTGCCAGCGCCAACGAGCCGAGCGGTCGCGAGTGCGGCGACGCCACCGCCAGTACCGATATCCAGCACCTTCTCGCCGGGCTGCAACCGCAGCTGATCCAGCAGGACATCGGTCACTGCCATGGTCAGCCGCTCGCGCTTCGGCCACGCCGCCGCCCACGCACAGTCGTTCCAGCGCCGGCGCTCGCCCTCGTTCGCCTCGATCCCGGTCATCTGCGAGAGACTCTAGAGCAGACCGCCCGCGCCCGGGCAGTTTGGGCGATGATGTGCCGATGCGGACGGTCACGCTCATAGAAGCCCCGACGAGCGCCGGCGCGTATGCGCCCGGTCAAGAGGACGGTCCGCGCGCGCTGCTCGACGCGGGCCTGTGCGAGGGACTGGAAGAGGTGGGCGTCACGGTACGCAATGGCGGGCGGGCAAGCCCTTTTCGATGGCGGCCGGACCCCGAGAGCCCGCGGGCCGCGAACGCTGGCGCTGTCATCGACCGCGCCAGCCAAGTCGCCTCACTGGTCCGATCAGCTCCAGCCGGGGACACGATTCTGGTCCTCGGAGGAGACTGCACCGTTGGTGTCGGCACCGTGGCCGGACTACTGGACCGCAGCGCGCGACTGGGCCTTGTCTACGTCGATCGGCACGCTGACCTCAATGTGCCCGGCAGCACAGTCAACGGCGCCCTGGACTGGATGGGCGTAGCGCACATGCTCGACATCGACGGCGCAGTCGATGGACTTGCCGCACTCGCCGGTCAGCGTCCGATGCTAAGCGCCGGACAGATCAGTTTCCTCGGGCTCGGCCCGCACACAGACTTTGAGGCCAAAGTGATCGCCGACCGCGGGCTGCCCGTCATCGACGTGCGGAGCACCGTGTCTGATCCACTGCACAGCGCCCGAATCGCCCTATCTCCGCTTGCCGCCTGTGACAGTTTGGCCGTGCACTTCGACGTCGATCTCGTCAACTTCCTCGACGCGCCGCTGGCGGAGAACACGGATCGCGGCACCGGCCCATCGCTGAAGGCATGCGGCGAGATATTGAGCGCGCTGCTCCAAGATGAACGTGCGCAGGCGTTCACCGTAACCGAGTTCAATCCGCACCACGGATCCCGGGACGGGGACACCACCCAGCGCCTCCGGCAGGTCCTGATCAAGGTCCTCGGCGAAGCGGAGTAGTGCCGTCAGGACCGCAGAGAGATCGCGAGTCTCCGATTTGCGGTCAGTAGTGGCGGATATAGCCGATAGAGCTGGTCCAGACGATCAGCTCAGCGCTGGGTGGTGTCTCAGTTTGGATATGCCTGCGGTGTCTCATTCATATGAGACTGGAAATCTCATCCATGCGAGACCAAGCCTGCCGGGCCGATGAGTCTGGCGACCGGCCCTGGTCCTATCGGAGTTTGTACATGGCAGCAAGGCGATTGGCGCAGAGCAGATGGCGTACGGAGAGCTGCTTCGATCCTGAAGGCCGAAGTAGGCCCGCGTTGGTGGACGTACGACTATGATCGCGTTGTGGTGCGGGTTGAGGAGATGACGTTCCGCTCCGACGGGGTGGACTGCGCCGTCCGGGTGTACCGGCCGGACGTTGCGCCAGGGGAGGCTACGTCGTGCGTTGTCATGGCGAACGGTTTCAGCCTTACGCGCGATGATGGCCTGCCGGCGTTTGCGGAGCGGTTCGCCGAGGTTGGGTTGACGGCAGTCGTGTTTGACTTCCGCCATTTCGGTGCCAGCGGTGGCGAGCCTCGCCAGCTCACCGATCTTGACCGGCAGCGCGCCGACTTCCGCGCGGCCGTGTCCTTCGCTCGCGGACTGGAGGACGTCCACGGTGATGCCGTGGCCGTCTGGGGGTTCTCGGTAGCCGGCGGCCACGCCATTTACACGGCGGCCGGCGATGAGGAGATCGCCGCTGCTGTCGCCCTGTGCCCGCTGACGGACTTGATCGCTTTCGTGCGGAGAATGCCGAGGCGTAATTTGCTCCGGGCGAACGTCGATACGTTGCGCAACGTGGCGGGGCGACGGCGGGTGCACATCCCGGTTGTGGGACGGCCAGGCTCCTATGCCCTCTTCACGCAGCCCGAGGCGCTCCCCGGTTTCGATGCGATCTGCGGTGATCGTTCCCTGTGGCGCAACGAGTTTTTGGCGCTTTCGTTTGCGAGGCCCACCTACCGACCGGTTCGGGTGGCCCACCGTGTGCGATGCCCGCTGCTCGTATGTATTGGCGAACGGGATCACATGGCTCCGCGTCGGGCTGCCGAACGAACCGTTGAGTGTGCGCCACGTGGCGAGCGAGGCGACTATCCAATTGACCATTTCGGCGGTTTTCTGGGTGAGGATTTCGAGCGTGTGGTGACGGACCAGATCGAGTTCCTACGTAGGCATGGGCTGCCCGACCCGCGGACGTCGCGCACGGCGCGGAGCTCTGCGAACAACCGCGACTCCAGCCGCGCCGCCTCACCGAATACCGGAGACGGGTCCTGGCCGAAATGAAACCGCTCGGCAGCGCATCCACGTAAGCCAGCCCCAGCCCGGCTGTCTCACATGGGCGGGATTACATCGTCTCAGATGGACGGGACACAGCAGCAACGCCTCCATTGAAACTGATGCACTACCAATCAGTGGGTAGTGCATCAGTTTGAGAGTGAGAAGCGAGACTCCCGAGGCCCACAAGGCCTACAACTACACCCGAGCCGCCTACAAGCGCAGCCGGTCTCGCTCCTAGCCCAGATCTTTCGTTAACTGTCCGCGCCCCGGGTTGACCGAGGCGCGGGACGTCCGACTGGGCTTGGAGAATTGGGGTTGTCGAAGACCTTTTTCCCGAGCTCAGGAGGTTCACCTTGAGGGTGATGCGTGATGGACGCCCGGTAACCGTAGATGTCACGTCGGACGGAGCGGGCTTGGTCTCGCACGCGGGCACCGCGCTGCTCGCCCAGGTCGCGGGGGAGCTGGGGCTTACGAGGGCGCTCTCGTTGGGCCTGGCGGGCTTGAAGCAGCGGCGTCGTGGTCATGACCCGGGGCGGGTGATCCGCGATCTGGCGGTGATGCTCGCCGATGGCGGGGAGTGCGTGTCTGACCTCGGCGGCCAGCGTGACCAGGAAGCGCTGTTCGGCGTGGTGGCGTCTGATTCGACGGCGTTCCGGGTGATCGACCGCCTCGCCGCCGAGCCCGAGCTGCTCGATGCGCTGCGCTTGGCGCATGCACGGGCACGCGAGCGGTTCTGGGAGCTGCACGGCGCGCCAAAGCGGCTGACGATTGACGTGGACGCGACGTTGATCACGGCGCACTCTGAGAAGGAGAATGCGGCCGGCAATTACAAGGGCGGCTACGGCTTTTACCCGTTGCAGGCCTACGCTGATGAGACACGCGAGGCGCTGGGGGCGATGCTCAGAGCGGGCAACGCCGGCTCCAACACCGCCGCTGAGCACAGAACGGTGCTCGATCGGGCGCTTGAGCAGATCCCCGCAAAGCACATCGAGAGCATCGAGATCCTGGTGCGTGCGGATACCGCAGGCGCCACGCACGGCCTCACCGACTATTGCCGCGAGGCGAATATGCGCTTCTCGGTCGGCTACGAGCTGACCGAGACGGTCCGCTCAGTAATCCTCGAAATCCCGCAGGACGCCTGGGTTACGGCGCTTGACCAGGATGGGTCCGAGCGTGAGAACGGGCAGGTCTGCCAGATCACCGATCGCGTCGATCTGTCGTCTTGGCCGGAGCGCTCAAGGTTGATCGTGCGGCGTGAGCGCCCGCACCCCGGCGCCCAGCTGTCGTTCACCGACCAAGACGGGTATCGCTTCCAGGCGATTCTCACCGACCAAGACGACGAGAACATCGCCGTGCTCGAGTGCCGCCATCGCCAGCACGCCCACGTCGAGGACCGCATCCGCGATGACAAGGACACCGGCCTATCCAAGTTCCCGTTCAAAGAATTCGCGCTCAACGAGGTGTGGCTGGAGATCGTCATGCTCGCACACGATCTGATCGTCTGGACCCAGGCACTGCTTCTCACCGGCGAGCTCGCGAAGGCTGAGCCCAAGCGGCTGCGCTACCGCCTACTGCACGTCGCCGGCCGGCTAGCGTTCTCCGAACGCCGCGGCAAGCTCCACCTCCAAGACACATGGCCATGGGCAGCCGAACTCCTCGCCGCGTTTCAGAAACTCAAAGCGCTCCCAGCCGCCACCGGCTGACCACTACCAGCCCCGCCAAAAAACCTACGCCCCAGGCCGCCCTCGCGATCACGGCTGCCCACACATCGACAAGACAAGCGCCACGATCACCCAGACCCGCCTCCCAGAACCCGGGCTCACGTCAACATTCCTCAGCCTAGCCGCGCCCCACCGCCGGACGCGAACACGCCACCACATTCACACCCTTACTGCACGATCCGGGCTAGTGCAGCGTTCCCGAAGTGCCTTGTCGGTCTGGCATTACCCTCCTGGGCGGCAGTAAGATGGACGGGTGCCGCCGACGCCAGTGATCGCGCCGGTGCTCGTGGCCGAGTTGCTCGTCGAGGGCGAACGGTGGCCGGTCTACGTCCACGTCATCGACCATCCCGATGCCCGCGTGCTTGTCGACACCGGTATGACGGAGCTGCATCCGGAGGTCGCGGACCTCGATCCCCGCCTGATCCCGCTGAGCGAGCAGGATTTCGATCTCGCCGGCATCGACGTCGTCGTCAACACGCACCTGCACTTCGACCATTGCGGCGGCAACCACCTCTTCGCCGGGCGGCCGATCTACGTCCAAGGACGGGAGCTCGAGGACGCGCGCAGCAAGGACGACTACACGATCCGCGACTGGGTGCAGGCGCCCGGCGTGCGCTACGAGCCGGTCGACGGCGAGTTCGAGCTGCTGCCCGGGCTTCGGCTCGTCCCGGCGCCGGGCCACACGCGCGGCCTGCAGGTGGTCGTCGTCGAGACGGGAGGGCGGCCGGTCGTCGTCGGCGGCGACGTGGCCGTTCGCTTCGGCGAGCTCGACGAGCCACGTACCGAGGGCCAGCTCCGGGTACGCGCGCTCGACCCCGAGCTCGTCTGGCTCGCGCACGAGCACGAGCCCTGGCGGCCCCGCACCGCGTAGGAAGCTCGAGCTGGCCGTCAACCTGCTCGAGCCGGCGGCTCGCTCTGATTGGCAGTTCGTCGTCCGGGCACTCGGACGACATGCAGCGACGCCTCGCCCCAGCCTCCTCGCGACCATTCTCGCCATCGCCGTCGGCCGGCAACGGCGCGACCGGAGCCGCTCCAGCAGCCGACGCGACGAGTCGCGCAAATCACCAGAAACAAGCATCACCTCGAGACCAGACGCCCGCTCGACACCCGACGGCAGGCCAGTGCCGGTCGTCGGTGACCCGAAGCATTGACAAAGCACTTCGGGAACACTGCACTAGCCTGAACTCACCCAATCGCGTAGCACCCAGGCTGCGCGGAGCTTCACGATGACAAAGCCCTGCTTTCAGCCCTCTTTTGGTCCGTAATGGGAATTATGGACCACGCAAAGGAAGCGGGAAAGCGGCGTTGAAAGCTCAGCAGATGCCCGCTCCCAGCACTAACCGCGTGTCGCGCGGGCGCTTGCGTGAGGGGTCTGGCATAGCTCGGAGGGTAGCAACGGTGCTATGAATCAATCGCAGACGAGCGCATCATTGAAGGCTCAAATCCACGTCATCACGCTCGGTGTCGAGGACCTCGAGCGCGCCTTGTCTTTCTACCGCGACGGCCTCGGACTGCCGTCGAAAGGCATCACCGGGACCCAGTTCGCTGGAGACGAGAAGAATCCGGCCGGGGCCGTGGTGATGTTCACGCTGGAGGACGGGCTAATTCTCTCTCTCTATCCGCGCTCCGAGCTGGCCAAGGACGCCGGAGTCAACCCGAACTACACCGCCGGCTCAGGCGTCAGCATCGGGCACTTCGTCGACAGCCCCGCCGAGGTCGATCGCGTCCTCGAACTAGCGGCGCACGCAGGCGGGCGTGTGCCAGGTCCCGCGCACGAGCGACCCTGGGGGATCTACTCCGGCTACTTCACCGATCCCGACGGTCACCTGTGGGAGATCATCCACTTCCCAGGCAGAGACACACCGACGGGCCAGGCCTCAAGAGAGGATCCCCTTACGTAGATGTGTCCCCGGGCGGTTTCATTTCGTGAAACGCGCGCGATGCTTGGCAAGCATGGGCCAGCCGGTTGAACAAGTAGGATCGCGCCGTGCCGTTCACACTGAGGAACCTCAAGCAGGATCTGGAGGATCTGGGATCCAACTTCGACGGCTCGCCGGACCTTGAGTTCCGCCACGCGAGCAAGGCGCTCGAGCTCGAGCAGTGCGGCCTGAGCTATCAGCGCATCCCGCCCGATTATCGCTTCCCGTACGGCCACACGCATGAGGAGCAGGAGGAGGTGTACGTGGTCGTGCGCGGTAGTGGGCGAATGAAGCTTGACGACGAGATCGTCGAGGTCAAGGAGTGGGACGTGGTGCGCGTCCCGCCCGGCACGTGGCGAGGCTACGAGGGCGGGCCGGAGGGCCTCGAGCTCCTCGTCTTCGGTGCGCCCAATCTCGGCGAGAATCCGCGCGAAGATGTGGAGGGTCAGCGCGACTGGTGGGCTGATTAAGCTAGGGACGCGTTGCACGCGATCCTCCAGGACCGCGGCGGGTCTATCACCTCGGGAAGATAAAGACGCCTGAACGCAACCGCGCGCGCTCGGAGTGGACGACGAGACCCTGAGCCGCTGCATATGAGTGAGATTGAGCTGTCGAGGCCGCAGCCCAGACTGCCCGTTTCGTTCGGGGGCCGGCTACTGTGTCTGGGCGAGCTTGAGTTGGTTGCCGTCCGGGTCCGTGACCGTCACAAACCGCGGCCCATTGCTCATAGTTCCGATGGGGCTTAGGGTGATCCCACGATCCGTTAGTCCCGCCACGACTGCGTCGAGGTCATCGACGAGCAGCGTGTTGAGAGCCGTACCGGCTCGGCCCGGCTCGGTGATCACGTAGATCCAGCCTGAATCTGTCAGCTGCCACGCTGCCTCGATGTCGTTCGGGATAAGGTCGGGCGGGCGGTCCGTGAACGCTTCGTACCATTCGACCGCCGTGTCTCGCTCGGCGACCGGTATGCTGGAAAAGACGTGCAGGAAGCGTATCCAACGATTGTACTCAGTGGATTATCGGCTTCACAACTGAAGACCACATCGTCGTTGGGCCCGGCGATGAACTTGTCCAGCGACATTGACATGTTCGCGACCACCATTGCTATCTAATCCTCCTTTACCTTCGAGACCACGTCAGGAGGTCGCAAGCGCAGGGCGGTAGACGTGAAGCGCAGCGCCTGTGCCGTATGTCTGCGCGTCGACGAGCTCGAGCCGCACCGGCGCGGTGAGGTCCTTGAAGAGGGGGAGCCCCTGCCCCAGCGCCACAGGCTGCAGGATAAGGCGGTACTCATCGACGAGTCCGAGTCTGCTGAGCGATTGTGCAAACGTGGCACCGCCCCAGGCGAGCATATCCTTGCCTGGCTCGCGCTTGAGCGTCGCTATCTCGTGAGCCAAGTCACCGCGCGCGATACGCGAGTCCGTCCATTCGGCACGCTCGAGCGTCCGAGAAAACACGACCTTGGGGATCTCGTTCATCGGTGCCGCATAGGCGTCATCGGAGACCGGCCAGAACCCGGCCATCTCCTCGTACGTGTTACGTCCCATGAGGTGCAAACCAACATCGTCCATCCACCCGAGCTTGCGCTCCTTGAGCGCTGGATCGTCGGGTGGAAGGCCCCAGTCCCCCGCCCCGAAACGTCCCGGCCGGGCGACCAATCCGTCGAGCGACACCCCCATCGACAACACGAGCTTCCGCATGGTAACTCCTAATCGCGATATAGTGTACCAATTGGTGCACTATACGCCAACCTCTGCGTGAGCTCGCACACGGTGAGTTCGGGCCGCTAGATACGCGGGCAGATTATGCCCAGTTACTACCGGGAGCTCCGCTCGACGGGTGAGCTGTGCTGACTCGTTCTCGGCCTCCGACAAGCGTCTTCGGAAGAACCGAGCTAAAGCGGTGGGACCTGATTATTGACCTGCGATCCGTGGTACAGATGGTCGTGGTCTTTGCAGGCGGCTGGGAAGATGAACTGGACGCTGTCGCTGCGCACACCGTTGTAGCTTGCGAACAGGGTCGCGCGGCCGAGGGTGCCGACCTTGCAACGCAGGTCGGTGCTGCTCTGCACGCGGACGATGATCTTCATGATGTTCCCTGGTACCCCCCACATCACCGCGTAGTGCGAGTGATAGACCAGGTGGCGCTCGACGGTCATGATGATCAGGCGATCGGGCTGGTCGCGGACACGGTCAACCTGGCAAAGGATTCCGGAGACCGTGTTGGCAGCAAGGTCGATGTCACCATGGCCACGGGCGTAGCTGCCGGTCGCCCCCGTGATCGGCGCGCCCGTGTGAAAGCCCCATGGCGGAATCCCGCCGACGATCGGGATCTGGGCGCAATACTGAACCGGGAATCCGGCGGCAGAACCCGTCATGTTGATGAGCCCCAACAGCGGCGCCATCACCAAAACTGCGAGTCCAATGCGCCGGGCGATCTGGTTCCTCCGCATCCGGGGCGGACTATAGCTTCCGCAGCCAGACCGAACCCGGTCATCGGCTTGCGACAAACGCCTGGCGCCGGCTCCGGTCACGGCGACCCGCATCCTGCCGAGGAGCATTCAGCGATCGAGCGCCGGCAGGTCGAGCGCGCGCAGTCGGTTGGGATCGGCGAGCACGTCGATCGCGACCACCTTGCCGCGCGCGACCGTGAACGCCATCACCGAGAACACCCGCCGCTCAGACGCGATCACAACGCCTGCAGCGCCGTTCACGAGCGCCGGCCGCACGTACGGCGACAGGCGAGCGAACCTCAGTGCTCGGGAGGCAATCTCGCGACCGCCGCGCACGAGCACGGTAGACATCGGGCGCGCGGGGCCGCCATCGCTGCGTAGCACGGCCTCGGGGTCGAGCACGGCCACCAGCGCCTCGAAGTCGCCGTTCCGAGCGGCGGCGAAGAACGCGTCTACCACCTCACGCTGACGACTTAGATCAGGGTCCGGAGGAGGCGCCCCGCCGCGGACGCGGCGTCGCACACGGCTCGCGAGCTGTCGTGCGGCCGTCGGGGTTCGGTCGATCAGCGGCCCGATCTCATTAAACGGGACCGCGAACATGTCGTGCAGCACGAACGCAAGCCGCTCCTCTGGTCCGAGCGTCTCGAGCACGACCAGCAGCGCAAGCCCAACCGAGTCACTCAGCAGCGCCTCGTATTCCGGATCCCCCTCGTCCTCACGCTTGACGACCGGGTCAGGCAGGCGCACGTCGAATGGCTGCTCTCGCCGCCGGACGCGTGAGCGCAGATGTTCAGGCACACGCGCGCGACCACCGTAGTCAACCACCCGTCGAGGTTCTCAACCGCGTCGGCGTCGGCGCGGCTGATCCGGATCCACGCGTCCTGAACCGCATCGTCGGCCTCGCTCGCCGACCCGAGCATCCGCCACGCAACCGCCCGCAGCCGCGGCCGGTGCTCCTCGAACTGTTGGGTGAGCCATAGCCGCTGATCCATTGTCACGTTCCTTCCTCGGCAGGTGTCATGGCACTAGACCCCGCGGAAGCCGGCGATGTGACGCCGTGATCGTCCACGGTCCAACAAAACCCCCGACATGTTGGAGGACAACACACATGCAACCACGAATCGAGAACCCCGCGATCACCGTTCCCGGCGCGATGCAGGCGCTTCAGAAGCTCAGTAGCGCTACCCAGCGGTCCGGCCTTCCCGCGGCGACGCGCTGCATGGTCGCGCTACGCGCGAGCCAGATCAACGGCTGCAGCGTCTGCGTCAACATGCACTCCCGCGAGCTCAAGGAGGCAGGCGAGCCCGACGAGCGCATCAACACGCTCGCGGCGTGGCGAGAGACGCCGTACTTCACCGACGCCGAGCGCGCCGCGCTCGCGCTGACGGAGGCCGCAACTCGCCTCGCCGACCGTCCGGACGCCGTTCCCGACGAGCTCTGGGAGGACGCCGCTCGGCACTACGACGGGCCCCCACTAGCCGCGCTCGTGCTCTCGATCGCGACGATCAACACCTGGAATCGGATCAACGCCATTACCCGGCAGATCACCGGCGAATGGGTCGAGCAGTGGATCGCCAAGGAGCCTGCCGGTCAGGCGGCGTGACCCATCCCCACTGACTCCCAGCCTGGGCGAGCGGTCGTGAACCAGCGTGCCGCTCGCCCCCGCCTCGGTCTCCAGTTTCGCGCGTTGCCTGGGCCAGCTCAATGGACGGAGTCGGCCCAGTCGCGCAGGCGATCCGAGAACTGCGGCGTGGCTGCGCTCACCTCAACGATAACGTCGGCCGGGACGTTTGCCTTGCGGGCAGCGGCCAGGATCGCGTCGGGTGAGGGCGCCTCATACAGGCAATATGTGCGTCGCCGGTCGGCGCTCAGAAACGAGAAGAGCCAGCGGACTCCCTCGTCACTGTTGACCTCCTCGATCAGCTCAACGTCGTCGTCGGTGAGATCAAGCTGATCGGCGAAACTACGCTCGATCACATACAGGGCCATCGCCTGATCGTAGCGAGCATTGCCGCTCAGCCCTAAGCGAGCCCGTGCCGGTGGGCATAGGACGCGGCCTCGGTTCGGTTCGCGCAATCGGTCTTGCGCAGAATGCTCCGGATGTGGTTGGCCGCAGTGTGTTCGCTGATCGTCAGCTCCTCCCCGATCTCGCGGTTACTGAGCCCCGTGGCGACCAGCTTCAGGATTTGCGCCTCGCGTGGGGAGAGCCCGCCTGGGAGACCGCCGTCGGGGACGGGCACGCCGAGCAAGCGGACCCTTCCGAGCAGTCCTTCCATGCCGATCTGCTCGGCCAGACTATTGGCCTCACCGAGCAGGGCCTCCGCGCGCTCACGAGCCCCGCGCCCCCGTCCGAGCTGCAAGCGCCCGTACTCGTAGGCCGTATGAGCCACCCAGGTCGACGCCCCCATCCGCCTGTTCTGCTCCATCGCCCGCTCGAAGTGCTCCTCGGCGCGCCCCCACTCCCCCAGCGTCGCTGCGAGCATACCCAGATAGCGATCGGCGGCTCCGTAGCAGGCAACCAGGTGACCGATCATCACGTTGGTCCCTGCGAGCGGCGCAAGCTCGGGGTAGACGATTGCCGCCATCGCCTCGTCGCCCAGCGCGGCGCAGGCGTCGGTCAGGTAAGTGAGGGTTGCCAGCCACAGCGATGCCTGGAAGCCGTCGAGGCCTTCGGCGGCGAGCCTCGAGAGCTCTCGCCTCGCCTCGCGCTCCATGCCTAGCTCGGCGAACACGGCGACGAGCCCCGGACGCCAGGGCCCCTCCCGGTCGGCCTCGCCGGCCAGGATCCTGACCACCGGCGCTAGCTCTGCCAGTCGTCCCTGCTCGCGACGAACGCCGAACATCTGGATGCCGTGGGTGCCCGATGCATCGCGACCGGTCAGGAGCCGGGCCCAGTCGTGCGAGCGCATTGCCATCGCCTCGGCATCCGCGAGGTTCCCGTCACAGAGAGCGATCGCGGACCCGTAGTGCTCAGCTACGTGGTGCATGAACGGCTGCGCCGTCCGCTCGGCCATCTCACGCACGACGACGACCTCTGCCCGAGCGGACTCGAGGTCGCAGAGCGCGACGAAGGTCGGCACGCGCCAGGCCATTGCCTCCGTGTGGGTCTCGGCGTCCCCCAGCTCCTGCGCCAGGTCCCTTGCCTCGGTCAGCATCGCGAGGATCTCCTCCAGCGGAGTCGTGCCGCGCGCCCAGTAGGAGCGAACCAGCACCTTCGCGAGTCCCGCACGGTCCTCGTGTTGCCTCGCCAACGCGACGGCGTTTTCGCGCACGAGCGCCCCACGTTCACGCTCCCCCTCGAAGTCGAGCGCCCGTGCGAGTCCCGCCAGCAGGCCGATCCGCAGCTCGTCGCTCTTATCATCGACCGCCGCCAGCGCCTCTTCGAGCAACTCGACTGTATCCAGGTTGATGACCCCGGGGCGCCAGCAGGCATCCTCGTAGCCGATCGCCGCGCGAGCAAGCAGCTCCGCGCTGTCCAGCGTGCGGGCAATCTCTGCCGCCGACACGAAGGCCTCCAGCGCGTCGGTGGCCTTGCCCGCGCGATGGCTAGCAGAGCCGAGCTCGAGCAGCGCGCCGGCGCGCTCGGGCTCGCCCTGGATGCCGATCTCGATCGCGGTGCGCAGCCGTATCGCGGCATCATCGAAAGCGAGCGCGGCGCTGGCCGCGCGAGCCGCGCGCAGGTTGTAGACGATCGCCTGCTCGGCCCCACCGAGCGGGGCGGCTGCGCCGAAGTGGTGGGCGAGGTCCGCGAGTGCGCGGTCGGAGTCCGCGTCGGCACTCTCGAGGGCCTCCCCGACGCGCAGGTGCAGCTCGGCCCGTCGCAGCCGTGATAGCCGGTCATACAGCGCCCGTCGCACGATCTCGTGAGTGAAGCGACAGGCCAGTCGCTGGGAGGGGAGCTCCTCGATCATTCCGCTGCCCACCGCCTCCTCGAGTGCGGCGAGCAGCTCGGGCTCGGCGAGGCCGGCGGCGCGGCGGACGGGCTCCAGCTCGAACTCTGGCCCGGCCGTGGCGGCAAGCTCAAGCAGGTCGATGGTGCTCGACGCCAGGCGGGACAGCCGCTGGCTGACCACCTCGTGGACGCTTTCGGGCGTGCCGAGCTCACTCAGCGGTCGGGTCACCCTGACCTGCCCGGAGGCGACCTCGACGATCCCCGTCTCGACTAGGGCGCGCCACAGCTCACAGACGAGAAAAGCATTGCCCCCAGTGAGATCGTGGATTGTGGTTGCAAGCTCTCCTAGATCGGGGGCACGGTCGCTTCCGGCGGCACGGCTGACCAGGTCAGCGACCTCCGCCCCAGAGAGCCCGGAGAGGCGCATTCGCACAACGTCATCGGAACGGCGCAGGTCGGCAAGCGTCTCGGAGAGTGCCTCCGGCACGTCGGCCTCGCTGTCGCGGAAGGTTGCGAGGATCAGCAGCCGGGCGCTCCAGGCGGAACGTGCCAAGTGCCGCAGGAGCAGCAGCGTCGCCCCGTCGGCCCAATGCCCGTCCTCAAGCACGAGCAGTATGGGTCTTGTGCGACTGACGTTCGCGAGTAGATCGGCGACCGCCGTGTGGAGACGATGGCGCTCGGTATCGGGATCGGCCTCGACCGGCTCCGGCAACTCGCCGAGGAGAGCGGACAGATCGGGCAGCAGCCGGGTCAGCTCGGCGCCGCCGGCGCCGAGCGCGGCGCGCAGCTGCGTCACCTCGGTTATTCGCACCAGACGTTCGAGCGCCTCTACGAAAGGCCCGTACGGCGTCCGCACTACCGCGTCGCAGGCGCCGTAGAGAACCAGCGCCCCTTCCACTGCGGCCTGGCCAGCGAACTCGCGCGCCAAACGGCTCTTCCCGGCGCCCGGCTCGCCCGCGAGCAGCGCGACGCGGCGTCTCTCGCCTGCGGCTTGCGGCATCAGGGTTCGGAGCTTCTCTAGCTCCGCCGTCCGTCCGATAAACGGGGAAGTAGAGGTCGGGCGGAGCGAACCCGGAAGGTCCAGGATCTCTGCGTCCATAGAGAGACGATAGTCAGTCTTGACCATTCCCACTTGGGATCGATCGAGGTCCAGACACTTAAAATTGGGTCAGATCAGGTCATGACAGGGAAATGCGAGCGCCTTAGGCTCGGCTGAGACGAGTTGAGACGACCAGCCAGGAGGAACAGATGAGCACTCCCAACGCTTTGATGCAAACGGCCCGCAGTGAGACGCCCGGATTCCAGGGACGACTTACAGCCCCCGAGGAATCCGGCTACGACGAAGCTCGCCGGGTGTACAACGCGATGATCGACAGGCGGCCTGCCCTGATCGCAAGCTGCGCCGGCCCCGGCGACGTCGCGAAGATTGTCTCGTTCGCCGCCAACCACGAGCTTTTGCTGGCCGTTCGCGGCGGCGGCCACAACGGCGCCGGACTGGGAACGTGCGACGACGGCGTGGTTCTGGATCTCTCAGGCATGAAGGGAGTCGAGGTGGACCCCGGTGCCCGGACGGCGAGGGTCGGCGGTGGCTGCACCTGGGGCGAAGTGGATGCGGCGACCAACGAGCACGGCCTGGCGACACCGAGCGGGATCATCTCGACTACTGGCGTCGGTGGCCTCACGCTGGGCGGTGGCATCGGGCACCTGACCCGCAAGTGCGGCCTCACGATCGACAACCTGCTCGAGGCGGAGGTCGTGCTCGCGAGCGGCGAAACGGTACGCGCCGCCGCGGACGAGCACCCCGACCTCTACTGGGCGATCCGGGGCGGCGGCGGCAACTTCGGCGTCGTTACCTCTTTCCTGTTCAGGCTGCACGAGCTGGGAATGGTCGTCGGCGGCCCGACCTTCTGGCCGGTCGGGCTGGGCGCCGAGGTGCTGGGCGCCTACCGAGACTTCCTGCCGAACGCCCCGCGCGAGCTGAACGGCTTCTTCGCCTTCACATCGGTCCCGCCGGCGCCGCCTTTCCCCGCCGAGCTCCATCTCCGCAAGGTGTGCGGCGTGGTCTGGTGTTACGTAGGCGGCCCCGAGGACGCCGCCGAGGCGATAGCTCCGCTGCTGGACGCCCTGCCGGAGCCCTTGCTGCAGGGAGCTCAGCCGATGCCCCACCCCGCGCTCCAGGGCGCCTTCGACCCTGTCTACCCCGCCGGAGATCAGTGGTACTGGCGTGCGGATTTCGTCAAGGAGATTCCTGACGCCGCCGTCGAGGCCCACGCCAAGTTTGGTGCCGAAATGCCGACGTGGCAGTCAACGATGCACCTGTATCCGATCGACGGAGCCGCCCACGACGTCGGCCCGTCCGACACCCCGTGGAGCTACCGCGACGCAGTGTGGGGCTCGGTTTTCGCCGGTGTCGATCACGACCCCGCCAACGTGGAGGCCATCCGCCGCTGGTGCGTGGACTACTTCGAGGCGCTGCACCCTCACTCCGCCGGTGGCGCCTATGTGAACATGATGATGGACGAGGGCCAGGAGCGGGTGCGGGCGAGCTACCGCGGCAACTATGATCGCCTGGCGCAGATCAAGGCCACCTATGACCCGCACAACCTCTTCCGAGTGAACCAGAACATCCGGCCACAGGCGTAGGATTAAGGGTGCGCTTAGCCATGTGAGACGGGAATCTCATCGATCTCAGACAGACTGATCCCACTCTCATCCGAGACCGTAAGCAACCGGGGCCGTGGCAGTGAGGTGCTCGATCGGCGTGAGTCACAGCCTGATCGCGTCAGCGCGCTCAGCGCTCGCCCACCGGTGGGCGAGCGCGTGAAGATGACCACGGGCGTGCCGGCGGGCGTCGCGCTGCAGGAGTAAGTGGGGCCGCTGCAAGCCGCGCGGTGCACCACCCGCGACCGTCGTACTTCGACTGGTGCTCGCAGTACCGGACGTTCTGCAGCCAGCGCCAGCCCTCACCTACTCAGTTAGGGTCCTTCCCGCTTGACCTGTCGTTGACTTCCAGCGCTGCCAGGCGATAGAGACTCGGGATCGTCTGTGCCTTGTTGACACCAAGGCGATGGGCGGCTTCGGTGGTTGATTCGTCGTGGCGCAGGATGAGACCCCGCTGGGCAAAGAACGCACTCGCCCGCGCCGGATGCAACCCTGTCCGGAATGGCTCACCAACAGCCTGGACCGCGGCGAACCAAGCGTATCCCTGTGACTGCGGGTCCTCCAGCGCGCGCTGGTCAACATAGGTGAGGAAGATCTGGCTGGCTGGAGCGCACAGTTCGACCAACGCCGATAGCGTCTCCTTTATCGCCTCGGGTGTGAGATAGCTAAAGACGCCCTCCCAGACGACGCAGGTTCGCTTGCTGGAATCAAATCCGTGTTCGGTAAGCGCCGCCGTCAAGGAGTCATGTTCGAAGTCAACGGGGATGTAGCGCACATTCTCTGAGATTGTTCCGAGCGCCTTGCGCTTACGCATCTGGGTCAGGGGATGGTCAGCCTCAAAGACGGTCACCGACGCGACCGCGGGCAGCCTGATAGCTCTTGTGTCGTAGCCGGCCCCGAGCAGCAGCAGTTGCATGCAATGGTCGCTCATCGCGCTCACCACGAAGTCGTCGATCACACGCGTGCGCACCACACCCGACAAACGCGGCCCCGGCCAGCGACGGTCGATGTACGCAGCGATCATCCACTCCATCGGTGGGAACCTCGCTGCGCGCACAACCGCGCGCAGCCGAGGGCGCAAGAAACACTCTGCGCTGCGATCCTCGAACAGCCGTCGCGCGGGGCGCCGCGCGGACTCGAGCGCGCGAAACAGAGCCATGTATTCTGCTGTGCACGACGGCGCGTCCGAGTCCATCAAGGGAGCACCAGCCGCACGAGCTGCTCCAGCGCGGTCGGTCGCAGCTCATCCCCCCACTCAGACTCGGGTAGAGGAGGAATGCGCGGCACGGTCAGCCGGCCTGTGTGGGCGTAATGACCACGCCTCGGTCGCCGTATGGGATGCGTTTGCCGCGCGCGATGCCGGCGACCGTGCCGAGCGCCTTTGTGATCTTGGTCATGAAGCCGTACTTCGCGCGCACTAGTTCTCGGATCGCCTCGAACTCGCTCCCGGTAACCACACGCGCCGTCGCCTCAACCAGCTCGGAGTTCTCCTTGACGCGACCGCGGGCATCACAGGGCTGGACGGTCACTCGCGCAGTGTGCGCAAGCCGCTTGGCCTTCCCCGAACCCGAGCTGGTCCAGAAACCGATTGTGCCATCATCGAGCTTGACAACCCACACTGGCGTCAACACCAGCGTTCCGTCGCGACGGAACGTGGTGAGCAGGATGTACTTCTCGTCTCCCAACGCCACGCTGAGAGAATATCGCCTAGCGGTCCGGACCTCATTTGACCGTGTGCCGGCGATATCCAGGGTGTTCTAGCGGGAGGCCCTACCCGACCGCGAGAAAGTCCACGATGGATTCTGTGAAACGGGGGTCAGCGATGGTCCCAATGTGGTCGCCTGAGAGAATCCGCAGTGCCGCGCCCGGGATCGCATTGGAGAGAACCTCGGGTCTGACGGCAAGCGGATCGGCATCCCCGGCCAAGACGAGCGTCCGCGCTGAGATGCGATCCAGTCCGATATCGCCCCTGTAGATCGATGAGGCTTGCGCAACCAAAGCCTTGCGATCAGCGCCTAGGGCGTCCGCCAGGGCGCGGAATGCAGCCGCCTCCGGCTTGCGGATCGCGGATGGATCCTCGATGCTCAGCGCGTCGATGATCGCATCGTTGGAAACCGCGCGCCTGTCGACACCTCCGCACTCGATCACACCCGAGCCGACACCGCCCACGACAAGGCTTCGCACCCGCCGATCTTCACTCGCGAAGATCAACGAGACGATTGCCCCCATCGAGTAACCGACAAGGTCGATTTGCGGCTCGCCGGAGACCTCGATCAGGACCGCGAGGTCGCGTGCCATCCGCTGCTCGCTATAGCGGGCGGGATCGTGCGGTTTCTCTGACCGGCCATGGCCTCTGGCGTCGGGAGCAATCACCCTACGCCCGGCGGCCAGCAGCTTGTCAACCACGCCGGTCGCGACCCAGTTGGCGTTGGCATCGACGACAAAGCCATGGTGGAGCACGACCGGCGGGGATAGTGTCGGCTCGCCCCATTCCTGGTAGGCGATCTCTATCTGATCCCAGCTCTTAAAGCTCTTCATAGCGAACGGATGATTATCCGCACATCCTTTCAATCTAGTGACTGGGTGTGTTTCCTCGCGGCGTCGCGCTCTGCCAGTGCCTTGAGTTTCAAGAGCTGCTTGCACATCATAATTAGGTCGCCGAGCGCTAGCGCCAACGCGTGCTCGCGCCCCAGTTGGCGCCAACAATCATGCGCGGCGGTTGGCGCGGCGTAGCAGACGCCGGACGACCAGCCGGTGAGCGCCCGTGCCGATTACCAACGCACGGTACGCACGACCGGTGAGGCCCGGAAACGCAGCCCAGGTCTGCGCGCGCAGGGTGCAGCCGGCCCCATCGTTGGCGTTGAGCTTGAGCACCAACGCATAGCGGGAGAAGCGATGTCGTCCGCGCAGTACCAGGCGCTCCGGGGCAAGTGCCTGCTCGACCTCGAATCCCGGCATGGCATCGCCGGGGTGAAGCGTCTCGCGCCAGTCGCCGTGCCACTGTGCCGGCACCAAGCCCAACAGTCGAGCCAGCGGTCCCGACATCTCGCCGAGATCGGTACGCAGTACCGAGACCAACGCCTCCCACGCCTGCTCGCGCGTCGCTCCGATCTGTGTGGAATGCTCATCTACGTAGGGCAAGTCCTCCATATAGAGTGATCGTACTATATCTATGGCGCCCCCACGCAAGCACGACACCGACCGTATCCTCGACGCCGCCCGGACACTCGTTCTGCGCGATGGACCACGAGCCGCGTCGGTCGCCGCAATCGCACGCGAGAGCCAGGCGCCGGTCGGCACGCTCTACCACCGCTTCGGCAGCCGCGACAGAGTGCTAGCGGCAGCCTGGCTACGAGCATTGGAAAGCTTCCAGCGCCTCGCGTTGGAAGCCGCCGCGGACCCAGACCCGCTGCAGGCCGCGGTGGCGATGGCGGGTGCGCAGGTCAGCTTCGCCCGCCGGCAACCGCAGGACGCGCGACTGCTTTTGACGCTGCGCCGCGATGACCTTCTGGACGCCGACCCAGATGACAGGTTTCGCACACGCCTGGATGCGATCAACGCGCCACTGGAAAGGACCGTTGCCAGGCTGGCCAAAGCGTTGCGAGGACGGGCCGATGCACGGGCCCTCGACACAATCACACGCGCCGTGGTGGATCTGCCAAACGCTGCGATTCGCCGGCATGTGCGCGACGACGGTCGGTTGCCCTCCTGGCTCGAGCACGACATCACCGTGGCAGTCCACAAACTGCTGGAGCCCTGAGCCACGACCCACACATCCGTGAGGCGTTCACTCTCACATGGGTGAATAAGTGAGACTCTAAATCGGTGCGTGCGGGCTCAGTCTGGGGGCGAGCGCCAGTTGAGCCCGAGCTTCGCGCGACGCTCACTGACGTACAACACGAAGTTGCTACCCTAAACGCGGCCGCTGCTCCCATCCTCTTCCCCGAGCTGGCAGACCAGCCGGGGTTTACTCAGCTGATTGACACTGGGCAAGCAGCCATTCGAGGTCTCGCCCTACTTACCTTTGTCGATGAGGACGAAGCCGAGCGAGCGTGGCCAATCACCCGACAGCACATCATCAACCGCGCAGCGCAAAGAGCGGCCAGCGCCCCGGCGCGCCCTTGAGCTCATGAACGCCACGGTCCTCAAACCCAAACGGGCCGCCTACGACCGTTCCGAACACGGTGCCTGAGACGAGCACCTCGCCGGGTTCTGCGAGCCCGTTCACACGCGAGGCGATGTGGACGGCCATTCCGCCCACATCCTCGCCGATTAGCTCACACTCCCCCGTGTGCACGCCAACGCGCAGCTCGACTCCGAGATCGCCGGCGGCGGCAGTGATCGCCAGGGCGCAATGTAGGGCCCGCGACGGTGGCCCGGCAAAGGTCGCCAGGAAACCATCCCCCACCGTCTTGATCTCACGACCACCGAAGCGAGCGAGCTGCTCGCGTACCTGGGCGTCGTGGTCGGCTAGCAGATCGCGCCAGCGACCATCTCCCAACCTGGCAGCCCGTGCGGTGGCCTCCACGATGTCTGTGAACATCACGGTGAGCAACGCTCGCGCCGACTCTCCGCTGCTGCGCGCGCCGGTCAGAAACTCCTCGATCTCCTCGACGATCGCGTCGCTGTCGCCCACGAACGGAAGCGAGTCAACGCCTTCCAGCTCGACATAGCGCGCGCCGGTTATGTGCTCGGCCAAGTACCGCGAATGGCGCACATCCCACGCCTGGTCAGCCCGGCGGTGCATTACGAGCGTCGGCACGCCGACACGCGCCAGCGTGTCGCGTACGTCAAGGTCAGCCGCGGCATTCAGGAGCAGACGAGCCTCGCTGGGACTCGCTGACAGGCGTTGGAGACGCGCGAACCACGCTGCGAGCGCCGGGTCATCAGTCATCGAAGGCGCCAGCACAGGCAGTGCGGGTCCGTCTGTTTCACCCCAGGCAGCCACGGTCTGCTCAGTCCACTGGGCGCGCTCCTCGATGGTCATCGCCCAGTCGTAGTCCGCGGCCCACGAGGTGCGCGCAATAGACGCATACATGATCAGCGCGCCGACCCGCTCCGGGCGATCGGCGGCGAGCAGCACACCGACCGGTCCACCCAGGCCATAGGTGAACAGCGCCGCCCGCTCGCTGCCCGCGGCATCAAGCACGGCGAGCGCGTCGCGCGCCTCCTGCTCAAGGGTGTAAGACCCGCCGACGCTGTCGGACAGTCCGCTTCCGCGACGGTCGAACAGGATCAGGCGACTGAACACAGCCAGGCGCTCGAGGAAGCGACGCATGGAGGACGCGTCCCACAGCTGCTCGACCTGGGAAATCCACCCCGGCAGGAACAACAAGTCAAGCGCGCCCTCGCCCGCTACCTGATACGCAATGGTCGCATCGCCACTGCTCGCATAACGTGTCGTGGGCACCATCAGGAGTCGTCGATCGATGCCCTATAGGACGCTGGCGCCACGCGTCCATCCTAGAGAGCGGCCCTCAGAACGAGCGGTAGGAGCTCATCCTGATCGTGAAGCCGTTACAGGGTTGTGTGTCACAGGCGACTGTCGGGAGCGCGAGGGCGACGCCGCCTGGCACTATCCCAATCCCAAGGATGCGGCGACCCAGATCAAGGACCATGTTGCCTTCTGGAAAGGCGTGCAGGTGGACGCTGATCCCCGCTGTCCCGGAGTCCCGCTAGCGCCTTGGGCACGGCTGTTTGTAGGCTACCGTGACGGTTTCGCCGCTCATGAATTTCATTTCAGACTTCAGCGGGAAACCGCCCTTGGGGCATCTCTTTGGCAGGGTCAGATAGGAGACCGTTCGCTTGGCCTTCCTGTATGCCGCGCCGACCCTGACTTTGAAGGAGAGGATCGAGGCATCATCAGCGCCGGGCACGGTTTCGACCAGTGGCACTTCGACGATCAGCTCCGGTCCATATGGGGGGCTGGCCATGATCCAGTGGGCTGCTTCTGGGATTTGAAAGAAGGCCGGTGTCCTACCTTCGACGTAGAAAGTTAGCCCGCCGGCTGGAGCAAAGACCTCGTTGATCGACACTTTCTCATAGACACGCGTTTCGCCGAAGCTGACTACGCCCGCTCCTTCGCCCGTCGGCCCGGCGTTTGACTTCTTTGGGCATCCAGCGGCACCACTGGTTTCGAGCACCGATGAGGCGCACGTGAGGAACCCCGCCGGGGTCACAATGACTCCCGCGGGTGCATAGAACGCCGCTCCGGTGAGAGGCGACGGGTAGCCCCCGTATTCGCTTCCGCTGATCGTGACCTGGGCTTCTACCTCGGCCCCGGCCCCCAGGATGTTGCCCGTCCCCGGGAATCCAGGAATCGGGATGGGCGTGAGCTTGAGGGTGACCTTGGGGGCCGCCGGGGCGCTGGCGACGCACACGAGGCACGCTAGGAGCATCAAGGCTTGGCATGCAAAAGCTCTGCGCATCGGTCACTCCTTCTTGGTGGACGCGCGGTGCGTCAACGGCCGTTGCGCACCGCGCCGTGGTGACGTGCAGCTGATAGACCGTCGCGCTCTTGACCTACCGCCATCGGTCCCTTCGGCTTCGGTCATCTAAGCTCGCCTCCATCCGCTCCACACCGCTAATCGTTCTAAACATACCATCCGAAACAGATTAAACAAGAGACACCCGTATGAGTAAAGACATCGAGCTCACACACACCTCCCACATCGTGTTGGGCCTACTCTCGATGTCCGGCCAGGCGACCCCGTATGACCTCAAGCAGATGGTCTCAGCCACCATCGGGCACTTCTGGTCGCTCCCTCACTCCCAGCTATACGCCGAGCCCGCACGACTCGCGCGCGCGGGCTACGTGACCGAGCAGCGCGAGCAGGGCGGCAGGCGCCGCAAGCTCTACTCGCTCACCGACCGCGGACGAGAGGCACACGAGCAGTGGCTGAGAGTCCTTACGCCCGAGCCCTACATGCTGCGTGACCTCGCGCTGCTCAAGCTCTTCTTCGGCGCCAACGCCGGTGAACTGGCTGAAGTCCAACTCGAGACCCACCGGCAGAAGCTCACCGAATACGAAGCGCTACTTGAGCAGAGCGCCGAGTACGCCTCGTTTGGCCCCCGGCTCGCGCTCGAGCTTGGAACCCGCCACGAGCGCGAGACGGTCGGCTTCTGGGCAGAGCAGACGCAGTCGGCCAACAAGCAGCCTCAGAGCCGCCCACAGCGTTCCCCGCGCCACTCATAGCCTGGCGTCTCGATGAGCGCACTGATGGTCCAGGGCACTTCCAGCTCAGCCGGCAAGAGCCTGATCACGACGGCGTTGTGCCGCCACTTCGCGCGGCAGGGAGTGCGAGTGGCGCCGTTCAAGGCGCAAAACATGTCCAACAACGCCCGCGTGGTAGACGGCGGGGAGATCGGGGTCGCGCAGTACCTGCAGGCGCTCGCGGCGCGTGTCGAGCCAGACGTGCGCATGAATCCAGTGCTCATCAAGCCCGAGGGCCTGAGCAGCAGCCAGGTAGTTGTGCGTGGTGTCCTAGACCCGGCGATCGGCGCGCTCCCCTGGCCCAAGCGCGCCGGGCACCTGTGGCCCGTGATTTCAGAGTCGCTTGACTCTCTGCTGGGCGAGTTCGAGCTCGTCGTGCTCGAGGGCGCCGGAAGTCCAGCCGAGATCAACCTGATCGACTGCGATGTGGCAAACGCGCGCGTCGCAAGCGCGGCGGACGCGCCGGTGCTGCTCGTGTGTGACATCGACCGCGGGGGTGCGTTCGCGCACCTGTACGGCACGTGGGCGCTACTGGAGCGTGAGCAGCGCCGGCGAATCGCGGGCTTCGTGTTGAATAAGTTCCGCGGCGACGCGTCTCTGCTGGCACCCGCTCCCGAGCGCCTGACCGAGCTGACCGGCGTGCCAATGCTCGGCGTGGTGCCATGGCTCGAGCACGGTCTGCCAGACGAGGACGGCGCGGGCGCACCCTCAATTGTGAGCGAAGCGCAATCGATCGTGGCAATCGTGCGCTATCCGACCGCCTCCAACCTCGACGAGTTCAAGACGCTCGAGCAGGTCGCGCTCGTGCGTTGGGCGAGACGACCAGCGGATCTCGACGGCGCCGAACTGGTCGTGCTGCCCGGTTCAAAGCATGTCACCACCGACCTTGCCTGGCTGCGCTCGACCGCCATGGACAGGGCGATCCGCGCCCAGCTCCGCGCCGGCGGGCGCGTGTTGGGCGTGTGCGGCGGGCTGCAGATACTTGGCGAGCGACTATGCGACCCAGATGGGATCGACGGTGAAAGCGAAGGTCTTGCGCTTCTGCCGTTGCGCACAACCTTCGCCCATGAGAAGCTGACCCGCGTCACGCAGACACGTTTTGCGACCGATCTTGGGTCGGTATGGGCGCCGCTCGCGGGGCGCACACTGCGCGGCTATGAGATTCGCCATGGCCACACCGTGCCCACCGCGGCAGTTGACGAGGCACTGCCCAACGGACTCGGTTGGGCGCATGGCTGTGTTCTCGCGGTGACGGTGCACGGGCTGCTCGAGGACCCCGAGCTGTTGAGAGCGCTGTTTGGACGCGCGCCCGAGCGCTCACCAGAGACGATGCTCGACGAGCTCTGCGACAACGTCCTCGCTGGACTCGACGCCGAGCGCATCAGCGCTCTGGCCGGCGTGAGCTCGTGAATCCTCCGCGAGACACGTTGCGTCCCCGCTCGGCTATAACGTCCAAAGCGATGGGCGAGCCCAACAACGGCATCGAAGTCGAGAGCCTGGTCCGAATCTTCAAGGGCGGCGTGCGCGCCGTCAACGGTATCGACCTGCGCGTCGCGCCTGGCGAGATCTACGGTTTCCTCGGACCCAACGGCGCCGGCAAGTCGACGACTGTGTTGGTGCTGACAACGCTGCTTCCCCCGACGTCAGGCAGCGCGCGCGTGGCGGGCCTCGACGTGGTCCACCAGGGCGCGCAGGTGCGCCGCGCGATCGGCGCCTCGCTACAGGAGTCCGCGCTCGATCCGTTTCTCAGCGGCCGCGAGCACATGCGCCTGCAGAGCGCCCTGCACGGGCTGGCGAAGGGCGAGCGCGAGCAGCGCGGCAGCGAACTGCTCGCGCGCGTGGGGCTCACCGAAGCCGCTGACCGCAAGGTGAACGGCTACTCCGGCGGCATGAAGCGCCGGCTGGACCTCGCGCTCGCGCTGCTGCACCGTCCTCGATTGCTGTTTCTCGATGAGCCGACGACGGGGCTCGACCCACAGAGCCGCGCTGCCCTGTGGGATGAGGTGCGCCGGCTGGCGGGCGAGGGCGTGACCGTGTTGCTGACGACGCAGTACCTCGAGGAGGCCGATGTGTTGGCCGACCGTGTCGGGATCATCGATCACGGCAAGATCGTCGCAGAGGGCACTCCCACCGAGCTGAAGGCGCAGATCGGCCGCCAAACAGTTGAGGCCATCCCTCAGAACCCAGGCGATCGCGAGCGTCTGGCCGGGATCCTGCACCGCTTCGGTGAGGACGCGGCCGCCTCGACGGGCGGCGTCGCGGCACAGCTCTCCGAAGGCGCCGGCGATCTGGCTGAGATCGTGCGAGTACTCGACTCCGAGGGCATCACGGTGGCCGATCTGCGACTGCACTCCCCCAGCCTCGATGACGTGTTCCTCGCCAAGACAGGGCGCTCGCTCGAGGGCGCAGCCGACCATGGCGCCGCCGAGCGCACGGGCGAGTCACCCGCCGAGCCTGTCACGGCGTGAGCGCGTCACCTTTCACACGCCACCCGAGACATGAACCCGACTCCGGTGAAACGAGCCTCGACATGAATGCGCTCCTCGCGCCACGAACGCCGAGATGAGTGCGGCGCTCACAACCCAGGTCGGCGCGCTCGCGCGACGCTCGATGCTCAAGACGCTGCGCCAGCCGTTTCAGATGTTTCCAATCGTGTTTTTCCCAGCGATGTTGCTCGCGGTCAATGCCAGCGGCCTGCAGGCCGCCACGCACCTGCCTGGCTTTCCAACCCATTCCTATGTGTCGTTCGCGATCGCGGTGGCGTTCATCCAAGGCGGCATGTTCTCGCTGATCAACACCGGCACCAACCTGGCCGAGGACATCGAGAGCGGCTTCTTTAACCGGCTGGCGCTCACACCGATGCGACGGCTCTCGCTGATCGCGGGGTTGCTCGTCGGCGTGGCGGCGCTCGGTGCGTTGCAGTCCGCCGTCTACATCCTGCTGGGTGTGCTGGCGGGAGCTCACCTGGCGAGCGGCGCGGGCGGCGCGCTCGTGCTGATCGTGCTCGGATCGCTGGCGGCGACCGCGTTCGGCGCGCTTGGTTGCGTGGCGGCTCTGCGAACCGGCTCCGGTGAGGCTGTGCAGGGACTGTTCCCTCTGTTCTTCGTGTTTATCTTCCTGTCCTCCAGCAATCTGCCCCGCAACCTGCTGAAGACCGGTTGGTTTCACACGGTGGCCACTTGGAACCCGATCTCCTACCTGATCGAGGGCTTCCGCAGCCTGTACATCATCGGCTGGGATAGCACCGCGCTCGCGCGCGGCTTCGCGGTCGCCATCGGCCTGCTGATCGTCGGCCTGGCGCTGGTCGTGCTTGCCCTCAGAGCAAGGCTGCAGCGCACATGAGGACCGGCGAGACCCACAGCGCCGGGATCTGGGGCGTGGCGCGCGCGATCGCGTGGCGCAGCCTGCACACCTACGTGCGCCGACCCGACCTGTTCATCCCCTCGCTCGTGTTTCCGCTCGTGTTCTTCGCGAGCTTCGCCGGTGGCTTGTCGGCGCTCGGCGACGTTCCCGGATTTCACTTCCCGGCGGGCTACACCGCGTTTCAGTTCGTGTTCGTGATGCTGCAGGCGGCGATGTTCTCGGGCCTCTTTACAGGCTTTACGATCGCGTTTGACTTCGAAAGCGGGTTCGCGCGCCGGCTGATGCTCGCCGCGGACGACCGGCGCGGGATCGTGCTCGGCTACGCGCTGGTGGCACTCTCGCGCGCGCTGATCACGCTCACCGTCGTGACCAGCGTGGCGCTTATCTCGGGCATGCGCATGACCGGAGACGGCGTCGATCTGTTCGGCCTGTATGCGCTGGCGGCGCTGCTTGTGCTCGTCGGCTATGGCTGGGCAGCGGGTGTGGCGTTTCGCTTTCGTTCGATCCAGTCGGGGCCGCTGATGCAGACGCCGGTGTTCCTGATTCTGTTTTTGGCGCCCGTGTATGTGCCGCTCGCCCTGCTGAAGGGTTGGATTCACGCTGTCGCGAGCGTCAATCCGGCGACTGCGTTCCTCGGCGCCGGGCGCGGATTGATCTCGGGCGCGCTCGATCACACGTGGCTGGCGTTTGCGTGCGCGCTCGCGCTCATCCTCGTGTTCGCCGTTTGGACTTTCGCCGGCCTGCGCGCCGCCGAGCGCTCAGCTTAGACGCGAGTCCCGCTTCGGCTTCACCGCCGAGCGGTACGTCGGGCTGCGTGCTGATCGGCCCTTCGGGCCCTTCGGCTTCCTTTTCGGCGCGTTCACGACGCCGTTCGGTGGCCTTCAGCACGGCGCGTTCGGCCGTGTTGAAATAGTCGGCGAGACCACGCTTGTGCGCGGCGTACAGGCGTGCCGGGAGAGGCTCTCGTAGCTCCTCGCGCACAGCCCGCTGCAACTGTGCGCTGAGCTTGTCCTCCAGGCGACTGCGGCCGGCGTCGTTGCGCAGCTCCATGCGTCCCGCCGGCGTGCTGTAGTCATACAGCTCGGCTTCCTGACCGCTCGCAAGCGCTTTGATGCTTTCGGCAGCGAAGTTCGAGTAGGTCGCGTACTTGGCCTGCGGTGTGCGCAGCGCGACGACGTGCAACGGCGCGTCGGCCGCATAGGGTTCGATCGCAAACTCGGTGACGGTCTCGTCGGTCGCGTGCAGCACATGCTGGCGTCCGGGCGCTGATGGATTACCCAGCATCGCCGTCACGTCGTGGCGCGCGGCGATGTGCGAATACTGACTGTCGCGGCGCCACGCCTGGGAGCCCGTGGCGATGTCGAGCAGCAGCGGTGCCACGTCGACGCTCGATGTGAGCCCTGAGCGCTGCAGTCCCGGCGCCTGCGTCAGCACCCCACGCGGGTCCTTCACGATCAGCGGCACTCTGATCGCCTCCTCATAGGCGCCGCCGCCCTTGCCGCGCAGCCCGTGCGAAGCGCCGTACTCGCCGTGGTCTGAAGTGAACAACACAACCGTGTTTGCCGCCACCTCCGGTCGCCGCGCAAGCGTGTCGAGCACCGAGCCGATGTGCGCGTCAACCTCACTCAGCAACTTCAGGTAGAGGTCCAGGAAGGGCAGCCACGCCTGTTCGAGTTCGGGGCCTGTGTAGGGAACCGTGCCGAACGACACTTGCGCTGTGTCTTGCAGCGAACGCTGCAGGCGTGGCTTACCGCGAGCGATCATTTCTTCGGGAGTCTCGAAGTTGGGAGGCAGCCTCCCCACGACACTCGCTGCTTGGGCCTCCGCGGCGAACCTGTCGCTCCAGCGGTACCACCACGCTATGTCGTGGGGGTTCACGAACGACACGGTCGTGCACCACGGCTTTTTATCGGTCCCACCCGCCCCTGCGTTTGCGAACCACTGTTCGAACTGCGTGAGAATGTGTGGATCCACGCGCCAGCCCTGCCCGGGCGCTCCGTCCGGTGAGGGATAGGTGCCGCCGGTGAAGCCGTAGGGCTCAAGCGCGCCGGAGTCTTCGTCTGTGTTCCAGTAGTTATCGCCGTGGGTCAAATGCCACTTGCCGTACCAGTATGTCTGGTAGCCCTGCTCGCGCAGCATCGTCCCCCATGTCGGAAAGCCGGGGTCTAGCGTGCTGCCGCCCGTGATCATGCACCCGGTCTGGTGCGTGTACAGCCCGGTCAGCAGCGCGGCGCGCGAGGGCGTACAGTCGTTGGAGGCCGTGTAGTGACTAGCGAACGACACGCCTTCTTGGCTTAGCCGCGTGAGGTTCGGCATCATGGCGGCCGCTGTCGCAGCGGCTGAGAACCACTGCGGGGTGCGCAACTGGTCGACCATGATCACGAGGATGTTCGGCGGGCGCCGACGCGCCGGAACGCTCGCCTTCTCGGTGGCGCTCACTGCGTTCGCCTGCGAGTTGCGCGCGCCTTGGCGCGCGGCGACGGCTCGTTTGCCGATCCGCTTAGTGGCTGAGACGGGGGCTTGTTTGGAGAGTAGATCGGCGAACGCGGCGCCCCCGCCGGCGAGCGCGCCACCTGCCAGCAAGGCGCTCTTGATCAGCGTGCGCCTGTCGATCACTCGCCCACCGCCGGTATGCGCGTCCTGTCGATCGTGCTCGCGCGCGATGGACTGATCGGACTCGATCTCGGGCTTTTGTGGTTCTTGCTCGGGCATCGGTGAGTACGGAGGATTCCCTCGCACGGGCGATCGTGTACCGACAACGCTACCTGTCTCGATGTTGTCTGCGATGAGCGGTTTGTTGGGCAGCGTTGGGACGTGCCGGATCGTCTCGTCGCTGACCCCATCTTATGCCGTGCGCTCTATCAGACCGCCCACATGCGGTGCGCTGGATCAGACCCGCCCACGTGCGTGCACACCGCCACGCACTCAGGCTCACCCCCGCCGTTCCTCGCTGAGCGGCGTCCCGTGCTCGTCGGCGACCTGCACCGGGGGCCACGGTCCGAGCCAGTCGTCGCGGGCGCCGTCCATCGTGAGTACAGCGCCCGAGAAGAAGTCGCCGGCGGGCGAGGCCAGGTAGGCGACGAGCCACGCGAACTCCTGCTCTGTGCCCAGCCGCTGAAGCGGGATCGTGTGAGCGACGCGCTCAACGATCGCGGCCGGGTACTTCGTTAGCAGTGTCTCGGTTTCGAACTGGCCGGCGGCGAGCGCCAGCAGACGAATCCCGAAACGGGCCCACTCCACCGAGAGGGTGCGCATCAGGTTCTCGACGGCGGCGCGCGCCGCGCCGGAGTGAGCCATCCCAGGCATGCCGTTGTGGGGCGAGAGCGTCACGCTGAACACCTTGCCGCCGCGCCCGGAGGGGATCATCGCTCTCGTGGCCACCGTGTGGGTGACGAGCCACGTGCCCTCCACGTTGAGCCGCATGACCGTAGCGAACCCCTTCGGGGTGACCGACTCGGCGGGCGCGAGGAACTGCCCGCCGGCGTTGTTGACCAGCAGATCGATCCGCTCATGGCGGGCGAGCGTATCGTTGACCATGAGCTCGACCTGCTCTTGCTCACGGATATCGCACACGCGCGCTTCGATCAGTCCCCGCGCGCACGCAGCGGCGGTGTCAAGCAGTGGCGCTTCGCGACGACCGCAGATGACCACACGCGCGCCGCAGCGGGCCAACTCGAGCGCGGTCTCACGTCCCAGGCCGGTACCTCCGCCGGTGACGATCGCCACTTGGCCCTCCAACAGGGATGGGGAGAACAGACGTGAACGCTTCTCGGCGGGCAAATCGGAGCTCATCGCGGGTGAGCTTACGGCCTCAACGGCCTCGGGAGGGTGTTTGGTCACGCGAGTACGAGCGAAAAACCTCACGCAAGGCGCTCAATCCGCCGATGGGCGAGATGCCCGATATATGACGCCCGGGAACGGGTAGAGCGGTAGTGCGCGCTCATTGCGGACCTTCTGGCCTGTTCGCGGGTTAGTGCTTGCGGGGGAAGGTGGCTGTGGCGAGCATGTCGAACCAGGTCCAACAAAGGAGTCGGGCAGGAATGGTTGACAACGCAACTATCGCGGCGTATAATTCCGACTCCAAGCATCGGATTAGAGGATCGCGCTGTCGGCAGTAGGCCGGCGAGCCGGTCCCTCGACTTTCCAGTTAGAGAGACGCTCATGCAAGACCCCACAACAAAGCCCACAATCCTAGACACGAGCACCGAGATGTTCATCCCGGAGTCCGTCAACCAGCTGCTGGCGCACTCGCGCCGCTACCCCCTGCTGGCTCCCGAACAGGAGATCGAGCTTGCACAGAAGATCGAGCGTGGCGATCTGCGGGCCAAGGAAAAGTTGATCAACTCGAACCTGAGGCTGGTTGCGTCCAACGCCAGGCGCTACCAGAACCAGGGATTGCCACTCGCGGACCTCGTCCAGGAGGGCATGCTCGGGTTGATCAGAGCCTCCGAGAAGTTCGACTGGCGCAAGGGGTTTCGATTCTCTACCTACGCCACCCTTTGGATCCGCCAAGCGATCCAGCGGGGTCTGGAGAACTCGGGCCGTACGATCAGGCTACCCGTGCATGTGGCGCAGCGCTCACGCAAGGTTGGACGCGTGGAGCGCGAGCTGTCGGTGCGGCTCGGTCGCGAGCCGACGCTGGAGGAGCTCGCCGAGGAGACCGGTCTGGAGATCGAGCAGGTCGAGGAGGTACGCCACCAGCGTGCGGCGCTCGTGAGCCTCGACCAGCAGGTCGGTGACGACGGCGACACCGCCCTGGGCGATCTGCTCCCCTCTGACGCGGAGGCGCCTGAGGACACCGCCTGGGACAACGAGCGTGAGCGGATCGTGCACAACGCGATCGCGAAGCTACCCGACACTGAGCGCACGGTGCTGACCCTGCGGTTCGGCACCGGACGCGAGGAGCCGCAAACGCTGACCGCGATCGGCAAGCGTCTTGGCTTCTCAGCCGAGCGGGCCTCTCAGTTGGAGCAGCGCGCGCTGAAGAAGCTCGCCGAGTCGCCCGAGCTGGCCGCGCTGCGTGAGGCTGCGTGAGCCGCCGGCCGCCCGTTCGGCCGGCGGCTCAGCGCGCCTCACTTGACCGTGAGCGTACCTTCCATGCCCGCCATGCGGTGACCTGGGACCGAGCAGAAGAACTTGTAGGTACCGGGCTTGAGTTCAAGCGTCAACTTCTTGCTGGCACCTTGAAAGGTTGGAGTGGCGCCAAGGACCTTCCCGGCTGAGGATTCGACCGTGAAGTTGTGAGCCAGCGGAGACATGTTGGTGAAGTCAACCGACACCTTGCCCGCGTTGGCGGTCAACGAGCTCTTGGTGTACTTCAGCTGACCTTCGGGATTGGCGGCAAGACTGAGGGCGCCTGACGGCGCGGTCGTTCCCGTGGTGCTCGGCTGCGTGGCGGTAGGCGCGGTGCTCGCCGTGGTGGACGGCGTGCTCAGCGGGGTAGACGCGGAAGAGTTCGTGCTGTTGGAGCCACCGCAGCCGACGAGCGCCGACAGGCCGATCGCCAGGACGAGCAATGGCAGGATGCGTCGGGTTCTTGGGTGATCTGCGACTTGGAGCCTCACGAGTCATCCTCCGTAGGTTGTGGTCATATCACGTTAGGACACCTGCCGGTCTGAATCCTTCCCGGACCACTGAGCTGTGAGAACATCTATCGGACCGAGACCGACGTAAGGAGCAGAGATGAGCAAGTCTTTGTGGGAGCGTAGCGTCGAGCTGACGATCGCGGTCGGCGAGAGGATCCTCGCGCCAATCGAGCGCTTCATCGGCAGACGCTCGCTCGTCGGTGACGCGACGTTCTTCCCAAACGAGCGGTTCCCCTGGGTCGAGCAGATCGAGAAGAGCTCGGACATGATCCGCGAAGAGCTGGAGCGCGTACTGGCAGACCGCGAGGCGCTGCCCAACTTCCAAGACATATCCAAGGATCAGATCGAGATCACCGACGACGACCGCTGGAAGACGTTCTTCCTCTACGGCTACGGCTTCAAGGCAAAGCTCGGGATCGAGATGTGCCCGAAGACCGCGGCGCTGATGGAGCAGATCCCAGGCATGACGACAGCCATGTTCTCGATCCTCTCACCCCGCAAGCACATCCTCGACCACCGCGGCCCCTACAAGGGCGTGCTGCGTTACCACCTCGGACTGATCGTGCCGCGTGACGCGGCGCAGTGCCGCATACGCGTCGGACAGGACATCCGCCATTGGGAGCAGGGCCGCAGCCTGATGTTTGACGACACCTTCAACCACGAGGTTTGGAATGACACCGACGAGACGCGTGTGGTGTTGTTCGTGGACGTGCTGCGCCCGTTGCCGGCGCCGTGGGACACGATCAACCGGCTGATCGTCAAGGCGATCGGCTACTCGCCTTTCGTGCTCGACGCCAAGCGCAACCAGGAAGCCTGGGAACAGCGCTTTTTGGCGCGCCGCGGAACCAAACTGCTGGCCCAGTCGGACTTGGTGGATGACAGCGGGAGGGGCGCAGGCAGAAAGAACTCGGCAGATGACAACGGGAGGGGCGCAGGCAGAGAGGACTCGGCAGATGACAGCGGGAGGGGCACAGACAAAGAGGACTCGGGGGCGAGCGGCGCGAACGCGGGAGGCTCAGATGTTGGAGACGTTCAGGCCGGTGCCCTGTAGCAGGCTATTCGCTTGTGAATTAAGCACCGTGAACTCGCCGGTGAGGATCAGCAGACCGAGCGCGATCATGACCGCACCGCCGACGGCCACGATCACCGGGAAGTGACGTTTGACGAGCGCGAGCGCACCGCTCATGCGCTCGAACGCCACCGCGATAAGTAGGAACGGGATCGCCAGCCCGGCGGAGTAGAAGGCGAGCAGCAGCGCTCCATGCGCGGCCGAGTTCGACACGGCGGCCTGCGTGAGGATCGCTCCTAGCGTGATGCTCGTGCAGGGCGTCCACGCGATCGCGAACGCGGCGCCCGCGAGCAGCGGGCCTCCGCGCCCCGCGAGCCGCATTAGCGACTCGGAGTGCCATTGGAAGTTGAGTGCGCTCACAAACGGGGTGGCGAGAAACATGAGGCCCATCGCCACGATCAGCACGCCTCCGGCGGTGCGCAGCGTGCCGAGGTGGCTGTTGAGCAGCGAGCCGATCTGAGTGGCGCTGAGTCCCAACAGGATGAAGATCAGCGAGAAGCTCGCGATGAACAGCAGACTCGGCACCAGCACACGGCGCGCGCCGGCGTGCTGGATGTCAGCCGGCGCCACTCCGATCACCGTGGATAGGTAGCCGGGCACCAGCGGCAACACGCACGGCGAGAGGAACGACACGAGCCCAGCGGCGATCGCGACAGGGATGCCGACGCCGGTGGCGGTGTCGGACGCTTGCGCAGCAGCCAGCATGAGATGCGGGGCGCTCATGTGTTGGGCTGAGCGATCTCCTCGCTCCTCCATCGCGGCCGGTCGCCGCCAATCTCGTGTGAGTCGCGTACGAGCGCCGGCTCGCCCTCAATCCGATCGTGTCCCGTCCTACCGTTCGTCGTCCCACCGTGCTCTGCCTCACTGTGCTCTGCCCCACCATGCCCTGCCTCGCCGTGCCCTGCCTCACCATGCTCTGCCCCACCATGCCCTGCCTCGCCGTGCCCTGCCTCACCATGCTCTGCCCCACCATGCCCTGCCTCCTCACTGTGCTCTGCCTCACCATGCCCTCCCACCGTGCCCTCACGCAGAGCGATCAATTCGGCGCGCAACTCCGCCAGCTCGTGCTCGAGGTCCGCTACGCGCTCGGCGAGGCCCGGCTCGGGCGAGATCGTGTGGGCCGGGTCGTGGCGCTCGCCGTCGAAGCGAGCGGTAGTCGACGAATCCGCGTCCCGATCCGCCGGGCTGTCCGCGCCGAGCAGCTGAGAGTAGCGCTCCTCCTTTTGCCCGGGCCGACGCTGCAAGCGTGCGACCAGATCGCGTTCGATCAGCTGTGCCAGTGTCGCGTGCACCTCTTCGAGGTCTTCAAACGCATGGATGCGCTCGCCGCGTTGCTTGAGCTCACCCGGGGTCTGCGGTCCGCGCAGCATCAGCACGCACATGACCGCCTGCTCGCTGTCGGACATCGGCAGCGCTTGTGAGAGCAGATGGCGGTACTTCGCCGCGCGACTGGCCCCGGCCAGGCGCGTGAAACCGCGACGCTCCAGTCGATGTAGTGCGTCGCGGATAACCGCGTCGTCGTAGTTGACGACCGGTTCGCGGTTGGTGGCCTGATTGCACGCCAAGCGCAGTGAGTTGAGCGACAGCGGATAATGGTCGGGGGTGGTGCGCTGCTTCTCGAGCAGGCACCCGAGCACGCGGATCTCGGCATTCGATAGGTCCATCGCCATCATCCTACGATCCTGAGGGGATTGGCGACCCCAACCACACCGCCAGCGCCTCGCCATGCGATGCTCGCGCCTCAAACCGGGGCACCTGCGCCCCTACGCCAGCGGCCGACAGTTGGAACCCGGTCAACGCCACTAGAATTGGGAGTGTGAGCGACCTCTCAGCGCGCCCCTCTTGAGCCACCAACCCTTCGCTGAGGGACGCTCCGGCGGAGGGCGTCGTGGCTTCAGGCCCGAGCTTCGCCCCGAGGATATTCCCGACAGGCCGGTATCGCTGAGGCGCATCGGCAGGCTGTTCATCCCTTACCGGCTGCGACTCAGCTCGCTGCTGGGATTGATCGTGTTCGGCTCGATTCTCAGCGTCGCCTCACCGTTTTTGCTACGCGAAGCGGTGGACAAGGGAATCATCGAGCACAATCTGACGCTGTTGAGTTGGCTGGTGGGCGGCATGATCGCATTGGCGCTCGTCAATGGCGTGATCAGCGTCGCGCAGACGTGGATCTCAAATCAGGTTGGCCAGCGCGTCATGCACGATCTGCGCGCGGCTGTGTTCGCGCACTTGCAGCGCATGTCGCTCGCGTTCTTCACACGCACCCGCTCAGGCGAGGTGCAGGCGCGTATCGCATATGACATCGGCGGAATCGACGACGTCGTCACGAGCACCGCCACTTCGACGGTGTCCACGATCGCGACCGTCTCCGCCACGGTGGTGGCGATGTTCGCGCTGAACTGGCGTTTGACCCTGTTCTCACTCGTGTTGCTGCCGTTCTTCGTGTGGTTGACGCGGCGCGTGGGCAACGAGCGCCGCCGCATCCAGTCTGTACGCCAGGGGCGGCTGGCGGACATGTCGACGCTTGTGGAGGAGTCGTTGTCGGTGTCGGGCATCCTGCTTGGCAAGACGATGGGTCGCTCGGGCGAGCTGGTCGAGCGCTTCTCCTCGGAGTCGAGCGAGCTCGCCGATCTCGAGGTGCGCGCCCGTATGGCGGGGCGCTGGCGGATGGCCTCAGTGCAGATGAGCTTCGCGATCATGCCCGCGGCGGTGTACTGGTTCGCGGGCTACAACATCGCCCACGGCAACGACGCGATCTCGATCGGCACGGTGGTCGCGTTCACAACCCTGCAGACGCGCCTGCTGTTCCCGATGCAACAGCTGCTGGGGGTGGGACTTGAAGTGCAGACGTCGCTGGCGCTGTTCGGGCGCATCTTCGAGTATCTCGACCTGCCGGTGGACATCGAGGAGCGCCCGAGCGCGCGCGCCCTGCAGGGCATCCGCGGCGACGTGAGCTTGCGCGACGTGTGGTTTCGCTATGCGCCGCAGGCGCCGTGGACGCTGCGGCAGATCTCAGCGGAGATTCCCGCCGGCACCCGCACGGCGCTCGTCGGGGAGACCGGCTCGGGCAAGACCACACTCGCCTACCTGGTGGCACGGTTGTATGAGCCACAGCAGGGTCATGTGAGCCTCGACGGCGTGGACATTCGCGACATGACGCTCGAGTCGCTGGCGGCGACCGTCGGGTTGGTCTCTCAGGAGACCTACCTGTTTCACGCGTCGATCCGCGAGAACCTGCGCTTCGCGTGCCCACAGGCCTCTGACGCGGAGATCGAAGAGGCGGCGCGCGCTGCGCAGATTCACGAGCTGATCAGTTCGCTTCCCGAGGGCTATGACACGCCTGTGGGCGAGCGCGGCTATCGCTTCTCCGGAGGTGAGAAGCAGCGCATCGCGATCGCGCGCACGGTATTGCGCAACCCACCGGTGCTGATCCTAGACGAGGCAACCTCGGCGCTCGATACCGAGACCGAGCGCGCGGTGCAGCTCGCGCTTGACGATCTCGCACGCGGGCGCACGACGATCGCGATCGCCCACCGCCTCTCGACGATCCGGGGATCCGATCAGATTCTCGTGCTAGATAGGGGGAGCATCGTGGAGCGTGGCACCCACGAGGAGCTGGTGGATCTCGGCGGACGCTATGCGGCGCTACTGCGAGGCGCGGTGGTGGAGGATGAAGGCCCATCTACTCCCGACCCCTCGGCCGCGCTCACCTGAGTTCCTGAGCGTCGCGCGCTCGCGCCCCGCGCGATACCAGACGATCGAGTGGATGGTTGCGGGACGGCGCTGTGCGCGAGACGCCTGACCGACTACCCCGACTACCCATGCGCACGCTCGACCAAACCGGCGAGCACCTTGGAGAGCTGCCCTCCCTGCCATGCGATCGGCGAACGGGTAGGCGGGCCTTCATCCTCGACGAGCAGCCTCGCCCCCGAGATCGTGGCCGCATAGCGCTCGGCGGTGATCAGCGGATGACCGGGGTCGGCCCTATCACGGCTGCCGACGACGACCACGGGAACCCCGATCCGCTCCAGTTCCCCCCACGCCTCGAACGGTCGGGAGCGTGGAATACCCTGCAGCGCATCGGCCACCGCGAGTGGATACTCGTGGGCCGAGAGTCGCTGGTGCAGCACCTTCTCGACGGTATCGCGCCAGCCAGGCGGGATCGAGGCGAGATCGTAGGCATCGACGAACCCCTCCACTCCCCCCTCTCGTAGTCCCCGCGCGAGCTTGTCCCAGCCTGCCAACGCGCCAATTGTGAGCGGCGCGTCGGGGTCATACGCCGGCGTGATCAGGCCCAGTCCGGCCACACGCTCGGGATGCACGAGGGCGAGACGAATCGCCGTGTGGGCTCCCATCGAGGCGCCGGCGAGCACCACCCGCTCGATCTCCAGCGCGTCGAGCACAGCACACAGATCGGCGACAAGCAGCTCGTAGGTGTAAGCGTCAGGCGCGGGTGCGGGGCTCGAGCGACCGTGCCCGCGCGCGTCATAGGCGATCGTGCGGTGGCCAGCGCGCTCCAAGGCGCGCGAGCCCATCACGACGTAGCGGCGGGTCGCCGTCAGCCCATGCAGCAGCACGATCGGCGTGCCGCTGCCGCGCTGCTCCCCAGAGAGGCGTACCCCAAGGCCGGCGTCGATGTCGAGCTCGACTGCGGGGTCAGGCATTGACCGCGGTGTGCTCGCGCACGAGCTCCGCCGAGCGCTGTGGCTCCTCCCAGAAGAACAGATGGCCCACGCCGTCGAAGATCTCAAGGCACGCGCCGGGGATACGCTCGGCGATCATGTGCCCGTTCTGGGCGGGCAACATCTGGTCGGCGGTGCCATGTATCACCAGTGTTGGCGTGTGGATCTCAGACAACCGCTCGCTCGTGTCGTGTCCGACGATCGCGCGCATCTGCTCCATGATCACTGGCACTGGCAGGCCGTAGCGCAAACCGGTTTTCAGGAACGTCGCATAGATGTCCTCGTTGGCGGCAAAGCGCTCGGACACGTTGACCTCCCAGCTGGTGCGGATCGCGCGTTCGCGGTCGCCGGAGGTCATGCCTTCGGCTATGCGGCTCATGACGCCTTTGCTCGTCAGCATGCTGCCCTCACCCCCGCAGTAGGTGCAGCCGAGTACCAGCGCGCGCACCAACTCGGGATGGGCGAGCACCAGCTCCTGGGCGATCATCCCGCCCATCGAGATGCCCATCACGTATGCGGAGTCGATCTCAAGCGCTTGCAAGAGTCCCGCCGCGTCGCCGGCCAAGTCGGCGATCGTGAACGGCTTGCCCGTCTTGGTGGAGTCGCCGGCGTCGCGATGGTCGTAGACGATCACCTCGAAGTCCCGGCACAGATCCTCCAGCAGCGGCTCGCCCCAATGGTGCATGGTGCCGCTCATGCCCATGATCAGCAACAGCGGCGGCCCGCTGCCGCTGCGCTCGTAGTTGAGCTCGATCTCCCCGGCCTTCGCGAGCCCCATCGTGCGATGAAGACTACACCGGTCAACCGAAAACGCCTATACGGGCAGCTCCAGCTGTCCGGTGGCGGGTAGATTCCCAGCGCGAATGTCCCCCCGAGCGCCCCCCGGTTGGCCGCGCGCCACCAACCCCGCGACCCGCACTCCAAGCAGACGTACCGGGCGCGGCGGCGAGTACTCACGCAGCAGCGCCAACGCCACGCGGGTGACCTGCTCAGGGTCGCTCGTGGGAACCTGCAGCGTGCGGGCGCGTGTCACGGTCGAGAAATCGTCGAGACGCACCTTGATCCCGATCGTGCGCCCGTGGTGATCGTGGACCGCGAGGCTGGCGCACAGTTCGCCTGCCATCTGCGCTAGCGCGTCGCGCAACCGCTCAGGATCGTGCACGTCATAGTCGAATGTACGCTCGCGCGACTCCGAGACGACCTTGCGTGCTTCGCTGACCTCGCCGTCGTGTTCAAAGCAGGCCCTCCGGCGCAGTTCGCGGCCCTGGTTTGGACCGAAACGCTCGACCAACAGCTGCTCGGGCGCGCGTGCCAGCTCGCGCAGCGTGCGCAGCCCCAGCTGCTCGAGCTTTGCCGCCGTCTTCGGCCCGATCCCCGGCACGAGCCCGGGAGGCGCGTCGGCGAAGCGCTCGCACGCCTGCTCGCGGGTCAGCACGACGAAGCCAGCCGGCTTCTCCGCGTCGGAGGCAACCTTCGCGACCAGCTTGTTCGGCCCAATCCCCACCGAGCAGACCAGATTGGTGGCAGCCTTCACGTCGGCCACAATCCTGCGCATAGCCGCGCGCGGTGAGTACAGGCAGCTCAGGTCGAGGTAGGCCTCGTCGAGCCCCACGACCTCGACGCGCTCGACGTGTGAGCGCACGATACCCATCACCTGTCGCGATACTTCTCGGTAGTGCGCTCCGTCGGGGGGCAGGAACACCGCCTGTGGACACAGCCGGCGCGCTCGCGCGGCCCCCATCGCCGAACCGACGCCAAAGCGCCGTGCCTCATAGCTCGCGGTCGTCACAACCGCCCGCGGTCCGCTGCCCGCCACGACGACCGGTAGCCCGCGCAGCTCGGGATGGCGGTTCAGCTCGACCGATACATAGAACGCGTCGGCATCGAGGTGCGCCACGCATCGCTCGCTCGAGCAGCTCGGCTCTGCTACCTGCCGCGACGATGCAGCGGATCGATCCGGATATTCACCGGGGACCGACGTTGCGGGCGCGAGCAGCGCTTTAGTGACGATCGACACCGTGTCTCGAATCTAGCGCGCCCGACGGCGCGTCGAACACCGAACGTCGCGGTAGGTGCAGGGCGTGTGCGCACACCGCGTCGCGAGCGCAGGATGCTCGCGCACGGCGGGCATCCTGCGCCGACGTCAATCCTGAGTCTCATGCTTGGCCCAGATCAGTTGACCAGCCACCACGCGGTACTTGGCGAGAGTTCAAGCGTCGCTTCGCCCGTGAACAAGACTCCTTTGATTCCCAGAATGGTTAGTGAAGCTGTTTTCTGTACCGATTTACCGACGGAATTTTCCCAATATGTTCCTTCACCAATCATCTGGGTATTGTGCGCTTCCAGATGTTCCGCTTCGGGGTCGCCCAGGAAATGGTCCAGGGCTTCGCCTTCCAGCGAAATTGTTCCTTCTTCCTTGCAGCCTTTCCCAAAAACAAACTTCAAAATAGTTTTCCCCGAAGCCGCTCGCCACAAGATGTCCGCCGTCGATAGGCCTTTTAGTTCTGCCTTTTCTTCTTCAGCGGCTTCTTGACTGGTAAACACCAACTTGCCGAAGAGGGCTTCCGTCTTGACCGTGGCTTTGCCGCCAGGCTGCCCGTCGATTATACATTCGGGGTTGCCTTCCTCCTTGCATTCGCCTAGTTCTACGATACCTTCAGTAGTTCCAGCGCCCGGCGCGGCGCTGCCTTCCATTAATGTGCCACTATAAGATACAGTTTTACATACGACCGAGACCGATAGAAATTCAACTTTCCAGTTGCTGCTGACTTTTCCTGTCAATACTCGGCTTTCTCCCGTTTTTAGGATCTTTGATTCCCATTCGCCTTCTTTTTTAGAACTTTCCGTTGTGCATGCCTTATTGGTGAACCGGCCCGTTTTGAGTATTGTGACTTTTTCGCAGACAACCCACTGCGGGTTATTTGTGCTTTTTGCGTAAGCGACAGGCACCAGCAGAGCGCCAACCACCAACACTACAAGGATAGATAGCATTGTTGTCAAACTGTGCTTCATCTCTAGTGTCTCCTTTGGCTGCCAATAGGTCTCCGAGCTATCTCTCGACACCTGCGCTTGTTAGTGGCCACGCTCGCACGCCGCTCGAGCTCAGGTAGCAAGTCAGCACGGCTCGCTCAATAAAACCAGACTAATAGAGCCCATGTCAAGGAACATTTCCGATCTATGGATCTCGACGCAGCGCGGCTAGAGCTGGTTTGGGGATGTGCTTATCGCACACGAGGACCCAACCATCTCAATCACGATCTCCTCGGCCTGCCGCGTCCACCATCGAAAGTGACCGGTCCACAGCGATGGGGCCAAGCTCGGAAGCCATTATGCTACTTTTATGTACATGAGCGTCACTGTCGGTATTGCGGAGCTGCGTCAACGCCGAGGAGATCTCTGAGCCGAGCGAGGCGATCGTCCGCTCGATTCGCGACGACGGCGAGTGAGGTTACGCCACGGCGTCGATGTTCAGCCGCACGTAGTCGACCACGACCGGCTCCCCCAAGACCTCCAGCACCTCATCCATGAACGGTTCGCGCAGCTCCTCACCCAGCTTTTGCACGTGCGGTCCGAGCACGATCGTGGACAGGAACTCGCGTGGGTGCTCGGGCTCTTGGGGCGCCAGCTGCAGCCAGCACTCGGCTGAGACAAAGCCGGCGGCGAGCAGACGCGCTTGCGTTTCCTGTGGGCCGGCGTAGTTCCACGGCGGCCTCCAGTCGGCGAAGTGCTGGACGTAAGGTTCGCGCGCAACGACGGTGCCCGCCTTGCCACGTAGAACGTCGATGTTGCCCTCTCCCCCACATTGGGCCACCAGCCGTCCACCGGGGCGCAGGTTCGCGTGCAGACGCGCGAACAGACGGTCGTGGTCTGAGATCCAGTGGAAGGTGGCGGTCGAGAGGATCGCGTCGAGCGGCTCCCCTAGATCGAGCTCGAGCAGGTCGCCCACGCGGATATCGGCTTGCTCGCCAAGACGCTCCCGGGCCGCGTCAACCATTGAGGGTGACTGGTCCACCGCGATCACGCGCCCGCGCGGCAGCCGCTGAAACAGCGCTTCGGTGATCCGCCCCGACCCACAGCCGGCGTCGAGCACGAGCTCGTCGCCGCACAGCTCCAACCGTCCGAGCAGCTCGCGTCCGAGCGCCTCCATAGGCCCGGAAATACGGTCGTAGCTGGCTCCGTCCCAGTCGCGCACACTCGACATACGAGCGTACGTTATCACATATGCGCGAGGACTCCAGCGAGGCGCGCGCGCTGCGGCTTGGCGCCACCTAGCAGCGCCGCGTCGAGCAGCGCGCGCTTGTAGAGCCAGTGCACGTCCGCCTCCCACGTGAAGCCGATCCCGCCGTGGGCTTGGATCGCCGAGGTCGTGACCTCCACGCCGGCCTCTGACGCCGCGGCCTTGGCCATCGCGGCGGCTTCCCCCAGTCGCTCCGGGTCCGCGTCGGCCGCCCACGCGGCAAACGCGGTCAGGGAACGCGCCCTCTCGGTGTCCAGCAGCATCTGCGCACAACGGTGAGACACAGCCTGGTAGGAACCGACGGGGACGCCGAACTGCTTGCGCTCCTTGACGTAGGCGACGGTCATCGCCAGCGCGCGATCGCACACCCCGACGAGCTCTGAGGCGATCGCCACGAGCGCGCGGTCGATCCCGCCGGCCACGTCGCCCTGCAGCGGCTCGCCCACACCCACGGGAGCGCTCACGCGAGCCGTCGGGCGCGTGGGGTCGATCGAATCGGTCGGCTCGACCTCCACCTCATCGACCGTGCACACACGCGCGGCACCGTCGTCGGCCAACACCAGCAGGCCCGCGCCGGGCACACCGATGACGAGCTCAGCCACGCCGTCTCGGGTCACGCCGAGCGCTCCTACCGACTCGCCGGAGGCGAGGCCGGGAAGCCACTTGGCGCACTGCTCCTCAGAGCCCGCCTGCTGGATCACGGTCGAGGCGATCACCGACGGCAGCAGCGGCACGGGCGCGACGCCGCGCCCCAGCTCCTCGCACAGGATCGACAGCTCCACCAGTCCTAGACCCTGGCCACCGTGCTGCTCCGAGATCGCGATCCCGGGCCATCCCAGCTCGCAAAGCTCACGCCACAACACGTCATCCATACGCCCCGCTTCGGCGTGCTCGCGCACACGATCGGGACGTGCGCGCTCGGCCAGCAGCTCGCGCGCGGTGCGCTGGATATCACGCTGGTCGTCGGTCAGTCCGAAGTCCATCGCTCAGGCGCCCGTCTCAACCGGAATGTGCCGAGGCGCTCGAAGACCTCGAGAACGAACCAGCGGAGGGTGGGCGGGCCCAAATCCTACGGAGCCAATCCACGCCTCAACCATCTAGCTGACCGCCTTCAGCCGCGGCAACCCAAGCACGCGCTCGGCGACGATGTTCTTCAGCACCTCGGTGGTGCCGCCCTCGATCGTGTTGCCGCGGGCGCGCAGCAGCTCGTAGCTCCAGCTCGTGCCGGTAGTGAGCGCTGCGGGGCCGACGATCTCCGCGGCGAGCTGCGTGAGGCGCTGGTTGGTGTCCGACCACAGCCACTTCACCAGCGAGCCCTCCGGTCCGGGCTGGCCATAGCGCTCCACGTCGGTCAGGCCCTTCCACGCCAGCAGACGGATCGACTCGCAGCGGATGTGCAGCTCGGCGAGCGCGTCGGCGTACAGCGCGTTCTCGAGCAGCCCGCGCTCGCGCGCGACCGCGATCGTGTCGTCGAGCAGCTGGCGCAAGCGCACCTGCAGCACGAAGCCCAGCCCGGCACGCTCGTTCATGAGTGTGGTCAGCGCCACCTTCCAGCCGTTGCCCTCGCCCCCCACGACGTTCTCCGCCGGTATGCGCGCCTCTTCGATGAACAGCTCGTTGAACTCGGCCTCGCCGGTGATCTGGCGCAGCGGGCGGATCTGCACCGCGTCCTGCTCCATGTCCATCAGGAAGTAAGTAAGACCCTTGTGCTTGGGCACGTCACCGTCGGTGCGCGCGACGAGCATGCACCACTTGGAGTACTGCGCGGCGCTGGTCCACACCTTCTGACCGGTGACCACCCACTCTTGGCCATCCATGACCGCGCGCGTCTTCAGCGCCGCCAGGTCAGAGCCGGCGTCGGGCTCGGAGAAGCCCTGACACCAGATCTCCTCCGCGGAGAGGATCGGCGCCAGGTAGCGCTCCTTCTGCCGATCTGTCCCCCACACCATCAGGGTCGGTCCGCCCAGCAACAGGCCCAGCACGTTGGCCGGCAGCGGCACGCGCGCGCGGCCCAGCTCCTCGAAGTAGATCGCCGACTCGGTCAGCGACGCGCCGCGTCCCCCGTACTCCGCGGGCCATGCCGGCGCAGCCCAGCCGGCGTCGTACAACCGCCGTTGCCAGTCTCGCCGCCACGCATAGTGGGCGTCTTCGCCGCCCTCAGCGGGCTCCTCGGCGGGCCGGTGCTCGGCCAGCCACGCACGCAGCTCTTCACGGAACGCGGTCTCGTGCTCGTTGAACGTGAGGTCCACGACTATTCCCGAACGCTACCGCGAAGATCGATCACACCGTGTATTCAACTACGGTCGCGCACAACAAGCTCGTCGACCTCCAAACGGCCGACTTTCAGCTCCTCCACTTCGAGCCGGCCGACGACGGCGCGCCTGACCACCAGCCTACGGATCGCGAGCGCTCCGAGCGCCACAGCGCCAAACGCGCTCGCGCCTAGCGCGAACGATCCGATCGCGCCTGAGCCGACCGACATCGCGCGCGAGTTGCGCCCGCTTTTGCGTCGCCCGCTTTTGCGTCTCACTGCGCGGCGGCGCTTCGCGTGCTTCAGCCGGCGCGCAACGCGCGCGACGCGCCACACGGCCATCGTGACGGCGAGGACGCGCTTGCGCACACGCTTACGTTCAGGAGTTGCGCTTCGCTGTCGGATGGCTACTTTCATGGCTCTTGTGGCGCTCCCGCGGGCAGCGCGGCACGCGCCGGGACGGCTCGCATCGGTAGCTACCCGCGGGATGCTCTCACGAAACGCCACCAGCGCGGACCAGCCGCGCCCACCGAGCCGCGCAAGCAGCACTAACGCGTGCTCCACAGCTCGCCGACCCCTTCGAACCCGAGCGCGCGCTTGGTGGCTTCGGTGAGGTCGAATTCGCGACCGGCCACGTACGGCCCGCGGTCGATGACCGGCACGCGCACCGTGCGGCCGTCGTAGCGCAGGGTCACGAGCGTGCCGCACGGGAGCGTCTTGTTGGCCACGCCCATCGTCGAGCTGGTCAGCTCACCGCCACACGCGAGACTGCCCTCGCCGCCATACCAGGAGGCGTCCGCGAGACGATAGGAGCTCAGCAGACCCACGTAGCGACGCGCGCTGAAGTAATAGATGTCGCCGGCGAACATGACCCGTACGCGCTCATTGAGCAGGTGGTGCGGCATGTAGCCCAACACGAACCGCCCGCGAGCCCCGGTGATGGTGTGTGAAATACCGCGCCAGCCGTGGCGCCCGAGGCGCTGTAGGTACACGACGCGACCCGCCAGCGCCGGCAGCAACTTGCCGGTCACAGAGGCCACGGACCCATCCAGCACATTCAGATCAATACGTCCGATACGCAATTTCAGATGTGCTCGCACCGACGTCGCAGACTGCACGCCGGGCTCCCCGAGAAGTGTCACAGGCACATCCGGCGTTGCGGGAATACCCGCTACTTCAGTTGCACCATGTGTTACGGAAATGCCCGGTTGTGATCCCGGATCGGGCGGTGGCGTCACCGTCGTGACGGCAGCGCCGGTGGCCGAAGCAACTGTGAGCGCTGCCCCGCATGTCAAACTCATGGCAAGCGGCGCCAGGTGGGCGCGACAGACACGCCCGGCTATGTGCGGCCTCAACAAAGAGGTCTCCTTAGTGTTTCCGCCTACGGGGTTAGCTGTCGGGCTCACGTCCGCCGGCAACACGAATCCATACGCGCACCAGTCGGGCGTTACAGCCGCATCAGCGGCCGATTCGCCCCATCCAGGCCCAACACGACAGGCCCGGCAGTGGGTCCCCCGTTCGTCTCCATCCACGAAGACGACTCGGCAGGTCAGGCAATCTGAGGCACGCTAACCGACAACGTAAGAGGAGCAGTGTGAGAAAGATCACACAGCTCCTCTTACGTTAATACAGGCAATCTTGAAAGGTGAGCTTCAGCCTTGTCGTAAAGGTCGGCTTCAGCCTTGCCTGAAAGGTCGGCTTCAGCCTTGTCGCAAAGGTCAGCTTCAGTCTTATCGTAAAGGTCGGCTTCAGCCTTGTCGCAAAGTCAGCTTCAGTCTTATCGTAAAGGTCGGCCTCAGTCTTATCGTAAAGGTCGGCTTCAGTCTTATCGTAAAGGTCGGCCTCAGTCTTATCGTAAAGGTCGGCCTCAGTCTTATCGTAAAGGTCGGCCTTAGTTTTCTCGTAACGCTCAGGGAGCCATATCCGGCTAATCGTCGTCTCCACGAGTCGCACCGCCGAGCCGATTGAGCATCATCGCCTCGGCCATGCGCAGCAGGCCGATCGTGGTGTGTGGGCGCGCTTCGCTTGAGCGCACCGACACGTCGGAACCGTGCGGTCCGATCACCTCGACGATCGTGCAGACGTTGCCGATCTCACAATCCTCTCCATAGCGCCCTTCGAGCGCCTCCATCTGCGCTGCTACCACCTGCCCGATCTTCGACTGGTCGAATGTCATCTCACGAGCCCTCCTGCTGGGAATGTCATCTCACGAACCCTCCTGCTGGGATTGGTTTTGGACGTCCGGCGACCGACACCGCGACAGACCCACCCACAACGAATACACGATCCGCGAACGTGGCGACCCTCGCAGCTCAATAGGATCCACGCCACTATGCCTCTAGAGCCCCCTTTCTCCAACTACGAGCACGAGATATACCTCGCCGGGATGTTGGGCGGGCGCAAGCCCGCCCGGCCGCTGGACTGGCGCGAGCTTGAGCGCGACGCCTACGCGATGCTGCCGCGCGGGCCGCGCGGCTACATCCAGGGCGGCGCCGGGCGCGGCGAGACGATTCGCGCGAACCGCGAAGCGTTTGACCAGTGGCAGATCGTGCCGCGCATGCTGCGCGACGTTTCAGAGCGCTCGCTGGAGCGCACGGTGCTCGGCACGAAGCTGGCGGCGCCTGTGTTGCTCGCGCCGATCGGCGTGCAGACGGTCGCCCATCCCGAAGGCGAGCTGGCCTGCGCGCGCGCCGCGGCGCGCGTAGGCGTGCCGCTGATCGCGAGCACGGCGGCGTCGCACACGATCGAGCAGATCGCCGAGGCGGCCGGCGCCCTGTCGGACATATCCAAAGGGCACGCGGCAGGCGCGCAGTCGTGCTGGTACCAGCTGTACTGGCCGCGCGACCCGGAGCTTGCGCGCAGCTTCATCGAGCGCGCCGAGCGCGCCGGCTATGAGGCGCTCGTGGTGACGCTCGACACGTGGCTTTTGGGCTGGCGTCCGGCCGACCTGACCGATGGCTTCCTGCCGTTCCTGCGCGGGGAGGGCAATGTCAACTACCTACAGGATCCTGTGTTTCGCGCGGCGCTCCCGAAGCCACCCGAGGAGGATCTGGCCACCGCGGTGGCCTACTGGGCGTGGCAGTTCTCCAACCCGTCGGTGACGTGGGCCGATCTGGCGTTCCTGCGCGAGTGCACGAAACTGCCGATCGTGCTGAAGGGGATCCAGAGCCCCGAGGACGCGCGACTGGCCGTGGAACACGGGATCGAGGCGATCATCGTGTCCAACCACGGCGGCCGCCAGGTGGACGGGGCGATTGGGTCGCTGCAGGCACTGCCGGGCGTAGTGCAGGCCGTGGGAGAGGATTGCGAGGTGCTGTTCGACAGTGGCATCCGCTCGGGCTCAGACGCCCTGAAGGCGCTCGCGCTCGGCGCGCGCGCGGTGTGCCTCGGCCGTCCCTACGTGTGGGGACTGGCGCTCGGAGGCGAGCAGGGCGTGGTGGAGGTGTTGCGCGCGTTCCTGGCCGATCTCGATCTAAACATGGCCCTCTCCGGCCACGCCAGCATCGACGAGCTGGGCGCGTGCACGCTTGTGGAGAACCCACGCTCGAACCCTCACTGAGATGCCGAGCGCAACCGGGAGCCTACAGAGCACACACAGCGTGGCCTTGGGGTGACCACCACGACCGCTCGACGTTGACGGCAGACTCGCGAGCAGCGACAATCACAGTCGATGGCAAACCCTGACCGTCTGTCCGGCCTGGACTCCGCGTTCCTGCACTTGGAGGATCACAGCTCCGCGCACATGCACGTGGCTTCGGTGATGGTGTTCGAGGGCGACGCGCCGCCGTATGAGCAGCTGGTCGATCACATCCTCTCGCGCCTGCACCTGGTGCCGCGCTATCGCCAGCGGTTGTCGTTTGTGCCGCTGGGCCAGGGCCGGCCGGTATGGACCGATGACCCGCATTTCAACGCCCGCTACCACATCCGCCACACCGGGCTGCCACGTCCAGAAGACGAGACCGAGCTCAAGCAGCTGGCGGGTCGACTGTTCTCCCAGCGCCTGGACCGTTCCAAGCCGCTGTGGGAGATGTGGCTCGTGCAGCACATGGCGGGCGAGCGGTTCGCGCTGATCGCGAAGACCCACCACGCGCTTGTCAACGGCATCTCGGGCGTGGACATCACGACGGTGCTGTTTGACGCGGAGCCTGAACCGGCCGGCACGCCACGCCCGGCGGTGCCGTGGGTCGCGCGCCCGCTGCCGGGGCCCGCGAAGCTACTGGCCGACGCGCTGATCGAGCGTTCGACCGTACCCGCAGAGATGGTGCGCGGCGCGCGCGCGGTGATGCGCACCCCGCGCCGGGCGCTGGCGCGCGCGAAGGACGCGATTGCCGGCGTCAGCGCGACAACGCTGGCGGGGGTGAGCGCGCCAGCGCCACCGAGCCCGTTCAACGTGGATATCAGCGCGCACCGGCGCTACACGTGGGTGGACGCCGACCTGGCGCTGTTCAAGGCGATCAAGAACTCGCTGGGCGGCACGCTCAACGACGTGGTGCTGGCGGCGGTGAGCCTCGCGCTGGGACACCACATGCGCGTGCAGGGCTACGACACTGAGGGCTTGGTGCTGAAGGCGATGGTGCCGGTGTCGGTGCGCGCGGACGTGGATCGGAAGGCCCACCCACCCGCGCTCGGCAACCGCGTAGCGGCGATGTGGGCGCCGTTGCCGGTGGGCGTGGTGGATCCCGCCGAATGCTTGGAGCAGGTGCGTTTGGAGATGGACGATCTGAAGCATTCGGGGCAGGCGGTGGGCGCGGAGGTGCTGACCAACCTGACAGGTTTCGCGCCGCCGACGATCCTCAGCCAGGCCGCACGGCTGCAGGCGCGCCAGCGGTACTTCAACGTGGTGGTCACCAACGTGCCGGGGCCGCAGTTCCCGCTGTATCTGCTCGGGCGTCGTCTGCAGGCGCTGTACCCGGTCGTGCCGCTGGCCCGCCGCCAAGCGCTGGGGATCGCGGTGATGAGCTACAACGGCAAGCTCGGCTTCGGGCTGCTCGCCGACTACGACGCGCTGGCGGAACTTGAGACGATCGCGCACGAGCTGCAGCGAGCAATCAAAGCGCTCGCGACTGCTGCCGGTGTGGAGCTTCCCCGTCCTCAACGCCCACGCCGCGCGCGAGCGGTGGCAGCCCACTAGTGCCGCAAGCTGGACGAAGGTGAGCAGCGGATTGCGCCTGGCTCTGTGCCAGATAAACGCGACCGTTGGAGATCTCGACGGCAACGCGGCCCGCATCCGCGAGGGCATCGAGCAAGCCAAGCGAGCGGACGCTCAGCTTGTGCTGTTCCCCGAGCTGGTGCTCACGGGCTATCCGCCCGAGGACCTGTTGCTGCGCGAGCACTTTCTCACCGACACGGGCGCGAAGTTGAACGAGCTGGCGCGTGCTGTCGAGGGGATCGTGGCGATCGTGGGCTTTCCCGAGCGCGGCGAGGGCGACGTCTACAACTCGGCAGCGGTGCTCGGCGGGGGAGCGGTAAGGGGCGTGTATCGCAAGGTGCATCTGCCCAACTACGGCGTGTTCGATGAGCAGCGTTATTTTGCCTCCGGAGACCCAAGTGGCTCGGTAATCGAATTGCACGGCCACAAGGTGGGTGTGACTGTGTGCGAGGACCTATGGGTCGCCGGTCCTCCGGCTTCCTCGGAGGCCGCCGACGGCGCACGATTGATCGCGAACATATCCGCGTCGCCCTATCACTCGGGTAAGGGCCTGGAACGCGAGCGGCTGTTTGGACAGCGCGCACAAGAGACGGGTGCGTACATCGCATTCTGCGGCATGGTGGGCGGCCAGGACGAGCTGGTGTTCGACGGGCACTCATTCGTGCTGGACCCGAACGGCGAGCCGATCGCGCGCGCGGCGCAGTTCGAGGAGGACCTGCTGATCTGCGACCTGGAGCTCGTGACGAGCTCGATCCTGGAGCTTCCCGCGGGCCAGACCCCGGCGCCGCTCGCCGCACGCGCCCAAGCTGGCGCCGACGCGTCTCCCGTCACAACCACACGATCGCGCGCGCGCTTGCGCGTTCCCATCTCACCGTTGGAGCGGGAGCTCTACGAGGCGCTACTGCTGGGCCTGCACGACTACGTGCGGAAGAACGGCTTCGGCGCGGTCGTGTTGGGACTCTCCGGTGGGATCGACTCGGCGCTCGTAGCGTGCCTGGCAGCGGACGCGCTGGGGCCTGAGCGCGTGAACGTCGCGATCATGCCCTCGCCCTACTCCTCCTTGGCGACACAGGACGACGCGCGCGCGCTCGCGCGCGCTCTGGGCGTGCGAGCGCACGAGTTCGCGATCGAGCCCACGATGGACGCGTACATGCAGACCCTGCAAGCCGATTTCGAGGGCTTGGCGCTCGACCTGACTGAGGAGAACCTACAGGCGCGGATCCGCGGAAACCTACTGATGGCGCTCTCCAACAAGTTTGGCTGGCTGGTGCTGACGACCGGCAACAAGTCGGAGATGTCGGTCGGGTACACGACGCTGTACGGCGACCTGGCTGGTGGTTTCGCGGTCATCAAGGACGTGCCCAAGACGCTCGTGTATCGGCTCGCCCACTGGCGCAACGGGTCCACGATGTGCGTGCGCGGGCGCGCCGGCGCGCCGATCCCCGCTTCGATCATCGAGCGACCTCCATCGGCCGAGCTGCGCGAGAACCAGCTGGACCGGGACTCGTTGCCAGCGTATGACGTGCTGGACCGCATCCTGCGGGGCTACGTCGAGCTGGACCGCAGCCGCGAGCAGCTGATCGCCGAAGGCCTGCCCGCCGAGGACGTGCGACGCACCGCGAGACTCGTGGACCTGGCCGAGTACAAGCGCCGCCAGGCGCCGCCGGGCATCAAGATCACCGAGCGCGCGTTTGGGCGTGACCGACGCATGCCGATCACAAACGCATACCGGGGCTGACGTGCGACGGTCCCCCACTATCGCCATCCTCGTCGCGCTCCTGTGCGCGCTCGCGCTGGGCTCCTGTGGCGACACCCTCCAGGACCAGCCGATTGGTCCCAAGCCGCTCGAGAGCGTGCTCATCAAGAGCCGCTTCCCCGTGTACTGGGTCGGGTTGAAGTTCCACGGCCTGCAGATCACCGGCGTGGCCGTCGATCCAAGCGAAGCCGTCACGATCCGCTACGGCGACTGTGTGCTCGGCGGTCAATACACGTGCGTGACGCCGATCTCGATCGTGACTTCGCCCGATAACAGTTTCGTCCCCGGCGGCGCGGCCGCGACACGCGCGCCGCCGTTGCGAGGCGCCAGCGTGAGCGTCGCGCAGGGCGGCGATACCCTCGCGTTGCCCACCGGCGCAGTGGTCGTCAGCGTGTACGCCGATCATCCCGCGCTCGCCCGCGCGGCCGTCACGATGATGGCGCCCGTCAACCGGGTGGGCATGCCGCTGGCGCCGCTTCCGCCGGCCACGAGCGACACCGGCTTTGCGCGTGTGCCCCTGCCGGGTCAGGTGCCGGCGGGCGCCATCTCGCGCGTGTCCGGCGAATAGCGCTCAGGTCAATCAGGCAGCGGTCGAACCGCGATCGTCATGCGTGTGAGCGCGCAGGTGCGACCGTCATCATCGGTGAACGTCACGTCCCACACCCACGTCGTGCGGCCACGATGAACACGGGTGGCGCGCGCGTGCACCGCTCCCTCGGTCACCGGTCGCAAGAAGCTGGTGCTGTTGGACATGCCCATCGCGACGTGGCCTTCGTCGATCACCGTCATGCCCGTCGCGAGCGACGTCAGCGACTCCGCCAGCGACGCGTACACGCCGCCGTGCACGAGTCCCGCCGGCTGCTTGAGCTCGTCGCGAACGACGACCCGCGCGCGCGCGTCGGTGTCGGTCAGCTCCACCAGCTCGAGCCCGTACAGACGGTCGAAGCCCAACAGGACCTGGTTGAGATGGGCAACGGGTGGGATACTCATCGGTCGGCCACGATAGCCTACGGTCGGCCGCCAGCGTCCAGCAGGGTGCGATCGGCGGCGCCCACCATGACTGAGCTCGACCGACTGCCACCCGATCAGCGCGCTGTGCTGTCGCTCGTGCTCGAGCGCGGCAAGAGCTATGGCGAAGTGGCGGACATGCTCGCGATCCCAGAGAGCGCCGTGCGCGACCGTGCGCACGCGGCGCTCGACGCGCTCGCGAATGATTCCCCGCGCCCAGACGAGCAGCGCCCGGCCACGGCCGAACGCGCGAGCACAGCCGAACGCGCGAGCACGGCCGAACGCGCGAGCACGGCGGGCGCGTCACGCTTGCGGGCGCCGGCCCGCTCAGATACCGAGCGTGCGTCGGACCGACCACCACGCGAGCGCGATCTGCGTGCGCGACGTACGGCGGCGAGCTCCAGGAGAGCGGGCGCGCTGTTGCTCGGCGCGATCCTCGCCGTGATCGTGCTCGCCGTGATCCTTCTCTCCGGCGGCTCAGGCAAAAGCTCGAGCCACACTCCCAGCACGACTTCGAACACCGCGTCGAGCACCACTGCGAGCGCCCCCAAGGCGACCCTCGATAAGACGATCACGTTGAGCGCCGCGGAACCGACCCTCAAAGCCAATGGCGTGGTGTACGTGCTGTCGGAGGGCACCAGGCGCGCGTTCTACGTGGCGGCCCAGGGACTACCACCGTCCTCCGGTTTCTTCTATGCGGTGTGGCTCTACAACTCGTCGTCGAGCTCCGCACCGCTCGGTCGGGCTCCCACCGTGAGCTCGAACGGTCGCATGGAAGGTGGAGGGCCGCTGCCGAACAACGCCAGCAACTACCACCAACTGATCATCACGCGCGAGACCAGCACCCACCCGAGCACGCCCGGCCCGACCGTGATGAGCGGCCCGTTCGCGCTGCACTAATCGCCGTCCACATAGCTCAGGGCAGAAGCTTGCCGGGATTCATGATCCCCACCGGGTCGAACTGCGCCTCCAACGCGCGCAGCGCGTGCACCGTCCACATAGCTCAGGGCAGAAGCTTGCCGGGGTTCATGATCCCCACCGGGTCGAACTGCGCCTTCAATGCGCGCAGCGCGTGCAGACCCTCGCTGCCGAGCTCCCGTTCCATCCACGGCGCGTGATCGCGCCCGACGGCGTGATGGTGGGTGATCGTGCCCCCGCCGTCGGCGATCGCGGCGCTAGCTGCCGCCTTGACGGTTTGCCATTGCGCCAGCTCTCCCCCTTCGCGCTGGCGGGCTATGAACGTGAAGTACAGCGAGCCGCCTGTCTCATACAGGTGCGAGACGTGACACATGACCAGTCCCGGCGTCGCACACGCGCGCAGCGCCTGCTCGATGGCGCTCTTCACCCGGCCGTACAACGAGCTGAGGTTCGACCAGCGCGTGGCGGTCTCGAGCGTCTCGACCATCACGCGATGCGTGAGCAACTCGTCGCGTAGATAGGGAGCCGCGAAGCGCGAGGCCAACCACGCCGCTCCGGGCGAGCGTCCAACCGGCAGTCCACCCGAGCGGCGCACGATCTCGCGTGCGTGCGCGCGACGCTCTCTCAGCTCCCTGCTCTCCCCCTCAAAACCGAGGATCGCGAGGCACCCGCGCGCGTAGCCACGCGCACCGAGATATGCGCGTCCGAGCCGTCCCTGCACGCCGCCTGAGCCGGCGAGCGCGAGCGACATGCGTGTCTCCTGCTCGTCGGAGAGGCGCGCCACATCCGGCGTCGCGTGCGATTGGGCAAGCTCACGCAACGCGTGTGTGCCTGCGCCGAAGCTCTCGAAGAACACGCCTTCGTAGACGCGCTCGGCGGGAGCGCGACGTACTCGCAGCGACAGCTCGTCGATCACGCCGAGCACGCCCTCTGAGCCGACCAGCAGTTCGCGCACTGCCGGCCCGGCGGCGCTCGCCGGCAATGCGGGCAACGCAATGTCGCCAGCGGGCGCGACCATCCGCAGCCCCTGCACCATCCGCTCGAAGCGTCCGTAGCCGGTCGATGCCTGTCCGGCGGAGCGTGTCGCCGCGCACCCGCCGAGCGTCACGTACTCGAACGACTGGGGGAAGTGACCGAGCGTCAGCCCCTTGCGCGCGAGCCGGCGCTCGAGCTCGCGCGCCCTCAGCCCCGCTTGGACCCGCACGATCAGCGAGCGTTCGTCGAGCTCCATCACAGCGCTCATGCGAGCCATGTCGAGCGCGACGACGGCTTGGTGGGGACCGCGCAGTGGCTCCACGCCACCCACGACACTGGTGCCGCCACCGAACGGCACAACCGCGATGGAGAACCGCGCGCACGTCTCCAGCAGCGCGCGCAGCTGCTCGTGCGAAGCGGGATACAGCACCGCGTCAGGCGCTCCCTGCGGGGCGCCGGCACGCAGGCGCACGAGGTCCGGGTAGCCCTTGCCAGCCGCGTGGGCCACACGCGCCGGGTGATCGTCGCGCACGTGCCGCGCGCCCACGGTCTCCCGCAACTCCTCCAGCGCGCCAAACGGGATCGTGGGCACGGGCAGCCGCACGTGTTCGAGGGCCACTGGCGGGCGCGGCTTGTCACCGACTCCGATCGTCTCGCGCAGGAACCCCAGCGCGTGCGGTGGCAGCCCCGGCGGTCGCTGAGGATCGCCCCAACCCCACCAGCGCATCTCAGCGCCCAAAGATCCACTCCAGGCCGTCCAGCGCTTCTTCGATCGTGGAGTGAGCCGCGCGACGCACGAGGGTGCTGCCAAAACGGGATATGCCGCTCATGCGCAAAGACAGCATCCCGTTTCCTCGGAAACCCTGCAGCTCCTGGCGCAGCTCGATCGTGACCTCCGTGGCAGGCCCCTCGGTCGCGTGCGCCTCGGCAAGCGTGACCTCCGTCTCGGCGCTCTTCAACACGCGCGCGAACGGCGTGTCCTCGACCTCCTGAGACCACACGATGCGGGTCGCATCGACAGCATCGAGAAGCTTGAAGTCAGCGCGCACCATTTTCCCTTTGGGACTCATCAGTACCTCGGTGAACGCACCCAGCTCGCCTGCCTGCCTGCCTGCACCCTTCAGGGTGTGCCCTTCAGGGTGCTGCTCCCCGCCATCAGGGGTGCCCGCCTGCGCCCCGCCATCAGGGGTGCCCGCCTGCGCCCCGCCATCAGGGGTGCCCGCCTGCGCCCCGCCATCAGGGGTGCCCGCCTGCGCCCCGCCATGAGCAGGCACGGTGACCGACTCTACCCGGCTCACCCGCGGCCACCAGCGCGGCAGGTGATGCGGATCGCCGACCACATCCCAGAGTTCCTGCGGGGAGGCCGCGATCGTGCGGCTGCGCTGCGCGGTCGGCACGCCGCCCCCTATCTGACGATCTTGCGCAGGTCGCGCACGAGCAACAGGTGCTTCAGGTGGGTGGTCACCGCCGCGAGGTTCTCCAGCGCGTCAACCGCGTCCTTGCGTCGCTGCGGATTGCGTGAGCGCAGCGCCGGTGCGAGGATCTGCTGCAACAGGCTCGCCTCGCGGTCGGCAGAGGAGCGAAACACGCGCAGATTGCGCCCGCCGACACCGTAGCGCGCGAGCTCGGACACGGCGCTGATGATCTCACGCTCGGTTTCGTCGAAGTAGCGCACACCGCCGCGCATCTCCCCCTTCACCACGCCGTACTCCTCCAGCTCGCGCACGAGCTTGGCGTCGGCGCTCGTCTCCTCCAGTACGTCCTCAAGCGTGTACAGCGCGCCCGCCTCCTCGCGCACGCTCATGCTCGTGTGCCACGCGCGCTTACCCTCGCGCCCGGGCCGCGGCACCTGCGTGTCACCGGCGTGTCCCGCGGCGAGCTCTTGGCGGATGACCCGCAACGGAAGGAACTCGTCGCGCTGCATGCGCAGAATCGTGCGCAGCCGCGCCACGTCGCTCTGCGCGTAGAGGCGGTAACCGCCGGGCGTGCGACGCGGCGTCAGCAGCTTCTGATCCTCCAGGTAGCGGATCTTGGAGATCGAGATGTCGGGAAACTCCTGCACTAGCGCCTTGCACACCGCGCCGATCGTGAGCGCCTTCTGACGGCCGCCGCCCGCGGTTGATCCGTTGACATCCGATTGGGCGAGCTTTGCCTCGGACTGTCGCGTTGGGGTCTGGGGAACCGTGGCCATCAACGCGCCCGCTGAAGCTGGGTGCGGGTAGGGGCGATCATCTGCCTGGGCAGGAACGCGCTCATCAGCGCGCGTGGTAGGTCAGCTTGTACTTGCCGATCTGCAGCTCATCGCCCTCCTGCAGGCGATGAGACTCGATCCGCGAGCGATTCACGTAGGTGCCGTTCAACGATCCGCAGTCATCCAGGTACCAGTGGTCGCTGCGGCGCAACAGCAGCGCGTGGTCACGCGAGACCGTCACGTCGTCGAGGAACACATTGGAGTCCGGGCGACGGCCGATCGTCATCCGCTCGCGATCGACCGGGAAGCTCTCCCCGGCACGCCCGCCGCCGGTACGGATCACGAGCGCCGGGCCGTGCGCCTTGACTTCGTCCAGCTCCATCGGCACGAGCTCGCGCGCCTCGTCGATCCGATATGTCGCGGTCACCGGCTCGTCTGAGGAGTCCTCGCCGCGCGGCAGCAGCGCGCCACAGCGCTGACAGTAGTTGGCGCCCTCGTCGCTGAGAAAGCCGCACTCAGGACAGTGCAAGGCCATGACTGGGGTCCCTATACCTCGTCTACCGAGGCTCCGCCCCCACGACTCGTGAGGATGTCCGTCAGCCGCTTCACATCGTCGCCGGAGATCGTCATCTCGCCCTCTCTGTGCTGCTCGCGCAGACGGCTCACAAGCTCGGCGCGCAGAATGTCGATCTTGCCGTGCAGGATCCGTCGTTTGTAGGAGACCTCCATCTCTTCCTCGGTGAGCTGGCGGATGACCTCTTTGAGCTCGCTATCGGTCATCGAGCCTAGGTCGGGAAACGTGTCCATAGCGAGCGATCTCCTCTTGCGCAAGGATGCTGGGCTGAGAGCGGCAGTGTGGCCTACTGCGCACGAGTATAGACCAGAAGGTAAAGTTGAGCTTTAGAGTGACTGTCAGGGTCCGCGCGCGGCGCCAGCCGTTTCTGAGCATGACCGCCGCGAGCAAGCTCGCGCTTGTTGTGATCCTCGCGATCATCGTGGCGGGAGGCGTCGCGCGTGACACCGCGATCGGGACCAACACGCACCTGTCGGCAGACGAGAACGGGTACGTCGGCAACGCCAACCGGATCCTCTCAGACGAACGCTATGCGACGTTCAAGTGGCCGCCCGGTACCTCGATCGCGTTCGCGATCGCCACACGGCTCTCGGGACATCATTCGCTGCGCCTGACCACGCACGCCAGTGGCCCCGCGCAGTACACGCAGCTCGCGGCGGGCATCCTCACGCTTGCGCTGGTGGCCGTGCTCGTGTGGATCTTCGCCGGCCCCTGGGCCGCTGTGATCGCTACCGCGCTGCTAGCCGCCTATGAGCCACTGATCGAGGCCACGCGCACATTTCTCTCAGAGCCACTCGGCGCGCTCGTGCTGCTCCTCGCGATCGCCTCCGCCGCGTTTGCACGCTCGCGCTTTGGCACACGCCACGAGCTGTTGTGGCTGCTCGTGGCAGGTGCGCTCGGCGGCGTCACGTGCCTGACGCGTAGCGACATGGCGGTCGGCATGGGAGTGATCGCGCTCGCGCTCGCGCTCGCTGGCCGATTGGAGATCTCTCCGATCTCCAATCGGCATCCCGGTTGGCGCACCGGTGTGCTGCGCGGCGGCGTGTATCTGCTGGCGCTGGCGCTGACGCTCTCACCCTGGCTTGCGTATGCCGCCAGCAAGGAGGGCCGCTTCGTGCCGATCACCACAGCCGGGCCCGACGCGTTCTTCATCGGCAGCTACCTGCCCGGCAAGGGCGAGCTGGTGCCGACGGAGGAGAAGCTCGCGCCCGAAGTGTGCCGTCACTTTCGCTCCGACTGCGGGCGCTACTGGCAGCAGAGCTCCGCGCCGGTCTTCCGGCTGATCGAAGCGCATCATCCTGGCGTCTCGGAGAACACGGCGGCCACCGACGAAGACATCGACAACGTGCGCAAATACGCGCTCGGCAAACCAGCCGCGTTCGCCTCGATGCTATGGAGCAAGTTCTGGAAGATGTGGACCGTCGCATGGAGCGGGGGCAACGGCACCTACCACCCCGACACGAGCCCCACCCAGCACACGATCTACCTGATCCTCGCCACGATCGGACTGCTCGCCGGGATCGCGCTCACGCGCCGCTTCATTCTTGTGACGAGCGCCGCGGTGCTGCTCGCGATCGCTGTGCTCGCGACGCCGTTCAACGACCAGCCACGCTACAACGTCAGCCTGATGGTGCTGCTGCTCAGCGCCGGCACGATCGGGGCGTGGCTGGCGGGCGAGCGGCTGCTGGCTATGTGGCGCGAGCGTCGCGCAGCTGTGCCTGTCCCGAGCGCACATACAGCGCACTAGCCGCCAGCGCGAGCGCGAGCCCCACATACAGGAGCACTTCCGCGAAGCTCACCAACCCCACCATCGCGAAAAACAGGGCGCCCATCAGCGGCGCTACGGAGATACGCCCGGGCCAGTTGATGCGCAGCTCCACGCCACGCGTCAGCCCGTAGCGTCCCAGCGCCACCATCGCCAGCTCGCGCGCCACGAGGATCGCGAGCGCCCAGCGAGGAAGCAGGTCAAAGCGCCAACACACCACCACGCCTGAGACGACCAGCAGGCGATCGGTTACCGGGTCCATCAGTGCTCCCAAGCGGCTGTATTGGCGCGTCACGCGCGCCGCGATACCGTCGGCGTAGTCGCCCCAGCCGATCACTGCGAACAGAGTCGCGGCGAGCGCGCTCACGCCGTCGCCGCTCGACAGCGCGACGAGCAGAAACACGGGGATCAGCGCGAGCCGCGCGAAACCGATCGCGTTGGGGATCGTCCACGGCCGCAGCGGTTGGCCGGCGAGCGTCTGGGGCGGCGCTGGGCCAGAGCGGTCCAGGCCGAACAGGCGGCGCACCGTCAACCGAGCGGGCAGGCTCGCAGCTCGATCGATCTCGGCCTCGCGCGGCGGACCGGCGCCCGCGTCTTCGGAGGGCGCCCCGGAGGATCCTACGGGAGGCCCTTGCACAACTCGTCCAGCGCCTTCGCGAGTTCGGCCGACTCGCCGCCCAAAGGCAGGCCCTTGGCCTGAATGTGCCCGCGGCGCACCTGCAGCTCGGCCTCGCCCGCCTCAAGCGAGCGCCGCCCGAGCGTCAACCGCACAGGACACCCCAACAGGTCGGCGTCGGCGAACTTCTCCCCCGCGCCCGCGTCGCGGTCGTCATACAGCACATCCACGCCCGCGCCGCGCAACTTCTCGTACAGCTCCTCGGCCGCGTCGCGCTCGGGCGTACCGGGCCGCCCGGCGGCCACTAGGTGCACCGCGAACGGCGCAAGCGCCACCGGCCAGGAGATCCCGTGCTCGTCGGCGAACTGCTCCACGGCAGCCGCCACCACGCGTGCCGGACCGATCCCATAGCAGCCCATCCAGATCGGCAGCTCGTTGCCGTGCTCGTCCAAGTAGGTGGCACCAAGCGGCTCCGAGTAGCGCGTGCCGAGCTTGAAGATATTGCCGATCTCGATCGCCGGCTCGACCGTCAACTGCTGCTCACCGAGCATGTACCCGTCGCCCACCCGGCGCACATCCGGACTCTCAAGCGCTACCTCCATGTTGGCGGCGTATCCCGGCGCGAGCGCGATCTCGTCCTCGCCGGCCGCACACGGCGCCATGTACTCGTGCGCTCCCAGCCCCCCCATCATCCCCACGTCTGACTCCACACGATAGAAGCGCAATCCGGTGCGCTGCATGATGCGGTCATACGCACCCACGTGCAGCGCGTAGCGCTCCTCCAACCCAGCCTGGTCGCGGTCGAAGCTGTAGGAGTCCTTCATCACGAACTCGCGCGTGCGCAGCACTCCGGCACGCGGACGCGGCTCATCGCGCTCCTTGACCTGGAAGTGGTAGAGGATCAGCGGCAGGTCGCGGTAAGAGTTGATCGTCTGCGCCACGTGAAAAGTGACCGCCTCCTCGTGGGTCATCGCCAGCACCAGCTCTGAGCCCTTGCGATCAGAAAGCTTGAACAGCTCCTCGATCTGGAGGCGTCCCGTCTTGCGCCACGGCTCAGCGGGCTGCAGCACCGGCATCAGCATCTCGCGCCCACCGATCGCGTCGATCTCCTCGCGGATGATCGCCACCACGCGCTGGTGCACGCGCCAGCCGGCCGGCAGCCAGGTCCACATGCCGGCGCCCATCTGACGCACCAGCCCGGCGCGCACCATCAGCTTGTGCGAGATCGCCTCCGCGTCGGTGGGAGCCTGCTTCTCGGTGGGCAGCAGATACTCGGTCAGTCGGGTCATCGGGCAGCCACGGTCATAGCGTGGTCGGCATCCTATGCGCGATTCCGCTCCAAGGGGTGTGGCGCGACGCTGCGCGGGTAGCCCTATTCAAATCCCAATCGGTCCCCGCATCGCACGCTGTCCCGCCCCCGAGGCCGCGCGCACGCTATGAATTACAGACCGCAACCGTCAACCACAAGGAGCCCCGATGGCCTACTCCGTACCGCCGCTGCCCTATGCGTACGACGCGCTCGAGCCACACATCGACAAGCTGACGATGGAAATCCATCACGACAAGCACCATCAGGCCTACGTGGACAAGGCCAACGCCGCGCTCGCGGGAACGTCGCTCGAGAACGCCGCGATCGAGGATGTGCTGAAGGATCTCTCGCAAGTACCGGGCGACAAGCGCACCGCCGTGCAGAACAACGGTGGCGGACACTACAACCACTCGCTCTTCTGGGAGTCGATGTCGCCGAACGGCGGCGGGCAGCCCGACGGTGCGCTGGCGGACGCGATCGCTTCCGTGTTCGGTTCGTTCGACGCTTTCAAGGCGAGCCTGAAGGAAACTGGCATTAACCAGTTCGGCTCGGGCTGGTCGTGGCTCGTGCACAATGGCTCCGAGCTCGCAATCGTTGGCACCCCTAACCAGGACAACCCGATCTCAAACGGCTCGACGCCGCTGCTCGGCGTCGACGTGTGGGAGCACGCCTACTACCTGAAGTACCAGAACAAGCGCCCCGACTACCTAGACGCTTGGTGGAACATGGTCGATTGGGCAAAGGTCGCGGAGCGCTTCAGCGCCGTTTGAATCAACGCCGAGAAAAGCGCCGGCCGGCAACGGGCGAGACGGATTCGTCCAGCGCCGGTCCGGCCGCGGCCGGCTGCAGCATCGACTCCAGCACCGCGTCGGCCTCGGTTTCCTGCTCAGCGGTGGCCGCCTCGAGCGCCGCCAGTTTCTCGGGCGTCAGCGCGGTGGCGTCCTCATTGGCGGCCAGCCACTCGCGCGCCTCGGCCGCCGCGCGCTCGTCACGTTGGACGGTCTTGCCGGCCTCGTAGTAGCGGTCGATCTCCTTGAACAGCTCATCCACCAGCTGCTCGGTGGGTACCTTCTTGAGCGGCTCGCCCTTGGAATAGATCATCCCCATGTCCTTGGCGCCCGTGATGCCGAAGTCGGCGTGACGCGCCTCGCCGATCCCGTTCACCGCGCAGCCGAGCACCGATACCTCGATCGGGTCCTCGTAGGCTTCCAGGCGCTGCTCCACTTCGATCACGACCCTGTCCATGTCGAACTGCAACCGTCCACAGGTGGGACACGCGATCAGCACCGGCCCGCGCTCGCGCAGCTTCAGCGCCTTGAGGATCTCCCACGCGACCTTGACCTCCTCCTCGGCGTGGAAGGTGGACAGCGAGATGCGGATTGTGTCGCCGATGCCGTCCGCCAGCAGGGTGCCGAGACCGACGGCCGACTTCAGCGAGCCCGACCACTTGGTGCCGGCCTCCGTGACGCCCAAGTGCAGCGGGTAGGGGATCCGCTCGGCCAGCATCCGGTTGGAGGCGATCGTGTTGGGCACCGAGGTGGACTTCATCGACACCTTGAAGTCCTCGAACCGCAGACGCTCCATCAGCTGCACCGTCTCCACCGCGGCGGTCACGAGCGCTTCAACGGGGTTCTCGTACTCCAGCTCGCGCAGATGCTTGGGCAGCGATCCCGAATTGACCCCCACGCGCAGCGGCGTGCCGCGGCGCTTGGCCAGCTCGATCACCTCGGCGACCTTCTCCGGACCGCCGATGTTGCCGGGGTTCAGCCGCACGCAATGCGCGCCCGCTTCGATCGCCTTCAGCGCGAGCGTGTGGTTGAAGTGGATGTCGGCGATCACCGGGATCGGGGACCGCACCACGATCTGCTTCAGCGCGTCGGCGTCCTGCTCGCGCGGCACCGCCACGCGCACGATGTCCGCGCCGGCCTCAGCCACCTTGTGGATCTGCTCCATCGTGGCCGGGAGGTTGGCGGTCTCGGTCTTGGTCATCGTCTGCACCGCGACGGGCGCGCCGCCGCCGATCGGAACTGGACCTACGTGGATCTGACGCTTGGAAGCCATAGGCTGATTCTACGATGACCGTCCCCCCAGACGTGTACGGCACCGCCCGCGGGCCGCTCGCGCGCATCGCTTCGCCGTTGGCCGCACGCGCGCGGGCACGTCGGCACGAGCGCTTCTTCGCGCTAACCGCTCTGCCGGCGGACGGGCGCGTGCTCGATCTGGGCTGCGGCGCGCTCGGCTTGCGCGCGCTGGAGCCTGAGCTGGACATCACCGGCGTCAACCTCGCCGAGCGGCCCGGCTACCCGGGGCCGTTCGTGCGCGCCGACGCCGCCGCCGGACTGCCGTTCGCCGACGGCGAGTTCGATCTCGTGTACTGCTCCAGCGTGATCGAGCACGTGCCGCCGGCGCGCCGTGGCGCGTTCGCCGCCGAAGTGCGCCGCGTGGGGCGCGGCTGGTTTGTGCAGAGCCCCGCCCGCTCGTTCCCGATCGAGCCCCATTCGCTGTTGCCGGGCGCCCATTGGCTGCCGGTGCGCCTGCGCCGCCCTTACTGGCGTCTGGGGGTGGCCGGCGAGTGGGAGGACATCTCACTGCTGTCTCGCGCTGAAATGCAGACTCTGTTCGGGCCCGCGCACGCAGAGCGGCTCGGGCCAGCTGTCAAGAGCTGGGTGTGTGTGCACCCGCTAAACAGCTGACTGTCGTGAGAGCGCACCGAGCGGCCGCTGCTGGGCGATCTCAGTTGTACGTCAGCCGCCGAGACGCCCGATGTCGTTGCTGACGCCGCTCACGACCAGGAACAGCAGCAGCGCGATTCCGACTGAGCTGAAGCGCCACATGGCCATCAACGACACACGCCGGCGGCGTAGCTTCTCGACCAGCGCCCACAGCACGTGCCCGCCGTCCAGCGGCAGGAACGGCAGCAGGTTGAGCACCGCGAGCACCAGCGACACGTAGCCGATCACGATCAGTGCCTTGCCGGGACCTTCCGCGACCGCCTGCTCGGTCACTTGGCCGATGCCGATGATGCTGCTGACCTGTTTGCGCTGCTTGGCGCTCGTGAGCGCTTTTGCGAGGCCCGTGAACGTCTGGGTGGTCATCGACCACATCTCGCGCACCGACGCGCCGGCGGCCGCGAACACCCCGAACGACTTGGGGGGAACGGTGAACCGGAAGCCCAGCAACATGCGTCTTTCTTCCTTGCTGTAGCGAGGGAAAATCGAGAGCTGCACGTCCGTCCCGTCTCTGCGCACCGTGAGAGTGACCGGCGTTTGCGCACGACAGCCTTCGGTCGCGACGCCGGGGCAACGGTGTGACCCGATCGCTTCCACGGCGGTGCGCGTGTTCACGGGACGGCCATCTATCTCCACAATCCGATCGCCGGCGCGCAGCACGCCCGCGGCCGGCATGTTGTGCTCGATGGCTTCCACCACCGTAGTTGGCGGATTCAGCGTGTGCAATTTAGGGTTGATCTCTTCGAGCGTGAGCGCACCGTTCATGCTGCCCACCAGCAGAACCCCCCAAAACAGCGCGAACGCGATCAGCAGGTTGACGCCCGGGCCGGCGAGGATCACCACGATCCGCTTCCACGGCGCCTGCGTGTAGTAAGCGCGATTGGCCACCTCTGGCGCCAGCGTCTCGATCTCCTCGGGATTCATGCCGGTGATCTTCACGTACCCGCCAGCTGGGATCGCTCCGATCATGTATTCCGTCTCACCACGCTTGATGCCCACAAGCTTCGGCGGAAAGAACAGCGAGAAGCGCTCGACGCGCATCCCCACGGCCTTGGCCACGGCGAAGTGGCCCAGCTCGTGCAGCACGATCAGCAACATGATCCCAACGATCGTCAGTACCCAACTCATGCGCTCAGTTTGGCAGGCGCCGACGCGTTGTCCGTCAGCTGCGTGTCGCCCGCTCCAAAAGTAGAACCTGCTCAGACAGCGTGCAACGTTACGGTCGAGTCGAGCCGACGCAGATCCTCAGGGTCCCCGGTGACCACGGGCTGGCCGTAGCGGCGAGCGCACACGATCACGCTCGCATCCACCACGTCGTTCACACCGCGCAACCCAAGGAGCAGCCCCACCACATATGCGGTTTGCTCGTCAAGCGCTACGACCCACGTGTGAGCCTCTTTCAACAAGCGCATCAACCTCACCTGTTTGGGGCCATCACGGAAAGCCTGCGCAACCACGCCGGCGGGAATGTGCACGACTGCTTCGGGCTCAGCGGCGATCCGCTCCAGCAGCGCTTTCATCCGATCGTCTTTGCGCTCCAGCGCGATCAGCGCACCCGTGTCCAGGGTGAGGCCCTTCATCTCAGTGCTCAGTACGTCGGTCGTCCCCATTCGATAGGCCGAGCACTTCATCCGCCCACGCGTATGCCTCCGGGCTGGGCACTCCATCCTCGGCGATCATGTCCGCCACAAGGTCAGCCAAGGTGTCCTGTTGCTCAGCCGCGATTGAAGCAGGCGCAACCGCTGCCAGAGCAGCCGAAATGTAGCTCGACACGCTCGCTGCCTCACCGCGGGCGACAGCGTCGCGAGCCTGTACCACCTGTTCCTGCGGAAGTGAGATAGCGATCTTGGCCACTTTGGTCATACTAAAATCATACCACTGGGGTGGTCGGAATGCGAACGGATATATCTCCAAGAGAGATGTACGGGTGGCAGGCCTAGAGAGGGGATCCATCTCCCCTTATCCGACAAGCCCGATCGAGCGGGACAGCTCCTTGGCTACAGCGCGCGCCTGCCGGTCGGCCTCGTACAGCGACTCGAACGCCTTTAGCGGTGAGGCGCCGAGCTGCTCGAGCGTGCGTTCGATCAGCTCCGGTATCCCGAGGAACGAAAGTTGGCCGGCGAGAAACGCGTGCACGGCGATCTCGTTGGCGGCGTTGAGCACGCATGGCGCGGTGCCTCCAGTGCGCGCCGCTTCGCGCGCGAGACGCAGGCACGGGAACGCGTCGAGGTCCACCGGCTCGAACGTGAGCGCGCCGACGCGCACGAGGTCGAGCGGCTCCACCGGCAGCTCAACGCTTGCGGCGCCATGCAGCGCGTAGGAGATCGCTATGCGCATGTCCTTCGGCCCAATGTGCGCGAGCATCGCGCCGTCGGCGAGCTGCACGAGGCCGTGGATCAGCGATTGTGGGTGCACCACCACGTCGATGCGCTCATACGCGGTGCCAAACAGGTGGTGGGCCTCCATCAGCTCGAGACCCTTGTTCATCAGCGTGGCGGAGTCGATCGTGATCTTGCCTCCCATAGCCCAGGTTGGATGGGCGAGCGCCTGCTCGACGCTCACGCCGGCGAGCTGCGCGCGCGAGCGTCCGCGAAACGGGCCACCGCTGGCGGTGATCGTGAGGCGCTGCACGGCGCCCGGCGGTTGACTACAGAGCAGCTGGTGAAGCGCGGTGTGCTCGGAGTCCACCGGCACGATCTGCGCGCCGGTCGCTTCCGCTAGCGCCACCACCAGCTCGCCTCCCACGACGAGCGACTCCTTGTTGGCCAGCGCCAGGTCGATCCCCTCGCCGAGCGCGGCGACGGTCGGGCCGAGGCCCGCGGAGCCGACGAGCGCATTGAGCACCAGATCGGCGTGCGACTCCACGACAAGCCTCACGAGGCCTTCGACGCCGGCCAGCACCTCACCCTCGGGCCACGCGTCGGCTGCGAGCCGCGCCGCGTGTTCGTCGGCGAGCGCGACCCGCCGCACACCGTGCGCGCGCGCCTGCTGCACGAGTGTCTCCCACGAGCGCTCGGCCGAGAGACCCACCAGCTCCAGTTCGTCGCTGCGGACGAGCACGTCGAGCGCCTGCGTGCCGATCGAGCCGGTGGAGCCGAGGATCAGCAGGCGCTTAGACACAATGACTCGCCACGCAATTGGGAGAGGATCCGTTGGCGGGCTGGCGTTGGGCGAGTGAGCGGTGCGGTCTACACATACGCCAACCATATGTTGTGTATCGCACGGTTGAGCCGTTTTTGGCTTGGTTGAGCCAAAACTACTCCGCTGGAATCCGCTGGAATCCGGCCGAATCCGTACATGACTGGCGCGAGACTGGCGCGCACTAGGACGTCACCTGGGCGACCCGGGCCTGCATGTCCGCCCGGTTCAGGTAGGCGTCGAGCAGACCTGCCGCCTCGTCCTCGTTGCCGGGCATCAGGTGGCCGTAGCGATCCATCGTGATCGCGATGGTCGTGTGGCCCATGTAGGTGCTGAGCGCCTTCGCGTTGACCCCGGCGGCGATCATCAGCGACGCGAACGTGTGGCGGCACTCGTGCAGCGTGATCCGCTGGAGCCCCGCTGCCTTCCACGCGCGGTCAGCCTGGTAGATCACCGTGGCGACCATGAACGGACTCACCGCGTTCACGCCGAACACGAGCCCCTCCGACCACTCCAGGCTCAGCAGGTGCTCGTCCAGGTAGTCGCGCAGCACCCCCGCGATAGGGACCTTGCGCGCTCTCCCCGACTTCGGGGTGATCTCGCCCGTATAACGATCCCAGCCGCGACGAACATGGATGATCCCGGCGGCCAGGTCGATGTCCTCGACACGGAGCGCCATCAGCTCGCCGCGTCGCAGGCCCGCGTACATCGCGGTCGCCCACAACGCCCGCGCGCCAGCCGGGAGTACCGCGAGCAACTGCGCACACTCGTCCGGCGGGGCGATCCGGTCACGACCACCACGCGCCGCCGGCAGCTCTAGGCCGACGGTCGGGTTGACGACGATTCCCGTCTCGGGCCTCAGTAGCGCCCGCCGGTAGATAGCGCGCACCGGCACGATCGTCGCCTCGATCGTCGGCGCCGTGATCCCCTTAGCGATGAGGCTGTCCACAAAGTCCTGCAAGTCACTCCGGGTGAGGTCGGAGAGCTTGCGGGGGGCCAGCTCCGGCAGGACGCGCAGCCGTAGACCCTGCTCGTAGTTGCGGATCGCACTCGGCTTGTACGGCTCCCCGGAGCGCGTCGGGCGAATGAGGCCCGCTCTCGCTCCCTCCAGCCAAGCATCTGCGGCTTCCCTGAGCGTGGTCGAGGTCGGCGCGCGCATCGCGTTCTTGCGCACCGCGGGCTTCGCGTCCTCTCGCCACGCCTTCGCCGCGGCCTGCGTCGGGAACGTCTTGCGGATCTTCTTGTGGTCGCGCTTGCTGTAGACGAACGCTTCATACGGGCACCGCCATAACCTCCGCCACACGCTGGCTTTCCCGAGCGTGCGACCCGCCGCAATGTTCTTGGTTCTGCGCACGACGCGCTTGGGGTTGCCGGCTGCGACCGCGCCGACATCGTTGCTCAGCCTCGCTGCCCTGTAGACCTGTGAGGTCAGGCTCCGTTTGCGTGTCATCACGCATCGTCTCCGTTCTCGCTCGTCTGTCGTGGCAAGGGTACGCCCGGACGCGGCTGGGCGCGCCTACGGTCCTCGGCTTGAAGGCACTGGACTTCACGGTCGAGCCGTTCGATCGCGGCGATCTGCTCAGCGGAGCGCATCACATGCTCAGTTCGTCGGCGCGGATCGCGGCACGCGACGCACACACGACCCGCTTGTTGACCCGTGTCAAGAGTCCCGCGGCGTACAGTTCGGCGAGCGCGTCTTCGACCCCGAGACGGTCCCCGCCCTTCTCAAGGACCAGCTCCTCTACGGTCCACGGCCGGTCATCGGACGTGAGCGACAGCAGGACACCCGCTGTACTGACTGGTTCGGTACTCATGTCGGTTCCTCCTGGTGTTTGGAGGCCCCGGAGCTTTTGTCTGGGCGAGGAAGCCAAGCCGTGCGGCTGGACTCGGTTTGGACTTGGTGTGGACTCGGTGGACTCGGTTGTGTCGTGGTAGGACTTGACGCTGGTGTGTCGGAGTGCTTGACCATCTTGTTTGGCGGCGATGTAGCCCTCGGTGACAAGCAGCTCTAGGGCGAGGCTGACGTACTCGGCGGGCCTTTGATCATGGCTCGGATCGCGTTGCGGGTCAGGCCGGGATCGCGCTCGACAGCGGCGCTGACACGCTCCATGAGCGCTGTTGGACGGAACGTACTATCGATCGCCGTGCTGGCGTTGCGGGGTTCCGACCTCTGAGCCGAGATAGGCAGCGCGCAGCCCGTGACGGGCACCGTCGTAGAGACCGGCCTCGATGAGGCTTGAGCGTCCGGCGCCAGTCGGCCCGACGATCACGGCTCCAGTGCCAGCGAGCAGGTACGGGAAGCCCGGCAATGTGGGCAGCGGGTCGGTGGGAGCCGCGGCGGGGTCCATCGGCGTCCCGGTGAGCCAGTCGGCGGCGCTCATGCTGCCGCCTTCAGCCGACGTGCGCGCTCCGCTGATCGCTCGCGGGGGTGGCAGCGCTCGCACGTCCACGGGCCGCTTGGATACCTCATGCGGAAACGACAACGCCTCGGATCGGGGCACGGCGGCGGTCGCAGTGCGGCGCGACTCATCGCGCCACGCCTGGCCGTATGCGGACGACGCCTAAAAGATAATGCGCCGGTTCTCCCGGCTCAGATTCGCCTTCGCTGTCGGAACTGGGTCCGGCGCGGCACGATCGCGTCGTGCGTCGGGCGCGTGGCCGACCACCACAGACTCCGCGGCGTGCCCAAGCAGCCGTTGGCCGCGCGTGTACAGCGCCGAAGTGTGCCCTCGCGCGCAGCCGCATCGAGGCGACGATGTCCTGCTCGTACCGCCGCGCTAGCGCTGGCGCCTGCGGCGCGTCTGGGAAGGCCGTGGGCAACATACGCGCGTAACGTAGCTGCTCCTCCACCGTGGGCCGCCGGGCCGTGCCAGCGGCGGCGAGCCTCGCGGCCTCGCACTCGGTGCAGTCGCAGCCGAGCGTGGGCGGATGCGCGTCAGCGGGTCGCTCGTGCGGGTCGCTCATCGTGATGTCCGTGGGTCGTCTTCATCGGTCCACTGCGAAGTACAGCACCACCACCGGCGTGTGACCCCGAATGGACCGAGGCCCGCCCCGAGCGCTACCGGGACGGGCCTCTATGAAGACGGTCACGGACGAGCGACCACGATGGAGTGTAGCCAAGCCCAATGACGGCTTCGCGCGATGGCGTTCCCACTGTCAGCTACTGCCAGATAGCGGTGTCACGGGGGCTGGAGACGAGGCCGCCCTTCTGCATTGACGGATCTACTGCAATGATCTTGACAGGAGCGCAATCTGCGATGATCCTTGTAAGCGACTGGTTCGCTGCGGGTTCTTGTAGCACTATCCCAACCGAGAAGGACCGTGTAATGACTGTTCTAGACCAAGCGTCGTTGGCGCCACGGGAGGATCTGCGTCCCTACGCCGGCAAGTGGGTTGCTCTGCGCGATGGCTATGTGGTCGCGAGCGCGGACAACTCTGTGTCGCTGCGTGACGATCCCGCAGTCAAGGAGACGGATCAGCTTCTGCCGGTGCCTGAAGCCGACAGCGGAATGTACGTCCTCTGAGCCCCACAGCAGGGCTGCAAGTCCCGTACCGAGACCTTCTCGGTACGGGCAGCCGACCATACCTCTACCTGATCGTGCAAGGCCTCAATGGGGCGTCCAGCCCGGTGCTCGGCCTTGTCGACTCTGGAGCGGACTCGAGTTGCTTCCCTGACGGTTTCGCACCGCTTATGGGCTTCGCGGACAGCGACTTGGAGTCCATCGCTGGCACCCAGGCCACAGGGGCCGCCGTCTTCCGCCACGCGAAACAGCACGTGACTGCGTGGCTCCCGGAGATGCCCGAGCGACGCATTCAGATCCTGCCTACCTTCACTGGCGGCAGCCAAGCCCTATGGGGTCGGCAAGACTTCTTCGCCGCGTTTCGCGTCAGCTTCGACGAGCCCGGCAAGTCCTTCGAGGTGACTCCTCACTAGGACCACATCATGCGCCTCCGTTCGGCTCCTAGACCATCACACTGGAGCAAAACTGGCGCGAATACTGGCGCGCAGGCATCACGCTATAGATGAATCTGGCTTGCCTAAAGCAGATTCTCCGCCTAGCCGACATACGCCAACCATATGTAGTAGCCGACCACCGCCGTGAACAGCACCGCGTCGAGGCGGTCGAGCAAACCGCCGTGGGCGCCCAGCAGGCTGCCGGTGTCCTTGGCGCCTGCGTGGCGCTTGACGAACGACTCGAACAGGTCGCCGATCGGCGCGAACACCGCCACGCCGAGACCGAGCATGAGCGCGTGGGTGCCGGGCAGCCAGGTCTGGTAGCGACCGGCGAACCACACGCTGAGCACCGAGCTGGCCATCCCGATCACGAGTCCCTCGACCGTCTTGTTGGGCGAGATGTGGGGCGCGAGCGGTCGTTTGCCAAACAGCCGCCCGCCCAGGTAGGCGCCGGTGTCGCCGAGGAAGGTGCCGACCAGCACGTCGATCACGATGCCCTCGCCGTGTGGGAGTTCGCGCAGCAGTACCGCGTGGGCGAGCGCGAACCCGATCCAGTAGATCCCGAGCAGCGTGAGCGCCATCCCCCCTACGCTCGGGTGGGGCTGCGCGAGCGTCAACCCAAACAGAATCGGCAGCGCGGCGGTGGCGGCGAGCAGCACTTGCGTCTGGCTGCCGTACAGCGCCGCCGCCAGCAGGCCGGCGAGCGCGAGAAACCCGGCGAGGCGCACGGGGCGCGCGCGTTCGTACATGCCGTAGAGCTCGTGCAGGCAGACGCACCCGATCGCGAGCAGGCCGGCGGCGAACACGAGGCCACCCTCGATCACGAGGAACAGCGCGAGCGCGATCAGCGGTAGCGCGAACAGGAAACGCGAGCCGAGATCCGAGCGTCCGCGCTCGGCGTGGGCGGCGGGCGCGTGCGTGCGGTGAGCGGCCATCGCTAGCGTCCGCCGAACCGGCGGCGGCGCTCTGAGAACTCGGTGAGCGACTCCTCCAGTGCGCGACGGGAGAAGTCGGGCCACAGCTCCTCGCGAAACACGAGCTCGGAGTAGGCGGATTGCCACAGCAGGTAGTTGGACAGACGCCGCTCGCCGCTCGTGCGGATGATCATGTCGGGGTCGTGCATCTCGGGTGCGTAGAGGAGCTTGCGGAAATCCTCTTCGGTGCTGCCGTGAAATGCGCGTGCCGCATCCAGGATCTCGGCGCGTCCGCCGTAGTTGAACGCGACGAACAGCGTGACGCGCGTGTTTGAGTCCGTGAGCTCCTGAGCCCAGCGCATGCGCTCCTGCAGGTCGGGTGATATGCCTTCGCGGCGACCGATGAAGCGCATTCGCACGCCCTCTCGGTGTAGCTCGGGCGTCTCTTCTGAGATGCGGTTGGCGAACATCTCCATCAGACCCTGGACCTCCGCGACCGGACGCGACCAGTTCTCGGTCGAGAACGAGTACACGGTGAGCTCTTCGATCCCGAGCTCCGCCGCGTCGCGCAGACGAGCCTTGACGTTGTCGGCGCCCGCGCTGTGGCCAGCGTTGACCGGTAGGCCGCGCGCACGCGCCCAGCGGCCGTTGCCGTCGGTGATGATCGCGACGTAGCGAGCCCGCGAGCGCTGCTCGCCCGGTGCTCCAGCGTCCTCCCCTGCGACGGACGCGACCATCACACCTCGAGGATCTCCTCCTCCTTGACCTTCAGTACCCCATCGAGGTCGCTGATGCGTCCATCGGTGAGCTTCTGCAACTCGACCTCCGCGCGATGCTCGTCATCAGAGCCGGCCTCGCCTTCGGACTTCAGCTCGCGCAGATGCTGCATCGTGTCGCGACGAACGTTGCGGATCGCGACGCGCCCCTCCTCGGCGATGTTGCGCACCACCTTCACGAGCTCCTTGCGGCGCTCTTCGGTGAGCTCGGGCACCGCGAGGCGGATCAGGTTGCCGTCGTTGGAGGGGTTGAGGCCCACGTCGGACTCGTTGATCGCCTTCTCGATGTTCTTGATCGAGGACTTGTCGTAGGGCTGCACGGTGATCAGGCGCGCCTCGGGGGCGGAGATCGTGGCGAGCTGGTTCAGGGGCGTCGCGGCGCCGTAGTAGTCGACGACCACACGCTCCAGCAGCGCGGGGCTGGCGCGGCCGGTCCTCACGGTCGAGAACTCGTGCTGGGTGGACTCCACCGACTTGTGCATCCGCTCGCGCGCGTCGTCGAGCAGGGCATCAATCATCTCAGCGGTCATCATGGCTCCTGTCCTCGGTCATGTGCTCACCAGCGTTCCCACACGCGCGCCCGAGACGATTCTCGGGATGTTGGTCTCGTCGTCCATATTGAATACGTTCAGCGGCATCGAGTTCTCCATGCAGAGCGCTAGCGCGGTGGAGTCCATCACGCGCAGGCGCCGCTCGATCGCTTCCATGTGGGTGATGTGAGGGATGAACCGCGCCGTGGGGTCGAGCGCGGGGTCGGCGCTGTAGACGCCCTCCACCCCGTTCTTGGCCATCAGGATGATCTCGGCGTGGATCTCGGAGGCGCGCAGGGCGGCGGCGGTGTCGGTCGTGAAGAACGGGTTGCCGGTGCCCGCCGCGAAGATCACTACGCGTCCCTTCTCCAGGTGGCGCATTGCGCGGCGGCGAATGTAGGGCTCGGCGACCTCGGAGATCCCGAGCGCGGATTGCACGCGCGTGTTGGTGCCGCTCTTCTCTAGCGCGTCCTGCAGCGGCAGCGCGTTGAGCACGGTGGCGAGCATGCCCATGTAGTCCGCGGTGGAGCGATCCATGCCCTCCGCCACACCGGTCATGCCCCTGAAGATGTTGCCCGCGCCGACGACGATCGCGACCTCCACTCCCTGGTCGCGCACGGCGGAGACCTGACGCGCGACCGCCGCCACGCGGTCGGGGTCGGTGCCGTAGTCAAGCGTGCCCATCAGCGCCTCGCCTGAGAGCTTGAGCAGGATGCGTTTGAAGGCGGGGGCGCCCATCGACGCCAGAGCCTATCCGCTCATACCGCCGGCCAGTAGGCCGCGTCCACGGCCTACTGGCCGACCGCGAAGCGGACGAAGCGCCTTATGACGACGTTCTCGCCCGTCTTGACGGTGAGCTCGTCGCGCAGCTGCTGAACCGTCTTGCCGTCGAACTTCGGGTTGTGCATCTGGAGCTCGAGCAGCACGATCGTGCTGTACCACGCGTTCAGCTTGCCCTCGACGATCTTTTCGCGCACGTTCTCTGGCTTCTCAGCGGCCTCCTGCTGGTACACGCGTGCCTCCGCGTCGCGAGCCTCGGCGGGGATGTGCTCGCGGCTGACGTACGCGACGGTTGGGGTCGCGGCGATCTGCATCGCCACGTCGCGAGCGAACGCGACAAAGTCCTCGTTGGTGGCGACGAAGTCGGTGTTGCAGTCAACCTCGACCAGCACTCCGACCTTTGCGCCCGCGTGGATATAGGCCTGCACGGTCCCCTCGGTGGCGACGCGCTCACCGAGATCCTGGATCTTCTTGCCTTGCTTGACGCGCAGCAGCTCGATCGCTCGCTCGATATCACCCTCAGCTTCCGCGAGCGCTTTCTTGCAATCCATCATGCCGGCGCCTGTGCGGTCGCGCAGCGCCTTGACGTCCTTGGCGGATATTTCAGTTGTGCTCACGATGCGTTTGCCCCCTCTGCGGGAGCCTCGGCAGCGGCCTCTGCTTCAGTGGCCAGCTCAGCGGGAGGCTCTGCGGGTGGCTGCGGAGCCGGCTCTGCGGGTGGCTGCGGAGCCGGCTCTGCGGGTGGCTGCGGAACCGGCTCTGCGGTTGCCGGGGGCTCCGTGGCGGGCGCTTGAGCCTGGGCCTGGGCTTGTGCGGCGGCTGTGGCTGCGGCTTGGCGCTCGGCGGCCTCTCGGGCGGCTTGTTCTTCGGCCTCGCGCTTGGCTTGTTCTTCGGCTTCGCGGCGGGCGCGCTCCTCGGCCTCGCGACGGGCCTGCTCGACGCGTTCAGCGCGAGCCTTCTCCTCCTCCGCGCGGAAGATCGAGTGGGCTTCGGCCACGACGTCGCCGATCGCTTTGGTGACGAGCGCGCAGGAGCGCATCGCGTCGTCGTTGCCCGGGACCACGTAGTCGATTCCGTCGGGATCGCAGTTGGTGTCGACGAGTCCGATGATCGGTATGCGTAGGCGCTGCGCTTCGCGCACGGCGATCGCCTCGGTTTTCAGATCGATCACGAACAGTGCGTTGGGGGTGCGCTGCATGTTCTTGACGCCGCCGAGGTTGGCGCGCAGCTTTGCGAGGTCGGCGAGTGCTGCCATGCGCTCGCGCGTGGGCAGCAGCGCGAGCTGGCCCTCGCTCTCGTAGCGTTCGAGGTCGTGCAGCCGGCGGATGCGCTGGTTGATGGTTTGGAAGTTGGTGAGCAGGCCGCCGAGCCAGCGGTGGTTGACGTAGGGCATCTCAGCTGCCTCGGCTACCTCCTTGATCGCGTCGCGGGCCTGCTTCTTGGTGCCGACGAACAGCACCGTGCCGCCGCGATGGGCGATCTGAGCGGCGAATTCTTGGGCTTGCTGCAGCAGCGCGGCGGTCTTCAGCAGGTCGATGATGTAGATGCCGTTGCGCTCGCCGTGGATGAAGCGGCGCATCTTCGGGTTCCAGCGGCGTGTCTGATGGCCGAAATGAACTCCGGCCTCCAGCAGGTCCGCGATTCCTACTTGGCTCACGGGTACTCCCTTTATGTCATCTAATTGGAACCGTACGGTGAGTCGCGGACCCGAGCGACGCTTTGGATCGCGTCGGTCGGGCAGGGCCGCGTAGCACAGTCGCACGGCGTTCGGGTTGTCTACGACCGCTGAGGATACCTGACGACGATGGAGCTGGCTCTAGTCGGCGTGCGCGCGTTCGGCGCGTTGCAGCGCTTTACGCAGGTCCGCTGGCAGCGGCGAGTTGACTTCGATCGGCTCGCCGCTGATCGGGTGGGGGAACGCGAGCCGTGTTGCGTGCAGGAACTGGCGTTGCAAGCCGAGCGTGCCGGGAATGCCGTATTCGGGATCCCCGCACACGGGATGACCGATCGCTTGTAGGTGCACGCGGATCTGGTGAGTGCGACCGGTGTCGAGACGCAGGCGTAGCAGCGAGACGCCCCGCAGCGAGCGCTCGAGCGTGAAGTGGGTGCGGGCCTCGCGACTGCCGCTACCGTCGACCGCCATGCGTGTGCGGATGCGCGGGTGGCGTCCGATCGGCGCCTCGATCGTGCCGCTGCGGGCGGGCGGGCGTCCCTCGATGAGCGCCAGGTATTCACGCTCGATCAACCGGCGGCGCAGCGCGGATTGCAGCAGCCGGTGAGCGTCCTCGGAGGCCGCCACCACGAGCAGACCCGACGTGTCGCGATCGAGCCGGTGGACGATCCCTGCGCGCTCTGGCTCACCGCCGGCGGCGCGGCCGGCCAGCAGTTGGGAGAGCGTGCCCTCGCGATGCCCGCGGGCGGGGTGCACGACGAGGCCCGCGGGCTTGTCGACCACGAGCAGGTGCTCGTCTTGCCACACGATGTCGAAGCTTGGATTGGGGATTGTTTTGGGAGACACTGTCGCTGGCGTCTGGTAGTCCTGCTGTTGGCGCCGGTCTCCATTGTGGTCGGCATCCATAAAGCTGAACAGCGCCAGGCGTGAGAGGGTGCCTTGTGCTCCGCGGGTTCACGCGGATGGCGGAGACTCGATTACGAATAGCAGCAGTAGCACGCCGATTGTGATCGAGGCGTCGGCGAGGTTGAAGGGTGGCCAGCCGAGCGGTAGCTTGATGAAGTCGGTGACTGATCCGGCGCGCAGACGGTCGATGATGTTGCCGAGCGCGCCTCCGAGCAGCATGCCTGTGGGAAGCCAGATCAGCGGCTTGTTGCGGTTGCGGGCGAAGTAGACGAGCAGCACCAGCAGCGCGACACCGACGAGCACGGTCACCGCGACGTGACGACCCGGGAGGAAACCGAAGGCGACGCCCTGGTTGCGCGTGTTGACGAGTTGTAGGCCGGGCAGCACGCCACGGGTTTCGCCCGGCACGATCGAGTTGCGCACGGCGGTCTTTGAGAGCTGGTCGGCGGCCACCACCGTGATCATCACGAGCGCGGTCCGCAGCCACGCGAGCGTACCCTGACGGGCACCCCCTATTCCGGGGGGCGGGCAGGCAGTGCGCCTGACCGAGCCCACCGCCGCTAACCGTGGATCAGGTCGTTGACGATCAGCGTGTTGAGCAGTGACAGCACGATGATCGCGATGATCGGGCTGAAGTCGAATGACCCGGCCATCGGGATGATGCGCCGGAAGATCCGCAGGTAGGGCTCGCAGACATCGCGCAGGAAGCTGAGCAGCGCGTCGGAGGCGCGCGAATAAGGTGGGCGCACGCCGAACGCGAACAGCAGCTGCACGACGATGTGCAGGACGATCAGCAGTGTGTAGACGTAGATCAGCGTCGAGAGGTAGCCGGCGATTTCGGTGCGCACGCTGGCGAGCACCCAGTCGGACACACCCAAAGGCCACACGGCGGACAGGACAGTCATGCGCGGTCACCCAACACCGCATCGAGCGCGTCGCTGAACGCGGCGCGCACACCCGCACGCTCGAGCGCGTCGAGGCCGCGCGCGGTGGTGCCACCGGGCGATGTGACCTCGCGGCGCACCGCGAGCGTGTCGTATTCGCGCGCGCGCAGCAGCTCCGCGGTGCCGGCGAGTGTTTCTGTGACGAGCGCCGATGCTTGCGCCGGCGGGATGCCGCGGCGCACGCCCGCGTCAACCTGGGCCTCGCAGACGAGCGCGACGTAGGCGGGCGCGCAGGACATCAGCCCCATCGCCACGTTGACCAGCGAGTCGTCCAGCTCGACGAGCGTGCCGAGCTCCTCAAATAGCGCGCGCACCTGAGCGTCGATCGTGTCGTTTCTGCCGAGCGTCGCCTCCCGGTCGGGGTCGGCCGATTGCACGATCGCGCCGCGGCGTAGCTCCGCGGGCAGCGACGGCAGGAAGCGGTAGACCGGCGTGTCGCCGTAGAAGCTCTTGAGGTCCGCCAGTCGTGTGGCCGCGAGGATCGAGGCGACCGCGCGCGCGTGGGGGGCCACTTCGGCCGCTACTTCCCTCAGCTGGACGGGCTTGTGGCAGAGCACCACCAGGTCTGCGCGTTCGGCTACAGCGGCGCCTGACTGGAGCGCTTTTCCCCCCAGCTCGCCCACCAGAGTCTCGGCGCGCTCGGACACCGGGTCGAAGCACAGCACGGGCCGACCCCATCCGCGCGCCATCGCCCGCGCCATGTTGCCGCACCCGATCAGACCTATCTCCATAACGCGCCCCAGGCTACCGGCCATATCGGCCACTGTTGGCAGCCACCCAGTGGTCCTGACGTGGGAGATCCAAGTCTGGCAAGGACGCAGGGAGCGAAGTGTGCTGTGCACATGAGCGGAGGACCGGAGCCCACTTGTGGGCGCAAATGCCGGAAATCTCGCGTCAGGACTGGTTGAAGAAGCCCTTTTCGATTAGCCTTGCGCGCTCCTCGGCGGAGATCTCGACGTTGCGGGGGGTGAGCATGAACACCTTGTCGGCGATCCGTTGCATGCCGCCGTCGAGCGCGTAGGTGAGACCGCTGGCGAAGTCGATCAGGCGCTTGGACAGGTCGGTGTCGGCGCTTTGCAGGTTGAGGATCACCGGGATTGAGTCCTTGAACTTGTCGGCGATCTGTTGGGCGTCGTTGAAGGACTTTGGGATAACCAAATGCACGCGCACGTCGCCGTTGCCACGGCCCACTTGGCGCAGTACGGTGGTCGAGCGTCCGCGGGGCTCATCCTCCGGGTAGATGTCGTCGAACTCGTCGCGGCGGCGGCGCGGAGAGAGCCGTCGCACATTGGGACGCTCGCGATAGCGGTCGGCTATCTCCTCCTCGTGGGGTTCCTCGTCGTAGTCGTCGTGATAGTCCTCGGCCAAGCCGAAGTACACGAGAGCGCGGTGCCAGGAGTCACGAAATGCCATTTGTAGGGGCGTTTTCGGTGAAAACGGACGTTTCCCTGCTTCTGTTGAGCGCTTGCGCCGGCGAGCCCGGCCACCCTGTGCTGCGAGTGTTGGACCGAACGACCGCTCTAAGCGTACAACCGTGTGCCTATCCGCACGATAGTGGCGCCCTCCTGTACCGCTACGGCGAAGTCCTGGCTGGTGCCCATCGACAGCTCTGGCAGCCCGCGTGCGGCGGCCAGCTCGCGCAGACGGCGAAACCACGGTCGGCTCTGCTCCGGGTCGGCGGCCAGCGGAGGCATCGTCATCAGTCCGGCCACCGGCACGGGCGAGCGCGCGATGAACGCGTCGAGGCGCTCCGGCACGATACCTCGCTTGTTGGGGTCGCCCGCGAGGTTGACCTCGACGAGCACGCGCAACCCGGGCAGCGCACGCGTGGCGTGGCGTTCGAGCGCGCGCGACGCGGAATCGCTGGCGAGCGAATGGATGAGGCGCACGTGCGGCACGATCACGCGCACGTGTTTGCTCTGCAGCGCACCGATGAAGTCCCACGTGAACAGGTCGCCGTGGGCGGCGACCTTCGCCTGCAGATCCTGTGCGCGATTCTCTCCGACGAGCGCGATCCCGGCGTCGGCGAGCACCGCTAGATCCTCGACTGGCACGTACTTGCTGGCCGCCAGGATCTCGACCTCGGCGGGATCGCGCTCGGCGCGCTCGGCCGCCGCGCGCAGCTCGGCGCGTAGCGCGCGGAGGTTGGAGCGCACGCGCTCGGCGCGCGGTCGGTGAATCAGCTGAGCCACGCCACACACGCTTGGCGCCCCGCGCGGGCACCTTCGCGACGGTGGGAGAAGAAGCGTTCGTCGCAGATCGTGCATGCGCGCACGTCGCGCAGCTCGGCGACACCGGCACGCTGCAGGCGCTCATGCGCGATCGCGCGCAGATCGATCAGAGGACCGTCACGGTGGTGAGCGCCGAATGCGTCGTGCACTTGCTCGCCGACCTCGTAGCAGCAGGCGCCCGCGCACGGCCCGATCACCGCGACCACTTCGCCACGACCGCCAACCTCGTGCAGGGCGCGGACACCCTGCTCGAGCACTCCGGCTGATAGTCCGCGCCAACCGGCGTGCAGGGCAGCCACGGCGCCGTGGGCGGCGAGCGCCACAGGGACGCAGTCGGCCGTGAGCACCATCGCGGCGAGCTTGGGGGCCGCGATCGCGTAACCATCCGCCTCGAATTCGGGCTGGTGGGCGCTGTCGCGCTCGAACGCGACGGGCCGGCCCGCTTGGGTGCCGTCTTGGAGCACTCGTCCCACGACGGTTCCGTGTGTCTGGTAGCCACGCACGAGCCGTCGCACGCCAAGCGACTCGCGCAACCGTTCGCGCGCGCGCAGGCCATGCTCAGCGTGCGCGCCGCCCACGCTCGACAGGTTGCCGTGGGCGCGGTCGGTGAACAGCGCGTGTGCGCCTCCCGGCAACTCGAAAGCGTCGCCGCTCGCGTGTGCGCCTCCCAACTCGAAAGCGTCGCCGCTCATATCCTCGCTTTGAGCGCGGCTCGCAACTCGGTGTCGCGCCCGGGCGCGATGCGTTCTTCGAGCAACAGCTTGTAGGACTCTTCCAAGCGCGCCCCAACCTCAGGACCCTCTGGTACTCCCGCGGCGATCAGGTCGTCTCCGGTGACTTGCAGCGCGACGTGTCGTCGCTTGCTGAGCCAGTCTTCGATGACCCGCCTCCCGTAGGATCCGGGCCCGTCCTCCATGTCGCGCACCGCGCCGGCGAGCGCCAATGACTCCACGGGGGTGCCGTCGGTGAGCTCGAGCAGATCGGCTGTTGTGTCGGCGCGGTCAACGTAGTCGCTCGCGAACGCGGCGCTCACGGTCGCGCCGAACACGCGGTCGCCTTCACGAGAGGGGAGCTGCAGGTCGTATAGGAAGCCGCGCATCGCCGGCTCGGTCTCCTCCTGGTCGAGGTTGTGAGATAGCTCGAGCAGCAGCGCGGCGGCGAGCAGCACCGGTGTCGATCCGTCCTCGGGCATGATTTCGAGCGCTGTGCGAACCACGTGCTCGTCAAAGCTCACGCCGGGCTCCCACGCCGTGAACACGCCGATGCGATCGAGCTCGGCGAGTGGCGCGAGCGGGGCGGGTTCGCTAAACGCGAGACGTAGCTCCGCGCCGAGGCGCTGGCCGGAGACGGTTTGCAAGGCGTCTGCGGCGAGCGCGGCGCCGGCCAGCGCGGCGGTGTGGGGCTCGACCTCGAAGCGCAAGCGAGTGGCGTATCGCACGAGTCGTAGGATCCGGGTGGGGTCATCGAGGAAGCTCTTGTCGTGCTGTACCCGTAGGCGTCGCGCCGCGAGATCCTCGAGCGCGCCCGCGACCGCCCGCAGCTCGCCTCGCCGCTCGCCGGATAGCGCTACGGCGATCGCGTTGACGGTAAAGTCGCGGCGTTCCAAGTCCTCCGTGGGCGAGCCCGCGCGGACTTCGGGGAGCGCGCCCGGGGACGGGTAGCTCTCCGCGCGGATGGTCGCGAAGTTGACGCTCGCGTGGGACCCCCGCACGATGGCGGTGCCGAAGCGCTCATGAAGGGTCAGCTGCGCGTCTGTCCGTGTGGCCAGCGCGCGCGCGAGTGACTCCACGTCGGTGTCGACGATTACGTCGAGCTCGCGAGGGGCACGGCCGAGCATGATGTCGCGCACCGCTCCTCCCACCAGCTCGATTCGCTTGTCGTGATCTTCGGCGAGCTCCAGCAGCTCGACGCCACCGGGTAGCTGACGCACACGCTCCAGCACCGCCGCGCCGTCGCTGGTGGGCGCGCCGATCGTGGCGTGTTGCTCCCCGCGGGTGTCCATGTCGGTCATCGTCACGTTCCCAGTACACCACGCGCGTGGCTGTTGGTCATCGTCGTACGCAGCTCCGCTCCCCACGGGCGTTCATGTCGGTCATCGTCACGCTCCCATACACCGCGCGCGTGGCTGTCGGTCATCGTCGTGCGCACCTCCTCATCATTGACTACCGCCGGACCTCTTTCCTTTCCGTTCGGCTCTCAATTGATTCGCACCGGCAGGCCGGCCGCCACGAGATGAGCCTTGGCTTCGGCGATCGTGTGCCGGTTGTAGTGGAAGATCGAAGCGCACAACACCGCGTCGGCCCCGGCTTGCAGCGCCTGCACCAGGTGTTGCAGCTGGCCCGCGCCACCGGATGCGATCACGGGCACGTCAACCGCCGCGCTCACCGCGGCGATGAGCGACAGGTCGTAGCCGTCGCTGGTGCCGTCGCGGTCCATGCTCGTGAGCAGGATCTCGCCCGCCCCGCGGGTGGTGCCCTCGCGTGCCCAGTGCACCGCGTCGCGACCCGTGGGTGTGCGTCCTCCGGCCACATACGCCTCCCAGCGTCCGACGTCTTCGCCCGAGAGCTCGGCGACGGCTCCCCGCGGTTCACCTCCACCACCCTCCTCAACGCGCTCTTGACGGGTAGTTAGCTCCGCGTCCGCCCTCAGCTCGGCGGCTGGGACGGCCTTCGCGTCGATCGCGAGCACCACGCACTGCGCTCCAAACACCGCGGCCAACTCGTCGATCAGCTCCGGGCGCGCGAGCGCGGCGGAATTGACCGACACCTTGTCGGCGCCGGCGTCGAGTACCGCTTGGGCGTCGGCCACCGAGCGGATGCCGCCGCCGATCGTAAAGGGAACGAACACGTCGTCGGCGGTGTTGCGCGCGAGCCCCGCGATCGTCTCGCGCCGCTCGTGGGTGGCGGTGATGTCAAGGAACACCAGCTCGTCGGCGCCTTCGCGATCGTAGTGGGCGGCCAGCTCCACGGGGTCGCCGGCGTCGCGAATGTCGAGGAATTCGACGCCCTTCACGACGCGGCCTGCCGCGACGTCCAGGCATGGGATGACGCGCTTGTAGTGCACGCCCCTCACCGTAGCGGGCTCGCCCGCGCGGGAGATGGCTGTTGTGGCCTGTGGACAGGGACGCCTTGCTGTGCCGAGCAGCTTCGCCGGCGACCCAGAAGAGCGACATCCTCGGTCAGGGATGGCGCCTGTCCCGTGTCACGACAATTCGCGGTCGGACAATGCGTTGATCTTCCAGACGCCTGATTCGAGCTGCAGAGGTATGTAGCGTGGTTCGGGCGTTGTGCGGAAGCGCAGTAGCGCGTATGCCTGCGTACCGTCGACGCGCACACCGGTAACCGTGAGCGTGGCGAGCTCGCCGGTCAACAGTTGGTGGCGCTGCTTGGACAGCTTCGACATCACCACGGCACAGGTTTTGCCACGCAGATAGGTCGGCCCGGGAGACTGACCGTAGTCTTCCGGAATCGCTGTTTTCAAAACCGGCACGATCAATGCACAGACGGCGGCGCCGTCGTCCGCTACGGCTGACGTGTAGTAACGCTTGACGATCGCGGTGACGGCGCGCGCGACTGTTGGGCTGGCGGCGTGGCCGTAGTCAAGAACTATCGAGGGACTATCGCTGTCTTCGTCGGGGAATTTCCGCTGACGCGCGCGCAGCGCCGCGTTCGAGGGAGTCGTTGCGACACTCCTTCTCGCGACGGTGTTGGCAGACGTGTGGGAGGTCGAGTCTTTGCTTGTGCTGCCGCACGAGGCGGTGCACACGCTGAGTAGCACAACTACGAACGATGCGAGCGCCCATTTCATCCCGCACTTCGATCCTTCCCCGATCGGTCTTTTGGCAAAGCCCGATAGTAACAAAGATGCCAATTATCGGTGGACCGGGCACAGGCGTTATGTGTCCTTGGGCCTGCTGCGCGCCATTAGCCTTGGCCTGCTGCGCGCCGTTGCCTTGGCCTGCTGCGCACCATTGGCTTGGCCTGCTGCGCACAATTGGCTTGGCCCACTGCTCGCTGTTGGCTTGGCCTGCTGCGCACAATTGGCTTGGCCCACTACGCACTGTTCGCCTTGGCCCACTGCGCGCCGTTCGCCTTGGGCCACTGCGCGCTGTTCGCGCAACTTGGTCACGACAAGCGTCGACCGTCGAGTATCGCGTGGGCTTCAGAGACCGTGAAGCGCTGCTCATACAGCGCCTTGCCGACAATCACCCCGGCGAGCGCGCGCGCGTTCAGGCGCACGAGCCCTTCTAGGTCGGACAATTCGCCGATGCCGCCCGAGTACACAAAGCTGCCTGGCACGGCGTGGGCGATCTTTTGCACTTCCTCCAGGTCCGGTCCCTGAAGCATTCCGTCACGATCGACGTTGGTGTAGACGAGCTCGCGCGCGCCTCGTTCCCACAGTTGCTGCACGACCTGCTCGCCGTTCAGCTCGGTCGTCTCGGTCCAGCCGGCGGTCGCGACGTGTCCGCCGCGCACGTTGACCGACACCAGCACCCTGCCGGGCCACTCCACGAGCGTCTGCTCCAGTAGCCGCGGGTCTGAGAACGCGGCCGTGCCGAGGATCACGCGCTCGGCGCCCGCGGCGATCGCGCTCTCTATGGCTGTCAATGACCGTAGTCCACCGCCGAACTGCACGGGCACGCCCAGCTCGCTCGCAATGAGCGCCAGCTGATCGAGGTTGACCGGCGCGCCGTCACGCGCCCCGTCGAGGTCCACCACGTGCAGGCGACGAGCGCCTGCGTTGACCCAGCCGCGTGCCGCCGACAGTGGATCCTCGTCGTAGACCTTCTTGGCGTCGAAGTCGCCCTTGACGAGCCGCACCGCCTTGCCGCCGAGCATGTCGATCGCGGGGTAGAGGTTCACGATCGGCCCACTGCGCGGACGTTCACGATCGAGCGCGCTGCACGCACAAGTCGAGTCGTGCGCCGGAACCTCACGATCGTCGTGCACCGGAACCTCACGATCGGACCGGCGCCGCGGATCGATCCGAGGATCGTCCAGCGCAGATGCGCGCGAAGTTGGCCAGCAGTCGCAGGCCGGCGGCCGAGGACTTCTCGGGATGAAACTGCACGCCGTAGAAGCCGCCGTGGGCCACCACGCTCGCGAACGGGGCGCCGTACACGGCGGTTCCAAGAATGTCCGTGGGATCGGCGGGCGCCGGGGCGAACGAGTGCACGTGGTAGAACGCGCAGCGTCGCGGCAGTCCTTCGGTGAGTGGGGAGTCCGCGCTGAAGCTGACCTCGTTCCAGCCGATGTGCGGAAGCTTCAACGCGCCGTGCTCCAGTGGGCGCACATCGCCGGCGATCAGGCCGAGCCCGGGCGCGCCGGCCTGCTCGCTGGAGCGCTCAAACGCGAGCTGCATGCCGAGGCAGATGCCGAGCACCGGCGTGTTTGCCGCGAGCCGCGCGCGCAACAGCTCGTCGAGACCCAATTCGCGCAGATTGGCCATGCCGCGTGGAAACGCGCCCACACCTGGCACTACCAGTCCGGCGGCGGCGCGCAGCCGCTCGTGGTCGCTTGTGATCGTCACGCTCGCACCGACGTGCTCGAACGCCTTCTCCACCGAGCGGCGGTTGCCCATGCCATAGTCGACCACCGCGATGTCCACCGGCTCGTCCAACAGCCGGCGCGTGCCAGCGGCGTTGGCGCTGTCGCTCATGTTGTTAGCGTGCCCTTCGTGCTCGGCACGCCGGTCTCGGTCGGGTCGATCGCCACCGCTTCGCGTAGCGCGCGCGCGAACGCCTTGAACGCCGCCTCGATCATGTGGTGGGCATTGCTGCCCGCCTGCACCTGCAGGTGCAGCGTCAACTTCGCCGAGTTGGCCAGCGCTCTGAAGAACTCCTCGGTCAGCTCGTGATCGAAACCGCCGGTGGCGCCCGCGGGCAACTCGGCGTCGAACAGCGTGAACGGGCGTCCTGAAATGTCGATTGTGCAGCTGGCGCGCGCCTCATCCATGGGAACGACCCCATATCCATATCTGTAGATGCCCGCTCGGTCGCCGAGCGCGCGATCGAGCGCCTGGCCCAGCACGATCGCGGTGTCCTCGGCCGTGTGGTGGGCGCCGGTCTGCAGGTCGCCGCTCACGCGCACGTCGAGATCGAAGCGCGCGTGGCGGGCCAGCAGATCGAGCATGTGGTCCAGGAAGCCCACTCCGGTGGCACGCGTGCCCTGGCCGGTACCGTCCAGCGTGAGCGTCAGCCGTACGTCGGTCTCGGCGGTGGCGCGCTCGATCGTGGCGGTGCGCGCGGGGGTGCTGGGCTCGCTGGGGCTCATGTCAGTTTCCATTCTCGCGCACCCGCGGCTCGACGCGCGGCTGCTGTGGGCCGGGTGGCTCAGAGCCTGATCCCTCGGTATCTGACCGCTCGGAGCCCAGCTGCTCCGCGGCGGGCTGCTCGGGACCAGGCCGCTCGACGCGCGCCAGCATCGAGGCGGCGTGCAGCGGGAAGCCCTCCGCGCGCGCCACGGGCGCCCCGGCGCGGGCCAGCTTGGACGCCGCGTCGGGACCGATCTCCACGACCGACATGCGCCTGCGGAAGTGGCGCGGGGACAGTGTCGAGGCAAAGCGCGCCGCGCCGCCGGTAGGCAGCACGTGGTTGGAGCCGGCCGTGTAGTCGCCGAACGCGGTCGCACCGCAGGGTCCCAGCAGCAGGCAACCGGCCGTGCGCACCCTCGGCGCGAGCGCCTCCTCGGCGGCACCCACGAGCTGTAGGTGCTCGGGCGCGAACGCGTTGGCCAACTCGATCGCGCTCGCGGGATCGGCGGTCTCGATCAGCACGCACGCGTCCGGTTGCAGATCGGGCCACGATGTGGCCTCGCGCTCGATCTCCGCGTCCAGCGCGTCCAGCGCGTCGCGTGAGCTCGACACGGCCGCGACGAAGCTGCCCGCGCCGTGCTCCGCCTGGGCAAGCAGGTCGAGCGCGACGAGACGCGGATCGGCGTCGGCGCCACACACCACCATCAGGTCGCTAGGGCCGGCGAAGCCCTCGATGCCCACCACCTGCGACAAACGCCGCTTGGCCTCCTGCACGTACAGGTTGCCGGGCCCCACCACCACGTCGGCGCGCGCCACCGACTCGGTGCCGTACGCCAGCGCGGCGATCGCCTGCGCGCCGCCCATCCGGTACACGCGCTCAACCCCGCACAGCCTGCACGCGGCGAGGATCGCCGGGTGCGCCTGACCGCCCGGTCCCGGCGGAGTGCACACAGCCACATCCAGCACGCCCGCGGCGCGCGCGGTCACAACCCCCATCACCACCGTGCTCGGATACGCCGCCCGGCCACCGGGCGCGTACACCGCGGCGGCGCCAACGGGCAGCTCGCGCAGCGTGACGGTGTGTCCTTGGGCCAGCTCGACCAGCACTCGCTCGGCGCCGATCGACGCGTCTGCCACACGCGCCACGTTGGCGATCGCCACTTGCAGCCCCGCCACCACCTCGCGCGACATCTGCGCGAGCGCCTCGTCGAGCTCTCGCGCCGACACGCGCAGCTCGCGCGGGTCCTGCCCGTCAGTGTCAAATTCGCGCGTGTACTCCCGCACCGCCTCGTCGCCCTCGGCGCGCACGTGCGCCACGATCGTGGCCACGGCCTCTTCGATCCCTTCGTCGCCGCCGATCAGCTTGCGCAGATGGCCGGCCACGCGCTCAGGGCCGCCGTGGCGCTCCACATCGGCGGGCGTCAGCCGCTCAACGAGCACGCGCGCGCGCTCCCACGTCGCGCTCGGCGTCACTCTGATGTGCGGCGCGCGCGTGTGTGTGTCCGATAGCTTCAAGCGACACGCAACCGCTCCAGTAGCTTGTCGATCTCTCGCGCGCGCAGCTTGTGGGCCACCGGGTTGGCGATCAGGCGCGCGGTGCACTGCACGATCTCCTCGCGCACAATCAAGTCGTGTTCGCGCAGCGTGGTGCCGGTCGCCGTCAGATCGACGATCGCCTCGACCATTCCGGTGAGCGGCGCGAGCTCGACGGAGCCCTTCACCTCGACGATCTCCGCTTGGCGGCCGGTTTGCTCGAGGTAGCGCGCGGCGATGCGCGGGTACTTCGTGGCGACGCGCATCACGCCGAGGCGTCGCAGCGCTTCCACCGCGGGATCGGGCCCAGCCTTGCTGGCCAGCACCATCGTGCAGCGTCCGTAGCCGAGATCCAACAGCTCATAAACCTCACGTTGGGCTGGGTCTCCAGATCGATGCGCGGCCTGCTCCAGCAGCACGTCCTTGCCGGTGATGCCGATGTCGGCGGCGCCCGACTCCACGTACGTCGGCACGTCGGAGGGGCGCATCGTGATCACGCCGATCTCCTCAAACAGCAGCTTGCGGTCGTTGGATCGCAGCTCGGCGGTGTCGAGTCCGAGACCGGCCAGCAGGTCTACCGTCTCGCCGAACAGCGCGCCACGAGGAACGGCGATCGTGAGCCCGTCGATCGTGCTCATCGCGGAGGCGCTCCGGCGTGTTCGAGTCCCGGCACGCCGCGCTCCTCGCCGGCGAGCGCGATGTGCAGGCGTTCGACGCCAATCGCGAACCCAACCGCCGGCAGCGAGCGGCCGAAGCGTCCCAGCAGCTCGTCGTAGCGTCCGCCGCCGCCGATCGGCGCGCCGAGCGCGGGGTCGTATACCTCGAACACCGCACCCGTGTAGTAGCCGATGCTGCGCACCAGCCCCAGGTCGAAGATCACGCGCGCGGCGACCCGCGGCTCGAGCAGCTCGTGCACTTCGCGCATGTTGGCTGCCGCGTCGGCCGCGGCGGTAGCCGACGCGGCCAGCACGTCCGGTCCGCCGCGCCGCTGCGGCACCTCCAGCAGCAGCTCGCGCGCGTGCGCGGACAGATCCAATCTTGCGAGGTCCTGCTCGAGCGCCACGAAGTCGCGCTGGGCGAGCGCCGCGAACAGCCGCGGACGAGCTTGCGCGGGCACGTCGAGGCTCGCCATCAGCGCCGGAAACAGCGACGCGTCGCCGAGACCGATGCGGTAGCCCTCCAGGCCCACGGCGTCCAGCGCCGCGCACAGCACGCCCAGCGCCTCGGCGGTGCCCTGCGGCGCGGGCGCACCGATCAGCTCGATCCCTGCTTGCAGCAGCTCGCGCGGCTGACCACGCTGGGGCCGCACGCCGCGATAGCAGTGCGCCAGATAGCAGAAGCGCAGCGGCGGCTCCGCGGTCGGGTAGCGGGTGGCGACGACCCGTGCGATCGGCACCGTCATGTCGGAGCGCAACACCAACACGGCGCCGGTCTCGTCGAACACGCGGTAGGCGGGCTGCGCCCCGCCTGACCCGGCGCCCAGCACCGTGTGTCCGGCGCGGGCCAGTACCGATTCGTACTCGAGCGCCGGTGTGTAGACCTCGCCGTAGCCGTGACGCTCGAACACGCCGCGCAACGCGTCGGTGATGGCGCGCACCTCGCGCGTCTCGTCGGGGAGCACGTCGCGGGTGCCGCTGGGGATCGGGTGGATCATCGGAGGGTTGCCATTCAAGCGGACGACGGCGATGGTACGCGGCGCGGACTCACCGCCGAGCCACGCTCACGAGCGGGCGCGAGCCGCGCGGCGCTCACGCCTCTACGTGTATCGGCTCTGTCGCGACTCGCTCGATGCGCGCGCCGAGCTCGCGCAGGCGCTCGTCGATACGCTCGTAGCCGCGATCGATCTGGCGGATGTTGCCGATCTCCGAGCGACCCTCCGCGCACAGCGCGGCCAGCAGCATCGCCATGCCAGCGCGAATGTCGGGTGACTCGACGCGCTCACCGCGCAGCTTGCGCGGCCCGGTGACGATCGCGCGATGCGGGTCGCACATGACGATGTCGGCGCCCATCAGGATCAGCTTGTCGGCGAAGATCAAGCGATTCTCGAACATCCACTCGTGCACGAGGATCGAGCCTTCAGCTTGAGTGGCGAGCGCGACCGCGATCGAGGTTAGGTCGGCGGGGAATGCGGGCCAGGGGCCGTCCTGGATCTTGCTCTTGTACTCGCCCACGTCGGCCTGTGCTATGAGTTTTTGGGATCCCGGCACGATCATGTCGTCGCCATCGAGCACTGTGCACAATCCGAGACGTTCAAACACGAGGCGGATCATGCGCAGATCGCCGGGGACGGTGTCCTTGATGCGCAGCTCTCCCCCGGTCGCTCCAGCGAGCGCCATGAAACTGCCGATCTCGATGTGGTCGGGCGCGACGCGGTGCGCGCAGCCGTGCAGCCGCTTGGCGCCGCCGACAGCCAGCAGATTTGAGCCGATGCCCTGGATGTCGGCGCCCATCTTCACGAGCAGGCGCGCGAGGTCCTGTACGTGGGGCTCTGACGCGGCGTTGCCGATCACGGTCGTGCCGGGCGTGAGCGCGGCGGCCATCAGCGCGTTCTCGGTGGCCATCACAGAGGGCTCGTCCATGAACACGTCGGTGGAACACAGGCCACGAGGGGCGTCGAGAATAATCTCGCGGTTGCAGTGGGTGCTGGCCCCCATCGCGCGGAACGCGTCGAGGTGGGGGTCCAGGCGTCGGCGACCGATCACGTCGCCGCCGGGGGGCGGCATCACGGCTCGACCGAAGCGCGCCAGCAGCGGTCCGGCGAGCAGGAACGACGCACGAATCTGCTCGGCCAGGTCGGGGTCGATCTCGACCTGGTGGACGTCGGCGGCGCACAGTGACAGCTCGTTGGATCCGCGCCAGCTCACGACTACACCAAGTGCCTGCAGGATCGCGAGCATCGCGTCGACGTCGCGGATGCGCGGCACGTTGTGCACGAGCAGCTCATCCTCCGTGAGCAGGCAGGCCGCGAGGATGGGCAGCGCGCCGTTCTTGTTGCCTGCCGGCGTCATGGTGCCGGAGAGCGGGGCGCCACCTTCGATAACGAACTTCTCCATGAGCTGGATACGCCGACGAGGCCTCCCGACGGAGTCCTGTGTGAGGCGCTCGGCTAGCGTAACAGCCATCTCAGCAAACAAGTTCGAGCGTGGCGTCAAAGACCCTGCTCACGATCGCGGCGATCGCTCGCACGCCGTCTCGGGCGCCCGCGGCTGCAACTCCTGTTGCAGCCAGGTCCAGCCTGGATCTCGCATGAACAAGCCAATTGTCGGGCGCTCGAGATCGAAACAGGCCATGCGCACGCCTGTTCGTGTTGGTTACGTCCGATCGCGCACCTACAGTACGAACACATGTTCTGTTCAGCCGACACACAACCGTTCGCGCGGCGCCTCGTTGGAGGCCTGTGCCTGATCCGCTCGTTCCTGTTGCTCGAGGACGACTACGTCCGCAACTGGGAGGTTGACCAGGACGAGCCCGTCGAGTCGCCGGTGTCCATCCCGCGCTGGGAGCAGCAGGCGCGGGATGAGCATCCACACCGGATGGCTCTGCGGGGCGGATTGGGCACGCGGCGTCCCGGCGCCGCGGCGCCGCGCGAGCAGGTGTGCGTGTGTCCCGTGGGCGGGCGAGCTCGTGCCGGAGTGTCGCACGGTTCCTTCCCGCTCGAGCGATCTTGCGTGGATACTGCGCGCAACTAGGAGCACCGAATGGGCATAGCAACGCCACGAGCCGCCCCAAGGGGCGGCTCGTGTGCTTATACATAACCGGCGGCGTCCTACTCTCCCAGGCCCTTGCGAGCCAAGTACCATCGGCGCTGAGGGGCTTAACTTCTCTGTTCGGAATGGGAAGAGGTGTTTCCCCCTCGCTAAAGCCACCGGAAAAACGTGAGAGACCACGCGTCTCGGGGTCCTTCAAAACTGCACAGCGCCACTGCGGATACCACTCCTGGGCATGCACTGCCTAGGAATCAAAAAATCCGTCAAGCCCTCGACCCATTAGTACCGGTCTCCTACGGACGTTACCGTCCTTCCAGATCCGGCCTATCAACCTGGTGGTCTACCAGGGGTCTTACTCCCTCTAGGGGATGGGAGAACTCATCTTGAGGCCGGCTTCCCGCTTAGATGCTTTCAGCGGTTATCCGATCCACACGTAGCTAGTCTGCTATGCCCTTGGCAGGACAACAGATACACCAGAGGTGCGTTCATCCCGGTCCTCTCGTACTAGGGACAAATCCTCTCAATTCTCCAACGCCCACGGCAGATAGGGACCGAACTGTCTCACGACGTTCTGAACCCAGCTCGCGTACCGCTTTAATGGGCGAACAGCCCAACCCTTGGGAGCGACTTCACCCCCAGGATGCGACGAGCCGACATCGAAGTGCCAAACCGGGCCGTCGATGTGGACTCTTGGGCCCGATAAGCCTGTTATCCCCGGAGTACCTTTTATCCGTTGAGCGACGGCACTTCCACTTGCTACCGCCGGATCACTAAGACCTACTTTCGTACCTGCTCGACTTGTCAGTCTCGCAGTCAAGCTCCCTTGCTACCTTTGCGCTCTACGCACGATTTCCGACCGTGCTGAGGGAACCTTTGCGCGCCTCCGTTACATTTTGGGAGGCGACCGCCCCAGTCAAACTACCCGCCTGGAACTGTCCAGCACCCGGATTCACGGAATGCTGTTAGAAACCCAATACACCAAGGGTGGTATCTCAAGGTTGGCTCCACGCAAGCCGCAGCCTGCGCTTCAAAGCCTCCCACCTATCCTGAGCGAAATGCACCGAATTCCAATACCAGGTTGTAGTAAAGGTTCACGGGGTCTTTCCGTCTAGCCGCGGGTACTCGGCATCTTCACCGAGACTGCAATTTCACCGAGCCCATCGTTGAGACAGCGCTGAAGTCGTTACGCCATTCGTGCAGGTCGGAACTTACCCGACAAGGAATTTCGCTTGACTCTGTTACTTTCCAGGCCCTTGATATGCACTACCTGGAATTAACTGAAACCTAAGTCTCAGCGGGTCGATCATTTCTGTCAACCTCTGCATGTCGCCATGCAGGCCGGACCATATCTTGTCTACAAACACTGTAGACCCTGGCGTGTGGTCTCTGAGGGGTCAATCCACAAGTGGACGACTTCCCTGCTGATTGTCCGCACCGTAAGCATTGTCACTTCCTACAAGAGGCAAGTAGCTACGGATACACGGGTTTTCCAGCATACAGCCAGGTTTTACTAAGGCAACGAATTCACGAAACCTTAGGACCGTTCCTACTGTTACTACTCGGGTACTTTTACCCAAGCGATCCGCTCATTTCTGGCGGATTCTCATGGTCGCCCATGAGAGCGGACTATATCATCCCACAATCGCTCTAGATTGAGGGCTTGGCGTATAGTCTCTGAGGATTCCATCCATCCGATAACGTCTCTTCCCACCTCGGTTCATCCGTTCCCGGAGAGCAAGAACCTGATGGTAGTCCTGGTCGCTTAAACAACCGTTTGCAAGTAGAGCAACTGCGTTCTTCCACAAACGATAGTCCTCCGCCTTCTCTCCCACGATCGGAAACCGATCGAAGAAGGGAACGATACGGCTGGTGAGATCAGAAAGTCGATTGACCTCCCAATACCAGCCTCCGTTACCCGCCTTACGCATGGTCCCGCACCTCAAGGTCTCCCTAAAGAGATCCAATGGCACGCGATCGTGCTGTGAGACGTTGAAGGCAGCCGAGAGCTTGAAGCTTCGTCGGTAGTCACCGCGTTTGCGGCAGACAATCATGAAACTTCCCTCTCCCAGCGCGAACCCGGACAAGAAGCTACCGAGTGAGACCTCAATGGTCTCTATAGATGGCCTTTCCTGCTGATTGTCCGCACTCGTCACATTTTCACTGTAGCGCTCGGTTCGGACAGAACATTGCGCCACGAGTAGTGCGAGATACACGGATATTCCAGCATATAGCCAAGTTTTACAACTACCTCGGTCAACTGATAGTTACGGCCGCCGTTTACCGGGGCTTAGCTTCGCTGCTTCGGGTCAAGCCCTAACAACTCCACGTAACCTTCCGGCACCGGGCAGGCGTCAGCCCCTATACGTCGTCTTACGACTTAGCAGAGACCTGTGTTTTTGGTAAACAGTCGCTTCAGCCTATTCACTGCGGCCCCCTCGGGCTCCAGACGCGAAGTCTCTCACCCTACTGGGGCGCCCCTTATCCCGAAGTTACGGGGCAATTTTGCCGAGTTCCTTAACGATGGTTATCTCGATCACCTTAGTATTCTCTACTTGCCCACCTGTGTCGGTTTTGGTACGGGCACGCGCTCCTACCTAGAGGCTTTTCTCGGAGGTATGGCGTTGGGGACTCGCCGGCTTAGTGCCAGCTGGCATCGCACCTCAGGTTATGCGGCCCCGCATTTAACATGGGCCACCCCTACATGCTTACCCCAGGACAACCATCGCCTGGGTTCCCTTAGCCTTCCTCGTCCCCCCATCGGTCAACGGAAGCGACGTGGTACAGGAATATCAACCTGTTGGCCATCGACTACGCCTTTCGGCCTCGCCTTAGGTCCCGACTAACCCTGAGCAGACGAACTTTACTCAGGAATCCTTGGGCAATCGGTGGAGGGGATTCTCACCCCTCTTTCGTTACTTATGCCGGCATTCTCACTTCCCACGCCTCCACGGCTGGCTTACGCCGCCGCTTTACAGGCATGGGAACGCTCTCCTACCGCGTGATCGATCCGAAGATCTCACACACCCGCAGCTTCGGTGACTAGCTTGAGCCCCGTTACATTGTCCGCGCTCGAACACTTGACCAGTGAGCTGTTACGCACTCTTTCAAGGATGGCTGCCTCTAAGCCAACCTCCTGGTTGTCTATGCACTCGAACATCGTTTCCCACTTAGCTAGTACTTAGGGACCTTAGCTGGCGGTCTGGGCTGTTTCCCTTTCGACGCTGAAGTTTATCCCCCAGCAACTGACTCCCGGAGTAGACGTGATGGTCTTCGGAGTTTGCCTGAAATCGGTAACCTGGTAGGGCCCCTTATCCAAACAGTGCTCTACGGCCACCACGTAATTTATCCGAGGCTATACCTAAATATATTTCGGAGAGAACCAGATATCACTGAGCTTGATTAGCCTTTCACTCCGATCCACAGGTCATCCGCCCAGTTTTCAACCTAGGTCGGTTCGGCCCTCCACGAGGTCTTACCCCCGCTTCAGCCTGCCCATGGATAGCTCGCTCAGTTTCGGGTATACCGCCTACGACTATGTCGCCCTATTAGGACTCGCTTTCGCTACGGCTCCGCTCATCGCTTAACCTTGCCGCAGACGAGTAACTCGCCGGCTCGTTATGCAAAAAGCACGCGGTCACAGCACAAAGCTGCTCCCACCGCTTGTAGGCGCGCGGTTTCAGGTACTATTTCACTCCCCTTCCGGGGTTCTTTTCACCTTTCCCTCACGGTACTAGTCCGCTATCGGTCACCAAGGAGTACTTAGCCTTGGAGGGTGGTCCCCCCAGGTTCAGTCCGCGTTTCACGGGCGCGGACTTACTCAGGAACGTCTGACGGAAGACCATGCAGTTTCGTCTACGGGACGGTTGCCCTCTATGGTGCGTGGTTCCACACGCTTCGACTACCACATGATTTTGTAACTTCCGCCGGGTCGGACACGACCCGGAACAAACGCCCTACAACCCCCAACAGACAACGCGTGTCCGCTTACACCTGCCGGGTTTGGGCTGATCCCTTTTCGCTCGCCACTACTCAGGGAGTCTCTTTTGATTTTCTTTCCTCGGGGTACTGAGATGTTTCACTTCCCCCGCTTGTCTTCGACCGGTCTATGTGTTCAACCGGTGATAACGCCGCATTACCAGCGCTGGGTTTCCCCATTCGGGAATCCACGGGTCATAGGCCATTCAGCGCCTAACCGTGGCTTATCGCAGCCGTTCACGCCCTTCATCGACTCTTGGTGCCAAGGCATCCACCATGCGCCCTTACTATCTTGACGGTGATCTGACCGGTATCGATCACTTTCCCTTGCGGGCAAGTGGGCTCCACCGGTCCGGTGATACCCGTTATTCAGCCGCCGCTTATCGATGGCGGCTGATGTGGCTTCTGTGCAGTTTTCAAGGACCGTCGAGAGGCGTATACGCCGGCCGGCGTTGGGTTCATGCGGGCGCGCTCGTTGCGCGACTGCCCCACCACCGGCGGACGCCGGTCTCTCAAAACTCAACAGCATGCTGGCATCGTTGCGGACTGGCCTCGCTCGGCCTCCAAGTAGTCAGGAGTCCTCGCGTTGCTTGCCCATCCAGCCAGGTTCGGTCAACATGCTAGGCCCGAACGCACAGTCACCAACAGGATCTCAAAGCTCACGAATGAACCACGGACCTGACGGCCATTGCGCTCGGGGCACCGTAGTGCTCCCTAGAAAGGAGGTGATCCAGCCGCAGCTTCCGCTACGGCTACCTTGTTACGACTTCACCCCAGTCACGAGCCCCACCTTCGACGGCTTCCTCCCTTGCGGGTTAGACCACCGGCTTCGGGTGTTGCTCACTCCCGTGGTGTGACGGGCGGTGTGTACAAGGCCCGGGAACGTATTCACCGCGGCAATGCTGATCCGCGATTACTAGCAACTCCGCCTTCATGCAGGCGAGTTTCAGCCTGCAATCCGAACCGAGACGCACTTTAAGGGATTCGCTCCACCTCGCGGTATCGCAGCCCTCTGTATGCGCCAATGTAGCACGTGTGTAGCCCTGGACATAAGGGGCATGATGACTTGACGTCATCCCCACCTTCCTCCGGTTTGTCACCGGCAGTCTCGCATGAGTCCCCAACTAAATGCTGGCAACATGCGACGGGGGTTGCGCTCGTTGCGGGACTTAACCCAACATCTCACGACACGAGCTGACGACAGCCATGCACCACCTGTGAACCTGCCCCGAAGGGAAGATGTGTTTCCACACCGGTCAGGCACATGTCAAGCCCAGGTAAGGTTCTTCGCGTCGCGTCGAATTAAACCACATGCTCCGCTGCTTGTGCGGGCCCCCGTCAATTCCTTTGAGTTTTAGCCTTGCGGCCGTACTCCCCAGGCGGACAACTTAATGCGTTAGCTTCGACACGGGGGGAGTCGACACCCCCCACATCTAGTTGTCATCGTTTACAGCGTGGACTACCAGGGTATCTACACTTCTGTTACTTTCACCCACCTTCTTCGACGGGTTACTGACCGAAAAATCTCGGCGGACCATCATTTCTGACGATCTCTCATCGTTACCGATGAGGTCGGACTATGTCATCACCCGAACTAGCATCCGGGGCCAGCGTATAGTCTCTACGGGGTTCTTGACCGGCGAGGAATCAGCTTGTACTCGAACTCCGGGAGAATGTGCGGCGCCACGATATCTTGCAGTCGCGGCATACTCTCCGCGAATACATAGACAATCCAGCTACCGCGATTCGCCCTTATGCTCGTGCGCAAGTTGTACTTCCTCCGCAGGACCGCTGCTAGGCGGTTTGTCTCAACCTGCGTAAAACTGTGGGTCTGAAATGTCAATCCGGCATAGTCTGCCGCACCGTCATCCATCAGCCAAACAGTCAATGCAAGCGGAGACAAGTCACGCGAGATATCAACGGGAACGATCTTTCGGCGCCCTCGATAGAAGCGCCGCCTACTCGCGGAGAAAACCGCGTTTGTGCGAGTCACGAACTGAACGCACGGGTAGTTACGCCCGTTCAAGCGCTGGTCGAAGTAGTGAGAAGACATCGAGATAAAATCCCGAAACACCTCATACTTAAACAACGCCAACGCCTCGTGATCCGCCTTGTGCTTCACGAAAAGGCGAGGATTCCGGCCATAAATCGGCAAGCTTCCATCGCCCAGAAGAGTTCCTGTCAATACTGCGTGCTGCTCCTGCGTCAATAGTCGATCTTGAACTTCCCTCGGCGTTGTCCTCATGCCTTCCAATTTACCGGTTACACCGGATGGAAGAGTAGGATATTCACCGATACAGCTGGTTTAAACACCAGTGTTACCACTGGAGAGGACAAGATATTCATCCTGTTTGCTCCCCACGCTTTCGCGTCTCAGCGTCAGTCACGTCCCAGCGAGCTGCCTTCGCCATTGGTGTTCCTCCTGATATCTGCGCATTTCACCGCTACACCAGGAATTCCACTCGCCCCTTCCGGACTCTAGCCCGACAGTATCCACCGGCATTCCAGGGTTGAGCCCTGGACTTTCACAGCGGACTTGTCGGGCCGCCTACACGCTCTTTACGCCCAATAATTCCGGACAACGCTTGCACCCTACGTATTACCGCGGCTGCTGGCACGTAGTTAGCCGGTGCTTCTTGTGAAGGTACCGTCACCCCGCGCGGCTATTCACCGACGAGGCTTCGTCCCAACTGAAAGGGGTTTACAACCCGAAAGCCTTCTTCCCCCACGCGGCGTTGCTGCGTCACGCTTTCGCGCATTGCGCAAGATTCCCCACTGCTGCCTCCCGTAGGAGTCTGGGCCGTGTCTCAGTCCCAGTGTGGCTGATCGTCCTCTCAGACCAGCTACCCATCGAAGCCTTGGTGAGCCGTTACCTCACCAACAAGCTAATGGGCCGCGGGCTCATCTCGATGCGGAGGCCGAAGCTTCCTTTCCCCTTGCGGGCACATCCGGTATTAGCCCGAGTTTCCTCGGGTTGTCCCGGTCATCAAGGCAGATAACCCACGTGTTACTCACCCGTTCGCGGCTCTGCCCCAGGGCAAGCCCTGGTTCGTCGCTCCACTTGCATGTGTTAAGCACGCCGCCAGCGTTCGTCCTGAGCCAGGATCAAACTCTCCGTGAAGTACTTCACACGAAAAGCTGTCATGGATGGTCGGGACCCATACACCGTGGTCCCGTCCATGACGGGGTACTTCTCTACTTGACTCGTGCCGCCACCGATACGCCGAAGCGCTCCCGTGGCGGGTCGAACCTGGACGCACACCACGATCGATTCTCGATCATAGGTGCGCATGCTGTTGAGTTTTCAAAGACCGTCGTAGCCTCTCTGAGAGGACTTCTCATAAGAGGAGACCGTTCGACCCACGCCCAAGGGCGCCTGCGGGCCGACCGCACAGTATAGCGCTCTGCTCTGCGCTGTGCTCCAAGCGTAACCAACCGCCTCGGTCGCAGAGCCGAGTTGCTATGCGCTGTTGAGTATACGTCATCGCGCGGACACCCGGCGGCGGGGTCGCGTCCGCCACCACAGCGGGCTCGGCCAAATTTGGCCTGTCAACCGGTCTACCCGGCACGCAACCTGCGGAAACGGCGCTTGCCGACGCGCAGCACCGCGCCCTGCAGACGCGCCGTAGCGATGTCGTGCTCGCCGGCCGCGAGAGGCTGCTCGTCGAGCGCGACCCCGCCCCCATCGATCAACCGGCGTGCCTCCGAGCGCGACATGCCGAATGCGTCGGCTATCAGCCCGGGCAGATGCACAACCCCGTTGCGCGCCTCGAACACGAGTTCCTCGATCTGGTCGGGAACGCCTCGCTGTACGAACACCAGATCGAACTGACGCTCCGCCTCCACAGCCGCCGCGGGCGTATGCAGCCATGCCACGATCTCTCGCGCAAGCGCCCGCTTGGCTTCGCGCGGCCCGAGATCGGGCTCAGGCGCCCGGCCGAGTAGCAGTCGGTAGTACTCCCCCATCGCCTCATCCGGGATACTCATCGTCTTGCCGTACATTTCCTGCGGCGTGTCGGTGATCCCGATCTGGTTGCCAAGCGACTTGGACATCTTCTTCTGACCATCGGTCCCGACCAGGATCGGCATCGTAAGGATCGCCTGCTCGGGCTGTCCATAGGCGCGTTGTATGTCGCGGCCAAGCAGCAGATTGAACTTCTGATCGGTCCCCCCCAACTCTAGGTCTGCGCGTACCGCGACTGAGTCATATCCCTGCAGCAGCGGGTACAGCAGCTCGAGCATCGAGATCGGCTGCAACGCCGACCAGCGCCGTGCGAAATCCTCCCGCTCCAATATCTGCGCGACTGTGGTGGTGCGCACAAGCGCCAGCAAATCCACCATAGCCATGTCCAGCCACTCTCCGTTGCGCCTGCTCTCCAGCCGTTCGGGGCTCCCATCGAGGATCTTTAGTGCCTGCTCGTGAAAGGTGGCGGCGTTCGCCTCGATCTCGGTCTCGGAGAGCATCGGGCGCAGCGAAGAGCGCCCGGATGGGTCGCCCACGCGCGCCGTGTAGTCGCCGACGATCAGTACCACGAGATGGCCGGCATCCTGGAACTCGCGCAACTTGCGCAGCACGACAGCGTGTCCGAGATGGATGTCGGGCGCGGTCGGGTCGATCCCGAGCTTCACGCGCAGCGCACGGCCCTGGGCCTCAGCGTTCCTGAGCTTGTCCGCGAGCGCTCCGGACGGGAGACTGTCCACGGCGTTCGCGCTCAGCAGCGCCGCCGTGTCGCGGGCGTTAGGCATGGAGCCCAATGCTAGACTCTCGCGTCCCGGTGGAGCTAGCCGCATCGCCTGCCCGCGGCCGGCCGCGCTTGAAGAGGCTTCGTTTCCTACTGATCCTCTTCGCCGTCCTGCTGCTTGGCCTCATCTCCTTTGTGTTCGGCATGTTCGTGGCCGTCGCTTCCGACCTGCCGTCGCTGACCCGCTTCTCACAGTTGAAGAACGCGCAGAGCTCGATCCTGCTGGACGACCTCGGCCACCCGATCGGCGTGCTCAGCGAACAGAATCGGGTGATCGTCACACCAGAGCAGATTCCGCCGATCGTCAAGGAGGCAGTCATCTCGATCGAGGACAAGCGCTTCAGGACCAACAGCGGGATCGACATCCGCGGGATCGCACGTGCGTTCGTCCAGGACATCGCACACAAAGGGGCCGTGCAGGGCGCCTCCACGATCGAGCAGCAGTTCATCAAGAACGCGCTGCAGGCCCAGTCGCACCGCACGATCTTCGAGAAGCTGCGCGAGGCGGCGCTCGCCTACCAGCTGTCGCACAAGTGGTCGAAGGAAAAGATCATCACCGCCTACCTCAACACGATCTACTTCGGCAACGGCGCCTATGGGATCGAGTCGGCCGCACAGACATATTTCGGCTCGGACGTCAACCACATTGGCTGCGGCACGCCGGGACACAAACTGTGCGTCGAAGAGCTCGAGCCGGCCGAAGCGGCGCTGCTGGCGGGGATCATCCAGTCACCCACGGCGTATGACCCGGCGAACCATCCCGTGGCCGCCAAAGAACGCCGCGACGTGGTGCTGGGCCAGATGCTTCAACAGGGATACATCAACAGGGCGGTGTATGACGAAAGTCTCAATCAGGCGCTGCCGGCCTCTCAGGACATTCAGATCCCCCAGGAGCCGACGGTCGAAGGGGTCAACGTCGGCTACTTCACCAGCTGGGTGCAACAGCAGCTGATCGAACGCTACGGCGCACCGCGCCTGTTCGACGGTGGTCTGCGAATCAAGACGACGCTCTACCTCGATCTGCAGCGCGCCGCCGAACAGGCGGTCGACGGCTACCTGCCCGGTCCGGAAGGCCCGACGGCGGCGCTCGTGGCGATCGAAAACTCAACGGGCGAGGTACGCGCGATGGTCGGGGGACGCAACTACGACGAGTCTCCATTCAACCTCGCCACGGAGGGCGAGCGTCAGCCGGGTTCCTCGTTCAAGGCGTTTGACCTCGCGGCCGCTCTGGAGGACGGCATCTCACCAGAATCGGAGTGGCCCTCGCGCGAGAAGGAATTCATCGTGTCCGGTCCCGACGGCCCCGAAAAGTTCGTGGTACACAATGACGAAGGCGCGTACACAGGCGAGAACACGCTCACAGGCGCCACCGCGTATTCCGACAACTCGATCTACGCGGAAGTTGGACTCAAGGTGGGAACACACAGGATTGCCCACCTCGCCCACCTGATGGGCATAACCACTCCGATATCGACCAACCCGGCAATGACGATCGGCGGGTTGAATGTGGGTGTGACACCGCTCGACATGGCCCACGCGTATGAGACGATCGCCCACAGTGGCCAACGCGTGAGCGGCTCGCTCGTGTCAAATCTACAACCCGTCGGAATCCAGGAAGTGGACGCCGGGGCGCACACACTCCCGGACGGGCACCATCATGACGTCAACCAGGTGATCAGCAAGCCCGTGCTGCCACCGGGTGTGGCTTCCACCGAGACTTCGGTGCTCGAGACGGTGCTGCAGTATGGCACGGCCAAGGCCGCTGCGATCGGACAGTTCGCGGCCGGCAAGACCGGCACAACCTCCAACTACGGCGACGCGTGGTTCGTCGGTTGGGACAGCAAGTACACGGTGGCCGTGTGGGTGGGCTACCCGAACAGCCTTGTACCAATGACGACCGACTTCGGTGGCACGCCGGTGCTCGGCGGAACGTTCCCCGCGCTGATCTGGCACAACTTCATGCTGTCGGCGATACAGGTCGAACAGGAACGCGCACAACGCGCCGCTACGAGCACGCGCGCGAAGGGAGGCTCCGCCGCCAAACCGCTCGAATCGACTGCGAGCGAGGAAACCACCGCGACCTCTCCACCCGCCGGTGCCGGACACACGGGCGGACCCAGCGAAGCGCGCGGCACGGTGCCCGCGACGCGCGCCAACGGAACCGGGACCAGTGGGACAACTGGCGGCGAACCACACACTGAACAGGCTCCGGCCGGCGCGCCCCCGACACCCGCAGCGCCGACACCGACGCGCGCGTCCCCGACACCGGCGTCCCCGACACCTTCAAGTCCCTCGACGGAATCCGCGCCAACATCGAGCTCGGGCGCCGGCGCCACCGGGGGCGTCAGCCCGGGGGGCTAAACCAGCCGCGGGCGCGACACGTGTGGATTGCCGGCGGCACAGAAGCGCCAGCGCAGCTCCACCGCCTTAGTGATGCCGATGCGCGTGCCAACCGCGACCCGAGGCGGCGCGACACCGCGTTCTGCGGGGCGAATCACGACGCGCCCGTCGAGCAGGCTGGTCCCGTTCTCTGACAGCTCGACGGCCAGCGCTTGGGTGAGCTTGCCGGGACCCGAGCAGAGATCTTGCTCGCGCGCGCAAGCACGACGTGCGCGCATCTGCTCGATGCCGGTGAGTGGCTCCAGCGCGCGAATCAGCACGGCAGCGCCAACGCCCGCCGGCTCGCACACAGCGTTCAACAGTGCGTGTATGCCGTAGGAGCGGTACACGTACGCGATACCGGGCTCGCCGAACAGTGTGTGGGTACGCGCGGTGACGCCGACGAACGCGTGACAGGCGGGCTCACGCTCGTGGTAGGCCTCGGTCTCGACGATCATTCCAGAGACGCCTGCATGTTCAACGACGCAGCCGATCAGCTCACGGGCGACATCGAGCACCGGCCGCGCGTAGAAGTCAGCCTGCAGGACCATGGTCGGCGGCGCGGGCGATGCTCGCCTCGCGGCGATCGCGCGCGCCTCGGTGCCTGCACCGCTCATCAGCCGTTCGCGGCCTGCTCCAACAGCGCGCGAGCGCTCGCCAGCTGTTCGCGCACACGCGGCAGCGCGGTGCCGCCCTTTGAGATCTTCGATTCGAGCCACGAGTCGCGCGCGAGCACCTTGTAGTACTCGCGTGCGCCCCCCGAGCTGGCGTCGAGTAGCTCGTTCTGTGCCGTCAGCTCCTCGGGCGTGAGCTCCGATAGCTGACGACCGCTGTCAACAGCGGTGCGCACGAGCCTCGCCACGACGGCGTGAGCCTCGCGGAACGGGAGACCGCGTCGTACGAGCAGGTCGGCTACGTCGGTGGCGGCGATCAACTCGTCGCTCGCCGCCCGCTCCAGCCGCTCGCGGTCGAAGCTCACGCCCGAGAGCATCCCGTGCGCGGCCGCGAGCGCGAGCTCGAGCGTGTCAACCGCGTCGAACAGATGCTCCTTGTCCTCCTGCAGGTCCTTGTTGTAGGTAAGGGGCAGCGCGTGCAGCACACCGTGCAGCCCGCCGAGGTGGGCCACCACGCGCGGTGCCTTGGCGCGCAGCAGCTCGGCCGCGTCGGGGTTCTTCTTTTGGGGCATGATCGAGGAGCCGGCGCTCCACGCGTCGGGCAGCTCGCAGAATCCGAACTCTGCGCTGGACCACAATACGAGCTCGGCCCCGAGCCGCGAGAGGTGCGTGGCACACGTAGCCGCGGCGCTCAGATAGTCGAGCGCGAAGTCGCGGTTGGACACGGCGTCGATCGAGTTGGGCGCGGGCTCTGAGAAATCGAGCTCGCGCGCGAGGAGCTCCCGGTCGGTGTCGAAGTTCACGCCGGCCAGGGCGCCCGCGCCGAGTGGCAGGCTCGCGCACTGGCGCTCGGCGAACGCGAACCGTTCGCGGTCGCGGGCGAGCATCCAGAAGTAGGCGAGCAGATGGTGGCTGAGATACACCGGTTGGGCGCGTTGTAGGTGCGTGTAGCCGGGCAACGGCCAATCCAGGTGCTGCTCAGCGCGCTCCAGCAGAGCACCCATCAGACCCCCGATCGCCCCCAGTGCGACGCGCGCGCGCGCGCGCGTGAAGAGAACGAGATCGGTCGCGACCTGGTCGTTGCGCGAGCGGGCCGTGTGCAGCTTCCCGCCGACTGGCCCCGCGATCTCGGTCAGGCGGCGCTCGATCGCCATATGTATATCTTCGTCGGCCGCGCCGTCTGCGTCCCCTGTGAGGACCTCGAAGCGTCCCTCCTCCAGCTCGCGGTGTACCTGCTCGAGCCCGCGCAGCAGGGCGTCGCGATCCTCGGCCGTGATGATCCCGCGTGCCGCGAGCATCGCGGCGTGCGCGCGCGATTGGGCGATGTCCTGCGGCCAGAGCCGCTGGTCGAAGCCGATCGACGTGTTCATCCGCACGAAGTCGGGGTGTTGGGGCTCGTGGAAGCGGGACACGGAGGCGCCCAGTGTATGACTCGCGCTACAGCTTCGTCCCGCCCGTCCTTGCCGGGACGTCCTCGCGGTGATACGCCGTGCCTCCTGAATGCACGCACGGGTGGGCAAGTCAGAAACATTCGCTCGGCAATGCACGCCCTCCTTGCAGCGCATATGAGAACCGCGCGGATGCACTACTGGGGATGACCATGCCTCGAGCGCAGCGCATGCGTGTTCCCAGACGAGCGGCGCACGCAACGAGCATGCCTAAGTGATGATCGCGATCTTGACAAGCAAGCGTGATCGCGATAGAGAGCTTCACCCGATATTCGCAAATGAGACATCTGCGCCCCGCCGCTCGGAGCCGATGGGCTGTGCGCCTGTGCTCGACACACACGCCCTGATGATCGACACCAGTTCTGCAATCAGCATTCTTGCGCTGCGATTCGAGTGATGCGAAGCGTAGCGATCACTCTCGCCGTCGGGCTGACCCTGATGATGCTTGCGATCGTCGTGGTCCTGGCGGGCTCACCCGTTACGGTGGCCGGGACGAATTCCGTTCCGCCCACGGTCAACCTTGAACTGGAAAAGGGCGACGTCAGCAGCTGTCAACCGGCCGGAACGCTTCCGCGTGGCACTTCAGCGATCCGCATCGCGATCGAAGCGCGTGCCGTCGGTCCGGCGGTGACTGCCAGGGTCTTCTCGGGTTCGCGCCTGCTCACAGAAGGACGGCAAGCAGGGGGCTGGGGAGCGGCGCCGACGGTCACCGTGCCCGTGAGAGCACTGGCCCACGCGTTCAACGATGCTCGCATCTGCACGATTGTGGGCCCAACAGTGGAACCTTTTCGTTTCCGTGGAACGATGCGGCATACGCCTACCACCAACGCCGTCAAGCTGCAGGATATAACGCTTCGCATGGAATATCTGCGTCCTGACCAGAAATCATGGTGGTCGCTCGCCTCTTCGGTCGCCTACCACATGGGATTGGGTCGCGCGGCGAGTGGAACGTGGATCGTGTTCCTCGCCCTAGCGCTAATGCTCGTCGTCGCCGTGCTTGCCTCGCGGCTCGCGCTGGAGGAGCTGTGAGTAAGCGCAGCCAGGCCAAGGCGCCTGTCCGAGCATCGAGCAGACGGTCAACTAAGAAGAGTGGTGTCGGTACACGGGCGGCAAGCGGACGGACACAAACCAGCGGACGGACACAAACTTTCAGAGGACTCGCCACGCGCAAACGAACAAGCCAGGCGCCCAGGCCTAGTCTGTTCGGGCGCGCCAGGGACCTACTCCGACCGATCCCGCGGGCCGCCTGGATCTGTGCCCTGATCGCCTGCCTAAACGCCGCATGCTGGTCGATCGTGACGCCGCCTTTTCAGATCCCGGACGAGCCGGCGCACTTCGCCTACACCCAGCAGCTCGCCCAGAACTTTCGGCTGCCCACGTCCGCGTCATCGAGCTTCTCAGCAGAAGAGGAAGCTGTGTTGCGCGACGTGCACCAATACGAAGTCCACGATAGTCCAGAAAACCATACGATCTCCTCAGCCGCCGAACAGCAGCAACTGCAGGAAGATCTCGCCCAGCACCTGTCCCGCACAGGAAGTGGCGGCGCCGGCGGAGCCTACCATAGCCCGCCCCTGTATTACCTACTTCAGATGGTCCCCTACGGGCTGGCCTCGGCAGGCACGCTGCTCGATCAACTTGAGTTGATGCGACTGCTGAGCGCCTTGATGGCGGGGCTCACCACGCTGTTCGTCTTCCTGTTTGTGCGCGAGACACTGCCTGGAAACCGATGGGCGTGGACGGTCGGCGGTCTCGGCGCGGCGCTGACACCGCTGCTCGCGTTCATCTCAGGCGGAGTGAATCCCGACTCGATGCTGGCGGCCGTGTCGGCAGCGATCTTCTACTGCCTCGCTCGCGCGTTCCGCCGTGGGCTCACGCGGAGACTCGTGATCGTGATCGGCGCGCTGATCGCCGTCGGCTTCCTTACGAAGCTCAACTTCATAGGATTGGCGCCCGGAATTATCCTCGGGATGATCATACTGAGCGTTCGGGCCGCGCGGCGCTATGGACGCGCCGCCTACTATTCACTTGCGATCGCACTGGCGATCGCGCTGGCCCCGGTGTGGCTTTACATCCTCGCGAACTTGCTCTCCGATCATCCTGGACTGGGAATAATATCCGACAGCTTGAAACTCGGAAATGCGCACGGGTCCATATTCAGCAAGCTCAGCTATGCATGGCAGCTCTACCTGCCGCGTCTGCCGGGGATGACCAACTACTTCCCGGGGCTTTCAACCGCGCGGCGACTGTGGTTTGATAGATCGGTCGGGTTCTACGGTTGGCTGGATACCTCGTTTCCTGTCTGGGTCGGCAACGTCGCGCTCCTGCCAGCCGGCATCATCGCGCTCCTCTGCGCTCGCGCACTGCTCGCCGGACGAGCCGCGTTGCGCCGGCGCTTCGTTGAGATCATCGTCTACAGCGTGATCGGCGTTGGACTCCTGGGTTTGATTGGAGTCAGCTCATATCTCAACAGGGCCAGCGAAGGCCTGGGCTTCGCGGAGCCGCGCTACCTGCTGCCCATGCTGCCAATCTTCGGTGTGGGGCTCGCACTCACGGCTCGCGGCGCCGGGCGACGCTGGGGTCCGAGCGTCGGCGCCGCCATCGTCGTCATCTTCTTGGCCCACGACATCTTCAGCCAGCTGCTTGTGGTCGCGCGCTACTACGGTTAGGGTCGCCGCCGAGGATCGACTGGCAGGCACGCTCGTCAGTCCCCTGACCGCTTGAGCAGCCAGAGCACCAGGCGCCGGTAGCGCTCCAGGCACGGATTGACCCAGCGCGGCAGGCGCGTGTCGATCAGCTGTGTCTCGATGCCTCCCGCGAATAGGCGCAGAACCTGATAGTCGGAAACATTTCGGGTGCTCTGAACCGACCGGCGCCAGCGGATTAGCTGTGGCGTTTGTCCAACCAGCGAGACCCACGCCCGTGCCTTCTCTGTAAGCCAGCCCTCGGAAGCCGCGCGCGCCAGGATGATCGTTTCGGTGATCAGCAGCACAGGAGCGAGCAGCGCGAGCGTGCGCAGCTGCAGGTTGCTCAGTAGCGCCCACACACGATTTCGCTCAAGATAGAACCACTTGTGAGCGCCCTTCCCGAACTCGTAGTCATGCACCACTACCGCCTCCGGGCAGTAGCGCACCCGCCTGCCGCCCAACCGCATCCGCCACGCCAGGTCGGTGTCATCCACATACAGGAAGAAATATGGGCACAACCCACCGACGTCCAAGAACGCCTCGCGCCGAACCAGGAGGGCCGCGCCCGACACGGCCGCGGTGTCGCGGGCGGGTCCATGCTCACGCGGGCGGCCATATCCGCCCGACCAGGAGATGGCGGCGATGTTGATCGGATTCTCACCCGCGTTGATCCGACCGTCGGGCAACAGCACTTGGGCTCCGACGACGGCGACGTCAACGTCGTCCACGGCCTCCAACAATCGCTTCAGGCAGTCTTTCAAGGCAACCGCATCCGGATTGAGAAAGAACAGCCACTCGCCGTTCGCTTCCCGCGCCGCGAGATTGGCGGCGGCTGTGTAACCGAGGTTGGCCCCGGGATGCACGATCCGCAGGTTCGGCGAGACCTGATTAGCGGACAGCGCACTCGCTGTGGCCCCCCCTGGGTCGTTGTCGACGACCAACAGCTCAATCGGCGCCAGCGACTGCTCGAGCAGGCTCTCGATCGCCTTCGCGCAGGCGATCGGATCGGAGAAGGACACGACGACGGCTGTAATCGCTGGGATCATGTCGATCACGAAGTATGCGGGCCGGCTGTAGTCGGGCGTATCGTCGATGCTTTGCGATCCATTTGTGCAATCACGCGAGGACTGGTCCAATGAGCGCAAAGTCCTTATATCTGGCTGTCGTTCCCGCGTATAACGAGTCGGCCACGATCGCGACAGTCGTCGAGAACCTTCGTCGCCATGCCCCCGAGTTCGACACGCTAGTGGTCAACGACGGCTCGACCGACGAAACGGACGTGCTCGCCTTTAAAGCCGGGGCCAGAGTACTGAAGCTGCCGTTCAACGTTGGGATCGGCGGAGCAGTGCAAACGGGCTTCGTGTATGCCCGCGAGCACGGCTATGACTTCCTGGCACAGGTCGACGGAGACGGACAACACGACTCGGTCGAACTGGAGCGACTGATCGCCGCCATGCGGGAGGAGGCCGTCAACATGGTCTGCGGTTCTCGTTTCCTGACCGACGATCACCGCTACCCGGCGCCGATCAGCCGCCGAACCGGCATCCATATCTTTGCCTTTCTGCTCTCACGAATCGTCGGAATGCGCGTGAGCGACCCGACCTCCGGGTTTCGGCTGTACAACCGTCGCGCGATCGAGCTCTTTGCTCGCAACTATCCACACGACTATCCCGAGGTCGAGGCGGTGCTGATCCTCCATCATCACCACTTGCGCATGCGCGAGATCCCCGTGAGGATGTACACCCGCGGCGGGGGCAGCTCTTCGATCAGCACGGGCAAGTCCGCTTACTACATGATCAAGGTGCTTCTCGCGCTGTTTGTCGGCCTGGGACGTCGCCGCCCGATGGTCGATTTCGACGACCGCGAGGCGGTGAGCGCCGAGCAGGTACTCTAATTCGGGATGCAAGCACGAATCCAACTAGTGGCGATTGTTGGCGCTGCTGTGCTGCTGCTCACGGTGCTGGAGATGGTGCGCCGCCGCCGACTGATGGAGCGCTATGCCCTACTGTGGCTACTGTCGGCCGTGGTGCTGCTGGCCCTCGCCATATGGAGCAGCGCGCTTGCGAGTATCAGCCACGCTATTGGGGTCATATATCCCCCCAACGCCCTCTTCTTCATAGCGATCGGGTTTATCCTGCTGTTGCTGCTGCACTTCTCCGCCGCGGTCTCGCGTCTCAGCAACCAGAGCGAGACGCTCGCGCAACGTCAGGCGCTGCTCGACGAGCGGCTACGACGCCAAGAGCGGCTGAGCGGCGATTCCGAGCCAGACTTGGCCGAAGAGCCGCGCGACCTCGCGCAAATGCGGCTCGACTGACCGACACGGCCCGCGTCGCGCCGATCACGGCCTGTCGAAGATCTCGACGCTGGTTTCAAAGACGCGCTGGAGGCCTCCACGAGGCCTCCACTGACGCGCTGGAGGCCTCCACGAGGCCTCCACTGACGTGCTGGAAGTCTCACGAGGGCTCCACCGTATCAACGCCCGAGTGTCGCTCCCGCCTGGCGCCTGGCGGCCCGTGACAGCGCACGAGCGCGTCGCAGGATGCGCAGCGGGGTTCTGCGCCGGGTCAAACGCTCGCGCAATTCCCGTTCAGGCGTCCCGCGCCGCGCAGCCCAGAGAGCGGCCTCCTCTCGCAATGCTGCGACGGTGCGCTCGGACGCCAGGCCATCCAGGGGTCCGAGATAACGTTCGGCGATCTCGCGCCTACTTTGCATCACATCCCCGCTGGGCAGCTCGCCTCTGGCGGCGACGACAGCGTCGGGGAGATCTTCAGCCCGGCCTACGACGGTGAGCTCACGCTCCCAGCGCTGGAAGGGAATCAGCTCGTCGTCGAGCACCGTAGCGGCAGGATCCCAGCCCGTGTAGAGCACGGGGCGACCGGCCAGCATCGCCTCGAGCAGCGCCGTGCTCTGGAAGCCGACGGTGACGTCAGCGGCCACGATCAGGGCACGCACATCCGCTTGCGGGTCAACCACAAATATGCGCCTTCCCCACAGCTCTCCGGCATCTTGACGCCATTGGCGCAACGAGTCGAGCGGCTGCTGAGGATGGGGCTTGATCAGCACCCGCCAACCGCGGCGAGCGAGCTCGTGCAGTCCTTGCTCGGTCTGCCGGTGCAAAGCGCTCCACGGGCCCACGCCCTGTCCTTCTCCTGGATGGTATGCGTCAACGGCGTAAGACAGAAACAGCACGCTGTGTCCACCCTCTCCGAATGGCAGCTCGGCGGGCCATGCCAAAGGATGCCTGTAGAAGTCAAATCGCGGCTGCCCGGTGACCACGATGCGGTCAGCCGCACCCCCCGCTCGCATCCAGAAGCGCTTGTGTCGCTCGCTGCAGACGGTCATGCGGTCGGCCAGCGGAGGCGAGAATCGGCGCATCTCCTCGGCATGCTCGCGCATCGTGTGCTCAGAGATCGTTGTCTCCTTCTGGGCGACCAGAAACGGCACGCCGAGCGCGTGGGCGGCCGCGGGCGCGGATCGCACGTAGAAGAAGCTGTCCGATGGCGCTAGGAGCGCGTCAAATGGAGAGCTGCTAAAGCGATCCTCGAGGATCTCCCGCAGAATTGCCGCATAACGGCGTCTGGGGCTCTCCAGCTCGGGCTTGGTGAATGACTCCAGACCGCTTCCAACCTCCTTCGGCAGGACGCGCAGGGCCTCCGAGCGCAACAGATCGTAGGAAATGACCTCCAGCTCAAGAGCATCGCCGCCAGCTCGCCGCAGCGCATCGATGTCTTGAGCGAAATGGTGTTCGAGCACGAGAAACCGCACGCGCACAGGATAGGCAGCCGCGACCTCCACAAGAGGCTGCGCATCAGCTCCACGGTTGAGCGAAATCACGCGTACAACTGAAACTTCCGTTTTCCTTGATAATGCGAATATGTGCCCTATGGGGAGACTTCGTTCGTTTGGTGGCAAGGGCAGCCTGCAGCCGAGCGCTCTCGACCACATGCTCGCTCGCGTTCGTCGCCCGCTGGACCGGGCCTTCGAGCGCCACGCGCTCGCGCTCGACAGTATGGCCGCGCTGAGCGCAGAGGTCGGTCGGGGCGCGGCCGCGGAATCGAGCCTCACCGGCGAAACGTGCCCGCGCATCCTGGTCACTTCACTGCGCGGCTGGTCCGCGCACAACGCCTACGAGCTTGTCATCGCCCAGGCGCTGCGCTTGCGCGGCGCGGAGGTCGCGCTTCTCACTTGCGGAGGCGGAATGCCAGCGTGCGAGCTCGGGTGGGCGCGCCGTGCCCACCCGCGGCCATGCGACCGCTGCGCCTGGCTGACCGACCGCATAGTCGAAGTCACCGACATGAAGCGCTACCGGCTTCGCGAGCTCCTGCCGTGGGGCGAGAACGCCCTTGCGGCACCTGCCCAACCGGCGGGCGACACGCCGGCGGAGCACCGCGACGCGTCGGCCGTCAGCGTCGCGTGGCTGCTGAAGGCCACCCAGTTGGATCGCGTTGCGGGCGCGTACGAGCTGGCAGACGACTTCGCCGTGGCCGCTGAGGGAGTGAGCCGCGCAGCCGAGGCGATCTTGGAGGATTTCAAACCGGACATCGTGTTCCTGCTCAACGGGCTGTTCGCGGCCGAGCGAATGATTCGCCGAGTCGTCCTCGACCATGGCGTGCGAGCGCCCACGTATGAGATCGCCCCACGCGCGGGCGCACTGGTTCTCTCCCAGGACACGGCCGCTCCCGACTATGACGTCGAGCGACTCTGGGCGACGGTGAGAGATCGGCCGTTGAGCGCCCGCCAGCGCTCGGAGGTAATTGGCCTGCTGGAGGACCGCGCCCGCGGGATCGGCGCTCACGAGTCCTATTACGATCGCACCGAGGACGACCCCGATGAGCTCCGCCGACGCCTGAGCTTGAACGGCCGTGAGCGCGTCGTGTCGCTCTTCACCAACGTGACGTGGGACAGCGCCACGATCGGCCATGACGTCGGGTTTGCTTCGATGTTTGACTGGGTGGAGCACGCGGTGCGGCTGGCCACAAACACCGAGCTCGTGCTCGTCGTGCGCATCCACCCGGCCGAGGCCCGCTGGGGCACGCTCGAGGAGGTGCAGGAGGTCATCGTCTCGCGACTCGGGGAGATTCCCGCCAACGTTCGCTTCGTCTCGGCGGCGGACGCGCTCTCCTCCTACGCGCTGATCGACATCTCAGACCTGCTGCTCACCTACACCACGACCGTCGGGCTGGAGGCCGCGGCGCGCGGTAAGCCAGTGGCCGTCGCAGGCGACACTCACTATCGCGGTCGGGGCTTCACGATCGACATCTCAGGCGCGCAGGACCTAGCGCGCGTCATCGAGTTGGAGCCCACCGAGCTGCCCGCGACGAACGCTGAGGGGGCGCTGCGCTATGCCCACATGTTCTTCTTCCGCGCGATGATCCCATTCCCGCTGATCGAGCTCCAAGACGGCAAGGTGAGACGCGCTCCGCGCGGCGTCGCGGCGCTGGCACCCGGAGCGGACCCCTACCTCGACTGGATCTGCGATCGCATTCTCGACGGCGAAGACTTTGGCCTGCCCGACGAGCTCGCGGTGAGCTCTCTCGCGCGGGCGTGCGATCAACTGGCACGCCGATAGATCGCTCGAGCAGACCCTCGACAGCGTGATCGAGCACCAACGTTGCACGGGCACAAGCTGAGCGGCTAACCGCGACGTCCGTGACATGTGGCCAGCGACGGCTCGCGGCGAACCACGGACAGGATCTCCGCCAGACCGGCCTGATAACGACGGTCGCCCAGGCGTCGCACCACCGCTTGGATGAACTGGAGGTCCACTGGCTCGTCAACCGTCCAGCGCAACTCACCCAGGTCCTGCGCGGCGATCAACACCGCCTGGCGAAAGCGCTCGGGCTGGGCGCGAATCGCGCTGGTGACGTGCTCGCGGTCATACGCGCCGGGCGACTCGCCGGCGATCGCGCGCAAGGCCGCGGCGTCGAAGACCTCCACGTCCAGGCCGTCGGGGTACGTACGTGGCTGCACGTTGCTCGCGTAGGCACAGTTGGGCACTGACATGAACCGCTTGACCGTCTCGTCCACCACGCTGGGATCGATCAGAGGACAGTCGCCCGTAACGCGCACGATCGGACCGTCACGTTCACCGATCGCGATCAGAAAGCGATTGAGCACGTCCTGACGCGGACCGCGACTCAGCTCGACACCAATATTCAGGCAGAGATCTGCGATCGGGTCATCCAGGGCGTCTGTGCTGGTGGCGATCACGATCGTGTCGATCTGGCGCGCGTGGGCCAAGCGTCGCAGCAAGAGCGCCAGCATCGGCTCTCCATCCACGTCGGCGAGCGTCTTGCCCGGCAGGCGAGTCGAGGACATGCGCGCTTGAACGATCGCCAGCGCTCCGGCAGCAGGGCTCATGGCGCATAAGCTACCCGGGTCATGCCTCCCGGACCGGTATCTCATGGTGCGCCCAGCGTCCCGGATGCCCCCTCGAACCCATCCCTCCCCGGCGCTCGCATCGCCTTCCGTTGCGAGGGGGATGAGTGGATCGGTGCGGGGCACGTCGCGCGCTGCGTACCGCTGGCGGCGGCGTTTGCGCAACTAGGCTGGGTGGTGAGCTTCGTGGGAGCCTACGGGGGACTTGCCCGCTGGTTGCTGGCGCGCGCCGCGGTCGATGTGCGCGCACCCAATCCCGACGCTCCGTGCGGCATCACAGCCGGGCAATGCGACGCCGCGGTCCTCGACTCCTATCTGATCGCCCCCGCCGCGATCTGCGAGCTGGCGCGCACGCTTCCGGTCGTTACATTGGCCGAGTCAAACCGCTGCTCGACACGCGGCGTGCTCCTCGATTATCACCTGGACAGGACCGAGCCCTCCGATGAGCGCCTGTTGGCGGGTCCGTCCTTCGCGCCGCTGGACCCGGCTTTCGCCGGCGCCGGTCGCCCGGGCGAGGAGATCCGCAGGGTGCTTGTGACCGTCGGCGGGTCGCTGCCTGCGCGCGCGCTGCTCGCCCAGATCACGCCGATCGTCAGCTCCACCTTCCCGGATGCCGAGATTGTGCTTGCCGGTGGCGCTCAGTCAGAAACACACGGCGAGAGATCGCCACGCGTGATCGAATTGCCTTCGCCGGGCACCCTGGTCGATGCCGTACCCGATATCGACCTGGCGGTTACGGCGGGTGGGTTGACCACCTACGAGCTCGCTTGCGCGGGCATTCCGCAGGTGGCCATCGCGATCGTCGCCAACCAGCGTCGTATCGTCAGGGGCTTGCGCACAAACGGCTTGGCGGCTTGCCTTGACCTGACCAGCGGCGACTCGCTGGCCGATTTGCCGAGCACTCTGGAGCGGCTGCGAGACGCCGGATCGCGCCGGCGGCTCGCCGAACGTGGCAGCAAGGTATTCGATGGCCATGGCGCACGGCGAGCGGCGATTGCTCTGACAGAGCTCTACAACGCGGCCAGAACATGTGAGCGCGATCGCCAATTGGCACCCGACAGCTAAGCTAGACACGACGTTTCTCAGCCTAGGAGCGCCAATCCGCACCACAGCCTTCTCTGCGAAATGGACCTGAACGGCAAGACCATATTCATCACTGGCGGCACCGGCTCATTTGGCAAAGCCTGTATCGAGACATTGCTCGCCGAGCATGATCCGAGAGTCATCCGGGTCTTCAGCCGAGATGAGCTGAAGCAGTCCGAGATGCAGGCTTACTACGCGGGCGAGGGACGGCTGCGCTTCTTCTTGGGCGACGTGCGCGACCGTAATCGGCTCATCGGCGCGACGCGCGGTGTCGATTTGATCATCCACGCCGCCGCTCTGAAGCAGGTGCCCGCCTGTGAGTACAACCCGTTCGAGGCCGCCCAGACCAACATCATCGGCGCCGAGAATGTCGTCGCGGCGGCGATCGCCAACGAGGTGCCGCGCACGTTGCTGCTCAGCACCGACAAGGCGGTCAACCCGGTCAACCTCTACGGCGCGACCAAGCTATGCGCGGAGAAGATCGTCACACAGGCGAACGCGCTGGCCGCCGACTCCCTGGCCCGCTTCGCCAGCGTGCGCTATGGCAACGTCGTCGGGAGCCGCGGCAGCGTGATACCGATATTCCTCGCACAGGCAGACACAGGTCGCATCACCATCACCGACGAGCGGATGACGCGCTTTTGGATAACGCTGCCGCAGGCGGTTCGCTTCGTGCTCTCGCGTTTGGCGCTGATGGAGGGAGGTGAGGTCTTCGTCCCGAAGATCCCAAGCATGCGCGTGAGCGAGATCGCCGAAGCGGTCGCTCCCGAGGCCGAGCGCGTGAGCATCGGCATCCGGCCCGGAGAGAAGTTGAGCGAGGTCCTGCTCACAGAGGACGAGTCGCGCCACGCCCACGAGCTGGAGGACTGCTATGTGATCCACCCCGAGTTCCCGTTGTGGCGCGAGGATCCCTATTTGCACGGTACTCCCGTCCCCGACGGTTTCCGTTACAGCAGCGACACCAACCCGGATCAGCTCACAGCTGAGCAGTTGCGGGCGATGCTGCCCTCGTTGCAGATGGTGCCTTGACGGATTTCCTCCCCTATGGCCGCCAGACGATCGACGAGGCAGACATTGCGGCGGTGAGCTCCGCACTGGCCGATCCACAGCTCACGCAGGGACCGCGGGTGGAGTCCTTCGAGCGCGCTTTCAGCGAGTATGTCGGCGCACGCCATGCGGTCGCGTTCGCCAACGGCACGGCCGCGCTGCACGCGGCGGCGCACGCCGCCGGCCTGGGCCCAGGCGATGAGCTGCTCACGACCCCGCTCAGCTTCATCGCCTCGGCCAACTGCGCGCTATTCGTGGGCGCCAGGCCGCTGTTTTGCGACATCGATCCCGAGACCACCAATCTCGACGTGCAGCAGGCGCTCGACCGCGGGCTGACGGCGCGGGCCAAGGCGTGCGTCGCGGTCTCGATGGCCGGGCTACCGATCGACCTGGGGTCTCTGCAGGCGGCCCGTCGCGAGGGCCTTGTGATAATCGAGGACGCCTGTCACGCGCTCGGTGCGATGCGCGATGGGCTGCCGGTGGGCGGGGACGCGGCCGCCGATATGACTACGTTCAGCTTTCACCCCGTCAAGGCGATAACCAGCGGCGAGGGCGGCATGGTGAGCACCGACGAGGACTCGCTGGCCGACGCACTGCGAACCTTCCGGACCCACGGCATACACCGGGGCGCTCATGAGCAGGACGTGATGCGCGGTGGATGGCACTACGACATCGATTCGTTGGGCTTTAACTACCGCATCACCGATTTCCAGTGTGCTTTGGGCGAGCACCAGCTCGCGCGTCTGGACGAGTTCATCATGGCGCGCAACCGGATCGCCGATCTCTATCGCAAGCTGCTCGACGGGATCGCCGAGCTGCGCCTTCCCGCCGCGGCTGACGCTATGGGCGCCCGCCACGCCTATCACCTCTTCGTCGTGCGATTTCGTGAGGGCGCGACTCGCCGCCGGGTGGCCTATGACCATCTGCGCGCGTGTGGGATCGGCGTGCAGCTGCACTACATCCCGATCCCGACTCACGGGCTGTACCGGTCGCTCGGCTACACGATGGAGGGACTGGATGCCACCCAGGCCTATTACGAGCAGGCGCTCTCGTTGCCCGTCTTCCCCACGATGGGCGAGCTGGACGTCGAGCGAGTGGTCGAGGAGCTGCGCCGCGCACTGGAGATCCCAAACGGGCAAGCGCGCACATACGACAGCGCAATTCTCGGCGGCGAACTTTCCCCACGCGCGCAGGGACGACGCGAATGAGCCCACAGACTCCTGTCGAGGTCCGCTCGCTGCGCCGCTCGACCGAGCTATTGCGCCGGGGTGCCAGGCTGATCCCGGGCGCCAGCCAGACGCTCAGCAAGGGACCCTCGCAATGGGTCCAGGGTGTCGCTCCCGCCTACCTCAAGCGCGCCGAAGGCGCCTATGTGTGGGACGTCAACGGCAACCGTTACCTGGATTTCCCGATGGCGCTCGGGCCGATCTTGCTTGGACATCGCCACCGCGCGGTGGAGCGGGCCATCCTCGAGCAACTGCGTAGCGGGATCGTCTTCTCGCTTCCCCACCCGATCGAGATCGAGCTGGCCGAGCGGATCGTGGCCCTCGTGCCCGGCGCCGAGCGCGTGCGCTTCGCCAAGTCGGGTTCAGACGCGACCAGCGCCGCCGTGCGTCTCGCGCGGGCGCGCAGCGGTCGTGAGCGCGTGATCGTCACCGGTTATCACGGCTGGCACGACTGGTACATCGGCTCGACCGCGCGCCACCTGGGAGTGCCTGACGCGGTCCGCTCGCTGGTGCAGCCGGTCCGCTTCGGAGACCTACAGGCACTCTCGGCCGCGCTCGAGCGCTGGTCAGGAGAGGTGGCCTGCGTCGTGTGCGAGCCGGTGGGAAGGCTCGAGCCAACGCCCGCGCTGCTGGGCGAGATGACCGACCTGGCGCATCGCCACGGCGCCCTGATGGTGTTCGACGAGGTGATCAGCGGTTTTCGCCTAGCGCCGGGCGGAGCGCAGGAGCACTTCGGCGTGCGCGCCGATTTGGTCTGCTTCGGCAAGGCGCTCGGCAACGGGATGCCGATCTCGGCGCTCGCCGGTCCAGCCGACGTCATGGACGCCCTGCAGGATGTCTTCTTCTCCGGTACGCATGGCGGCGAGACGCTGTCGCTGGCGGCAGCGTGCGCGACGCTCGACGTGCTTGCGGGCGAGCCGGTGCACAAGCATCTGTGGCGACTCGGAGCACGGTTGCAGGAGGGCATCTCAGGCGCCATCGAGCGACACGGCCTGGGCGACTGGGTGGACTGCTCGGGCGCCGCTCCGTGGACGATCGTGAGCGTGCGCGAGCCCGATCCGGACGCGTTGACGCTTGCGGCCAAGTCACTTGTTCAGCAGGAGATGATCAAGCGCGGGGTCCTGTTCAACGGTTCGAACTTCATCTCCTACGCGCACACAGACGCCGATATCGACTTCGCGATCGAGGCGTACGAGGCTAGCTTCGAGCTGCTCTCAAGCGTCCTGCCTGACAGTGTTGAGAGCCGCCTCGAGGGAGCGCCGCTGACGCCGGCGTTTCGCACACCCAGCTGAGCAACATGACCACGCGCTCGTTCGCCAGCAGCTTCCAGATCGCCGGGCGCACAGTGGGAGAGGGCGCGCCGACCTACGTGATCGCCGAGGCCGGCGCCAACCACAATCGTGATATCGGCCTCGCGCGCAGGCTCATCGACGTCGCGAGCGAGGCGGGCGCTGACGCCGTCAAGTTCCAGGTGTATTCGGGGAGTGCTCTCTATTCGAGCAAGACGCCGCACTTTCGCTACCTGGAGGGCATCTCCGAGAAGCCGGCGTCTGAGCTGCTCGAAGACGTCGCGCTGCCGCGCGAGTGGATCGGCGATCTGATCGCTCATGCCCGTGCACGCGCCATCGATCTATTCGCCACGCCTTTCGATGGGGACGCCGTAGAAGAGCTGCGCGCCGCGGGGGCGCCAGCGATGAAGATCGCTTCGTTCGAGCTCGTAGATCTTGAGTTGATCGCGGCCGCGGCAGCCACCGGGCTGCCGCTGATCCTTTCGTGTGGCATGGCCAGCTATGGAGAGATCGATGATGCGCTCGATACTGTTGCAAGTGTCGGTGGCACGCAGGTGGCGCTGCTGCGCTGCGCCTCGCTGTATCCCTCGCCGCCGGAGATCGTGAACCTGCGTGCCATGAGCACCATGCGCGCGGCCTTCGGCGTCCCGGTCGGCCTCTCCGACCACACCACGGGCATCGCGGTGGCACTCGGCGCGCGCGGCGCCGGGATGGAGCTCCTGGAGAAGCACTTCACGCTGGATCGCAGGATGTCTGGTCCAGATCACCCCTTCGCGATCGAGCCTGAGGAGTTGCGCCAGCTTGTCGCGGGCATACGCGCCATTGAGCAGGCCCTCGGCAGCGGCCGTCTGGAAGGCCCCAGCGCGCTCGAGGCACAGGAGATGTATCGGCTCGCCCGTCGCAGCCTGATCGCCGCGCAAGATATTCCAGCCGGCACGCCGATCGCGCGTGAGCATCTGCTCGTCAAGCGTCCCGGCTATGGCATCGCGCCCAAGCACATCGACCACGTGGTCGGTCGGATCGCGCGCGTGGACATCGAGAGCGACGAAGTGATCACGTGGGAGATGGTCTGAGACCGTGAGGGTCGCGGTCATCGGGCAGGGCTCGATCGGACGGCGCCACGCGGCGATCGCGCTCGAGCTCGGCCACGAGCTCGTGGTGTATGACCCGAGTCCCGCTGTGACGCCGCCGCCCGGCGCGCTGCGCGCGGCCGGCGTGTGCGAGTGCCTGCAGGAAGCTGACGCGGCGATCGTGGCTAGTCCATCAAGCGAGCATGTCGCGCACGCGCGCGCGGCGATCACGCGCGGCGTGCCTGTGCTCGTGGAGAAGCCGCTGGCACTTGACGCCGCGCACGCCGCCGAGCTCGACTGCCTGGCTCAGGAGCGCAGCACGATGCTGTCGGTCGCGATGAACTTGCGCGAGCACCCCGGCGTGCGCGAATTGGCTGCGCTGGTGGCCGCGGGCGCCGTCGGGAGCATCCTGCGAGCCGCCGCGTGGTGCGGCTCATGGCTGCCGGGCTGGCGGCCGGCAAGCGACTACCGCGACAGCTATAGCGCTCGCAGGGAGCTGGGCGGCGGTGTGCTGCTCGACGTGGCCGTGCACGAGCTCGACTACCTGTTGTGGCTTGCCGGTCGCGCTAGCTCGGTGAGCGCGCTCACGCGCCATGCCTCAGAGCTTGAGACCGACGTCGAGGATGTCGCGTCGATCACGCTCGAGCTCGCCTCGGGAGGCGTGGCCGAGCTGGCCGTCGACTATGTTGACCATGCATACACTCGTGGCTGTCGGATCGTGGGGTCTGGGGGAACTTTGCACTGGAGTTGGGAGGAGCAGCATCTGACCCGCTGGGACAGCTCGGGAACGGCGTCTGAGCGTCAGTTGCGAAGCGACGTCACCCCCACTTACAACAGGCAACTGGAGCGGTTCCTGACGGCGGTGTCCGACGGCGCGCCGGCGCCCGTTGCGGCCACCGAGGCCCAGCACGTGCTCGCGGTGCTCGACGCGGCGCGAGTCTCATCGCGGGACGGGCGCAGGGTGAGACTCGCGCCGGCCGTGACGCTGCGCGTCGTCGGGTACGGCGATGGGGAGCGTCTGCGCGCGTGGCGTAACGATCCTGAGACCCGACGCTGGTCACGAAGCGCACACGAGATCTCACCCGCAGAGCATGCGAGCTGGCTCGAGCGTGCGCTGGGCGACGACACGACACGGCTGTGGATCGCCGAATCCGGCGGGATCCCCATTGGCCACGTACGCGCCGGCCCCGCGGTCGATGGCACGACCGAGCTGCATGTCGTGCTGGATCCGCAGGCGCGCGGCCGCGGGCTCGGCGCCGCCGTGCTGACCCAGTCAGCGGCGCGCGCGTTGGCCGAGTCCGGTGTGAGCACGCTCTGTGCGCACGTCAAGCCCGGGCACGAAGCCTCCCTACGTTCGTTTGCCAGCGCGGGCTTTCACGTAATCGGCCTCGACGGAGAGGGCCTAGTAAGGCTCGAGCGCTCCTCGCCGCGGTGTTGAGTACTCATTTTTGCTTGACAAGCCTTACGGGCATTGCTACTCTCTAATATTATTCTATTTTTCGGAATAATACTTAAACCTAGAGTTAGAGCTTTGTGTCTCTAACTCCTGGACCTTGTCGGCCGCCAGGCATATCAAGCCTCGAAATAAGCGGTCGACCAACCACCAAAATAGGAAGGTATCAGAGATGAAGAGAGTTCATATAATAGGCGCCACACTGTTTGCTCTTTTTACGTTTTGCGCAGTGTCTGTCAGCACAGCCTTGGCACAAGAAACGGCACAGTGGTTAGTTGACGGAGCAACCCTGGCATTAACACAGGAAGTAAACTCTGATGTAACAACTAATGCCGAAGGGATATTAGTAGAAGACATGAACGCGACCCTGAAACCAGATGTCTTATGTCTTAAAATCGTAAAAGGTTTAGATTCTCTTAACGCAAACGGTGAAGGTGAGGAGATCTCATTCGAATGTCCAGAATTTGAATCTATGACGTCAGGTGTCACTTGTTCGAAAGTTGAATCAATAAACCTACCGTGGTTAATACAGTTGGTGCAGAAGGCCAACGGCGTATACTTAACTTTCTATGGCAGTGACGGGAACGGCGCACCTGGCTGGCGAATTGAATGTTCGGCGCTAGGGGTAAAAGTTACCGACACTTGTACTGGCGAAGACATGACATCGACGGACGTCAACGACACGAGCACTGAAGAAATCGAAACAGATTTCAGTGAAACAGATGAAAATGAAGAAGAAGCCGACAACTGTACTATCGGTGGCGCCCGCCAGTTCTTAATCCAGGGAAAATTTTTCGATGACGCATTAAGTGTGAGTGGGCTTGAATTATTAGATTCGACACTTTCCTTAACGCCGGAAGTAGCATGATACAGTAGTGTATTGGAGTAGCTTATTGTGACATTAGGTGTGGGGGCGTACTCTGATAGTACGCCCCCACACCAGTTTGCTGAGTCGTTGTTAATGTAGGTGAGGATGGTGGATCTAGGGACGAAATGACGGGAGTGCGTCTCTCAGCCCCCCCAGCGCCCGGCGCACGGCGACGGCACTCGCTGGTGGGCGCGTCTTGAAGCCGACGATCCGCACCAAGTCACCGCCGAACTGTGCCTTGTAGCGCGTGATCGCGAGCTCCTTGCGCGAGGACTCACGAGCGTTGAACCGGCCCAGCTCGAAGCGTCGTATGCCGAGCTGACGGCACGCCTGGATCGCGGCGTGCAGGCACAATGGGTTGGCACGCCCGGCCAGCCCTCGCTCGCTGCTTGCGCCGGCCCAATACAGCGCTCGATCGCCGCGGAGATGGCAAGTCACAGCGCCCAGCGCCGTGCCGGCGCCATCGCGCGCACAAACCACCATGTCGCGGCCTCCTGCGTCCACGATCGCGCGTGCCAGCGCGGTCCAGTACTCCAACGGATGCGGCGTCATCCCCGTGCGCCTCCAAGACTCTTGGTGCAGTGGGGTGAACTCGCCGTAGGCGGCGTGCACTTCGGCGTCGGTGCGAGGCATCGCGCAGGTCACATGCAGCCCACGGCGAATCGCTTGGCGGATCTGATTGCGCAGCTCCGCCTGATAGGGACGCAGACCGTGCTCCAGCAGCAGCTCGCCACACACCTCAGGCGCGCCGACAGAGCTACCGGCGAGTGGCTCGATATCGAGGATGCGCGAGTACAGAGACGGCCCCTTGAGCCCATTGCAAGCGAACAGGAAGGCCAGGCTGGCGAGACACGCGGAATCCTCATATGCGGGTGCCTGGGCGGACTGCAGGATCTCAAATCCCAGGCGCGTGTTTGCCGCCAACAGCTCTACGAGCGCCGTCACTCCTCGCCGCAGCGACGCCTCGCGTGACCCAGCGGCGAACATCACGCCTGAATAGCCGGTGCTGACAGCGAGATCTCCGAGCGGATGGACCGGAAGGCCAAGCACTGGATTGCCGTTGCGCGTCAGCCACAACAGGTCGGCGTAGCCGTTTTGCTTGCGGGCGAACTCCACGTAGGAGGGGGCGTTGTAGACGCTGCTCTCGCGCGCCGCCGACGTCCATTGTTCTATCTGGACACGATCCCCGGGAACACTCAACCAGTGGGCGCGATACCCAGCGGGCACCGACAAGCGCACTCCACCGCAAGGCGCCGTCTGTGTGTTAGAGCGGCTCATCCAACGATCCCACCCGCGCACAGGACTAGTGGCGCAGAAGGATCAGGTCCGCGCGAGCGGGCGCGAGTGGCACGCCCGGGGACGGGAGCTCCCAATGATGCGTGAACTCTCCGTGCAACGCGGAAAGCCAGCGCTCGACGACCGTGGTGCTCAAGTTGAGCGTGTAGCTGGCGGGCAACAGGACGGGCACGAAACGCTCAACTTGCGATTGACTTCTGAGCTTCACGATCCGCTCGAGCGCGCTGCGTGTCTTCCAACGACGGGTTAGCGGAACCGGCGCGACGCCCGGGGTGGCGATCCAGCGCCCCGCGGCGAGCAGGCGCGCGCGCATACCTTGCGGGGGCTGCTCGCTTGGCGTCCAGTCGACGCGCAGGTCCTCGAGCGGCACGTTGCCGACGAGCGCCCTGCCGCCGGGAGCCAGCAGGTCAACCGTGCGCTGCAGGAAGCACACGCCCTCCCGCTCGCTGCGCGCGAAGTGAAGCACGGCGTATACGAGCACGCGGTCAAAGTGCCCAAGCTCGCGCAGCCGCTCGTCGGTGACGCTCAACATGTCCAGGCAGAGCGCGCCGGCGCGATCGCTTATTCCTGCCGCTTGCAAGCGTTCGTTGGCGACCCGTACCGCTTGTGGGGCGAAGTCAAGGCCTAGGTAGCGTGTGGCGCGTTCGGCGACGGGCACGCCGAGCAGCCCAACGCCGCAACCGATCTCAGCGACGCTCGTGTTGGACCCGAGTTGCAGCTTGCGCAGCACGTCGCGCTGCATGGCGCGCAGCTCGCGTCGCGTGGTACCCGGCGGTCGCACGCTCGCCTCCGCCGGGTTCTGGCTGTCGGCCACGACGTCGTGGATGTCGCGTACCAGGTTCTCACTCATGCCGAGACCTCACGAGGTTGGCGGCTCATGCCGAGACCTCACGAGGCTGGCGGCTCATGCCGAGACCTCACAAGGTTGGCGGCTCATGCCGAGACCTCACGAGGCTGGCGGCTCGCCGCGCGGCGCAGCGTGTTCACCAGCGCGCGGCGATCCTCGCCGCGCACGCCGAGCAGCACGAAGGCCACCAGTGAGACTGCGACCGAGACGCCGAATAGTGAGATCGCCACGAGCAGCGAGCGTGTGTGCTGTCCGACGCTCGCGTACAGCGCAAGCGACACGCCGAGCTGCAGGACTAGACCTGGCAGGTTGGGAGCCACCAGTCGTCCCATCCACGTCCGCAGAGAGCAATCGAACATCCTCAGGTAGTACCAGAGCAGCACGGGCCACGCCAGTCCATTCGCCAGTAGCGTTCCAACGATCACTCCCGAGAAGCCGAGTGGGTGCACGAGCGCTATCGACAGCGCGAGGTTGAGCAGTGTCGCCAACGCGTTGACGATCAGCGGAAGGCGGATCCTACCCAGCCCGTAGAGCATCGTCGATCCGACGTTGTTGACCATCTGCAGAACCTCATAGGCGGCGAACAGGCGCACGGCGCCGACCGCCGGGGCGGCGCTGGGACCGATCCAAGACAGCAGCAGCGGCTTGGCGAAGATGAACGCGGCGACCGCGAACGGCAGCGCGGCGGCGGTTGCGTAGCAGGATCCGCGTAGGAACATGTCGCGCAGCAATCTCGCCTCGCGACGCAACGAGGCCGCGGCGGGAACCACCGCGGAGACCGACACCGAACCGATCGTGCCGACGCCGAGATTGATCTTGTTGGCGATTTCATAGAGTCCGACCGGCCGCGGTCCAAGCGCGATGCCCACGATCAGCCTGTCCATCTGGTTGTACACGGTGCTCACCAATCGCAATGTGAACACTCCGCCGCCGAAGCGCACGAGTCGAGCGAGCTCTGAGCGGCTAGCCCCGAGGGGGCTCGCACGCAGACCCACGACCGCTCGATGGGCCAGGATCCAATAGGCCAACAGGGCGGCGAGCGAGCTTACCGCGAGTGCGCCTCCGAGCCCGGCTATGCCCCAGCCCCGCAGGATCACGATCACGTACAGGGCCGCCTGCAGCAGCGCACGGCCAAGTTCCACGCCCTGGAACACGATGAAGTTCTGTGTGCCCTCGAGCACGGCCACGAACGCGCGCGCCGGTAGCTCGAAGGCCAGTTGGCCACCCACTAGCGCAAAACAGGTGGTGGCCGCGTCACGCAGATGAGGCGGCACGCCGAACAGCAGGACGAACGGATGCGCGAGCAGGACCGCGATCGGTGCGAGCACCACAGCGATCGCGCAGAAGACGGCCAGGCTGGTGCAAACCGAGCGGTTCAGCGCCGCCAAATCTTGGTCGGCGCTCGACTCGGCGACGTAGCGAACCGTGGCGCCCTCGATGCCGAGCTCTGAGACTGACGCGTATCCTCCGGCGAACGTGAGTGTTAGCGCGAGCGCCCATACACCATAGGCCTCGAGCCCCAGCCGGTGAATCAGAAACGGCGTGAGGACCAACCCGACCAGGATCCCCACCAGGCTGCCGATGCCATTGGCCAAGGTGTTGCGCACGAGCTTGGCGGCAGCGGCGGGCGCGCTCATGTGGCCACAATATCGGGGTTCGCTTGGCGGAGACCGTGCCAAAATCTAGAATGAGTCCCGACATGAACCTGACCGTTTCGCGCCTGCGCCCGCGCGCACCACATGGCGGCGCGAAGCCAGCGGCGGGTGTGCTGCGCCTTCCTCAGGGGTGCACCATGCGCGCGCTCAGCGACCCCGACAGCCGTGACACGGTGACACGCTGGCTGAGCCGCTCGCCGGACCACACGCTTTATCACCTCGGACCCTTCATCGACTTCAATCGCACCCAAGACGCTCGCGCCGACGTGTTTCTCATATCGCGCGAGGGCAACGCCCTGTTTGCCCTCGCGATTCACTCCTGGAACGCTACGGGCCTCGACAGCGGCTACAGCGGTGTCGTCTTTCCGGACACTCGCCGCGAGGGGACCCTGCGCCGCTCTGTCGCGGCGCTGGGCGAGCTGCTGTCGATCAACCATCAGCTTCTGTTCCGCGTGCGCCAGTCGGCCCAGGCGCCCGCCTACGAGGACCTCGGACGCGTGAGCTTGCTGCAACAGCTGATCGAGAGCGAGGGTCTGGCGCTCGATCCGCTCTACGGACGGCTGTGCGACCTGCACTACCTGCCCGATCCCGGTGAGATCCCGCTGGCGCGCGGGCACTACCCGTGGGCGTTTGCGATCGACAGCGACTGGCTGACCGGTGAGGCGCTGAGCGCCTACGATCCCGACGCGCGCAACCAGATCCGTCAAGCGATCCGGCGTGGGCTCACCGTCGAGTATGTGCACACGGCCGATCCGCGCGCGCGAGCGAGCGTCTACGCCCGCTTCCAGCCGCTGCACGAGGAGTCCTGGACGCGCACCGGCCTGCTGGCGAAGCTGCCCGACTATTGGCTGAATCTGAGCGAGTCGATCGCGGCTAGCGGCGGCGACGATTTGGTCGTGCTTGCGCTCGACCGCGAGGGCACTCCACTGGCCGGAGCTATCTGCCACGCCTACCAGTCGCGGGCGATCTATTGGAGCGGTTGCAGCTCGGCGGTTGGGCTGAGCTCGCGGGCCAATCCGCTCTGTCTGCACGGAGCGATCGCCGCTTGTCGCCAGCACGGAGTGCGCACGTTTGAGCTGGGGCGCGCACGCGCAGATGAGAGCTCAGCGAAGGAGCGACGCATCACCGACTACAAGGCCCAGTTCGGGGGAAGCCTGGTGCGCATCACTTCGTTTTGCTCCACCCCCGATCTGTTGGCAAGGGCGCGCACGGCACGCGCGGCAACGATCTCTGAGGGGCGCCGACGACTGGCCGTAGCGCTCGGGCGCGTGCGCGCCCGCCGTCAACGAGCAGGCCTCTAGTCAGTATGAGCGCCAGCCTGCTCGCGTCCATAGCGATTAGGAGCAATCCTCGTGTCAAGCGCGCGTTCGTCGCGGTCGCCAGAGCACGGACTGCAGGGTGAGCTCGACGCGCGCGGGCAGCGGTCGCCAGCCCCACCAGCAGCGGTAGAACAGCCGCCCGGCGCCACCGAGATCGGACTGCGCCCGTAGCCGCCGGCGCGCCGCGCGCATGTAGAGCGCCGCGTGCTTGCGGCGCAGCTGACGAAAGTTTGCGCGATAGCGCAGGCGGGCGCCTTGATACATGGTCTGGCCGTGACGTCGGTATAGGAGGGTCACAGCCTCCACGCGCCGTCCACGCCAACCGTGTTCGAGCGCGTGCAGCCAGAACTCCCAGTCCTCGTAGCCCGCGAACGCCGGGTCATAGCCGCCGACATCCTCGAACAGCTCGCGACGGATCAGCGCCGTGGAGCCGATGTTGTGGCGAAACAGCAAGCGGTAGGGATCGTAGGGCGGCATCTTCAAAATTCCCTCCCACGCACCGAAGAAGCGCATGATCCCGTAGCTGAAGCCGAGCGTCGGCTCGGCGTCGAGCGGTTCGCGCAGTCGCCGCAGCGCGTCGGCGGGCAGTCGATCGTCGGCGTCGAGGACCAACGCGTATGGCGTGTGGACCTGTCGCAGAGCGCCATTGCGGGCGGCGGCGAGCCCCGCGTTTGGCTGTCTTATGAGCTGCACTCGCGGCGGCAGTCGATCGAGCTCGGCGAGCGTCTGTGTGTCGGTGGACCCGTCGTCGATGACGATCACTTGAGGCTCGCCGCCCGCTTGGGCGAGCGCGCTGTGAACGCATTCGCCCAGGAAGGCGCCGTAATCAAAGCAGGTGATGATGACCGTGATGTCGTCGTTCATGGGTGGGCACGCAGCTGGGCTGCGTCCTTGGCCCGTCCGCTGCGCAGCAACTCGAACCACTGCGGCCACATGCGTGGGTTGACGAGCGCCACCCACAGCAGCAGCGGCAGACTGCGCAACCCGCGCACACCCGAGTTGACTCCCGGAGTCCCTTTGAAGCGCAGGAGCGCCACCCGCTCCATGGCACGGTTGTAGCGGATCGCCCGCCGCGCGATGCGACGTTGCCCTGCGGTGAGGCGTCCGCGGTCCAGGGCCAGCTCATATGCGCGGCGGTTGTTCAGGCCCTGGCTTGCGATGTTCGAGGAGACGCTGCCGGCCGTGCGACGGTAGACGGCCAGCACCTCATCGTTGAGTACCGCTCGATAGCCCGCCTCGAGGATCTTGATCCACAACCCGAAGTCCTCGGTGCCGAACAGCTCGGGATCGAACCAGTCGACGGCTTCGCCCACCGCGGTGGGCACCAGGCACGCTATGAAGATCGGGTTGCCCCGCAGCACGCGCTCTAGGGTTATCGGCGCGTGGCGGTCGGCGAGGCGCTGCAGATGTGTGTAGGGGACGTATTGCTCCTCGATCATGATCTGTGCGTCGCAGGCCACCAATCCCACCCGGGCGCGCTCGTCCACCCCGGCGCGCTCGTGGCGGCGGATCGCGGCCTCATAGCAGTTGAGTTGGCTCTCCAGGTAGCGCGCGAGCAGCAGGTCGTCGGCGTCCAGGAACGCCACAAGCTCGCCAGTGGCGTTTGCGAGCGCCAGGTTGCGCGCTAGCGCGGGGCCGCCGGCGTGCTCTCTGCGGAAGCTGCGCACGCGCGACCCGGCGTTTTGCAGCAGCTCCCAGGTAGCGTCGCTGGAGCCGTCGTCCACCACGATGAGCTCCCAATCGCGATATGTCTGCGCACGGACCGACTCGATCGTCTGCTCGATGAAACGGGCCGCGTTGTGAGCCGGAACGATCACGCTCACACGCGGCATCGGTTGCTCGGCCAGCCCTGGTTATGGGAGCGCCTATGGCGCTCTGACCGGAGAGGCCAGATCGTCGAGCTCGAGCACCTCGAGCATGATGCGCAGGTCGCCATCTCCGACGCCGCCGCCGCGGCGCTCGGCCTCGAGCACCCATTCGAACAGCACGACGAACGCGAGTGGCGTGTCGAGATCGTCGGCCAGCGCGTCGCGGAAAGCCTCGACGTGGTGGCGCATGTCGGGCGGGCTGGGCTCGTCGGGCGCGAGCGTTAGCAGGACGTCGCGCAACCGCTGAATGTGCCGTAAGCCAGTCTGTAGACCCAGGAACGCGTCGCCGAGCGGGAGCGAGTAGTGCGTGCCGAGCAGGTACATCGCGACCGCCGGGTGACCAAACTCTCTGAGGGCATCGCTCAGCGTGATCCGCTCACCCTGCGGGATGTGCTGCCATTCGTCTTCCTCGCGCCCGCCTCCGAAGCACACGTTGACCCAATGCTCGACCTCCGAGCGAGGCACCTCGAGCAGGCTCATCTCGATTTCCGGGGTCACGATCGAGTCTGACGCGCCGGGCGGCTCGAAGTCTTCGGAGAGCTCGTACAGCGTGTCTTCACTGGAGGGCGAGTCGAACAGGAACTTCGTGCCGAAGCCTTCGCGTTGCAGGAAGCGCTCCAGGAAGCTGAACAGCACGAGCGGACGCGTCGACTCGACGTTAACGGCGCCTTCGGAGCCGGTGGGCGATGTGCGCACCTCGACCCTGATGGCATCACCCGCGCTGACCGGCACGAGCTGGCCCGTGAGCGAATCGTACAGGCGTATCTCACGCACGGCGTAAGACTATACGTCGATCATGTGTCGCCATGGGAAAATCTTCTCACCGCACCCTTTCTTGCCGGGATAGTCAATAGACAGTGGGTATTAGCGGGGACCGACGCCGGGATGCACGTCTTTGCTCAGTTCAGGTCAGGCATCCCGACGCCGGTTAGCCTGGAGGGGCCGGGTGTTTCCTATCAGGTCTCACCCCGTAACGCAAGCAAAACCGCGCAAATGTTTCTTACTTTGGGCAGCATGTCGATCACAGTGAAAAGCGCGCTTCTGAGCGTGTTCGATGTTTCTCACTATCGGCGCCGCTTTCGGTATGCTCGGTTCAACTTCTTCGCATGCTCATGACAACCAACCTTTTTGACTATTTCGAGGAAGCAGAGCATTTGGATGACGCTCCCGCGCCGTGGGCCGCCCGTGCGCCACGGATCCCGAATGGGCGCTTCGACATCAAGCTCGTGCCGCGCAGGCCCGAGTGGGAGCGCGACGCCGAGTCGCTGGGGACTCTGGAGCGCGTGGAGAGCCAGCCGTGGGCGGATCGACTGACGCGCACGGGCGAGGGCGTGGAGCTGCGCTTGGACGACGGTTGGATCGAGACGACCGGCGCGGCGCTTGAGGCCGGCGGAGGCGCCGAAGCGACGCTTGTCGATCTCGCCCGCGCGCGCCGCTACGCCGTGCAGTTCTGGGACGCGAACGCGACCAAGGCGCTGCATGTGGGCCACTTGCGCAATCTGACGCTGGGCAACGCGCTGGCGGCCGCGCTTGAACAGGGCGGCGGCGAGGTCGAGCGGCGCAGCATCATCTCCGATGCGGGACGCAGTATGGGCGAGGCGATGGCGGGCATCATCCGCAGCGGCCATCACGCCCAGTCGTGGCCGGAGGGTGACCAGAAGAGCGACCACTTCGTGGGGCTCTGTTACGCCGACTACGTCGCGGCCGGCGCGATCGCCGAGCAGGGAGTGGACGAGCGCGAGGACTCGCTGACGCGTGAGCTGCGGATGCGCGACGACGCCGCGGATGAGCTGCTCAAACGAGTGATGGAGGGCGACGCCGAGGCGCTGGAGCTGTGGTTCAAGACGCGTGCGTGGGTGATATCGGGACAGCGCAAGACGCTGGCGCGCCTCGGAGTGGCTTTTGACCGCGTGTTCTTCGAGTCGGATTTCTTGCAGGACGGCGCCGAGCTGTGCGAACGGGGCTTGCGTGAAGGCAAGCTGCACCGCCGCGAGGACGGCGTCGTGATCTACTCGACGGGCCTGGAGGACCTGGAGGAGATGCCGCTCGTGCGCGCAGACGGCCAGACGACCCAGCACATGCGCGCCGTGTCCTACTGGATGGCGGCGCCGGGCCTTGAGGGAGTCACGACGCTTCAGATCTGCGGCACGGAGTGGGTCTCGCACGCGACCGGCATTCGCAACCTGATGAGCGAGCTGACCCCGGCGGAGAACGGAGCGCTGCATCGCGGCATCCACCCCACCCGCGACATCTTCCACGGGATGGTCTCCCAGCAGAAGCGGGCGGTCAGCTCCAGCGAGGAAGGAGGACTGTTGATCGACGACTTGATCGAGTGGATCGAGCAGCGAATCGACACCGACCCGCGGGCGCGCGAGCTGCGTCGCGCGCACCCGGCCCCCGAACGGATCCCCGCGCAGATCGCGCTCGGCTACTTCCTGCCCTACCCGGTGACCCCGCGCGTGGACTTCGACACCGACAAGCTGCTGAGCGAGCGCGAGAGCCTCGGCTGGGATCTGGTGCGCGCACGCGCGCACCGCGGCGCGCAGCGTGTCTCGTCGGGGCGCCGGCCGGCCGAGGACCCCGACTATCGTTGCGCGGTCGTGCAGTCGGAGATCTACCGTCGCCACTTGCGCCTGGCGGTCGAGCGCTACGACGTGACCCCGCTGGCGCTGTACCTGCGTCATCTCGCGCGCTGGTACACCGAGCGCGAGCGCTCGAGCCACGTGGAGCGTGTGATCCACACGCTGCTTGACCGCAGCGCGCGCGGACTGGGGCTGGAGGCGGGCCGGTGATGGGCGCCTCCCTCTACACCCGCAAGCGATCATGTCCCCTCCGGGGGACATGGGTTGAAGAGCATCCACAACCATGCCTGCTTTGGGAGGCATGGATTGGAGGACCATGGATATGAGCACACTGCTGGTCGACAACTACGACTCCTACACCTACAACGTGTTCCACCTGCTGGCGGCCGTCAGCGGCGAGGAGCCGATCGTGGTGCACAACGACATGATCTCCTGGCGCGCGCTGTCGCGCTGGGACTTCGACGCGATCGTGCTATCTCCCGGCCCCGGCCGCCCGGACCGCTGGCACGACTTCGGTGTGTGCTCTGACATCCTGCGCTCCAGCGAGGTGCCGGTGCTCGGCGTGTGCCTCGGCCACCAGGGCCTCGGACACGTGCTGAAAGCGACGGTCACTTATGCCCCGACGGTGATGCACGGGCGTCTCTCAGACGTACGCCACACCGGCACGGGCCTGTTCGAGGGCATCCCGCAGGGCTTCAAAGTCGTGCGCTACCACTCGCTCGCGGTGTGCGGCTCACTCGGACAGGAGGGCCGCGAGGTCGCGTGGACCCCCGAGGGGGTAGTGATGGGCATCGAACACGCGCGCCGCCCGCTGTGGGGGGTGCAGTTCCACCCCGAGTCGATCTCGACCGAGCAGGGCCACAGGCTGGTCGAGAACTTCTACGCGCTGGCGGCCGAGCGCAAGCCGCCGCGACGCGGACGCTTGAACAGGCCGAGTGTGCCGCCCCGGCGTTGTCGCAAGCGCGCGGTGGGCGCCTCCCAGATGACACTCGCGGTGCGCACGATCGAGGGCGAGGCCCCGGCCGAGCTGCTGTTCGAACGATTGTTGGCCGACGCCGAGCACGCTTTCTGGTTGGACAGCGGCGGCGCGCCAACGCAGCTGGCGCAGGCCTCCTATCTGGGCACGACAGGCGGCCCAGACCGTGCTGTGCTCGAATACGACGTGGAGCAGGGGACCGTGACGCGCCACGACGCGCATGGAACTTCTATGGAGGATGGGTCGATCTTCGGAGTGCTCGAGCGCGAACTGGAAGAGCGTGGGTTGGAGCCCTGTGCGCAACCGGCGCGCGGTCTGATCGGCGGTTTCGTCGGCTATCTCGGCTATGAGTGCAAGGGGGACTGTGGCGCCTCCAACGTGCACAGCTCCGATCTGCCGGACGCGGTGCTGATGTTCGCCAACCGCGTGATCGCGATCGACCACGTCGCGCGGCGGACTCACGTGATGGCGCTCAGCTCGGGTGAGGAACCAGAGGCCGAGCGCTGGCTCGAGCAGGCAGAGCGGGCGGTGCATGAGGCGCTCGCTGCACCAGCACCCGACATGACACCACCAAGTACGCACAATAATCCCCAAGACACACCGGTCGTGTTCCGCGTCGGGCGTGGCCGCGAGCAGTACCTGGCTGACATCGCCCGTTGTCAGAGCGCGCTTGCCGCCGGCGAGTCCTATGAGGTGTGCCTGACCGACCAGATCCACACCGACGCCTCCCCAGACCCGTGGGAGCTTTACCGTGGCCTGCGCCGCTCCAACCCGGCGCCGTTCGCCGCGTATCTGAAGCTGGGCGAGCTGGCGCTCGTGAGCAGCTCACCGGAGCGTTTTCTGTCCGTCGATCGCGAGCGACGCGTGCAGGCACGCCCGATCAAGGGCACCGCCCCGCGCGCCGCCGACCCGCTCGCCGACGAGGCTAGCCGCGCGCAGTTGCAGGGCGATGAAAAGACGTTCGCCGAGCACTTGATGATCGTGGATCTGTTGCGCAACGACCTCGGTCGCGTGTGCGAAGTCAACACGGTGCGCGTGCCGGAGCTGATGGTGATCGAGCGCTACGCGACGGTGCACCAGATGATCTCGAACGTGACGGGCGTGCTGGAGGGCGGACGTACACCGGTTGATTGCGTGCGCGCGTGCTTCCCGGGCGGGTCGATGACGGGCGCGCCGAAGCTGCGCACGATGGAGATCATCGACGACATCGAGCGCGAGGCGCGCGGTGTCTACTCGGGCGCGATTGGCTATTTCGGCCTCGACGGCAGCGTCGATCTGAGCATCGTGATCCGCACGATCGTGCTGCGCCCGGGCGCCACCACGATCGGCGCGGGCGGCGCGATCGTGATGCAGTCAGATCCGCAGGAGGAGTTCGAGGAGATCCTGCTGAAGGCGCACGCGCCGATGGCGGCGATCGCGCGCGCGCTCACCGGCAGTGACTCACAGGCGGCGTGGAGCGTCGAGCTCGAGCCGCGCCACGCAGAGCTGGCGGGGAGCGCGTCGTGAACGGTACCGCCCCGATCGGACCCGATTCCGAAGCCGACTGGATCGAGAGCAGTTGGCGAATCCGGATGGCCACCCACGCTGATGTGGCGGCGGTGGCGGCCGGTGTGCGCGATCTGCTGCTCGAGCTTGGCGGTGAGCCGCCCGCGCTTGAGGCGCTCGAGCACGCTGCCTGTGAACTAATCGAGGACTGCGACGCGGGCGCGCTGCTCCTCGCCGACAACGAGGGTGAGATCGTCGGGGTGCTCGGCGTGAGCTGGCAGTACGCGCTGCGCGTGGCGGGCCGCTATGGGTTGATCCAGGAGCTGTGGGTGCACCCTGCTTGGCGTTGTAACACGATCGGTGGGGACCTGATCGTCGCGTTGTTTGATCTCGCGCGCGAGCAGGGCGTGACGCGCCTGGAGGTCGGCTTGCCGAGCGAGCGTTTTCCCTACCTGGCGGCGACCGAGGCGTTCTACGTCAATTGCGGTTTTACGACGATCGGGATGCGCATGCGGCGGTCGCTGTGGTGAGCGGGCTGCTGATGGTCGAGCAGCGCCAGGAGCACAACGGCAACGGCGACGGAGCGCCGTGGATCCTCGACCGTCACGGGCGCAAGATGCGTGGTCGCGACGACCGGCGCCGTACCTCAGAGCTGCGTAGCGGGCTGACGCGCCACCCGAGCGTGTGCGCGACCGTCTCCGACGCCCGCGCCGAGGACGTGGAGCGGATCCTGGGTGCGCTGCACGAGCGCGAGTATCTCGATGCGCTTCGTGGGGTCAGCTCGCAGGAGCCACGGATGATGCCCGAGTGGGCGCCTCCGGGCCTACCGGCCGACAGTCCGGTGTGGGCGGGCGTTGTGAGCACAGCTTTTGAGGGTGTGCGCACGGCGATCACGGCGGCCCACCGGATCGTGGCGGGAGCCCGCTTCACTTACGCGCTGTGCCGTCCGCCAGGCCATCACGCCGGCCCCGCGTGGCTGGGTGGCTACTGTTACCTGAACACGGCGGCGGCGGCGGCCTACGCGCTGTGTGAGGCTGGCGTGCAGCCCGTGGCGATCCTCGACCTGGACTTCCACTTCCCCACCGGTACCTCGGCGATCCTCGAGCCCCACCGGAATATCAGCCTCTGTTCGCTGCACGCCTCCACGATCGCCGAGGTACCGTGGCGACGCGTGGAGCCCGGCGAGCGCGAGCGCTTCGTGGAGTTCACCAGCGCACCGGACGCCGAGACCTACCTGTGGGCGTTGAGCGGCGCCGTCGAAGAGCTGGCGCGCTCACACGCGGCGCTAGTGCTATCGCTGGGCTACGACACGGTCGCGGGCGACCCACACGGCACGTGGGATTTCCCGCCTGAGATCTTCCAGCGAATCGGTAGCGCGCTGGCCGACTCGAAGCTGCCGGTGTGCGTGGTTCAGGAGGGCGGCTATTCGCTCGATGAGCTGGCGCGCTGCAGCCACGCGTTCGCGACGGGCCTGCTCGGTGGGAGCCTCGCGTGAGCGCGGGCGACCTCGAGCCGTTTCGTCGCCGCCTGGACTTCCTCGACGAGGAGATTACGCGGCTGCTCGGTGAGCGTTTCCACGTGTGCCGCGAGGTGGCCGAACACAAGCGCGAGCACGATATCCCGATGATGCAACCTGAGCGTGTGGCGCACGTGCGCGCCCGTTATCTGGCCCGCGGTGGCGAGGTTAGCCTGCCGGCGGATTTCACCGAGGCGCTGTTCGAGCTGTTGATCGAGGCGACCTGCAGGATGGAGGACGAGCTGATCGACGCGCCGGCGGGCACCGGAGAGCGCGAGCGATGACGCCCGCTTCGAGCCGATGCACCAGCCGGGGCTCGAACCCGGATCACCGGATTTTAAGTCCGGCCCTTTCACCGCTTAAGGTACTGGTGCGCGATGGCGCAAGCCATCCAAATCGAAGTGCCCGCCGACACGCCGGCGGGCACCCTCGACGGGGTTGGTTGTGCGGCGGGAGAGTATCATATCTTCCGACGAACCACATATTCAGATCACTGGGCGGGCGTCCGCGGATGACCCGATGAGCACTGTCTCGCCGTCTTCCCCGCTCGCCCTGTCGCGGTCGGGCCTGCCCCCCGGTCCGCGCATGCCGAGCGCGCTTCAGGCGATCGCGTGGGCCCGCCGTCCACTGGTGTTCCTGGAGCGCTGCCGCGAGCGCTACGGCGACGTGTTCACAGTGCGCGTGCGCCACTCCGGCACGTGGGTGATCCTCAGCGATCCGCAGGATGTCAGGCGCGTGTTCACCGCCGATCACGCCGTGCTCGGCGTGGGCGTCGCCAACTCGATCCTCGGCCCGCTGCTGGGTCCCCGTTCGGTGATGCTGTTGGAGGAGCCTGAGCACGTCAGGCGCCGCAAGCTGATGCTGCCCCCGTTTCACGGCGAGCGCATGCAGGGCTACAGCGAGATGATGGCCGACATTACCCGTCGCGAGCTGGCTGGCTGGCCGACTGGGGAACCGTTTGAGCTGTGGCCGCGCATGCAGGAGATAACGCTCGAGGCGATCATGCGCGTCGTGTTCGGACCTGTGGAAACCGACAGCCTGCGATTGTTGCGCACCCGGCTGCGCGCTCTCACTAACTGGATGAACGATCCGCGCCGTTTGACATTGCTGGCGGCCGCCGGGCCGAGCCGACTGGCGGGCAAAACCGATTACCACACGATGATGGGTCCGGTCGAGGACTCGGTGCTCGAGCAGGTGCGCCGCCGCCAACAGGAACCGGACTGCACCGACGGCACGGACATCGCCGCGATGCTCGGCGAAGCGCGCTATGAGGACGGCTCGCCGATGAGCGAACAGGACTTGCGCGACGAACTCGTGACGTTGCTGACCGACGGTCCCACTTCGAGCTTGCTGTCGTGGGCGTTTGAGCGCGTGTTGCGCCATCCTGAGAAGCTTGCGCGCCTGCGCGCCGAGCTGGAGGAGGGTGTCGAGGACAGCTATCTCGACGCCGTGGTGAAGGAGACGCTGCGCCTGTGCCCGGCGGCGCCGATCGTTGTGCGCAAGCTGCTGGCGCCGATGCGACTCGGCGGCTACACGATCCCGGCGGGCACGACCGTCGCGCCGTGCGTGCATCTCGTGCACCGCCGCGTGGACATCTACCCCCGCCCGCTCAGCTTCATCCCCGAGCGTTTCCTGGAGCGCCCGGCCGGCACGTACACATGGATCCCGTTCGGCGGTGGCGTACGGCGTTGTCTGGCCGCCAGCTACGCGCAGCTATTGATGAGACAAGTGATCGCGACGGTGCTCGGGGAGATCGAGCTGCGCCCCACCGCGCTGCGCCCCGAGCGCCCCCGCAAGAGCGCGATCGCGTTCGTCCCGCACAGGCACGCGCTGGTGGTCGCGACGCCGCGAGCGCGCGCGGGACAATTCAGGGGTCCGCTCACAGGCTCAGCGCACAGTTGAACCCGGTGATCGTCCCGGGCTGGGCGCCGGCTTCGCACACGACGGGACTGGTGAGCAGTTCCATGACCGGCGCGGGGGTGTAGGCGACTACTTGCTCGCGGTCGGTGGCGGCGATGTACAGGTCGTCCTCGGCGTTGAACGTGAGGCCGTCGAAGTCGCTGGGTACCGCGAATTCGCTGATCAGCTGGCCCGTGTGGCCGTTGTAGAGCGACCCGTAGGAAACGGGCGAGCCCGCGCGATCGCCGGCCCCGATCAACGCGAGCTGGTCGGAGGCGTCGAGCGCGATGCCGTCCACCCCGACGGGGGCGTCCGGTTCGACGGCGTCCACGGGGAATTCCAAGACCTGTTCGCCACTGGGGTCGAACTCGTGCACCATGTTGTTGGTGAATTCGGCGTGACCGTTGGATTCAGTGCTCGGCGTGTGGTAGACGAGATACACGTCGCCGCTGCCGTTGACCGCGAGCGCCGCGACGCCGCTGCCCGGCTGTGAGGAGATCGACGCTAGCGAAATTTCGCGCTTCCATGTCCCGTCGGCTTCGAACTCCTGCACGCGGTGTTCGTCCCCGACATACAACAGGTCTTCGGGACCACCCACCGCGAGCAGGTCCCCGTCGTGGGAGGCAAATTTGAACGAGCCCGGTTCGACGCTGTCGTTTGTGCTTTCCGCGCCGGCCTGGCAGCGCGCGCCCGACCGTTCGATTTCCCGCTCGGTACAGAGGTTGTCGTGGCGAGACGCGTTCACGTGCCCACCGATCATCCAAACAAATTGGCCGGCGGGCGTGTACTTATCGACACGGTAGTCTTCCGGATCGACCTCTAGCACGTAGATGTCCCCGCTCGCCTGATCCACGGCGACACTCGACGGATACACCATCTGTCCGACGCCCGCTCCGCCCGTCCCAGCCGTGCAGCTGTTAGCGGAAGCGGCGCTGCAGATGTTCTTTTCGGCCTGCGTCGCCCCTGCCTGCGCGTCCTTGGTGGCGTTTACGTCCCAGCCGAATGTGGCGATGAACACGCCGGCGGGCGTGAACTCCTGTATGCGGTTGTTGGCGTCGTCGGTGACGTACAGCTCGCCCGATCCTGAGTCAGCGGCGACACTGCTCAGATACTCGAAGCCTCCCGGTTCGCTGCTCAGCTGCCCCTTCTGACATTCCTGCGCGGACGTCACGAGACAGATTTTCCCACCGGTCGCCCGATCGACGTTCCAGCCGATGTTGCTTGCCGCAACGAGTTTGATCGAAGCGACGTCGGGAGCCGCCTGTGCCCGATTGGCCGGAGCTAGAAAAAAAGCGGCCATGATGATGAGCGAGATTCTGATAGAGACAGCGCAGGTCCTCGTGCGATTCGAACCCGACACTCTGCGCACAACGGCAAAATGGCGACGGCCGTCTTCGGAAATCTCCCTGCGTACCCTCGCCACGATGCGCGCCCTCGCCACGACAACTTCGCTGTCCGTAACCTGCTTCGGAGCTTATCAAATGCCCGTCCAGCGGGACTTGCGCTCTAGGCCGAACGAGGCCAAAGCAGCCACACACGAACTGGCCAACATGTTAGGATTAGACCAATGTCGGACGGTCCGCCCGAGGCATCGAGCAGGCACCGGAAGAACCACAATCAACTCATGATCGGGGAATCACGATGTTATACACATATCTAACGGCGCTCGCACTCACAACGATCGCGCTCGTCGCCTCCGGCTGCGGCGGATCGTCAAAAAAAACAACCAGTCAGACCGAAGCGAGTAATCAAGCCGCGTCCTCTACTCAGACGACAACGTCGGCGTCAACGCCTACGAGCACGAGCACGACGTCGGCGCCCGCGACACCGCCGTTGACCCAGGCTCAGCTGATCGCGATGGCGGATCCGATCTGCAAGCGCGCCAACGCCAAGCGCTCGGCGGTCACGCTGACCACGGTCAGCTCTTATTCCCGCCTGCTGCCACTCGCGGCTTACGAGCGGACGGAGCTGGCCGAACTGCGTAGGCTGACGCCACCAAACTCGATAGCGCACGACTGGTCGTTGATCCTCGGTGATACCAAGACGATCACCGAAGCGACCGCCAAGCTCGGGGCCTCCCCGACATCTGGCAGGGTCGTCGGGATCCACGAACTGTTTCTGGAAGCAGCCAACGCCGAACGTCAGATGCTAGTCATCACCAAGCGCGACGGTTTCAAGGACTGCGCAAAGTTCTCCTGAGTGCAGTGCTCACCAAAGCTCAAACGGACCGCGCCGGTCGTCCTAACCGGCGCGGCCGTTTTTGTCCGCAAGCCTTATTTAGCCGATAACCCGCTCAGCGCGAAGTCCTCCCTCAATTTCGTTTCTTTGGTCGTTTCATCTTCGTATTCTAGCTGCAGCGTGGCCTTGTATTCCGTCCCTACCGGCAGTTCGGGCGTGAAGGTCACTTCCACCTGACATAGCGCTTTGGCGGCGTATTTGTTGCCCACGCACGTATTTTTCCCGTGCACTTCCGAGAACGTGCTCCCCACAGTGTTCGTCAGGGTGGACGCTTCGTACTTGACCGGGTGGGTCGTACTTTCGAATTCCTCTGTTTCGCTACGAGATTTCTGTTTTTCGATGCTCACTTCGCCGAAGTTCAGGACGCCTCGAGCCAGTACGACTGGTGTCGGCCCTTCTTCCGGCGCAAAGCTGACCGTGAGGTCTAATAATTCTAGTTCGTTTTCGCTTAAACCGTCTAGAAATAGTGAGCCTGCAACTAAACCCTCTTCGTTACCGCCAACTGTACAGTTAGCTTCTTCTTCTTTCGAGACAGTTTCTTCGAACGCCGATTCCACTTCTTCAGTAGAAGTATGATTTAGCTGTCTTGGTTTCAAATGTTCGCTAGTACAGGTGTCAGTGACTTTGACTCCAAGCGCGGTACATGTAACTTGCCAACCAGGTTCACCTTTACCATCACTTTTGAGTTCATTTAAATATTCACTGCCGGCCAATTGTACCAACTGACCTAACCATGGCAAGTCAACAGGATCAGGTTTTTCACACGTCACACCCGACGTCATCGATTCCACCGCCATACATTCACCTTCAACCACTTCATCTTCACCATTCGATAAAACATATCCTAACGCTAAAACTTCTAGACATAACACATCCGGTTTCAAAGTCGCACGCATATCTTCCAATAACACTTCACCCGATACATCGACATCTACCTTTTTCCCTAAGCTCACCACCGCACCATCCACTAACCATTGAGGTATCTCCACCGGCACTTCTCCCGCTAAGCTGACCGTGAGGTCTAATAATTCTAGTTCGTTTTCGCTTAAGCCTTTTAGGAACAGCGAGCCTACGACTAAGCCCTCTTCATTACCGCCAAGGGTACAGTTAGCTTCTTCTTCTTTTGGGACGGTTTCTTTAAACACCGATTCGACTTCTTCAGTAGAAGCGTTATTCAGCTGCGTCGGTTTCAAATGTTCACCAGTACAGGTATCAGTGACTTTGACTCCGAGCGCGGTACATGTGACTTCCCATCCCGGTTCGCCTTTACCATCGCTTTTGAGTTCATTTAAATATTCACCGCCGGTCAGCTGTACCAACTGACCTAACCACGGCAAATCAACAGGAGCAGGCCTTTCGCACGTTACACCCGAAGTCATCGATTCCACCGCCATACATTCACCTTCAACCACTTCATCTTCACCATTCGATAAAACATAACCTAACGCTAAAACTTCTAGGCATAAGGCATCCGGCGCCAAAGTGGCATTCATGTCCTGCAATAATGCTTCACCTGTCACATCGATATTTATCCTTTCGCCTAAGGCTACTCCAGCAGCATCCACTAACCATTGCGGTACTTCTGCCGCCATAGACGAGTCCGCCCAAAATGCCCCAACCGTCCAAACCCCAAAAAGCAGAAGTCCCAGAACATGAATCTTCTTCATTATCGCCGCCCTCCAAGTGCTTAGAGCTGCTTGCAAGTTCCATATCATATCTAAATCACAATATATATAGCCCTCATTTGATACAAAATTACCCGTTACTTCCGTCTCACGCATGCTGCCAAAAACATTAATCGGCAGCATGCGCTTGACGATTTATCAATGCAGTCTAGCCGGTAACCTCTCGACTACTTTCTATTCGAGATAAGTCTCAGTCTAAGGAGCTGTCACAGCCCAACTCCCCCAACCAACGACGGGTTCAGTCGAAGAGTCTGGTTCAAAGTTTACCGAGGCGCCGGTCTTTCCAGCTCCTGTGTGTTCGTCCCCAAAAAACTGACCTACACTGACAGTGGGTGGAAAAATTTCGACTTTGGCGGTTTCACCAGTTAAAAGCGTCAAAGAATAGACAGCTCCCTGGTACACACAGAGGTTACCAGGTGCTGCCTTCGGTTCCTGGACATTGCCAGGACAATCTGTAACAGTTTCTCCCGGTCCGACATAGTGGACAGCTGTTGCGGCCAGTTCTTCCCCAAGCGGTATCGGGAATGAGACTGAAGTGATCAAGGTTGTCAACGGGGTTTGGGTCGAGAAACCCCATGCACCTGTCTCTGTCTTTTCGGCAGGGAGCGTCCCACCGGCGGTCCAGGGCGAGCCTTCTGTACCAGCAGCTCCTGTCGGACCGGCTGCCCCTGTAGCACCGGTAAGTCCTGTCGGTCCGGCCGGACCAGTCGGACCGTTGGCGCCGGTGGGGCCGGCCGGACCGGCTGGTCCAGCAGCGCCTGTCGCACCGGTGGCGCCATTCGCGCCCTTGGCTCCCGCCTTGCCTTTTAGCGAGGTGAGGACGCTCGGCTTGATTTGTTTCGTGGATGTGATCAAATATTTGCCTGCGGCGTATGCGCCGCCCGTCATCGCAAATACCAGAGCGATCGTCAGAATGATATTGGCGTAAGTGAAATGCTTACGTATTCGTGAGAACATCTAACTTCCTCCCATTGCGTTTTGAGTACATACGACCTTTCAGCGCCCGCAGGCTTCAGCGCCCGGGCACCACGTTCTTTCTGTTCCTTGTTGCGTGTGTGAGTAGCGTGATGCATGTGATAGTGATTGTTAGGTTGATGGGTGTTATTGTGACGTTGTGGTTAGTGATGTTGTTTGTGATGTTGGTGATGTGGTGTGCGAGAAGGTTTGCGTGTTGGAGGTATTGGCAGATGGTGTGTGCTGGTTGAAAGTTTATGTGCTTCATTTGCTGTCCTTCCCGCTTGTGGCGTGTCGTGCGCGAGCTACTGTTTTTTTAGTTTTCTTTGTTTTGGTTGGATAGTGTTTGTGTGCTTCTGTTTCGCACTTTTTGCGTCGCGCCTTAGGCTTCTTCTTACAAGCTTTTAGTGCGTCCTTGAGCTTTTCAGCGTTCGTGAGCGTCTTTGCTCGTGTGGTAGCGGGTTTCGTTTCGTTTATGTTTTCTGGGCCGATGAACGTGAGTGAGCTGGGGGTCGCGTCTATCGGTGTTGGGACGGGGTTTTGACAAGTGTTTCCTTCGCACGGACCAGTATTACTGGGAATACTGAAGCCACCGTCTATGCGCGCGTCGTATAGGTCACCGGATTCATCATTGTCCTGCGGTGCTAGACGCGCGTGCGTACCGAAGAAAACATTATTCCCCTTCGAGTCCGCACCAACGAAATACGACGGTGTCGGATCATCACCGGAGCTGATCAGATATATGCATCCCTGTGCTAGCTCGCACACGCTAATACCCGGCGCGGGGTTCGTTTCGCAGTGACCGCTGCCGTATGCCTCCCACTCGTAAACGTCGAGCGTTTGGTTCTGCGCCTGTTTGACGAGCGGGTCAGCGGAATCGAAGAACACGCACGACCCGTTATCGGACATCGCGCGTACCGCCCCACCAGCCGGTGATTTGGACGCCGCTGTGGTCGCGAAGAACGCGTTGGATACCGGTAGCGCACCACTGGGATCACACGACACGCAGACAGGATTGTTTGGGACACCGGGTTTATCTTGGGATACCGGTAGTTCGGTGTCATAACGATAAACCTCGCTGCAATGCCCCAACGGTGCGCTGTGCTCCGTGCTATACACCGGACAGTCCCCCGCACCGGCTTCTACGGTACTGTAACCATCAGGCGGTTCGCTCCTGGCCGCAAACAACAAGTAATGCCCATCAGGTGTCGCATACCAGTTCGCGCGCGCTTCAAGCGCGCCACCACCAAAATCGATACTCATATGCGCGTGCCCATCCCACGCGAGCTGATTGTTTTCTGGATAATCAAGCGTGTTGACCGTCGTGACGTACACCGTCTTTGACGTTTCGGTATCGTAACGATAGAGGTTCACCGGTCCAGGGTTTTCTACGTTTAGCGCTGACGCCCCAGGAGCCAACGCTCCGAACGCTGTGAAATAAACCTCTGAACCATCATTCGAGACCGTCGGTACAGTCCAAACATGCGCACCCGTGCTACCAGCCTCCCGTACAGGACTGTTATCTTCGCCTGCTGAGATACGCGTAAGCTTGCACGACGCGCCCGCCGCTTCCTGTATGATTTCGCACTCATACAGCTCCGGGTCTTCGAGTTTCAAACTGACCGCTTCGCTGGTCAACTCTCCTTCGCTGATAAAAAACACCTTCGAACCATTTTCGGCCGCGCCGACATATACCGCGGGATGACACGCTTCTTCAAGCAGGGCACACGTTGGATCAGAAACACCCTTTTCCGGCTTGGACAACTCGACAGTCCCGGTCACAGTCGGGGTCGTGGAGTGCAAATAAAGCTGTGGTGGATTGGTCTGCGGACTCGCTTCTCCTCCCCAACAACCATTACCGGTGCTTTCCGCATAAGGATCAGGCGCGGTGAAAAAGACCTCTGAACCATCAGCAGAGACCGCGTTATGGCGACTACCGCTAACGATACCCTGTCCCAGTACAGCACCGCACTGGAAAACAGTACCTTTAGTGTTCATACTGACCGGCGTGAACTTACCGTTAGCCCATTCGTAAAGCGTATGACTATCCGGATCCTGGCCTTTAACACTCGAGGCGAGCGTATGATCAATGCTTTCAAGAATAAGATCACTAAGATCATACGAAGCGCCGACGATCAACGTACCCACGTTTTTTTCCGTATAGTTTTCGTTATGTATTTCCGTGTAAGGACCGCCCGGGGAACCAACCAGGCTGAGATCATGCAAACCACTAGAGCTCGCCTGCGCACCCACTTTATCAGAAACACCCAACAATGAAAAGGACGACGGATCAAAAACATCACCCGTGTATTCAAAGGACTGGACACCCAAAGAAGGTGACGCGACCGGGATAGTCAACCAATCTTTATCCTGTTCGTCACGCTTGAAAACATAAAGATTGTTAGCCGCTGCCGCGAACGAACCGAACGCCGCCCTCGTTTCCAACAAGAATTCTTCACCTGATCCCGAGGAATAACCAACATCAAAATTATTGAAATCATTGTATTCATAACCAGTGTTCACCGCCCCGAACATGTCTTCCGCGCTACCCTTATTAGACGGAGTGACAAGCTCATAAGCACGACCATCAGGCAAACCTTCACCAGTCAAAGGCAACGTCGAGAACGTACAATCACTAGCAGGCACACCACCACACACAGCACCACGAGTCACACCACTAGAGTTTTCCGCAACAACACGATAATAATAAGTCGTGCCAGGCTCAAGCCCACCGACCTGTTGCACCACGCTAACAATCGTCCCACCAGTCACACCACCAGACCCAACAGACGCATCAGGCACAGGAACACTCACACCATGAGATTCACTACCAACATACGGTCTAGTATCATATTCAAAACGATAACTCGTCGCCAAACCCAACGGACCGATACTAGCATTCAAATCCACGAACGACGACGAAACATTACTCACCGACGACGAAACCACCCCAGGAGGAGCAGACGTAGTAAACCCAAGCGGTTCACTCACTTCCACACCACCACCAGACCCAGCCGTCCTAGCCACAAGACGATAACGATACGTCACACCACCCAACAATTTACTAAGCACAGCACTAACCGCAACCGGGACACGACCATTACCACCATCTTTAATCTCTTCCCTCACATCTTCCGAAACCTTACCCGCAGAAGGCACACATTCACTCGACGCAGCTTTAGAAAAACCTTCCTTCACAAACACAGATTCCATAACATATTCAAAACGACATTCACTCAATTCCAAACCTTCAGGATCAACCGAACCAACCAACACAGCTTCACTAGACGACACCGCAGAAGGCTCAGACAACTTCAAAATCGGATAGAAAAGACCCGGACCAAACACATCAACAACATGCTCAACATCATCAACAACATACAAATCACCACGCGAATCAACAACCATTTCAGACGGATTCTTCAAACCCACACGGACACCAGGCGAAACTTCAACCCCAGTTATCTGATCAACAAAACCACCAGACGAACCAAACTCATCAACAACGCCCTCAGCCCTAGACCGGTTGATAACCGAGACCAACACATCACCAGTCACCGGATCAACAGCCACACCCCTCAATTCACCACCAAAACCCTCATGATCTTCACCAACACCAGGAGTACCTTCACCAGTAAACGCACGCAAAAACACGCCTTCAGGACCAAACTCCACTATCGCACTCTCAAGACTATTATTTTTAGTCTTCCAATTATAGTTCAAATCCACCGCATAAATATCACCAGCCTGATCCACAGCTACACTACCAGGAGTACCACGAATTTCTTCGCTAAAACTTTCGCCCGGAATACCAGTTATCTCGTTGTCTTTTACATAAGGCAAACTAACTGGTTCTTTGTTAGCGTTAACAAAATCCCCCGCTTCACCCCCCGCACTAAACTTCTCTATACCCTGAGGCAAATCATCACCAACAGGAGGGGGCTCATCATTACCCCCATGCGTTACGTACACAGACCCAGCAGACGGATCAAAAGAATCCATCGAGTTATCAACCGCTACATGGACCCCACCACCCGTTCCACCTTCCACGAACTTTCTCTTTTCCCATTCCTTTACTTCTATAATATGTCTAGCTGAAGTATCAAAAATTTCAACTGATTTATTAGTTCCGTCATTCTCGTTTTTACCTGAAAAAAAGAGATCTTTACTCGCGTCTTCAAACGCCAAACTTTCCGGGAAAGTAAAAGCTTCGAGAGGCAGCATCTGAATAAAGCTGCTGTTATCATAAGCCGGTTCAAACTGATCGAGATGATTTTCAATGGACCCCTCACCCACCCAAAGATCATCAGTATTATCAACCGTAACCCCCTCCGGCCCACTAAAAGGAACGATAGCGCCACCCGCGCCCGTAGGAGTACCCTTAATCTGACCCAAAGACGGCCGAGTAAAAGCCGCAGAAGCAGGCAAAACAACAGGACCAGCAACGAAACCCACCCCAACCACCAGAGCAACCGCGACCAAGGACCTCATTCCTCCCCACACTCCCCTCACACTAGTATACCCACCCAGAAATCAACACTACACCAAGGAAATTGGTGTGGGACACGTTCACTACGCGTACCCCACACCAACGACTACCTACAAACTACTATGATATTTCCGGCGCTAAACTCACCGTCAACTTTAATAATACGCCACCAACTAAAGCGGTCAAGAACAAAGAGCCAGCAAGTAAGCCCTCTTCTTTGCCGCCTACAGTACAATTAGCTTCTTCAGATTTTTCAACTTCTAGCGCGAAGATTGATTCTACTTCTTCAGTAGCTTCGTCATTTTTCTGGACTGGTTTACCGTTTTCAGTAACACAAGTGTCAGAGACTTTTACCCCAAGCGCTGTACATTCAACTTGCCACCCAGGTTCACCTTTACCATCGCTTTTTATTAAATCTAAGTATTCACCGCTGGTTTCTTGCACCAACTGTGTTAACCACGGTAGATCGACTGGTTTAGGTGCTGTGCACGTCACTCCCGAAGTCATCGATTCGGAAGCTGTACACGTACCTTCAACTATTTCATCTTCGCCATTCGAATAGACGAACCCTAAGCCTTCAGCTTTAGTACATAAAACTTCCGGTTTCAGGGTTGCGTTCATGTCTTCCAATAACAGTCCCGTAGAGTTCACTGAGACGTTGACGTTTATCGCTTCTCCTAATGCTATTGTCCCGCTGTCAACTAACCATTGTGCTGTTTCGGCCGCGAAGGCCGATCCTGCGGATAGGGCGCCGAACGCGAACATCGCGAACAATGTGACACCTAGTATATGGATCTTCTTCATGTTTTGATCTAACCTTTCCCTCGTCCAAGGCTTGGTTGCCAGCCTCTTCTGAGGCTTGATATGGCCGGACAGAGCACTCGCCTATGGTCAGAGAAGCACAAGGTCCGACCCCTATTATGCACCGCAATAAGATCCCAAACAATGGGATCTCGACACGAGCTTAGCAACAACCATAACGTCATGTCAAGCAAAAGACCACCAGTGTTTCTCACTCCGACAAGAAGCCACACAAGCCTACTAGCGTGACACCCAAATCCTAATATCAGAGCCAGATTCTTAGGTTCCTCGCCCACGAACATGCGGACTGCTACGGGGTCCAAGGATGTCCTGCCTACGAGGATCTTCAACTGGGATGGTCTTGGTCCCTAGGCCTGGCGCGCGCGGCGATCGGCTCGCGTGAGATCGGGTGGCTTTGGGCTGGGAGATGGACTGCCTGGAGTTGGCGCAGGGTTGTTTGCTGTTGTGTGTCTATTTTTTGGTTG
>CAVXBL010000002.1:0-339713 GCA_963760155.1 uncultured Solirubrobacterales bacterium
TTGATCCTGGTGTTGTCGGGGTGCTTGGGTCGCTGCGTCGTGGTGAGGGCAGTGTCGAGTGTTTCCTTGGGTATCTTTGTGAGGCTTATGTTCGTGGTGTTGGGGTTGATTGGGGTGTGTTGTTTTCGCGTGGTGTTGGTGGGCGGGTTGAGTTGCCTACTTATGCTTTTCAGCGTAAGCGTTATTGGTTGCGGTCGGGTGGTGGTTTGGGTGATGCGGGGTCGCTTGGTTTGTCCTCGATTGAGCATCCTTTGCTTAGTACCGCGCTTCATTTGGCGAGCGGGGGCGAGGGTTGGTTGTTCACGGGGCGTCTTTCTCTGCAGGATCTTTCCTGGTTGGGGGATCACGTTGTTTTGGACGTGGTGGTTCTACCGGGCGTCGTTTTCGTTGAGCTGGCGTTGGCGGCCGCGCAGAGCATTGGTCTGGGGGGGATCGAGGAGATCACTTTGTTGGCTCCTCTGGTTTTGGAGGAGCGCGGAGCGGTGCAGCTGCAGCTAACGGTTTCTGAGCCCGACACCGATGGGCGCTGCGAGCTAGCGATCTATTCTCGTGTGCAGAGCAGTGTGGATGATCTCACTGACGGTGAGCAGCAGTGGACTCAGCACGCCACGGGCATGCTAGATACCGCAGATCAGCGGGTCCCGGTGGAGCTAGAGCTGTTCGCTGAGCGGTCATGGCCACCAGAGGACGCCGAAGAGCTTCAAACGGGATCGTTCTATGACCGTCTCCTAGAAGCTGGTTATGATTACGGGCCAGCGTTCCAAGGACTAAAAGCAGCGTGGCGTCACGCCGATAACATATACAGCGAAGTAGTCCTCCAAGAAGACCAGCTACCAGAAGCTAACAGTTACTGTATTCATCCAGCGCTCGTAGACGCAGCGCTACACATAGGACTATCAGCGGTACTCGACGAGCTAGGCAACGGCGAGGCCCAGATACCCTTAACTTTCTCAGGCGTACGCCTATACGCTCGAGGCGCCTCATCCCTACACGTACACCTCAACAACCTAAACAACACTAACAGGGGTAGTAGTGGTGGTCATGGGAGATGGTGGGGTTCCGAGTGTGTTGGCGGTTGATGCGAATGGTGTACCCGTGTTTAGTATCGATACTGTGCGCGCGCGTCCGGTTGAGCGTGGTGCTTTGGAGGCCGCGAGGCGTGGTAGCGCTCAACAGGAGCTCTACGAGCTGCAGTGGACCAAGCTATCCACGGCAAGCCCTTCTAACGGGTCCGCTCTACGCGTAGCGATACTAGAACCCGAGCGCCAGCAGGATGAGCACGAGGACGGGGAGCGCCAGCATGATGAGCGCAAGGGTCATGAGGGTCATGAGGGTCCTGAGCGCCGTGAGCGCCAGCAGGATGAGCACGAGGATCAGGAGCGCGAGTGGGATGGGCGTGAGGGTTGGGAGTGGGTGTTTGGTGAGCTGTCGGGTCTTTCTGTGGAGCGTTATGTTGGTCTTGGTGGGTTGGAGGGCGCGCTCGAGCGTGGTGTGGGGTTGCCTGGGTATGTCGTTGTTCGTGTTGGTGGGTTGGTTGGGGGTGTTGGTGGGGGTTTGGTGGGCGAGGCGCTTTTGGTTGGTGTTCATGCTGTTAGTGAGTGTGTGCTTGGTTTGTTGAATGCGTGGCTGGCTGGTGAGTGTTTTGTTGGGGCGAGGCTAGTGTTTGTGACTGAGGGTGCGTTGGTCGCGCGTGATGGTGAGGTTCCCGATCTTGTGCAGGCACCGCTTGTGGGGTTGCTCAGGAGCGCTCATTCAGAGCATCCCGAACGCTTCTCGTTGATAGACATTGATAGTAGTCAGGCATCCCGTGATCAGCTATATAGCGCGCTGGTCAGCCATGAATCAGAGCTCGCGATAAGGGACGGTTCGCTCTACGCGCCCAGGCTCACGCGGGTGAGGGTGGATGAGGGTGTTCGGGTGGCGGGGCTTGGTCTTGAGGGTACGGTTCTTGTGAGTGGTGGTACGGGTGGGTTGGGGGCTGTTTTGGCGCGTCATTTGGTGGTTGTGCATGGTGTGCGTCGTCTGTTGCTTATGAGTCGTAGTGGTCTGGAGGCGAGGGGCGCTGGTGATCTTCTGGAGGAGCTTGTGGGGCTTGGGTGCCAGGTCGATGTGGTGGCTTGTGATGTGACTGATCGAGCGGCGTTGGAGAGGGTTATCGCGCGGGTCCCTGTGGAGCATCCGATAAGCGCGGTGGTTCATACGGCTGGGGTTATCGATGATGGTGTGATCTCTTCTCTGGATAGCGAGCGCCTCAGGGGTGTGATGGCGCCTAAGGTTGATGGTGCGTTGAACCTTCACGAGCTCACGCAGCATCTAGCGCTCTCCGAGTTCATCCTGTTCTCCTCCGCGCCCTCTGTCCTTGGTAGTCCGGGGCAGGGAAATTATGCGGCTGCTAATGCTTTCCTTGACGCGCTTGCGTATCATCGCCGCGCGTTGGGTTTGCCCGGACTCTCCCTTGCCTGGGGACTATGGGCGAGTGCGAGCAACCTGATTACCGGTCTGAACCAGACCGAGCTAGAAAGCTATATACATCAAATCCACGCACGGTTGGGTGTTCTTCCTCTGTCTGATCAGCAGGGTCTTGAGTTGATCGATGTGGCGCGTGTTGTTGATCGGGGATTGTTGTTGCCGGTTCGTCTTGATAGCGCTGTTCTTCGTACGCAGGCGAGGATGGGGTTGCTACCAGCGGCCTTGAGTTCTTTGGTGCGTGCGCCTGTTCGTAGGTCCCAGGATTCTGCTGGTTCGTTGGCGCGTAGACTCGCTGGTAGTCCCGAGGGTGATTGGGATGCGATCGTGCTGGAGCTCACCCTCAATCATGTCGCGGCACTGTTGGGACACACCTCGCCGGCGACAATCGACCCGCAGTGCACCTTTAAGGGACTGGGCGCTGACTCACTCTTTGCTATAGAGCTTAGAAATCGCCTTAGCGCTTCTACAGGACTCAAGTTGCCACCGACGGTGGTCTTTGATTGCCCTACGCCGGCTGCGTTGGCCAAAGAGCTGTGCTTGAAGCTATCGGGTAACAAGGTACAGCATCACTCGCAGCCGGTACCAGGTCGCGGAAATCACATGTTTAGCTTGGATGCGGAGGCACTACTGACCCCCGACATTTGGTTGCCCCCCTCCAAGCAATATTCACAAGATACGCCTTCTGCTGTATTGCTAACTGGTGCGACGGGCTTTCTCGGAGCGCATCTCCTACATGAGTTGCTTGAACGCACAGATGCAAAGGTTTGGTGTTTGGTGCGTGCTAGTGATACGGACGAAGCTCTTGTGCGGATTCTTGCAGCTCAGAGAGCGTATGTGGACTGGAGTAAAAGCATGAGCGACCGAATCATCCCGATTGCGGGCGATCTCGCACAGCCCTCGCTCGGTATGTCCGAAGATCAATTTCAGCAACTAGCGGCCGATACAGATATCATCTTCCATGTGGGGGCTTCGGTGAACCATCTTGATTCCTATGAGCATCTTAAGGCCGCCAATGTCGGAGGTACACGGGAGATCCTCCGACTTGCTTGCACGGCAAAACCGTTGCCGGTCCACTACGTGTTGACTCTTGGCTTTGTCGATCCACAAGCAGCTAGCCGCGGACTGCATGTCACCGAGGATAGTTTTATGTTGTCGAGTGACGTCGCGGCGAATGGTTACGTGCAAAGCAAGTGGGTTGCTGATCGTATGGTGACAAACGCGCGAAGTCGTGGACTCATCACGTCGGTTTACCGCCCCGGATTGGTGCTGGGTCACAGCGTGACCGGAGTTTGCAACACCATGGACACGTTTGTGCGGATCATGAGGGCGAATATCCTACTAGGCGCCACACCTCGTCTCGCTATGCGATGGGTGGGGGCACCCGTAGACTATGTGAGCGGCGCTATCGCGGAGTTGGCCCTCAGCCCCGGCGGTATAAATCATGCCTATCACCTTATCCACTCCGAGCCGCTTAACAATGGAGCTACTGACGAATGGATGCGTGATTTCGGATACACACTAGAGGAGCTGGCTTGGTCTGACTGGATGACTGAGCTTAAACGCCTAGCCGAGCGGTCGGAGGATTCAGACCTGGAAGCGGCGGCTGCACTGATCGAGATAAATGAGTATTTTCAGCCTGAACCGCGAAGAATAATTCATGGTCATGGAGATCGCGGCGATAGCGTTGCTGTGACATACGATTGTACACACGCAGAAGCAGACCTGCTACACAGTTCGGTGGCTAGTTCGGTGTACGATGCTCAATGTCTTCATGCTTCACTTCGGTACCTCATTGCTACTAAATACCTTGACGAACCGACTTGATGGTGTTCTGTTGGTAAGCTTATGGAGCGGTGGCGGTCCAGATAAATGATTGGGCTTCTTGTTGTTGGCTTGTGGGTAGATCTGGATGGCGTTTATGACTTCAGGTACTGAGTGGAAGACCCGCGACGGATCGCCTTATCGGTGAGCTTCCCGAACCATCGCTTGACGAGATTCAGTCATAAGCTCGAGGTCGGCGTGAAGTTCAGAAGCGTGCCAGACCGAATCGCGGCTTATCACTGCCATACACAACCTCATCAAACTCCAACGGGCCACCAAGCCAGCGATAGCGGTCTGACCGGCCAGACCGCTCGCCGAACAACCGTACCCCTCCAACAACAACCAACGCCGACCACATCACAAACCGCCGAAAACACACCGTCCGCAGCGTTTACGCGGCAGTCTCAAATGCGGGGATTGTTGTTGGTCGTGTAGTGCTCGTCCGCCTTGGCGAAGCAGGCCAGCTGCGAGTGTTGTTGAGACGAATGTTCAGTACCCGCTTGATCGAGACCTCGGCGAGGGGACCAAAGAAGTGCACTGCTGTTGTCTGTGAAGTCGAGCCAGATAGAGCTTGACGCCGCCGGCCCGGCAGTAGCGTCCGAGCCGGCGGCGAAGTGCCATTGTCAGTCGACGACGATGCCTGAGGCGACGGCGCCTGCGGGCAGCGGCGTGGGTGAGCTCGGGAGCTCGGTGAGATTCCCACCGTTCACCGCGAAGGAGGCGATGACGTTGGCTTTGCTGCCGTTCACCAGCAGCGTTCTCCCGTCGGGCGAGAGACGGGCGTCTACCGCACCTGCTCCCGCCGAGCCAAACGGTGTGCTGCTCAGCAGTGTCAGTGAGCCGCTAGGGGTGATCGCGTAGCTCGAGATCGATCCCGACGCGGTGTTCACGGCAAACAGGAACTGCCCATCGTGGCTGATCTCAACCCAGCAGGGCGCCGTCTGGAGATCGGCGAACGGGGATGTGCCGATCGAGCTCAGTTCACCGGAGATGTTGATGTTGAAGGCCGAGACGGTCCCGGCGCCTTCTCCACCGTGGGCGTTGCTGACGAACAGCTGTGACGGATTGGTGGGCCGGAACTCTGAGCCAAATGGTCCCGGTCCCTGGGCGGGGAATGGCGAGCCCGGGGCGGCGACGAGTCGGCCGTCAAAGCGCACGTTAAAGCTCGCGATCGTCGAAGTGTTGACGAGCGTCACGACTAGCTTGTTGCCGGTGGGATTGACCAGCACGTCACCTGGACCGGCGCCTTCGGGCAGTGCCACAGTCGAATGTGGCAACTGGTACAGGCCGCCCCATGGAGCTAGGTAGAACACAGTGATGTTCGTTTCGGCACCGGCGTTGGCCACGTACACGAGATTGCCCGACACCGCGATGCTAACGGGATCGCTGCCACCCGAGGACACGGGGGCGCCGACCGGCTGAGGCACGCCGCCGAAGCCGAGTCCCAACACCGAGATCTGGTTGCTCGCGGCGTTGACCGCGAGCAGGTAACGTCCGTCGCTTGAAAGCTGCAGAGCGCCCTGGGATGCCAGCCCGGCGCCGGACCCGACGCCCCCGGCGGGGAACGGGGAGCCAGGGATCGGGGTGAGCGAGCCGTCGGCGCGCCGGTCGAAGCCGGCGATCGTGTTTTCACCGACAGTGTTGTCGTCTACGTAGGCGTGGCCGACCACGACGGATTCACGCGGAGGGGGAGGGAGAGGCGGGTGATGATGGAAGACAGGCGGGTGGTGGCGCAAAAAGCCGGGGTGGGCCGCGGCGGTGGCGGTTGGGAGTAGTGCTCCTGCGAGCGCCAGCACGAACGGGACTGCGAGGCGGGGTAGCCTCATGATCGAACCTCCTGAGTCTGGCGGGGATCATTCCCCGACAGCGCACACGATGCCTGTCACTTCTTACACGCCTCTTGCGCGGAGATGAACATTCGGTGAACGAGCCGCGGGGCACTGATTGCCATCTTGAATCTTATGGAAGCATGAGGTTGAGCGCGTGGCCGATGATAGGGCAATTTGGGTCTGATAACTAATCATTGTGTCAGGCGGCACGGGAGACAAGTCGCGGCAAAACGGTGTCTTGATGATTCGAAAGATTGGACCATATGCTGAAGATCGGCGATCCCGTAGGCCGTCGATCGGTGGTCCCGACCGGTACATGTACCGGTCGGCCGTGTCGTGCATGCACGACACGGCAGTCGGCGCATGCGCCGACTGAAAATATGAAAGGAAAAAAAAGGGGATCTCGAGCGCTGGCTGCGTCCAGCTTGTGCCGAGCCGAAGAGTGAGCTCAGCCTGTGCCCGCAGGCAGAGTGAACCTGACTCTCGTGCCGTGCGAAGCGTCTGCGAGCCAGATTCGTCCCCCGTGTGCCTCTACGATCGCGCGGGAGATCGCCAGCCCGAGGCCGCTGCCTGCGTTTGTGCGAGCGGCCTCGCTTCCACCCCGATAGAAGGCCTCGAACACTCGCGAGCGGTCCTCCGCGGCGATGCCCTGGCCAGTGTCTGATACCTCGATCTGCACCGCCCCGTTGGCTGGCTCGGCCGTGACGAGCACGCTTCCGTCGGGTGGTGTGTGATGGATCGCGTTCTGAAGCAGGTTGGAGAGCACCCGTTGGAGCTTCTCGGGGTTTGCCTGAGCCGGCCTGAGATCCGGAGCGATCTCGGCGCTGACAGCCACGTTGCCGGCGTCGGCCTGCGCGCGTATCGCCGCGACGGTCTCCTGGATGAGCTCGGAAAGTGGCACGGCCTGTGTGGTCCAGGTGAACTCGCCCGCGTCCAGGCGCGAAAGCTCGAACAAGTCATCGATGAGGGTGCCGAGTGCGCGCACGTTTACGCCCATCGTGCGCACGTAGCGTCTGGCGGTCTCCCCGTCCACGAGATCGTCGTCGAGCGCCTGGGTGAGCAGCCGCAGCGATGTCAACGGCGTGCGCAGGTCGTGGGACACCGCGGCGATCACCTGGCGGCGCGTCGCCTCGGCCGCATCGCGGGAGCGTTGCTCGCTGCGCAGCGCCTGGATCATCCGATTGGCTGCCTCGGCGAGCTCGATGAGCTCGACGCTGGCGCTCGCTGCGATGTGCACGTCGCGCTCACCCCGCTCGAGCGCGCGCAGCCCGTCGCGGATCGTGCGCACATCGTTGACCACTCCGCGTGAGAGCAGCTGGGCGGCACGCGTGGCGACGAGCGCCGCGAACGTCAGGATCGCGATCGTGGCCCACGCATCGTGGGGGGACACAAACATCACCGCTGCGCCGATCGCCACGGCGGCCAGCAGCTGTCCGAGCGCGAGGCCCAGACCGATCTCGAAACGACCGCGTAGTGTGGACAAACGCAAACGCCCGTCCTCGGCTGCGTGCGCGATCAGCAGGGCGAGCACTCCCAACGGCAGCAGGATCGCCACCGAGACGATCACCGCATGACCGCCGCCCAGCACGGCCATAGCCGTGCTGCAAATTCCCAGCGCTGCAAGGAGGATCAGCAGTGAGCGTCTCATGCTTGGAAGCGGTAGCCGAGACCCCACACCGTTTGGATGAAACGCGGACGGTCGGGCTCGGGCTCGATCTTGGTCCGCAGGCGGCGTATGTGCACGGTGACGGTCGAGGTATCCGTGTAGAACGCAAACTGCCACACGAGCTCCATGAGCTGGTCGCGCGAGAAGACCTGTCCCGGGTGGCGCGCGAGGAACAGCAACAGGTCGAACTCGCGCTGGGTTAGCGTGACCCCCTGTCCGGCTGCCTGCACCGTCCGGGCCGCGGGGTCGATTCGCAGGCCCTCCAGCTCGAGCGCCCGCACGTCGTCGGTGTCGATGTTATTGCGGCGCAGCACCGCCTGCACGCGCGCGACAAGCTCGCCGGGCGAGAAGGGCTTGACCACGTAATCGTCTGCGCCGCGGCGCAAACCCATGATCCGGTCGGACTCCTCGCCCTTGGCCGTCAAGAGGATCACGGCCGGTCGAGCGCTGTGCAGCTCGTGCAGCCGGCGCATCACCTCGAGGCCGTCGATCCCCGGAAGCATGATGTCGAGGATCACCAGGTCCGGGCGCCGCTCAGCGCTCATGGCGAGCGCGTCCGGGCCGTCCAGCGCGACGCGGGTGTCGAACCCCGCGCGTTCCAGATAGCGGGCGAGTATCTCGCCGATCGTGGGCTCATCGTCGACGACGAGCACCGCCGCGCCACGGGCGCTCTCGAAACTGTCGTGGGTGAGCGTCTCCGCGGTGATCATCGCTCATCCAAAGGTAAACGAGTAGCCCGTAACGTCAACCAGGAAGGAGCACGCCGCTCCCGCCACGAACGCGCACACCATCAGCAGCGCCATGCCTTAAAGATGACGCGCAGATCTTGCCGATCCATTACGGGCCGCGGATGGTGGTGTTCGCTCCTACGCTGCCACCAAAGGGACAACGCACGCCCGTCGATGTGGAGCGTCAGATCGAGATCTCCCGTTCGCGGGAGATCGTGGAGGCCTTCGAAGACGCGGCGGGATTGCTGTGCTGCATTGTTGCCACCGCGGGTTCCAGAGCACGAGACGTCGCGATCACTGTTGTCCCATGGATCGGTTGTTCTACCGGTTGTTGGCTCTTGCCTCGGCCGAGGGCTGCACCAGCCCGTTCTCGTAGGCGAACACGACGATCTGTACTCGGTCGCGTAGGGACAGCTTGGCCAGGATGCGCCCGACGTGTGTCTTGACGGTTGCCTCAGACAGAACCAGGCGTTCGGCGATCTCCGCGTTTGAGTGACCGCGGGCAACCTCGAGCAGGACCTCCCGCTCGCGCGGGGTCAACTGCTCTAGTCCGGGGTGGCTCGTACGAGCCGGTTGTGAGGGGTCGGGCAGGTGCCGCACAAACGCGCACAGCAGACGCTGCGTCACGCTTGGAGCGATCACCGCGTCGCCGCTCGCGACCGCGCGGATCGCAGCAAGCAACTCTGCCGGTGGAGCGTCCTTGAGCAGGAACCCGCTGGCTCCCGCCCGCAATGCTGCAAAGGCGTACTCATCGAGGTCGAAGGTCGTCAGGACAATGATCCGTATATGGCTGTCCAGCTCGACGATCCGGCGGGTCGCCTCGATCCCGTCCATCTCGGGCATTCGCACATCCATTAGTGCGATGTCTGGGGACAGCTCGACGGCGGCTTCGATCGCCTGTCGCCCGTTGACTGCCTCGCCTACGATCGTGAGATCCGCCTGACTGTCGATGACCATTCTGAACCCCATTCGCATGAGCTCTTGGTCATCCGCGAGCAGTATGCGGATACTCATAGGCGTTCTAGGCCAGGACGCAGACGCACGTAGACTCGCCAGCCGCCGTCGGGTCGTGGTCCTGCGTGCAGCTCGCCGCCGTAGGCGTGCGCCCGCTCGCGCATACCACGAAGTCCACGGCCGTCACCGCTAGCGCGCCGCGAGCGCGGGCCTGTGTCTGTCACATCAAGCTCCACATACGCGGGGTCGCAACGCAGGGTCAGGCAGGCTTCGGTCGGTCTGCTTGCGTGCTTGAGGGTGTTGGTCAAAGCCTCCTGTGCTACGCGGAAAACGGCCAGCTGGATTCCTTCAGGCAATGTCTGAGGATCGCCCTCGATCACTAGCGCTACCGGCACACCGGCGGCGCGCACACGCTCTGCCAGTCGCGCAAGCTCGGCCAGTCGTGGCTGGGGATACCGTGGCTGCGAGGACTGTCCCTCTCTCAGGATCCCAAGCAAGCGTCGCATCTCGAGCAACGCATCGCGGCCGGTCGCTGAGATCTGATCGGTCGCTTCAGCCGTCTGCGCCGGAGAGGTCTCGATCGCGTAGCTCGCTCCGTCGGCCAGAGCGATCATAACGCTGAGGTTGTGCGCGACGATGTCATGCATCTCGCGGGCGATTCGGTTCCGCTCAGCCGCCGCCGCCAGTCGCCCCTCCTGGTCGCGCTCGGATTCAAGGCGGGCCGCCCGTTCGTGCAGCGAGGCGAGTAGAGCGCGTCGCTGGCGGATCGTGATGCCGAGCACCCCAGCGGCCGCTACCAAACCCGACAGGCCGACCCATATCTTTACCGGATCTGATGGGGCCCACTTCACGGCTGCCATCACGGCTCCTATCTCCATGACGCTCCCAGCGATCGCCAGTTCTAGGAGATTTCCGCGCAGCGCCACGCCATATAGGGCGATGAGAAGAGCGGCGTCGGCTAGCTGGGGGTCGGCGATCAACCACTGCACGGCTGCGATCACCGCCAATCCTGTGAATACGAGAAGGGTCTGGCGACGGCGCAGCAGCAACGGCAGAGACAGGGCCACTGAGAAGGCTATTTGCCAACCGTCGAGACGCTCCTGTGAGAAGAGCCCGAGGATGCCCAGCGCGGCGATCAGCGCCGCGAGCCCGAAGTCGTTCACGACGGGATGCTTGGCCAAGACCCGCTCCACTCGTTCCGCGCCCCGCTGGATCATTGCCGTCGGCCACGCCGTCGCGCCGGTGGGGCTGGCGACCACCGGATCGAGGATCGGTAGGGTCCGCGAGCTCATCAGAGGCATTGTTGCCGGTCTTTGTCTCAACTCCGTCGGACGTCAGTGGGGACCACGATCATGTCCAGGACAAGCCTAGCCGCCGGGCACTCACTCGAATCGACCCAGCGTACGACTTCGGTCGTACATCCTCGCCAAGAAGATCATCCTCTGGGTCGTTGTGCGCGTTCGCCCTCGCTTGTAGCTTGACCAAGCCGTTCTCGGCGAGACCGTACGGACCAACAACGGCAAGCCTGTCAAGGAGTCATGAGATGCCGCGGAGTCGCTCCCGAACCCCTGACGGCCAAGAGCCCCTAGCTGCCAAGGTCCCCGAGATCACAGTGATCTTCTGGGTCCTGAAGCTCCTGACAACGGGCATGGGCGAGGCTATGTCGGACTTCCTCGGCAAAAAGAGCGTCCCCATCGCCGGGGCGATCGGCATCTTCGGCCTCTGGTTCGCCCTTTGGCTGCAGACGCGCACCCGCCGCTACCGCGCACCGGCCTACTGGTTCGCAGTCATGATGGTCGCGATCTTCGGCACAATGGCCGCCGACGGAGTGCACGACGGCGCGAGCCTCCCGTACGCGATCACAACTACCGGCTACGCCATCATCGTCGCCGCCGTGTTCTGCTTCTGGTACCGCAGCGAGGGCACGCTGTCGATCCATAGCATCACAACACGCAGTCGCGAGGGTTATTATTGGGCTGCGGTGCTGGCCACATTCGCGCTCGGCACGGCTGCCGGCGACCTCACCGCGACCTCACTGAAGCTCGGTTTCTTCGGCTCTGTGGTGCTGTTCACAGCGATCATCTCGATCCCCGCGATTGGGTGGTGGCGCTTCAACCTGAACCCAATCGTCGCGTTCTGGTTCGCCTACATCGTGACCAGGCCACTTGGAGCATCCTTCGCGGACTGGTTCAGCAAGCCGCACTCGATCACCGGCCTCGGTCTCGGAGATGGCACTGTGAGCGCTATCGCGCTCATCGTGTTCGTCGCCCTTGTCGCCTACATCGCGGCTACCAAGAACGACATCCAACCCGCCGCGAACGACGACTCGCTCTCACGACACCCCCCAATGCAAGCAGAGTCCTTGGCCGATGGCACATTGATTCAGCTGCCCTAGAGCCGAAAACGTTCGAGATCCAGAGATGGCTCACAACCCGCCTATGAAACCTCGGACGCTGTCTACATATGGGCCGTCTCGGCGCGAGGCGCCACGGTGTTGATGGACCATCTCACGAAAGCCAACATGGCCAAGCCGGTGAGGGCGTCGGTGAAGAGCGTGGCGTAGAAGAAGGCCGGGATCCTGGGGTTGCCATAGATGAAGTGGCCGAGCGTGACGATTCCAGTGATCGAGTACACCGCCAAGCACACGTGCGCCTCGCGGTAGCGACGTTCGCGGTAACGGCGGTAGCCCATCAGCCCGATCCACGTCAGCAGCGGCCAAGCTACCACGATGGCCACGCGTGTCGCCGTGTACAGGTCTTTGGGGCCTGGGTAGCGGTTGACCGCCACGAAGTTGTGGGTGTAGTGGATCGCGGTCGAGAGTATGCCCGCCGCGAGGATTGTCTTCAGCACCGTCAACCTGCGTCGCTCCTCTTCTGCCTGCACGATGACCTCCTACGGATCTAGTTGATAGATCGTTCTAGAAAGGGTAGTCTTCCAAAAAGAAGACCCGCGTGCAAGCGCTCGAAAGCCATCCTGCACAGCCGTGCTGCAGTTCCAGCTGACAACCACAACTACATCTCAAAGCCATGCCTAGCGACACCAAGGAGCGCATCCTCGACGCCACGGCTGAGCTGTTCCGCCGTAAGGGGTACGTGGGCACCGGCATGAAGCAGATAGCCGCCGACGCAGCTGCGCCGTTTGGCTCGCTCTACCACTTCTTTCCGGGGGGCAAGGAGGATCTTGGCTGCGAGGTGATACGCAGCTCGGGAAGGCTCTACACGCAGCTCTTCGCGACGATCGCCCTGGAGGCACCCGACGTGGTCACCGCGGTGGGCGATTTCTTCGCTGGCGCCGCCGACACGCTGCGCGAGACCGACTACGCGGACGCCTGTCCCATAGCCACCGTGGCCCTGGAGGTTGCCAGCACCAATGAGCCCCTGCGCGAGGCCACCGCTGAGGTCTTCACGGAATGGATCGACAGCGCCACCGAGTATTTCGTCTTCGCCGGTATCCCCCGTGAGCGCTCGCGCGAGCTGGCATTCGTCATGCTCTGCCTGCTGGAGGGCGCCTTCATTTTCAGCCGTGCCATGCGCTCCGTGGAGTCGCTGCACGTGGCCGGCGCCGCGGCGGTCGAGGTTGTGCGTAAGGCCCTTAGTGGCTCGTACGCTCGCGAGGAAGGTCAACGAAGCTCGGATTGGCGGGAGGGCACGCGCGATGCCTGACCAACCTGAATCCGGCGTTGGCCCGATCGCGATCGGAATCTTGACCGGAGGAATGGGCTCTACGCTCGGTGCCCTCATGAGCTCAGCTCGCCGACTCGATCTGGGTGCGCTCGAGCTGGCATTCATCGCGGGCGCCTACCCGGGAATGGCGTTTCACGAGGCCTCCCGCCGCACGATCGTGATGGAGTGCACGGTAAGCGGGGTGTTCGTCGGATTGGCCCTAATCGGGCTGCGACGCAGATCACGTCTGGCGCTCGCCACCGGGCTACTCGGGCACGCGGGCTGGGACGCGGCTCACCACCTGACCACTACCGGTACCAAGGCTCCGCGTTGGTTCCCGGCTTTCTGCATGGTCGCCGACCTGGCGCTCGCCGCCCAGTTCCTACGGTCCAACTGAAGATGATCAACGCGCGCAGACGCACAATTCTGCAGCTGCTCCTCGTTGCCGCCGCCACGGTAGTCATGTTGGAGCCCCTGGTGACGATCGCCGCGGGCGGTAACGCCCCCGCTTGGTCGCACTGGTTGTGCTCACCGGCCGCACTGCGCTCAGCGGTGCACACGGTGAGTGGCAGTAAGGGACTCGGCTCTACGCTACTCACGGCGCTCGAGCTGCACTGGCCGCACTTCCTCCCAATCCTACTGGGGTTGGCCACGTTGGTCTATCTGTGGCGAGCCAATGTCCAATATCACTCGCAAGATGGTCACGGTGGCGTCCGCAGCGAAGCGTCTACGCGGGCCAAGGCTGGTGATCATTCACCCCTAGCGCTAAGTAACCAATCGCCGCGTTCGCGATGATCACGTAGAAGGCGTCCGCCAGCTCACCACCAGCTAACGGACATCCTCCGCCCTCGTCTTATGCACCCAAAGCTCGCTCTGTTGCGTATCGTGCACGATAGCTTAATGTAACTAAAAGGGCTTCGTTGATCCGCGTCATCGATCCAGATAACGGTCAGCTCATCCGCGAGCTCGAACTCGACCCGACCGGGAGCTACGGTTTGATGAGAGGCGCCTCGCGTATGTGCTCTACACGTCAGGCTCGACTGGGCGCCCACGGTGTGTGGCGCAGTCTCGGCGCGACATGTGCATAACGTGGAACGCCACTGTGCGCTTCCTCAATGATGTCGGGTTCCACGATGAGCTCGACGATAGAGTTCCTTGGTGGGTGGGAGATCATGGTCATCGCGATGATGCTCCCATCGAGTCTCGGTTTTTTCGCGCTCTTCCGGTCGATTACGCGTGGAGGTCAATCCGTGCTCGCTCGGCAGGTGGCGGTTTGCGTCGGGTACGCCCTGGCATGGGCAGGGGTCGGCTGCGTCGCGATGATCATAAGCGACACGATCTACCGGCTCGAAAGCGTCGATCATTGGCTCGAGAGTCACACAAGCTTTTTCGCAGGCCTGATACTCGTGCTTGCGGGCGGCTTTCAGTTCACGGTACCCAAGCGACGATGTCTGACCATATGCGGCCATCCAGCAAGTTTTCTCATGCGCCACTATCGCCGCGGCGTCGGCAACGCGCTGGGTCTTGGCGTGCGCTACGGTCTTGTGTGCCTTGGTTGCTGCTGGGCGCTGATGGTCGTTATGGTGGTATTGGGTGGAGGGAGCCTGTGCATGATGATGGTGTTGACGGTGATCATGTTTGGGGAGCGCACAATGAAGTGGAACAACCGATTTGCAGGTGCGCTGGGATTGGCGTGTATTGGGCTGGGCGTTCTGCTTGCGGCGTCGCCCGGAGCGATGCCAGCGCTCACGCAAAATGCGTTGAGTTGGGCCAATATGGGATCGATGCAGACAAGATCGGCCAGCTGGCTTTTGTGGTGTCATGCTTGAGGTCCAGCAGACAGTGGTGGCGCGCAAAGTGGCGTTAGAAAATAGTCGCAGAAGCGGCTTGTGGCTTGGCATGGTCGTGCTGGCACTCACGATACTCACGATCTCTGGCTGTGGGTCGGCAAGCAGTCCAGCGAGCAAGACATCGAGCAATTCGGCAAGCAAGACATCGAGCGATTCGGCAAGCAAGACCCATCAGGGGGAGCTTGTCCCTGTGGGCGCCGGCTTGACGGGGCCGGCTGGACTGAAGGCTACGGTTTATGCTAAGGGACCACCCACCCTAGCTGCGTTTGCCTTCGACCAAGACGGGCGACTGTGGCTTACGGCAGCGGGGTTGGAATCTCACACATACGATGGCGTGTATGTGGTGGCTAAAGCAGGAGCACAGGCGCAGAGAGTTGTCTCGGGACTGACCGATCCACTTGGCATCGACTGGTATGAGGGCAAGCTCTATGTGGCATCCGTGGGCCGCGTTGACGCTTATTGGGCATTCAACGGTACGCGTTTCACCAAGCACAAGACAATCCTCAAAGGTCCTCTGGCGCAAGGCGAGAACAACCTCCTCGTAATGGCACCCGACGGTCGCTTCGTGATGGGCGTGAGCGCCACGTGCGATGACTGCACGCCGACATCCAAGTGGGACGGCGCGATCGTGTCATTCCGACCCGACGGCAGCGACCTGCGCGTCTACGCCAGTCGTATCCGCGCGCCTGTCGGTCTGATCTACTATCCGGGCACCAACGACCTGTTCGTCAGCATGAACCAGGCGGACGACCTTGGCGCCGCGACCCCTGGTGACTGGCTCTCGATCGTTCAGGATGGCCAGAACTGGGGATTCCCTGGATGCTATGGACAGATTGGTTCGGCCTGCGCCGGAGTTCCAAAGCCGCTCGCCGTGCTCGACAAGCATGGTGCCGTCGGTGATATCGCGATCGCGACCGGCCAGCTCGGGCCGAGCATCGGAACGGCGGCTCTCGTCGCCGAGTGGAACGTGGCGAAGGTCCAACGAGTTGCCCTCACGAAGACGGGCTCCGGCTTCCAGGGCACCATAGTGACGCCATTCCTACGCGGCATCCAGAATCCTCTAGCCCTCATATTTGCGCCCGATCGCTCTCTGCTCGTCGGCAACTGGACAACAGGCACGATCTACCGCATCGTTCCCGAAGTCGGCGGGGACCAATGATTGTGGGATCGATCACGTTCCCGGCCCGGTCCTGGGTGAGCGTGAGGCGTGCGACCGTGTACATGAACGGACTGGTAGCGCTGATCGCCCAGACCACGCGGGCTTCGCCAGGCCCCAGACTCACCCCGGGCCGGGATTCCGGACAACGAGCAGCAGACCTGCGCCGGTCGGTACAACGGCTTCGCTGACGCGCTCATCAGAGCGGATCAGCGAGCGGAAGTCGTTGACCTGATCGGCGTGGGATAGCACATTGTTGACAGCCAGCAGACCTCCGGGTTTCAGCACGCGCACCAGGTCTTGCCAATAGCCTGCGTAGGCGGGTCTCTCGGCGTCCAGGAAAATCATGTCCCAGCCTTCGTCGGACGTTTTGTGCAGACTCACCGCAGCGTCTTCAACCCGCAGCTCCACCAGCTCGCGCAAGCCGGCGCGGTCTAGATTCCGCGCGGCCAGAGCACTGCGCGCAGCGTCGACATCGACACTGACCAGATGTCCACCGACGCTGCGGACGGCGTCAGCTAGCCACAGTGTCGAGTAGCCGTTGGAGGTGCCGATCTCAAGCAGTCGTTGTGCGCCGGTTGCTCGTACGAGGACAGCCAACACTTGGGCAGTGTCGGGCTCGACGTTGCGCAACCGCTGGAGCCGCTCAGCCTTGCCGGCGTCGTGCTCAGTGCCATAGCGATGCAACTCGTCAAGAACCGCTAGCAGCGTGTCGTCCATAGCTCCTCTCCTGATCGCCGGTGGCGTTGGTGGCGGATGATAACGCCGGTGGTCGCCTACAAGCTCCAGGATTAGCGTCTATACCTATGATGCTCCGGCCAATCCCATGAGCGAAGCTGAGAACTCCCCTCCGCGTTTGCGCGTCAACGACAAGCTGACGCTCTCGCTCGCCGAGATCACCGTGCGCACGAGCCGCTCCTCGGGTCCCGGCGGACAGCATGCCAATGTCACGGCCTCGCGCGTGGAAGTGGTCTTCGATGTGCTCGCCTCGACCTCGTTGAGCGACACCGAGCGCGCGCGCGTGCTGGCGCAGGCCGGGCCGCGAGTGGTAGCGGTGGCCCAGGACGAGCGCTCCCAGGCGCGCAACCGCGAGCTGGCTCTGGCCCGCCTGAGCGAACGACTCGCGCGGGCGCTCGTCCAACCCAAGCGCCGGCGCGTCACGCGTCCCACCGCGGCCTCGCGTGAGCGGCGCCTGGAGACCAAGCGCCGGGGCGCTGAGCGCAAGCGTCAGCGCCGACCACCCGAGGGCCTTTGAAGGGACGCACGCGAGAAGATCGTGTTGTTTCATGGACTGAGCGTTCGGCCGCCTGCCCTGTCCACACATCCTGAGGAGCACGATGACGGGGTCGAGGAAGTGGGTCTATATCGAACGTCAATCGAGGTCATTCGAACGCGGCGGCAATTGTGACTTGGTGGGCTCAGCGACCGTATCGAGCTCCGCCAGTCGCCGCTCAAATAGGCGCCGCTCGGCGTCATCGTGGACCAACTCCAGCGCACGGCGATAGGAGCCGCGGGCCTCTTCGGTACGGCCGAGCCGGCGTAGCATCTCCGCACGCGTGGTGTGCAGATAGCGGTAATCCTCCAACGCGAGGCGCTCCACTATGGCGAGGCCCAGCTCGGGTCCCTGGGTCTCGGCGACCGCGACCGCCCGGTTAAGCTCGACGACGGGCGAATCGGTGAGACGGGCAAGCTGGCCATAGAGGGCCGCGATTTGCGGCCAGTCGCGTGGCTGCTCGACGTGTAGAGACGCGATCGCCGCCTGCACGACGTACTGACCCCCCCCGTGTAGAGCGAAGGCGCGGTCGAGCGCCGCCCGTCCGTCGTCGATCTGAGCTGCGTTCCATAGAGACCGATCCTGATCGGCGAGCAGCACGATCTCTCCGTCTCGGAACCGCGCGCCGCGGCGGGAGTCGTGCAGCGACATGAGCGCCAACAGACCGTGCGCTTCTGGCTCGTCGGGCATCAGTTCGATGAGCGCGCGGCCAAGCCGGAGCGCCTCGTTGGCCAGCTCGTTACGCCCACCCCACCCCTCGTTGAAGATCAGGTAGACGACCGCGAGCACGGCGGCGAGACGATCGGGCAGCAGGTGATCGGGAGGCACTCGGAAAGGGATCCCGGCAGCCTTGATCTTGCGCTTGGCGCGCACCAGCCGCTGGGCCATCGTCGGCTCCCCGAGGAGGAAGGCGCGGGCGATCTCGTCGGTGCTCAAGCCACCGAGCGTGCGCAGTGTGAGCGCCACCTGCGCGTCGGTCGCGAGCGCTGGATGACAGCAGGTGAACACGAGCTCGAGTCGTTCGTCTGGAAATGGCGTCTCTTCCACGGTGTCCTGCGCTGCGTCGGGCACTTCAAGCAAACGGGTCTTAGTGGTGAGCGTGCGGTCGCGGCGGATCCGATCGATCGCGCGCCGGCGGGCCGTGGTGAGGAGCCAGGCACCGGGATTGGTGGGCGTGCCCTCGCGCGGCCAACGCTCCGCCGCGATCGCAAAGGCCTCCTGCGCGGCCTCCTCGGCAAGATCGAAGTCGCCGAGGAGGCCGATCAGGGCGGCCAGGACATATCCCCACTGGTCGCGAAAGGTTCGCTCGAGGCTCACTACCATTCTGCGATCGGGCGCACCTCGATCGCGCCGCCCATACTGGTCGCTGGGACCCGCGCCGCCAGCTCGATCGCCGCGTCAAGGTCCTCGGTCTCGAACATGAAGTAGCCGTCGAGCGCCTCCTTGGTCTCGACGAATGGGCCGTCGGTGGTCAGCGTCTTGCCGTCCTGCACCCGTACGGTGGTCGCCGTCTCTGGGGGCGCCAACCGAGTGCCGGGCGTGACTCCCGGGGTTTCGTTGAGCGACTGGAATCCCGCCGCGAGCGCCTTCTGCTCCTCATCGGTGAGGCTCTTGAAGTCACGTACCTTGGGCCCAAGGTTGATCAGCATCATGTACTTCATCGCTTCCTCCTTCTCGTGATGGTCGCCTATAAGACGAACAGGGAGCGACGAGATCGACAGCTCCGCTTCTAAAACTAAGCATCTTGAGTCCAACGCGATGCTCAACGCGTGGCGTGGGACCTGTGTCGCAGGCACATAGAATGCTTTAGTGATTGAGGCGCAAAGGACGTTGTTCCTACCACGAACTTAGATCGCCGCACTCAACTTGGAAGGACGCTGGATGCCCTTGAGGGCGCTTTGCGGCCCGACCCAACCAGACCAGGAGGTTGACGACCGCTATGACCCACCCAACGCTGTTTGTTTGCCACGGCGATGACGGCGGCCCACGAATGCATCCGTGTCGTCGGGTGCAGGAGGCTCTCCGCGACGCTGATATTGACTACGACAAAGTGGTCGCCGGCCACGGCAACCCGTTCCCCTTCCTGCGCAAAGGTTCGCGTAAGGAGCTGCGCGATGCGACCGGAGCGACGGAGCTGCCTGCGCTGAAGCTGCCGGACGGAACGGTCATCGCCCACTCCCGCGCCATCCTCGACTGGATCGGCCAGCAGAAATGATCGCCACGGCGCGATCGCCTCGATAGTGGCTGGGCAACGCTGGTATTCCCTATCGCTGCAATGAAGAATATGTATAGTTTTGGTATGAAGAATCGCTGGCGTGAGCGGACTGGGGGAGGCCGAGCAATCGCGTCGCGGGCCGAGGGGACATGACGACTCACCAGGCGGACGGCGTGTTCCAGGGTGGTGGGGTCAAGGGGATCGCGCTTGGGGGAGCGCTGGAGGAGTTTGCCAACAGCGAGCGGCACCCGCAGAACTATGTGCGGGACTGGATCCAGCTTGCCGGGACTAGCGCGGGCGCGATCGTCGCCGCCTTTCTCGCTTGTGGGCACAGCGCCGAGCAAACCGCCGCGCTCATCAAGGAAACGGACTTCACTCAGTTCGAGGATTGGGGCAGGGGCGGCGAGATCCTGGGAGCTGGGATCGATCTTGCCTTCCATCATGGCCTCGCCCACGGCAAGGCCTTCCACGATTGGTTCCGCGCCAAGATCGACGATCAGACTTTTGGCGACATCGAGAAGGCCAAACGGACGCTCAAGCTGATTGCCACAGACATCACTCGCCGAGAAATGCTGGTGCTACCCGACTCTTTGACCAACTACAGGGTCGCCAAGAACGAAAGCCCGATCGAGCCAGACAGCTTCGCGGTTGCCGACGCGGTTCGTATGAGCATGTCGATCCCATACTTCTTTCAACCGGTCGAGCTGATCCACAACGAAACGGGTCTATCGTCCACGATTGTAGACGGGGGTGTGCTGTCGAACTTTCCGGTGTGGATCTTCGACGTGCAGGACGGCGATCCGCTCAGGCCGACATTCGGCTTCAAGCTTGTCGGCGGCAGAGGTGTTGGCAGTGGCCTGGAAAAGGTCACCCGGGCTTTTGGATGGCCGGTTGAGATGGGCGTCAACATTTTCCACACCACAACCGAAGCGTGGGACAAGTTCTGGGTGTCCAACTCAACCTATGTACGAACATGTGCCATCCCCACCGCGGACATTGGAACGACCGATTTCGACCTGACCGACGAGCAGAGGCAGTGGCTTCTCAATTCCGGTGCAGAGGCAGCGCGCTCGTTCCTCGACAAGTGGGACCCCGCCGCATACGTCAACAGTCACGGGCGAAAACTGCCAGGCTGAACCGGCTCGGTAGTTCCCAGCCATACCCGCGGTCCTCACGAGCTGCAAAGTCAAGTCGCATCGCGATAATTGTGGGGCATGGCCGAGGCGCAAGCCACCCCCTATAGCGGTCGCACGGCGTGGGCGCGAAACCTCGCGGCGCCTGTGCGCGATTTCCTGAGTACCGAGACCGGCGGGGCGGTCGTGATGTTGGCGGCGATCCTGCTCGCGCTGTTGTGGGCCAACTCGCCGTGGTCGCACTCCTACCAGTCGCTGTGGGCGACGAAGCTGTCGATCACGATCGGCGGCAGCGGGATCTCGATCGATCTGCGTCATTGGGTCAATGAGGGTCTGATGACGTTTTTCTTCCTGGTGGTCGGTCTGGAGGCCAAGCGCGAGCTCGACCTCGGTGAGCTGCGCGAGCGCCGCCGGCTCGCGGTCCCCGTGCTTGCCGCTATCGGTGGGATGGCGACGCCGGTGGCGATCTACCTTGCGTTCAACGCCGGCGGCCCGGGTGCGCACGGTTGGGGCGCGGCGATGTTGACCGACACCGCCCTCGCGCTGGGCGCGCTGGCGCTGCTGACCCCGCGCGGCGCCACCCGGCTGCGGGTGTTCTTGTTGACGCTGGCCGTCGTCAACGATCTCGGCGCGCTGCTGGTGATCGCGATCGCCTACACCACACACGTCTCGCTGGGCGCGCTGGCGATCGCGATCGCGCTGCTGGGACTGCTGATAGCTCTCCGTTACGCGCCCGCCTGGCGGCGGCAGGTGTCGCTTACGGTCGGCGTGGCGCTGTGGGTCGCGATGTTCAAGTCCGGCATCGACCCGGTGATCGTCGGCCTGGCGGTTGGACTCGCGACCAGCGCCTACCCGCCCTCGCGCGACGATCTTGAGCGCGCGACCGCGCTGACGCGCTCGTTTCGCGAGCAGCCGACCCCCGAGCTCGCGCGCTCAGCGCGGCAGGGAGTGCTTTCGGCGATCTCGCCCAACGAGCGACTCCAGTACGGCCTGCATCCCTGGACCAGCTATGTGATCGTGCCGCTGTTCGCGCTGGCCAACGCCGGCATCCACGTGACCAGCGGACTGTTGGGGGACGCGATCGCCTCGCCGATCACGCTCGGGATTCTGTTTGGCTACGTGGCCGGCAAGCCGCTCGGCATCCTCGGCGCTTCGTGGCTGGTCTCGCGACCCGTTCTACGCGGTGTGCGCCCAGCGCTCAGCTGGCCTTCGCTCGCCGGCGGCGGCGCGGTCGCCGGCATCGGGTTCACCGTCTCGCTGCTGATCTCAAGCCTCGCCTTCCACGGCGAGCGGCTGGCAGAGGCAAAGCTCGGCGTGCTGGCCTGCGGGATGGTGGCGCCACTGGTGGCGTGGGGTGTGTTCGCGCTGGTCCGGCGACTTCCCACACGCGTCCGCGCGCGCCAGATCGTTAGCACTGCCGCCGACATCCTCGACCTTTCTGACGACGTTGATCGGACTCGCGACCACATTCGTGGCGCCCACGACGCGCTCGTCACGCTGGTCGAGTACGGCGACTTCGAGTGCTCCTACTGCGGGCAGGCCGAGCCGGTCATACGCGAGCTGTTGGCCTCCTTCGGCGACGAGCTGCGCTACGTGTGGCGCCACCTTCCCCTCAACGACGTCCACACCAGCGCCCAGCTCAGCGCTGAGGCGTCGGAGGCCGCTTCAGCGCAGGGCAAGTTCTGGGAGTTCTACGTCGCGCTGCTCGCCCACCAGGAGGCGCTCACCCCGACCGAGCTGCAGCGCTATGCGCGGGAGCTCGGTCTCGATGCCGAGCGCTTTTGGGAGGAGCTGCGCCATCACGAGCATGCGACGCGTGTGGCCGAGGACGTCTCCAGCGCCGACGCCAGCGGAGTCTCAGGCACGCCCACGTTCTTCATCAACGGGCGGCGCCATCACGGCGCGTATGACCTCGACACGCTCACCGCGGCTGTGCGCGCTACCCGTCGTCGGGCAAGCCTGATGAACGTTGCCTCCGGCTCACCGCCGGCTACAGTTCAGAGCGAGAGCGTCACGGGTCCGTGACGTTTGCCTCGCTCCGGATTCAGGGCGAGATCGTCACGGGTCCGTAAGGCCCGCCAACGCCCAGATTCAGAGCGAGAGCGTCATGGGTTCGTGACGCTCGTCTCGTCGCGGACGCCATCGGAGCTGGGTCGGCCTTTGCCGTAGGCGACCGCGGCCGCTGATCCCACAAGACCCGCGGCGAGTTGTGCCAGCGCCCAGGATGTGCCCCACCGTGGGCGACCGCGGGCTGCGTTGACCGACCACCTTCCCGGCCCAACGTCGGTTATCGCCAGCACGATCGCCATCAGCACCAGGTTGTACTCATAGCCGCCGTCGGTCAGCCACGGTCCCTTGGGGGCGTGCACGGTTCTGATCGCGGTGGCCATCGTGGCGCTCAGCAGGGTGGCGCCGAGCGGGGTCGCTGCGCCAGCCGCCAGCAGCGCGCCACCGCCGGCCTCAGCTGCGCCGGCCGCCAGCGCGTGCGTCCTGCCTGGACGAAGACCCAGCGACTCGAACGCCTGAGCGGTCGCCTGCAGGCCGTGCCCACCAAACATTCCAGCGAGCTTCTGCATGCCATGCCCGACGAACAGGCCTCCGACTATTACGCGCAGCGATGTCAGACCAAGCTTCATGGGGTCCTCCAGAGGGATCGTTGTGCGCACAACCTTACCCGGTGAAGGCTAGAATATGCACTGGTGGCAGTAGAGTTGGCCGCATGGCGTTCGTGCTGCTCACCGGAGCCACTCGCGGCATCGGCCGCGCCGCTGCGATCGAGCTCGCGAGTCAGGGCGCAGAGGTCGCACTCGTGGGCCGTGAGGCCGAGCGCGTCGAGGAGGTCGCGCGCGAGGCGAAGGCCTCAGGCGGGGGCGCGCCGGTTCACCAGCACGTCGCCGATCTGACGCTGATGGCCGATGTGCGGGCGCTAGCGGAGGAGGTACGCGAGCGCCATCAGCGCATCGACGTGCTTGCCAACAACGCCGGCGCCCTGTTTGCCGCCCGCAAGGACACATCCGAGGGCCTGGAGCGCACCTTCGCGCTCAACCATCTCGCGCCCTTCCTACTCACCAACCTGCTGCGCGACCTTCTGGACGGCGGTCGCGTTGTAACCACCGCATCCGACGCTCACAAGTCGGGGCAGCTGGATCTCGAAGATCTGCAGTCGCAGAAGTCCTACGCCGCCATGCGCGTGTACGGCAGCTCGAAGCTGTGCAACATCCTGTTTACGCGCGAGCTGGCAAAACGTGCGCCCGAGCTGCACGCCAATTGCTTTCACCCCGGCGTCGTGCGCACGGGCTTCGGCAAGAACGAAAACGGAATCTGGAAGGTGCTCACCACAGTCGCGGCGCCCTTCTTCCGCTCCCCTCAGCGCGGCGCCCGCTCGTTGATCTGGCTCGCGCTCTCCGAGCAGGCGGCCGATCTCACCGGCGAGTACGTGCAGGACGAGAAAGTGCTTGCGCCCTCCGCTCAGGCTCAGGACGAGACGCTCGCCGAGGGCCTGTGGGAGCGCAGCGCAGCGCTTGTGGGCCTGGCCGCCGACACGCCGGCCTGACTGAGACCTACCCGGGTGCGATCGTCGTTCCGTCCGCGGGTGGCGCCTCGGTCGTCGTGGACTCACCGTGCAGGCGACGCAGCGAGAAGTACAAGACCGCACCGATCAGCGCGGTGAAGGGTGCGAGCAGCACGTCCAGGACCCACTGCACGATCGCCACGCCTGCGGTGCCGAGGCCTGACGCGAGGATCGCCACGACGATCGCGATCACGATGCTCAGCCCAAACACGACCAGGATCACTCCAAAGACCTGCCATCCGTGGCCGCGCACGAGCTCACGACTGCGTCCAAACGCGGCGAACACGCCTTTGCGCTCGATCACCAGTGAGGGCGCCGCAACCGACCAGATTGTCAGCAGAAACAGGCCGGGAACGATGATCAAGATGAACCCGATCCCAACTCCGATTGCCAGCAGGATCGAGAGGCCGATCAACGGCAGCACGATCGGGGTGACACTGCGGAACAATTGTCCCACGGAGCTGTCGAGGTGTCCGTCCTGCACGTCGCCCACGAGCTCCACGACCATGCCCTGATAGAAGGTTCCCAGCACGAGCGACACGAGCGACACGAGCCCCGCTGCGCCACCGGTGAGCGCCAGCCTTGCGATCGCGACGATCGCAAACAGGACGATTGCGGCGGGGATCAACACGCCAACCTGTTCGCGGTAGATCTCAAGTGCCGATCCGATTACCTCGCTTGGCCTGATCTTCTGCGCCGACATTGAGCCCTCCTCGTCGAATATGAGGCCGGCGTTCGCCGTCTTCCCCGTTGTGCGATTTGCTACCCACTTGTTCGTCGCGTCACTCCCCGATCCTGCGCGTCTTCCAAACTCGGCGTTAGTAGATCCCGAGGGCGGGTACTAGGCGTTAGGGGTTTGTTGACACTTCAAGCGCAAAGGACGCCCAAGGATGTGCCTGGCGATTCCAGGGCAAGTGGTAGAGGTCGTAGACGAGGAGAATCGGCTCGCCACGGTCGAGGTCGCAGGCGTACGGCGCACGGTGAACATCGGCCTGCTCGATGTGAACGACGAGTCCGCCGGGCCCGGTGATTGGGTACTGATACACGTTGGTTTTGCCCTCTCGCAGATAGACGAGCAGGAGGCTCGCGCCACCCTCAGCCTGCTCAAGGAAATGGGAGCTGAGTACGAGCAGGAGCTCGAGGAGCTGAAGGCGAGCGTGATCGAATGACCGAGTGTCTCGCCACGCACGGGTGCATCACCTGCGGGGACGAGGCGCTTCCAATGAGGGTGATCGAGGTTGACCGTGGGCGCGAGCTTGCGCTGTGCGTGGACCGCGACGGCAATCGCTGTAGCGTTGAGATCGCGCTGGTCAACCCGGTGGCGCCCGACGAGCTGCTACTCGTTCATGCAGGCGCGGCCCTTGGTCGCGTCGCTGACCGAGACGAGGCGGCTTGAAGTTCGTCGACGAGTTCCGAGATGCGGAGCTCGGCCGTGCGGTCGCCGGGGAGATTCTGGCCGCGGTCGAGCCCGACCGCCATTACAAGATCATGGAGGTCTGCGGGGGTCACACACACTCGATCTACAAGTACGGGATCGACGACCTGCTGCCGTCCAACGTCGAGCTCGTGCACGGTCCCGGCTGTCCGGTGTGTGTGATCCCGATGGGTCGCGTCAACGACGGGATCGCGCTCGCGCACGAACCGGAGGTGATCTTCACCTGCTTTGGCGACATGGTGCGGGTGCCTGGATCTAGCCAGACGCTGCTCGATGCCAAGGCACAGGGTGCCGACGTGCGGATCGTCTATTCGCCGCTCGACGCGCTGCGGATCGCCAAGCAGAACCCCGAGCGCGAGGTCGTGTTCTTCGCGATCGGCTTCGAGACCACCGCGCCCTCCACGGCGCTGACGCTGCGTCGCGCCAAGGCGGAGGACGTTCACAACTTCTCGGTCATGTGCTCGCACGTGACGATCGTCCCGCCGCTGCGCGCCCTGCTGGAGTCTCCGGATCTGCGCCTCGACGGGTTCATCGGCCCGGGCCACGTCGCCACCGTCGTCGGCGCGCGGCCGTTCCAGTTTCTGCCTGAGCAGTACGGCAAGCCGGTGGCGATCTCCGGTTTCGAGCCGCTCGATCTGCTGCAGTTGACACTGATGGTGCTGCGCCAGCTCGCCGAGGGGCGTGCCGAAGTCGAGAATCAGTACGCGCGGGTAGTCCCGTGGGAGGGCAACCTCCGCGCCTTGGAGATCATGAGCGAGGTCTTCGCGCTGCGCCCGCACTTCGAGTGGCGCGGCCTCGGCTTCATCTCTCAGAGCGCGCTTAGGATCTCCGACGCCTACGCGCGGTGGGACGCCGAGCAGCGCTTCTCGGTGCCCGGCGTGCGCGTGGCCGACCCAAAGGCCTGTCAGTGCGGAGAGGTGCTGAAGGGGGTCATCAAGCCGTGGGAGTGCAAGGTGTTCGGCACCGCCTGCACGCCGGAGCGGCCGATCGGCACCTGCATGGTCTCCCCCGAGGGCGCGTGCGCCGCCTACTACAACTACGGGCGCTTCGCCCGCGAGCGCGAGGTCGCGTGATGGACGGGCGCCTGATTCGCGAGCGCGAGGTCGCGTGATGGACGGGCGCCTGATTCACGAGCGCGGGGTCGCGTGATGGTGCAGGGCGCGTGATGGCGGAGCTGCTGTCAGACCGCGAGTCCAAGATCCTCGCGATCATCGAGACCGCGCGCGGCAAGCGCGCGAAGTTTCGTGACCCGCACATCACGATGTCCCATGGGGCTGGTGGCAAGGCGACCTCATCGCTTGTGGAGGGGCTGTTCGTGCCCGCGTTCGAGTCGCCGGCGCTCGATGCGCTTGCCGACGCGGGCGCCGTCAGCGTCGAGGGTGTGGAGCTCGCGCTCACGACCGACTCGTTTGTCGTCAAGCCACTGCGCTTCCCCGGCGGTTCGATCGGCGAGCTAGCGGTCAACGGAACGGTCAACGACCTCGCAATGGCCGGCGCTCGACCGCTGGTGTTGACGCTCTCGCTGGTGCTCGAGGAGGGTCTGCCCGCCGAGACGCTGCGCTTGGAGGTCGACGCGATCGCACGCGCCGCACACGAGGCCGACGTTCGGATTGTCGCGGGAGACACGAAGGTGGTCGAACGCGGCCACGCCGACGGCATGTACATCTGCACGAGCGGCCTCGGGCGGCGCGACCTGCGCGCAGATCTCGCCCCCGACCGGCTGAAGCCCGGAGACCGGATTCTGCTGTCGGGCACGATTGGCGAGCACGGTACCGCGATCATGCTGGCCCGCGGCGAGCTCGGACTGGACGCCGACATCGAGTCCGACACCCGCTCGCTGTGGCCCGCCGTCGATGGTCTGCTCGACGCCGCCGGCGAGAAGCTGCGCTGTCTGCGCGACGCCACCAGGGGCGGTGTGGCCTCCGTGCTCAACGAGCTCGCGCGCGCGTCCGGCGTCGCGATGGTCGTGCGCGAGGCCGCCGTGCCGGTCCAGCCAGCGGTTGCCGGCGCCGCGGAGATCCTCGGAATCGATCCCATGTATGTGGCCAACGAGGGCAAGTTCGTCGCCTTCGTCGCGGCCGAGCGTGCCGAGCGCGCGCTGGCGGCGCTGCGGGCGATGCCAGGCGGCGAGGCGGCGGCAGAGATCGGGGAAGTCAAGACCGAGCCGCCCGGCATGGTGCTGGTCGAGACGGCGTTTGGCGGGCGGCGCGTGATGGACCAGCTCGTGGGCGACCCCCTGCCGAGGATCTGCTGATGCACGAGCTCTCGATCGCCGAGGCGATTGTGGACGTGGCGGGGCGCCACGCGGCGGGGCGCCGTGTGGTCAAGGTGGAGGTGAAGGTCGGGCACCTGCGCCAGGTGGTCCCAGACTCACTGCAGTTCGCCTTCGGGCTCGTGGCACAGGGCACGGCGCTCGACGGCGCGCAGCTTCAGATCACCCACGTGCCGGCGGCCGGGCGTTGCCGCGCCTGCGGCGCGGACAGCGTGATGGAGGGCTTCCCACTGTGCTGTGCGCGCTGTGGAGGACTGGATGTGGATGTGCTCGCGGGCGAGGAGCTGCTGGTCGATGCGCTCGAGCTCGAAGAGGAAAAGACGTCAAACGAGAGGATCGGTCGTTATGGCAGTCACGTTTGAAGCGAAACCGTCGGGTGTCGAGGAGGTCCACATCCTGTGGATCTCCGAGGGCATGAGCTGCGACGGGGATTCGGTGTCGATCACCGCCGCTGGGCAGCCCAGCATCGAGGACGTGCTGCTTGGCGCGATACCCGGGCTGCCGAAGGTCCACCTTCACAATAAGGTGCTCTCGCCGACGCTCGGCGGGGAGGAGTTCCTGCTTCCCTTCCGCCAAGCGGTGCGCGACGAACTCGACGCGCCGTACGTGCTCGTGATCGAGGGCTCGATCCCCAACGAGAACATCAACGGCGACGGTTACTGGACCTCGTTCGGCAACGACGAGGCCACCGGCGAGCCGCTGAACCTCAACTACTGGCTCGACCGGCTCGCGCCGAAGGCGTGGGGAGTAGTCGCGATCGGCACGTGCGCCACCTACGGCGGTATTCACGCGATGGCCGGCAACCCAACCGGCTGCATGGGACTAGCCGATTACCTGGGCTGGGATTTCCGCTCCGCTGGCGGGCTGCCGATTGTCAACGTGCCGGGCTGTCCGGTACAGCCGGAGAACTTCATGGAGACGCTCGTATGGCTGCTCTACCAGGCCGCGGGCCTCGCGCCCACGATTCCGCTCGACAGCGCGCTGCGCCCGCAGTGGATCTTCGGCAAGACCGTGCACGAGGGTTGCGACCGCGCCGGCTACTACGAGCAGGGCGACTTCGCGCGCGACTACAACTCGCCCAAGTGCCAGGTGAAGATCGGCTGCTGGGGGCCGGTCGTCAACTGCAACGTGCCCAAGCGCGGATGGATGAACGGGGTCGGCGGCTGTCCGAACGTAGGCGGCATCTGCATCGGTTGCACGATGCCGGGCTTCCCCGACAAGTTCATGCCGTTCATGGACGCGCCCCCCGGTGGAGGCATCTCATCCGGGATCGGCAGCGTGTACGGCCCGGTGATGCGCAGGCTGCGCGGGATCACCAACAAGACGATGAACAAGGAGACCAAGTGGCGTCACAACGAGCGTGAGCTCACGACCGGCTACGACCCCCGCTGGGGCAACTAGGAAAGAGAGGAGAGCGAGATGGCTGCCACACGCGAGTCAGTAAAGCCGGAGGCCGGCAAGCTGGTCGACATGTCGTGGGACCCGATCACCCGCATCGTCGGGAACCTCGGGATCTACACCAAGATCGACTTCGAGAACCGCCAGGTCGCAACCTGCAAGTCCACCTCCTCGATGTTCAGAGGCTATTCGGTGTTCATGAAGGGCAAGGACCCGCGCGACGCGCACTTCATCACCAGTCGCATCTGCGGCATCTGCGGTGACAACCACGCGGTCTGCTCCTGCTACGCGCAGCAGATGGCCTATGGCGTAAAGCCGCCGCCACTGGGCGAGTGGATCGTCAACCTCGGCGAGGCTGCCGAGTACATCTTCGACCACATCATCTTCCAGGACAACCTTGTGTTCGTGGACTTCTGCGAGCAGATGGTGCGCGACACCAATCCAAAGGTTTGGGCGAAGGCCGAAAAAACCGACGCCTCGGGAGCCGCGATTCATGGCTACCGCACGATCGGCGACATCATGAAGTCCTACAACCCGTTCACCGGTGAGACCTACAAGGAAGCGCTGCACATGTCGCGCGTGGGACGCGAGATGATCTGCCTGATGGAGGGGCGCCACGTGCATCCCTCGACGATCTATCCCGGTGGTGTGGGCACTGTTGCAACACCCACATTGTTCACCGACTACATGTCGCGACTGCTGCGCTGCTTTGACTTCATCAAGTCGGCCGTCGCCATGAACGACGACGTGTTCGACTTCTTCTACGAGGCCATGCCGGGCTACGAGGAGGTCGGGCGGCGTCGCATCCTGCTGGGTTGCTGGGGCGCGTGGAACAACCCCGACTACGTTGACTACGACTATCGCAAAATGGACGATTGGGGCAACGAGATGTTCGTCACCCCGGGTGTGGTCGTGGACGGCGAGCTCCTCACCACGAACCTCGTCGAGATCAACCTCGGGATCCGGATCCTGCTGGGCTCCTCCTACTACGAGGACTGGACCGGCGAGGAGATGTTCGTTCCCAACGATCCGCTCGGCAACCCCGTCAACAGGCGCCACCCGTGGAACCAGACGACGATCCCCAAGCCCCAGAAACGCGATCTGGAAGGCGGCAACTATTCGTGGGTGATGAGCCCGCGCTGGTTTGACAAGCGCAGCGGCGATCACCTGGCGCTGGACACCGGTGGCGGTGCGCTGGCGCGGCTGTGGGCCACGGCGCTGGCCGGCAAGGTCGACACGCCGTATGTGAAGTCAACCGGCCACAGCGTGCTGATCAACCTGCCCAAGACGCCCAACACGCCCGAGCAGACGCTCGAGTGGAATATCCCCAAGTGGTCCAATGCGATCGAGCGCGACCGCGCGCGGATCTACTTCGTCGCCTATTCGGCGGCGATGGCGATGCACTTCCTCGACAAGGCGATGACCGAGCTGCGTTCGGGGCGCACGAAGGTGTTCGAGGATTTCGAGGTTCCCGAGGAGGCGATCGGCTGCGGCTTTCACGAGGCGGTGCGTGGAGTGCTCTCGCACCATCTGGTGATCCGCGAGGGCAAGATCGCCAACTACCATCCCTATCCGCCGACGCCATGGAACGGTTCGCCGACCGACTCCTACGGGACGCCGGGGCCCTACGAGGACGCGGTAACGGGACAGCCGATCTTCGAGGAGAGCTCGCAGGAGAAATTCCGCGGGATCGACATCATGCGAGCGGTCCGCTCATTCGACCCGTGCCTGCCCTGCGGTGTGCACATGTATCTCGGCAAAGGCAGGACGCTCAAGCAGGTGCACTCCCCGATGTTCGGCCAGCACGGCTAGGAGATCTCCATGAGCGACACAGCCACGACGGATCAGATCGAGCGGGTCGAGGGTCTGCTCGGCCAGCTGGAGGCCCTGCCGGACACCGCGGCGCGCGACACGGCCACCGAGGCGATGGGCGCGCTGCTCGACCTCTACGGCGAGGGCCTGGGCCGGATCGTCGAGCTGCTCGCCGAGCGCGACGACGGCACGCTGGCCGCGGCACTGGCCGACGACGAGCTCGTCGCCCACCTACTGCTGCTGCACGGACTGCACCCGGTTCCCGTCGAGCGGCGCGTGCAGGAGGCGCTCGACAGCGTCCTGCCATACATCGAATCCCACGGTGGCAACGTGCAGCTGCTCGGCGTGCAGGACGGGATCGTGCGCCTGCTGCTGCAAGGAAGCTGCTCGGGCTGCCCGTCGTCCTCGATCACGCTCAAGCTCGCGATCGAGAAGGCGATCTTCGAGGCGGCCCCGGATGTGGAGGAGGTGCGCGCCGAGGACGCGCCGGCTCCCGTCGCCGAGCCCACATCTGGGCTGCTGCAGCTGCAGATGGTCAAGCCGCAGAGCGCCTCGACACTCGCCCCCGGAGGGATCGCCTGAACTCATGTCTGCGCCCGCTGGAACTCTCGCCACCTCGCGCCTGCGGCGGCTCGTCCAGCAGTCCCCGGGCGCGACCGCCGCCGCCGAGTCCGCCGCCGCCGAGTCCGACGAGCGCTGCGAGCTGTGCAACGGGCCGATCCCAAGTGCGCACCGCCATCTGCTGGAGCTGGATTCGCGCGAACTCATGTGTGCGTGCCGGCCCTGCTCGCTGCTGTTCGAGCGCGGTGGCTCCGGCGCCGGACGCTACAAGCTGCTGCCCGAGCGGCGGCTGCGCCTGGAGGACTTCCAGATGAGCGAACAGGCGTGGGAGCAGCTGCGCATCCCGGTCGAGATGGCCTTCTTCTTTCGCTCTAGCGTCGCCGAGCGGGTACTGGCCTATTACCCCGGGCCGATGGGTCCGACCGAGTCCCAGCTGCAATTGAGCTCGTGGCGGGAGCTCGAGCTGGCAAACCCGATCCTCGAGCAGCTCGAGCTCGACGTGGAGGCGCTGCTGGTCAACCGCGTGCACGGAGCGCGCCGGCAGTGGCTCGTTCCACTGGACGAGTGCTACGCGCTGGTGGGCGTGATTCGCACGCACTGGCGGGGACTCACCGGCGGAAGTGACGTTTGGCGGGAGATCGACGGCTTCTTCGAGCAACTCGATCGTCGCGCGCGCAGCGCGACAGCAAGGAGATAACGATGGCCGACTTGAACATGGGCGCCAGCAACACGGGCATCAGCCTGCCCGCGCACGTCAAGGGCATCAAGAAGGGGAACGCAGTCGGCAACTACGAGGCGATGACGGGCCACAACCCCGACGGGACCTCCACCGCCGCACGCTCGACCGGGGTCGCCGTGACCGAACCGATCGACCCCAGCATGCCGAACCTGTCGCCGGCTTAGCGTTCGATGGAGGCGATCTCTCAACCGATCGACGCATCCGCGCAAGCGGCGCCACAGCTCTCCTTCGCGGTGCTCGACGCTGTCGCCGAGCGTCACTCGGCCGCCCCTGCCGTGAACTTCAAGCTGCGCATCGAGCGCGACGGTGGCGGTCCGGTGCGCTCGGTCCTGCTCGACACGCAGATCCAGATCGCCGCGCGGCTACGGTCCTACGGCGAGACTGAGCAGGCGCGGCTGGGCGAGCTGTTTGGGACTCGCGAGCGCTGGGGCGACACGCTGCGCACACTGCTGTGGACTCGTACGACGCTGGTCGTGCCGCCCTTCCGCGACTGCGCTGAGGTCACGCTGCCGGTCGCCTGCTCCTATGACCTGGAGGCCAACGCCGCCAACTACCTGTCCGGTTTGCAGAACGGCAAGGTGCCGCTCGAGTTCCTGTTCTCGGGCTCGGTCTTCTATGCGGGCGCTGGCGGGATGCTGCAGACCGCGCGCATCTCCTGGGAGCGCGAAGCGGAGTACCGCCTGCCAGTGGCGGTATGGCGCGCGGCGATGGACCGCCATTTCCCCGGCGCCGCATGGCTGCGTCTCGGCCGTCCCACCTTCGACCGTCTGCGCGCCTACAAGGCCGAGCACTCTCTGCGCACGCTCGAGGATGCGATCGAGCGGCTGATGGGACCGGAGGGCTAGCGTGCACAGCGACGACGCCGTTCGACGGATCGCCGACGCCGTGCTGTACGAGGGCTACCTGCTGTGGCCCTACCGCAAGTTGACGCTCAAGAATCAGCAGCGCTTCACTTTCGGCGGCGTCTACCCGCCGGCCTGGGAGGACCGATCGTCGATCCAGGCGCAGGTGCTGCTCGAGGGCGACGAGCACGCCGAGATCGAGGTCAGAGTCCGCTTTCTGCATGTAGTCCAGCGCCAGGTGTTGAAGGCGCGACCGGCGTCCGGCTCGCTGCGACCAGAGGAGCCTGATCCCGTCCAGGAGCCGCAGCCCGTTGAGGGACTGCGGTCCGTTGAGGAGCTGCAACCGGTCGAGGAACTCGAGGCTGGCGGCGAGCGTTGGATCTCGTGGGAGGAGGCGCGCGAGCGTGAGTTCGCGCCTGGGCCGATCCGGGTGCATGCAGGCGAGCAACTCCAGCGGGTCTCCGGCGGGGCGATCCGGCGCTCGTGGCAGGCGCTGGAGGGCGAGCTGGCGGTCACTCGCGAGGCGCTGCGCCCGGGGTGCTCGCGCGTCACGGTGCGCGTCGTCAACGCCACTCCGTGGATGGGCGACGGTCGCCAGGATGCTCTGCGCCAGACGTTCTGCTCGACGCACGCCGTGCTTCACGCGCGCGACGGCGCATGGGTCTCGCCGACCGACCCGCCCGCGGCGCTGCGCGCCGATACGCAGGCGTGTGAGAACGCGGGGGTGTGGCCGGTGCTGGTCGGTGGCGAGGGCGAGCGCGACACGATGCTGGCCTCGCCGATCATCCTCTCCGACTACCCGCAGATCGCACCGGAGAGTCCCGGCAACCTGTTCGACTCCGGCGAGATCGACCAGATGCTGGTGCTGAACATCCTCGCGATGACCGAGCAGGAGCGCCGCGACATGCGCGACAGCGATCCGCGGGCACGCGAGATACTCGAGCGCACCGAGGCGCTGAGCGAGGCGGAGATCATGCGCTTGGGCGGCGCCGTGCGCGAGTTTGGGCTGGTGCGGGGACGATGATCGGCGACCGTCCACCACCGTGGGAGACGCTCGAGCGTCCGGGCGCCGACTCGGTCGAGGTCGCGGGCATGACCGTCCGCGCCGGCAGCCTCGTGCGACTGGCGCCACGCCAGACCGGTGGCGACATCTTCGAGCTGGCGCTGGCGGGGCGCACTGCGCTCGTGCACGAGATCCTCGAGGACTACGAGGGTCGCATCCAGCTGGCGGTCACCGTGGCGGACGATCCCGGACAGGATCTCGGCGCGATGCGCCGCCCCGGACATAGATTCTTCTTCGATCCCGACGAGGTCGAACCGCTCGATCCAGTCGCTGACGCAGCGCAGCCGTCGCTCGCACGTGTGCTCGTGGCGGGCATCGGCAACGTGTTTCTCGGAGACGACGGCTGGGGAGTCGCGCTGGCCGGGCGCCTGGCCGTCCGCGCGCTGCCGCGCGGCGTCGAGCTGGCGGACTTCGGGATCCGCGGCATGGATCTCGCATACGCGATGCAGGACGGCTACGAGGCGGTTGTCCTGCTCGACGCGACCCCCCGTGGCGAGCCGCCTGGGACGCTGTATGTGATCGAGCCCGATCTCGAGCACATCGAGATGACGATCGACGCCCATGGGATGGACCCCGTCAAGGTGCTGGCACTGGCGCGCACGCTCGGCGCTGAGTCGCTGCCGCGCACGCTGATCGTCGGTTGCGAGCCACAGACTCGCATGAGCGCCGAGGGCGAGCAGATCCTCGCCGAGCTGACCGAGCCCGTGCGCGCATCGCTGGAGCCGGCGGTGGCGCTTGTCGAGGACCTGCTGGGCGAACTGACAACACCCAAACACAGAAAGGGCCCATCCCCATGAGCGACATCACCATAACCCGGTCAACGCAGGCGGCGTTGCTGCTTGCCGCCGTGGGAGCGATCGGAGCGGTCGTGGCGGCGCAGCTCCCGGAGCTCAAGCGATACCTGAAGATCCGGTCGATGTAGTCATGCACCGGGTTAGAGTCAGAGTCGTCGAGGACGCGCTCGACGCCAACAACACGATCGCACGCGCCAACCGCGACGATTTCGACCGTGCCGGCGTGACGGTCATCAACCTGATGAGCGCGCCCGGCGCCGGCAAGACGGCGCTGCTGGAGCGCGTGCTGGCCGACACAGGTGCTGTGCGCGTAGGAGTGCTGGAGGGTGACGTCGAGGGCTCGCTCGACGCCCAGCGGCTCGCCTCGCTGCACGTGCCCGTGGTCCAGCTGAACACGTCCGCCGGTTTCGGCGGCGAGTGTCATTTGGACGCGAACATGGTTCGCTCCGCGCTGCCCTCGCTGCCGTTGGCCGACATCGACCTGCTGGTCGTCGAGAACGTCGGCAACCTCGTCTGCCCCGCCGAGTTTCGAATCGGCGAGCACGTGCGGGCGATGGTCTGCTCGGTCGCCGAGGGTGAGGACAAGCCGCTGAAGTACCCGCTCATGTTCCGCGCGTGCGAGCTGGCCGTGGTCAACAAGATCGACCTGCTCCCACACGTAGACGTCGAGCTGGACAGGCTGCTCGAGAATCTGCAGATCGTGCACCCCGGCATCGAGCAGATGCTCACCAGCGCTCGCACCGGCGAGGGGGTCGAGGCGTTGCGCGACTGGCTGGTGAGCCGCGTGCAGACGCGCGCGGCGGCGTAATGGTGGCGCGCTTTGCGGCCTGCGCCGGCCCTCTCACACTTGAGGAGGCTGGGCTAGCGTGAGCCACGCCGAAGCGACAGACGCGCTCGGGGCGCATATCGAGCGCCAGCGCGAACTGCGCATGGCGGCAGGCGCCGCGTTCTTCGAGCACGAGGCCGAGCGGATCGCGCGCCTGTGCCACCGGATGGCCGAGCGCTTTGCACGCGATGGACGGCTGTTCGCGCTGGGCCCCGACCCTGCCGCGCGCTCGGATGCACGCCATGTGGCCGTCGAGTTCGTGCACCCGGTGATCGTCGGCAAGCGCGCGTTGCCGGCGCTGGCGCTCACCGCCGAGGGCGGCCCCATCGACGTCCAGCTGGAGTTGCTGCTCGGCGCGCAGGACATGGTGATCGCGTTCGGCGCCGAGCGCGACGCCTCCACGCGCGCGGCGCTGCTGTTGGCGAGCGTGCGTGGAGCGCTGACGATCTCCTGCGCCGGCGGCGGCGCGGACTGGAGCTTTTGCCTACCCGGCGAGGACGCGAGCGTCGACCAGGAGCTGACCGAGACCTTCTACCACGTGCTGTGGGAGCTAGTGCACGTGTTCTTCGAGCACCGCGGCCTGCTTGAGGGGCGCACCGACAGCCGCGTGCACGACACGGGCGCGTCCAGCTTTCTGTATCCGTTCCTGGGCGAGCAGGAGCACGACCTCGACGCGGTGATCGCCGACGTGCGGGCCTCGGTGCTGGCGAAGGCCAGCGAGGCATCCAGGCTGCGCGCCGAGACGCTGGCCGAGTCCACGCCGACACTCCTCGACACCGCGCTTGCGCTGCGGTCCCGCCTGCAGGCCGGTGGGCGACTGCTGGCGCTCGGCAACGGGGGTTCGGCCACCGACGCGATGGATGTGGTGGCCGACCTGCGCGCGCCGGCCGGCGGCCGACGGGCGTGGCCGGCTCTCGACCTAACCGAGGACACTCCCATCCTCACCGCGCTCGCCAACGACATCGGGGTCGAGGCGATCTTCTCGCGGCAGGTGATCGCTCACGGGCGCGCCGGCGACGTGCTACTCGCGATGTCGACCAGCGGCGGCTCGGCCAACGTGATCCATGCGCTGGCCGAGGCGCGGCGGCGCGGTCTGCTCACGATCGCGCTAGTTGGCTACGACGGGGGACGCATCGGCGCGGAGAGCCTGGCCGACCACGTGGTGATTGTCCACTCCGAGCACATCCCACGCATCCAGGAGGCGCAGGCGTCGGTCTACCATGTGCTTTGCGAGCTTGTGCAAAGCGCCGCGCCCGTCGAGCGGTGAGCGGTACCGGCGCGATCTCGGAGGGCTCCAACGTGCGCTTGCGTGCGCGGGTGGAAGGTGTCGTGCAGGGCGTTGGCTTCCGCCCCCACGTCTACCGCCTAGCGCGGGCGCTCTACCTGAGCGGCCATGTCCTTAACGACGAGCGCGGCGTGCTGTTGGAGGTCGAGGGATCTCCAGAGAGCGTCGAGCGCTTCCTGGAGCGCCTGATTTCAGAGGCGCCGCCGCTGGCGCGGATCGAGCGTGTCGTGCCGCAGGCGATCCCGGTCACGTGGGCGACCGGTTTTGAGATCCTGCCGAGCTTGCAGGCCGGCACGCCGCAGGCGCTCGTCTCGGCGGATACCGCCACGTGCGCGGACTGCCTGCGCGAGCTGAACGACCCCCACGACCGTCGCTATCGCTACCCGTTCGTCAACTGCACCAACTGCGGACCACGTTTCACGATCGCCACGGGCGTCCCTTACGACCGCGCGCTGACGACGATGGCGAGCTTTGTCATGTGTGAGCGCTGCCGCTCCGAGTACGAGGATCCCGGCGATCGACGCTTTCACGCGCAGCCCAACGCCTGCCCGGTGTGCGGACCGCGGGCGCGACTGGTGTGGACCGACAGGGCCTCCTGCGAGGACGAGCTCGGAGCGCGAGCTTCTCAACAGACCTGTGAGTCCACCGGCGGCGATCGTATCGGCGGCGATGCGCAGGACGCCGTTCGAGCGGCCGCGGATGCGCTCCGCGCCGGCTTGATCGTGGCGGTGAAGGGCATGGGCGGCTATCACCTCGCGTGCCGCGCCGACTCTCAGCAGGCGGTGAGCGCGCTGCGCGAACGCAAGCACCGCGAAGACCGGCCCTTCGCGCTGATGGTCGCCGACCTTGCGGCGGCCCGGCAGCTGGTTCAGCTGGACGCGGACACCAGCGCGATCCTGCAAGACCGAGCCCGACCGATCGTGATCGCGCGCCGTCGCGCGCCCGCGCGCGTAGCCGACGCGGTCGCTCCGCGATGTCCGGACCTCGGGGTGATGCTGCCCTACACGCCGCTGCACCATCTGCTGCTGGCCGACTTCGCGCAGGTCGTTGGCGATGGGGGTGTTGCCGACATCCGATCCGCCGACGCTGACGCCGTCCAATCACCTGACGGTGAGCAGGACACCGACGGGCGCGCTCCCAGCGGCGCGGTGGTCGCGCTCGTAATGACCAGTGGCAACCTCTCAGACGAGCCGATCGCCTACAGCGACGAGGACGCGGTCGCGCGCTTGGCGCCGATCGCGGACGCGCTGCTGTTGCACGATCGCCCGATCCATATGCGCACCGACGATTCGGTGCTGCGCGCCACATCGATGGGTCAGCCGCTGCTGTTGCGCCGCTCGCGCGGCTACGTGCCTGCGTCGATCGAGCTCCCGCTGCCGGCACGGCGACCCGTGCTCGCGTGCGGGGCCGAGCTGAAGAGCACGTTCTGCGTCGCCAGAGGCGCCCGAGCGTGGGTGAGTCATCACATCGGGGACCTGAAGAACTACGAGACGCTGAGGTCCTTCAGTGAGGGAGTCGAGCACTTTCAGCGGCTGTTCGCGCTCACTCCGGAGGTGGTCGCGCACGACCTGCACCCCGACTACCTGTCGAGCGGCTACGCGATCGAACGCGCCGCTGCGCAGACCGGTGATCGCTCAGAGCCGAACCACGCGGGAGCGGTGCTGGTCGGCGTTCAGCACCACCATGCCCACCTGGCCGCTTGCCTGGCCGAGCATGGCGAGCTCGGTCCCGCCGTAGGCGCGGTGTTCGACGGGAGTGGCTACGGCGCCGACGGAACGGTGTGGGGGGGCGAGCTGCTGGTCGGCGATCTGCGCGACTTCGAGCGTGTCGGTCACCTGCGCACGGTACGACTGCCAGGCGGGGACCGGGCGGTGCGAGAGCCGTGGCGGATGGCCTGTGCTTGGCTTGCCGAGGCGCAGCGTGGTGAGCGAGCTCCGCAGCTTCCACGCACGCTGCGGGATGACGTGACGCCGGAGCGCTGGGAGACGATCGCGCGGCTCGCGCGCAGCGATTTGGCGCCCCTCACATCCAGCGCTGGGCGACTGTTCGACGCGGTCGCGGCGCTATGCGGAGTGCGCGCGACCGCCACATATGAGGGCCAGGCGGCGATCGAGCTGGAGGGCGCCGTGGATCGTTCCGAGCGCGGCGAATACGAGATCGCCCTGGAGTGCCGCGACGGGATGCTCGAGCTCGACCCGCGCGCGGCCGTGTCGGCCGTCGCGCGCGAGCGGACAGCTGGGGTGGCGCTGGGGATTGTGGCCAGCCGCTTTCACAGGGGACTCGCACTCGCCACTGCGCGTGCATGCGAGCGGATCGCCGGCGAGCGGGACCTGGACGCGGTGGTCCTGTCGGGCGGGGTCTTTCAGAACCGGGTTCTGCTGGAGCTGACGGTCGTCGAGCTGCAGCGGGCCGGATTGCGTCCGCTGGTCCCGCGGCGACTGCCGCCGGGGGACGGCGCAATTAGCTACGGCCAGGCGGCTGTGGCAGCGGCACGGCTGTCCTGACCTGTGCGCTCCAGTGTTCTTCGATGTGACCGAAGCGCCAGATCGACAGCGCCACGATCCAGGTCGCGACGAACATGCCGACGATGATGAACCCCAACTGGTTGATGTCGATGTTCTCGAACCAAGTCCAGAACGATCCCTGAACGTCGAGATGTTGTGCGACGATGCCACCCAGCTCGATCGTGCCGATCACGAGCGCGACCATCACCGACAAGCCGGTGATCGTGATGTTGTAGAAGACCTTGCGCACCGGCTTTGAGAACGCCCAGCCATAGGCGAAGTTCATGAATGAGCCGTCGATCGTGTCCAGCAGCGACATCCCGGCGGCGAACAGCACCGGCAGGCACAGGATCGCGTAAAACGGCAGGCCCGCGCCGGCGGCGCCGGCGGCGAGAAACAGCAGCGCCACCTCGGTCGCGGTGTCGAAGCCGAGGCCGAACAACACGCCCACCGGGTACATCTGCCACGGCTTGGTGACTGTCTTGGTAAAGCGTCCAAAGAAGCGGTTCATCAGCCCGCGCGTATCGAGTTGATGTTCCAGCTCGGCCTCATCGTAGTTGCCACCGCGCATCTCGCGGAACACTTTGACGATGCCCCATAGGATCACCACGTTCAGCGCGGCGATTACGTATAGGAAGGTCCCGGATACGCCGGTGCCGATCCAATTGGTCACGTTGTGCAGCTGCGAGCCCCCGTTCTTGACCTGACCGCCCAGCGCCTTGACGCCGATCGCGAACAGGAACGCGAGCATGAAGACGATCGTGGAGTGTCCGAGCGAGAAGAAGAAACCGACGCTCATAGGCCGCTTGCCTTCGCTCATCAGCTTGCGCGTGGTGTTGTCGATCGCCGAGATGTGGTCGGCGTCGAACGCGTGACGCAAGCCGAGCGTGTAGGCGGTCACGCCGGTGCCGACGGCGAACGCGCCCGAGGCGCCGAGCCGGTAGTGGTGTGGCGCGACGAGCGCGATCAGCAGGAAGAAGCCGAGCGCGTGCAGTCCGATCACGACCGCTCCCATCATCGCAACGGTGCGCCATTGCGATGAGGTCAATGAGCCCATTGGGCCGAGATTACCCGCCCTGATCGCGGGCTATTCACGGCGCGGCGACATGTACACCCCACGCGGCACAGCGAGTCCTCTAGGATGCGCCCGTATGCTGAGCAATCTGATACGTCATCGAGGGCATCTCGGAGCGCTGGCGGTGGCGTTGTGCTGTGTGGCCTACGCAGCGACGAGCGCGTCGGCGTCGAAAGTTCCCACCTGGAGGGACCCGCGTATGTCGCAAGCCATAAGCGCGGCCGGCCAGAAAGTCGTGGCTCAGAAGATCGTCACGGTCGCGGCCACCGCGCCGTGGGTCAACAGTGGGTTGTCGATCTCCTCTGGGGAGCATCTGTGGACCGACACGCGCAGCGACGGGAAGTGGAGCGGCAACCCGAGGCTGTTCTCCTACTCCGACGCGAACGGGTCCTCTGCGTATCCTGGCGAGTATCGGGTTGACGCCAAGGCCAAGGTTGAGTCCTTGATCGGTTTCATCGGAAGCTCTCCACCGACTCCTAAAGAGGTCTCGGTGCCGATTGGAGCATCGCCGGGAGGACCGGGAGGGATAACCAATCCCGGGTTCTTCCAGGCTGGTGACACCATGTTGAATTTGGGGCCTAAGACGAAGGGCGACATCTGGCTCAGGAACAACGACAACACCAATTACATTTCGGATGTGGGACGCCAGATCGTAAAGGTGGTCGTCACTAACTGAGGTCATCGGTGCTTTCGCGCGCGTATGCGATGATCGCCTCATTAACGCGCCCTTTGGGCGAGGGCTGGGCCGGTCGCGGTAGACGCCCGCAGTGGGCGTCGCTCAGAACAGGCTCTGCTGGGAAGTGGCGGCGTCGGTGGGGGCACGCCCGGACTCCGATGAGGGTCTGGGCAGTCTCCTGAATCCGCTACCGACGCCGCCGCGGTGCACGAGTGCAGCCAGACGCTTGCGCTCCTCGCCCGGGGCGTAGGCGCTGCGTCGGTAGAGCTGCTCGTAGCGTGCCACCAGCTCGGGGCGCTGCGTGCGCAACCAGTCCGTGAAGACCTGCTTGACCCCGTCGCGCAGGTGCAGTGCGACTCCCCCGATGCTCGTGGCGCCGGCGTCGATCGCGCCCTGCAGTAGCGGCTCGAGCTGAGCGGGGGCGTCGTTGATCCCGGGCATCAGGGGAGCGATCAGCACGCCTGTGGGAATACCGGCGCGATTGAGCTCTGCGACTGCCTCCAGGCGCGCGCGAGGGTTGGGGGTATGGGGCTCGGTGGCGCGCCAAGCCCGCTCGTCCAAGGTGGGGATCGACAGGCTCGCGCCGATCGTGGTGCGCTGCGCGATCTGCAGCATCAGCGGCAGGTCGCGCAGCAGTAGCGGCGACTTGGTGAGTATCGAACATGGATTGCCGGCTCCGCCCGCCGCGTCGCGCAGCGCCTCCCACACGCCCTCCATCAGCCGGTAGCGGCTCTCGACCCACTGGTAGGGGTCGGTGTTGGTGCCGAGCGCCACGTGTTCGTGCTTCCACGACGGACGCGCCAGCTCCATACGTAGGATCTCGGGCGTGTTGACCTTGACCACGATCTCCCGCTCGAAGTCGCGGCCGGCGTTGAAATCCAGATAGCGATGGGTGGGCCGTGCGAAGCAGTAGACGCACGCGTGGCTGCATCCCCTGTAGGGGTTGACCGTCCAGCGAAAAGGCATCCGCGACTTGCCGGGCACCCGGTTGAGCACCGAACGGGCACGGACCTCGTAGAAGCGCATGTCCAGCGCCTCCGGCGCGTCGAAGTGCCGCACGACGGCCTCGTCGCGATACCCCGGCAGCTGTGGCTGCTCCTCGGCTTGCTCGGTCAGGTTGCTCCAGCGCACGAACATATGTTCGCAGTACGCCCGGATAAACCGGGATGGAGTTAGGAATGAAAGAGTCCGACATCAAAGGAGTAGCGATCCATGGTGGCCCCGAGTCATGCGTTGGCGTTCGTGAGGGCGTCGATGAAGTGTTGACAGGGGTACACGTAGGCGGGGCTATTGAGCCGCGAAATCCATGGTCTCGGGGTGCTGACGCTGTTGTGAAGGCGGAAGGCAACACTGGCGGCGGCGCTATCGCGAGTCGTCGCTGGACCCCGCGCGGTCAGCGAACCCAGGCATGCGTGGAAACTCCATCCGCGAGAACGGGGAGGTCCCGTGATCGCTCGTCCCAATCGTCGATGCTCCGTCCTTTGTGGTTCGCGGGGTGGCGTGTCGATTGGGTCGCGGGCCGCAGAGGGAACGCCGAGGCGGTAATCCTCTGATGCACGATCACGGGAAGTCAGACGGCCTCGTAGTACCTGCGAAGCCGCCGAACAATGCCGAGTCCTCGGCTGCGGAGGTGGTGGAGGGAAGGAGGCCGGCCAAGGGAAACGCGGCAGGCAAAACACGCCCCGGACACAGTGCCGGAGATGGTGTGCCCAGTGCGCTTGATCGCGTGCGCCAGAAGGTGCGGAAGGATAAGAAGGAACGGTTCACCGCGCTGCTGCACCACGTCGATGTCGATCGTCTCCGCGAGGCCTACCGGGCCATCAACCCGAGGGCAGCGACCGGGGTCGATGACGTGACGTGGGAGGACTACGGGCAGGACCTGGAGGACAACCTTCAGGACTTGCATCGGCGTGTCCAGAGCGGCAGCTATCGCGCGAGGCCGACCAGGAGGGCGTATATCCCCAAGCCGGACGGTCGTTCTCGTCCGTTGGGAATCGCGGCGTTGGAGGACAAGATCGTTCAGCGTGCCGTCGTTGAGGTGCTTAACGGCATCTATGAGACGGACTTTCTGGGGTTCTCGTATGGGTTCCGGCCCGGTCGCTCAGCGCATGATGCGCTGGACGCCTTGGCTTATGGGATCGATCGCAAGAAGGTGAGCTGGGTGCTCGACGCGGACATCCGCGACTTCTTCGGCCAACTCGATCATGAGTGGCTGATGAAGTTTCTCAAGCACCGCATCGCAGACAGGAGGGTCCTGCGGCTGATCCAGAAGTGGTTGGCTGCGGGTGTCATCGAGGACGGGATCTGGTCACAGACCACGACGGGAACGGCGCAGGGAGCATCGGCATCGCCGCTGCTGGCCAACGTCTACCTGCACTACGTCTTTGACCTGTGGGCCCACCAATGGAGGACTCGCCATGCGCGCGGGGAGATAATCATCGTGCGCTACGCCGACGACTGTGTGCCGAGAGCGCAGAAGGAGGATCGATGTAGAACGAGCCGACGGATGCGGTGTTGCATGAGAGATGAAGGAGCCAGGCTTTGTGGTCTGGTGGCCCTTCGCGGTCGTCCTGCAGGGGAAGATCGCAAACCACCGCGAGGTGCGCCGGTCAAGAGCCGGGGTTCCGAGCGTCGCGGAAAAGGCGTGCCTCGAGCACGTCAGGTGTGGATTCATGAAGGCGAGCGAAAGCGAACCACCGTTGAAGTGTCGAAAGCGTATCGGTGACATCCGAAACCGGAGTCTTGTCGTTGCTCCGGGACGAGTCTGGCGGGAGCCTGTGTATTGGCCAGGTGGGTGTCCGGCATGAATGGTGGCGCGAGCGTGATCCGGGCTCTTGTGTGGAACTCGGGAACCTGTCGCCCCGATGGGACGGCTGGTCAGTGGCGGGGTTTTGGCCTGCGGCCGGTCGTCTGGAGCGAGAACTCCAAGCAGCGGATCTGTGAGGGGGAGAGTAGTGATGCGGGGCACAGGGGCGGACCTGACCGTAGTAGCTGTGAAGGCCCTGTAATGGGGCTGGAGCGAAGGGGAAGGGTCGTCCTGGTTTGTTTGGCGGTCAACTGCGAGTGTGTGGGATGAGCCGGATGAGCGAGCCGAAGCCGAAGTCGTTTGCTATCTCCAAGCGGGCTGTTTGGGAGGCCTATCGGAGGGTCAAGGCGAACAAGGGTGGCGCCGGTGTTGACGAGCAGTCGATGACGGAGTTTGAGGGGAACCTGCAAAGGAATCTCTACCGGCTTTGGAATCGGCTGGCGTCTGGGAGTTACTTCCCGCCGCCGGTGCGTGCGGTGCAGATACCGAAGCGTGACGGTAGCCCCAGAGTTTTGGGGGTGCCTACTATCGCGGACAGGATCGCTCAGACGGTTGTGCGCTCATACCTGGAGCCGAGTGTGGAGCCTGTGTTCCACGAGGACTCCTATGGGTATCGGCCGGGCCGTTCGGCGCACCAGGCGTTGCGGGTGTGCCGGGAGCGCTGTTGGCGTCAGGACTGGGTTTTGGACCTGGACCTGAAGTCGTTTTTCGATAGCGTTCCACACGACCTCGTTCTCAAGGCGGTAGCTCACCACACCGATGAGCGCTGGATTGTCCTCTATGTGGAACGGTGGCTGAAAGCGCCGCTCCAGCAGGAGGATGGCAGCCTGATCGAGCGGGATCGTGGGACTCCTCAAGGTTCGGCGATTTCACCGTTGCTCGCCAATATGTTCTTGCACTATACGTTCGATACTTGGATGACCCGGAAGTTCCCGGCGACCCGGTTCGAGCGCTACTGCGATGACATCATTGTCCACGCCGCGAGCGAGCAGCACGCCCAGATGATGTGGGCGCGAATCGCGAAGCGACTGGCGGAGTGCGGGGTCGAGCTCAATGAGCAGAAGACCCGCATCGTGTACTGCAAGGATGACGATCGGCATGGCTCTTACGAGCACACGTCGTTTGACTTCCTGTCCTACACGTTCCGTCCGCGGCTGTCGAAGAGTAGGTTCGGGAAGCATTTTGTGAACTTCTCTCCGGCGGTCTCCGGCGAGGCGAAGACGCGGATGCGGCGCGAGATGCGCAGCTGGGGCGTTGCATTGCCGCTCGGATAAGACCCTCACGGACCTGGCGCTGATGTTCAACCGCCAGCTACAGGGCTGGATCAACTACTACGGGCGCTTCTACAAGTCCATGTTGTATCCGGTCTTCCGCCACTTCAACGACACGCTCGTGAGGTGGGCCATGCGGAAGTACAAGCGACTGCGCCGCCACAAGACCAGGGCGTACAGGTTCATCGCTGAGATCGCAAGACGTCAGCCTGGCCTGTTCGCGCACTGGCGCTTTGGTGTGCGCCCCGACGGCCGGACGATGGGAGCCCGGTGAGCGGAGACGTTCACGCCGGGTTCTGCGAGCACCGGGGGGTGCGATTCCCCCCGGTGACTCTCCACCTGGTGGGTTTCGAGCGCGAGCACGATGCGCGTCGGTTCCTTGCAGATCTCCGCGACAGACTCGCGAAGTTCAGCTTGGAATTGGAGCCCAACAAGACACGGTTGATCCAGTTCGGGCGATTCGCCGCCCGCGACCGGGCGCGCCGTGGTCTGGGCAAGCCTGAAACGTTCGACTTCCTGGGGTTCACGCACTGCTGCGCGAAGACCAAGAACGGACGGTTCCTGCTTAAGCGCATCACTATCGCCAAGCGGATGCGGATCAAGCTGCGCGAGGTCAAGGAAGAGCTCATGCGGCGCCGCCACCACACAATCCCCGAGCAGGGCCGATGGTTGGCAAGTGTCCTTCGTGGCCACTACGCCTACTACGCCGTGCCCGGCAACAGCGACCGGATCAACCGCTTCTACAACGAGGTCACCCGGCATTGGCTGCGCGCTCTGCGCAGGCGCAGCCAACGACACCGGATGCCCTGGACGCGGATGAGACGGCTCAGCGCCAGATGGCTACCACCCCCCCAACGCATGCACCCTTTCCCCAACGCGCGGTTCACCGCCACCACCCAAGGCAGGAGCCCAGTGCGTTAACGCGCACGCTGGGATCTGCGCGGGGGGCCGCCCGAAAGGGCGGTCCCTACCGCGATCAGGCTTCAGCGCTTTACAAGCGCTCGCCGCCGGCCTCCCAAACCGGCGGCGAGTGGTTGGCCCCCGCGCTCGTCCGTCCCCAAGCTATTTCTTTGGGCAGGGAACCTTGATGCTGGCCGTCGAGGTTTCCCCGCTAAAGAACTTCAATTCGGTCTTCGCCGGGAAGCCGCCCTTCGGGCACTTCTTGGGCACCGTTCCATAGGAGATCAGTTTTTTGCCTTGCATGAACGCGGCGCCGACCTTGATCTTTACCGACAGCACCGAGGCGTATGGCGCGCCGGGCACGGTTTCCACAAGTGGCACGGCTGCTGTCAGCTTTTGTCCAAACGGATTGGACGCCGTGGAGAAGCTGCCCGTGGACAGAACTTCGATGGAAACGGGCGTGGTGCCTTCGGTGAAGAACGCCAGTTTGCCGCCGGGCGCGAAGAATGCCTGGACGCTTGCTTTCTCCTGCACGCGCGTGTCGCCGAAGGCGACGACCCCAAGCACTTCACCCTTGGGGCTTGCCACTGACTTCTTCGGGCACTTCGATGTTTCATGGCTTTCGAGGATCGCGTTCGAGCAGGTCGTGAATCCCGAAGGGTGTAGCTTCGTGCCGGCGGGCAGATACACGACGACGCCCGTCAACGGCGAGGGAAAACCACCGTATTCGGTGCCGCTGATCGTGAACTGTGTTTCCACAGACGCGCCGGCTCCGAGGATGTTGCCAGTTTTTGGGTAAGTCGGACTTTTCGGTGAGCTGGGGTTGATCGGGACAGGCAGCACCTTTGCCTTGACCGTTACCTTCGGTGCGGCCTGCGCCGCCGCCGCGGGCAGTCCGACTGCAATGGCTGCCAAGCAGACCAGGATCGACACGGCACGCAGCCTGCGTGTGTTGTTTGAGTTGGCATCTGTCGGTCTGGGCATTGTGATCTCCTCGCTTGTGCCTACCATCACTAACAGGCGTGGATCTTCCAAGTAGCGGTGCTCCTCCGGTAAGGTCGCCGCGGTGGACGCCACGACCTCGGAGGCCGAACGGCTGCGGCACATCGACGTGCTGCGTGTGCGTGCTCCTAATCCTGGCCCGCTCACGATGTCGGGTACGAACAGCTGGGTGGTGGGGCGCGATCCGGCCTGGGTGGTCGATCCGGGTCCGGCGCTGGCCGAGCATGTGCAATGCCTGCTCGTCGCGCTCGAGCAACGAGGCGGGCTTGGAGGCGTGGTGCTCACCCACGACCACATTGACCATTCAGAGGCGGTGTCGACGCTGCGCGAGCGTTTCGGTGGGCCGCTGGCGGCCGGGCGTGGATCGGCCGATGTGGAGCTGAGCGACGGCGCCCGCGTCGGTCCATTTGAGGCCGTGTACACACCCGGACACGCGATTGACCACTTCGCGTTGATCGTGGACGGCGTGTGTTTCACAGGCGATGCGGTGCTGGGTGAGGGCAGCGTGTTCATAGCTCCCGACCCCGGCGCGCTCGCGGGCTATCTCGACGGGCTCACACGGCTGCGGGAACGCGACCTGGAGGTTCTCTGTCCCGGCCACGGTCCGCCGATCTGGACGCCGCGGGAGCGTCTGGGGGAGTACATCGAGCATCGCCTGGAGCGCGAGCGCCGGCTGGTGGGTGCGTTGGCGGAGGGCCGGCGTTCCACCGAGGAGCTGCTGGACGCCGCCTGGTCGGACGTGCCCGAGCAGCTGCGCCCGCTGGCGGCCGTGACGCTTGTGGCTCATCTGGACAAGCTCGCCGAAGAAGGACGACTGCCGGACGGCGTCGAACGAGCTTCCATCTGATGTCGAGCGACGGATCCCCACCGCCCGATTCGCCGTTTCCGCCGATCGCCGGCTATGGCTTTCTGTCGGACTGTCACACCGGCGCGCTGGTGGCCGCGGACGGGGCGATCGAGTGGATGTGCCTGCCGCACTTCGATTCTCCTTCGGTGTTCGCCGCGATGCTGGATCGGGGTGCGGGTAGCTTCAGGGTTGGTCCGTATGGCACATATGTGCCAGTCGGGCGCCGATATGTGCCGGGCACAAACGTGATCGAGACGACCTGGATGACCCCGCAGGGATGGTTGCGGGTGGTGGACGCGCTGACGATCAGCGACTGGCACGACGAAGATCGCGACACCAGCCACACGCGTCCGCCGACCGACTACGACGCGGACCATCTGCTGGTGCGGGTGATCGAGTGCATCCAGGGCCAGGTGCAGGTGGAGATGGTGTGCGAGCCGATGCTCGACTACGGCGCCACGGTGGCCAATTGGAGCGACGCCGAGGACGAGCATGGGCACGGTCTCGACGCGACCGACGGGCAGACTGCGTTTCGCCTGTTCAGCGACACGCGTATGGGCATCGAGGGCAACCGCGCGCACTCGCGCCACACGATGAGTGAAGGCGAGAAGCGCTTCTGCGCACTCTCCTGGACCAAGGAGCTGCGTGGCCCGCGCACGGTGGAGCAGGCTGAGGGGCACATCGAACGGACGTGTCACTTCTGGCGCACGTGGCTGGCTGAAGGCAGCTATCCCGATCACCCGTGGCGCGCGCACCTGCAACGCTCGGCGCTGACGCTGAAGGGCCTCACGTTCATGCCCACCGGGGCGCTGGTGGCGGCGCCCACAACCTCGTTGCCGGAGACCCCGCGGGGGTCGCGCAACTGGGACTACCGCTACTGCTGGATGCGCGACGCGTCGTTCACGCTGTGGGCGCTGCACGCGCTGGAGCTCGACTGGGAGGCGGACGATTTCATCCAGTATGTCGCCGACATGGAGCGCAACGAGGACGGGTCGCTGCAGATCATGTACGGGATCAAGGGTCAGAAGGACCTGAGCGAGTCGACGCTCGATCACCTCAAGGGCTATGAGGGCGCGCGCCCGGTGCGGGTCGGCAACGGCGCGTACAACCAGTGCCAGAACGACGTGTATGGGGCCGTGCTGGACTCGGTGTATTTGCACTCAAAGCAGCGCGACCACATCCCCGAGCGGCTGTGGCCGGTGCTGGTCAACCAAGTCGAATGCGCGTCACGAGTATGGAAGGAACCCGATCAGGGAATCTGGGAGGCGCGCGGGGAGCCGCGCCACTATGTGTCCTCGAAGCTGATGTGTTGGGTGGCGACCGACCGCGGAGCGCGGCTGGCCGAACGGCGTGGGGAGGAGAAGCTGGCCAAGCGGTGGCAGGCGACCGCGGATGAGATCAAAGCGGACATCCTCGAGCATGGGGTGGACGCGCGCGGGGTGTTCCGCCAGCACTACGACACCGACGCGCTCGACGCGTCGAATCTGCTGATCGTGCTGATGCGCTTCTTGCCGCCAGACGACGAGCGGGTGCGGGCGACCGTGACGGCGATCGGCGAGGAGCTGACCGAGAACGGGTTGGTGTTGCGCTACCGCACCGAGGAAACCGACGACGGGCAGAGCGGCGAGGAGGGCACGTTTTTGATCTGCTCGTTCTGGCTAGTGTCGGCGCTGTGCGAGATCGGTGATCACATACCCGCGCGACGGCTGTGCGAGCGGCTGCTGGGCTACTCATCTGAACTGGGTCTGTACGCGGAGGAGCTTGAAGCCTCCAGCGGGCGTCATCTCGGCAACTACCCGCAGGCGTTCACGCATCTGGCACTGATCAACGCGGTGACGCACCTCGTGGGGGGCGCGCCGGGCTCCTGAGCTTTGGGGGATGGGCCGCTGGGGCGGCCTGCACGTTCACCAGGCGCACCACGCATGGAGGTGCCGCGGGCGCCGTCGATTCAACAAGCGAGTTGGTGGGGTGTTATTCGTAGCCCGGCTCGCCCGGCAGCAGCACGCGTGCCAGCTCGCCGTCGAACCACACCTTTGGCTGCACCGGCAGCACCTCGCGGCCGCTGGCATAGCTCAGCAGCTCCGCGACGTTCGAGAACGAGCTGAGCTGCTCGAGATGCTTGATGGTGGGGAAGACGAGCACGATCTCCTGCCGACCATAGGCGGCGAGGGCACCCTGTGGGGTGAACCAGCCCTGGTCAACGCACTCCTCGCCGTCAACCTCGGGCTCCTGCCCGTCGGGTAGCTCGGCCAGGAAGAAGCGGGTGTCGAAGCGCACCGTGACCTCTTCGGGGGTTATCCAGCGGGAGAACTCGATGAGTGCGTCGGGGCCTTCGAGCACGATGCCGGCCTCCTCTTGTAGCTCGCGCAAGGCCGCTGACCGGTGGGCGGTCTCGCCTTCGTGCTCGTCAACGGCGCCCCCGGGGAACACCCACACGCCGCCCATGAAGCGTGCCTGCTCGGTGCGCTTGACAAGCAGCAGCTCGAGCGATACCTCGCCGTCGCGCAGCAGGATCACAGTGGCCGCCTGGCGTGGGGTTGTGGCCTCACTGGTTTTGAGCTGCTGGCCGGGTCCTGGGTGGACGTCGAGATTGAGCTCCTGGCCGGGTCCTGAGTGGACGTCGAGATTGAGCTCCTGGCCGGGCTCCAGTTGGACGTCCCGAGGCTGAGCACCCGAGGGCTCCTGTGGGCCGCCTGGGGTCGAGGGGCTCATCCCATGACCCTACCGGCCGGTATCCTTTCGTGCATGAGCGCCACCCAAACCCTGCAACGCTGGATCTGCGAGTCCTGCGGCTACATCTATGACCCGGAGGAGGGCGACCCGGACGGGGGCATCCCGGCCGGTACCGCCTTCGAGGACATTCCCGACACGTGGTTCTGCCCGGTGTGCGGAGCGCGCAAGCGGGACTTCACCCTCTACGAGGACTAGGACGCCCACTGTGCTGTGCTGGCCGATCTTCGATCGGTCTGCGTCCTCGCTCCCTCGTGTACCGATTGGAGATCGACGGGATCTCCAATCGGCCAGCACACTTCGGTCGGTGCGTCCTTGCCGATCGGGGATCAGCGGAATCCCCGATCGGCCAGCATGCCCAGCGAACGTCCTAGCAGTTTGAAGTCACAATCCGACTGGGACGAGCTGGGGGAGCTCGACAGACAGCACGTCTGGCACCCGTACTCGGCCCTGCCCGCATCGTTCCCGCCGCTCCCTGTCGTCTCCGCCCAAGGCGTTCGCCTGCGACTGGCCGACGGGCGTGAGCTGATCGACGGGATGTCCTCGTGGTGGTGCGCCATCCACGGCTACCGTCACCCTGCGCTCGACGCGGCGCTGCGCGACCAGTTGGGGCGCATGGCGCATGTGATGTTCGGCGGGCTGACGCATGAGCCTGCGGTGCGGCTCGCCGAGCGCCTGATCGAGATCGTCCCGGAGGGTTTGGAGCGTGTGTTCTTCGCCGACTCGGGCTCGGTGTCGGTGGAGGTGGCGATCAAGATGGCGCTGCAATACCAGCGCGCGATCGGTCACCCTGAGCGCACACGGCTGTTGACGGTGCGCGGGGGCTACCACGGGGACACGTTCGGGGCGATGGCGGTGTGCGACCCGGTTGGGGGGATGCACTCCATGTTCACGGGTGTGCTCGCCGAGCACGTGTTCGCCGATCGCCCACCCGACGGATTCGAGCGTCCGCTCGACGGGTCTTGGGCTGAGCACGTCGGCGGCTTGCTCGCCGAGCACGCAGGTGAGATCGCGGCGGTGATCGTCGAGCCGGTGGTGCAGGGCGCGGGCGGGATGCGCTTCCACTCGCCCGACTGTGTGGTGGAGCTGAGCCGGTTGTGCCGCGAGAACGAACAGCTCCTCATCCTTGACGAGATCGCCACTGGCTTCGGGCGCAGCGGCGCGCTGTTCGCCTGCGAGCACGCGGGTGTCGCCCCGGACATCATGTGTGTCGGGAAGGCACTCACGGGCGGCTACATGACGCTGGCCGCCACGCTCTGCAGCGCGGAGCTGGCCGAGGCGATCTCGGCGGGGGAGGGCAGCGCGCTGATGCACGGCCCCACCTATATGGCCAACCCGCTCGCCTGTGCGGTGGCGCTCGCCTCGCTCAATCTACTGGCCGATGGCGGCTGGCGCGAGGACGTGGCACGCATCGAGCGCGGACTGCGCGAGGGCCTAGCGCCCGCCCGCGAGCTGCCCGGTGTCGCCGACGTGCGCGTGCTCGGGGCAATCGGCGTTGTGCAGCTCGACCACGACGTTGATGTTGGCGCTGCCACGGCCGCCGCGGTCGCGCAGGGTGTCTGGCTGCGCCCGTTCCGCGATCTGATCTACACGATGCCGCCATATGTAATCGGGGACGACGACCTTGAACGCGTGAGCGCCGCGCTGTTTACGGCTGTTGCTGAGGCTGGTGACCGAAGTCTGTCGTAGGACTCGTTAGACTTGCAGACGGCTAGTGCGCATATTGCTCCGTCATGTGCGTCCAATGGCGACCTTACGGATCGCTTGGGACGAAATTCGTTCTTGACAACCAATCTCGCCATGACAGACGAGCACCCTCCCGCGCCAATGAAGGGATATCGCCGTCGGCGATTTTCTTGAGAGTCGCGACTTCGATCTGACCCATCCGCTCGATCGTCTCGCGATTGGATTGCTCCATACCCGACGGTTTCTCCGGCCACGGTGTGAGCACCACGGCGGCGACGTTCAGTCCCACCGACCTGGCGGCCGCGATCGTGAGCAGCGTGTGGTTGATCGTGCCGAGCCCCGGTGCAGCCGCGATCACGATTGGCAGCGCCAGCATCATGGCCAGATCGCGCACGGTGAAATCGTCTGCTAGCGGGACGAGCAGGCCGCCGACGCCCTCGACTATGAGCGTACGCGACGATTCCTTGCTCGCCAGCTCCCCACTACAGCCGGGTTTCGCACCTGTTGCTCGTGCCCGTTCGACCAGCTCGCGCCAATCGATCGGCTCGCCCACCAGCGCCGCCGCCAGATGTGGCGAGACCGCCGGGGCGAACCGCAGCGGCGCGACCTCCTCGGGGCTCATGCCGGCGGCGGCAGCCAGCAGCTCGTGATCAGGCGGCCATTCTCCGGAGAGCTCGGCCAGCCCTGTGACAACCGGCTTGTGCGCGCACACCGGTTCGCCGGCGGCGCGCATCGCGGCGAGCAGCGCGGCGCTGACGATCGTCTTGCCGACGCCGGTGCCGGTGCCGGTTACAAATAGGCCACGCACGACGCGCGGCGCTACGCGACGCGGGCGAGCCGCGGCTGGGCTCCCGCCCGCGAGCCCAGCGTGGCTGGATCGAGTCCCACTTCCCTTGCGGCATCGGCGAGTGCTTTTGCCGCGTTGCGCAGTTCCTCGGCGGAGTGGGATGCCATCGTCGCCAGGCGCAGCCTCGAAGTGCCGCTGGGCACCGTTGGCGGGCGGATCGCCTGCGCGAACACGCCCCGCTGCAGCGCCGCCTCACAGAGTCCCGTGGCGCCCTCGCTGTCGCCGACCACAAGCGGCACGATGTGCATGTCGCTTGCCTCGACACCAAAGCCCTCCTCGGCGAGCGCTTCACGCAACGTGCGTGCGCCGGTGCGCAGACGCGATACCTCACCGGGCTGCTCCAGGAGCAGGTCGAGGGCCGCCAGCGCGCCCGCCACAGATGGGGGGGAGGGGGCCGTTGAGAAGATCAGCGGGCGCGCCGTGTTGATCAGGTAGCGCACCATCTGCTCGCTCGCGCACACATACGCCCCGTAGGAGCCGAGCGCCTTGCCGAGCGTGCCGACGAGCACGTCAACCTCGCCCTGCAGCCCGGCTTCGGCCACCGCCCCGCGACCCCCGGGCCCGAGCGCGCCGGTGGCGTGCGCCTCGTCCACGATCACGCGTGCATTGTGCGTGCGGGCCAGTTCCACGATCCGCGCGAGCGGCGCCACGTCTCCGTCCATCGAGAACACCGAGTCGGTCACGATCAGCCGGCGCCCAGCGGGGACCTCGCCACGACGCACGACCGCATCCGCCTGGCACACGCAGCGCTCCAGGTGTTCGCAGTCGAGGTGGCGGTACACGACGATCTCCGCGCGCGAAGCGCGGCACCCGTCGATGATCGACGCGTGGTTGAGCTCGTCGGAGAAGATCGTGTCGCCGGGCCCCGCCAGCGCGCCGATCGCGCCGAGATTGGCCAGATAGCCCGAGCCGAACAGCACGCACGCCTCGCTCTCCTCGAAGTCGGCGAGGCGCTGCTCCAAACGCTGGTGGATCGTCATCGTGCCCGACACCAGCCTTGAGGCGCCCGCGCCGACGCCCCACTCCATCGCTGCGCGCGCGGCCGCCTCGCGCACGCGCGGGTGATCGGCGAGTCCCAGGTAGTTGTTGGAGCACAGCAGCAGCACCGGCTCACCGTCGAGCAGCACCCGCGGCCCCTGCGGACCGGAGACCACGCGCAGGCGACGGGACAGCCCCAGGTGCTCCAGCTCCGCTAGGCGCTCCCCGATCTCGCTCATGGCCGCCGCGTGGACACGCTCATCGTCGTGTGCCGCTCGCACGTGTCTGTGTCTTGACTTGCGGTCATGTCTCGTTTGGGCTCATTGTCGTGCCCCGCGCCGGATGACCTCGCTAGGCCCCGACCGTCAATCCCCCCAGCCGGCCGGCACAGCGTTGCGCGCCCCGTCCGGCCGCGGCGGCACGTGGCGCTTGGCGGCGTAGCGCAGCTGGGACGAGGGATCCCACATCCGGATCTTCAGCCCGTCCTCCTGCGCCGAGGCGTCCCGCTCCGGGCTCGGACCGTCGAGGAACTCCTCCAGCGGGTTGGGCGTCTCGCCCTTCAGCCACTCCGAGCGATTGTCGGGCCGGGGGTAGGCGCCGTTGTCGGGCTGGCGCGCCACGTTGAGGCCGAGATCCTCGAACATCGCGCGGTCTTCCTCGGGACTCGAGCCCAGCGTGGTCAGGAAGTTGCCCATCATCACGCCGTTGAGCCCGGCCTTCACGGCGAGCGGTTGCAGCTCGCCGAGATTCTCCACGCGCCCCCCGCACAGTCGGAACAGCGCCTCGGGCAGGATCAAGCGGAAGATCGCGACCCACTTGACGGCCTCCCACGGGTCGATGTGCTCGCGGTCGCCGAACTTCGTCCCGGGGCGCGGGTTGAGCAGGTTGATCGGCACGCTGGTCGGGTTGATCGCGGCGAGCTCGAACGCCATCTCCACGCGCTGCTCGCGACTCTCGCCGAGATTGAGGATGCCCCCCACGCAGGTCTCCAGGCCCGCCTCGCGCACCGCCTCGATCGTGCGCAGCCGGCCCTCGTAGCGCACGGTGGTGGACACCTCGTCGTAGTAGCTCTCGGCTGTCTCCACGTTGTGGTGCACGCGCTGGATACCCGCGTCCTTCAGTGCCTTGGCGCGCGCCGCGGACATGTGGCCGATCGAGGCGCAGCGCTTCAGGTTGGTGTGCTCTGAGACCAGCCGCGCGCCCTCCAAGATCTTCTCGAAGTCGCGCTTTGACAGCCCCTGGCCCTGAGTGACCATGCAGAAGCGGTGCGCGCCGGCGGCCTCGGCGGCGCGCGCGTGCTCGAGGATCTGCTCGGGGTCCATCATCGCGTGCATCGGGGTCTCGGCCTCGGCGAAGCGCGACTGCGCGCAGAATCCGCAGTCCTCAGCGCAGCCGCCGGACTTGGCGTTGACCAGCGAGCACATGTCGGTTGAGTCGGCAAAGCGCTCAACCCGCGCCGTCCAGGCGCGCTCCACGAGCGCTTCGATCTCAGCGTGGTCCTCGATCTCGCCGAGTTGGAGGGCTTGCACGCGAGTTATCAGCGGCGGCATGTGAGGCGCGACCTCCGATCGCTATCTGGTCGTTGGACGTTGTGGGACGTGTTGGACAGTACCGCGGAAGGCCTCCCGGAGGGGTGGTGGCTCCAGAGGCCGGCCGGCCGCCGCGCCTCCCACCTGCTCGCCGGCCGCCGGCCGGGGCGTGGGTATGATCGCGCCGATGGGAACCCCAGCCGGCGCCTCCGGACAGCTGCTAGCGGTGAGTGATCTACATATCACGCACCCAGAGAACCGCAGGATCGTGGAGCGGCTGCGGCCACAGAGCGAGGCCGATTGGTTGATTGTGTGCGGCGACGTGAGCGAGGTCATCGACGACTTCGAATGGACGTTCGGCTTGTTGAGTCAACGATTCGCGAGGGTCGTTTGGGTCCCTGGTAACCACGATCTCTGGACGATGCCCGACGAACGGGTGAAGCTGCGCGGGGAGCAGCGCTACCGCCATCTGGTGGAGATCTGCAAACGTGTCGGAGTTCTCACGCCCGAGGATCCCTATGCAGTGTGGGAGGGATCTGGTGGGCCGCTCACGATCGCACCGCTGTTCCTTTTGTATGACTACTCCTTCGGACGCAACATCGCTCCGACGAAGGAGCGCTCACTGGCGCTTGCCCACCGGGCCGGCGTGGTGTGCAGCGATGAGTTCCTGCTGCACCCCGATCCATACGCGAGCCGCGACGCGTGGTGTCATGCGAGGGTTCTGCACACACAAGCAAGGCTCGAACGCTGCGACGAGGACATGGGAATCGTGATCGTCAACCATTTTCCCCTGATCGATCAGCCGACGAAGGTTCTTCGCCACCCTGAGTTCGCGCAGTGGTGCGGCACGACTCAGACCGCCGATTGGCACCGTCGCTTCAAGACCGAGGTGGTGGTGTATGGGCATCTTCACATTCCGCGCACCACATGGCACGACGGTGTGCGATTCGAGGAGGTCTCGCTCGGGTATCCGCGGGAGTGGCATCGTCGCAACTCTCGCAGGGCGATCCTGCGCCAGATAATGCCCACGCCGGAGGCACTGTGATCCAGGAAATCCTGCCGACTGGCGTTATCGCCGTGGAGGCTCGAGACGATGCTGGCGACGCGCGCCTCTTTGCGGAGGAGGAGCTCGCGCTCGGGAGAGCGGTGGAGAAGCGACGACGTGAGTTCACGACGGCTCGCATGTGCGCACGAGCGGCGCTGGAGAGGCTCGGGTTCCCCGCGGGGCCGATCCTCAGCGGCGAACGCGGTGAGCCACTATGGCCTGCAGGGGTGGTCGGCAGCATCACCCACTGTGACGGCTATCGGGCCTGCGCGGTCGCGCGGTCGAATGAGATCGTCACGGTCGGGATCGATGCGGAGCTCAACGCCGCGCTACCCAACGGCCTGCTGAGCGACATCGCAAGGCCGGAGGAGTTGCCTGGGCTGCGTAAGCTCGCGCTCGACTCGCCCGGGGTTCACTGGGATCGGTTGCTGTTCAGCGCAAAGGAGTCCGTTTACAAGGCATGGTTCCCGCTCGCCAAGCGATGGCTTGGGTTCGAAGACGCCGTGATCACGTTCGATCCGGGCGCATGCACATTCACGGCTCGTTTGTTGGTTGCAGGGCCGCCCCTGGCCGACGGTCCGCTGCAGGGATTCTCAGGAAGATGGGCGGCCCACGATGCGATCATCGTCACGGCCATCACGGTAAGCGCTCACTGAGAGCGTCTGGCATGCTTGTGCGCCGATGAGCCCCCAGCTCGATCCAGAGGCCCAAGCGCTGTTGGAGGTCATGCGCGCTGTGGGAACGGCACAGGCCCACACACTCCCGGTGGAGGATGCCCGTGCGCAGGCGAGGACAGCGCTCATGATAAAGGGCGAGCCGATCGCGTTGCACTCTGTTGAGGACGGCTCGTTGCCGACGCCCCATGGACCGCTTGCCATCCGGCTGTTCCGTCCAGTCGCGGGCACTCTTCCGATCGCCCTGTTCCTACATGGCGGCGGCTGGACGCTCAACGACCTCGACACACACGATCACCTGTGTCGATGGATCGCTCGTCGCTCGGGATGGCTACTGGCGTCGCTTGACTATCGTCGGGCGCCCGAGCACAGACACCCGGCCGCGCTCGAGGACGCGCACTCCGCATATCGATGGCTGCTGGACAACGCCGAGCGTCTTGAAGGTGACCCATCGCGCTTGGCCTTCGTGGGCGAAAGCTCGGGTGCCACCACAGTCGCCTCTCTCACGCTGCTTCTACGGGATTTTGGCGCACCGATGCCGGTCCTGCAGATCCTTGCCTATCCGATCACCGACATGTGCGGTCGCTGGCCCTCTTACGAGGAGCGCGGCAACGGCTATATCCTCGACGCGGAGTCCGTCCGGTGGTTCGTGACCAACTACATGCCCGTCGGCCACGATCTGGGGGATCCATATCTGTTCCCGCTCGCCGCGCCCGAGCTCGGCGGTCTCGCGCCGACGCTCATCATGACGGCCGAGTTCGATCCCTTGCGCGACGAGGGCATCGCATACGCGCAAAGGCTGACAGCTGCCGGTGTGGCGGTGGAGCACATCCACGTCGATGATCAGATGCACGGCTTCCTGCTGTTGGATCGAGCGATCACGAAAGCGGGAGCCCTGATCGACCGGCTCGCCGACGCTCTCCCAGCGTAGGCGCCGACCAGAGCCGTGAGCGAAGCTCCGATCGTCGGCTGAGCGAGCAGGGCGCGAGGGCGCTCGTCGGTGCTCCACTCGTCGCGTGCAGCAGTTCCGACTGGCGAAGCACTAGTCCGTTTCACTTGTCACGCGCAGCCGTCCAAGCTATAAATGCCAGCTATCGCTACGTCAGACGCGCAGAGGGGGAGGTCGCGGCTGTGGGCCGATGAGACGCTGTCCGTGGACCATGGCCGTACGTATCAGCGCGGGTGGCGGCGGCAGGATCGCCGTGAGGAGTCCGCGTGGCATAGATGGGGAATAGCGATGGCCCGACACCGACGTGTGGTGCTGGGCGTGTGGGTGATCGTGCTGATCGGGTGTGCCGCGCTGTATCCGTCCTTGAAGGAAGTGCTCAGCGAGCCCGACTACTCGGTTGACGGTAGTCAGTCCTCACAAGTCGAACATCTACTCGAAAGCGCCGGCTTCCGTGGCGCTGGAAGCGAGCGGGACGCGATCGTCTTCTTCTCTAGTGAGCACCGCGCCGAGGCGCCCGTCTACCGCGCGGTCGTCGCGCGCGTGTTGCGCAGCGCACGCTCACATATCGGCGTGATGAGCGTCGCGAGCCCTTACGACGGAGCTGGTCGCCTCTTGCGGCTCTCGGTCGATGGACATGCCGCGGTCGCGATGCTCGCGCTGAGCGGCAGCGCTCGGGAGCGGTTCAAGTGGGCAGGGGATGTGCAGAGCGCCATTGCCCGCGCGCAGGGCGCGGGAGTGCATGCCTGGCTGACGGGCTACTCGGCGCTGAGCAAAGATATCGCCCAGACCGAGTCCTCCGATAGCGAGCGAGGGGAGGCTATCGGAGTGCCGCTGGCGTTCGTGGTCCTGATCATTGCGTTGGGTGCGATTGGTGCGGCGATGGTGCCGCTGGCGCTCGCCGGGTGCGGCGTGCTGCTGACGTCTGGTGTGATCGCGCTGCTGGCGAGAGTACTCAATTTCGACGTCTTCCTGCTCACGATCGTGACCACGATCGGCGTGGGGATCGGCATCGACTACTCCCTGTTCATCGTGAGTCGGTTTCGTGAGGAGCTGGCTCGCTCGCCGGAGACTCCAAGGCGCGAACGGCGACGAATCGCGCAGGCCGTCGGCGCAGCGGTTGCGACGTCCGGTCGCACGATCCTCTACTCGGGAGTGACCGTCGCGCTGTCGTTGACCTCGCTGCTCGTCGTGCGCGCGCCACTCTTCAGGGAGTTCGTCATCGGGGTGGGCGCCACCGTGGTGTGCACGCTCGCCGCAGCGCTCACGCTATTACCCGCGGTGCTCGCGCAGCTTGGTCCGAGGATCAACGCCGGCTTGCTTCCAGCTCGTCTGCAGCCTGCGAACATCAGGCCGGACATGACCGACGAGGAGGGCGGTTGGGCGAAGTGGGCGCGCGCGATGATGCGCCGACCGATCCTCGTCGCGGTCGTCGCTTTGTCATTGCTGCTGATCGCCATCGTTCCGGTGCTTGGCTTGCGGTCCGGCATCGCGCTTGACATTCCCGCGCTCTCGGGGACGCCTTCCGGAAAGGGCGCGCAGGTGCTCGCGCGCTCGTTCAGCGCGGGAATGACCGCGCCGCTCGAGGTAGCTGTAACCGGCGACGTCGGTGCTCGGCGCCCACCGTCTGCTCCACCTAGCGCGCGCACTCATAAGCTACATCGCACCGCCAGTAAAGCGCTGCTCGCGGCGAGGGCGTTGGCGGCCGAGTTGCGAGCAGACCGGTGGGTTGCGAGTATCGCCCTCCAGACCTATCGGTCCGGTGCGCTGCTCACCGTGGTGCCTTCTGTGCCGATCGACTCGACGGCCGCCCAGACGCTGGTGCGACGTGTCCGCGCCGATCTCGCGCCGGCGGTCGATGCGCGTTACGGCGCGCGCACGCTGGTTGGTGGATGGCCGGGGCAGTCAGCCGACGCTTCGAGTGAGACCACCCGCAAGCTGCCACTCGTGATCGCCATCACGCTCGGGATGGCGCTGATCTTCCTGATGATCGTCCTGCGCAGCATCGTGCTTCCGCTCAAGGCGGTCGCGATGAATATTCTTGCCACCGGCGCCACGCTCGGGCTGGTCGTGTTCGTCTTCCAAGAAGGCCATGGCGAGCACTTGCTCGGCTTCTGAGCCCGGGCTTTATCCAGGCATACCTGCCGCTCTGTATGTTCGTGCTGCTATTCGGCCTTTCGATGGACTACGAGATCTTCCTGATTCGCCGCATGCAGGAGATGTGGCGCGAGACGGGCGACAACCGGCGATCTGTGGCCTCTGGAGTTCAGCACACGGCACGACCGATTTCGGCCGCCGCGGCAATAATGGTCGTCGTGTTCGGCAGCAACATGACTGCCAACGCTCTCGAACTCAAGCAGTTCGGCTTCGCGCTGGCGGCCGCGATCGCGATCGACGCCACGCTGGTCAGGCTCGTGCTGGTTCCGGCCTTGATGTGTCTGATGGGCGCACGCAACTGGTGGTTGCCGGATCGCCTGGCGCGCCTTCTACCCCACCTTGAGACTGACTGAAGCAGCCTCGCGGTGCTCGCTTAGCTTCTCGTTGACGAAGTCGTTTGCCGCTTCGCGGCCCAGGAAGGGTGTGAGGACGAGATAGGTGGCCAGTGGGGTAAGCGGTGGCAACTGCTGGATCTGACGCTTGCGCACATTGTGGTATCCGATCTCGAAGATGGTCGCCGCGATCGCGTCCAACGCCGCGCGAGAGGGAGGGGCACTCGTGTGCAGAGAGCCTTCCTGCAAGAAGATCTTGAAGGCCGCGTGGCTGTCTTCGACGCGCTGTATCGCGGGGTTGCCGACGGCGTGCGATTCGACGTAGCCGATATGCGACAGCACGGGGTGGGTGGCGGCGAAGTGTGTGCCCGCGCGTATGCCTTCCCAGATGCGCTCTGGCCAGCTCGAACCGCTGAAGAAGGCACTCGCGCACCCTGCCATCATCTGCTGGAAGCCGAACTCGTGGACCGCCAGGAAGGCCTGCTGCTTGTCGCGGAAATTGGCGTAGAAGACACGCCGGTCTACGCCGGCCGTTGTGGTGATGTCGGAGATCGTTGCAGCCGTGTAGCCCTTGCGCGCGGCCACATCGGCGGTCGCGAACAGGATGCGTTCGCGCTGGTTGCGTGTGACTTCCGCGGAGGATAGTTTCGGGCGCCCGGGTGGGAGTGCTGGCGGGATGCGCAGCGTCAGCTCCGAGACATGCTCGGGGGGCGCCAACGCCGGTCCGGGCTCGAGTGTGCGCCAGCGGTGGTGTTCGCTCGGCTGACAGTAGCCGTCGATCCAGCTTGTGATCTGCTCGGCCAGCTTGTGCAGATGATGTTCGTTGCGGCGCAGGCGTGGCGCGAGTAGCCCACACACACCGCCCACCAACGCTCTGGTCGGTAGGTCCGGCGTAGATGCCTCTGGGGAGGCCTTGGCGCGGGCCTGTTCGATGATCTGCTCGACCTGCTCGACCGTGCGGTCGTGCTCGTCGAGCACTCGGCTACCGCCGGCCAGTGTCTCGTTCACGAGGAACCTGGCGCGATCCGGTCTGGCTTCGGCGCGCATGATGAGTGCCCTCATGCCCGCCTGCACGGCGCGCTCCGGTGGTTCTGCGTCCACGGCCTCGCTGACACGTTCGTAGAGCTGCTCGGAGATTTCTCGGTGGACCGCGAGGAAGCAGTCGTCCTTGTCGGTGAAGTACTCGTAGAAGGTCGGGCGTGACACGCCCGCGTGAGCGATGACCTGCGCGACGCTGGCTCCCTGGTACCCGTTGCGCACCGCGGCGAGGAGCATGCCGTCAAGGAGCCGCTCGCGCTGGGTCCCCTTGCGGTCCTTCCGAGAAATAGACATCGTGTTTATCGCAATTGGGTGTTTGGGGTCATCGGCTGCCTACAGTCTGCCAACTGCTCGTGAGCAGGGCAATTCGAAGATGTTGCTCTGCGTCCTTACGGTCAGCATCCAGGTGTGGGTGAAGCTTTGGAATGAGTCCCAACCTAATTCAACCGCAAGCGTTTACGGACTTTTGCGGGTCATGGGGCAAAGGAAAAACGGTCGTGTGCGCGCGTCTACGCGGGACCTGGCTAGCTCTGTATTGGACGGATGTTTGAGCCCACTAGATGGGCATCGGAGGGCAATATTGACAACAGAACCCTTTTCGTCTTAGTATCGCTACCCATGTTTCTGACTCGCTCGGAGGAAGGCGTCTCGAGACGGGCAGGATGATCGACTTGGGGGAGGCGGAGAGATCGTGCGGGCTGTTTGCACCGAACCGAGAGCGGGTGAGTGTCTCGCTGACGTGAGACGCAGCTCGGGGACCGCCTTCGATGCGTGACGGCTCGGCGATAGCGCTCGTCGGCATGTCCTGCCGGGTACCGGGCGCATCCGATCCCGCTGCCTTCTGGCAATTGCTGCATGCGGGATCCAGCAGCGTCTCCGAGGCGCCCGACGATCGCTGGTCGGGGGGTGGTCATATGGCGGCGGCGCTAGCGCCCGTCGCTCGTCGCGGGGGATTCTTGGAGCGGGTTGACCTGTTCGATTGCTCCTTCTTCGGCATCTCCCCGAAGGAGGCGGCCGCGATGGATCCGCAGCAGCGTCTGATGCTCGAACTGTGCTGGGAGGCATTTGAGGATGCGGCGATCGTCCCGGACGACCTGCAGGGCAGCCAGACAGGCGTGTTTGTTGGATCGATCTCGAGCGACTACGCCGATCTGCTGCGCGAGCACGGCCCGCAGGCACTCACGCGACACGCCCTGACGGGCCTACACCGAAGCTTGATCGCTAACCGTGTGTCCTACACACTCGGTCTGCGCGGTCCAAGCATGATGGTCGACACCGGACAATCTTCGTCGCTGGTGGCGGTGCATTTGGCGTGTGAGAGTCTGCGCCGGGGCGAATCGACGGTCGCGTTGGCGGCCGGCGTCCACTTGAACATCTCGCCCGACAGCGCGTTGAGCGCCTCCAGTTTTGGAGGTCTCTCGCCCGACGGGCGCTGCTTCACCTTCGATGCGCGCGCAAACGGCTACGTTCGAGGCGAGGGCGCCGCGGTAGCGGTGCTCAAGCCATTGTCTGACGCGCTTGCGGCCGGCGACTCGATCTATTGCGTGATCCGGGCCAGCGCCGTCAACAACGATGGGGGAGGCGAAGGACTGACGGCGCCGAGTCAGCTCGCTCAGGAGGAGGTTTTGCGGCTCGCCTACCGCAGAGCCGGAATCAGGCGAAGTGCGGTCCACTATGTCGAGTTGCACGGAACGGGCACGAAGCTCGGGGATCGCATCGAGGCGACCGCGCTCGGCGCCGTGCTCGGGACGACACGGCCGCAAGACAGCTCGCTGGTCGTTGGATCGGTTAAGACCAACATCGGACATCTCGAGGGAGCGGCCGGCATCGTAGGGCTGATCAAGGCCGCGTTGTGCATCGAGAACCGGGAGATCCCGGCGAGTCTCAATTTCCAGGCCGCGAGCCCGGACGTTCCGCTGGACGCACTCGGGTTGCGTGTGCAGCAGGCGCTCGGTCCATGGCCCAACACGCCGGAGCCGCTTTGCGCCGGTGTCAGCTCGTTTGGCGTGGGAGGCACCAACTGCCATGTGGTGCTCAGCGAGCTACCGCCTGCATCCGCTACGAAACCCGCGGTCAAGTGTGCTGAACGCGCGCACGGTGAGCCGGATGCGAGTGGCCCGCTCGGTGAGAGGCTGTCGGCTTGGGTGCTCTCCGGGCGTGACGACGCGGCGCTGCGCGTCCAGGCGAAAAGGCTGCTCGAGCGGTGCGAGCTGGAATCCGATCTGGCTGTGAATGACGTCGCGCTGACACTGGCGCTCGGCAGGAAGGCGTTCGATCGTCGCGCGGTCGTGTTCGGTGGCGATCGCGAGGATCTGTTGAGCGGTCTGCGAGGGCTCGCAGATGGAGAGCCCGCACACAACGTGAGCGAGGGGTTTGTCGCTCAAGATCGCGACCGCGAGATCGTATTTGTCTTCCCTGGTCAGGGCTCACAGTGGGAGGGAATGGCTCGCGGACTCTTGCGGTCCTCGCCGGTGTTTGCCGACTCGATGCGTGCCTGCGATGAGGCGCTGGCTGAGCATGTCAACTGGTCGTTGCACGACGTGCTGGTGGGCGCCAAGGATGCGCCGCCGCTCGACCGAATTGACGTCGTGCAACCGGTGCTGTTTGCGGTGATGCTCTCGCTCGCGGACCTGTGGCGCTCGTGTGGCGTGCATCCCGCGGCGGTCGTTGGTCACTCCCAGGGCGAGATCGTCGCGGCGTACGTGGCAGGCGGGTTGTCGCTGCACGATGCTGCGCGCGTCGTGGCGCTGCGCAGCCGCCTACTCACCGCGCTCGTCGGACGAGGCTCGGTTGTGTCGGTGCTAGCCCCGATGGAGTGGGTACGTGGACGCCTACAGCGATGGGATGGACGCCTCTCGGTGGCCAGCATCAATGGGTCCGGGTCGTCGATCGGCGTAGTGGGCGATGACCAGGCGCTGGCCGAGTTCGTGAGCGTGTGCGAGGCCGAGGGGATCCGTGCGCGAGACGTGCCCGCAACGGTTGCGTCGCACTCGCCTCAGGTTGAGCCGCTGCGCGAGCAGTTGCTGGAGGGGCTTGCCGGCATCGCGCCGCGCACCGGCTCCGTGCCCTTCTATTCGACGGTCACGGGCACCGCGATCGACACCGTGCAGCTCGGTCCTGAGTACTGGTACCGCAACATGCGCGAGCCCGTCCGCTTCGAGCGGGCGCTGCGTACACTGCACGCTGATCGGCTGCGCGCTTTCGTGGAGGTCAGCGCGCACCCAGTGCTGACCGGCGGTTTGCAGCAGACGATTGAGCAGTGGGACGAGGATGCCTCTCTGCTAGACGATTCGCGGGAGCTCGCGGTCGCCGGTACATTGCGTCGCGAGCACGGTGGGCCGGGCGATTTCCTGCGCTCGCTCGCCGACGTGTGGACTCAGGGCGTGGCCGTTGACTGGGTGGGTGCTCTGGCGCTGACCGGCGCAAGGCCGGCGAAGCTGCCCACATACGCGTTTCAGCGCAAGCGCTACTGGTTCGACCAGCTGGTGAACACCGGAATCGCCGCGTCGCGGCAGCGAGACAGCTCCCTCCGCGAGGACGCCCAGGAAGGGCAGGGTGCTGAGCCTGATGTTGACGCCGCTACGGACCCCGATGTGGGCGCAAGCGCGGATCTCGCTCGCGTGAGCGAAAAGCAGTATCCCCTTGAGGTGGTCGAGCAGACGTCATCGGGAGGACCGCTGCTGACGCGACGTCTTGCCGATACGCCAAGGGCTGAGCATCGTCGCATCGTGGTCGAACTGGTGCAAGCACAAGTGGCGGTCATCGCAGGCGATAAATCGTCGCAGGACATCGATGTGTCGCGTGCGTTCAAGGAGCTCGGCTTCGACTCACGCGCCGCGGTAGAGCTTCGCAACCGGCTGAGAACCGTCACCGGCCTGCGATTGCCGGCGGGCGTGTTGTTCGACTATCCAACTCCAGCCGCGCTCGCAGGTCATTTGTTGGACAAGCTGTCTGAGGCCCAGATACGCCCAATGCCAGCCCCGCCTTCGGTCGGCGCCGACGAGCCGGTCGCGATCGTGGGGATGAGCTGTCGTCTTCCCGGTGGCGTGAGCTCACCGCACGATTTGTGGGAGCTAGTGCTTGCGGGCGGCGACGCGATCGGGCAGTTCCCAACGAATCGCGGCTGGAACCTGGACGCGCTGTTCGATCCCGACCCCGATGTCGTAGGAGCCAGCTACGCGCGCGAAGGCGGGTTTCTCTACGACGCGTCAGATTTCGACGCCGACTTCTTCGGCATCAGCCCGCGGGAGGCGCTGGCGATGGATCCTCAACAACGCCTCTTCCTGGAAGGGTGCTGGGAGGCGCTGGAAGACCTGGGTGTCGATCCCACTCGTCTGCGCGGCAGTAACACGGGGGTGTTCGCTGGCGCGATATCTCAGGACTACGGACCGCGGCTGCACGAGCCGGCGGACGATCGCGAAGGCCACGGACTGACGGGCACCACGCCCAGCGTCTTGTCCGGACGGGTGGCCTATGCGTTTGGGCTTGAGGGTCCCGCTGTGACGGTCGACACGGCGTGCTCATCGTCGCTGGTGGCACTGCATTTCGCATGTCAGTCGCTGCGTCGCGGCGAATGCGCTATGGCGCTTGCCGGCGGTGTGACGGTGATGGCCAACCCAGGTGTCTTCGTGGACTTCAGCCGCCAGCGAGCTCTCGCCTCCGACGGTCGCTGCAAGTCGTTTGCGGCCACCGCCGACGGAACGAGCTGGGCGGAGGGCGTCGGTGTGCTGCTGCTGGAGCGCCTATCGGACGCGCGACAAAATGGCCATGAGGTATTGGCGGTTGTGCGTGGCAGCGCGATCAACCAGGACGGCGCGAGCAACGGTTTGACCGCGCCGAGCGGCCTGTCTCAGCAGCGGGTGATCCGGCAGGCGCTCGCGAGCGCCGAACTGTCACCGGCGGAGGTTGACGTGGTCGAGGCGCATGGGACCGGCACAAGTCTCGGCGACCCGATCGAGGCCGATGCGCTGCTTAGGAGCTACGGACGTGAACGGCCCAAGGAGCGCCCGCTGTGGCTGGGATCCGTCAAGTCGAACATCGGACACACCCAGGCAGCGGCGGGGGTGGCCGGCGTGATCAAGATGGTGATGGCGATGCGTCACGGCGTGCTACCGAGCACGTTGCACGTCGAGGAACCCTCGCACGAGATCGAATGGTCGGCGGGAGGCGTCGCGCTGCTCACCGAGCCCGTGCGATGGCCGTCGAACGACACGCCGAGGAGGGCTGGCGTCTCGTCATTTGGCATCAGTGGCACCAACGTGCACGTGATCCTCGAGCAGGCGCCAGCGGCTCAGCCCGGTGGATCCGTACAGGACACCATGGTACTCGACGATCGTGCTTCTGCAAAGAATGATGCGGTCTCCGCAGGGGACAGTGTGCGTGAGAGCGGATTGATGCCATGGATCGTCTCGGCGAAGGGCCCGCAGGCGTTGCAAGCACAGGCAGCTCGACTCCTCGCGCACGTGCAGCACGGCGACTCGGACCTCGTTCTATCGGATGTGGGGCTCTCGCTGGCGAGGCGCGCCACGTTTGCGCATCGTGCGGTGGTGCTCGGTGAGAGCCGTGACGAACTGTTGGGTGGTCTCAGGGGGCTTGCCGGCGGGGAGGCTGGCCCGGGCGTAGTGCAGGGCACGGCGGGTCACGCCGAGGCTGGCTTGGCGCTGTTGTTCACTGGCCAAGGCGCTCAGCGTGCAGGGATGGGTCGTGAATTGCATGAGGTGTTCCCCGTGTTTGCGCGGGCGTTGGACGAGCTTTGCGGGGAGCTCGATGCGCGGCTCGGATGTCCGCTGCGGGAGGCGCTCTGGGCGGAGACGGACTCCCCGGCTGTGGGGCTGCTTGATCAGACCGCGTTCACGCAGGCCGGGCTGTTCGCGCTGGAGGTTGCGCTTTTCCGGCTGATCGAGAGCTGGGGTGTGCGTCCAGCGTTCCTCGTGGGTCATTCGATCGGGGAGCTCGCGGCCGCGCATATCGCCGGCGTGCTCTCGCTCGAGGATGCCTGTGCGTTGGTCGCGGCGCGTGGCCAGCTGATGCAGGCGCTGCCACCTGGCGGTGCGATGGTGTCGATCCAGGCAGCCGAGGAGGAGCTGCTGCCGACGATTGCTGGACTGCAGGAAAGCGTGGCGTTGGCGGCGGTCAACGGTCCTTGCTCGGTGGTGCTATCCGGTGAGCAGGACGTCGTGCTGGAGCTCGCCGCTGTCTGGCAGGCGCGGGGTCGCAAGATCAAGCGCCTACAGGTCAGTCACGCGTTTCATAGCCCCTTGATGGACGGCATGCTCGAGCAGCTCACTCACATCGCCGAAGGTCTGACCTTTTCAGCGCCGCAGATCCCAATCGTCTCCAACCTCACCGGCAAGCCCGTGGATGGGAAGGAAATCTGCGACCCTGCCTACTGGGCCCGTCATGTGCGCGAGACGGTGCGCTTCGCCGACGCTATCTATTGGCTCAGCGATAACCATGTCGCCAACTTCCTGGAGCTCGGCCCGGACGGTGTGCTCAGCGCGATGGCCGAGGAATGCCTCGCTGGCGAGCAGAGTGACGACGCAGAGCGGGGCCCCGCCACGGCAGCGCCGACGCCGGTCCTGCGTCGCAACCAGTCCGAGCCCCGCGCGCTGCTCGCCGCGCTTGCGCAAGCTTTTGTGCTGGGCGCCTCGGTTGACTGGTCCGGCCTCTTCCCCGATGCGCACCGGGTTGCGCTTCCAAGCTACGCCTTCCAGCGTAGGCGCTATTGGCTCGAGTGCTCCGCAGTGGGCGCTGGAGGCATGAGCTCCGCCGGTCTGCGCTCGGCGGAGCACCCGCTCCTGGGCGCGATGGTTGCGATGGCCGATGGCGAAGGGTGCGTTTTCACGGGTCGGTTGTCTTGGCAGTCACCCATGTGGATCGCGGATCACGTGGTGTTGGGTGTCGTCGTGGTCCCGGGCACGGCGTTTGTGGAGGTTGCGCTGCACGCGGCCGAGCGGCTTGGGTGCGATCTGGTGGAGGAGCTCGTCATGGAGTCTCCGCTTGTGCTGTCCGAGCAGGACACTGTGCAACTGCAGGTGTCGGTGCAGGCGCCTGATGAGACGGGCAGACGATCCGTGAAGATCTATTCGCGGTCTGACGGCGTCACAGCGAGTGTTGGCGGCGAGGGGGCATGGACTCGTCACGCGAGCGGTGTGCTTGCTTGTGTGGAAGCGGACTTGTCGGAGCTGGAGGTCTTTCGTGTCCGCGCGGAGTCGCTTGCCGGCGGCGCGTGGCCGCCTCAGGGCGCGGTTGTGGTGGGCGCCGATGACTTCTACGGCGAGATGACCGCCGTCGGTTTCGACTACGGTCCGGCGTTCCTTGGTGTGAGTGCGGTGTGGCGTCGTGGCGAGGAGTTGTTTGCAGAGTTGTCGCTGCCAGATGACGAGCGCTCACGCGCCGACGGTTATGGCATCCACCCCGCGTTGTTCGACGCGGCGATTCAGCCCATGATCCCGAAGCTGAACAGCGGCGACGGGGACGTCGCCGAGGATAGCTACGAGTTGCGTTTGCCGTTTGCGTTCAACCGCGTGCAACTGCACACGAGTGAGGCTTCCACGTTGCGGGTGCAGCTGTCGTCGGCCGGGACCGACGCGATGTCGATGGTGGCGGCCGATGAGAGTGGGGTGCTGGTCGCGTCGATGCGGTCGCTGATGTTGAGGTCGACCTCTCGCGAGCAGTTGGCGCGCGCTCGCGGTGGGTATCGGGAGTCGCTGTTCCGCTTGGATTGGACTCCGCTTCCAGAGCTCTCTCCGGTGCTCGCCCCGGCGACGAGTGAGTGGGCGCTGCTGAGCATGGACGGCGCGCGCGCTGCCGGGAGCCTGTGGTCTGCGTGCTCTGATGTGTTTGGCGACCTCGACTCTCTGTGTGAGGCGGTGGATGAGGGTCGTCCTGTCCCACGGGCGGTGCTTGTGGATTGCGATGCGGTCGGTCTCCGCGAGAGCCGCGAGGGCGCTTTCAGCTCCGCGATCGCCGATGCCCTTCACGGGCTCGCGCAGCGCGTGTTGGCTGTGTTGCAGGGGTGGGTCGGGGATCAGCGGTTCTCTGATTCGCGGCTGGTGTTTGTAACCAAGGGCGCGGTGTCCGTGCGAGCGCAGGAGGATGTGCCCGGTTTGGCGCAGGCGCCGGTGTGGGGGTTGGTGCGCTCCGCGCAGTCTGAGCATCCGGGCCGATTCACGCTCCTCGATTCCGACGGTGAGGATGCCGCGACGCCGGCGTTGCTCGCGGCGCTGGCGAGCGATGAGCCCCAGCTTGCGATCAGGGCGGGTGGCGTGTTCATCCCGCGCTTGGCGCGGTTGCCGTCGTCGCTCGTGCAGAGCAGCGACATGCGGGGTCTTGGCGAGGTTGACCCCGGCGCCACGGTGTTGATCACCGGTGGCACGGGCGGGCTCGGTGGTGTCGTGGCAAGGCACTTGGTTGCGGTCCACGGCGCGCGTCATCTGCTGCTGGCAAGCCGGCGTGGCGGTGAATCTCCGGGCGCGGATGAGCTTCAAGCTGAGTTGGTTGGGCTTGGCGCGCGAGTCAGGATCGTGGCTTGTGACGTGGCCGACCGTGAGCAGCTGAAGGCGCTGCTGGACTCGGTTGGAAAGGAGTGTCCGCTGGCGGCAGTGGTGCACATAGCCGGTGTGCTCGACGACGGCGTGCTCGAGTCGCTGACGGCGGAGGGTCTCGATCGAGTGCTGGCTCCGAAGGTCGATGCGGCTTTGCATTTGCACGAGTTGACATCGCAGCTCGATCTCACGGCGTTCGTGATGTTCTCGTCCTCCGCGGCGGCGCTTGGTGCGCTGGGCCAGGCCAACTATGCCGCGGCGAACGCGTTTTTGGATTCGCTTGCCGCGTATCGCCGGGCGCGGGGTCTCGCAGGGATGTCGCTTGCGTGGGGGTTGTGGGCAGCCGGGGGAATGGCCAGCGGGCTTGGTCAGGTTGATCTCACGCGCATGGGTCGCTCGGGTTTGGCCGCTCTGTCCGTCGAGGAAGGTCTCGAGCTGCTCGACGCCGCTGTGGTCCTGGATGAGGCTGTGATGTTTCCGATGCGCCTCGATGTATCGGCGTTGCGTGCTCGGGCCGAGCAGGAACGGTTGCCCGCGGTGTTGGGTGGTTTGGTTCGCCGAGCATCGCGCCGGTCCCAGAGCGATGTTGTTGGTTCTTTGGAGCACCGTTTGGCGGCTGTGGGCGAGGGTGAGCGTGAGGGCGTGGTGTTGGATGTTGTGCGCACCGAGGTGGCGGCAGTGCTCGGGCACGCGTCACCGGCCGCGATAGGAGCTCAGCGGCCGTTGAGCGAGTTGGGCTTCGATTCGTTGATGGCGGTTGAGTTGCGCAATCGTCTCGGCAGCGCCGCTGGGCTGCGTTTGCCTACAACGCTTGTCTTCGACTATCCCACTCCCGCGGCGCTCGCCGCCTATCTAATGGGCGAGCTATCGGGCACGCAGCTTGTCACCTCCCCATCCGTCGTGGCTTCCGTGCCTGTGCTCTCCAGTGAGGATCCGGTCGCGATCGTAGGGATGAGCTGCCGGTATCCGGGGGGTGTGGACTCTCCCGCGGAGCTATGGAAGCTAGTGATGGCTGGGAGTGACGCGATATCACCGTTCCCACACGACCGTGGTTGGGATTTGGAGGCGTTGTACGATCCTGACCCCGACGTTCCGGGTACCTGCTATGCGCGTGAGGGTGGCTTTCTCGATGACGCGGGTGGGTTTGACGCTGGCTTCTTCGGGATCGGTCCGCGGGAGGCGTTGGCGATGGATCCCCAGCAACGTCTGTTGTTGGAAGCATCCTGGGAGGCGCTCGAAGACGCCGGGATAGACCCAGTCTCACTACGCGGCAGCCAGACCGGGATGTTCGCAGGGGTCAGTCCTTTGGATTACGGGGCTGGCTTGTGGGCTGCGCCTCGTGGGAGTGAGAATCTCGCTGGTTATTGGTTGACGGGCAGCGCCGGGAGCGTCGTCTCCGGTCGGGTGTCATATGTGCTGGGGTTGGAGGGTCCGTCAGTGTCGGTTGACACCGCTTGTTCCTCCTCGTTGGTCGCCCTGCATCTCGCTTGTCAAGCGTTGCGCAGTGGTGAGTGTCCGTTGGCTCTAGCGGGCGGAGTGACGGTCATGGACACGCCTGGTTTGTTTGTGCAGTTCAGTGGGCAGCGGGGTCTCGCGCGAGATGGGCGTTGTAAGTCTTTTGCTGACGCTGCGGATGGTGTTGGCTGGGGTGAGGGTGTGGGTGTGGTGTTGTTGGAGCGGCTTTCTGACGCACAGCGTCATGGTCATCGGGTGTTGGGAATTGTGCGTGGCAGCGCGATCAATCAGGATGGCGCGAGCAATGGTTTGACCGCGCCCAATGGTCCGTCCCAGCAGCGTGTTATCGAGCAGGCGCTCGCGAGCGCGCGACTTTCCACGGCGCAGGTCGACGTGGTCGAGGCGCACGGTACGGGTACGACGCTCGGTGATCCGATCGAGGCCAACGCGTTGCTGGCGACCTACGGACGGGAGCGTGCTCCTGAGCGGCCTTTGTGGCTTGGGTCTGTCAAGTCGAATATTGGGCACACGGTTGCCGCGGCGGGTGTGGCTGGTGTGATCAAGATGGTGCTCGCGATGCGCCACGGTGTGTTGCCCAAGACGCTGCATGTCGACCGGCCCTCAACGAATGTCGATTGGTCCACTGGCGCGGTCACTCTGCTCAGTGAAGAGATGCCGTGGCTCCCAAACGGGCAGCCACGACGGGCGGGCGTGTCCTCATTCGGTGTCAGCGGGACCAACGCGCACGTTATCCTCGAGGAAGCGCCGCAAGCTCGGCGTGGTCAGCTTGTGCCTGCCCACGCAGCGCCCGACGACCACGCCTCTGGCGGAAATGAAACCGCTTCCGTCAAAGATGGGGCTGTCGTAGGTGGTTTGGCTGGGTGGGTCGTGTCGGCCAAGCAGGAGACGGCGCTGCGTGAGCAGGCTCAGCGTTTGCTCGCGCGTGTCGAGGGCGCTCTTGACCTGAACGTTGCGGATGTTGGGTTTTCGTTGACGACCCGTTCGGTGTTTGAGCGCCGGGCTGTGGTGGTCGGGAAGGATCGTGGCGAGCTTGTCGATGGGTTGCGACGGCTCGCCACTGGTGAGTCTGGCGTGAGTGTGGTAGAGGGGATGGCCGATCCCGTCGCGACCGGGTGGGCGTTCTTGTTTACAGGTCAGGGTTCTCAACGCGTGGGGATGGGTCGTGAGTTGCATGGAGCTTTTCCTGTGTTCGCACAGGTTTTTGACGACGCTTGCGCTGAGCTTGAGACGCGCTTGGAGCGTCCGTTGCGAGACGTGTTGTGGGCGGAGACCGATTCTCCGGCCGCCAGGCTGCTTGACCAGACTGTCTTCGCGCAGGCAGGACTGTTCGCGCTGGAGGTTGCGCTTTTTGCTCTGGTGCGGAGTTTTGGGGCGAAGCCTGGCTTCCTGATTGGCCATTCGATCGGCGAGTTGGCTGCTGCGCACGTCGCCGGTGTGTTCAGCCTGCCGGATGCGTGTGCTCTGGTTGCTGCCCGTGGCCTGTTGATGCAAGCGTTGCCTGAGGGTGGAGCCATGGTGGCGGTAGCGGCATCTGAGGGAGAGATTGTTCAGACGCTTACTGGTCTTGAGGATCGTGTGGCCGTGGCAGGCATCAACGGTCCTTCGTCGGTGGTGCTATCCGGAGACGAGCAAGCGGTCACCCAGGTGGCCTCGATTTGGGAAGAGCAGGGGCGCAAGATCAAGCGATTGCGTGTATCTCATGCGTTTCACTCACCGCGCATGGATGGGATGTTGGAGGAGTTCAGGCGAGTCGCTGAGGGCGTTTCGTTCAACGAGCCGGAAATACCTCTTGTATCCAGCCTGACGGGCGAAGCAATCGCAGCTGAGGACTTGTGTGTTCCCGAGTATTGGGCGCGTCAAGTGCGTGAGACGGTGCGCTTCGCCGATGCGATTCGTTGGTTGGCAGACCAAGGTGTAAGGAATTTCCTCGAGCTTGGTCCGGACGGTGTGCTCAGTAGCATGGTCGAGGATTGCTTTGATGGTTCTCTGCCGCAAGAGGATCATCGTCCAGTCAGTGCGAATGGTGACATTGCGCGCAAGGACAGCGAGGTGGGGAGCGAGCGTACTGCCGTAAAGGCGGTACCCGCGTTGCGAGTAGGCCGGGGGGAGGTTTCGACACTTCTCACTTCCCTCGCGCACGGGTGGGTTCGAGGCTGTGATGTGGATTGGGCTCGGTTGTTCGACAGGCCCGACGTGCGGCTTGTCGAGTTGCCGACGTATGCCTTTCAGCGTAAGCGGTTTTGGCTTGATTCCCTGGGGCGCGGTGCGAATGATGTGTCGGCGGTCGGTCAGAGTCCGGCGGACCACCCGCTCTTGGGTGCGGCGGTTGCGGTAGCTGGTGGTGAAGGTGACGGGTGCTTGTTCACAGGCCGGTTGTCTCTTCAGTCGGCCGCCTGGGTTGTCGATCATGTTGTGCTGGGTGCCGTGGTGGTTCCGGGTACCGCGTTCGTGGAGGTTGCCCTTTATCTGGCCGACGAGCTTGGATGCGACCTGGTCGAGGAGCTAGTAATGGAGTCTCCGCTTGTGTTGTCCGAGCAGAACGTTGTGCAACTGCAAGTGTCGGTGGGTGCTCCTGAGGACACGGGTAGACGAGCGATAAAGATCTACTCTCGTCCGCGGGAAGACGCGGCGAGCGGTGTGGATAGCGGAGGAGCGTGGACTCGCCATGCCAGCGGCGTGATCGCGTGTGCGGAGCCTGAATCGCTAGAGCAGAAGGCCTTGCTGCAACGAGCGGAGGTGCTTGCAAGCGGCGTGTGGCCACCACAAGGTGCCGTTGCGTCGGATATCGATGAGTTTTATGGCCAGATGGCAGCGATTGGTTTTGACTACGGGCCGGCGTTTCTCGGCGTGCGGGCGGTGTGGCGGCGCGGCGAGGAGCTGTTTGTGGAGTCGTCTCTGTCCGATGACGAGCAGGCGCGAGCCACTGGTTACGGGATCCACCCAGCATTGTTTGACGCAGCGATCCAGCCCATGGCCCCGAGGTTCAACGGTGGCGCCGAAGATGTCGATAGGTTGTGTCTGCCCTTTGCATTCAGTGGCGTGCAGTTGCATTTCGGCGGATCCTCAACATTGCGTGTGCACCTCACCCCGGCTGGTGGCAACGCGATATCGATGGTGGCGACTGACGAGAATGGAGCGTTGGTCGCGTCGATGCAGTCACTGGTGTTGAGGTCGATCTCTCGCGAGCAGTTGGCACATGCCGCTGGTGGGTACCAAGGGTCACTGTTTAGTTTGGATTGGACCGCTCTTCCGGTGGCGCCGGGGAGCCACCCTACGGTGGCGGTGGACGAGTGTGCGCTGTTGAGCGCGGATCGAACACGCTTTGTCGCGAGCTTCGGGACTGCCTGTCCGGAGGTATATGACGGTTTTGACTCTCTGTGCGAAGCGGTGGCTGGTGGCCATGTAGCGCCGCGCGCGGTCCTTGTGGATTGCGATACCGAGGGTTTTGGGCAAGAGGATGGAGAGGCGTCTGCCGTCGCGATCGTTGATGGCGCGCACCGGTCTGCGCAACTGGTGCTGGCTTTGGTACAGGGGTGGCTCGCAGACGACCGGTTCTCGGGGTCACGGCTGGTGTTTGTGACCACTGGTGCGGTGTCGGTGCGTTCGCGGGAAGATGTATCTGGTTTGGCGCAGGCGTCTGTGTGGGGCTTGGTGCGCTCAGCCCAGTCAGAGCACCCTGGACGGTTCGCGCTAGTCGATTCTGATGGCGAGGATGCCTCCACTACGGCATTGCTGTCGGCTTTGGCAAGCGATGAGTCTCAGCTCGCGATCAGGGGTGGCAGCGTGTTCGTCCCCCGTATGACGCGGTTGCCTTCATCGATTCTGAAGGACGGCGACATGCGCGGTCTTGGCGAGGTTGATTCTGACGGCACGGTCTTGATTACCGGTGGCACGGGCGGTCTGGGTTCTATTGTGGCGAGGCATCTGGTCACGCACCACGGTGTGCGTCATCTGTTGTTGGCAAGTCGGCGTGGCGGTGAATCGCCAGGTGCGGAGGAGCTTCAGGAGGAGTTGGCTGGGCTCGGTGCTCAGGTGAGAATCGCAGTGTGTGATGTGGCTAATCGCGATCAGGTAGAGGTGTTGCTCGATTCGGTGGGGGAGGAGCATTCGCTCACAGCGGTGGTGCATGTCGCTGGAGTGCTCGATGACGGTGTGGTGGAGTCGCTTACGAGTGAAGGTCTCGATCGGGTATTGGCTCCGAAGGTTGACGGAGCATCGTATTTGCACGAATTGACATCACATCTCGATCTCGCGGCGTTCGTGATGTTCTCGTCTTCCGCGGCAACACTTGGTGCTTCCGGCCAAGCTAATTACGCGGCCGCGAACGCGTTCCTCGATGGTCTTGCTGGGCATCGTCGCGCGCGGGGTCTTACGGGGACGTCGCTGGCATGGGGGTTGTGGGCTGAGGCGAGTGGAATGGCCAGTCGGCTTGACCAGGCGGATCTCATGCGAATAGGACGCTTGGGTTTGGCTGGCTTGTCTGTCGAGCAGAGTCTTGAGTTGCTCGATCACGCTGTAGCGGCCAACGAAGCTCTGGTGTTCCCGATACGTCTCGATGGCTCGGTGTTGCGTGCTCAGGCGGAGGATGGACTACTGCCGGCAGTCTTGCGTGGCTTGGTTCGCGGTACATCGAGACGGGCCAATAAGGCGACCGGTTCGCTCGCTCGTCGTATGGCCGCTGTGGCCGAGGGCGAGCGTCAGGGTGTGATGCTGGACGTCATACGCACTGAAGTGGCGGCGGTGCTCGGACAGGCGTCGTCGGCCGCGATAGGAGCTCAGCGATCGTTGAGCGAGTTGGGCTTCGATTCGCTAATGGCGGTGGAGCTGCGCAACCGTCTCAGTAGTGCCGCTGGCCTGCGTTTGCCTACGACGCTTGTGTTTGACTATCCCACCCCGGAGGCGCTCGCTGGTTATCTCACAAACGAGATCTCGGGCACGCAGCTGATCGCTACTGCGTCCGCCGAGTCTTCTGCGTCGGTGCTCTCCAGTGAGGATCCGGTCGCGATCGTGGGGATGAGCTGCCGGTATCCGGGGGGTGTGGGCTCTCCCGAGGAGCTGTGGGAGTTGGTTATGACCGGGAGTGACGCGATATCACCGTTCCCGCAGGATCGAGGATGGGACCTGGATAGACTGTATGATCCCGATCCCGATAGTCCGGGTACCTGCTATGCGCGTGAGGGTGGCTTTCTCGATGACGCGGGTGGGTTTGACGCTGGCTTCTTCGGGATCGGTCCGCGGGAGGCGTTGGCGATGGATCCCCAGCAACGTCTGTTGTTGGAAGCATCCTGGGAGGCGCTCGAAGACGCCGGGATAGACCCAGTCTCACTACGCGGCAGCCAGACCGGGGTGTTCGCTGGAGTAAGCTCGATAGATTACGGGTCTGGCTTGTGGGCTGCGCCTCGTGGGAGTGAGAATCTCGCTGGTTATTGGTTGACGGGCAGCGCCGGGAGCGTCGTCTCCGGTCGGGTGTCATATGTGCTGGGGTTGGAGGGTCCGTCAGTGTCGGTTGACACCGCTTGTTCCTCCTCGTTGGTCGCCCTGCATCTCGCTTGTCAAGCGTTGCGCAGTGGTGAGTGTCCGTTGGCTCTAGCGGGCGGAGTGACGGTCATGCACACGCCTGGTTTGTTTGTGCAGTTCAGTGGGCAGCGGGGTCTCGCGCGAGATGGGCGTTGTAAGTCTTTTGCTGACGCTGCGGATGGTGTTGGCTGGGGTGAGGGTGTGGGTGTGGTGTTGTTGGAGCGGCTTTCTGACGCACAGCGTCATGGTCATCGGGTGTTGGGAATTGTGCGTGGCAGCGCGATCAATCAGGATGGCGCGAGCAATGGTTTGACCGCGCCCAATGGTCCGTCCCAGCAGCGTGTTATCGAGCAGGCGCTCGCGAGCGCGCGACTTTCCACGGCGCAGGTCAACGTGGTCGAGGCGCACGGTACGGGTACGACGCTCGGTGATCCGATCGAGGCCAACGCGTTGCTGGCGACCTACGGACGGGAGCGTGCTCCTGAGCGGCCTTTGTGGCTTGGGTCTGTCAAGTCGAATATTGGGCACACGGTTGCCGCGGCGGGTGTGGCTGGTGTGATCAAGATGGTGCTCGCGATGCGCCACGGTGTGTTGCCCAAGACGCTGCATGTTAACCGGCCATCCTCGAAGGTCGATTGGTCGGAGGGTCACGTATCACTGTTGAGTGAGCAAACACCGTGGCAGGGTAATGGTGAGCCTCGTAGGGCTGGTGTTTCGTCTTTTGGTATCAGCGGCACCAACGCACACTTGATCCTTGAAGAACCGCCAACCACCCAAACGGAATCACCAGCCGCTCGGACAACACAGCTAGATACTCCTGTTATTACTCCTGGCACTGGTGTGTCGGGGGATGGTTTGTGTGCTTTGGGTGTGGTTCCTTGGGTGATATCGGCTAAGGGTGAGGTCGCGTTGCGTGCGCAGGCTGATCGTTTGAGGCGGTATGTGTTTGCTGAGCCTGGTCTGGGTTCCCGGAATGTTGCTTTTTCGTTGGTGGGTAGGGCGGCGTGGGAGTATCGATCGGTGGTGCTTGGTGGTGATGGGGAGGGTTTGCTGCGGGGTTTGAGTGCTGTTGCGGCTGGTGGGGAGTTGGCTGCTGGTGATAGGGCGGTCTCTGTGGTATCGGGGGTTGCTGATGGTGATGGGGTTGTGTTTGTGTTGCCGGGTCAGGGCTCGCAGTGGGTTGGGATGGGTGCGGAGTTGTTGGCGAGCTCGGACGTGTTTGCGGCTCGGATGGCTGAGTGTGCGGATGCGTTGGCGGGGTTTGTGGATTGGTCGTTGGAGGGTGTGCTGCGTGGTGATAGTGGAGCGCCGTCGTTGGATCGGGTGGATGTGGTGCAGCCTGTGTTGTTTGCGGTTATGGTGTCGTTGGCGGGGTTGTGGCTTGCTTGTGGGGTGCGTCCAGATGCTGTAGTGGGTCATTCTCAGGGCGAGATAGCGGCGGCGCATGTAGCTGGTGTGTTGTCGTTGCGGGACGCTGCGTGTGTTGTGGCGGCGCGTAGTGAGGCGTTGCGTGCCTTGACGGATAAGGGTGGGATGGTTTCGATCCTCACTACGAGGGATGAGGCTGAGCGCCTTGTCGAGTGTTATCGAGAGACGGTTTCCATAGCGGCGATAAATGGGCCGAGATCGGTTGTTTTGTCTGGCGAGAATGAAGCGTTGGACGAGTTGCTGCGGGAGTGTAATGCGCAGGGAATCAAGGCGCAGCGAATCGCGGTTAATTATGCGGCGCATTCCGCGCAAGTAGAGTCGTTGCGCGACGAGCTGTGCGATGCGTGCTCGTCGATCTCTCCACGGCCTGGCGAGATTCCATTTTATTCGTCGGTATCGGGTGGGAGGTTGGATGGCGCGTTGCTCGGCGCGGACTACTGGTATCGCAACTTGCGCGAGACGGTAAATTTTGCTCAAGCGACTCGCGCTTTGGCGGATGATGGTTTTCAAGTGTTCATTGAGATCAGTCCCTCTCCTGTGTTGACGACGGGAGTATTGGAAACTACAGAACTATCGTCGGATGGTGACGGGTCCGATGGTGACGGGGATGTACCGAAGAAGTCTAGGACGGAACGCTCGGATGCTCGTGGTATACACGTGCTTGATTCATTGCGGCGCGATGATGGGGGACCGCGGCGTTTTATGACGTCCCTCGCGCGGGCGTGGGTGTGTGGTGTGGGTGTTGATTGGGGTGTTTTGTTTGGGGGTTTGGGTGTGCGGCGTGTGGGGTTGCCGACTTATGCGTTTCAGCGTGAGCGGTTTTGGCTTGATGGTGGGGTTCGTGGTGGGGGTGATTTGTCGGTTGTGGGTCAGGTTTCGGCGGATCATCCGTTGTTGGGTGCTGCGGTTGGGTTGCCTGGGGGTGGGTGGGTGTTCACTGGGCGTTTGTCTTTGGGTGAGTGTTCGTGGCTTGGTGATCATGTTGTGTTGGGTAGTGTGTTGTTGGCTGGTACCGCGTTTTTGGAGCTCGCGCTTTATGTTGGTGGGCAGCTTGGGTGTGGTGTTGTTCGTGAGTTGGTTTTGCAGGTTCCGTTGGTATTGGGTGAGCGTGACGCGGTGCGGTTGCATGTGAGGGTGGGTGAGTTGGATGAGTGTGGTGCGCGTTCTTTGAGTGTTTATTCGTGTGTTGAGGGTGTCGCGGGGGATGGGTTGTTGGACGTGGATGGTGCGTCTGGTTGGGTGTGTCACGCGGTGGGTTCGGTTGGGTCTGTTGTTGAGGGTGATGGTCTGGTGGTGGGTGCTGGAGAGGTGTTGGGGGATGGGGGTGTTTGGCCTCCTGTTGGTGCTGAGGTTGTGTTGGTGGGCGATGTGTATGACCGGTTGGCTGGTATTGGGTTGGAGTATGGTCCGGTGTTTCAGGGTCTTGGTGGGGTGTGGCGGTTGGGTAGTGAGTTGTTCGTGGAGGTTTCTCTGGCTGACGGGGAGCGCGAGGACGCTGGTTCTTTTGGTTTGCATCCGGCGTTGCTGGACGCGGTTCTGCACGCGTTGGTTTTCGAGGATGGGGGTGGTGGTGAGGGCATCACGGATGGTGTGCCGTTGCCGTTTTCTTGGAGTGATGTGTCGTTGATCGCTGGTGGTGCGTCGGTGTTGCGTGCTCGTGTCAGGCCCGCGGGGGATGGTTCGGTGTCTATCTCGTTGTGTGATGAGGATGGTCGCCCGCTCGCGTTTATCGGTTCGCTTCTGACGCGGCGTGCGTCTGTCGCGGATATCGGTGTGGGTGCTCGTGATCAGCGGGACGGTATGTTGGGCGTTGAGTGGGTTGAGCGTCCGTTCGCTGAGGGTTCGCGGGATCCCTCGGTGGTGTTCGTTACGTGTTCTGCGGGTGTTGGTGACGCGTTGGGTTCTGTGGGTGTTGAGTGTCGCCTTTATCCGGATATGGGTGCTCTTGGTGACGCGGTTGGTGGTGGTGTGGTGGATCGGGTTGTGGATCGCGCGGTGGATCATGTTGGTGGTGTGGTGGTGGATGGTGGTGTGGTGTTGTTGGATGTGGGTGTTTTTGTTGGTGGGGGGTTTGTTGGTGGGGTGGTTGGTGGGGGTGTGCCTGGTGTTGTTAGGGATGGTTTGTGTGGTGTGTTGGGTTGGTTGCGTGCGTGGTTTTCTGATGAGAGGTTTTCTGGGTGTCGTCTTGTTGTGTTGACGCGTGGTGCGGTTGCTGCGGGGTTGTGGGGTGGTGGTGGTTTGGTTGGTGGTGCTGTGTGGGGTTTGGTGCGTTCCGCGCAGTCTGAGAGTCCGGGGCGGTTTGTGTTGGTTGATGTTGATGGTGAGGGTTCGTCGTGGTCTGCGTTGGGTGGGGTTTTGGGTTCGGGGGAGCCGCAGGTCGCGTTGCGTGATGGGGTGGTGTTTGTGCCGCGGTTGGCTGGTGTTTATGGGAGTGGTGTGCTTGGTTTGCCTGAGGGTGATGCGTGGAGGGTTGGTGTTGAGCGTGAGGGCACTTTGGATGGTTTGGCGTTGGTTTCTGTTGGGGAGCGGGAGCCTTTGGGTGTTGGGCAGGTGCGGGTTGGGGTGCGCGCGGCTGGTTTGAATTTCCGTGATGTGCTTGTCGCGCTTGGGATGTATCCGGGGCGCGCGAGTGTTGGTGGCGAGGGAGCTGGGGTCCTTTTGGAGGTCGGGCCTGGGGTCAGTGGTCTGGTCGTGGGTGATCGTGTGATGGGGTTGATGGATGGCGCGATGGGTAGTGTGGCGGTGGCTGATAGTCGTGTCGTGACGCGGTTGCCTGAGGGGTGGTCTTTTGTTCAGGGCGCGTCGGTGCCGATCGCGTTCGCGACCGCTTATTACGGGCTGGTTGATCTAGGTGCTGTGCGGCGTGGTGAGCGTGTGTTGGTTCATGCCGCGGCTGGTGGTGTGGGTATGGCCGCGGTGCAGATAGCTCGTTATTTGGGCGCGGAGGTGTTCGCGACCGCGAGTCCTGGTAAGTGGGACACGCTTCGTGGGATGGGTATCGATGATTCGCGTATAGCTTCCTCAAGGACACTGGATTTCGCGGGTGAGTTCTTGGGAGCGAGCGATGATCGCGGTGTGGATGTGGTGTTGAACTCCCTCGCGGGTGAGTTCGTGGATGCTTCGCTTGGTTTGCTCGGGGATGGTGGTCGTTTCATCGAGATGGGCAAGACCGATGTTCGTGATCCCCAAGAGCTCGTTGGTGGGTATCCGGGTGTGGTGTATCGCGCGTTCGATTTGATGGAAGCCGGTCCCGATCGGTTGCGCGAAATATTGGTGGAGTTGACGGGATTGTTCGAGCGTGGTGTGTTGGAGCTCTCACCGATCGTTACGTGGAACACGCGCCGCGCGCCGCAGGCCTTCAGGCACATGAGCCAGGCCCAGCATGTCGGTAAGAACGTGTTGCGGATGCCCGCTGTGATAGACACGCGGGGCACGGTGCTGATCACGGGCGCGATGGGTGGTCTTGGTGGGTTGGTAGCGCGTCACTTGGTACTGGAGCATGGTGTGCGTCACTTGCTGCTCGCGAGTCGTAAGGGCCCACACGCGGGTGGTGTGAGCGTATTGGTCGATGAGCTCTCCGGGCTCGGCGCGCACGTGAGCGTGCTCGCGTGCGATGTCTCACAGCGCGAGCAGGTAGAAGAGTTGCTTGGAGCTATCCCCGAGGAGCACCCGCTAGACGCTGTTGTGCACGCCGCGGGGGTGATCGATGACGCCCTGATCGAGTCGCTCACGCCCGAGCGTATCGATCGCGTGCTAGCACCGAAGCTCCAGGGAGCGTGGAACCTGCACGAGCTTACCCTCGGGATGGATCTCTCCGCGTTCGTGCTGTTCTCCTCGATCGCTGGTGTGCTGGGCGCCCCGGGGCAGGGTAACTACGCAGCCGCGAACAGTTTCCTTGACGCGCTAGCGATACACCGCCAAGCACTCGGTCTCAGCGCTACATCGATCGCGTGGGGATTGTGGGAAGAGACCGCGAGTGAGATGACCGGTGATCTAGGAGAGCTCGATCGCAGAAGGATGAGCAGGACGGGGATACTCGCGCTATCACAACAGGAAGGCCTGGGATTGCTGCAGGAGGCGCTCGCTGTCAACGACGCGTTGGTGGTCGCTGCACGACTGGACATGAACACTCTAGGCGCGCAGGCCAGCAGCGGTGAGCTACACCCACTGCTAACAGGAATGATCCGCGCACGCCCGCGCCGTCCCGCGCTCTCCAGCGGTGGGTCCCTGGCGCGCTTGTTGGCCCAAACACCACAAGACCAGCACGAAACCGTCGTACTCGATCTCGTGCGCTCAGAGACCGCGCGCGTGCTAGGACACAGCGCACCCGAGGCTATCGACGTGCAACGCCCATTCAAAGACCTCGGGTTCGACTCACTCGCAGGCGTAGAGCTACGCAACCGCCTCACCACACAAACAGGCATGCGCCTACCCGCAACACTCGTATTCGACCACCCAACACCAACAGCACTCGCAAAATACATACTCAACCAACAAACAGGCGTCAGGACAAGCGTGCGTCCGCAGTCCACGCGTGCGACAGACAACGAGTCCCTAGCGATCGTGGGGATGGCCTGTCGTTTCCCCGGCGGGGTACGCTCACCCCGCGATCTCTGGGAGCTGGTCCGCTCAGAGACAGACGCGATAGGGGAGTTCCCCAACGATCGCGGTTGGGATATTGGGAGCGCGTATGACCCCGATGTTGCTCCAGGGAACGGTTATACGCGCGAGGGCGGGTTCGTTTATGACGCCGCGAACTTTGATGCTGCCTTCTTCGGGATCAGCCCGCGCGAGGCACTCGCGATGGATCCCCAACAACGATTGCTGCTGGAGGTCTCCTGGGAGGCACTAGAAGAAGCCGGTATCGACCCCCATTCCCTAAAGGGAACACAAACAGGAGTATTCGCGGGAGCTATTTCCTCGGGTTACGGTCTGTACTCTCAAGCTGATGGGATAGAGGGATACGGGTTGACCGGCGCTACCGCGAGTGTGATCTCCGGCAGGGTTGCGTATACGTTTGGGCTGGAGGGTCCTGCTGTGACGGTCGATACGGCATGCTCCTCATCGCTGGTGGCTATCCATTTGGCTTCTCAGGCGCTGCATTCGGGTGAGTGCTCGCTCGCGCTCGCCAGTGGTGTCACCGTGATGTCCACTCCAACGGTATTCACCGAATTCTCGCGTCAGCGTGGTCTGTCTTCTGATGGGCGTTGCAAAGCGTTCGGGGAGCACGCGGACGGCGTTGGATTGAGCGAGGGCGTTGGCGTGCTCGTGCTTGAGCGCCTATCAGACGCTCAACGCAACGGTCATAACGTGCTAGCAATCGTACGCGGCAGCGCTGTCAACCAGGACGGCGCCAGCAACGGACTGACCGCGCCCAACGGACCATCCCAACAACGCGTGATCATGCAAGCGCTAGCCAACGCCGGACTCTCCTCTGATGATGTTGATGTGGTAGAGGCACACGGCACCGGCACCACACTAGGGGACCCGATCGAGGCACAAGCGATACTCGCCACCTACGGACAGGACCGTCCCGAGGACAAACCACTCTGGCTCGGATCGATCAAGTCAAATATAGGACACACCCAAGCAGCAGCAGGCATCGCAGGCGTCATAAAGACAGTAACAGCGATGCAACACCACGTGCTGCCAAGAACACTGCACGCCAACCAACCATCCACAAAGGTCGATTGGTCAGAGGGTCACGTATCACTGTTGAGCGAGCAAACACCATGGCAGCGCAACGGTGAACCACGCAGAGCCGGAGTCTCATCCTTCGGTATCAGCGGCACCAACGCACACTTGATCCTTGAAGAAGCACCAACCACCCAAACAATACAATCAGACACTCCTGCTATTACCATTAACACCACTGGCGTGTCTGCTGATATCACCATGCTGCCGTGGGTGGTTTCTGCTGCTAGTGGTGGAGCGTTGTGTGAGCAAGCTGATCGTTTGAGGACGTATATGGAAGCGGACACTGGTATCAGTCCGGTCGATGTTGGGTTCTCGTTGACGTGTCGTAGCGCGCTCAAGCACCGCGCAGTCGTACTGGGTGGCGGTGAGTGGTTGGGTGGGTTGGAGTGTGTTGCTGCTGGTGAGTTGGGTGTTGGCGTGGTTGGGGGTGTGGCTGATCTTGGTGGGGTTGGGGTTGCGTTGTTGTTTACGGGTCAGGGTGCTCAGCGTGTGGGTATGGGTCGTGAGTTGTATGGGGTGTTTCCGGTGTTTGCGGGTGTGTTTGACGAGGTGTGTGGGGAGTTGGATAGGCGTTTGGGTTGTTCGCTGCGAGGAGTGTTGTGGGGGGAGGGTGACGTTGGTGTTGAGGGTTTGCTTGATCGTACTGCTTTTACGCAGGCCGGTTTGTTTGCGTTGGAGGTGGCGTTGTTTCGTTTGGTGTGTAGTTTTGGGGTGAGGCCTGATTTTTTGGTTGGTCATTCTGTTGGGGAGTTGGTTGCTGGGTATGTGGCTGGGGTGTTTTCGCTTGAGGATGCGTGTGCGTTGGTTTGTGCGCGTGGTTTGTTGATGCAGGCGCTTCCTGAGGGTGGTGCGATGGTTGCGGTGGGGGTGGGTGAGGGGGAGGTTGTTCGGAGTCTTGTTGGTTTTGAGGGTCGGGTGTCGTTGGCGGCGGTGAATGGTCCTTCTTCGGTTGTTCTTTCTGGTGATGAGGACGCGGTTTTGGATCTCGCTTCGGTTTGGGAGGCTAGGGGGTGTTCGGTCAAGCGGTTGCGTGTGTCTCACGCGTTTCATTCGCCGCGTATGGATGGGATGCTTGATGAGTTTAGGGCTGTGGTTGAGGGCGTATCGTTCGCTGAGCCGTCCATCCCGGTTGTATCGAATTTGACTGGTCGTGTCGCGGGGACGGGGGAGCTGTGTTCGGTTGAGTATTGGGTTCGTCATGCGCGTGAGACTGTGCGTTTCGCTGACGGGGTTAGTTGGTTGCGTGAGCAGGGCGTGGGGTGTTTTTTGGAGCTTGGGCCTGATGGTGTGCTTAGTGGGATGGTGCAGGAGTGTTTGGTGTCGGTGGATGGGGGGGATGGCTCAGCGGAGGTCGCGGTTGATGGTGGGGGTGTTGGGTCTGGGGATGTTGTGTTGGGTGGTGGTAGCGGTGTCGTTGCGGGGGAGTTGAGTCCTGTGGTGTTGTCTGCGTTGCGTCGTGAGCGTCCTGAGGCGCAAACGTTGTTGGGTGCGTTGGCTGGGGCGTGGGTGTGTGGTGTGGGTGTTGATTGGGGTGTTTTGTTTGGGGGTTTGGGTGTGCGGCGTGTGGGGTTGCCGACTTATGCGTTTCAGCGTGAGCGGTTTTGGCTTGATGGTGGGGTTCGTGGTGGGGGTGATTTGTCGGTTGTGGGTCAGGTTTCGGCGGATCATCCGTTGTTGGGTGCTGCGGTTGGGTTGCCTGGGGGTGGGTGGGTGTTCACTGGGCGTTTGTCTTTGGGTGAGTGTTCGTGGCTTGGTGATCATGTTGTGTTGGGTAGTGTGTTGTTGGCTGGTACCGCGTTTTTGGAGCTCGCGCTTTATGTTGGTGGGCAGCTTGGGTGTGGTGTTGTTCGTGAGTTGGTTTTGCAGGTTCCGTTGGTATTGGGTGAGCGTGACGCGGTGCGGTTGCATGTGAGGGTGGGTGAGTTGGATGAGTGTGGTGCGCGTTCTTTGAGTGTTTATTCGTGTGTTGAGGGTGTCGCGGGGGATGGGTTGTTGGACGTGGATGGTGCGTCTGGTTGGGTGTGTCACGCGGTGGGTTCGGTTGGGTCTGTTGTTGAGGGTGATGGTCTGGTGGTGGGTGCTGGAGAGGTGTTGGGGGATGGGGGTGTTTGGCCTCCTGTTGGTGCTGAGGTTGTGTTGGTGGGCGATGTGTATGACCGGTTGGCTGGTATTGGGTTGGAGTATGGTCCGGTGTTTCAGGGTCTTGGTGGGGTGTGGCGGTTGGGTAGTGAGTTGTTCGTGGAGGTTTCTCTGGCTGACGGGGAGCGCGAGGACGCTGGTTCTTTTGGTTTGCATCCGGCGTTGCTGGACGCGGTTCTGCACGCGTTGGTTTTCGAGGATGGGGGTGGTGGTGAGGGCATCACGGATGGTGTGCCGTTGCCGTTTTCTTGGAGTGATGTGTCGTTGATCGCTGGTGGTGCGTCGGTGTTGCGTGCTCGTGTCAGGCCCGCGGGGGATGGTTCGGTGTCTATCTCGTTGTGTGATGAGGATGGTCGCCCGCTCGCGTTTATCGGTTCGCTTCTGACGCGGCGTGCGTCTGTCGCGGATATCGGTGTGGGTGCTCGTGATCAGCGGGACGGTATGTTGGGCGTTGAGTGGGTTGAGCGTCCGTTCGCTGAGGGTTCGCGGGATCCCTCGGTGGTGTTCGTTACGTGTTCTGCGGGTGTTGGTGACGCGTTGGGTTCTGTGGGTGTTGAGTGTCGCCTTTATCCGGATATGGGTGCTCTTGGTGACGCGGTTGGTGGTGGTGTGGTGGATCGGGTTGTGGATCGCGCGGTGGATCATGTTGGTGGTGTGGTGGTGGATGGTGGTGTGGTGTTGTTGGATGTGGGTGTTTTTGTTGGTGGGGGGTTTGTTGGTGGGGTGGTTGGTGGGGGTGTGCCTGGTGTTGTTAGGGATGGTTTGTGTGGTGTGTTGGGTTGGTTGCGTGCGTGGTTTTCTGATGAGAGGTTTTCTGGGTGTCGTCTTGTTGTGTTGACGCGTGGTGCGGTTGCTGCGGGGTTGTGGGGTGGTGGTGGTTTGGTTGGTGGTGCTGTGTGGGGTTTGGTGCGTTCCGCGCAGTCTGAGAGTCCGGGGCGGTTTGTGTTGGTTGATGTTGATGGTGAGGGTTCGTCGTGGTCTGCGTTGGGTGGGGTTTTGGGTTCGGGGGAGCCGCAGGTCGCGTTGCGTGATGGGGTGGTGTTTGTGCCGCGGTTGGCTGGTGTTTATGGGAGTGGTGTGCTTGGTTTGCCTGAGGGTGATGCGTGGAGGGTTGGTGTTGAGCGTGAGGGCACTTTGGATGGTTTGGCGTTGGTTTCTGTTGGGGAGCGGGAGCCTTTGGGTGTTGGGCAGGTGCGGGTTGGGGTGCGCGCGGCTGGTTTGAATTTCCGTGATGTGCTTGTCGCGCTTGGGATGTATCCGGGGCGCGCGAGTGTTGGTGGCGAGGGAGCTGGGGTCCTTTTGGAGGTCGGGCCTGGGGTCAGTGGTCTGGTCGTGGGTGATCGTGTGATGGGGTTGATGGATGGCGCGATGGGTAGTGTGGCGGTGGCTGATAGTCGTGTCGTGACGCGGTTGCCTGAGGGGTGGTCTTTTGTTCAGGGCGCGTCGGTGCCGATCGCGTTCGCGACCGCTTATTACGGGCTGGTTGATCTAGGTGCTGTGCGGCGTGGTGAGCGTGTGTTGGTTCATGCCGCGGCTGGTGGTGTGGGTATGGCCGCGGTGCAGATAGCTCGTTATTTGGGCGCGGAGGTGTTCGCGACCGCGAGTCCTGGTAAGTGGGACACGCTTCGTGGGATGGGTATCGATGATTCGCGTATAGCTTCCTCAAGGACACTGGATTTCGCGGGTGAGTTCTTGGGAGCGAGCGATGATCGCGGTGTGGATGTGGTGTTGAACTCCCTCGCGGGTGAGTTCGTGGATGCTTCGCTTGGTTTGCTCGGGGATGGTGGTCGTTTCATCGAGATGGGCAAGACCGATGTTCGTGATCCCCAAGAGCTCGTTGGTGGGTATCCGGGTGTGGTGTATCGCGCGTTCGATTTGATGGAAGCCGGTCCCGATCGGTTGCGCGAAATATTGGTGGAGTTGACGGGATTGTTCGAGCGTGGTGTGTTGGAGCTCTCACCGATCGTTACGTGGAACACGCGCCGCGCGCCGCAGGCCTTCAGGCACATGAGCCAGGCCCAGCATGTCGGTAAGAACGTGTTGCGGATGCCCGCTGTGATAGACACGCGGGGCACGGTGCTGATCACGGGCGCGATGGGTGGTCTTGGTGGGTTGGTAGCGCGTCACTTGGTACTGGAGCATGGTGTGCGTCACTTGCTGCTCGCGAGTCGTAAGGGCCCACACGCGGGTGGTGTGAGCGTATTGGTCGATGAGCTCTCCGGGCTCGGCGCGCACGTGAGCGTGCTCGCGTGCGATGTCTCACAGCGCGAGCAGGTAGAAGAGTTGCTTGGAGCTATCCCCGAGGAGCACCCGCTAGACGCTGTTGTGCACGCCGCGGGGGTGATCGATGACGCCCTGATCGAGTCGCTCACGCCCGAGCGTATCGATCGCGTGCTAGCACCGAAGCTCCAGGGAGCGTGGAACCTGCACGAGCTTACCCTCGGGATGGATCTCTCCGCGTTCGTGCTGTTCTCCTCGATCGCTGGTGTGCTGGGCGCCCCGGGGCAGGGTAACTACGCAGCCGCGAACAGTTTCCTTGACGCGCTAGCGATACACCGCCAAGCACTCGGTCTCAGCGCTACATCGATCGCGTGGGGATTGTGGGAAGAGACCGCGAGTGAGATGACCGGTGATCTAGGAGAGCTCGATCGCAGAAGGATGAGCAGGACGGGGATACTCGCGCTATCACAACAGGAAGGCCTGGGATTGCTGCAGGAGGCGCTCGCTGTCAACGACGCGTTGGTGGTCGCTGCACGACTGGACATGAACACTCTAGGCGCGCAGGCCAGCAGCGGTGAGCTACACCCACTGCTAACAGGAATGATCCGCGCACGCCCGCGCCGTCCCGCGCTCTCCAGCGGTGGGTCCCTGGCGCGCTTGTTGGCCCAAACACCACAAGACCAGCACGAAACCGTCGTACTCGATCTCGTGCGCTCAGAGACCGCGCGCGTGCTAGGACACAGCGCACCCGAGGCTATCGACGTGCAACGCCCATTCAAAGACCTCGGGTTCGACTCACTCGCAGGCGTAGAGCTACGCAACCGCCTCACCACACAAACAGGCATGCGCCTACCCGCAACACTCGTATTCGACCACCCAACACCAACAGCACTCGCAAAATACATACTCAACCAACAAACAGGCGTCAGGACAAGCGTGCGTCCGCAGTCCACGCGTGCGACAGACAACGAGTCCCTAGCGATCGTGGGGATGGCCTGTCGTTTCCCCGGCGGGGTACGCTCACCCCGCGATCTCTGGGAGCTGGTCCGCTCAGAGACAGACGCGATAGGGGAGTTCCCCAACGATCGCGGTTGGGATATTGGGAGCGCGTATGACCCCGATGTTGCTCCAGGGAACGGTTATACGCGCGAGGGCGGGTTCGTTTATGACGCCGCGAACTTTGATGCTGCCTTCTTCGGGATCAGCCCGCGCGAGGCACTCGCGATGGATCCCCAACAACGATTGCTGCTGGAGGTCTCCTGGGAGGCACTAGAAGAAGCCGGTATCGACCCCCATTCCCTGAAGGGAACACAAACGGGAGTATTCGCGGGAGCAGCGTCCTCCGGTTACGCCCTACACTCACACCGCACTGAGGCCGGGGTAGAGGGATACGGGTTGACCGGCGCTACCGCGAGTGTGATCTCCGGCAGGGTTGCGTATACGTTTGGGCTGGAGGGTCCTGCTGTGACGGTCGATACGGCATGCTCCTCATCGCTGGTGGCTATCCATTTGGCTTCTCAGGCGCTGCATTCGGGTGAGTGCTCGCTCGCGCTCGCCAGTGGTGTGACCGTGATGTCCACTCCAACGGTGTTCACCGAATTCTCGCGTCAGCGTGGTCTGTCTTCTGATGGGCGTTGCAAAGCGTTCGGGGAGCACGCGGACGGTGTTGGTTGGAGCGAGGGCGTTGGCGTGCTCGTGCTTGAGCGCCTATCAGACGCTCAACGCAACGGTCATAACGTGCTAGCAATCGTACGCGGCAGCGCTGTCAACCAGGACGGCGCCAGCAACGGACTGACCGCGCCCAACGGACCATCCCAACAACGCGTGATCATGCAAGCGCTAGCCAACGCCGGACTCTCACCCAGCAAGATAGACACGGTAGAGGCACACGGCACCGGCACCACACTAGGGGACCCGATCGAGGCACAAGCGATACTCGCCACCTACGGACAGGACCGTCCCGAGGACAAACCACTCTGGCTCGGATCGATCAAGTCAAATATAGGACACACCCAAGCAGCGGCCGGTGTCGCCGGTGTAATCAAGACGGTGATGGCTATGCGTCACGGTGTGCTACCAAGAACACTGCACGCCAACCAACCATCCTCGAAGGTCGATTGGTCAGAGGGTCACGTATCACTGTTGAGCGAGCAAACACCATGGCAGCGCAACGGTGAGCCCCGCAGAGCCGGAGTCTCATCCTTCGGTATCAGCGGCACCAACGCACACTTGATCCTCGAGGAAGCCCAACCCGAGCTCGGTCAGCAACCAGCGGGCAAGGATGGTGCCGAGTGCCTATTGAGCTCGGAGGTCGTGGCCTGGGTGGTTTCTGGCAGGAGTGAGGCTGCGCTGCGCGAACAGGCCGGTCGCTTGACGACGTTTGCGCGCGCTGAGCTGGATGTTCGGCCGCAGGACGTCGCACTATCCCTCGCGGGCAGATCGGTGTTCGAGCACCGCGCGGTCGTGCTTGGGATTGATCGTGAGCAGCTGTTCAAGGGTGCGCATGCGGTCGCGTCGGGGGAGAAGATCGCTTCGGTGAGGTCGGGAGTAGCCCGTAGTAAGGGCGTTGTGTGGCTGTTCCCCGGGCAAGGCTCACAGTGGGCTGGAATGACGGTTGACCTGCTGGACAGCTCTCGTGTATTCCGGGATCAGATCGCCGAGTGTGAGCAGGCGCTTGCGTCGTTTGTAGATTGGTCGCTGCAAGGGGTTCTGAGGGGGGACAGTGACGCACCCTCGTTGGAGCGCGTCGATGTGGTCCAGCCCACGTTGTTTGCCGTAATGGTTTCGCTGGCAAAGCTGTGGCAAGCGTGTGGGGTGTGTCCAGATGTAGTGGTGGGTCATTCGCAAGGAGAGATCGCCGCGGCGCATGTCGCAGGTGCGTTGTCGTTGCAGGATGCTGCGCGGGTTGTGACAGCGCGCAGCTGTGCACTGGTTGCCCTAGCGGGTGGGGCTGGCATGGTGTCGGTTGCGGCTTCCAGGGAGGAGATGGAAGCCTTGGTCGAGGAGTACGACGGGACGATTTCGATTGCTGCGATCAATGGTCCGCGTTCGATTGTGATGGCGGGCGAGAACCGAGCTTTGGACGATCTGTTGAGGATATGTGAAAATGACCAGGTCAGGGCGCGGCGGATTGCGGTCGATTATGTAGCTCATTCGCCGCAGGTCGAGGCGCTCTATGACGAGTTGCATGCTGCCTGTGCGTCGATCTCCCCCCAAATTGGCGAGATCCCGTTCTATTCATCAGTCACCGGGGGGAGGTTGGAGGGTTCGGAACTGGATGCGGCTTATTGGTATCGCAACCTGCGTGAGACGGTGAACTTTGAACAGGTCACCCGAGCGTTGTTGGAGAGTGGCTTTCGAACGTTCATCGAGGTCAGTCCTGCTCCTGCACTGGCGGGCGGCGTGCTGGAAAGTGCGGAGTCGCTGCCGGATGTAGACGAGCTGACCGAGGAAGGATCCGAAGTGGAGCGTTCAAGTGCTCCCGATGTGCACGTTCTTGGTTCGTTGCGTCGTGGAGATGGAGGGCCGCGGCGGTTCATGACATCACTATCGGAAGCGTGGGTGGCCGGCGTGGATGTCACCTGGGAGGCGCTTGTCGCCGGTGGGGCCGCTCAGCTGGTGTGTTTGCCAACGTATGCGTTCCAGCGTCGGCGGTTCTGGCTTGACGATGTCGAACGGGGCATGGGAGACGCAAGGTCGATCGGTCAGGCTGTCGTGGATCATCCGCTGTTGGGCGCGGCGGTTGCTTTGGCTGACCGCAGGGGCTGGTTGTTCACTGGGCGTTTGTCGTTGCGGGCCCATCCTTGGCTTGCCGATCACATGGTGTTGGGCAGGGTGCTGCTGCCTGGTACTGTGTTCCTAGAGCTCGCGCTTCACGTAGGTACTCAGGCGGGATGCGCGTGTGTGCGGGAGCTGACGCTGCAGGCGCCGCTCGTGTTGAGCGACGACGGAGCGGCGTATGTGCAGGTAACGCTCGGCGAGCCAGATGACTCTGGGTGTCGATCGGTGAGCATATACGCCCGTACGGAGAGCCCACAAGAGAATGGCCTGCAGAATGAGGATGACTGGGTGTGTCATGCTTCGGGGACGCTCGGCATCGAGCATGGTGAGCATCTAGTTCCGGTGAACAGGCAGGCGTCTCTGTCTGGTGCATGGCCGCCGGAGGGAGCCGTGGCGGTGGAGGTCGAGCACCTCTATGACGAGATGGCTGACGCTGGATTTGAATATGGTCCGGCGTTTCAGGCGCTCAAGTCTGCTTGGGTGCTCGGTGACGAGCTGTTTGCGGAGGTCGCGCCCGTTGGGGGACAGTTCGACTTGGGGAGTTCCTTTGAGTTGCATCCGGCGCTGATGGATGCCGCTTTGCACGCTATGTCGATTAACAGGGTTGTTGGCGGGGATCCGGCGCACGCTGTAAAGCTGCCGTTTTCATGGAACAACGTTGTGTTGCTCAGGAGCGGCGCGTCGGTGCTCCGCGTGTGTTTGTCGCCGCAGGGGCAGGATGCCGTGTCGGTGACAGTCGCCGATGAGCATGGCGAGCTGGTTGCCTCGGTCGGTTCGCTAACTCTCCGTACTGTGCCGGCTGAGATGTTGAACGACTCCGGTCGAGTTCTACGAGATTCGCTGTTCGTCGTCGATTGGAGCCCGCTTGCTCCCGGAGGGGGCGACGCGTCGAGCCTTTCGAGGCCGTGGGCGGTCGTTGGCGAAGATGGCCGTCTTACAGCGGGCATCGCAAATTGTGGGGTCGATGTCGAGGTCTACTCAGATGTCGAATCGTTGGTCGAGGCGAGCGGCCTAGATGAGGGGATCGTCCCCGGCGTAATCCTTCTCGACGTCACAGCCGGCGAGGATGCCGGCCTTGAGGGGGTAGATCGGGTTCATGTGAGAACCCAGAACGGGCTGCGTGGACTGCAGGATTGTCTCGCTCATGAGCTGCCGCGCGATTGCCGTGTAGCGGTGGTGACACGTGAGGCGGTGGCGGCACGCACCGGAGAGGACGTGACGGATTTGGCAGATGGCGCCGTGCGGGGACTGGTGCGCTCGGCGCAGTCCGAGCACCCGGGTCGGTTCCTGCTGGTGGATATGGATGGCTCTGAGGCATCCTGGCGAGCTCTGCCCGCGGCGCTCGCTACCGGGGAGGGGCAACTTGCGATACGTGACGGGGCGATTTTGGTCGCAAGATTGAATCGGGCTGCGTTCTCGACCACGGATGATCCACAGGACCAGAACGACGTCGGCGCGATGGCGTTTGATCCACAGCGCACGGTACTCATAACGGGCGGCACGGGTGGTCTGGGTGCGTCGATAGCCAAACATTTGGCACTCGAGCTCGGAGTGCGAAGCTTGGTGCTGACGAGCCGTAGTGGTCGCGACGCTCCGGGTGCCTCCGAGTTGGAAGCTGAGCTTGCCGGCGTTGGTGCGCGTGTAACTATCGTCGCGTGCGATGTGAGTCGCCGCGAGCAGGTACGGGCGCTCGTGCGTCGGATACCTGACGAGTATCCGCTTGGCGTCGTTGTACATGCGGCTGGCGTGCTCGACGACTGCTTGATTGCGGATATGACAGCGGAGCGGCTGGAGCGGGTGCTGGCGCCCAAGGTCTGCGGTGCGCTCAACCTGCACGAGGCCACGAGGCATCTTGAACTGTCTGCGTTTGTGCTGTTCTCCTCGGCGGCATGCGTGCTCGGGGCTCCGGGTCAGGGCAACTACGCGGCGGCCAACGGGTTCCTCGATGCGCTGGCGGCGCATCGGCGTGCGCAGGGTCTAGCAAGTGTGTCACTCGCATGGGGACCGTGGGCACAGACGACCGGTATGACCCAATACATAAGTGACACCGATCGGTCGCGTATCGGTCGGTCGGGTGTAGCGGAGCTGTCATTGGCTCAAGGTCTCGCGCTGTTCGATGCCGCGTACGGTGGCGACGCCGCGCTGGTTGTCCCTATGGCTCTCAACAATGCTGCGCTACGTGCACAGGCCAGAGCTGGCGTGTTGCCGCTTCTCTTTGACAGGCTGGTGGGTGTGGCCGAGCACGATGTGGGTCGGCGGCGGCGCGGCTCGTTGGCAAGCCGTCTCGCGGGCATGGGCGAGACCGAGCGTGAGTGGGCTGTGCTGGAGCTGACTTTGGAGCACGTCGCCGCTGTTCTGGGGCAAGAGTCAGCACAGGACATCGATCCTGACCTAGCGTTCAAGGAGCTTGGGTTCGACTCGTTGACTGCCTTGGAGCTTCGCAATCGGTTGAGTCTCGAGACAGGGTTGCGGTTGCCCGATACGCTGGTGTTCGATCACCCCAACACGATCGCTGTGGTGCGGCATGTGTTGGATCAGATTGGTTCGACCGGAGCTACCGTGGCGCCGCCTGTAGACGCGGAGCTTGCGGAGCTCGAGCGTCGGCTCGTTCTGATTGCGGCGGACGATGCCAAGCGTGCCAAGGTGACGACGAGATTGCAGGCTCTGCTGAACAACTTGCGCGTCGCTCAAGTTGCCGGCGACGACGACGATCTCGGGAATGCGACTGAAGACGAGATCTTCGAGCTGATTGATCAGGAGCTCGGGTCGCGTGAGCGCGATGCGGCCCGTTCGAGCAGATGAGTGAGCCTGGACATGGGTGACGATACCCGACTGCTCGAGTATTTGAAGCGCGTCACCGCCGACCTGCGCAGAACTCGTCGTCGCCTCCATGAAGTGGAGGAGCGTGAGCGTGAGCCGATCGCGATCGTGGGCATGGCGTGTCGCTATCCCGGTGGTGTGAGCTCGCCCGATGACTTGTGGGAGCTGGTACGCACCGGTCACGACGCTATAGACGGCTTCCCCACCGATCGTGGATGGGATCTCGAGCGGTTGCACGATCACGATCCCGACAGCCCGGGGACCAGCTATGCGAGCGAAGGTGGATTTCTGTACGGCGCAGGCGAGTTCGACGCGGAGTTCTTTGGAATCAGTCCGCGTGAGGCGCTGGCGATGGATCCCCAACATAGGCAATTGTTGGAAGTATGTTGGGAGGCGCTCGAGCACGCAGACCTCGCTCCGGATTCGCTTGAGGGCAGCTCGACCGGAGTGTTCACCGGCGTGATGCATCACGATTACGGTGCTCGCCTGCTTGGATCGGTACCAGCTGATCTAGAGGCATATCTGGGGGTCGGGAGCGCTGGGGGCGTCGCTTCGGGTCGGATCGCATATGTGCTTGGTCTGGAGGGTCCTGCTGTAACGCTTGATACCGCGTGCTCGTCGTCGCTGGTCGCTCTACACTTGGCCTGCGCGGCGCTGCGTAGGGAAGAGTGCTCGCTTGCCCTGGCGGGGGGCGTGACCATCATGGCTACGCCGGGTCTGTTCATCGAATTCTCGCGTCAGCGCGGCCTCGCGCCTGATGGACGCTGCAAGTCTTTCGCGGACGCCGCCGATGGCACAGGCTGGTCTGAGGGTGTGGGCATGCTTGTGGTGGAGCGATTGTCTGATGCGCGCCGACTGAAACATCAGGTGCTCGCGGTTGTGCGTGGCAGTGCCGTCAACCAGGATGGTGCCAGCAACGGCTTGACCGCCCCGAATGGTCCGTCACAACAGGAAGTCATCTATCAGGCGCTCGCGAGAGCCGGCCTGTCGCCGGCTCAGGTTGACGTGGTGGAGGGCCACGGGACGGGCACGACGTTGGGAGATCCGATCGAGGCACAAGCCTTGCTCGCGACCTATGGACAACGCAGATCCGAGGGCAGTCCGCTATGGCTTGGGTCGATCAAGTCGAACATCGGTCACACGCAGGCCGCTGCTGGTGTGGCCGGTGTGATCAAGCTCGTAATGGCGATGCGCCACGGTCTGCTGCCGAGGACTCTGCACGTGGACGAGCCCTCTGGACGTGTGGATTGGTCTGAGGGTCATGTATCGCTGTTGATCGAGGAGGCGTCGTGGCCGACCAGCAACGAGCCGCGCCGTGCCGCAGTGTCGTCGTTCGGGGTCAGTGGCACGAATGCGCATGTGATCCTGGAGGAGGCTTTGGACGAAGATGTCGAGAGTGTCGCTGTCGATGGTGCCGTCGCGCCACGAGGTGTCGCTGGCAGTAGTGGTCCCACGATGGTTCCGTGGGTTATGTCCGCTCGTAGTGAGGCGGCGTTGCGTGGACAGGCTGAGAGATTGCGAGACTTTGCCCTTGGCGAGCCCGACATAAGCGTGCAAGATGTCGGACTCGCACTTGCTCGCCGTTCAGTGTTCGAACAGCGGGCGGTGGTGCTCGGCAGTGACCGTGATCAGTTGCTCGACAGTATTGGTGCGCTGGCGACCGGCCGGGTTGTACCCGATGTGATCGAGGGGACGGTGCCGGTGGGTGGAGGGCGGCTCGCGTTTTTGTTTACGGGTCAGGGTTCTCAGCGTGTGGGTATGGGTCGTGAGTTGTATGGGGTGTTTCCGGTGTTTGCAAGTGCGTTTGATGAAGTTTGTGCTGAGTTGGATGTATGTTTGGGTTGCTCGTTGAGGGAGGTGTTGTGGGCTGAGGGTAGTGGGGGTGGTGTGGGGTCGTTGGATGACACTGTTTTTGCGCAGGCTGGTTTGTTTGCGCTCGAGGTCGCGTTGTTTAGGTTGGTTGAGTCGTGGGGTGTTGTGCCTGGTTATTTGCTTGGTCATTCGATTGGTGAGTTGGCTGCTGCTTTTGTGGCTGGGGTGTTTTCGTTGGTTGACGCGTGTCGGTTGGTCGTAGCGCGTGGTCGGTTGATGCAGGCGCTTCCTGGTGGTGGCGCGATGGTGGCGGTGGGTGTCTCCGAGGGTGACGTTGTTGAGAGTCTTGTTGGTTTTGAGGGTCGTGTGTCTTTGGCGGCGGTGAATGGTCCTTCTTCGGTTGTGCTTTCTGGTGACGAGGACGCTGTTTTGGGTCTCGCTTCGGTTTGGGAGGGTAGGGGGCGCTCGGTCAAGCGATTGCGTGTGTCTCATGCGTTTCATTCCTCGCGTATGGATGAGATGCTTGAGGAGTTCAGGGTTGTGGCTGAGGATGTTTCTTTTGGTGAGCCTTCAATCCCGATAGTTTCGAATCTAACGGGCGAGGTGGTGGTTGCGGGGGAGTTGTGCTCGGCTGGGTATTGGGTTCGTCAGGTGCGTGAGACGGTGCGTTTCGCTAACGGGGTTCGTTGGTTGAGCGGGCGGGGCGTGCGGTGTTTCTTGGAGCTTGGTCCCGATGGTGTGCTCAGCGCGATGGTGGCGGAATGTTTGAGTGATGGTGCTTCGGGGGTAGGCGATGGGTTGGTCGATGGTGGTGGGTTGGTTGGTGGGGATGATCGTGGGGTGTTTGTGCCTTTCACGGCTGTCTCGGTGTTGCGCCGTGAGCGTTTGGAGCTAGAGACGTTGTTGGGCGCGCTCGCGGGCGTGTGGGTGCGTGGTGTGGGCGTTGATTGGAATGTTCTGTTTGATGGTTGTGGTGCGCGGCGTGTTGAGTTGCCGACTTATGCGTTTCAGCGTGAGCGATTCTGGCTTGATGTGGTGAAGTCTGGTGCGGGTGATATGGCGGCGGTTGGGCAGCTCTCGGGTGATCATCCGTTGTTGGGAGCGATGGTTGGGATAGCTGATCGTGAGGGTTGGGTGTTCACTGGGCGATTGTCTTTGGCCGAGCATCGGTGGTTGGCCGATCACATGGTGTTGGGTAGCGTGTTGTTGGCTGGTAGCGCGTTCTTGGAGCTCGGGCTTCACGCGGGCGCTCGTTTGGGGTGTGGTGTGGTGCGTGAGTTGGTTTTGCGCGCGCCGTTGGTCTTCGATGAGCAGCGCGCGGTTCAGTTGCAGGTGATTGTTGGTGAGATTGATGAGTCCGGTGCTCGTTCTTTGAGTATCCATTCGCGTGTCGAAGATCCCGTCGGGATGGTCCCGTGGGACGCGGCTAGTGGTGAAGGTGAGTGGGTGTGTCACGCGGTAGGTTCGCTGGGGTCCTCTAGGGGCGATGTTCAGGCGGGCCCGGTAGATCCTGGTTTGGTGTCGGGGGATGGTGGTGTTTGGCCTCCCGCGGGCGCTGAGTCTCTGTCGGTGGGGGATGTGTATGACCGGTTGGCTGATATGGGGTTGGAGTACGGTCCGGTGTTCCAGGGTCTCGGTGGGGCGTGGCGGTTGGATGGCGAGGTCTACGCGGAGGTCTGTTTGGCTGATGGGGAGCGCGAGGATGCCGGTTCGTTTGGTCTGCATCCCGCGTTGCTGGACGCAGTCCTGCACGCGTTGGTCTTCCAGGAAGGCGAGCTAGTCGATAGCGAGCGTGCCGCGGAGGGGGTGCGGTTGCCGTTCTCATGGAGTGATGTGAGGTTGATAGCCAGCGGCGCGTCCAGTTTGCGTGCCCGCATCACACCCTCAGCCCAAGGCGCGGTATCGATCTCCCTGAGCGACGAGCATGGAGAGCCAGTCGCGTCCGTTGGTTGCCTGCAAACACGACACGCATCTATCACAGACATCCAGGGCAGCGCTCGTGTCCGCAAGGATGCGATGCTCGGGGTTCGGTGGGTCGAGGATAGCGCTGGAGCGGTGGTTGGTCGGTCCGCGTCGGTGGTGTTCGTTACGTGTTCTGCGGGTGTTGGTGACGCGTTGGGTTCTGTGGGTGTTGAGTGTCGCCTTTATCCGGATATGGGTGCTCTTGGTGACGCGGTTGGTGGTGGTGTGGTGGATCGGGTTGTGGATCGCGCGGTGGATCATGTTGGTGGTGTGGTGGTGGATGGTGGTGTGGTGTTGTTGGATGTGGGTGTTTTTGTTGGTGGGGGGTTTGTTGGTGGGGTGGTTGGTGGGGGTGTGCCTGGTGTTGTTAGGGATGGTTTGTGTGGTGTGTTGGGTTGGTTGCGTGCGTGGTTTTCTGATGAGAGGTTTTCTGGGTGTCGTCTTGTTGTGTTGACGCGTGGTGCGGTTGCTGCGGGGTTGTGGGGTGGTGGTGGTTTGGTTGGTGGTGCTGTGTGGGGTTTGGTGCGTTCCGCGCAGTCTGAGAGTCCGGGGCGGTTTGTGTTGGTTGATGTTGATGGTGAGGGTTCGTCGTGGTCTGCGTTGGGTGGGGTTTTGGGTTCGGGGGAGCCGCAGGTCGCGTTGCGTGATGGGGTGGTGTTTGTGCCGCGGTTGGCTGGTGTTTATGGGAGTGGTGTGCTTGGTTTGCCTGAGGGTGATGCGTGGAGGGTTGGTGTTGAGCGTGAGGGCACTTTGGATGGTTTGGCGTTGGTTTCTGTTGGGGAGCGGGAGCCTTTGGGTGTTGGGCAGGTGCGGGTTGGGGTGCGCGCGGCTGGTTTGAATTTCCGTGATGTGCTTGTCGCGCTTGGGATGTATCCGGGGCGCGCGAGTGTTGGTGGCGAGGGAGCTGGGGTCCTTTTGGAGGTCGGGCCTGGGGTCAGTGGTCTGGTCGTGGGTGATCGTGTGATGGGGTTGATGGATGGCGCGATGGGTAGTGTGGCGGTGGCTGATAGTCGTGTCGTGACGCGGTTGCCTGAGGGGTGGTCTTTTGTTCAGGGCGCGTCGGTGCCGATCGCGTTCGCGACCGCTTATTACGGGCTGGTTGATCTAGGTGCTGTGCGGCGTGGTGAGCGTGTGTTGGTTCATGCCGCGGCTGGTGGTGTGGGTATGGCCGCGGTGCAGATAGCTCGTTATTTGGGCGCGGAGGTGTTCGCGACCGCGAGTCCTGGTAAGTGGGACACGCTTCGTGGGATGGGTATCGATGATTCGCGTATAGCTTCCTCAAGGACACTGGATTTCGCGGGTGAGTTCTTGGGAGCGAGCGATGATCGCGGTGTGGATGTGGTGTTGAACTCCCTCGCGGGTGAGTTCGTGGATGCTTCGCTTGGTTTGCTCGGGGATGGTGGTCGTTTCATCGAGATGGGCAAGACCGATGTTCGTGATCCCCAAGAGCTCGTTGGTGGGTATCCGGGTGTGGTGTATCGCGCGTTCGATTTGATGGAAGCCGGTCCCGATCGGTTGCGCGAAATATTGGTGGAGTTGACGGGATTGTTCGAGCGTGGTGTGTTGGAGCTCTCACCGATCGTTACGTGGAACACGCGCCGCGCGCCGCAGGCCTTCAGGCACATGAGCCAGGCCCAGCATGTCGGTAAGAACGTGTTGCGGATGCCCGCTGTGATAGACACGCGGGGCACGGTGCTGATCACGGGCGCGATGGGTGGTCTTGGTGGGTTGGTAGCGCGTCACTTGGTACTGGAGCATGGTGTGCGTCACTTGCTGCTCGCGAGTCGTAAGGGCCCACACGCGGGTGGTGTGAGCGTATTGGTCGATGAGCTCTCCGGGCTCGGCGCGCACGTGAGCGTGCTCGCGTGCGATGTCTCACAGCGCGAGCAGGTAGAAGAGTTGCTTGGAGCTATCCCCGAGGAGCACCCGCTAGACGCTGTTGTGCACGCCGCGGGGGTGATCGATGACGCCCTGATCGAGTCGCTCACGCCCGAGCGTATCGATCGCGTGCTAGCACCGAAGCTCCAGGGAGCGTGGAACCTGCACGAGCTTACCCTCGGGATGGATCTCTCCGCGTTCGTGCTGTTCTCCTCGATCGCTGGTGTGCTGGGCGCCCCGGGGCAGGGTAACTACGCAGCCGCGAACAGTTTCCTTGACGCGCTAGCGATACACCGCCAAGCACTCGGTCTCAGCGCTACATCGATCGCGTGGGGATTGTGGGAAGAGACCGCGAGTGAGATGACCGGTGATCTAGGAGAGCTCGATCGCAGAAGGATGAGCAGGACGGGGATACTCGCGCTATCACAACAGGAAGGCCTGGGATTGCTGCAGGAGGCGCTCGCTGTCAACGACGCGTTGGTGGTCGCTGCACGACTGGACATGAACACTCTAGGCGCGCAGGCCAGCAGCGGTGAGCTACACCCACTGCTAACAGGAATGATCCGCGCACGCCCGCGCCGTCCCGCGCTCTCCAGCGGTGGGTCCCTGGCGCGCTTGTTGGCCCAAACACCACAAGACCAGCACGAAACCGTCGTACTCGATCTCGTGCGCTCAGAGACCGCGCGCGTGCTAGGACACAGCGCACCCGAGGCTATCGACGTGCAACGCCCATTCAAAGACCTCGGGTTCGACTCACTCGCAGGCGTAGAGCTACGCAACCGCCTCACCACACAAACAGGCATGCGCCTACCCGCAACACTCGTATTCGACCACCCAACACCAACAGCACTCGCAAAATACATACTCAACCAACAAACAGGCGTCAGGACAAGCGTGCGTCCGCAGTCCACGCGTGCGACAGACAACGAGTCCCTAGCGATCGTGGGGATGGCCTGTCGTTTCCCCGGCGGGGTACGCTCACCCCGCGATCTCTGGGAGCTGGTCCGCTCAGAGACAGACGCGATAGGGGAGTTCCCCAACGATCGCGGTTGGGATATTGGGAGCGCGTATGACCCCGATGTTGCTCCAGGGAACGGTTATACGCGCGAGGGCGGGTTCGTTTATGACGCCGCGAACTTTGATGCTGCCTTCTTCGGGATCAGCCCGCGCGAGGCACTCGCGATGGATCCCCAACAACGATTGCTGCTGGAGGTCTCCTGGGAGGCACTAGAAGAAGCCGGTATCGACCCCCGCTCCCTAAAGGGAACACAAACAGGAGTATTCGCGGGAGCTATTTCCTCGGGTTACGGTCTGTACTCTCAAGCTGATGGGATAGAGGGATACGGGTTGACCGGCGCTACCGCGAGTGTGATCTCCGGCAGGGTTGCGTATACGTTTGGGCTGGAGGGTCCTGCTGTGACGGTCGATACGGCATGCTCCTCATCGCTGGTGGCTATCCATTTGGCTTCTCAGGCGCTGCATTCGGGTGAGTGCTCGCTCGCGCTCGCCAGTGGTGTCACCGTGATGTCCACTCCAACGGTATTCACCGAATTCTCTCATCAGCAAGGCCTTGCCTCTGATGGACGCTGCAAGGCCTTCGGGGAGGACGCGGATGGTGTTGGTTGGAGCGAGGGCGTCGGCGTGCTCGTGCTGGAGCGCCTATCAGACGCTCAACGCAACGGTCATAACGTGCTAGCAATCGTACGCGGCAGCGCTGTCAATCAGGACGGCGCCAGCAACGGGCTGACCGCGCCGAATGGACCATCCCAACAACGCGTGATCATGCAAGCGCTAGCCAACGCCGGACTCTCACCCAGCAAGATAGACACGGTAGAGGCACACGGCACCGGCACGACTCTTGGAGACCCGATCGAGGCACAAGCGATACTCGCCACCTACGGACAAGACCGTCCCGAGGACAAACCACTCTGGCTCGGATCGATCAAGTCAAACATAGGACACACCCAAGCAGCAGCAGGCATCGCAGGCGTCATAAAGACAGTAACAGCGATGCAACACCACGTGCTACCAAGAACACTGCACGCCAACCAACCATCCACAAAGATCGATTGGTCAGTGGGTCACGTATCACTGTTGAGCGAGCAGACACCATGGCAGCGCAACGGTGAACCACGCAGAGCCGGAGTCTCATCCTTCGGTATCAGCGGCACCAATGCGCACGTGATTCTTGAAGAAGCACCAACCACCCAAACAGAATCACCAACCACCCAAACAACACAATCAGACACGCCTGCTATTACCACTAATATCACTGGCGTGTTAGGGGATGATGGTTTGTGTGCTTTGGATGTGGTTCCTTGGGTGATATCGGCTAAGGGTGAGGTCGCGTTGCGTGCGCAGGCTGATCGTTTGAGGCGGTATGTGTTTGCTGAGCCTGGTCTGGGTTCCCGGAATGTTGCTTTTTCGTTGGTGGGTAGGGCGGCGTGGGAGTATCGATCGGTGGTGCTTGGTGGTGATGGGGAGGGTTTGCTGCGGGGTCTGAGTGCTGTTGCGGCTGGTGAGGAGTTGGCTGCTGGTGATAGGACGGTCTCTGTGGTATCGGGGGTTGCTGATGGTGATGGGGTTGTGTTTGTGTTGCCGGGTCAGGGCTCGCAGTGGGTTGGGATGGGTGCGGAGTTGTTGGCGAGCTCGGACGTGTTTGCGGCTCGGATGGCTGAGTGTGCGGATGCGTTGGCGGGGTTTGTGGATTGGTCGTTGGAGGGTGTGCTGCGTGGTGATAGTGGAGCGCCGTCGTTGGATCGGGTGGATGTGGTGCAGCCTGTGTTGTTTGCGGTTATGGTGTCGTTGGCGGGGTTGTGGCTTGCTTGTGGGGTGCGTCCAGATGCTGTAGTGGGTCATTCTCAGGGCGAGATAGCGGCGGCGCATGTAGCTGGTGTGTTGTCGTTGCGGGACGCTGCGTGTGTTGTGGCGGCGCGTAGTGAGGCGTTGCGTGCCTTGACGGATAAGGGTGGGATGGTTTCGATCCTCACTACGAGGGATGAGGCTGAGCGCCTTGTCGAGTGTTATCGAGAGACGGTTTCCATAGCGGCGATAAATGGGCCGAGATCGGTTGTTTTGTCTGGCGAGAATGAAGCGTTGGACGAGTTGCTGCGGGAGTGTAATGCGCAGGGAATCAAGGCGCAGCGAATCGCGGTTAATTATGCGGCGCATTCCGCGCAAGTAGAGTCGTTGCGCGACGAGCTGTGCGATGCGTGCTCGTCGATCTCTCCACGGCCTGGCGAGATTCCATTTTATTCGTCGGTATCGGGTGGGAGGTTGGATGGCGCGTTGCTCGGCGCGGACTACTGGTATCGCAACTTGCGCGAGACGGTAAATTTTGCTCAAGCGACTCGCGCTTTGGCGGATGATGGTTTTCAAGTGTTCATTGAGATCAGTCCCTCTCCTGTGTTGACGACGGGAGTATTGGAAACTACAGAACTATCGTCGGATGGTGACGGGTCCGATGGTGACGGGGATGTACCGAAGAAGTCTAGGACGGAACGCTCGGATGCTCGTGGTATACACGTGCTTGATTCATTGCGGCGCGATGATGGGGGACCGCGGCGTTTTATGACGTCCCTCGCGCGGGCGTGGGTGTGTGGTGTGGGTGTTGATTGGGGTGTTTTGTTTGGGGGTTTGGGTGTGCGGCGTGTGGGGTTGCCGACTTATGCGTTTCAGCGTGAGCGGTTTTGGCTTGATGGTGGGGTTCGTGGTGGGGGTGATTTGTCGGTTGTGGGTCAGGTTTCGGCGGATCATCCGTTGTTGGGTGCTGCGGTTGGGTTGCCTGGGGGTGGGTGGGTGTTCACTGGGCGTTTGTCTTTGGGTGAGTGTTCGTGGCTTGGTGATCATGTTGTGTTGGGTAGTGTGTTGTTGGCTGGTACCGCGTTTTTGGAGCTCGCGCTTTATGTTGGTGGGCAGCTTGGGTGTGGTGTTGTTCGTGAGTTGGTTTTGCAGGTTCCGTTGGTATTGGGTGAGCGTGACGCGGTGCGGTTGCATGTGAGGGTGGGTGAGTTGGATGAGTGTGGTGCGCGTTCTTTGAGTGTTTATTCGTGTGTTGAGGGTGTCGCGGGGGATGGGTTGTTGGACGTGGATGGTGCGTCTGGTTGGGTGTGTCACGCGGTGGGTTCGGTTGGGTCTGTTGTTGAGGGTGATGGTCTGGTGGTGGGTGCTGGAGAGGTGTTGGGGGATGGGGGTGTTTGGCCTCCTGTTGGTGCTGAGGTTGTGTTGGTGGGCGATGTGTATGACCGGTTGGCTGGTATTGGGTTGGAGTATGGTCCGGTGTTTCAGGGTCTTGGTGGGGTGTGGCGGTTGGGTAGTGAGTTGTTCGTGGAGGTTTCTCTGGCTGACGGGGAGCGCGAGGACGCTGGTTCTTTTGGTTTGCATCCGGCGTTGCTGGACGCGGTTCTGCACGCGTTGGTTTTCGAGGATGGGGGTGGTGGTGAGGGCATCACGGATGGTGTGCCGTTGCCGTTTTCTTGGAGTGATGTGTCGTTGATCGCTGGTGGTGCGTCGGTGTTGCGTGCTCGTGTCAGGCCCGCGGGGGATGGTTCGGTGTCTATCTCGTTGTGTGATGAGGATGGTCGCCCGCTCGCGTTTATCGGTTCGCTTCTGACGCGGCGTGCGTCTGTCGCGGATATCGGTGTGGGTGCTCGTGATCAGCGGGACGGTATGTTGGGCGTTGAGTGGGTTGAGCGTCCGTTCGCTGAGGGTTCGCGGGATCCCTCGGTGGTGTTCGTTACGTGTTCTGCGGGTGTTGGTGACGCGTTGGGTTCTGTGGGTGTTGAGTGTCGCCTTTATCCGGATATGGGTGCTCTTGGTGACGCGGTTGGTGGTGGTGTGGTGGATCGGGTTGTGGATCGCGCGGTGGATCATGTTGGTGGTGTGGTGGTGGATGGTGGTGTGGTGTTGTTGGATGTGGGTGTTTTTGTTGGTGGGGGGTTTGTTGGTGGGGTGGTTGGTGGGGGTGTGCCTGGTGTTGTTAGGGATGGTTTGTGTGGTGTGTTGGGTTGGTTGCGTGCGTGGTTTTCTGATGAGAGGTTTTCTGGGTGTCGTCTTGTTGTGTTGACGCGTGGTGCGGTTGCTGCGGGGTTGTGGGGTGGTGGTGGTTTGGTTGGTGGTGCTGTGTGGGGTTTGGTGCGTTCCGCGCAGTCTGAGAGTCCGGGGCGGTTTGTGTTGGTTGATGTTGATGGTGAGGGTTCGTCGTGGTCTGCGTTGGGTGGGGTTTTGGGTTCGGGGGAGCCGCAGGTCGCGTTGCGTGATGGGGTGGTGTTTGTGCCGCGGTTGGCTGGTGTTTATGGGAGTGGTGTGCTTGGTTTGCCTGAGGGTGATGCGTGGAGGGTTGGTGTTGAGCGTGAGGGCACTTTGGATGGTTTGGCGTTGGTTTCTGTTGGGGAGCGGGAGCCTTTGGGTGTTGGGCAGGTGCGGGTTGGGGTGCGCGCGGCTGGTTTGAATTTCCGTGATGTGCTTGTCGCGCTTGGGATGTATCCGGGGCGCGCGAGTGTTGGTGGCGAGGGAGCTGGGGTCCTTTTGGAGGTCGGGCCTGGGGTCAGTGGTCTGGTCGTGGGTGATCGTGTGATGGGGTTGATGGATGGCGCGATGGGTAGTGTGGCGGTGGCTGATAGTCGTGTCGTGACGCGGTTGCCTGAGGGGTGGTCTTTTGTTCAGGGCGCGTCGGTGCCGATCGCGTTCGCGACCGCTTATTACGGGCTGGTTGATCTAGGTGCTGTGCGGCGTGGTGAGCGTGTGTTGGTTCATGCCGCGGCTGGTGGTGTGGGTATGGCCGCGGTGCAGATAGCTCGTTATTTGGGCGCGGAGGTGTTCGCGACCGCGAGTCCTGGTAAGTGGGACACGCTTCGTGGGATGGGTATCGATGATTCGCGTATAGCTTCCTCAAGGACACTGGATTTCGCGGGTGAGTTCTTGGGAGCGAGCGATGATCGCGGTGTGGATGTGGTGTTGAACTCCCTCGCGGGTGAGTTCGTGGATGCTTCGCTTGGTTTGCTCGGGGATGGTGGTCGTTTCATCGAGATGGGCAAGACCGATGTTCGTGATCCCCAAGAGCTCGTTGGTGGGTATCCGGGTGTGGTGTATCGCGCGTTCGATTTGATGGAAGCCGGTCCCGATCGGTTGCGCGAAATATTGGTGGAGTTGACGGGATTGTTCGAGCGTGGTGTGTTGGAGCTCTCACCGATCGTTACGTGGAACACGCGCCGCGCGCCGCAGGCCTTCAGGCACATGAGCCAGGCCCAGCATGTCGGTAAGAACGTGTTGCGGATGCCCGCTGTGATAGACACGCGGGGCACGGTGCTGATCACGGGCGCGATGGGTGGTCTTGGTGGGTTGGTAGCGCGTCACTTGGTACTGGAGCATGGTGTGCGTCACTTGCTGCTCGCGAGTCGTAAGGGCCCACACGCGGGTGGTGTGAGCGTATTGGTCGATGAGCTCTCCGGGCTCGGCGCGCACGTGAGCGTGCTCGCGTGCGATGTCTCACAGCGCGAGCAGGTAGAAGAGTTGCTTGGAGCTATCCCCGAGGAGCACCCGCTAGACGCTGTTGTGCACGCCGCGGGGGTGATCGATGACGCCCTGATCGAGTCGCTCACGCCCGAGCGTATCGATCGCGTGCTAGCACCGAAGCTCCAGGGAGCGTGGAACCTGCACGAGCTTACCCTCGGGATGGATCTCTCCGCGTTCGTGCTGTTCTCCTCGATCGCTGGTGTGCTGGGCGCCCCGGGGCAGGGTAACTACGCAGCCGCGAACAGTTTCCTTGACGCGCTAGCGATACACCGCCAAGCACTCGGTCTCAGCGCTACATCGATCGCGTGGGGATTGTGGGAAGAGACCGCGAGTGAGATGACCGGTGATCTAGGAGAGCTCGATCGCAGAAGGATGAGCAGGACGGGGATACTCGCGCTATCACAACAGGAAGGCCTGGGATTGCTGCAGGAGGCGCTCGCTGTCAACGACGCGTTGGTGGTCGCTGCACGACTGGACATGAACACTCTAGGCGCGCAGGCCAGCAGCGGTGAGCTACACCCACTGCTAACAGGAATGATCCGCGCACGCCCGCGCCGTCCCGCGCTCTCCAGCGGTGGGTCCCTGGCGCGCTTGTTGGCCCAAACACCACAAGACCAGCACGAAACCGTCGTACTCGATCTCGTGCGCTCAGAGACCGCGCGCGTGCTAGGACACAGCGCACCCGAGGCTATCGACGTGCAACGCCCATTCAAAGACCTCGGGTTCGACTCACTCGCAGGCGTAGAGCTACGCAACCGCCTCACCACACAAACAGGCATGCGCCTACCCGCAACACTCGTATTCGACCACCCAACACCAACAGCACTCGCAAAATACATACTCAACCAACAAACAAGTGCAAACGACACAGCTGTTTCGCTTGACACTGAGCTCGCCGACGTGGAGCGCAGGCTATCGAGGATTGTCGCCGACAAGGTGACGCGAGCGAAGGTGGCCGCCCGGTTGAATACATTCCTAGCAGGATTGGCAAGCGAGGATGATGTCGCCGCGGGCGACGAAGACGTTCGCTCGGCCGCGACTGCAGAGGAGGTCTTCGACCTTATTGACAGAGAGCTAGGCACGGTCGAGCGTGGCGACAGTGCTTATGCTGTGGTCGAGGGTGAGGGCCGGGATGGCTGACGAACGAGAGTTGCTCGAGTATCTCAAGCGTGTCACGCTTGACCTACGTAAAGTCCGCAGACGTCTGCAGGACGCCGAAGAGCGGGGTCGAGAGCCGATCGCGATCGTGGGCATGGCGTGTCGCTACCCTGGTGGAGTTCGCTCACCGGAAGAGTTGTGGGAGCTGGTAGCGGCGGGCCGGGATGTGACAACGGGGTTCCCTGAGAACCGCGGGTGGAGTCTCGAGACGCTGTATAACTCCGATCCGGATCATGCTGGAACCAGTTACGCGTGTGAAGGCGGATTTCTTCATGACGTGGACGAGTTCGATGCCGAGTTCTTCGGTGTTAGCCCGCGCGAGGCACTCACGATTGATCCCCAGCAGCGCTTGCTACTGGAACTGTGCTGGGAGGCACTCGAACGCGGCGGACGGGCGCCTGAGTCACTGCGCGGCAGTCAAACGGGTGTTTTTGCGGGCGTCATCTATCACGATTACGGTGCGTGCGCGATCCGGTCGGCGCCGCCCGACCTGGAGGGTTATCTGGGGCTCGGCAGCGCTGGCTCAGTGGCGTCGGGTCGGGTCGCGTATACGCTCGGCTTGGAAGGTCCCGCGATCACGATTGACACGGCCTGCTCTTCCTCGTTGGTGGCCATGCACCTAGCGTGTGGTGCCTTGCGGGCGCAGGAGTGTGAGCTGGCACTTGCCGGTGGCGTAACTGTGATGGCTACTCCCCAGTCGTTTATCGAGTTCTCCCGCCAACGCGCGCTTGCGCCGGACGGAAGGTCGAAGTCCTACGCCGATTCAGCCGATGGCGCCGGCTGGGCGGAGGGCGCGGGTGTGCTGTTGCTGGAGCGTCTCTCTGACGCACGACGCAATGGTCATGAGGTATTGGCGGTTGTGCGTGGCAGCGCGGTCAACCAGGATGGCGCGAGCAACGGGTTGACCGCTCCGAATGGACCCTCCCAGCAGCGCGTGATCATGCAGACGCTTGCCAATGCCGGACTCTCAGCTCAGCAGGTAGACACGATCGAGGGACACGGCACCGGCACCACGCTTGGCGATCCGATTGAGATCCAGGCGTTGTTGGCTACATATGGGCAGGGTCGTACTGAGGATAATCCGCTGTGGCTCGGTTCAATCAAGTCGAACATAGGACACGCGCAGGCTGCCGCGGGCGTCGCTGGTGTGATCAAGATGGTGATGGCTCTCCAAAATGAGTCATTGCCAAAGACGCTCCACGTAGATAAGCCTACCCGCCAGGTGGACTGGGAGGAGGGCGCGATCGCGCTGTTGACCGAGCAGGTTTCGTGGCGGCGCAACGGCCAGCCACGCCGCGCCGGAGTGTCTTCGTTTGGGATTAGCGGTACCAATGCGCATCTGATACTGGAGGAGCCCCCTAGCCTGGGATCGGTCTCCGGTCCTCAGCCGAAGGTTGGTTTGCTGACAGGGAACGAGTCGGCTGCTAGCGGGACGGACCCGCAAGTTGGATTGGTGAGTGATGAGGCGATCGTGTGGGTTCTCTCGGGGCGAGAGGAGTCGGCTCTATACGAACAGGGAGGACGCTTGCTCGAGTGGGTAGAGCGATATGGCGCTCTGCGCTCACTGGACGTGGGTTTGTCGCTTGCTTATCGCAGTCAGCTCGAGCACAGGGCCGTGGTTGTGGGTGGAGCGCGCGCGAGCCTGACATCTGGCTTGGGTTCGCTTGCGGTGGGTGGTTCCGCGGCGGGATTGTTCAGGGGCACGGCGCCAACTAGTGGTCACGGTGGTGTCATATTTGTATTTCCAGGTCAAGGCTCTCAGTGGATTGGTATGGCTGGGGAATTGCTCTCTGACTCGCCGGTGTTCGCTGAGAGCATCGAGGAGTGTGCTGAGGCGCTGGAGCCGTTTACGGACTGGTCACTGACGGATGTGTTGTGTGGCGAGGGCGGGTCGCAGCTGCTGGATCGGGTCAACGTGGTACAGCCTGCGCTGTTTGCCGTGATGGTTGGATTGGCGAGGTTGTGGATGGCGTGTGGCGTTCGTCCTGACGCTGTCGTGGGTCATTCACAGGGTGAGATCGCGGCAGTTTGCGTGGCGGGTGGCTTGTCGGTTGAGGATGCGGCACGGATTGTCGCGCTGCGCAGCCAGGCGCTAACCGGTCTGTCGGGAGAGGGTGGGATGGCATCGGTTGCGCTGCCCGAGCCCGAGCTCGGGGTATGGCTTGAGAGCTTCGGGGGAGAGCTGTCGCTCGCGGCTGTCAACGGGCCTGCTTCGATTGTGGTTTCCGGCGGGCGCGACGCTTTGTCTGGACTACTCGTGCGTTGCGAGGCTGAGGGTGTGAAATCACGTGAGCTCCCAGTCGATTACGCCGCTCACTCAAAGCATGTGGAGCGGATCCGTCAGGAGTTGCTGGACGCCTGCGCCTCGATTGTGCCATGTTCTGGTGAAATTCCCTTTTATTCATCTGTAACGGGTGGCCTACTTGACATGGTTGCCGTAGACGCCGACTACTGGTATCGCAACCTGCGTGAGACGGTACGGTTCGAATCGGCGATGCGAGCGATGCTCTCGAATGGGTGTCGTACCGTTATCGAGGCCAGTCCGCATCCGGTGCTCGCGGTGGGTGTGCAGGAAACGGCGGAGCAGATTGTTGCTGATGATGGTGCCGTCACTCTGGTGTCCGGGTCTGCAGACGTGAGGGTGATTGGATCGTTGCGGCGTGGTGAGGGTGACGCTAGGCGTTTCTTGACGTCTCTCGGGGAAGCATGGACACGGGGGGTTGAAGTTGATTGGCCAACCCTGTTTGAGAATTCTGGTGCGGGTCGGGTGTCGCTGCCGACGTACGCGTTTAAGCGTGATCGGTTCTGGCTTCAGGGTGGGAATGGAGGGGACCCGGCATCGTTTGGTTTGACGTCCGTCGGACATCCGCTGTTGAGCGCGACTGTGGCGCTCGCGAATCGGCGCGGTTGGCTGTTCACCGGACGCGTTTCGCTGGCTTCTCATCCGTGGCTCGCCGATCACGCGGTGCTGGGCGTCGCGGTGATGCCAGGCACCGTTTTCCTGGAGCTCGCGTTGCACACGGGCCGCTCGGTCGGCTGCGGGACTGTACACGAGCTTGTGATCGATACGCCACTCGTAATAGCGGAGGACATCGCGGTGCAGTTTCAGGTAGTCCTCTCGAGCACTGAGGACCCGGGTTTGTGCGGCGTCAGCGTCTACTCCCGTTCAGAGTCTTCTCGACACGAGGATCCGCAGGCGCCGGCGGGGAGCGAGGCGGGCGTTGCGCAGTGGGTACGGCATGCTCACGGCACGCTGGTGTCCGATGAGGCCGCCGCACTTGTGGAGGACCCTGCCCCTGGCGGATCCACAGGCGAGTGGCCGCCGGTGGGATCAGAGCCAGTCCCGCTCGAGGGACTCTATGACCGATTGGCAGACCTTGGACTTGAATATGGGCCGGCTTTTCAGGACACCCAGGCTGTGTGGCGGCGTGAGGATGAGTTGTTTGTAGAGGTCGCACCGTCCCCGGCTCACGGGACGTATGCAACAGCTTTCGCGATCGATCCGGTTCTGCTGGACTCGGCGCTGCACGCGATCGCTGCTGATAGTAAGGCAAGCGGTGAGACAGGGGGCGATGTGCGTTTGCTGCACTCGTGGAATGGGGTGCGGTTGCATGCCGCGGCCACGCCGGCTATTCGTCGCTTGAGGGTCGCGCTGACACGGACGGGTGAGGGCTCGGTATCGCTATCGGTTGCGGATCAGTCGGGGGCAAGGGTGTTGTCGGTCGATTCGCTGCTCACCCGCGGCATTCCTCGCGAGAGTCTGCACCGCGATCGCGCGGTGGGCCCGGACTCCCTGTACCGGGTTCGATGGACGGCGCTTGTGAGCGAGAACGACGGAGTGAATGGAGCCGGCTGGGTACTGCTGGCTCCCGATTCAGACGGCGCTCGAGTATCGGCGGACGCGATTCCCCTGGAGGCTCACGCGGTCTTCGGGGACTTTGCGTCTTTGCGCAACGCGGTCACGCAGCGGGGAGATATCCCGCCGCGAGTCGTGCTCGTTGACTGGTGCGGCGCGGAGCGTCTCTCGGCGTCGTTGCCACTCGCGGCACGGGAGAGCGCTGGAGGTGCATTGAAACTCGTGCAGGAATGGCTAGCGGAGGAGCGCTTTGCTGATTCGCTGCTTGTGTTCCTGACAAATGGTGCGGTGGCCGCCACGGCGGGGGAGGATGCATCCGGGCTGAGCTGTGCGCCGTTGTGGGGTTTGGTGCGCTCAGCGCAACTCGAGGTTGGCCGACGCCTGGGGCTGATCGACGTCGATTTGGCCCCTGACTGCTGGTCTGTGCTGCGTGGAGCGGTGCGGTTGATGGAGAACGGTCATGAGTTCCAGTTGGCGATTCGCGATGGAATGGTGTATGCGCCTAGGCTTGTACGTGGGAGTGCTGGCGCATTGGTTATGCCCTCGCCTACGTCTGAGATTGACGAGCACGACTGGCGTGTGATATCGGGTGGTGCAAACACACTCGAGGATCTTCGGATCGTCAGCTCCCAGGCAAAGCCCGCAGGTTCGCTCGAGCCTGGGCAGGTACGTGTGGCAGTGCGTGCTGCAGGGGTGGGCTCTCGCGATGTGATGGCAGCATTGGGAGTCCTGGCCACGGGGGATGTAAAGGACTCGATTAGAGGTGAGGGCGCAGGTGTAGTGCTCGAGGTCGGTCCAGGCGTCGAGGATCTGGCGATCGGTGATCGTGTGATGGGTTTGTTTACGAACTCTCTTGCGTCCCAGGCGCTGACCGATCGTCGCTTGATCGTCACGGTTCCGCGAGGTTGGTCTTTCGCACAGGCCGCTGCTGTACCGACGGCGTTCTTGACCGCCTTCTATGGTCTCGTCGATCTTGCGAAAGTGAAGTCGGATGAGCGTGTGTTGATACACGCCGCCGCAGGCGGGGTTGGCATGGCTGCGGTGCAGCTCGCCCGCTGGCTTGGCGCTGAGGTGCTGGGCACTGAGAACCCCAGCAAGTGGGACGTACTCAAAGAGATTGGGTTGGACGACGCACAGATTGCCTCCTCGCGTGACGTGGACTTCAAGCAGCGCTTCCTGACGAGTACAGGAGGGACCGGGGTGGATGTCGCGTTGAACTCGCTAACCGGCGAGCTTGTCGATGCCTCAATAGATCTGATGTGTCGAAATGGCCGGTTCCTGGAGATGGGCAAGACGAACATGCGCGACCCTGAAGACGTTGCCAAGCGCTGGCCAGATATCACCTACCGCGCGTTTGACTTGGTCGAAGCGGGAGCGGATCGGATACAGAGCATGCTGCTGGAGCTGCTCGGAATGTTCGAGCAAGGGGTGCTCGAACATCTTCCACTCAGGGCGTGGGATGTACGGCGCGCAGCGGAGGCGTTTCGTTTCGTGGCGCAGGCTCGTCACGTCGGCAAGGTCGTGCTCACCTTCCCTCCCGTTAGGGGTGTGGGAGCGAACGGAACGACTCTGATCACAGGCGGTACAAGCGTACTAGGAGGGCTTGTCGCGAAACATCTGGTAGAGCGTCACGGGGTGCGTAGCCTGCTGTTGACTCACAGTCATGCTCCTGCCGCATCTGATGCGGTGGAGCTCGAGGAGGAGCTCGGCAAGCTCGGCGCAAAGGTAAAGATCATCGCGTGTGATGTGAGCGATCGCGAGCAGGTAAGACGGATGCTGGAATCGATCTCAAGCGAGTGTCCGTTGCGGACGGTCGTGCATATCGCGGATGTGGTGGACGCCGCGGAATACAGGCCGATCACGGCGTCGAGCTGCGAACGGTTTGACTCAGTGTTGAAAGTCAATATGGATGGCGCCTGGCATTTGCACGAGCTCACACGCGAACATGATTTGGAGTCGTTCGTCCTGTTTTCCTCGGCTGCCGGTGTAATTGGGGCCGCCGGACGAGCAGACCATTCGGCGGCGAGTACGTTCCTCGATGCGCTCGCTGTACACCGCCGCGCACAGGGACATCCCGCGGTTTCGATGGCATGGGACGGAGGATGGGGACACGCCGCTGGTCTGCCAGGAAGTCAGCACGAGCTCGAGCAGGTGCGCATGCGTCGCGACGGAATCGCCCCGATCTCTTTGAACGAAGGCCTTCAGCTTCTAGACGCTGGGTGGACCGACCCCGACCCTCTCATCGTTCCAATTCGCCTAGAAAATGCCGTCCTGCGAGCGCGTGCGCAAGCCGCTGAGCTACCGCCGATCCTCGCGGACCTGATCCGTGCCTCACGCTCCCAGCAAGCACAGCGAGAGCGGGCCCCACTCAGTGAACGGCTTCAAGGAGTCCCTCTAGAGGAGCGCCGTAGGATTGTGTTGCAGCTCGTACGCAGTGAGGTCGCCGCGGTATTGGGTTACTCCTCGCCGAACGCGATTGACGTGCGGCGTGCCCTGAAGGATCTCGGGTTCGATTCTCTACTGGCCGTCGAGCTGCGCAATCGACTCAACACAGCGACAAACACACAGCTACCGGCCACACTCGCGTTTGAACACCCAACTCCCGAAGCCATGGCCAGCTACCTCCTGGAGGAGATTTATGTGCCAAGGAGAGAACCGATGGCGGTCAAGGGCGTAGACCTAGAGGAGTTGCAGCTGACGCTCTCCGCCATTACGGCAGAGCAAGCACGGCGGTTTGGTGTCGTAGAGCGTCTACGGAACATTCTCTCGACATGGGAAGCGGCTGATGAGCCAAGCGATGGAGAGCGCTCGGTTAATGACGATCTCGACTCAGCCACCGACGATGAGATGTTCGAGCTCATAGACCGCGAGCTTGGAGTCGGCGTCAATCTGGAAGGAGGAGACCGTGGCTGACGAGCACAAGCTAAGTGAATATCTCAAGCGCGTGACGGCCGACCTGCGCAAGACGCGTGCGCGTCTCCAAGCGCTCGAGGCAAGTGCCTCTGAGCCGATCGCCATTGTGGGTATCGGGTGCCGGTATCCGGGTGGGGTGCGTTCAGCAGATGAGCTGTGGGAGCTGGTCTTGAGCGGCGTCAACGCAATCGGAGAGTTCCCCACCGATCGAGGCTGGGATCTGGAGAGCATGTTCGACCCTGATCCCGACAAGCCCGCCACCAGCTATGTGCGCGAAGCGGGTTTTCTGTATGACGCCCCCGAGTTCGATGCGGCGTTCTTTGGTATCAGTCCCAGAGAGGCGCTGGCCTCCGATCCACAGCAGCGGGTTCTACTCGAAGTGTGCTGGGAGACGCTTGAGAATGCGAACTTGGACCCCCATTCGCTGAGTGGCAGCAAGACCGGCGTATTCATCGGTGCCACCTACCATGGCTATAACGAAGGGTCGAACAATCGCGAGGCAGAGGGTTACCTCGTGACGGGAACGGCGATGAGTGTCGCGTCGGGACGCGTCGCATATTTGCTCGGGCTCGAGGGACCGGCGGTCACGATTGACACCGCCTGCTCCTCCTCGCTGGTGGCTCTGCATATGGCCTGCCAGTCGCTGCGCGAGGGCGAGTGTGAGCAGGTGCTGGCTGGTGGCGTCTCGGTGATGGCCTCGCCGATCGGATTCATTGAGTACAGTCGCCAACGGGCGCTTGCGCCAGACGGTCGGTGCAAGGCGTTTGCGGCCTCTGCGGACGGCACCTCCTGGGGAGAGGGCGCCGGTGTGTTGCTGCTCGAGCGTCTCAGCGTCGCACGTCGCCTCGATCACCCGGTGCTGGGAGTGATACGTGGGAGCGCGGTCAACCAGGACGGCGCAAGCAATGGGTTGACCGCACCGAACGGACGCGCTCAACGGCGGGTGATCCGCGACGCCCTTGCCGCGGCCCGTCTGGCTTCTGTGGATGTCGATGCGGTGGAGGCGCATGGGACAGGTACCGCGCTGGGTGATCCGATCGAGGCGCAAGCGCTGCTGGACGTCTATGGCAGGCGCCCGCCGGATGATCCAGTGTGGCTTGGATCGCTCAAGTCGAATATCGGTCACACCGCCGCGGCTGCAGGGGTGGGGGGTGTGATCAAGATGGTGATGGCCATACACCACGGCGTGCTGCCTAAGACCTTGCATGTCGATGAGCCTTCGATGAATGTGGACTGGGACGCGGGCGCGGTGTCACTGCTTACACAGGCGACGCACTGGCCCACGCGCGACGCTCCACGCCGCGCGGGCGTGTCGTCGTTCGGGGTGAGTGGCACGAACGTCCATATGATTCTCGAGCAGCCGCCAGCCGAACCCGAGGGTCCTCCAGCCGTGGGTGTCGATGTGGGTAGCCGCAATTCTGTCCTAGCGGCGCTCCCGAGCACGCCGTGGGTACTTTGTGGCTGCGGCTCTGAAGCCCTGCACGCCCAGGCCGAGCGGCTCGGAGCGCACGTTGCGGAGGATCCTGGGCTCGAGCCGCGTGATGTGGCGCTTTCACTGGCCCGCCGCTCGGTGTTCGCCGATCGCGCGGTCGTATTGGGCGCCGATCGCCGGGAACTGCTGACGGGCTTGAACGTACTTGCACGTGGGGACGCAGCTCCCAACGTGGTGAGCGGCACGGCGACCGGTGATCGGGACGTGGTGTTCCTGTTCCCGGGCCAGGGCTCCCAGTGGACGGGCATGGCGCTTGAGCTGCTGGAGGACTCCCCTGTGTTCGCGCAGCGGATTGACGCCTGCGCCGAGGCTCTGGCTTCGTTTGTGGAGTGGTCGCTGCTCGATGTGCTCCGCGGTGTCGAGGGCGCTCCTGGAATGGATCGGGTGGATGTACTGCAGCCAGTCCTTTTTGCCGTGATGGTTTCGCTGGCGGAGCTGTGGCGTGCGTGCGGTGTGCGGCCCGCGGCGGTGGTAGGGCACTCTCAGGGAGAGATCGCCGCCGCGCATATCGCGGGCGGTCTGTCCTTGAGCGACGCCACCCGTGTCGTGGCGCTACGCAGTCGCGCGCTGCGGCAGTTCGTCGGGCAAGGCGGGGTGGTGTCGGTGTCGCTTGGCAAGAACCAGCTTGGTCGGATGCTCTCACGCTGGGGCGAGCGGCTCTGTATAGCTGCCGTGAACGGTCCGCGCTCGCTGGCTGTCGCGGGCGACACGGAGGCGCTTGCCGAGCTGTTGGTGAGCTGTGAGGCCGAGGGCGTCAGGGCACGCAAGGTAGACGTGAGCTTGGCGGCGCACTCGCCGCAAATCGAGTCCGTACGCGAGGAGCTGCTGGAGAGTCTCGCGGAGATCAAGCCGCGGTCCTCTGAGGTTCTGTTCTTCTCGACCGTTACGGGCGAGCAAATCGACACGGCTCGCCTGGACGCGGGCTACTGGTATCGCAATCTGCGTGAGCCGGTCCAATTCGATGCGGTCGTTCGGATGCTGCTGGCCGACGGGCGGCTATCGTTTGTGGAAGCAAGTCCACACCCGGTTCTGGGTGCCGGCGTGCAGGAGGTGGCGGATGACTGTGGGATCGAGGCGGGCCACGTCCACGTGACGACGTCCCTGCGTCGCGGTGAGGGGGGCGCTGAACGTTTCGTGAAGTCCCTGGCGGAAGCGTTTGTGCGGGGCGCGGACGTCCTTTGGACGGAGTTGCTCGGCGCCTCCGAGGCCCGTCCGGTGCAGCTGCCCACATATGCGTTCCAGCGGAGGCATTATTGGAATGACACACCGTTGCGTGCGGGCGGGAGTGTCAGCCAAGCGGGGCTACGTCCCACAGACCACCCGATGCTGGGCGCGGGGCTAACGATCGCCGAGGATCGCAAAGGACTATTCACCGGCCGCATCTCACTGCATGCACACCCGTGGCTCAAGGATCACGCTGTGATGGGAATCGTGTTGCTGCCGGGCGTCAGCCTGTTGGAGCTTGCGTTGTACGTAGGCGGACAGATGGGCTGCGGGCACGTACAGGAGCTCTTGCTTGAAAGGCCGCTCTTGTTCGCCGAGCAAGACTCTGCGCGGGTTCAGATCACGGTGGGAGAGCCCGACGATTCAGGAGCCCGCTCGGTGGGTATTTATTCCCTCCTCGAGGATCCCGCCGCCGAGGAGTCCGAGCTATCCGCTTGGACACGTAATGCCACAGGCATTCTCGTGCCAACCGAGGCACCGAAAGCAACCAACGGCGGGCCCGATGGTGAAGGGGACGTTCGCTTGCTTGACGAGATGTGGCCTCCGGCAGGTGCTGTGCCACTCGACGTTGAGGATCTATACGCCCGTCTCGCCGAGCGAGGCTTCGACTATGGGCCGGCTTTTCAAAACGTGCAAGCAGCGTGGCGACTGGACAAGGGGGTGCTTGCCGAGGTTTCACTACCAGTAGAGCGCCATGAGGAGGCGAGGTCGTTCGTGGTGCATCCGGCACTGCTCGACGCAGCTCTCCACGCCACCATCGAAGGGATCGACGTCGATCGTACTGCTGATGAATCAGCACAGTCGGCGATGGGAGCCGCGAGCGCCCATCTTCCATTTGCGTGGAGCGGAGTGTCGGTCGCACGCCCAGGTGTCGTCAGTCTGCGGGTCCACCTGACCTCCAACGGGCCGCAGGCGCTCTCGCTCGCCTTGGCAGACGAGCACGGCGAATATCTGGGTTCGGTGCGCTCACTGTCTTTGCGCCCGATCTCCTCCGAGCAACTTGAACGCCAGCGTCCGGGTAAGGAACGCTCGTTGCTCCACGTGAGCTGGACGCCTGTGTCAAGCCCCGTGCGGCCTGTCGCCGAGCCGGTTGTGCTGCTTGGGAGTGAAGGGTGGTTTCGGGCCGCGATAGGCGAGCTCGAGTTGGACGTGCACGACGACTTGAGCTCGCTCGGTGCGGCGATCGATGACGGCTTGAGAGCTCCAGCGGTCGTGCTCGCCAGCTGCGTCTCCGAAGAGCCTCGCGAACGCACGCCTGATGCGGCGCACGCTGGCGTCAAGCGTGCGCTCGAACTTGCGCAGGCGTGGATCGCCGAGCAGCGGCATGCAAGCGCTCAGCTCGTGCTACTGACACGCAGCGCCGTGTGCACGAGTTCGAGCGACGCCCCCCCGGATCCGGCAGCTGCCGCGGTGTGGGGTCTAATCCGCTCGGCGATGGCTGAGCATCCGGGTCGCTTCGGCTTGATCGACCTTGATGGCGAGCCGGAATCTTGGCGCCAGCTCGGGATGGCGCTCGACGCGCAGGAGCCACAGCTCGCTATACGCGAGGGCAAACTGTTCGCGCCGCGGCTGGCTGAGCTCACTCATGAACAGTCCGCTGATGAAATCCTCGATAAACAGAGCACTGACGATGGCGTCCTGAGTCACGAGCTAAACGGCACGGTGCTGATCACCGGCGGCACGGGGAGGCTCGGAGCGCTGCTCGCCAGGCACCTCGTTTCCGAGTATGCGCTACCAAGCGTGCTCCTGGTCAGCCGCAGTGGGCGAGACGCGGAGGGTGCGCGCGAGCTCGAGCATGAGCTGTGCGAGCTTGGAGCTAACGTGCAGGTGCAAGCGTGCGACGTCACAGACCGCGGTCAGCTGGAAGCGCTCATCGCGAGTATTCCGCCGGATTTCCCGCTATGCGGAGTGGTGCACGCGGCCGTTGTGCTCGACGACGGGGTAATCGAGTCACTCACCCCGGAGCGAGTCGATCCCGTGCTGGAACCCAAGGTGGACGCCGCCTGGCACCTGCATGAGCTGACTCGCGACATGGACCTATCGGCATTTGTGTTGTTCTCTTCTGCCGCGGGGGTGCTCAATATCCCCGGACAGGGCAACTACGCAGCGGCGAACGCGTTCATGGATGCGCTGGCGAGCATGCGTCACGCGGAAGGTCTGCCAACGACGTCGATCGCCTGGGGGCTGTGGGAGCCGACGGGTGGCTTGACGGCTCGCCTCAGCGCCACGGACAAGCTACGGATGAGCCAATGGGGAGTGCACCCCATGTCCGAGCAGGAGGGACTACGGCTGTTCGATGCCGCACTGCTGGCGGCGCAGGCTCACGTCATCGCGCTTCACCTGGATCTACCCGGGCTGCGTGCTCAGGCCAGAGAGCGGGGCGTAGAGCCGTTTCTGCGCGGGCTGGTGCGCATGGGGACGACACATGTCGCGCGCGGGCCGGGTGGTTTGTTGGCAAAGCGCCTGCGCGGCGTGCCGGCGTCCGAGCGCGCGAAGGCGACACTCGAGGCGGTCTGCATGGAGGTGGCGGGCGTCCTCGGCCACGCATCTGCGCAGGCGATCAAGCCCGAACTTCCTTTCAAGGATCTTGGGTTCGACTCGCTGACCGCCGTCGAGTTGCGCAACCGTCTGGCCGAGAAGACCGGCCTGCAACTACCGGCCACGCTCGTGTTCGACTATCCCACGGCGACATCGCTGGCCGCTCACCTACTGGCCCAGATCGAGGACACGCGCATTGCGACCGCCGGCGCAAGACACGCTCCGGCGCGTGTGGATGAGCCGATCGCGATCGTGGGAATGAGCTGTCGCTACCCGGGTGATGTCAACTCTCCCGAGGAGCTCTGGACGCTGCTGGCATCCGGCGATGACGCTATCTCGAACTTCCCTGAGGACCGTGGGTGGGACCTCGATGGATTGTACGATCGCGACCAAGACCACTTCGGCACGAGCTACGCGCAGGAGGGCGGATTCCTGCGCGAGGCGACCGATTTCGATCCTGCCTTCTTCGGGATTGGACCCAGCGAGGCGCTTGCGATGGATCCCCAGCAACGCTTGATGCTCGAAGCATGCTGGGAGGCGGTCGAATCGGCGTGCATCGATCCAATTTCTTTGCGTGGCAGTGCTACCGGGGTGTTCGCCGGCGTGATTCACCACGACTATCTTTCAAGGCTCTACGGTGGGCAAATCCCACCCTGGCTGATGGGCTATCTCGGGGTCGGGGGCGCCGCGAGCGTCGTGTCTGGCCGCGTCGCCTACACGCTCGGTCTGGAGGGTCCCGCGTTGACGCTGGACACCGCGTGTTCGTCTTCGCTGGTGGCCGTGCATCTCGCCTGCCAGGCACTTCGAGCAGGTGAGTGCGAGCAGGCACTCGCCGGTGGCGTCACGGTCTTCTCGACCCCGTTGCTGTTCGTGGAGTTCAGCCACCAACGCGGACTTGCGCGGGATGGACGGTGCAAGTCCTTCGCGGATGCCGCCGATGGCGCGGGCTTCTCGGAGGGAGTCGGCGTGCTCATGCTCGAGCGTCTCTCACACGCGCGACGCTTCGGTCATCGGGTACTGGCTGTGGTGCGGGGCAGCGCGGTGAACCAGGATGGCAGGAGTAACGGGTTGACAGCTCCGAACGGCCCCTCCCAGCAGCGTGTGATCCGCGACGCCCTCGCGAATGCCGGCCTCCAAGTGGGGCAGGTGGACGCGGTGGAGGCTCACGGCACGGGCACCATGCTGGGCGATCCGATCGAGGCGCAGGCGTTGCTTGCCACCTATGGACAGGAACGGCCTGAGGGTCGTCCGCTGTGGCTTGGGTCGATCAAGTCGAACCTCGGCCACACGCAGGCGGCGGCCGGGGTCGCGGGGGTGATCAAGATCGTGATGGCGATGCACAACGGGCTGCTGCCAAGCACTTTGCACATAGATCAGCCCTCGCGGCGTGTGGACTGGTCGGCAGGCGCAGTCTCGCTGCTTACCGCACCCGTTCCCTGGAGGAGCAACGGCGAGCCGCGCCGCGCGGGAGTGTCCTCGTTCGGGATCAGCGGCACGAACGCTCACATGATCATCGAGGAGGCGCCTGCGCCGGCGGCTGCCTGGCGGGTGGCCTCGACGGTCGCGGTGGATGGACTTGCTGGTGAGCGCGTTATCGCGGACGGAGAGCTGCCTGTCGATGGGGCGGTGGGCGGTGAGGAGGTGGCTCGCGAGACTGTCTTTGTCGGGAACGGTGATGACCCGACGGTCCCGGGACTTGCGCTCTGGCCGGTGTCGGGTAGGGGGGTTGATGCGCTGCGTGCGCAGGCGGCGCGGTTGCGGGCGTATGTCGGCAACCGCCCGGAGCTGGATGCAACGGACGTTGGTCTGTCGCTGGCTGCCAAGCCGGCGCTGGAGAACCGTGCGGTGGTACTGGGTGCCTCGCGTGAGCAGTTGCTGTCGGGCGTGAAGTCGCTGGCTCATGGGGAGCGCAGCTCGGAGGTCATCGGAGGTCTCTCCAGCAACGGGGGCGTGGGTGGAGTGGTGTGGGTGTTCCCAGGCCAGGGTTCGCAGTGGCCGGGGATGGCGATTGATCTGCTCAAATGTTCGCCGGTTTTCCGTCGTCACTTGCTGGATTGCCAGGAGGCCTTGGGGCCGTTTGTGGATTGGTCGCTCGAGGAGGTATTGCGTGGGCAGAGCCCAGCGGCGACGCTGGAGCAGGTCGATGTGGTGCAGCCTGTGCTATTCGCGGTGATGGTGTCCCTCGCGGAGCTGTGGCGTGCTTGCGGTGTACGCCCGGATGCGGTGGTGGGTCATTCTCAGGGTGAGATCGCGGCTGCGCATGTGGCCGGCGGACTTTCGTTGCCTGACGCCGCACGGATAGTGGCGTTGCGCAGCCAGGCCCTAACTGCGTTGGCTGGTCGCGGTGGCATGGTGTCGGTGTCGTCAGGTTTGAAAGATCTCGAACGCGTGTTGGATGGGTGTGACGCTTCGCTCGCGATCGCGGCAGTGAACGGATCCTCTTCGGTGGTGGTATCGGGTGGACTGCCGGCGATCGATGAACTGCTCGAGAAATGTGCGCAGGAGGATCTCAGGGCGCGCAGAATCCCGGTCGATTATGCGGCGCACTCGAGCTCTGTAGAGGAGATCCGCGAGCAGCTGCTCGAAGGTTTCATCTCGGTGCAGCCTCGCAGTGGTGAGATTCCCTTCTACTCCACCGTTAGTGGTGGGCTACTGGACACGGCCGAGCTGGATGCGGAGTACTGGTACCGCAATCTGCGCGAGACTGTGCAACTCGAGCAGGTCACACAAAAGCTGCTCGACCAGGGATGTGCCTCGTTCGTCGAGATCAGTCCTCATCCTGTCTTGACGGTCGCGGTGCAGGAGACGGCCGATGAGGCGATCGAGCAAGCAAGGCAAGTAGCTGTCATCGGGACTCTGCGCCGCGAGGAGGATGGGCACGAGTCTTTCCTGAGGGCGCTTGGAGAGGTCTGGGTTCAGGGGGTGCAGGTGAACTGGCGGGTCCTCTCCGGGGCCGGTCAGATGAAAGTGGTCGATCTGCCGGCATACGCGTTCCAGCGTGAGCGCTACTGGCTGGAGGCGCAAGAGGCTCTCGGAAATGTAGGTGCCGCCGGCCTTGCCACGACCGGTCACCCCCTACTTGGCGCTGCCGTTTCGTTGGCGGGTGGGGAAGGCTGGCTGTTCACTGGGCGGTTCTCACTTGGTACGCACAGTTGGCTTGCCGAGCAAGAGGTAATGGGTGTGATATCGCTGCCCGGCGCAGTGTGCCTGGAGCTCGCGCTCCACGCGGGCGCGCAGATCGGCTGCGAGCTGATACAGGAGTTCGAGCTCCACGCTCCTCTGGTATTGCGCGAGCACGATGCCGTCGCACTCCAAGTCTCGGTTGGCGCTGCTGATGAATCGGGCGCTCACACACTGGCGATCTACTCCCGGGTGGATGACGACTCGACCGACGGAGATCTGTCAGACGGCCTATGGACCTGCAATGCCGTCGGATCGCTTGCCAGACCCGCTGTTGGCCAGCTTCCCGTGGGCAGGCACGCGGAGGCCTTGGTGAGCGACTGGCCGCCGCAGCACGCGGAGACCGTCGATGTCGAGGCGCTATACGAGCGGCTGGAGGAGCGAGGTATCGACCATGATCCCGCTTTCCAACTGACGCGAGCTGTGTGGCGTCGTGGCGACGAGCTGTTCGTCGAGGCGTCTCTGCCGGATGACCAGCAGGTGTACGCAGGTGATTTCCGCTTGCACCCGGCGCTGCTCGACGCCGTGTTGCAACCGGCGCTGATGGATCTGAACGAGACCGACAGAAGTGCGAGCGAGCAAGAGGATCAGGCCGGGCTTGGCGTGCGGCTGCCTTTCTCCTTCAATGGCGTGAGTCTCCACGCCTCAGGTGTCCGCTCGCTGCGTGCTTGCCTGCATCGAGTGAGTGATGACACTTTTGCTTTGACCGTGGTCGGCGAGAGCGATGAGCCGGTGATCTCAATTGATTCGCTGAGGATGAAGGCTGTGTCTCAAACAGATCTTCGCAACGCCCAAAGTAACGATCGAGATTCGTTGTTTTGTTTGGACTGGACATCAATTCATACGAGGCTCGGTGCAGGGAGCGAGCTATCTAATTTGGATCAATGGGTCTTGCTCGGCAGGAGCGATTCGCCTATTGCCGATGCGCTGAGAGACATCGGCAAGGCTCTCGTTACGCACCCCAACATGACCACATTCAGCGAGGCTCTCGAGGGGGACGGGTCTTTGCCCCAGACAGTGCTCATCGATGCCACCCATGCGGTGGGAGATAGCCTGGCTGTACCGCGCGCCGTTGGGCAAGGCGGCCTAACGAGTCCGGATCCCGAGCTCGAGTATGCGTTTTCGGGCGTGAGATCTGAGGAATGTGATCCTGGTGAGAACGTGGTCAACGCTGTGCGTGGGGTCCTTCATGACGTGCTCGCGACTGTGCAGGCTTGGATCGCGGATGAGCGCTTCGCGGGCGCTCGTCTGGTGGTCGTAAGCCGGAACGCTCTGGCTGTACAAGCCGACGATCGTATCGAAGGGCTGGCGAGCGCTGCGGTGTGGGGGCTTGTGCGCTCGGCGCAGTCGGAGAACCCTGGATGCCTGATGCTCGTCAACGTGGATGGAAAGGAGTCCTCCTGGGCGGCGTTGCCAGGTGCGGTTGCGGCGGCCTTCGAGTCAGACGAGCTCCAGCTTGCGATCAGAGATGGTGTTGTTCAAGCTCCCAGGCTAGCGAGGGCCGTGGTGGACGGCGGACTCGCTAGGGACGGGGTGGCGCGACGGCTTGATCCAGAGCGCTCCGTGCTCATAACTGGCGGCACCGGTAGCTTGGGTGCGCTTGTCGCTCGCCATGTGGTGGCTGAGCACGGCGTGCGCAGCCTCGTGCTGGCGAGTAGACGGGGGGCTGACGCTCCAGGGGCCAGCGAGCTAAAGAGGGCATTGGAGGATCTTGGCGCGCGCGTATCGCTTGTTGGCTGTGACGTTGCGGACAGAGATCAGGTGAAGGCGCTGATCGCGTCGGTGCCGGAGCTGTATCCGCTCGGTGCGGTCATTCATGCCGCAGCGGTGGTAGATGACGGGGTGATCGGCTCGCTGACCCCCGAGCGGATGGAGCGGGTACTTGCGCCCAAGCTAGACGCCGCGTGGCACCTGCACGAGTTGACCTGTCATCTGGATCTCGTCACGTTTGTGATGTTCTCCTCGGTCGCCGGCACGCTCGGCAGCCCCGGTCAGGGCAACTACGCAGCCGCCAACGCGTTCCTGGATGGGCTTGCCGCCTATCGCCAAGCGCGTGGCCTCACGGGCAGCTCGCTGGCGTGGGGACCGTGGGCCCAACCCACCGGGCTGACAGATGCGTTGAGCGGGGCCGAGCTGACACGCGTGGAGCGCTCGCGCGTGAGCGCATTGTCCCCCGAGCAGGGGCTTGCGCTATTCGATCTCAGCGCGACATCGGAGGACGCGCTGCTCTTCCCGCTCTGTCCGCATGTCATGTCGTTGCGCGCGCAGGCGCGCGGTGGCACTCTGCCGCCGCCGTTGCGTGGTCTTGTACGCACACCCAGGAGCACGACGGGCAGCTCATCGCTCACATGGCGTCTACCCAACTCATCAGAGGCGGAGCGTAAGGCGGCTGTCATGGAGCTGATGCTGAACGAGCTCGCCGCTGTTGTGGGTCATGGGGCGGCGGCTACGATCGATCCTGAAGTTGCTTTCAAGGAGATCGGCTTCACCTCCCTGACCGCGGTCGAGCTTCGCAATCGGCTCAACGCTGCAAGCGGTATGCGCTTGCCCGCCACACTCCTGTTCGACTACCCGACGCCAGCGTTGCTCGTCGATCACCTACTCGAGCGGCTCTCGCCGACCGGCAGAGAGGATCAGAACAAGGAGCAGGAGATACGGCGCGCGATCGCGTCGATTCCACTCGATCGCTTGCGCAAGACGGGATTGATGGAGTCGCTGTTGAAGCTGGCCGCTGGAGACGGCAATGACGTGGGTCTCTCGCCCGATGGGGACGAGAAGGCGATCGACCTGATCGAATCGCTGGACGTCAGCAGTCTCGTCCAGCGAGCCCTACAGGGTCCTACGACTGACTAGGAGGGTTCGATGGCATCCATCTCCAACAATGACATCGTCGAGGCGCTGCGGGCTTCCGTGAAGGACGTCGAGCTGCTGCGGCGGCAAAACAGCCGGCTACTGGAGGAGCTCCGAGAGCCGATTGCGATCGTAGGAATAGGTTGCCGCTATCCGGGTGGGGTGCGCTCGCGAGAGGACCTGTGGGAGCTCGTCGCTCGCGGCGAGGATGCGATCTCCGCTTTCCCAGACGACCGTGGGTGGGACCTGGAGAGCCTGTACGATCCCGATCCCAATCAGCCAGGCACGAGCTATGTGCGTGAGGGCGGGTTCATTCATGATGCCGCCTGCTTCGACGCTGCCTTCTTCGGGATCGGCCCGCGTGAGGCGCTGGCGATGGATCCGCAGCAGAGACTGCTGCTTGAAATCTGCTGGGAGACTTTGGAGGACGCTGGGCTTGATCCGCTGTCTCTGAAAGGCAGTCAAACAGGGGTGTTCGCCGGAGTCAACGGCCAGGAATACATCAGTCCGGGGAAGGACACCCTGCGCCAAGTAGAGGGCTATGAGATGGGCGCCTCCCTGGCCGCGGTATCGGGACGCGTCGCCTACACCTTCGGCCTAGAGGGCCCGACTATGACGATCGACACGGCGTGCTCATCGTCGCTCGTCGCTTTGCATCTCGCCTGCAAGGCGTTGCGATCTCGCGAATGCTCGCTTGCGCTCGCGGGAGGCGTCGCGGTGCTCGCCACGCCGGCTGTCTTCGTTGGGTTTTCTCGCCAGCGGGCGCTTTCGCCCGATGGTAGGTGCAAGGCGTTTGCGAATGCCGCCGATGGCACCGCTTGGTCGGATGGCGTCGGCATGCTCTTGCTGGAGCGTCTTTCAGATGCACAACGCAACGGTCATCGCGTGTTGGCGGTGGTGCGGGGCAGCGCCGTCAACCAGGACGGGGCAAGCAACGGGCTGACCGCTCCAAACGGGCCTTCCCAGCAGCGGGTGATCAGGGAGGCGCTTGCCGAGGCAGGGGTGTCGGCGCACGAGGTCGATGTGGTGGAGGGGCATGGCACCGGCACCGTGCTCGGCGACCCGATCGAGGCGCAGGCGATCATTGCCACATACGGTCGGGATCGTCCCGTCGACAGGGCGCTGTGGCTGGGGTCAATCAAGTCGAACCTGGGTCACACGCAGGCGGCGGGAGGCGCGGCGGGCGTGATCAAGATGGTGATGGCTCTCCAACACGAGTCGTTGCCAAAGACGCTTCATGTGGATGAGCCCACCAGCCAGGTCGATTGGGAGGACGGCACGGTAGCGCTGTTGACCGAGCAGGTTCCATGGCAGCGCCTCGGCCAGCCACGCCTCGCGGGGGTGTCCTCATTTGGAGGTAGCGGCACAAACGTACATGTGATCCTCGAGGAAGCACCGCTGGCTGAACAAGCACCGGCGGTCGAGGAGACCGATCGCGAGGCCGACACCGATGGCATTGCGGGGAGTGCCCGGCGGGCGATCGTCGTGCCGGACGTGTCTCCGTGGGTGTTGTCGGGCCGAAGCGAGCAGGCGTTGCAAGCTCAGGCTGGGCGGTTGCTGGCGCATCTAAGAGAGGACTCCGAGTCGGGGCTCGCCGATGTGGGCTGCTCGTTGGCTGCTCGCTCGACGTTCGAGCACCGAGCTGTGGCGTTTGGTGGGGAGCGCGATGGGCTCCTAGAGGGTCTTGGGGTGTTGGTGCGGGGAACGTCTGCGGCGGGCGTCGTGAGCGGTGTGGCCCACCGAGATGCCGGAGGAGTCGCGCTTCTGTTTTCCGGTCAAGGATCACAGCGTGTCGGGATGGGGTGGGAGCTCTATGAAGCCTTCCCCGTCTTCAGGGAGGCGTTCGATGAGTCCTGCGCGCAGCTGGACGTGTTGTTGGGACGATCGTTGGCCGAGGTCGTGTTCGGCAAGGAGCGCTTGCGGCGGGCAGCCGCGTCGGTTGGTCACGACGCGGAGGAAACCGCGTGCCTGGACCAGACCGCCTTCGCCCAGGCTGGCCTGTTCGCTCTGGAGGTTGCTCTATTCAGGCTCGTCGAGGCGTGTGGAGTGCGTGTGGGTTTCGTGATGGGTCACTCGATCGGTGAGCTCGTGGCGGCGCACGTGGCGGGATCACTCTCGCTCCAGGATGCGTGTGCACTAGTTGCTGCTCGCGGCAAGCTGATGGCAGCGCTTCCCGAGGGCGGTGCGATGGTCTCCGTCGAGGCTTCCGAGCAGGAGGTCTTGCGCGAGCTGGCGGGCTTGGAGCTGTGGGAGAAGAAGGTTGCGCTCGCCGCCGTCAACGGTCCGCGCTCGGTGGTCCTCTCCGGCGACGAGGAGGCTGTGCTCGAGCTCTCTGGCACGTGGGAGAAGCGCGGTCGCGCGATTAAGCAGCTGCGCGTGTCACATGCGTTTCATTCGCCACGCATGGACGACATGCTTGACAAGCTCGCGGCAATGGCGGGCAGCCTGTCCTTTGCGCCGCCCGAGATCCCGATCGTCTCCAATGTTACGGGCGAGGCGCTCTCGGTCGAGCGTATGCGCGAGCCGCACTACTGGGCCGAACATGTACGACGGACGGTTCGCTTCGCCGACGGTCTGCGCTGGCTTCATGGGCGCGGCGCGCGACGCTTCTTGGAGCTTGGGCCCGGCGGTGTGCTCGCCGCCATGTGCCAGACGTGTCTCGACGACGGCAAATCTCTGGGCACAAACGATTGCGTTCCACACGATGACCGTGACGCGCATCCCGGGCGAGGCGATGAGGATGATCGGCAGGAGCACCGTAGCTCAGTTGACGACCGCCCAGCCATCGTGGTGGCGGCGTTGCGCCCTGAACGCTCTGAGCCAAGCTCGCTGCTACGCGCTTTTGCTGAGATTTGGGTAGACGGTGGCACTGTGGATTGGAGCGCGTTGTTTGCCGGATCGGGGAGTCACCGTGTGACCCTTCCGGCGTATGCGTTTCAGCGTGAGCGGTATTGGCTTGTGTCGGGGCGTGGTGGTGGTGGTGTTGGTGGTGTGGTTGATGGTGATTTTTGGGATGCGGTGGAGGGTGGGGATGTTGGTGGGTTGGCGCGTGCTTTGCGTTTGGGGGATGGTGTTGAGCGGTCTTCGCTTGATGCTGTGTTGCCGTCGCTTGTGTCTTGGCGGCGTCGGCGTCGTGAGGAGTCTTTGACTGCTGATTGGTTGTATCGCGTTGGTTGGGAGCGTGTTCGTGATTCTTTGAGTGTTCTGTCGGGGCGCTGGTTGGTGGTTGTTCCCGCGGGCTTTGGTGAGGATGAGTGGGTCGCTGCGGTTATGGATGCGTTGCGGGTGTCGGGGGTCGAGGTTGTGCGGCTCGATATGGATGAGCACGCGATGTGTGATCGCGGGGTGCTCGCGGGGTGCTTGCGCGACGCGCTTCTGGGGGGACAGTCAGAGCCCGTTGTTTCTTCGGATGGGTCGCCTGTTTCGGGGGATGTGGTGGTGGGTTGTGATGGTGTTTTGTCGTTGTTGGGGTTGTTGGAGGATCGGTGTGGTGGGTTTGATGCTGTGCCGTTGGGGTTGGCTGGTACGTTGGCGTTGGCGCAGGCGGTGAGGGATGTTGATGTGCGGGTGCCGTTGTGGCTTGCTACGCGTGGTGGGGTCTCGGTGGGGGGTTCTGATGCGCTTGTGAGTCCCACGCAGGGGATGGTGTGGGGTTTGGGGCGTGTGATTGGTTTGGATCTCTCCCAGCATCGTGTTGGGTTGGTTGATTTGCCGGTGGTGTTTGATAGGGGCGCGCAGCGCTCGCTGTGCGCTGCGCTTGGTGGTGTGGGTTATGAGGATCAGCTCGCGGTGCGTTCTGATGGGTTGTTCGCGCGGCGTTTGGTGCGGGCGTCTGTGGGTCGTGGTTCTTCGGGGGATGGGTGGAAGCCCGCTGGAACGGTGTTGATAACTGGTGGTCTTGGGGGTGTGGCTGGGTCGGTGGCGCGCTGGCTCGCGCGCGGCGGCGCGCGGCGGCTTGTGTTGGTCAGTCGTCGCGGTCCGGCTGCTGAGGGTGCCGCGGAGTTGCAGAACGAGTTGGAAGGGCTTGGTGTGGATGTGTTGGTGCTCGCCTGCGATGTGAGTGATCGTGCTCAACTGGCCGAGTTGCTCGAGTCGTTGCCCGATGGGCTTGAGGCGGTCTTCCACGCGGCGGGAGTGGCTGGTGTGCAGGCGCTGGATGAGATGGATGTGCAGAATTTGCAGCACACTTTGGCGCCGAAGGCTCAGGCGGCGTGGCATCTGCATGAGTTGACCCAGCACATGGGTCTCTCGGCGTTTGTCATGTTCTCTTCGCTGGCCGCGACTATGGGCTCTGGTGGTCAGGGGGCTTACACCACGGCGAACGCTTTCCTTGATTGCCTGGCTGAGCATCGCCGCTCGCTTGGTTTGCCCGCGACATCGGTGGCGTGGGGTCTTTGGGAAGGCCCTGGGATGGCCGCGTTGGCTGTGGTGAACGAACAGCTTCAGTTGCGGGGGGTCCTTCCGATGGCTCCCGAGCGGGCGATTGGTGTGCTTGGTCAGGCGCTCGATGCTCACGAGACGTGTCTGATGGTCGCTCGGATCGACTGGGATCGCTATGCGCCGATCTATGCCGTTGCGCGGCCGCGTCCGCTCATAGAAGACTTGCCGGAGGCACGCGCCGCGTTGAGTCAGGAGCGTCTCGGCGTCCAGGGAGCTGATGGTCCTTTGGCGAGCCGTTTGGCGGGACTGTCCGAGCAGGAGCGCGAGCGTGCGGTGTTGGAGATCGTGCTTAGGCATGCGGCTGGTGTGTTGGGGCACGCCAAGCCCGACGCTGTCGATCCGCGGCGCGCGTTCAGGGAGATCGGGTTTGACTCGCTCGCGGCGGTGGAGCTGCGCAACCGGCTCGTCGCAGAGACCGGTATGAGCCTTGGGTCCACCGTAGTCTTTGATTATCCGACGTCGGTGGCGCTCGCCAAGCACTTGCTGGACGGGCTGGCCGGGGTGGGTATGAGCGTGCGTGTTGAGTCTTCCCGTGTCGGGAGCGAGGAGCCGATCGCGATTGTCGGTATGGCCTGTCGTTTCCCCGGTGGCGTGGAGTCCGCCGAGCGGCTTTGGGAGGTCGTTCTCCAGGGGCAGGACGCGATCTCCTCGTTCCCCACCGACCGGGGGTGGGAGCTTGACGATCTCGAGGATCCCGATCGGTATGGGCAGGGTTGGGCGCGAGCGGGTGGGTTCCTGCACGACGCGGCGTACTTCGATGCCGAGTTGTTCGGGATAAGCCCGCGTGAGGCGTTGGCGATGGATCCTCAGCAGCGGTTGCTGCTGGAAGTGTCGTGGGAGGCGATGGAGCACGCGGGTATCGATCCACATTCGTTGAGAGGCACTCAGACGGGTGTGTTCGCGGGCTTGGGCTCCTCGATGTATGGAGTGGGCGCCTCCATGTCCGATCCGGCGCTCGAGGGATACGGTGTGACCGGTTTCGCTACGAGTGTCGCGTCGGGGCGGGTTGCTTATACGTTTGGGCTCGAGGGGCCGGCGGTGTCGGTGGACACCGCTTGCTCTTCCTCGCTGGTCGCGCTGCACTTGGCCTGCCAGGCGTTGCACTCGGGTGAATGCTCGCTCGCGCTAGCCGGTGGAGTGGCTGTGATCTCGACTCCGGTTATGTTCAGTGAGTTCGCGCGTCAGGGCGCTCTGTCATCTGATGGGCGCTGCAAGGCGTTCTCCGATGGAGCCGATGGTGTTGGTTGGGGTGAGGGCGCCGGTCTGCTGATGCTGGAGCGCCTCTCAGACGCTCGGCGCAACGGTCATCGTGTCTTGGCGGTGGTGGGTGGCAGTGCCGTTAACCAGGACGGCGCGAGCAACGGGCTGACCGCGCCGAATGGTCCCTCTCAACAACGCGTGATTATGCAGGCGCTCACCAACGCGGGACTCACGCCGGATGAGATCGATGTGGTGGAGGCGCACGGTACAGGCACCACGCTCGGCGATCCGATCGAGGCACAGGCACTGCTCGCGAGCTACGGTCGCCAGCGCGACGCGGAGCGTCCGTTGTTGCTTGGCTCGGTCAAGTCCAACATCGGTCACACCCAGGCAGCGGCGGGTGTCGCGGGCGTGATCAAGATGGTGATGGCTCTCCAACACGAATGGCTGCCGCGCACGCTGCATGTGGATCATCCATCCACGCACGTCGATTGGTCATCCGGAGCGGTGTCACTGCTCACAGAAAACGTGGCATGGCCCCGCAACGGGGCTCCCCGCCGAGCAGGAGTGTCCTCCTTCGGAATCAGCGGCACCAACGCACACGTAATACTCGAAGAACCCGAGGAGGAGACCGGGGCGCTGGAGCGGGGCGCAGGCAAGCAGCCCGCGGGCTTGGGGACGCTCGCGTGGCCTATCTCCGCGAGCAACGAGGTCGCGTTGCGCGGGCAGGCCGGACGGTTGAGAGAATTCGCTCTCGCTCAACCCGACCTACCCGCGCAGGACATCGCGTTCTCCCTGGCCGGTAGAGCGGTGCTGGGCCATCGCGCGGTGGTGCTCGCGGACGACCGTGAGCGATTGCTGGAAGGTCTGGGCGCCATCGCCACAGGCGACGGGTTGACTGCGGGTGTGAGCGTGGGGGTGGCCGACGTCGAGAGCGCGACGGCGTTTCTGTTCACCGGCCAGGGAGCCCAGCGCGTAGGGATGGGTTCTGAGCTCTACGACACGTTCGACGTGTTCAAAGACGCGTTCGACGAAGCCTGCGAGCAGCTGGACGGGCCGCTCGACTGTTCGCTGCGCGCTGTGGTGTTCGGCGAGCGGGAGCGCTCCCCCGATTCGTCTGGCGATCAGCTAGACCGGACGCTGTTCACCCAGACGGGGTTGTTCGCGCTAGAGGTCGCGTTGTTCAGGTTGCTCGACGCGTGGGGCGCGCGTCCAGACTTCGTAGCGGGCCATTCGGTGGGCGAGCTGGTCGCCGCTCACGTAGCGGGGGCCTTCTCGCTCGCGGATGCGTGCAAGCTGGTTCTCGCGCGGGGCCGGCTGATGGAGGCTCTACCGCGGGGCGGCGCGATGGTGGCCATCCAGGCATCCGAGCAGGAGATGCTCGAGGCTATCACTGGGCCTCCTGGAGCGGTGTCGCTGGCGGCCGTCAACGGTCCCAGCTCGGTCGTCATCTCAGGCGATGAGGATCCGGTGCTCGCGCTCGCCGCGGAGTGGGAGCACCGGGGAGCCAAGACAAAGCGATTGCGGGTCTCGCACGCGTTTCACTCACACCGCATGGACGACATGCTCGACGCGTTCGAGGAAGTCGCCGAGAGCGTGTCGTTCTCGCCACCGACGATCACGATCCTCTCCAACCTCACTGGCCAACCCGCAACACCGGAGGAGCTCTGCACCGCTCGCTACTGGGCCCGCCACGCCCGCGAGACCGTGAGATTCGCCGACACAGTCCAATGGCTAGCCAACCAGGGCGTCAACACCTTCCTGGAGCTTGGACCAGACGGTGCGCTCAGCGCGATGGTCCAAGAGCAGCTCGACCACAACAAAGCGCACCAAGCACCGACCACCGTAATGTCATTGCTAAGAGCCACACGAGAAGAACCCCAAACACTGCTGCAAGCACTCGCGCAAGGATGGACCAACGGCCTCACACTCGACTGGCGAGCAACAACCACCACCAACGGACAAGCAACAACTCTTCCGGCGTATGCGTTTCAGCGTGAGCGGTATTGGCTTGTGTCGGGGCGTGGTGGTGGTGGTGTTGGTGGTGTGGTTGATGGTGATTTTTGGGATGCGGTGGAGGGTGGGGATGTTGGTGGGTTGGCGCGTGCTTTGCGTTTGGGGGATGGTGTTGAGCGGTCTTCGCTTGATGCTGTGTTGCCGTCGCTTGTGTCTTGGCGGCGTCGGCGTCGTGAGGAGTCTTTGACTGCTGATTGGTTGTATCGCGTTGGTTGGGAGCGTGTTCGTGATTCTTTGAGTGTTCTGTCGGGGCGCTGGTTGGTGGTTGTTCCCGCGGGCTTTGGTGAGGATGAGTGGGTCGCTGCGGTTATGGATGCGTTGCGGGTGTCGGGGGTCGAGGTTGTGCGGCTCGATATGGATGAGCACGCGATGTGTGATCGCGGGGTGCTCGCGGGGTGCTTGCGCGACGCGCTTCTGGGGGGACAGTCAGAGCCCGTTGTTTCTTCGGATGGGTCGCCTGTTTCGGGGGATGTGGTGGTGGGTTGTGATGGTGTTTTGTCGTTGTTGGGGTTGTTGGAGGATCGGTGTGGTGGGTTTGATGCTGTGCCGTTGGGGTTGGCTGGTACGTTGGCGTTGGCGCAGGCGGTGAGGGATGTTGATGTGCGGGTGCCGTTGTGGCTTGCTACGCGTGGTGGGGTCTCGGTGGGGGGTTCTGATGCGCTTGTGAGTCCCACGCAGGGGATGGTGTGGGGTTTGGGGCGTGTGATTGGTTTGGATCTCTCCCAGCATCGTGTTGGGTTGGTTGATTTGCCGGTGGTGTTTGATAGGGGCGCGCAGCGCTCGCTGTGCGCTGCGCTTGGTGGTGTGGGTTATGAGGATCAGCTCGCGGTGCGTTCTGATGGGTTGTTCGCGCGGCGTTTGGTGCGGGCGTCTGTGGGTCGTGGTTCTTCGGGGGATGGGTGGAAGCCCGCTGGAACGGTGTTGATAACTGGTGGTCTTGGGGGTGTGGCTGGGTCGGTGGCGCGCTGGCTCGCGCGCGGCGGCGCGCGGCGGCTTGTGTTGGTCAGTCGTCGCGGTCCGGCTGCTGAGGGTGCCGCGGAGTTGCAGAACGAGTTGGAAGGGCTTGGTGTGGATGTGTTGGTGCTCGCCTGCGATGTGAGTGATCGTGCTCAACTGGCCGAGTTGCTCGAGTCGTTGCCCGATGGGCTTGAGGCGGTCTTCCACGCGGCGGGAGTGGCTGGTGTGCAGGCGCTGGATGAGATGGATGTGCAGAATTTGCAGCACACTTTGGCGCCGAAGGCTCAGGCGGCGTGGCATCTGCATGAGTTGACCCAGCACATGGGTCTCTCGGCGTTTGTCATGTTCTCTTCGCTGGCCGCGACTATGGGCTCTGGTGGTCAGGGGGCTTACACCACGGCGAACGCTTTCCTTGATTGCCTGGCTGAGCATCGCCGCTCGCTTGGTTTGCCCGCGACATCGGTGGCGTGGGGTCTTTGGGAAGGCCCTGGGATGGCCGCGTTGGCTGTGGTGAACGAACAGCTTCAGTTGCGGGGGGTCCTTCCGATGGCTCCCGAGCGGGCGATTGGTGTGCTTGGTCAGGCGCTCGATGCTCACGAGACGTGTCTGATGGTCGCTCGGATCGACTGGGATCGCTATGCGCCGATCTATGCCGTTGCGCGGCCGCGTCCGCTCATAGAAGACTTGCCGGAGGCACGCGCCGCGTTGAGTCAGGAGCGTCTCGGCGTCCAGGGAGCTGATGGTCCTTTGGCGAGCCGTTTGGCGGGACTGTCCGAGCAGGAGCGCGAGCGTGCGGTGTTGGAGATCGTGCTTAGGCATGCGGCTGGTGTGTTGGGGCACGCCAAGCCCGACGCTGTCGATCCGCGGCGCGCGTTCAGGGAGATCGGGTTTGACTCGCTCGCGGCGGTGGAGCTGCGCAACCGGCTCGTCGCAGAGACCGGTATGAGCCTTGGGTCCACCGTAGTCTTTGATTATCCGACGTCGGTGGCGCTCGCCAAGCACTTGCTGGACGGGCTGGCCGGGGTGGGTATGAGCGTGCGTGTTGAGTCTTCCCGTGTCGGGAGCGAGGAGCCGATCGCGATTGTCGGTATGGCCTGTCGTTTCCCCGGTGGCGTGGAGTCCGCCGAGCGGCTTTGGGAGGTCGTTCTCCAGGGGCAGGACGCGATCTCCTCGTTCCCCACCGACCGGGGGTGGGAGCTTGACGATCTCGAGGATCCCGATCGGTATGGGCAGGGTTGGGCGCGAGCGGGTGGGTTCCTGCACGACGCGGCGTACTTCGATGCCGAGTTGTTCGGGATAAGCCCGCGTGAGGCGTTGGCGATGGATCCTCAGCAGCGGTTGCTGCTGGAAGTGTCGTGGGAGGCGATGGAGCACGCGGGTATCGATCCACATTCGTTGAGAGGCACTCAGACGGGTGTGTTCGCGGGCTTGGGCTCCTCGATGTATGGAGTGGGCGCCTCCATGTCCGATCCGGCGCTCGAGGGATACGGTGTGACCGGTTTCGCTACGAGTGTCGCGTCGGGGCGGGTTGCTTATACGTTTGGGCTCGAGGGGCCGGCGGTGTCGGTGGACACCGCTTGCTCTTCCTCGCTGGTCGCGCTGCACTTGGCCTGCCAGGCGTTGCACTCGGGTGAATGCTCGCTCGCGCTAGCCGGTGGAGTGGCTGTGATCTCGACTCCGGTTATGTTCAGTGAGTTCGCGCGTCAGGGCGCTCTGTCATCTGATGGGCGCTGCAAGGCGTTCTCCGATGGAGCCGATGGTGTTGGTTGGGGTGAGGGCGCCGGTCTGCTGATGCTGGAGCGCCTCTCAGACGCTCGGCGCAACGGTCATCGTGTCTTGGCGGTGGTGGGTGGCAGTGCCGTTAACCAGGACGGCGCGAGCAACGGGCTGACCGCGCCGAATGGTCCCTCTCAACAACGCGTGATTATGCAGGCGCTCACCAACGCGGGACTCACGCCGGATGAGATCGATGTGGTGGAGGCGCACGGTACAGGCACCACGCTCGGCGATCCGATCGAGGCACAGGCACTGCTCGCGAGCTACGGTCGCCAGCGCGACGCGGAGCGTCCGTTGTTGCTTGGCTCGGTCAAGTCCAACATCGGTCACACCCAGGCAGCGGCGGGTGTCGCGGGCGTGATCAAGATGGTGATGGCTCTCCAACACGAATGGCTGCCGCGCACGCTGCATGTGGATCATCCATCCACGCACGTCGATTGGTCATCCGGAGCGGTGTCACTGCTCACAGAAAACGTGGCATGGCCCCGCAACGGGGCTCCCCGCCGAGCAGGAGTGTCCTCCTTCGGAATCAGCGGCACCAACGCACACGTAATACTCGAAGAACCATCAACTGTGGTAGCTGCCTCTGCCCCTGTGACGGTCGACCCCGACGGAGCTGCGTCAGCTCGACTTGCGGTGAGTGTCGGTGGCGTGGTGCCGTGGTTGTTGTCTGGTCGAGATGTGACGAGCTTGCGTGCTCAGGCTCGCCGGCAGCTGGGATTTCTCGAGGGCTCACCCGAAGTGGACGTGGGTGACGTAGGCGTCTCGTTGGCCGGCCGCACCGCATTCTCGCATCGTGCGGTCGTGATTGGTGAGCAGCGCGAGGACTTGGTGGCTGGACTTCGAGCCCTAGCCGAGGGCAATTCCAGTCCTCGCGTTATCGAGGGGGCGGTCGGCCGCGATGGCAGGGTCGCATTCGTCTTCCCGGGTCAGGGCTCGCAGTGGGCGGGGATGGCTGTCGAGTTGCTGGAAGCCTCGCCGCTGTTCGCAGAGCAACTGCGATCGTGTGAGGCGGCGCTCGAGCCTTTTGTCAACTGGTCGCTCGTGCAGGTGTTGCGTGGTGAGTCGGGCGCTCCTGGAGTGGATCGACTCGATGTGGTCCAGCCCGCGCTGTTCGCGGTGATGGTGTCGCTCGCCGGGCTATGGCGCGCGTGCGGCGTGGATCCGGACGTCGTCGTGGGGCACTCACAAGGCGAGATCGCGGCCGCATGCGTCGCGGGCGGCCTGTCGCTTGCCGATGCAGCGCAGGTGGTGGCGTTGCGCAGCCGGGCGTTGGCTGAGCTAGCTGGCAGCGGCGCGATGATGTCGCTTGCGCTCGGTGCCGAAGACGCGTTGGTGCGGGTACAGCATTGGTCGGATCGCGTCTCTGTAGCGGCGGTGAACGGGCCGTCTTCGGTCGTGGTGTCAGGCGATCCCGATGCGATCGAGGGGTTGCGTGAGGAGTGCGAGCGCGATGGCGTCAGGGCTCGGTTGATTGCTGTCGACTATGCGGCTCATTCGGCGCAGGTGGATACCATCCGCGAGCAGTTGTTGGAGGGCTGTGCGGGGATAGTCCCTCGGTCGGCTTCCGTGCCCTTCTGCTCGTCTGTGACGGGTGGACTGATTGACACCGCTGAGCTCGATGCGGAATATTGGTATAGGAACCTGCGCGAGACGGTCGCGTTCGAGCAGGCCACGCGTGCGCTGTTGGGGCAGGGATATCGGGCGTTTGTCGAGGTGAGCCCCCATCCGGTGCTCAGCGTCGGTATTCAAGGCACCGTTGAGCAGTCGCTTGGCGATCGTGCAGACGCCGATGACACGGCGATCGTCGGTTCGCTGCGGCGCGATGACGGCGGTCTTCAGCGTTTCTCGATCTCGCTGGCCCAGGCATGGGTGCGCGGCGTATCGGTCGATTGGGAGAGGATCTTCGAGGGATCCGGAGCTGAGCGAATGAGGCTACCGTCGCATGCGTTTCAGCGCGAGCGCTTCTGGCTACAGGCGAAGCGCGACCACGGTGACGGGTCTCTCGGGCAGCGCTCCACTGGGCATCCGATGTTGAGCGCGAAGGTTGGCTTGGCTGGGGGAGGCTGGCTGTTCACCGGTTCCCTGTCCTTGGACACACACCCATGGCTTGCTGACCATGCAGTGGTGGGTGTGGTGTTGTTGCCGGGCACAGCGTTCCTCGAGCTCGCTCTATACGCGGGCCGCCAGGTCGGGTGCGAGCGACTGGAGGAGCTCACCCTGGAGACCCCGCTGGTGTTGCCCTCAGATGGGCACGTGTGGTTGCAGGTGTCCGTTGGCGAGCTCGACGACGCAGGTCGTCGCACGGTTGGCATCTTCTCGCGACGTACCGCCGGCGGGGAGGATCTCGGTGTTGGCGGGCACTGGACGCGTCACGCCGGCGGCGTGCTCCTCTCCGAGGATCTCGGGATGGTTGATGGCGCGGGGATTCTGGGTGACGCGTGGCCTCCCACCGGCGGCGAGCGCGTCGAGCTCGACGGTCTCTACGAGCGGCTCGCGCGAGCGGGTTTGGAGTACGGCCCCGTCTTCCAAGGCTTGACCGCCGCGTGGCTGTGTGGAAGCGAGATATTCGCCGAGGTCTCCCTGCCCGAGGATCAACACTCCCTGGCGCACTCGTTTCAGCTGCACCCCGCCCTGCTCGACGCAGCGCTTCATGCGGGCTTCCTCGCTTTGGGGGATCGGCCCGACGGGTCGGACGGGCATGTGCGTCTGCCGTTCTCCTTCGCTGGAGCTGCCCACTACGCGACTGGTGCGGCGTCGTTGAGAGTCAGACTGTCGATGCCCGTCGCCGATGCGGTGTCCTCGCAAGACGGGTCCGATTCCGTTGGTCGTAGTGCCGTGTCGTTGGTCCTCGCCGACGAGTCTGGGGCGCTCGTTGCCTCGATCGAGTCGTTCGTGGCGCGCGCCGTGTCGGGGAAAGAGCTTGGGAGTGCGCAGGAGCAAGAGCACGATCCGTTGTACGGCGTCCAATGGCAACCGCTCACCAGTGGAGTCACCGCCGTGTCGGCCGCCGATTGGGTGGTGCTAGGCGATCAGGATTCCAGGCTCGCTCGCGCCGTTGCGCAGGACCATCGAGCCGCGGTCGTCTATCGCGATTTGGAGGGACTTGCGCGAGCGCTCGAGGAGGGCGCGCAGGCGCCCCAGTTCGTGATCGTCGATTGTGCGCAGATCGGAGCCGAAGGCTTTGTCGAGCAAGCCGCGACTCCTGAGGTGCATGTCGGGCAAGCCACGCCTCCTGAGGCGCGTGGCGAGCTGGATGGCACACCTGCTGCGGTGCGCGAGCTGTTGGGTGGCGTGCTGAGCCTGGTTCAGGCGTGGCTCGCCGACGAGCAGCTCGCCGGATCGCGCCTGGTGCTCGTCACGCAAGGCGCTATAGCGCTGGAGGAGGCCGATGGCGTGTGCGATCTCCCCGGAGCCGCGGCCTGGGGTCTTGTGCGCTCGGCGCAGTCTGAGAGAGCTAGCGGCCTCGTGCTGCTCGACGTGGACGGGCACGAGTCCTCCTGGAGCGCATTGGGTATCGCTCTGGCGGGTGCTCTAACTCTGGAGGAGCCGCAGTTGGCCGTGCGAGACGGAGCCGTGTCGGTTGCGCGCCTCGGGCTGGTGGGCAAGCTCGACGGAGCTGAAGGCGATAGTGATGACGGCGCCTTCGACCCAGAGCACACCGTGATCGTGACTGGTGGCACTGGCCGCTTGGGAGCTCTGGTGGCCAGGCATCTGGTGGTCGAGCATGGTGTCCGCAGCTTGGTGCTAGCGAGTCGTCGTGGCACGGAGGCGCCCGGTGCCGGCGAGCTCGAAGCACAGCTGATCGAGCTCGGTGCTCGTCTGAGCATCGTTGCATGTGACGTCTCCGATCGTCGGCAAGCGCGGAAGCTGATCTCCTCGGTACCCGAGGAGTATCGGCTGGGTGCAGTGGTGCACTGCGCGGGGGCTCTGGATGACGGCGTGATCGCATCGCTCAGCCCCGAGCGCCTGGATCGAGTGCTGACCCCAAAGCTCGACGCCGCGTGGCACCTGCACGAGCTCACCAAGCACATGGAGTTGCGCTCATTCGTTCTGTTCTCCTCTGTCGCGGGCGTTCTAGGCACGGCTGGCCAGGGCAATTACGCCGCTGCCAATGCGTTCCTGGATGGGCTCGCGGCACACAGGCGCGAGCAAGGCCTCGCGGGCCTATCGATCGCGTGGGGGCTTTGGTCCCAGGAGAGCGAGATGACCAGTGAATTGAGTGAGCGCGACCTGAAGCGCATGAAACGCTCAGGGGTGAGCGCCCTATCCACCGAGCAGGGCTTGGAGCTGTTCGATGCCGCGCTGCGAGTCAACCGTCCGCTCACGCTCGCGGTCGGCTTGGACCTCGCAGCTTTGCGCGCGTACGCAGGCACAGGACGGCTGCCGGGTCTACTGCGTGGTTTGGTCCGGAGCCCCGAGCTTCGCCGCGTCTCCGATACAGCTTCGTTGATACGCCGTCTGGCGAGCATGGACACGGTGGGGCGCCGGGGCGCCTTGTTGGGGCTCGTACAGGTCGAGGCGGCCACTGTGCTCGGATACACGAGCACAAACCCGGTGGATGTGCGACGAGCTTTCAAGGAGCTCGGCTTCGACTCGCTGACAGCCGTCGAGTTGCGCAACAGGCTAAACGCGACCACCGGCCTGCGGCTTCCCGCCACGCTCGTCTTCGATTATCCGACCCCAACAGCGCTCGCCGAATACCTGTTGGAGGAGCTCGCCGGCGAGCTGGATCCGCAGGGTGCGGTTTCGCTGGAGAGCGGTCTGAACACGCTCGAGCGCGCACTTGCATCGTTGGCGCCGGAGGACGTCCAGCGGATCAGAGTCACCGAACGCCTGCAGGCAATCGTGTCGGGTCTAGGGCGCCAACGACCGCTGTCCGATGGCGGCTCGACCGCCGAGCAGATCGAGTCGGCCACCGCTGACGAGGTCTTCGAGTTCATCGACGCCCAACTGGGATCCAAGTGACATCCCCCTATCCACCGAGCAGGCTCCCAGACCAGAGAGGATCGCGATGAGTGACAACGAGAGGTTCCTCGACTATCTAAAGCGTGTAACCGTCGATCTGCACGAGACGCGCCAGCGGCTGCAGGCGCTCGAGCAGCGCGATCGCGAGCCGATCGCGATCGTCGGCATGGGCTGTCGCTATCCGGGTGGGGTGCGCTCTCCGCAGGACATGTGGGAGCTGCTCGTCGAGGGCCGCGACGCCATCTCGGAATTCCCCACCGATCGCGGCTGGGATCGGGAGAAGCTCTACGATCCCGATCCGGGGCACCCGGGGACCAGCTCTGTGTGGGAGGGCGGCTTTCTATACGACGCCGCCGAGTTCGACGCAGGCTTCTTCAGCATCAGTCCGAGAGAGGCGCTCGCGACGGATCCGCAACAGCGCCTGATGCTCGAAATCTGCTGGGAGGCGCTCGAAGACGCACGCCTGGATCCGCTCGCCCTGCATGGCAGCGACACCGGCATGTTCACCGGCGTCATGTATCACGACTATGCCGCGGTGGGGGCGCCACCGGAGCTTGAGGGGCTGATCGCGACGGGCAGCGCCGGTAGTGTCGTATCGGGGCGTGTCTCCTACACGCTCGGCTTGGAGGGGCCCGCGCTCTCACTGGACACCGCCTGCTCCTCATCGCTCGTCACGCTGCACCTGGCGTGCCAGTCGCTGCGAGCGAAGGAGTGCTCGCTTGCGCTGGCCGGCGGCGTGGCGGTCCTCTGGACGCCGCTTGGCTTCATTCACGCCAGTCGTGGGGGGGCGCTCGCTCCGGACGGCCGCTGTAAGTCCTACGCGAACGCGGCCGACGGGACGAGCTGGGCGGAGGGTGCGGGCGTGCTCGTGCTCGAGCGGCTGTCCGATGCGCTACGTCTCGGCCACGAGGTGCAGGCGATCGTGAGAGGCAGTGCCGTAAACCAGGACGGCGCCAGCAATGGAGTCGCAGCTCCCAACGGGCCTTCGCAACGCCGCATGATCCAGCAGGCACTGGCGCACGCCGGCCTGTCGGCCGCACAGGTGGACGCGGTCGAGGGCCACGGTACCGGCACTACGCTCGGCGACCCGATCGAGGCTCGCGCTCTGCTCGAGACATACGGGCGGGTCCGTCCGCAAGACCGCCCCCTGTGGCTGGGCTCGATCAAGTCGAACATCGGCCACGCTCAGTCCGCGGCAGGCGTCGCAGGGGTGATAAAGATGGTCTTGGCGATGCGCAACGGCATGCTGCCGCAGACGCTGCACGTCGATGAGCCGTCCCACGAGATCGACTGGTCATCCGGGGCGGTGTCGCTTCTGCGCCAACCAGTAGCGTGGCCACCCGGAGAGGAACCGCGACGCGCGGCGGTCTCCTCCTTTGGTGTGAGTGGCACCAACGCGCATGTGATTCTCGAGGAGCCTTCCCGCGAGCAGGCGCAAGGCTCGCCGCATAGCGGCAATCGGAGCGGCCCGGCGCAAACCACTGACGATGATGGCGTGGGTGTGTCTAGGCTCGCAGGGGCACCCTCATTCGCCGGTCCTGACGGATCGCTCGGAGGGCCACTCGCTGCGTGGCTGCTATCAGGGCGCAGCGAGGCTGGTCTGGCCGCACAGGCTGCACGCCTGCTCGAATGGCTTAACTGCGAGCCCGAGCATGGTGATGCTGCGGTTGCACGTGCACTCCTGAGTCGCCCGGCGCTCGAGCAGCGGGCGGCGATCCTCGGCGACTCTCGGACAGAGCTGCTGGATGGTCTGCGGGCGCTTGCGGACGGACGCTCGACTCCCACGACGATTTGCGCCCGCGTCCGCCCGCGCGGCAACGGCCAGACCGTGTTCGTGTTCCCCGGACAGGGTTCGCAGTGGGCGGGAATGGGACTCGAGCTGCTCGAGTGCTCGTCTGTCTTCGCTGAGCGGATCCACGCCTGCGAGGAAGCGCTCGAGCCGTACGTCAACTGGTCATTGACGGCGGTGCTCAAGGGCGAGAGCGCCCACTCCTCGCTGGAGCGCCTGGATGTGGTGCAGCCGGTGCTGTTCGCGATAATGGTTTCGCTCGCCGAGTTGTGGCGCGCCTGTGGCGTGCAGCCGCATGCGGTCATCGGGCACTCCCAAGGTGAGATTGCCGCAGTGCATATCGGGGGCGGGCTTGAGCTGAGCGACGCCGCGCGCGTCGTGGCGCTGCGCAGCCAGGTACTTGCGGGTGTCCGCCGCGACGGGCGGATGGCCTCGGTGTCGCTCGGAGCTGATGAGCTCGACGAGCGCCTGCTGCGCTGGAATGGACGGCTTGTGATCGCCGGTTTGAATGGTCCCCGCTCCACGGTTGTGTCCGGCGATGGAGATGCCCTAGGGGAGCTGCTGGGCGAATGCATCGAGCAGGGGATCCGTGTACGCGAGATCGCCGCGATGGGCGCGGGGCACTCTGCGGTAGTGGAGCCAGCGCGCGAGCAGCTGCTCGAGGTCTGCTCCTCTGTTGCGCCCCGTTCTGGAGAGGCATCCTTCTACTCGACGGTCACCGCCGGCCCGCTTGACATGGGGAGCCTGGACGCGAGCTACTGGTACCGCAATGCGCGCGAGACGGTGCGCTTTGAACCAACCGTGCGACGCTTGCTAGAGGAGGGGTATCGCACGTTCGTGGAAGTTAGCCCCCACCCGGGGCTAACCACCTTGATGCAAGAAACGGCGGACGTGGCACTCGAGCAGGATGACCCTGTCACGCTCCTTGGCACGCTCCGGCGCAACGAGGGCGGTCCGCGGCGCTTTCTCGCATCGCTTGGGGGTGCATGGGCAGCCGGCGTGCCTGTCCGGTGGGGGGAGATTCTTGCCGACGCCGAGAGCACGCAGGTGCGACTGCCTTCCTACGCGTTCCAGCGGGCGCGCTACTGGATCGCATGCGACCTCGCCGCTCTCGGGGACATGGGCTCAGCCGGGCAAACCAACGTGGAGCACCCGTTCCTGAAAGCGGCGATCGAGCTGGCGGACGAGCGTGGTTGGCTGCTGACCGGGCGTCTGTCGCTTCAGACTCACCCATGGCTTGTCAACCACGGCACAGAGGGAGTGTCGGTGCTGCCCGGAACGGCGTTGCTCGAGCTTGCTCTACAGGCGGGCACCCGCGCCGGCTGCCCTGAAGTGCGCGAGCTCGCGATGCACACGCCGCTCGTGATCCCCGCGACAGGTGCGGTGCACCTACAGCTGATCGTGGGCCCGCCGGAGGCTGGAGAGCGCACGCTCACAATCCACTCACGTACCGAGGACGCCTCGACGGATCAGTGGGTGGCGGAGTCGTGGACATCTCACGCACAGGGAATCCTGGTGGGCGAGGCAAATCTCCCGCTCGCGGTCGAGGGTGCGCCCACGGGAGAGGCGTGGCCGCCATCGAGTGCCCAGCCGATCGAGGTGGAGACCCTCTATGACGCGCTCGCCAGTCGAGGCTACGAATATGGTCCGGCCTTCCAGTGTCTGCGCGCGGCCTGGCATGTCGAGCAGGCAGAGGTGTTTGCGGAGGTCTCTTTGACGGAGGGATCGCATGCGCAGGATGGCCAGTTCGGCGTGCACCCGGCGCTGCTCGACGCGACCCTCCACGCGCTCAACGGCATTCCTGCCATCGAAAACGGTGGGGGAGACGGCCGCGGTAGCACGCCGATAGGCATGTATCTGCCGTTCGCGTGGAGCTCCGTGCGCCTACATGGCTCGGCGGGCGCTAGTTCGCTGCGTGCGCGCCTGACGCCGCTCGAGGACGGGGGGGTATCGCTGGCAGTGACCGACGAGCAGGGCGCACCGATGCTCTCCATAGGCGCGCTTGACATGCGCCCGATTTCTGCGGAGCAGATCGGTGACGTGCACGATCAGCTGCGCCGGTCCTTGTTCAGCGTGCAATGGACGCCTCTCGGGCGAGCCGAGCGCGGTGTTCCCGATCGAAGCTGGGCTGCTCTCGGTACGTCCGAGGGGGCGATGGTCAAGGCGCTACGTGGAGGCGGATCGGACATCGCCCTGCACGAGAGCATCGATGAGCTCGCTGAAGCCTTTGCCGAGGCGGGCAGTGCTCCGGCGATTGTGCTCGTCGATCCCGCGCACGTTTGTCGCCCGGGTGAGCAGGGCCTGAGTGGGCAGGGCCTGAGTGGGCAGGGCCCGAGTGGGCAGGGCGCGGGCGCGTCAAGCGGTGCGTCGGTGGACGCTAAGAGCATGCTGGAGACGGTGCGGGTGAGCGTCAACCAGACGCTCAGGCTGATTCAGGCGTGGCTAAGCGAGGAGCGCTTGACGGACTCGCAGCTCGTGATCCTCACTCGTCGCGCCATCGCTGTGGGCGGCGGCGAGGACGTCGAGGATCTCGCCGCCGCGCCGGTGTGGGGGCTTGTGCGCAGCGCCCAGTCTGAGAACCCGGGCCGCATCATGCTGGTGGACGTCAACGGCGAGGACGCGTCGTGGCAGACGCTCGTGGGCGCTGTCGAGTTGGGCGAGCCGCAGCTTGCGTTGCGCGGAGGACAGGCGTTTGCTCCCCGGTTGAGGACAACGGACACAACCACGCCTGACGCACCGTCTCACTCCGGCGTGTCCGAAGGCGAGATCTCGATCGATGACGAGCAGATGCTCGAGCGGGCTGACACGCCGAGCTGGGAGGGAACGGTCCTGGTCACCGGCGGCACCGGCGCGTTGGGCAGTTTGCTTGCGAGGCATCTCGTCACCGAGCACGGCGTCAAAGATCTACTTTTGACCAGCCGCCGTGGCGAGCGTGCCGAGGGAGCAGAACAGCTCGTGGAGGAGCTCGTCGCGCTCGGGGCGCGCGTGAGGCTTGCAAGTTGTGACATCTCCGACCGCGACGCGCTGCGCCGGCTGCTGACGGAGTTGCCCGATGACCGGCCGCTCGGAGGGGTTGTGCACACAGCCGTGGTACTCGACGACGGGACGATTGGCTCGCTTGATCCCGAGAAGGTCCACAACGTGCTCGCCCCCAAGCTCGACGGTGCCTGGCATCTGCACGAGCTGACCAGGCACATGAACATCTCCAGGTTCGTGCTGTTTTCCTCCGCCGCCGGCGTCTTCGGCAATGCTGGTCAGGGCAACTACGCGGCCGCGAACGCATTCCTTGACGCGCTCGCAGCGCATCGTCGCGCTCAAGGTCTGCCCGCCGTGTCGCTTGCGTGGGGTCCATGGGAGAATCTCGCCGAGGCGCCCACCGTCGTACGCGCGTCGATCGAGCGCACGGGCGTCGCAATGCTCTCCAACGAGGACGGCTTGAGGCTGTTCGATATTGCGTGCGCACAGAGGGAGGCGCTTGTCATCCCTATACGCATCGACGCGGGCGCGTTGCGAGCGCACATGCGCAACGGCGTCCTGCACTCGTTGCTGCGCGGCTTGGTCCGGATGCCGGCGGCGGGCGCCCTTGCGGTCCGCCGTTCGCTCGAGCAGCGCCTTCAGGGTGTGCCGGCCGAGGGGCGGCGGGACGTCGTGTTGGAGCTCGTGCTGGAGGAGACCGCCAGTGTGCTTGGCCACGCCTCGCCACGCGCGATCGACCCCCAACGGCCCTTCAAGGAGCTGGGCTTCGACTCGCTCACGGCGGTCGAGCTGCGCAACCGCCTGACGCTCGCAACGGGCTTGCGTCCGTCGACGACCGTCGTGTTTGACTATCCGACCCCGTCGAGGCTGGTCGATTACTTCGTCGGTCGGATATCGCCCGATGTGGAGTCAGACGCCGACGTCGACCCTGTCGAGCGCGAATTGCGACGCATGCTGGTCTCTCTGCCGATCGCCCGTATACGCGAGGCTGGACTGCTCGCTCCACTGTTGGAGCTTGCCGGACCGGCCCAACAAACCTCTCAAGAGGACGCGAGCGCCGATGACGGGCCCGAGCCGCACATCGACTCGTTGGACGTCGACGAACTGGTGCGTGTCAGCTTGGAGCGTGCCGCCGCCGCCGGCGTTAATGGAGAGGCGCAAACGGAGGGCGAGGCTTCGCGATGAGCGCCTCGCACGAGCAAATCGTCGAGGCACTGCGCGCCTCGCTGAAAGAAGCGGAGCAGCTGCGAGCCCAGAACAGTCGCGTGCTCGCCGCCGCACGGGAGCCCGTGGCGATCGTCGGCATCGGCTGCCATTTTCCGGGTGCGGTTCGCTCGCCACAGGCGCTGTGGGAGCTATTGGTGCGCGAAGAGGACGCGATAGCCGGACTGCCCACCAATCGGGGATGGGACCTGGAGGCGCTGTATCACCCGGATCCCGACCACCCCGGCACCAGTTATGTGCGTCACGGCGGTTTTCTGGAGAACGCGACCGAGTTCGACGCGGACTTCTTCGGGATCAGTCCGCGCGAGGCGCTTGCGATGGAGCCCCAGCAGCGGCTGCTGCTGGAGGTGGCATGGGAGACGATCGAGAACGCAGGCATCGATCCAGCATCGCTGCACGGCAGTCACACCGCCGTGTTCGCTGGGGCGATGTACTCAGACTACATCAGCGCCTTGATGGCGCACAGCGCTGAGGACGGAGCGCCCGAGGGCACAGACAACGGACACGCAGTGACAGGCGCCTCCGGCGCCGTGGTGTCGGGCCGCCTTGCCTATGCGCTCGGCTTGGAGGGTCCGGCGGTCACCGTTGACACGGCCTGCTCCTCGTCTCTGGTGGCGATTCACCTCGCCTGCCAGTCGCTTCGTGGAGGCGAATGCGACCTCGCGCTGGCGGGCGGGGTGACCGTTCAGTCAACGCCGTTTGCGCTGGCACAGCTGAGCCGCCAGCGCGGGCTCGCGCCGGACGGACGCTGTAAGCCCTTCTCGGACTCCGCCGACGGCACAAGCATCGCCGAGGGCGTGGGGCTCGTGCTGCTCGAGCGACTCCTCGACGCACAACGGATGGGCCACGAGGTGCTTGCCGTGATCAGGGGCAGCGCCATCAACCAAGATGGAGCGAGCAACGGCCTGACCGCGCCCAACGGACCGTCCCAGCGGCGCGTCATCCGCCGGGCGCTTGACAAAGCTGGTCTGTCCGCCGCCGAGATCGACGCGGTCGAGGCTCACGGCACCGGCACCACGCTCGGTGATCCGATCGAGGCCCAGGCCCTGCTCAGCACCTACGGACAGGAACGCCAACATGACCGTCCGCTGTGGTTGGGATCGCTGAAGTCGAACATCGGGCACACGCAGGCAGCGGCGGGCGTGGCCGGCGTGATCAAGATGGTCATGGCGATGCGCCACGGTGTACTGCCCAAGACATTGCATGTGGACAGCCCGTCCGCGCACGTAGACTGGTTAACCGGCGCCGTGTCGCTGCTGACGGAGCCTGTGCCATGGCCGCGGACAAACGCGCCGCGGAGGGCCGGCGTCTCCGCCTTCGGCTTGAGCGGCACGAACGCGCACATGATCATCGAGCAGGCTCCAATGCCGATTGGCGGTGATCGGCCCGGTGGCGAATGTCCACTCGATGGTGAGCGTTCACTCGATGGTGAGCGTCCACTCGACGGTGAGCGTCCGCTCGACGGCGCGGAGCGCAGACCGGACCCAACCGCCGATCACGCCCTCCGGGTAGAGAGCACTGCGCCGCCTGGTGGAGTTGTGCCTTGGATCGTGTCGGCCCGCGGCGATGGGGCGCTGTGCGCCCAAGCGGCGCGGCTGCATGAGCTGGTGTGCGTTGATCGTGAGCTGCGTATCGAGGACGTTGGCTTCTCACTGGCTCACTCGCGCTCAGCCTTCGAGAGCCGAGCTGTCGTGGTGGGTGAGCGAGACGAGTTGCACGGTGGCCTGGACGCGCTCGCTCGGGGCCGGACCTCGTCCTATGTCGTACGGGGGGAGGGCCGGTTGGGGGCGCGCTCGCTCGCCTTCCTGTTCACTGGGCAGGGGGCACAGCGCGTGGGCATGGGTAGCGAGCTGTACGAGACGTTTGCACCCTTCAGGCGGGCGCTGGATGAGATGACCGACTGCTTGGACGAATCACTCGGGTGTTCGTTGCGCGAGCTGATGTTCGGTACATCCACCACGAGTGCCTCCGCCGCGAACGAGCGATCGTCGTCTGCGAGCGAGTTGGATCGCACCATATACACCCAGCCTGCGTTGTTTGCGCTGGAGGTAGCGCTCTTCCGTCTGCTCGAGCATTGGGGGGTTCGCCCCGACTTTCTGATCGGTCATTCGATCGGAGAGCTGTCGGCGGTGTGCGTAGCGGATGCGCTCTCGCTGGAGGATGCCTGCCGACTCGTCGCGGCTCGCGGCCGGCTGATGGAGGCGCTCCCCCGCGGCGGCGCGATGGTCGCGGTAGAAGCGTCTGAGCGGGAGATCCGCGAGACGTTGGAGGGCTTTCGCGAGCGCGTTGCGCTGGCGGCGATCAATGGCCCGTCGTCGGTGGTGCTCTCCGGAGACGAGGACGCGGTACTCGAGTTGCAGGCGGTGTGGGCTGCGCGCGAGCGCAAGACGAAGAGGTTGCAGGTGAGCCATGCGTTTCACTCCCACCACATGCGCGGCATGTCCGAGGAGCTCGCGCAGGTGGCGGGCGAGATGGAGTTCTCCGCGCCGCGGATGCCGATCGTCTCAAATCTCACGGGCGAGCCGCTCACCGGTGAGCAGTTGAGCGATCCTCGCTATTGGGTCGAGCACGCTCGGCACACCGTCCGCTTCGCCGATGGTGTGCGTTGGCTTGCCTCCCGGGAAGTGGACAGCTTCCTCGAGCTGGGTCCCGACGGAGTGCTCAGTTCGATGTGCATGCAGTGCTTGGCGGACGGCTCGGAGGTGGGCAAGGAGCCTGAGGGCGGAAGCTCGCGAGCCGACGAAGCGGCTCCGTTGCCGAGCAGCGCTCTCATGGGCGAAGGGCGGAGCTGTGTCGCCGTGCCGGCCCTGCGCAACAGTCGCCCTGAAAGGCAAGCTCTGTTGAGCGCGGTCTCGGCGCTATGGGTGCGCGGCGTCGCGGTCGAATGGTCCAAGCTGTTCGAAGGGACGGGCTCGCGTCGTGTCGGGCTGCCCACATACGCTTTCCAGCGCAAGCGCTACTGGCCCTTTGGCAGTCTTCATCTTCCAGGCGGACTCAATCCACCAGACGAGGTAATACCGGCCGCCGAGCGCGGTTGGCTGGCGCGACAGGTGCGTGATCTGGCGGAACCTGAGCGCGCGCTAGAGGTGCTCGAGGCGGTAGGCCTCGAGGTCGCGGCGGTACTGGGGCACCCTTCGCCGACAGCGGTCGATCCGCACCGCACATTCGTAGAGCTCGGATTCGACTCGCTGCTGGCCGTGGAGCTTCGCAACCGCTTGAACGCGGCCACGGGATTGCGCCTGGCGGTGACGCTGTTGCTCGAGCACCCCACTCCTGTAGAGCTCACGACGCGCGTGCTCGCCGAGCTCGCCAACGCGCCGGCGGCGTGCGACGGTGTGGAAGCGCAGACGGACTCAGAAGAGCCGCAAACAACCACACACACGCCTGCCGTCGATAACGGCAGCTCGCCAGGCACGATCGAGTCACTGCTACGCCAAGCGTGCGAGCGCGATGCGATCCCCGAATTCGTTGGCGTATTGATGGCAGCCTCCGAGTTTCGTGCGACACTCGACACACTCCCCGAGCGTGTGAGCGATCAGGCGGTCACGCTCGCCGACGGCAGTGAGTACCCCGCACTGATCTGCGTACCATCGGTGTTGGCGACCTCCAGCCCGTACGAATACATTAGATTCGCACAAGCTTTCGAGGAGATTCGAGAGGTCTCCGTGCTTTCACTCCCCGGCTTCCTGGAGGGAGAGCGACTGCCCGCGTCGCTCGATGCGCTGATGCGCCTGCTGGCCACCGTGGTGCTGGCGCGTGCCGGCGACATGCCGTTTGCGCTGGTGGGCCACTCGTCGGGTGGGACGCTCGCGCTCGCGCTCGCCGCCCACCTCGCACAGGAGGGCGTGAGGGTGGCCGCAGTCGTCTTGATAGACGCCGATCCCGCGGACCGACAGCTCTCGCCGGAGATGATGCGTTTCGTGACGGACACGATGCTCCAACAAGCCGACACGTTCATTCCGCTGAACGACACTCGCCTGACTGCGATGGGGGGGTACCTGCGGCTGCTGGGAGCATCGCAACCCCCCAGCGTCTCCATTCCCACCCTGCTCGTGCGCGCGGAACAGTCGCCGTTTGCCGGCGCCGAGAAGCGGCGGCCGTGCTCGTCGGATGGGCCAGTCGAGGAGACCGTGGACGTGCCGGGCAACCACTTCACGATGATGGGAGACCACGCGGAGACGACAGCGAACGCTGTTGAGACATGGCTGTCGAACGCGAACGCGTTCGACAAGGGAGTCGACAAGGGAGGGGTGACATGAACAGTCTGAATGAGGTGTCCAGGAGTGAGGCAGTGGTGGAGCAGGCGCTCCTCGGCGAGCTTCCCACGAGCTATCTCGCCGCCCATATCGCGCGCGAGGACGAGAACATCTTCGCGTCTGGCGGCGAGAAGGACGTACGTCGCTCGATCCGCGTCGGGGAGGTGCCGATGCCTAAGCTCGCTCCAGATGAGGTCCTGATCGCGGTGATGGCCAGCGCGATCAACTACAACACGGTGTGGTCGGCGATGTTCGAGCCGATATCCACCTTTCGTTTCCTGGAGCGCCTCGCGAGCCGCGGCGGATGGGACGCGCGTCATAACCAGCCCTACCACGTGATCGGCTCCGACGCTGCGGGGGTGATCGTTGCGCTTGGTGACTCCGTCCGGCGCTGGTCGGTGGGCGACAGCGTGGTGATCTTCCCAGGGGCGATCGATTACCAAGAGCCGCGTTCGCAGGCCGACGGCATACTGGCCGAGGCACTGGCATGGGGGTTTGAGACAAATTTTGGTGGGCTCGCACACTTCGCGGTGGTGAAGGTCAACCAGCTGCTACCCAAGCCGCGTCATCTGACATGGGAGGAGTCGGCCTGCAACATGCTGTGCGCAATAACGGCGTATCGCATGCTGGTCAGTCCGTCCGGCAGCCAGTTCAAGCAGGGAGACATCGTCTTGGTATGGGGCGCCACCGGAGGCCTTGGCAGCTACGCCGTGCAGTTGGTTCGCAACGGGGGCGGGATCGCGGTAGGAGTGGTGAGCTCGGAGGAGAAGGCGAAGATGCTTGAACGGATCGGCTGCGATCTCGTGCTGCGCCGCGACGAGCTCTGCCTGGATGGGCTGGACGATGTGGAAATGGGCAAGCGGCTTGGGTCAGCAATCCGAGCACAGTTCGGTGAGGACCCTCATATTGTCTTCGAACATGTCGGACGCAAGACGTTTGGCGTCTCGGTGTACGTGGTGCGGCGTGGCGGAACCGTGATCACGTGTGGATCGAGCAGTGGCTACCGGCACGAGTACGACAACCGCCGCCTGTGGATGAGCTCCAAGCGGGTGATAGGCAGCCATGGAGCCAACTGGCAGGAGGCCGCGGAGCTCAACCGACTAATCGCGCTTGGCAGGATCGTGCCGGCGCTCACGCGCGTCTATCGGCTTGAAGAAGCCGCTGAGGCCACGCGCGAGGTGCAGCTAAACCGCCACGTGGGCAAGGTGGGCGTCCTGTGCCTCGCCGAGCGGGAGGGGCTCGGAGTGGAAGACACCGAGCTGCGCGCCGCCGTCGGTGAGGAGCGCCTGAGGCTGTTCCGCGAGTTCGGGTGATCGTCACGAGCGCGCGACACGCGTAGCGGGAGACCAGATCCTCGCGTCGTCGCTAGTCGGCGTTCGCGTGGTTGTTGCTACTTCGCGTCGCCGCTGGTCGGCGTTTGTGTGGTGTTGCTTCTTCGCGTCGCCGCTGGTCGGCGTTTGTGTGGTTGTTGCTTCTTCGCGTCGCCGCTGGTCGGCGTTTGTGTGGTTGTTGCTTCTTCGCGTCGCCGCTGGTCAACGTTCACGTGGTTGCGCTACTCGCCGCGCCAGCGCGGCGCGCGCTTCTCGGCGAACGCGTTCATGCCCTCGCGCAGGTCCTGGGACGCGAAGGAGGCGCCGCGCAACGCGATCAGCTCGCGTTCGACATCCTCGCTGAGCGCGCTCCGCGCCCGCAGCAGAGCGGCGATCACGCGCTTGTTGCCGACCTGGGAGAGCGGCGCGTTGCTCGCCAGCTCAGATGCCACCCCGAGCACAACGCTATCGAGGTCCTCTGGTGCGGCGAGACGGTTGACCAGTCCCCAGTCCAGTGCGGTGTCGGCGTCGATGTAGTCACCCAGGAGAAACAGCTCGCGCGTGCGAGCGACTCCGACGGCGTCGATGAAGCGGCGCACTCCAGTGTGGGAGTAGACGAGCCCGAGCTTCGCCGGCGGCATGCCCAGCTTGATCCCCGTGCAGGCGACGCGCAGATCGCAGGCGAGCGCGAGCTCGAGTCCGCCGCCGATCGTGTGTCCCGGCAGGGCCGCGAGCGTGGGATAGGGAAAAGACTCCAGCGCGTCGATCGCCTCGGTGAACGGATGCGCGACGAGGCGCTCGGCCTCTTCCACGAAGCTGAGATCGCCGATCTCGCCGATTTCATAGCCCGCCGAGAACACTCCATGCGCGCCAGTCACCATCACGCAGCGGGCCTCCGAGCGCGCAGCGCTCAGCTGCTCCAGGGTGGCGGCGATCGCGTCGAGGATGGCGTGGTCCAGGGCATTGCGCTTCTCGGGATTGGAGATGGTCAGACGAACAACGCCGTCGGCGGGCCGGTTGACGAGCAGCTTGCCGTCGGCGAGCACGCTGGGGGAGGGGACTGACGCCACAGGGCCGACAGGGTAGCCGACGCTGGCGTCCAGTCGCCTTCTCAGAAAAGACCCGGCACGAGACGGGCGGTGCGTGCAGCGTAGGCCTCGTAGTCCTCGCCGAACTCGGCCAACATCGCACGTTCCTCGACCGGGATCCGGATCAGATAAGCAGTCAACACGCCGATCACGATGATCGCGAGGCCGAGCCAGTCGCCCTCCGCCAGGCCGATGCCCGCGGCCGCTATCAACGCGCCGGTATAGCTCGGGTGGCGCAACCAGCGGTAGGGCCCGCGGTCGACGACGCGGTGGCTCTCCTGGATCACGACCGTCAGCTTGAAGAAGCGCCCGAGCGTGAAGACAGCCCATAACCTGAACGCGACGCCCAACCAGAGCGTCGTGACGCCCGCCGCGAGGACCCACCACGCGGGACCGGGCAGCGGCGCCACGTGTGCGTTCGCCACCACCGTCGCGCCCGCCAAGCTGACGAACGAGAGCACGACGATCAGCGACAGCGTCCAATCGCCGGATTCCACGCCGTCGCCGCGCGAACGCTTCCTGATGACACCCTCGATCACTACGAACCAGAGCAGGAAGCTCCCCCAGAGCAGCGCCTCCGCGACGGGGTTATGAAGAACGAGCGGTCTCATGATCCGGGTCTGAGAAGGTCTTTCAAAATGAGGGTGCGTTTGGGGCGTCGATGGACCAAACTGGGCGCCGCGGAGCTAAGCGCGTCTAACGGGACGTGTGCGTGCGGGCGTGTGCACATTCTGTCAGGCGCGCTGAGATCCTACTCGAGCACTACCAGCGTGTCGCCCTCGTTGACCGCCTGGCCCTCCTCGCAGAGGATCTCCACGACAAGACCCGCGTCCTCGGCCTCGACCGGCATCTCCATCTTCATCGACTCGAGGATCGCGACGGTGTCGCCCTCCTCGATCTGATCGCCGACTGCGCACTCGATCTTCCATACCGTGCCGGTGATGTGAGCCTCTACGTCAGCCACGCGCAACCTCCGAGAACGCCGATATTGATAACAGTCGGGGACAATATCCATCGTGGCTGATCGACCATGACCTCGGATGTCTTCGTAATTGTGGCGGCCTACAACGAGGCCGATCGCATCGTCGCGACGCTCTCGGCGCTCACCAAGGTATTTCCGGGGGCGACGTTGTGGGTCGCCGATGACGGCTCCTCCGACGGGACGATGGCGATCGCGCAAGCGGCGGGTGCCGAGCTGGTGCGCAGCGATTCAATGATCGGCAAGGGTGGCGCGGTCACGCTCGCGGCGCGCACCGCGCTGGCGCACGTCGCGCAGAATCCAGAGCGTAGCGCCGGCGCGGTTGTCCGCCTCCACGAGGCGGATCTGTCCGCGGCTGAACCGATCGCGGTGCTCTGCGACGGCGATCTCGGTGACAGCGCGGCTCGGCTTGGACCACTCGTCGAGGCCGTGCGCCGGGGCGACGCCGACGTAACGGTGGCGGCGTTCTCGCGGCGTGTCGGCGGCGGCCTCGGTTTGGCGCTCGGGTTCGCCGGCTGGGCGATCCGCCGGCGCTGTGGTCTGCGGCTGAGCGCCCCGATATCGGGACAGCGCGCGCTGCGCGCGAGCGTGCTCGCGGAGCTGCTGCCGCTGGCGGACGGGTTCGGGATGGAGATCGGCATGACGATCGACGCCGCGCGCGCGGGCCATCGCGTCGTTGAGGTCGAGCTCGATCTCTCCCATCGTGCGACTGGAAGAACGATCGCGGGGTTCGTGCATCGCGGCCGTCAGCTGGTCAACTTCGTGCGCGTCTATCTGGCACGACGGTAGGCTCGCCTCGATGCGACGTCCAGCTCTAGCATCGGATCCGCGGTGATTCTGGCGATCGACCAGGGAACGACGGGCACGACCTGCATCGTGTTCGACGAGCGCGCCGAACCCGTGGGCCGTGCGTATCGGGAGCTCACCCAGCACTTCCCGCAGCCCGGCTGGGTGGAGCACGACGCGGATGAGATCTGGCGGGTGACGCAGGCGGTGGCGGGCGAGGCGTTGGATGAGGCCGGAGTGCGCCCAGGAGAGCTAACGGCGGTAGGGATCACCAACCAGCGCGAGACCGTGTGCGTGTGGGATCCCAACACGGGCGAGCCGCTGCACCGAGCGATCGTGTGGCAGGACCGGCGCACCACCGCGCGCTGTGAGCAGCTGCGCGCGGCCGGCCACGAGCGGCTGGTGCGCGAGCGCACTGGGCTGGTACTCGATCCCTACTTCTCCGGCACGAAGATCGAGTGGCTGCTGCGCAACGTCGAGGGGCTGCGCGAGCGCGCACGCGATGGGCGGGCCGTGTTCGGCACGGTCAACGCGTGGCTGACCTTCAAGCTCTGCGGCGAGCACGTGAGCGACCCGTCGAACGCGTCGCGCACGATGCTGTACGACATCGCCGCGAATCGCTGGGACCCGGAGCTGCTCGAGTTGCTCGACGTGCCCGAGCGCTCGCTGCCACGTGTCACGCCGAGCGCGGGCACGTTCGGCGTGACACATCCTGAAGCGCTGCACGGCCACGCCGTGCCCGTGGCGGGTGTGGCGGGCGACCAACAGGCGGCGCTGTTCGGGCAAGCGTGCGTGGATCCAGGGATGGGCAAGAACACGTATGGCACCGGCTCGTTCGCGCTACTGAACGTGGGCTTTGAGGCGCCTATACCAGCGCCCGGGGTGCTGGGCACCGTCGCCTGGGGGATCGGCGGCGCGAGCGCGTACGCGCTGGAGGCGTCGATCTTCGTGACGGGCGCCGCGGTGCAGTGGCTGCGCGACGGACTCGGCGTGATCGAGCAGGCCTCCGACACCGAAGCGCTGGCCGCGTCGCTTCAGAGCAACGACGGCGTGTACTTCGTGCCGGCGCTAACGGGTCTCGGCTCGCCGCACTGGGACCCTCACGCGCGCGGCACGATCGTCGGCTTGACACGCGGCGCCGGACGCGCACACCTGGCGCGCGCGACGCTGGAGGCGATCGCCTACCAGTGCCGCGACGCGCTCGATGCGATGGGCCACGCCTCCTCGGAGCCGCTCAGCGTGCTGCGCGCCGACGGTGGCGCCACCGCCAACCGCTGGCTGATGCAGTTCCAGTCGGACGTGCTGGGCGTGCCGGTGGTGGTGCCTCAGATCGCCGAGACGACTGCGCTCGGTGCCGCCTACCTGGCGGGCGTAGGGGTCGGCGCTTGGACCGTGTCCGACGTGCGCGACGGCTGGCGTGAGGGCGCGCGCTACGAGCCGCGCATGGGCGAGGACGAGCGCGCGACGCTGCTCGCGGGATGGGCCGCCGCGCTTAGACGTGCGTAACTTTGCTTGGCCGGCGATGTAGAGCCTCTAGATGAACGATCTGGCGTCGATGCGCGAGCAGGTGTACACCGACCCGCGCCCGAAGGAGCACTTCGACCGCTTCCACGAACGGGCGCGCACGCGTGAACCAGATTGGGCCTATGAGCTGGTGCGTCTGCTCACGTCGCTGTACGCATACACGTTCTTCAGGGCACGGCCGATCTCCACCGAGAAGGTGCCGGGCTCGGGCGCGGTGATCCTCGCGCCGAACCACTTCAGCTTCATGGACCACTTCCTGATGGGCTGCTACATCCGCCGTAAGGTGCGCTTCATGGCCAAGTCGCAGCTGTTCAGCGGGCCGATGCAGTTCATCTACACCCACGGCGGTGTGTTCCCAGTGCGCCGCGGCGCCCACGACGAAGAGGTGTTCGTGACCGCGAAAGCGATCCTCGCGCGTGGTGGGGCGATCACGATGTACTGCGAGGGCGGACGCTCGCGCGACGGCAAACTGGCCGAGCACGCCAAGGCCGGGATCGGGCGCTTGGCGCTGGAAACCGGGGCGCCGATCGTGCCGATCGCGATCCACGGCTCCAGCCGCATCCGCAACTGGAAGCGGCTGCAGTTCCCGAAGGTGACCGTTCAGTACGGCGAGGCGATCCGCTGGGAGCCGCTGCAGAACGCCACGCGCGCTCAGCAGCAGGCGGTGGCCAATGAGGTGTTGAGCGAGATCAAGACGCTCTACAACGGCCTCGAGGAACACGGCCGCAAGGGGATGCTCAAGCGTGCGCGTGAGCAACGCCGAGCAGAGCGCCGTGCGCGCCCGGAGCCAAAGGGCGCAGCTACCGCTTGAAGGGAGACGCGGCGACTACCCGAGGGTCGCGTGTGTGCGTTGGGGGATGCAAAGGGAGGGAATGTATTCTTTTGAGAGATTTTGCGATGGTATACACAGACGTATCCACAATGGCAAAATCGCAAAAAGAGACATACACACCCTCCCTGATTTGAGTTTCTGAGCGAGGCCCCTTACGAGGTCATCCCGACGAACTGCCCGCCGGTGATGTTGAGCACCTGCCCGTGCACATAGTTGGACCACGGCGAGCACAGGAAGAACACGCCGCCGGCGGCCTCCTCGGGTGTGCCGGGGCGACCGAGCGGGATCAGCATTGAGGCCATTTGGCGCATCTGCTCGGGGATGCCCAGCTGCACCTTCTCGCCGCCGATCTCCATCGTGTTGTCTTCGACCTTGGCGGCCGTCAAGCGCGTCTCGATGAAGCCGAACGCCACGGCGTTGACGTTGATCTTGAACTGACCCCACTCCTTCGCGAGCGTCTTCGTGAGACCCACGACGCCCGACTTGCCGGACGAGTAGTTGGCCTGTCCGGCGTTGCCCATCGTGCCGGAGATCGAGGAGATGTTGACGATCTTGCGGAACACCTCGACGCCTTCCTCGCGCTCTTTCTTAGCGGGCTCGCGCAGGTGCGGCGCGGCGGCGCGGATCACCTTGAAGGGCACGATCAGGTGGATGTCGAGCATCGCCTGGAACTGCTCGTCTGACATCTTGTGAATCGGCGCGTCGATCGTGTAGCCGGCGTTGTTGACGATGATGTCGATCTTGCCGAACGAGTCGATCGCCTTGGCCACCAGCTGGTCGGCCGCGTCGCCCTTGGTCAGGTCGCCAGAGAACACGGCGGTCTCGCCAGCGATCTCCTGCGATGCCTGCTCGGCGACGTCGCCGTCGAGGTCGTTGATGAGGACCTGCGCGCCCTGTGCGGCGAGCAGCTCGGCCGTGGCGCGTCCGATGCCGCGCGCGGAGCCGGTCACGATCGCGGACTTACCGTCGAGTACTCCCATAGCGTCTGCTTCTCCTTGTAGTGGTCGGTCGCCGGAGGTTATCCGGCCGGCCAAACCCGTGAAGCGTCAGCGCCGCGAGAGGCTCAGCCGATGATCGTGCCGAAGTCCTGCGTGTACATCCCGCCGGCCTGCCCGCCGGACATCGAGCGGGGCAGGTTTGGGTCGATGCCGACGCCGGTGTAGCGGAAGCCGGCATTGAGGATGTTGGCGCGGTGGCCGGGGGATTCCATCCAGGCCTTCACGATCGAGTTTGGAGTGCCCAGCCACAGCGTGCCCCAGGCGATGTTCTCGCCGAGCGTGTAGCCGACGTTGCCGTTCGGAATGAAGCCGCTCGCCTGCACGCGCATCAGCAACGTCTGGCCGTCGGGTGAGACGTGTGCGAAGTAGTCGTGCGTGTCCATATCGCGCGAGTGGCCGGCCGCGATGCTCGCCAGACGAGGGTCTTCGATCAGCGCCAGCTCGCCGAACCGGGCGCGTTCGTCGTTGACGAGGCACAGCGTGGCGGCCACGACGCCTTCGATGTTGTCCGTCCTGGGGGTGAGGTTCGCGTCCGGGCAGTCGCGCGAGGCGGTGGCCGGTCGGGAGTGGCCGGCCGCGTGCGGGTGCGTGTGGCGCACTACGCGTGTGTGCGTCTGGCCTGCCCCCCGCTTGTGCGTCTGGCCTGCCCCCCGCTTGTGCGAGCGGCGGGCAGACCGCTTGTGGGTTTTGCATGTGGCCGCCCGTTTGCCGTGCTTATGTGTCTTGGCACGCCGACACGAGCGCTTGGATCCTTTGCGCGGGGCACGATGGATCGTTTCGTGCCCAACGTTGATGCGCGCGCGACCGCGGTGCGCGTCGGTGGCGCCCAGTGCGACGGGAAGCGCCAGGAATAGCGCCAAAGCCAGCGCGACTGGCAAGACAAGGCAGCGATTCACACTGCTGTATCGGCAGCTTGCCCGGACAATTTGAGCCCAGAGACTGCCGAGTACTACATATCACGATGGGGTTTTGCTGCTGCCACATGCTCCATGATGGTTTGTGGCCAAGCGAGACGCGCACGCACCGGCCGAAATGCGCTCGGCACAAGGGGAGAAGACGCCGTAGCGTGCGGGTCAGGCCGTGCTTGCTAGAGCTCGAGCAGGCGCCCCAAGATCTCGCGCATGATCTCATCTGAGCCGCCGCCGATCGGCCCGAGCCGGGCGTCGCGGGCGGCGCGCTGGGCCCAATGCTCGCCCATGTAGCCCATGCCGCCGTGGATCTGCAAGCACTCGTCCATCAGCTCGAACGAGGCGCGCTGGGTGAGCAGCTTGGCCATCGTGACCTGCTTGAGCGGTTCCTCGCCTTCGTGGAAGCGGCGCAGCGCGTCGTAGGTCACGCAGCGCGCGGTGTACGCGCTGGTGGCCAGATCGGCCAGCTTGTGGCGGGTGACCTGATGCTTTGAGAGCGGGCGGCCAAAGGCGGTGCGCTCGCGCGCGTACTCGGCGGTGCGTTCGTAGGCCAGCTGCATCGCGCCGACCGTGCCGAGCGCCATCGCGAGGCGCTCCCACTGGAAGTTGGCCATGATCAGCTTGAAGCCCTCGTGCAGCTCGCCGAGCAGGTTGCCTTCCGGCACGAACACGTCCTCGAAAGCGATCGTGGCGGTGTCGGAGGCGTGCCACCCGAGCTTCTCGAGCTTGGAAGAGCTCACGCCCTCGCCGCGATCGATAATCAGAAACGAGATGTCGTGGTGGCGGGCGGGCGGGGTCGTTTCCCTGGTCTTGACCGCGGTCACCATGAAGTGTGCGCGCACACCGTTGGTGATGTAGGTCTTCTCGCCGTTTACCACCCAGCCGCCGTCGACGCGCTCGGCCTTGGTGCGCAGCGCCGCAACATCCGAGCCGGCGCCAGGCTCGGTGATCGCGAGCGCCCCGATCTTCTCGCCACGGATGGCGGGCACGAGGTAGTCCTGCTTGTGCTGCTCTGAGCCGAACTTCCAGATCGGCGGCGTGGCGATGTTGACGTGCGCGCCGATCCCCGCGGCGGTGCCGCCTGAGCCGATGCGCGACAGCTCCTCCACGAGCACCGCCTCGTGCAGGTAGTCGCCGCCCTGTCCACCCAACTCGGTCGGGTACTTCAGGCCAAGCAGTCCCTGCGCGGCCATCTTTGCGAACACCTCGTCGGGGAACCAGCGCTCGGCCTCCCACTGCTGCGCGTGCGGGGCCAGCTCACGGTCGAGGAAGCCGCGCACGGACTCACGCAGCTGTTCGTGCTCCTCGGTGAATGGGGGATTAGAAGGGCTCACTCAACAAATCAATTGGGAAGTTCCGACCGGCACATGTGCCGGTCGGCCGGACGGTGCATGCACCGTCCGGGCCATAGCCGCATGCGGCTATGGCTTTACAGGCTCATAGAACATTTATTTCACGCAGGCGAGCCGAGTCAGATCAAAGTCCGTAAGACCGACCGATCACCTCGAGCATGATCTCGTCAGTTCCTGCACCGATCCGGTTCAAGCGCGAATCACGCCACGCGCGCTCCACGCCGTACTCCTTCATGTAGCCCGCGCCGCCGTGGATCTGGATGCACTCGTCGGCGACTTCCACGGCGATCCGCGAGGCGTGCAGCTTGGCCATCGAGATCTCGCGCACGGGGTACTCGCCGCCCGCAAAGCGCCACGCGGTCACGTACACCATCTGACGCGCGCTCTCGATCTTGGTCGCCATCTCGGCGAACTTGTGCTTGATCACCTGGAATTTGCCGATTTCGCGGCCGAACGCTTTACGCTCCTTGGCGAATTCGAGCGTGCGCTCGAAACATTTCTGCGCGCCCGCCACCGAGCCCGCCGCGCCGATCAGCCGCTCGCCCTGCAGCTCCCACATGATGTGGTAGAAGCCCTTGCCCACAGTGCCCAGCACGGCACTCTCAGGCACGCGCACGTCCTGGAAGGCCAACAGCGCCGTGTCGGAGGCATGCATCCCGAGCTTCTCCAAGCGCTTCTCGCGGATCACGCCCGGCGCGTCCATCGGCACCAGGAACAGCGTGAAGCCGTCATAGCCCGCGTCCGGGTCGGTCTTCGTCACCAGCACGATCACATCCGCGCGGTGGCCGTTCGTTATGTACGTCTTCGAGCCGTTGATCACGTACTCGTCGCCGTCCTTGACCGCGCGCGTCTTGATCCCCGCGACGTCTGAGCCGGCGTCGGGCTCGGTGATGCCGATGCACAGGATCTTCTCGCCTTTGATCGCCGGCACGACCCATTCCTGCTTCTGCTGCTCGCTGCCAAACGCAAGAATCGGCGGCATCGCCATGTCGGTGTGCACCGCCACGCCCATCGCCAGTCCGCCCGAGTTGGCGCCCGTCATCTCCTCGCCCAGCACGAGGCTCGTGTAATAGTCGCCGCCCTGACCGCCGTACGCCTCCGGCTTGTCCAGGCCCAGCAGATCCAGCTCGCCCATGCGATGGAACACGGAGTCGGGGAACGTCGTCTCCTCCCACTCCATCGCGTGCGGCGCCAGCTCCTTGCTCACGAACGCGCGGATCGACTCGCGCAGCTGTTCGTGCTCGTCGGTGAAGATGAAGTGCTTGCGCTTCGACTGGTGGTCGGGCTTCAATACGCTCTCGGCGGTGGCGGCCATCTCTGGTGGACTCCTTGTCTAGTGATTCCTCGCGGGTGGTGAGCGACACATCTTCGTCGCAGCACGGTCTCCGCGCTACCGGCGTATGGCGAGGCTGCCGCTCCGGCCTACACAGGCTACCTTGGTCCTGGCCGGGTGGCCAGGGCGGGGGTTGGCAATCGTCCGCCGGACCCGGAGTCTGCGTTACGCCGCTACGGCGACCACCCCGGCTGTGATCGTCGGCTCGGGGACCGGTTCGCCATCTTCGCGCAGGGTATCGATGTAGATCTCGACCCCCTCCCGGATCAGTCGCTCCACTTCGGCGCGAGTTTTGCCGACTACGCCCAAGCCTGGGAGATCGGGGCAGTACGCTCCCCAGCCGGTTTTGCTTGGCTCGTAAATAACGACGTATTCGCTCACGGTCTCCATCCCTTCAGTCCAGCCTGTCGAAGGATGCTCCCAAGAGTACCGGTTACGATGCCCGGCGTGAGCGAACCGGTTCTCTACGTGGCGGCCGATGGGGTCGCCACGATCACGCTGAACGAGCCCTCCACCCGCAACGCGCTCTCCCCCGCGGTGCTCGACGGCTTGATCGCCGGGTTCGAGCGCGCGCGCGACGACGAGGACGTGCGCGCGGTCGTGCTTGCCTCCTCGCACGACACGGTGTTCTCCTCCGGCGCCAACCTCGGCGGCTTCGCCGCCGATGCGCCGCTCGTGCACCGCCACTTCGGTTCCGAGCGCTTCCTAGCGCTGTTCAAGCTCATCGGCCAGCTCGGCAAGCCGACGCTGGTGGCGGCCTCGGGTCACGTGCTCGCGGGCGCGCTGGGGATCGCCCTCGCGTGCGATTTGATCGTGGCGAAGGACACCGCCACGTTCGGCACGCCCGAGATCAACGTCGGCGCGTTCCCGTTCATGATCATGGCGTTCATCTACCGCAACGTGCCTCGCAAGAAGGCCAACGAGCTGCTGTTGCTCGGCGAGCGCTGGAGCGCGCAGGAGGCGTTGGCCGCGGGGCTCGTCAACAAGGTTGTGCCCGCCGAGGAGTTCGACGCGGCGGTGGCGGAGTGGGCCGCCAAGCTCGCGTCGAAGTCGCCCGTGATCATGCGCCTCGGCAAGGAAGCGATGCGCCGCCAGCTCGACATGCCCTTGGACGACGCGCTCGACTACCTGCGCGCGCAGCTCACGCTCGCCACCTCCACCGAGGACATCGTGGAGGGCGTCACCGCTTTCTTCCAGAAGCGCGAGCCGCAGTGGAAAGGGCGCTAGCAATGGTCCGTGCGATCGCTCTCACAACCGCCGTGCCCGCTCCGGCGAGTCCGCGTAGGCACGCGAGGAGGAGGAGGGGCCGATGAGCGACGAGCAAACGATCTCGCTGCTACGCCCGCTGGTCGAGGACCTGGCGGAGCGCCGCGCCAAGATCCGCCTCGGCGGCGGCCAGGAGAAGATCGACCGCCAGCACGAGAAGGGCGCGCTCACCGCGCGCGAGCGGATCGCTTTGCTCGTGGACAGCGATCCGGGCACGGGTGAAAGCACGTTTGTGGAGCTGGGCATTCACGGTAAGCCCCACACCTCCCAGCGCGCGATGGACGGCGTGGACGCGCCCGCCGATGGGGTGATCACCGGCTACGGCAAGGTCGCGGGGCGTCTGACGGCGGTGTGTGCCTATGACTTCACCGTGATGGCCGGTTCGATGGGGATGACGGGAGAGTTCAAGGTCACACGGTTGCGCGAGCTGGCATTGACCAAGCGGATCCCGTTCGTGTGGCTGCTCGACTCCGCCGGCGCGCGCGTGCAGGAGGCCGCCGGCGCAATGTTCGCCGGCTCCGGCCACCTGTTCCGCGAGGAGGTGATCATGAGCGGTGTGATCCCGCAGGTCGCGGCGCTTCTGGGCCCATGCGCGGCGGGGACCGCCTACATCCCCGGGTTGGCCGACTTCGTGCCGATGGTCAAGGGCCGCGGCTCGATGGCTTTGGCCGGCCCGCACCTCGTGCGCGCCGCGGTCGGTGAGGACGTCACCCAGGAGGAGCTCGGCGGCTCGCGCGTGCACTGCCGCAAGTCGGGCGTCGGGGACATGGAGGTCGCCTCTGACGAGGAGTGCATCGAGCGCATCAAGCAATACCTGTCGTTCATGCCGCAAAACTGCGAGTCGCCCGTGCCGATCCAGGCGGGCGGGGCAGGTGGAGCCAAATCCGATCCGATCGACCGCGGCGACGAGGAGCTTTTGGACGTGCTGCCGGAGTCAAACCGCAAGCCGTACGACATGTACGAGGTGATCCGACGCATCGTCAACGATGGAGAGATCTTCGACATGAAGGGTCAGTGGGCCAAGACGATCATCACCTGCTTCGCGCGCTTCGGCGGGCGCCCGGCGGGGATCGTCGCCAACCAGCCCAAGCAGCTGGGCGGGATCCTCGACAACGACTCGGCTGATAAGGCCGCACGCTTCGTCAACCTCTGCAACGCGTTCGGGATCCCACTCGTGTTCATCCAGGATGTCCCCGGCTTCATGGTCGGCACGAAGGTCGAGGCGGCCGGCATCATCCGCCACGGCGCCAAGATGCTCTACGCGGTCGCCAACGCGACGGTGCCGAAGATCACCGTTATCACGCGCAAGGCCTACGGGGCGGGCTACTACGTGATGTGCGGACGCGCGTACGAGCCCGACCTGATCGTCGCGTGGCCGTCCGCCGAGATAAGCGTGATGGGCGCGGAGGGCGTCGTCGAGATCGCCTTCCGCAAGGCTGTCGATGCCGCCGAGGACCCAGCCGCCAAGAAGGCTGAGCTGGTCGAGAGCTTCAAAAAGATGTTCGACGTCTACATCGCCGCCGGCAACGACCTGATCGACGACGTGATCGACCCGCGCGAGACGCGCGTCACGATCTGTCGGGGGCTGGAGCTGGCCGCGGGCAAGAAGATCGAGCGGCCTTGGAAGAAGCAGGGGGTCGTGCCGGTCTGATGGGAGCTCGGGAGAGCTGGCGATGGGAGAGCTGGTGATGTCTTCCAAATCGCATGCATACACTTCATTTAGTGAAGTGTATGCATGCGCAAAAGTGTGCAGTCACGGAGGTTGAGATGAGTCTGGAGGACCCTGTCGTCATCACGTGCTCGATCTCGGGGGTGATCGCCAACCGCGCGCAGTGCCCGGCGATCCCCTACACGCCCGAGGAGTACGGCGCCGAGGCCAAGCGCGCCGTGGACGAGGGCGCCTCGATGATCCACATCCACGCGCGCAAACCCGACGGCACGCCGTCGTATGAGATCGAGGACTTCAGCGCGATCACCGAGGCGATTCGCGGTGCCGTGGACGACGTGATCATCAACTACTCGACCGGCACGGTTGGCGTGCCCACCTCCAAGCGCGTCGACTACCTGCGCGCCTGCCGCCCCGAAGTGGCGGCACTCAACATGGGCTCGATGAACTACGCCAAGTACTCGCGCACGCGCAAAGAGTTCGTCTTCAAGATGGTGTTCCAGAACCCGTTCGAGGAGATCATCGAACTGCTGCAGGCGATGAACGAGCTGTCCATCAAGCCCGAGCACGAGTGCTTCGACATTGGCCACGTCGGCTCGCTTGAGCCGCTCGTAGATATGGGTGTGCTGAAGACGCCGCTGCACGTGGACTGCGTGATGGGCGTCGTCGGCGGCATCCCGGCCACGGCGCGCAATCTTGCCGCGATGGTAGACAACATCCCCGGCCTCAATACGCCTCTCCTCGACGCTGAAGCTGTCGGCGACGGGGCCGGCGGAGCGCGTTCCCACTGGGGTGTGATCGGCATCTCCAGAGACCAGTGGACGTTGATCGCCGCGGCGCTCACGCTCGGCGGCTCAATTCGCGCGGGCGTCGAGGACAACTTGTACCTGCCCGACGGCTCGATGGCGCGCTCCAACGGCGATCTGATCGCCCAGGCGCGCAAGATGACCGAAGACGTCGGCCGTCGTCCGGCCACGGTGGTCGAGGCACGCGCGCTGCTGGGGATCGTCTGATGGCGGTGCGGCCCCCCGAGGCATCGCGGAGTGCGTGATGGGTCAAAAATCCCTCTCCCTCCAATCGAGGCGGGCTCGATGAGCCTGCCTCTTTCAGGCATTAAGGTGCTGGACCTCTCACGCCTGCTGCCCGGAGGCTTCTGCTCGCTGCTGCTCGCCGACTTCGGCGCGGATGTGCTGAAGGTCGAGGACACCGGCGCGGGCGACTACATCCGCTGGGCGCCTCCGTATTACGAAGGCGCCGAGGACAGCGCGAAGTCGGCGATGTTCTTGTCGCTGAACCGCAACAAGCGCTCGATCAGGATCGACCTCAAGCAGGAGGCGGGACGAGAGGTGCTGCTGCGGCTGGTGCGCGAACACGACGTCCTGCTGGAGTCGTTTCGGCCCGGTGTCCTCGATCGCCTCGGGGTTGGCTATGAGCGCCTGCGCGAAGAGAACCCCGGCATCGTCTACTGCGCGATCTCGGGCTACGGCCAAACGGGCCCCAAGCGCGACGCTTCCGGCCACGACATGAACTACCTCGGTCTGATCGGGCTGCTCGGTCTCTCAGGTGAACGAGACGGTCCGCCCGTGCAGTCAGAGGGTCAAATCGCCGACCTCGGCGGCGGCGCGCTGATGGCCGCCTTCGGCATCCTTGCCGCGCTACGCGAGCGCGACGGCTCGGGTGGGCGGGCATCCCAATCAGACGGCCGCGCCGCCCAGCCCGGCTCGGGCGAGGGACAGATGGTGGATATCTCGATGGCCGACGGCGCGCTCTCGTGGCTCGCGATGGTCGCCGGTCAGTATTTCGCCGACGGCACGGTGCCCAAACGCGGTGAGCAGCTGCTCGCCGGTGGGGCGATCTGCTATCGCCCGTACGAGTGCGCCGATGGCTGGGTCTCGCTCGGCGCTCTGGAGCCGAAGTTCTGGCAGGCGTGGTGTCGCGGCGTCGGGCGCGAGGAGCTGATCGAGAAGCAGTTTGAGAAACCGGCATCCGAGGCGCACGATCGGGTCGCGGAGATCTTCAAGGGTCGTACGCGTGCACAGTGGACTCGGTTCGCCACCGAACACGACTGCTGTCTCGAGCCCGTGCTCGATCTGGACGAGACGCTCGACTCCGAGCTGGTGCGGGAGCGCGAGATGGTCGTCACGCTCGATCAGCCCGGAGCGCGCGAGGGTGTGCGCCAGCTCGGGATCCCAGTCAAGCTCGACCGAACCCCGGGCGAGCACAATCGCTTGCCCGGTCCCGGGCTCGGCGAGCACACCGAGCAGGTGCTGCGCGCCGCCGGCTACAGCGAGGCGCAGGTGACAGAGCTGCTGGAGCAGGGGGCCGTCGCGGGACTAGCCGGCACAGCCAAGCAAGACTCGTTCTTGGCATGAAGGCCCAGGCCGGCGATGCGCTGGCGGTGCTCGCCTCCCAGCGCCAGCACGGATGTTGAAGTCAAGCCCACTTTGGCGCTCTCATTCTGACTTTCTCGCCGCAGGCTTCTCAAGTGGTGAGCTTAACCGACTCGAATGTGAGCACTTCGGCCAACACGTCGTAGTGACGGTCAAAGTGGAGTACGGCGGCTTGATGCTGGTGTGCGCATGCGGCGATCAGGAGGTCAGGAATTGGGAGACGATGCCGGCCTCTCTCGCCAAGCTCCCTGTGCGCGGTTATCGCGATTGCAATCGTCTCGGCGTCCACGCGTAGATTGCGGAAAGTGTCGAGATACTCCTCGATCTGGCGATACTCGCTCTTCGAGCGGGCGCTGTAAAGCATCTCCAGTCGTACGACCGCGCACGAGCACAGCTCTCCCAGCTCGAGCGTTTGGGGCGTGGCTCGCTCCAGCGCCGACTTGTCGGCGAGCAGCAGCCTGCCTAGCTCCACGCTTGGTCGTTCCTGATCACGTCCCAGTTAACGGCGCTTTGTAGGCCCGCTAGCGCGGCGCTTTGTCGCTCGCGGCGCCGACTTGCCTCTTCGTTGGCTTCGGTCAAACGCAACGAGTCGTGGCCCGTATGCGCCAAGCGAAGCAGCAGCTCCTTACGATCCTCGACCTCCGGCCAGCGGCGCTGTGCGTCATCCAGCAGATCCCGCACGGGTCCGGTGTCGGTGATCGTATAGCGCGGACGGACGGTCGGCATGCAAGTAAGTGTAGCACCGAAACCCCTCGGTGTCGCACCAAAAATCTCTGTTGCGTCGTCGTCCTTGTCGGCGCTATTGTTGAGCGGTTGACTGACCAGTCAATCTATCCACATATGGGGATCCTCCCGCGCGAGGGCGGCTTGTGAAGGCTGCCGCCGTTCAACTCAATTCTGGTGCGGACGTGGAGGCGAGCATTGCGGCCGCTGACAAGCAAGTGCGCGCCGCTGCAGCCGATGGTGCGACGCTGGTCGTGCTGCCCGAGAAGTGGACGGTCATGGGCAGCCCGGCCGACCTGCGTGCCGGTGCGCAGAAGCTCGACGGGTCCGCGATCGCGTGGGCTCGCGAGACGGCGCAGGAGCTGAAGCTGGAGCTCGTGGCCGGCTCGATAGCCGAGCGCGTGGAGGGACGCGAGAAGCTCTCCAACAGCTCCGTACACGTGGGTCCAGATGGCGAGATCAAGGCTGTCTATCGCAAGCTGCACATGTTCGACGTGGAGATCGAGGGCAAGCGCTACTGCGAGTCCGACACAGACGAACCTGGCGATGAGATCGTCGTGAGCGAGCTGGACGGTGGCGCGAAGCTGGGCATGTCCATTTGCTATGACCTGCGCTTCCCCGAGCTGTTCCGCGTGCTAGCTTTGCGCCACGCTCGCGTTGTGGCGCTCCCAGCCGCTTTCACGCTTCCCACCACGCGCGATCACTGGGAGACGCTCATCAGGGCCAGGGCGATCGAGAACCAGGTGTTCGTCGTGGCGGCCAACCAGGTCGGCAAGCATCCAGGAGCTCACCATTCAGGTGGAAGCTCGCTGATCGTGGATCCGTGGGGAGCGGTGCTCGCGCGGGCTGATAGCGAGAAGCCCGGATATCTCGTCGCGGAGCTCGATTTTGAGCATCAGGACGACGTGCGCAAGCGTGTGCCGTTGCTCTCGCATCGTCGCCCCAAGCTCTACCACCGCTCCTCGGCGCAGACACACGCTGCTCTTGGTTCCCGGGACGCGGACGATGTCCTCCACATCCGGCCTGAGGAGGCACGATGAGCTCCACCAGGGCCAAGGCCGTACCCGACCGTCGCCGCGCGATCCTCGACGCCGCCGTGCGCGTGTTCGCACGCCAAGGCTTTCACGCGTGCCGCGTCTCGGATATCGCCGACGAGGCAGGTGTGGCATATGGCTTGCTCTACCACTACTTCCCCTCCAAGGAGGAAGTGCTCAACACGCTGTTCCTAGAGCGCTGGGGCGTGATGCTCGAGACGATCCGCGAGGTTGACCGCGCGCCCAAGCCAGTGCGCGAGAAGCTCGGCGCGATCGCGTCGTTCATCGTCAACAGCTACCGTCACGACCCAGACCTGATGAAGGTGATCATCGTCGAGGTCACGCGCGCTGCCAACTCGTTCGGCCAGACACACCTGGGCCAGATTCGCGAGGCCTACCGCCTGATCGGCGAGATCGTCACCACGGCGCAGCGGGAAGGCGTGTTCAAGCAGGAGATCGACGCCGAGTTTGCGGCGATGACGTTCTACGGCGCGATCGAGCAAGTGCTCACCGGCTGGATCTTCGGGCTGCTGCCCCAGGGCGAGGAGGATCTCGAGCGGGCCAAGCAGCTAGTAGTGGAGACCGTGTGCGGGGGGCTCGAGGTCGCGGCGGGGACATCGCCAGTCTGAGCTTCGCCCGTCTGAGCTGGAGCACGTCGCCCGCTCACGTCGATTCGCCGGCGGCAAGCTGTTTGTGTCTCGTTTACCAGCGCGCGCGGTGGTGCTCGACCACTCCGACGGCATTCGCGAGCTGGATGCCACCCGGCAGGGTGCCACTGAAAGTGCCGAACGGGGCGCGGTAATCGCTTCGCACGAGCAGCAGGTTCTCGCGGCGTCTGCGCTCGGCCTCGGGCACGAAGCGCAACTCCGAGCCGTCCTCGGCGGAGATCGAGCGAAGGTCCGTCGAGAATTGCACCGCTGGCGCCTCGCGGGGAACGCCTGCGACCCACACTGCGCGCTCACTCCCGGACGGCGGGTCGTTGACGCCCTGCACAAGGTTAAACGCGAGCGGTGCGCCATCGGCGGCGTTACCCACCCCGGCGGCCCACCACCACTCGGTGACGCGCGCGTGGTAGCCGGCGGTGTCGTCGATCACCGCGAGGGCATCGACAGAGATCGGCGGACGGGATGGGTGGGAACTAAACGCAAGGGTTCCGCGCGCGCGCACGCCGGCCTGCTTGCGCGTCCACACGTATGCCCGGCCGTTGGGGCACGTCGCTTCGATTCCCTGGTCTTCCTCGAGTGCGAGGTCGAGCAGGATCGCGTTGTCGCGGATGCGAAGCCGACCTGGTGTCAGCTCGAGCGCGCCACGCCGCGGGATCAAGCGGGTCCGCTCGACCAGCACGCCGTCCGCCTGCTTGCTGTGTGCCCTTCGGGTATGCCCTTTAGGGTGCGCATCAGATGTGCCCGCCAGCGTATTCGCCCGCTCGTAGACAGCCCAGAATGTCTGGCGCGCCGGCCCGATCTGGACCGCGGCCGCGCAGATCATGAACCGCTCGCCGAACACCCCCACATAGCGCCAGCGCTTGAGTGGGCGGCCACGGCTGAACAGTCGCATTGCGGTTATCTTCTCCAAGCCCAATTCTCGTGGGCCCATCGGGCCAACGATCTGCTACGGCTTGGAAGCCGTGACGATTAGGTTGTAGAAGATCGCCGGCGGCAGCCGCGACTCCAGCAGGCGCCTGTCGACACCCTGCAGCGCGAGGTATCCCCGGTAGGCATAGTTGCGCCAACCCCAGGGCACGTCGTCGGGATGGGCGGAGGCCTCCAGCGTGCGGTTGGTCCAACCGAACCAGTTGGCGAGCAGCTCCTCGCCGGTCACGCGCACACAGGTGAAACCGGCCTGTTTTGCGAAGCCCGACAGCTCGCCGGGGGAGAAGGCGTGCACATCCACGAACCCCTCCAGAGAAGCCTCGGGGGCGCCTCCGTCAGCGGGGGGCGCGGGACGCGCGCCGATCGCCCTGCGCCACAGCGGTGCGACCGCGCCCGCGGCGCGCTTGGGAACGTTCGCCAGTCTGTCGCCGTAGCGCGAGGGCTCGCCGGCGAACAGCACCGTGCCACTGGGCGCGAGCACGCGCGCGAACTCGCGAAATGCCTGTGCCAGGTCGGGGATGTGATGCAGGATCGCGTGGCCGATCACCAGGTCGAAGCTCGCGTCCTCGAACGGCAACCGCTCGGCGTCGGTGGGCACCGTTTTCACGTCGAGACCAAGGCGCTCGGCGTTGGCGCTCAGCGTGGCGAGCATTCCGGGGGAGATATCGGTGCAGGTCGCCTGCCCGATCAAGCCCGCGCGCATCAGGTTGAGCGTGAAATAGCCGGTGCCCGAGCCGATCTCCAGAGAGCGCTCGAAGCGGGTGGGCTCGCGGCCGAGCGCCTTGCGCACCTTGGAGAGGACCTGCGCCTCGCCGATGTCGCCGAAGTCGATGCCCCACTTCGCGTCGTAGTGGTCGGCCGCCACGTCGTGGTAGCGCGTGTTGACGTCACGGATATCCTCCGCCGAGAGCACAGGTGTCACGGCGTGGGACAATAAGGCACCGGCACGGCAGGCGCGCGAGGACATAACGGCAGCCCGAGCGCCGGTCGTGTCACGCTCGTATACTCGCGCTCCGTGTCCGTGCCCTCCGCGACCGCTTGTGCCCCTCAGGGCACCACCGCGCCCGTCTTCCAACAGGGCAATCAGCCCGAAGGTGTGCCGCCGCTCGCACTGACGGGCGAGCGCACGCTGCCGGACGTGCCCGAGGAGAACTACTGGTATCGCCGCCATCTCGCGGTCTACGAGTGGATCGCCGCGCGCGTCGGTGGTCAACGCGTGATCGACATGGCCTGCGGCGAGGGCTACGGCTCGGACCTGCTCGCGCGCGCCGCGCGCAGCGTCGTCGGCGTGGACGCCAACCCCGAGGCGCACGAGCACGCGCGCCTACGCTACCGCCGTCCGCAGCTGCGTTTCGCCCGCGACCTGGTCGAGACGTTCCCCGAGCCAGCGGACGCGGTTGTGTTCCTGCAGACGATCGAGCACCTGCAGGACCCGGCGGCGGTACTCGCGCACTTTCACTCGCTCGTGACGGGAAGAGAGCCACAGTCCGGAGCACCGAGCTCTGCAGGGTCGGGTCAGGGTGTCGTGTTCGTCTCGACTCCAAACGTGCTGACGCTCGCCCCCAAGGGCGCCGAGCGCTCGGACAACCCGTGGCACGTGCACGAGTATCGCTGCGAGGAATTCGAGCTGCTGTGCCGTGGCGTGTTTGGCACGGTCGAGATGTATGGCCTGTTTCATACGCGCAAGCTGCGCGCCCACGCGCTCGCGCTGAAGTTCGGCTGGGATCGGGTCCACCCGCGCCTGCGCCTGACCAGGCCGTTCTACGGCTGGTTCACCCCGGCGATCGCCGCCAGCGATTTCGCCCTGCGCCCCGCCGCTGAGGCGGATCTCGACACGGCGCTCGACTTCATCGCCGTCTGCTGCCCGTGAGCGACAACCTCCGTCTACGGCGCCTCATGGTTGTCAAGCCGTGAGGCGCTCCTCCGACGCAGGGGAGCTGGCGATCGTCCTGCACACACACATGCCCTACGTCGAGGGCTTCGGCACCTGGCCCTTCGGCGAGGAGTGGCTGTGGGAGGCGATCGCCGGCAGCTACCTGCCGCTGTTGGACCTACTCGACGCGGGCGCGCCGCTGACGCTGTCGCTGACGCCGGTGCTGTGCGACCAGCTCGAAGCACCGGGCGTAGGGGGGCGCTTTGAAGCGTTCGTCGAGGAGGTGCGGCGCCGTACCCATGCCGAAGACATCGCCGGTCTGCGCGAGACCGGCTTCCCCACGCTCGCGCGCGAGCTGGAGCGCTCGTGGGCGGAGTACGAGTCGGCGCTGGTCCGCTTCCGGGGGCTCGGCGGCGACCTGCTCGGCGCGCTCGCACCCTACGCGCAGTGGACCTCCTCGGCCACCCACGCGGTGCTACCGCTGCTCGCGAGCGACGCGGGCGTGCGCGCCCAGGTACAGACGGGCGTCGACTCTCATCGCACGCGCTTCGGGAACGATTGGAAGGGTGGCTTCTGGCTGCCGGAGTGCGCGCACGCCTCGCATCTGGAGCCGCTGCTCGCCGACGCGGGCGTGCGCGCGACGTGCGTTGAGCTAACCGGCCGCTACGGCCTTGGCGCCCCCCAGCACCTGCGCCCACTCGTGGGCGAGTCCGGCGTGACGCTCGTGCCGATCGACCGCGCCACGATCGCGCGCGTATGGAGCGAGCGCGGCTACCCGGCGCACGGCCGCTACCGCGACTACCACCGCCACACGGTCCACCACCACACGCCGTGGGCCAACGACGGGGGCGCGTATGACCACGAGCTGGCGATGAGCCTCGTGCGCGAGCACGCCGCCGACTTCGTGGCCCACACGATCCAGCGGTTGGGCGGTGCGAGCGGATTGGGCGGCGAGGGAGCTGCGCTGCCCGGCGGCGCCCCCCCGTTGCCCGGCGGCGGGCTGGTCGTCTGCGCGCTCGACACCGAGCTGCTGGGCCACTGGTGGTATGAGGGAGTCCAGTGGCTGCGCGCGGTCGTGGAGGAGTGCTCCAAACAGGAGCTGTCGCTCGTGCGCCTCGACCAAGCTCAGGCTATGCGCGACCCGGCGCCCGTCGAGCAGGAGTGGGAGCCGAGCACCTGGGGCAGGGGTGGAGACCTCTCGACCTGGTCGGGGCCGGCGGTCGCCGACATGGCCTTCGCCACCCGCGCCGCCGAGCTGCAGACACTCGCCGCGGGGGCGCAGACGGGCGCCACGGCGATGCGCGAGTTGCTGGCGCTACAGGCCTCCGATTGGACCTTCATGGTGGCGCGTGAACTGGCCGTGCCCTACGCGCGCGAGCGCTTCGCGGGCCACCGCGAGGCCCTGCTGGGCGCGCTCGCCGAGGGGCGCGGCGCGAGCGCCGAGCCTCCGCGCAACCTCGCGCCACGCGCCGATCCCGCCGTATTGCTCGGCCCCTGATCTCGACGCTCCACGCCCTCGCGTCCGGCGATCCGGACTCGCCATCGAGAGAACTTCTCCCCCCAGGGGGTTGACATGAGTTCTATACTCGTGTATAACCCACCATTGACTCGACAGCCCACAAGGGGTGCCGGGCAAACATAAGGTCGGGTTTGGGTCGGTTCTTGTGGTCGACACCAACTTGTTTTGACGGGGACCTTGGGAGAGGGACCGGGTCGCAACCGAGAGGGAGTTGTATTTCGCGTGGTTTCTTTGGGGAATAACGTGTTTGAGAGTCCGTGTCGCTTTGACGGGTCCGTAATAGGACGCGTCAGCGTGGCTGACGCGTCTCTCTCTCTCTCTCTCTCTCTCTCTGGGACTGTTGGCGTCTAGGCGCTAGCTCTCTTCGCCGCGGCTTTGATGCGCGGTTGGCCGGGTGTAGCGCCCGGCTTGGTTTCTCGCGCGCGCTAAGCGCGCTTTCTGCTGCTTGTTCTTCTGCCGTCGTGGGTTGTGTGCCCGTGACGGTTTTGTGCTGCCCGGGCTCCTCGGGTGGTCGTGTGTCTGGTCTCTCGAGGAGGGGATGGGTGTGATGGGTGCTCGCCGGCTGCTGTTGGGTGTGTTGGTGTGTGTGTGCACGATGAGTTGTGTGCTTGTGGGCGGTGCTGGGTTGGCGTGGGCGGCGGGCGGGTCGTTCCTATTCGGTTCGCTGGGCGAAGAAGCTGGACAGATCGAATATGAAGCCGATGGCATGGCGGTCGATAGGGAAAACGGTGATATTTATGTCAGCGACTCGCATAAACAGCGGATCGAGGAGTTCGATCAGTCGGGAAAATTCTTGCTGGAATGGGGTGGCGTAGAAGGGTCGGGCGCTGGTGAGTTCTCCAGCAGTAACGCGTATGGCGTGGCGGTCGATAACGAACCGGGTGCGTCTCATGGTGATGTGTATGTGGTCGACGCCGGTAATTACCGTGTGCAGGCGTTCACTGCTGAAGGCAAGTTCTTGCGTATGTTCGGTGGGCATGTGAACAAAGACGGCGCGGATGTGTGCGTCGCTGGCGAAGAATGCCAGGCTGGTACGCAGGGCACGGGTGACGGCGAATTCGACTGGGCGTTTGAGAAGGCGTTTATCGCTGTGGGTCCTGGTGGGGATGTGTATGTGGGCGATAAGGCTCGTGTACAGGTCTTCGAACCGTCCGGTGTGTGGAAGGAAAACATTTCATTGTCGGCGCTCTCTAGCGAAGGGAAGGTCACGGCGCTCGCGGTCAACGCTGTGGGTGATGTGTTCGTGAAGGTTGAAGGTGTGCCAGGTGTGCGTGGGTTTGAAGCGGGCGGTATCGAAATGCTGGCGAAGTTCGACGAAGGCAGCGAAACGGTCCAGTCGATCGCGCTAGGGGTCTCGGGTGATCTGTTCATCTCGCAAGGAAGCTTCTCCGAAGAAGGCTCTTTCAAGGAGTACGGTCCTTCCGGGGAAGAGCTCGCTAGTTTCGGCGGGCACACCCTGATCCGTCTGGCAAGCGGCATGGTGTTCGATGAAGCACTCAAAGAGCTGTTGGCATATGGGACCGATGAGGAAACATCGGAATATGGTCACTTTGGTGTGTGGGGGTTTGCGGTGCCGCCGCCTGGTCCGCTGGTCGAGTCTGGTAGCGAGAAGGTGGTGGCGGAACCGCGTGGCGCAGCGACCTTCGAAGGGGTCGTCGATCCCGAGGGGCACGCCACCGAAGTCAGGTTCGAATACGTCGATGAAGCTGATTTCAAAACCAGTGGTTACGCGAGCGCGACGAGGACCGCGCCCGTCCTGTTGGCAGGGTCAGGTTTCGGTGAAGAACACGTGGAAGTCGCTTTGCCGCAGAAGACGCTGGTTCCGGGTGTGACCTATCACTGGCGGATCATGGCCCATAATGCGCTGGGCTCGAATCCCGGTGCTGATGAGAGTTTTGAAGAGATACCGCCGGCGTATGTGGAAGGTCCGTGGGCGACTAGCGTGGCGGCGACGAGCGTGACGCTATCGGCGAACATCGATCCGGTCGGCGCGAACACGACGTACCGTCTGGAATACGGTACGAGTACCGCCTACGGACACGTTCTCGTCGGTAACGTCGGTGACGTCACAACTTATGTGCCGGTCACTTATCACGTCCAGGAATTGGAACCGGGCACGACCTATCACTATCGTGTCGTGACCAGCAGCGAAGTGGGTCCCGTCGAAGGCGTCGATCACACGTTCACGACGCAACCGGCGGGCGGTGCGCTGGCGCTGCCTGACGGACGAGCGTGGGAACTGGTTTCACCGGCCGATAAAGGCGGCGCGCTGATCGAAAACATCGAGGTAGCTCAGGCCGCGAGTGACGGTAGCGGTATCGCGTACTCCGCGAGCGAACCGATCGGAGAAAACGTCTCCGGTCATCTCTCTATCGCTGGTTATCCTAGTTCTACCGCGACGATCCTCTCGGAGCGCACGGCCGGTGGTTGGAGGACGCGTGATATCTCTCCGAAGCAGACCCTCCCGGCGGAAGGGACATCGGGCTCCTACCTGTTTGGTGCCTCGGAAGCATTCCATCTCTTCTCACCAGATCTCTCTTTGGCTGTCTTTGCGCCGAGCGGGACAGTGGCACGGCAGTCAAATGAAGCTACGGAACTAACTCCTTATCTACGTGATAACGCGAGTGAAACATATCTGCCGCTCGTGACGCCCGTGAATGTGCCACCGGGAACAAGGTTCGGTCCACATACCGGGGAACTAGAAAAACAGGTAGAGATCAGGTTTCTCGCCGCGACTCCTGATCTCACGCATGTAGTTCTAAGTAGTCCCGCGATGTTGACCCCGGAAGCACTTACGAGTAAATCCGAAATCGAAAACAATTTGTTTGAGTGGAGTGGGGGGCGTCTTCAGTTGGTAAGCGTCCTGCCGGAAGGCAAACAGACCAATCAGGGAATGTCTCTAGGCGCTCAGGGTAGCGGCGGGTACGGCATGACCGCGCATGCTATTTCCAGTGATGGGCGTTGGATAGTGTTCAGATCTGGGGCGACTGTAAGTAATCATAGTTATTACGTGCGTGACATGGTCGAAAAAAAGACCGTTCAGCTCGGTCGTGAGGATGGTTTTACGGATTTTGAGACGATGAGCAGCGATGGGTCGAAGGTCTTCTACCTGGAACCAGAAAACGAGCAGGGAGATGAAGAAGGCGAACTGTACGTGCTGGATCCGGCGACTGGTGTGAAGACGAATATAACGACTGGCCATTTGGATGGTGAACCGAACGCTGGTGTGCAGAGTACGCTTGTTGGTGCCAGCGAAGATGGTTCGTATGTTTATTTTGTGGCTAAGGGTGTGCTCGCAGATGGTGCCACTAAAGGCCAAGATAATCTGTATGTGTCACAGGACAATGGGGGTGAATGGACGATCACGTTCATCGCGACGCTGTCGAGTGAAGATCAAAAAGACTGGCGTTCTGGGGAAGGAGGACCGGTGCTTCGGAACATTACTTCGCGGGTGTCCTCTAATGGGCGTTATGTGGCGTTCATGTCTGATAGGTCGTTGACCGGTTATGACAATCATGACGCTGTCAGTGGGCAGCCCGACGAGGAGGCGTACCTTTATGACGCTGTGGCGAACCGACTGGCGTGCGTGTCGTGCAACCCGACCGGCGCGCGCCCGGTCGGCGTAGACGATGTGGCATCAGGGGACGCACCAACGCTGCTGATGGATCAGAACGATTCGTGGGATGAAGAAGGTGGTCATTGGTTGGCGGCGATACTTCCGCCGGCTTGGCACGGATACTGGAGTGTCGATTCGTATCAGCCGCGTTCGTTGTCCGATGAAGGGCGGTTGTTCTTCGACAGCAGCGATGCACTTGTGCCGCAGGACACTAATGGGCTGGCGGACGTGTACGAGTACGAGCCTGCCGGTGTGGGCGATTGTAGGGATGGTAGCGTGACGTTCAGCGAACGTTCGGGTGGTTGTGTGGGCTTGATCTCCTCGGGGCAGTCCGCGGATGAATCGACGTTTTTCGACGCGAGCGAAAGCGGCGATGACGTGTTTTTTATCACGACGAGCAAACTGGTCGGTGAAGACTACGACACGTCCTATGACGTGTATGACGCGCATGTGTGCTCGACGGCGGTGCCGTGCCATAGCGAACCGGTGTCTCCGCCGCCCTGTACGTCGGGTGATTCGTGCAAGGCGGCACCATCGCCGCAGCCCGCGATCTTTGGTACGGCGCCGAGCGCGACGTTCAATGGTGAGGGCAATGTGGTCGCCTTGCCCGCGTCTGGTGTGAAATCGAAGTCGTTGACGAATGCGCAGAAGCTCGCGCGGGCGTTGAAGACGTGTCATAAGAAGAAGAGTAAGCGCAAGCGAGTTGTGTGCGAACGGCAGGCGAGGAAGCACTACCCGGTCAAGTCGGGTAAGGCCAAGACGAGCGGGAAGGGGGAGCGGTGATGAGCATGAACGTTCTGAAGAGAAGCGCTTCGGCGAGTATCGTGCTCGTCGTGTTGTTCGTGTTGGTTGGCACGGGTCAGGCGTTCGCGGCGGAGCCGTGGTGGCATGTAGTGACGATGTCCTCGCCGGCGAGCCCGAAAAGCAGTGAAGCGAGCATCAATCTAGTCGTCGCGAATCTCGGTGACACGTCAACTCCCGGCAGTATCCACGAAAACTTGATCGAAGCTATCTCAGGTAAAAGCAGCCATTTTGTCACGGTCGTCGATACGCTGCCTGCGGGTGTGACCCCGACGGAAGTGCATGCGGAAGGCGGTGGCGGTACTCTGAATGAATATGGCGATCAGGCTATAGAATATTTTCTCGAATTGGTTCATCGGCCGAGGTTGTGTTCGATCTCGAGTCAGACAGTGACGTGTAGTATCGCAAAACCGGTGCGGCCGTATGAACAGATCATCATCAATATCATGACGAAGGTCACGCCGGGAGCGGGTGACGGACAGAATGAAGTCAATGTGTCCGGCGGTGGCGCTCCGGCGGTCTTCTCGCGTCGTGCGCTCGCGCTGGAAGATCCCGTACCGGCGTACGGTGTGCAGACGTATGAATTGATGCCTGAAGAAGAAGGTGGGTTGCCGGCGACACAGGCTGGGTCGCACCCATTCCAGCTGACCACGACGCTGATGTTCAATAGCGATACGACACCGGCTTTGATAGAAAGCGGAACAGTACAAAATGAAAGAGGACCCGAAATTGTTCCCGAGGTGGACCCAGTGGCGATGACGAAGGACCTGCACTTCGATCTTCCGGCTGGTTTGGTGGGCAATCCGGTACCGTTGCCGAAGTGCAGCCTGTATCAGTTCACAAGGATACTCACGACGAGAGTCGGTTGTCCAAATAGTACGGTTGTGGGTGTCGCGACACCGATCGTCACGACTAGGGATGCGAAGGGTCCCAATGCCGCTGGGCGTGTCCCCTATGTTCCGCTTGCGATCTCCGAGCCGGTGTATAGTCTTGAACCGTCGGTTGGCGAACCGGCGAAGTTCGGTTTCCAGACAATAGTGGGGCCGGTGGTCCTCGATACGTCCGTGCGCACCGGCGGTGATTACGGTGTCGTCGTGACAGTCCCCAACATCACGCAGGGCGCAGCGTTCATCGGGAACATCCTCACGTTGTGGGGTGTGCCTGGCGACTCGCGACACGACAACTCCCGTAACTATGAATGCATAGGGAACATCGAAGCGTGGGTTTCTGAAACACTTGGTCCCGAACCATCGTGTCCGAGCAATGAAAAATTGCAACCGTTTCTGATCTTGCCGACGTCGTGCACGGGCCCGTTGCATAGCACGGTTGAGGCTGATTCGTGGTCTGATATAGGTCAGTTCACCGAACCGTTTGGGTATACCTTCCAGAATAATGTGGGTGAACCGGTTAGTGAGGATGGGTGTAATCAGTTGAATTTTGAACCGTCGATTAAGGTGGCGCCTGATGGGCAGCAGGGGAGCACTCCCTCGGGTTTGACTGTTGATGTGCATGTCCCGCAGGAAGCGAGTTTGAACCCGACGGGTTCGGCGGAGTCAGCGGTAAAGGACACGACTGTTACGTTGCCTGCTGGTGTGGCTATCAATCCGGCTGGCGCAGATGGTTTGTCGGCATGTGGTTTGAGCGAAGTCGGTTTGGAAAGCGCGGCTGAACAAACATGTCCTGAATCGTCGAAGATCGGAACTGTTGAAATTCATACGCCGTTGTTGGCGAACCCGCTGGTCGGTGCTGCATATTTGGCTCAGCAGGAAGCCAACCCGTTCGGGAGTCTGATCGCGATTTATATCGTGGTGTATGATCCGGTCTCCGGTGTGCGCGTGAAGATCCCCGGGGAAGTCAAACCAAATCCGGTGACTGGACAGCTCGTCTCGACGTTCGATAATACGCCGCAGCTACCGTTCGAAGATTTGACGTTGCATTTCTTTGGTGGTTCGAGGGCACCGTTGGGTACCCCAGCCTTGTGTGGTTCTTATACGACGAGCGCGTCTATCGCACCGTGGTCCGGGAACGCTCCGACGGCTTCCTCCTCAGAATTCGATATCACGAGTGGTCCCAACGGCAGTCCGTGTAGTGACCCGTTGCCGTTCGATCCGTCATTGACGACGGGCAGTTTGAATATTCAGGCTGGTGCGTTCACGCCGTTCACGATGACGATGTCACGTGAAGACGGCAATCAGAATCTGGATGGGATCCAGTTGAAGATGCCCCCAGGACTACTGGGAACCCTATCGAGCGTGAAGTTGTGCGGTGAAGCACAAGCTGATGCTGGGACGTGTGGTCCTGAAAGTCTGATCGGTGAAACGACGGTCAGCGTCGGATTGGGCAGCAATCCGTACACCGTCAAGGGCGGCAGGGTGTACATCACCGGCCCGTACGACGGTGCTCCCTATGGTCTGTCGATCGTGAACCCCGCGAAGGCCGGTCCGTTCAACCTGGGCCAGGTCGTGGTGCGGGCGAAGATCGAAGTCAACCCCGAAAACGCGGCTTTGACGATCACGAGCGATAGCACTGGGCCCTATGCGATCCCGCAGATCATCGACGGTATCCCGCTGCAGATCAAGCACGTGAACGTGTCGATCGATAGACAGGACTTCACGTTCAATCCGACCAATTGTGCTCCCACGGAAATCGGGGGCAGCCTCACCAGCAGTCAGGGAGCCGTATCGGTATTGCATGTTCCCTTCCAGGTCACTAACTGTGCGACGTTGGCGTTCAAACCGATCTTCTCGGTTTCCACGAACGGGAAAACATCAAGAGCTAACGGTGCGAGCCTGAGCGTGAAGCTCACCTATCCCAAAGCAGCGTTCGGTACCCAGGCGAACATCGGCAAGGTCAAGGTCGATCTACCCAAGCAACTACCGTCCAGGCTGACGACGCTGCAGAAGGCGTGTCCGGCTAGCGTGTTTGAAGCGAACCCGGCGACATGCCCGCCTGATTCGAGGATCGGTAGCGCGACGGCCACGACCCCGGTGCTACCGGTCTATTTGGAAGGCCCGGCGTATTTTGTGAGTCATGGTGGCGCGAAGTTCCCCGAACTGATCGTCGCGCTGTCGGGCGAGGGAGTGACCGTGTACTTGCATGGGGAAACGTTCATCAGTCCCGCTGGGATCACGAGCAGCACGTTCAGAACGATCCCTGATGTCCCGATCGGCACGTTCGAACTGAAGCTCCCGCAAGGACCGGACAGCGCGCTCGCTGCGAACGGGAACCTGTGTACGAGCAAATTGGTGATGCCGACGTCGTTTGTCGCGGCGAACGGGATGTCGATCAAACAATCAACACCGATCACCGCGACTGGGTGCCCGAAGAAGAAGGCCAAGAAGGCTAAGTCTAAGAAGACGGTCAAGCATAAGAAGAAATGAGATGTTCGCTACGGGAAGGGCGCCGTCTAGGAGGACGGCGCCCGACGGACTGACAGCCTCCCACAGCAATGGGTCTGATCCTGGGCGTGTGGGTGAGATCCAGCGCGCGCGATTGTTGGCGGCGATGACCGAGCTTGCGTGTGAGCAGGGCGTTGGGAATGTGACGGTCGCGCATGTGGTGGCGCGTGCTGGTGTGTCGCGGCGCACGTTCTATGAGATCTTCGAGGACCGCGAGGCGTGTTCGTTGGCGGCATTGGATGACGCGCTCACGCGCGCGTCGCGGTGTGTGCTCGACGCGTATGACCCGCGAGCGAAATGGGATGTGCGGGTCAGGACGGCTCTGATCGCGTTGCTGGGTTTCCTTGATGTGGAGCGTGGTGCGGGTTGGCTTTTGATCATCGGTTCGCTGGAGGCGGGACCGAGGGCACTCGAGCGTCGCAAGCGAGTGCTCGCCGCGATAGTGGTGGTTATCGATGGAGGGTGCAAGCAGGCGAAGGGGAGCGGTGGTTTGCCGTCGTTGATGGCTGAGGGGGTTGTTGGTGGTGTGTTGTCGGTGTTGCACGCGCGTCTGGTCAACGGCGTCCGTACACCGCTGGTGGGCCTGACGGGTCAGTTGATGAGCATGATCGTGCTGCCCTACCTTGGGCCCGTCGCGGCGCGTCGTGAGCTCTCGCGGCGTATCCGCAGGACTACCGTGCACGCGCCTGTGGCGCCTTCGAATCCGTTGAAGGATCTCCAGATGCGCCTGACGTATCGCACGGTGCGGGTCCTGGGCGCGGTCGCGGCTGATCCTGGTTCGTCGAATCGTGTGATCGCCGACGCGTCAGAGGTCGGTGATCAGGGGCAGATCTCGAAGCTGTTGGCGCGTCTGGAGCGCCTCGGGTTGATCGAGAAGGGCGAGAATGGTTCTGTTGCGGGGGTGCCGAATGCGTGGAGGCTCACAGAGCGTGGCGAGGAGGTGCACTTTGCCCTCGCGGGTCAAACCGCGCGCGCGTGACGCCACGGTCGTGCACAACAGCGCTCGCGTCGCGAATGGTTCTGCTCGTCAGGGTGCGCACGTGATCGAGATGCAGCGCCGGCGCCTGCTGTTGGCGTTCACCGAAGTGCTCACCGAGGGCGGTATCGAGGGCGCGAGCGTGGGCTCTATCTGCAAGCGCGCGGGTGTTTCGCGGCGCACGTTCTATGAGATCTTCGAGGACCGCGAAGCATGCTTTATCGCGGCGTTTGAGCAGGCGCTCGAGCGGGTCGCCGCGCGTGTGGTTCCCGCGTATGAGCGTGAGTGCAAGTGGAACGATCGTGTCAGGGCTGGGCTGAGCACACTGCTGGAGCAGCTCGACGCCGAGCCCGGTCTCGCGCGCCTGTGCGTGGTGGAGACGCTCAGAGCTGGACCGCAAGTCTCTGCGCGCCGCAAACACACGGTCGAGCTGCTCGCCACCGCGATAGACGAGGGCCGTAGCGAAGCCAAGCTGGGCAACGAACTGCCGTCGCTCACCGCTCACGGTGTCGTCGGGGGAGCGCTGTCGGTGATCCACGGTCGCCTCCTCGAAGGTGGCTGTCAGCCGCTTGTGGAGCTCCTAGGCCCGTTGATGGGGATGATCGTCCATCCCTATCTTGGGGCGGGCGCTGCGCGGCGCGAGCTCGACCGTCCGCCGCCGAAGGCGCACACCAAGGCCGCTGGTGCTCCCAGCGACCCGTTCAAGGACCTTCCGATCCGCTTCACCTATCGCACCGCGCTCGTGCTCGCGACGATCGCCAACGAGGGCGGACAGGGGTCCTATCCATCCAACCGCCACATAGCCGATACCGCCGGCATCAGCGACGAGGGCCAAACATCGCGCCTCCTAGGCCGTCTACAGCACGCCGGCCTGATCGAAAACCACGGCGAAGGACAGGCCAAGGGCGAGCCCAACGCCTGGACGCTCACAGAACGAGGCAATGCGGTGCACTTGGCGCTCGCGGGTCGATGAAGCAGCCGGGAGGGCGCGGACCCGTGCTGTGCTCCTTACTAAGCTACGAGCGCTCTATGGGTGGGGGACTTCCCGTAGGGGGTTGACATGAGTTTGTTCATCGTGTATAACCCACCATTGACTCGACAGCCCACGAGGGGTGCCGGGTAAACATAAGGTCGGGTTTGGGTCGGTTCTTGTGGTCGACACCAACTTGTTTTGACGGGGACCTTGGGAGAGGGACCGGGTCGCAACCGAGAGGGAGTTGTTGTTCGCGTGGTTTCTTTGGGGAATAACGTGCTTGAGAGTCCGTGTCGCTTTGACGGGTCCGTAATAGGACGCGTCAGCGTGGCTGACGCGTCTCTCTCTCTCTCTCTCTCTCTGGGACTGTTGGCGTCTAGGCGCTAGCTCTCTTCGCCGCGGCTTTGATGCGCGGTTGGCCGGGTGTAGCGCCCGGCTTGGTTTCTCGCGCGCGCTAAGCGCGCTTTCTGCTGCTTGTTCTTCTGCCGTCCTGGGTTGTGTGCCCGTGACGGTTTTGTGCTGCCCGGGCTCCTCGGGTGGTCGTTTTGTCGATTGCTCGAGGAGGGGATGGGTGTGATGGGTGCTCGCCGACTGTTGTTGGGTGTGTTGGTGTGTGTGTGCGCGTTGGGTTGTGTGCTTGTGGGTGGTGCGGGGTTGGCGTGGGCGGCAGGCGGGTCGTTCCTATTCGGTTCGGTGGGCGAAGAAGCTGGACAGATCGAATATGAAGCCGATGGTATGACTGTTGATAGGGAAAGCGGTGATATTTACGTCAGCGATACGCGTAAACAGCGGATCGAGGAGTTCGATCAGTCGGGAAAATTCTTGCTGGAATGGGGCGGCGTCGTAGGGTCGGGCGCTGGTGAGTTCTCTGATCAAAACGTTTATGGTGTGGCGGTCGATAACGAACCGGGTGCGTCTCATGGTGATGTGTATGTGGTTAACGCCGGTAATTATCGTGTGCAGGAGTTCACTGCTGAAGGCAAGTTCTTGCGCGTGTTCGGTGGGCATGTGAACAAAGACGGCGCGGATGTGTGCGTCGCTGGGGAAGAATGCCAGGCTGGTACGCAGGGCGCAGGTGACGGCGAATTCGACTGGGTGGCTGCGAAGGCGTTTATCGCGGTGGGTCCTGGTGGGGATGTGTATGTGGGAGATAAGGCGCGTGTACAGGTCTTCGAACCGTCCGGTGTGTGGAAGGAAAACATTTCATTGTCGGCGCTCTCTAGCGAAGGGAAGGTCACGGCGCTCGCGGTCAACGCTGTGGGTGATGTGTTCGTGAAGGTTGAAGGTGTGCCTGGTGTGCGTGGGTTTGAAGCGGGTGGTATCGAAATGCTCGCGAAGTTCGACGAAGGCAGCGAAACGGTCCAGTCGATTGCACTAGGGGTCTCGGGTGATCTGTTCATCTCGCAAGGGAGCTTCTCCGAAGAAGGCTCTTTCAAGGAGTACGGTCTTGCCGGGGAAGAGCTCGCGAGCTTCGGCGGGCACACCCTGATCTTTCTGGCTAGCGGCTTGGTGTTCGATGAAGCGCTCAAAGAGCTGTTGGCATATGGGACCGATGAGGAAACATCGGAATATGGTCATTTTGGTGTGTGGGGGTTTGCGGTGCCGCCGCCTGGTCCGTTGGTTGAGTCTGGTAGCGAGAAGGTGGCGGCGGAACCGCGTGGCGCAGCGATCTTCGAAGGGGTCGTCGATCCCGAGGGTCACGCCACCGAAGTCAGGTTCGAATACGTCGATGAAGCTGATTTCAAAACCAGTGGTTACGCAAACGCGACGAGCACAGCGCCCGTGCTGTTGGCAGGGTCAGGCTTCGGTGAAGAACACGTGGAAGTCGCCTTGCCGCAGAAGACGCTAGTTCCGGGCGTGACCTATCACTGGCGGATCATGGCCCACAATGCGCTGGGCTCGAATCCCGGTGCTGATGAGAGCTTTGAAGAGATACCGCCGGCATATGTGGAAGGTCCGTGGGCGACGAGCGTGACGGCGACGAGCGTGACGCTATCGGCAAACATCGATCCGGTCGGCGCGAACACGACATACCGTCTGGAATACGGTACGAGTACCGCCTACGGTCACATTCTCGTTGGGAATACTGGCGAAGGCATGGGATATGTAGCGGTCACTTATCACGTTCAGGGTCTGGAACCAAACACGATCTACCATTATCGTGTCGTGAGCGAAAGCGAAATTGGGACGGTGGAAGGCACAGACCGTACGTTCATGACCCAGCTTGGGGGTGGTGCGCCGGTGTTGCCTGATGGTCGTGCATGGGAACTTGTCTCTCCGCCGGATAAAGGTGGTGCGTTGATCGAAGATGTCGATCGCGCGCAGGCGGCGGCTGACGGTAGTGGAATCACGTATACGGCGAGCGAACCGCTCGGGGAAGGAATCGTCGGTCACGTGGGGAGCAATGTCAATCCTACGGCGGGTGCCACGCTGCTCTCGGAGCGTAGCGCTGCTGGTTGGCGTACGCGAGATATCTCCCCGAAGCAGAGTCTCCCCCCGGAAGGAGGGACAACGGCGACATATTTGACTGAATCCTCTGAAGGCTTCTACCTCTTTTCGCCGGACCTGTCGTTGGCTACCTTTGAACCGCGGGGACCCACCTTGGATTCGCGGGGGGTTATAGCGCCGCAGTCTGATGAAGTAACCGAACAGACGCTTTATTTGCGCGATAACACAAGCGAAACATATCGGCCGCTCGTTTCGGCGGCAAATGTCCCACCGGGCACGAAATTCGGTGGGGAAAGCGGTTCAGAACGAATGAACCTTGAGGCCGTGACTCCAGATCTGAGTCATGTCATCTTCACTAGTCCGTTGGCATTGACTCCCGAAGCGCACGAAGGTGGAGAGGTGTATCTGACTGAAGGTGCCAATCTGTATGAGTGGGGGGGTGGACAGCTCAAGCTTGTGAACATTCTCCCCAATGGAGAGTCGGAACCCGGAGCTGGCTTCAGCAACAGTGCAGCGGGGGGCCCCCATTCGACGACTCCTGATGCCGTGTCGAGTGACGGGCGCTGGGTTGTGTTCAACTATTCAGCGGGAAGCTCCTTTCGTTACTACGCGCGTGACATGGTGGCAGGAAAGACGGTACCGTTCGGTGATAGCAAAGGGGATACGGACTTTGAGACAATGAGCAAAGATGGCTCGAGGATTTTCTACTTGGAGCCAGAAAGCGACCTTAGCACGTTGGAAGGTGAATTGTATGTGTTTGATCCGGCGACGGGTACGAGCACGGATCTTACGGTTAATCATCTCGATGGCGAACGTAGTGCGTTGGTGGAGGATAGTCTGGTTGGCACCAGCGAAGATGGCTCGTACGTGTATTTCGTGGCAAAAGGTGTTCTTGCTAGTGGTGCGGTGAAGGGTGGCAATAACCTTTATGTGCTGCATTATGATGGCAGTGCGTGGACGACTACATTCATCGCGACGCTTTCTGCCGCCGATAAGAAAGGCTGGCGCAATTTCGAATCCGAGGGTCTCCAGGTAAGTTTCCTTTCTTCGCGTGTGTCGCCGGATGGGCGTTTTGTGTCTTTTATGTCCGACAAGTCGTTGACTGGTTATGACAATGACGATGCGGTTAGCGGTCAACCTGATGAGGAGGCTTATCTGTATGACGCGATCGCTAACCGGCTGGTATGCGCTTCGTGTAATCCGACGGGTGCACGCCCCGTCGGTATTTTTGACGCTAACAGGAACATACATCTCGATACTGAAACGCCGCTGATGGATTCAAGCGAAGACTGGGAGGGGCGGAGTGACGCACCGGAATTCCAGGGTGGTCATTGGCTTGCGTCTGTGCTTTCGCCCAGTTGGCACGAAGCGTGGGATGTAGCGTTTTATCAGCCGCGTTCTCTGTCTGATAGTGGCCGGTTGTTCTTTGACAGTAGTGATGCGCTTGTGCCCCAGGACACTAACGGGCTCGCGGACGTGTATGAGTATGAGCAGCCGGGTGTGGGGGATTGCACGAGTGCGAGCGTGACGTTCAGCGAACGTGATGGTGGGTGCGTGAGTCTTGTCTCCTCTGGGCAGTCGTCGTCTGAATCGACGTTCTTCGATGCGAGTGAAAGTGGGGATGACGTGTTCTTCATAACGGCTGCTAAGCTCGTTGGTGAAGACTATGACACGGCGTATGACGTGTACGACGCGCATGTATGCACCACGGTTGCGCCGTGCCGATCGGTGCCGGTTTCCTCGCCGCCGTGCACTAGTGGTGATTCGTGTAAGGCTGCGCCTTCGCCGCAGCCCGCGATATTTGGTGCGGCTCCGAGCGCGACCTTTAACGGTGTGGGTAACGTGCTCGTCTCGCAGCCTGGGCCTAGTGTAAAGCCTAGGTCGCTGACACGTGCGCAGAAGCTCGCTAAGGCGTTGCGAGCGTGCCGTAAGAAGAAGGTGAGGAAGCGTACGGTGTGCGAACGGCAGGCCAGGAAGGGCTACCCAGCCAAGCGGTCTCGTGAAGCCAAAGCGACCCGGAAGGGCAACAGGTGATGATGATGGAGAGGGTCAAGAGGTATACGTTGCTCGGCATTCTCGTGGTGGTTGTGTCGATGGTGGGTCTGAGCGGTCGAGCTGTAGCGGCTGAGCCCTGGTGGCATCTGGCTAGCATCTCGGCGCCCGCGACTCCCAAAAGCAGCGAATCGAGGGTGGTGCTTGATATCGCGAACGTCGGTGACTTGCCGACCAGTGACACGACCACCGAACATTTGCAGGAATTGATCTTTAGCGACGAAACGAAGAACTTCATCACCGTGGTCGATAGGTTTCCGGCTGGGGTGACACCGACCGTCGTGCACGTCGAAGGCGGAGGCTCAAGCGAAGGCTGGTATGGTCAGCGCGAGGTCGAAGAAAAGTTGCACTACTTTGAAACTCTTGGGTTTAAAGTGCCGATGGCACCATGTGTCATATCGGGGCAGACGCTTGAATGCAAGTATGGCGTGTCTGTGCGGCCTTACGAACATATTGTGATTGCGGTCGGTGTAAATGTCGCGCCTGGTTCCGGTCTGGGCACAAACGAATTGAGCGTGTCGGGTGGTGGAGCGCCGGCTGTATCCGTGCGTCACCCGTTGGCGATGGAAGCGCCGGTCCCGTCTTATGGTGTACAGGACTATGAACTGACTGCTGAAGAAGAGGGTGGGACACCGGCGACACAGGCCGGGTCGCACCCATTCCAGCTGACCACGACACTGATGCTCAACAGCATGACGACACCAGCGCTGCACGGCGGCAATTTTAGTAATAATACTTTGGAAGTGCAGCCTGTCGCGATGAGCAAGGATCTACGTTTCAACTTGCCAGCGGGACTGGTCGGTAATCCAACCCCGCTGCCAAAGTGTCGCCTGACCATCTTTTTGCGATCTGCCGAAGGGGGTGCGCCGATTTGTCCGAACAACACTGTGGTGGGTGTCGCGACGCCGATCACTACCGGTCCGAGCTTTGGTGGTACGCCGTGGGTGCCCTACGCGATCTCTTTGCCGCTCTATAGTCTTGAACCGTCGGTGGGGGAGCCTGCGAAGTTTGGCTTCCAGACCCCTTTTGGGCCTGTAGTCCTCGATACGTCTGTGCGTACAGGAGGTGGTTATGGCGTGGTTGTGACTGTGCCTAACATCACGCAGGCCGCGGCGTTCATCGGGAATGTCGTCACGTTCTGGGGTGTGCCCGACGATTCACGTCACGACAACGCACGCAACAGGGAATGTCTTGTTGGCGAAGCCCAGTATGGGGAATTGGGACATGAGTTGTCGTGTCCGGTCGCCGAAAAACCGCAGCCGTTGTTGATCATGCCGACGTCGTGCACGGGCCCGCTGCGCACGAGCATTGAAACGGACTCTTGGGAACAGGTCGGGCAGTTCACGCAGCCGTTTGGGTATACCTCCCAGAACGATGCGGGTGAACCAGTCGCACAGGATGGATGCAACCGATTGAACTTCGAACCGTCGATCACGGTGGCCCCCGATGGGCAGCAGGGCAGCACTCCGACAGGGTTGTCGGTAGGTGTTCACGTTCCCCAGGAAGCGAGCTTGAACCCTGCCGGGCTGACCGAGGCATCGGTGAGGGACACGACCGTCACACTGCCTGCGGGCGTGGCTATCAATCCTGCTGGAGCGGACGGCCTGTCCGCGTGCGGGCTCGGCGAAGTCGGCTTGCAGAGCCCGAGTGAACAATCATGCGCTGAATCATCGAAGGTCGGGACGGTCGAAATCAAGACGCCGTTGTTGCCGAACCCGCTTGTAGGTGCAGCATACTTGGCTGAGCAGAACGCGAACCCGTTCGGATCGCTCCTCGCGCTGTATATCGTCGCGCATGATCCGATCTCCGGTGTGATCGTCAAGATCCCGGGCCAAGTCACACCAGATCCTGTAACGGGCCAGCTAGTCTCGACGTTCAACGAAACACCGCAGCTACCGTTCGAAGATTTGACGTTGCATTTCTTTGGTGGTTCGAGGGCACCGTTGGGTACCCCGGCATTGTGTGGTTCTTATACGACGACGGCGTCTATCTCACCGTGGTCTGGGAACAGTCCGGTCGATTCCTCCTCGGAATTCCAGATCACGAGTGGTCCTAACGGGAGCCCCTGTAGTAACCCGTTGCCGTTCGATCCGTCGTTGACGACGGGCAGTTTGAATATTCAGGCTGGTGCGTTCACGCCGTTCACGATGACGATGTCACGGGAAGACGGCAATCAGAACCTGGACGCGATCCAGTTGAAGATGCCCCCGGGACTGTTGGGCACCCTATCGAGCGTGAAGTTGTGCGGGGAAGCACAAGCTGATGCGGGTACGTGCGGTCCTGAAAGCCTGATCGGTGAAACAACGGTCAGCGTCGGATTGGGCGGCAATCCGTACACAGTCAAGGGCGGCAAGGTATACATCACGGGCCCTTACGACGGTGCTCCCTATGGTCTGTCGATCGTGAATCCCGCGAAGGCCGGTCCGTTCAACCTCGGACAGGTCGTGGTGCGAGCCAAGATCGAAGTCAACCCCGAAAACGCCGCACTAACGATCACATCTGACGCGACGGGTCGGTACGCGATCCCGCAGATCATCGACGGTATCCCGCTGCAGATCAAGCACGTGAACGTGTCGATCGATAGACAGGACTTCACGTTCAATCCGACCAACTGCGCTCCAACAGAAATCGGGGGCAGCCTCACCAGCAGCCAGGGAGCCGTATCGGTATTGCATGTCCCCTTCCAGGTCACTAACTGTGCGACGCTGGCGTTCAAACCGATCTTCTCGGTCTCCACCAACGGGAAAACATCGCGGGCTAATGGTGCGAGCCTGAACGTGAAGCTCACCTATCCCAAAGCAGCGTTCGGTACCCAAGCGAACATCGGGAAGGTCAAGGTAGACCTACCGAAGCAACTACCGTCTAGGTTGACGACGTTGCAGAAGGCGTGTCCGGATAGCGTGTTTGACGCGAATCCCGCGACATGCCCGCCGGATTCGAGGATCGGTAGCGCGACGGCCACAACCCCGGTGCTACCTGTCTACCTGGAAGGCCCGGCGTATTTCGTCAGTCATGGTGGCGCGAAGTTCCCCGAACTGATCGTCGCGCTATCGGGTGAGGGTGTGACCGTGTATTTGCATGGGGAAACGTTCATCAACAAGGCGGGGATCACGAGCAGCACGTTCCGAACGATCCCTGATGTCCCGATCGGCACGTTTGAACTGAAGCTCCCCCAAGGACCGGATAGTGCGCTCGCTGCGAACGGGAACCTGTGTACGAGCAAATTGGTGATGCCGACGTCGTTTGTCGCGGCGAATGGAATGTAGATCAAACAGTCCACGCCGGTCACTGCGACTGGGTGCCCGAAGAAGAAGACCAAGAAGGCTAAGAAGGCGAAGAAGACGGTCAAGCGCAAGAAGAAATGAGATGCTCACTACAGGAAGGGCGCCGTCTGAACGGGACGGCGCCCGACGGACTGACAGCCTCCCGCGAGAATGGGCTTGGCGCTGGGCGTGTGGGTGAGATCCAGCGCGCACGGTTGCTCGCGGCGATGACCGAGCTCGCGTGTGAGCGTGGTGCGGGGAATGTGACGGTCGCGCATGTCGTGGCGCGTGCGGGTGTATCGCGGCGCACGTTCTATGAGGTCTTCGAGGATCGCGGAGCGTGCTTGTTGGCGGCGCTGGACGAGGCGCTCGCGCGCGCGTCAAGGTGTGTGCTCGACGTGTATGACCCGCACGCGAAATGGGATGTGCGGGTCCGGACGGCTCTGATCGCGTTGCTGGGCTTCCTTGATGTGGAGCGTGGTGCGGGTTGGCTGTTGATCGTCGGTTCGCTTGGGGCGGGACCGAGGGCGCTCGAGCGTCACAAACGCGTGCTCGCCGGAATAGCCACCGTTATCGATGGAGCGCGCAAGGAGGCGAAGGGGAGCGGTGGTCCGCCACCGCTGACGGCCGAGGGGATCGTCGGCGCTGTGTTGTCGGTGTTGCACGCGCGATTGGTCGACGGCGACCGCGCACCGCTGCTCGGCCTGACGGGTCAGCTGATGAGCATGATTGTGCTGCCTTACCTTGGGCCCGTCGCGGCGCGTCGTGAGCTCGCGCGGCGTGTCCGCGAGGTATCTGCACACGCTCCTTTGGCGTCTTCAAATCCGTTGAAGGATCTCCAGATGCGCCTGACGTATCGCACAGTAAGGGTCCTGGGCGCAGTCGCGACTTATCCCGGTTCGTCGAATCGCGTGATCGCCGACGCCGCGGAGGTCGGCGATCAGGGGCAGATCTCGAAGCTCTTGGCGCGCCTGGAGCGCCTCGGGTTGATCGAGAAGGGTGACAATGGCTCTGCCGCGGGGGTGCCGAACGCGTGGAGGCTGACAGAGCGTGGCGAGGAGGTGCACTTTGCCCTCGCGGGTCAAACCGCGCGTCCCTGACGCACCGATCGTGCATAACGGCGCGCGCGCCGCGAATGGTTCTGCCCGTCAGGGCGCGCACGTGATCGAGATGCAGCGCCGGCGTCTGCTGCTGGCGTTCACCGAAGTGCTCGCCGAGGGCGGTGTCGAGGGCGCGAGCGTAGGCTCTATCTGCAAGCGCGCGGGTGTCTCGCGGCGCACGTTCTATGAGATCTTCGAGGACCGCGAAGCATGCTTTATCGCGGCGTTTGAGCAGGCGGTCGAGCGGGTTGCCGCGAGCGTGGTTCCGGCGTATGAGAGCGAGCGCGGGTGGAGCACTCGTGTACGCGCGGGTTTGAGCGCGCTGCTCGAATGCTTTGATTCAGAGTCTGGTTGCGCGCGCATGTGTGTGATCGAGACACTCAGGGCTGGAACGGGGGTCTCCGAGCGTCGCGCGCGCATGGTCGAGCTGCTCGTTGCGGTCGTGGATGAGGGTCGCGGCGAGGCCAGACAGAGCGAGGCGCTGCCGCCGCTGACCGCGCAGGGCGTCGTGGGCGGCGCGCTGTCGGTGATCCACGCCCGTCTGCGAGAAGATGGCCGTCAGCCGCTCGTGGAGCTCGTGAACCCGCTGATGGGGATGATCACCCATCCCTATCTCGGAGCGACGGCCGCGCGCCACGAGCTCGACCGTCTGCCTCCCAAGGCGCACACCAAGGCCGCTGGTGCTCCCAGCGACCCGTTCAAGGACCTTCCGATCCGTTTCACCTATCGCACCGCGCTCGTGCTCGCGACGATCGCCAACGAGGGTGGGCGGGGATCTTATCCATCCAACCGCCATATAGCCGACACCGCTGGCATCACAGACGAGGGCCAAACATCGCGCCTCCTACGCCGTCTACAACACGCCGGCCTGATCGAAAACCATGGCGACGGACAAGCCAAAGGCGAGCCCAACGCCTGGACACTCACAGAACGCGGCCACGCGGTGCACTTGGCGCTCGCGGGCCGATGAAGCAGCCGGGAGGGCGCCGAGTGCCGTGCGAGATCGATCCCGCTCCAGCAGATCAGCTTCCTTTCCGGTCTATGGAAGATCCACAAAGGCCTCAACATCACACCAACCACAGAGCGATCAGTCCCAGCGCATGTGTTTCGGCGTCTCGCGCATGCGCAACACGCGCGCTGGGACGCCGCCGACGACCGCGTTCGCGGGGACGTCCTTGGTGACCACGGCGCTTGTGCCCACGATGCTGTTGTCGCCCACGCTCACTCCACGCAGGATGCACGCCCCATATCCAATCCACACGTTGTGCCCGACGCGCACGTCGCGCTTGTAGATGCCCTGTAGGCGGATCGGGCGCTCGACCTCCACGACGCCGTGATCGAAGTCGATCAGCATCACGCGGTCGGCGACGATGCACTCGCGGCCGATCGACACGTGTTGGTAAGCGGAGATCGTGCACTCCTGGCCCATCACGGTCTTCGCCCCGATCGACACTTCGCCCTCGTGCACACGGATCTTCGAGTCGTGGCCGATCCACGACCAGCGGCCGACGCGCAGCGTGGCGTGGGGACCGATCTCGAGTGTCACGCCCGGACAGATGAAACAGATCCCATCGGTCTGCAGCCGCTTGCCGTGGCGCAGCTTCAACCATGCCCAGCGCGCTCCAAGCAGCGCGTAATGGCGGTTGAGCATGTTGTTCGCGCGCATCCATCGCCAGGTGCGCAACGCTTCGCGGGGCCGTCTCACGAGCGCGCATCCTACGGGCCGACGAACCGGAGATACTTCGCGCATGCCCCCGACGCTTGCTCAACGTCTACTCGACGGCGACCGCCGCGCGCTCGCGCGCGCCATCACGCTCGTGGAGGACGACCGTCCGGAGGGCTGGGAGCTCGTGCGCGAGGTCTACCCGCACACCGGCAAAGCCGCCGTGTACGGCTTCACAGGGCCGCCCGGCGTCGGCAAGTCCACGCTGATCGGCGCGCTCACGAAGGCGCGCCGGGCGGCGGGGCGCAGCGTCGGCGTGCTGTCGATCGACCCATCCTCGCCGTTCACCCACGGCGCGCTGCTCGGCGACCGTATACGGCTCACCGAGCACTTCCTCGACCAGGGCGTGTTCATCCGCTCGATGGCCAACCGGGGCGCGCTCGGCGGGCTCTCAGAGGCGGCGCTGCAAGCCGCGCTCCTGCTCGACGCGGCCGGGCGCGAAGACGTGTTCGTGGAGACCGTCGGCGTCGGTCAGGCCGAGATCGACATCATCGACCACGCCGACACGATCGTGCTCGTGCTGATGCCCGGCTCCGGCGATTCGATCCAGGCGCTGAAGGCCGGCGTTATGGAGATCCCGGACATCATCGTCATCAACAAGGCCGACCACCCGCTGACGGACACGATGGTGCGCGAGATCCGCGGAGTGCTGTCGCTCGCCAATCTCAACGGCGACTCCGAGCGCGAGGCCTGGCGCGTGCCGATCGTCAAGACCGAGGCCGCTCACCTGTGCCCTTCAGGGTACGGGAAGGGCGTCGATGAGTTGGTCGCGCGCCTCGACGCCCACCGCGCGCATATCCTTGCTGAGGGCACCCTGCAGGAGCGCCGTGGTCGCAACCTACGCAACGAGGTGCTCGCGATCGCCGCCGCGCGCATGCGCCGGCGTCTGGAGGAGGAGTTGCGCGAGGACACCGAGTTTCAACGGCTGCTCGATCAGGTGGTACAGCGACGTCTGGATCCGGCCAGCGCCGCCACGGCGCTGCTCGGGCGCGGCTCTGGGCTCCAAGCTGAACACAATGTCCACCCCCCGCACGCGTGAAGTGGCGAGGAAACTACAGCGGTCTGTCACCCTGCGGGTGGTGAGCCCTGTGAACCTGAGCGATGACGGCGACCGCGGGTCCACGTCGCGCCCGCATCGCGCCGCGCTCTTCGTTGGCGTGCTGATCGTATCGCTGGCGCTCGGCGGTTCGGCTCTCGCCCGCTCGCCCGGCACGAGCATCGCTCCCGCGGCACGGATAGCGGAGGCCAGCCACCTGGGATGGCCCGAGATCACGGGCATGCTGCTGCAGAATTCGACCAACGAGAGCCGCCCGCTCGACGGCCGGCCCGGACACGACCCGTTCGACGACGCTGACCCCACCTACTCCTGCGACGGCGAAGAAACCGGCGGCATCTACCACAATTGCGGCTTCCCGGGCATCAGCGACGGTCCCCGCTTCACAACGCTGACGCAGCTCGAGCTGGAATGCGCGCACGAATCCGGTCTGGTCCAAAGCGCTCCGCCAATCTTCCCGTCCGTGGTCCTGCCCCCGGGCCTGCCCCAGCTCTGTGGGCACAAGTACGAAGAAACCGATCTCGTGCCCGCGAACATCGGACACAATGAGCTGCTCGGCGGAAACGGTAACGACACGATCCACGCGGGACCCGCCGGCGATGTGATCTGGGGTGACTCCCACGCCGAAGGGCAATCCACGAGCCAGGTCAACCGTCTCTACGGCGGTCCCGGCAACGACTGGATCTACGCCAGTCACGGCACCAACTACATCTGGACCGGGGCGGGCGAAGATCACGTGCTGCTGGTGTACGGCCACGGGGTCGTGTATTGCAACGGCCCCGGACACAAGATCCTCGTGATGCGCAAGCTCGCCGCAAACCGCCACTACCGGCTGGTCGGCTGCACCGACAAGACGATCGTTCCCTACGCGGCATAGGGTCCTCCCGGCTGAGGGAAGTCGGGGATGTCTCGGATCAGTTGCCGCAGCCGCTCGACAGTGTCCATCACTGCCCGTTGTGCAGCGAGCGGGCGGTGGGAGAACGCGAGACCGTGCGCTGATCGGGCAATGTCCCGATCACGCGGTCGCCGACGGTTGACGTCACGCCGAACCAGTAGCGCTCGTTCTTGAAATGGTGCAGACGATGGTTGCGCCAGATCGCGCGGAAGTAGCGTCGCCTGGGACGGTAGGGCGTGTGAATCAGGAAATGCGTCCACTCGTAGCAGGCGAGGATCGTGAAGCTCACCAACACGCCCGTGGTCGCATTAGCAAGGCGTGGGCCGCCGAGCAGCAGCTGGATCGGAAACGACAGAACCCAGTTGACGAGCGCGATCATTGGCAAGAACACGAGCACCCCATACACAGGCAGCAGCACGCCGTTCAGCACGCCCGGAGCTTCGTGGTGCGCGCGATGCTCGCGCGCGGTCAACATCTCCACACGACGGCCAAACAGGTTGAACGGGGGCGCATGCAGCATGTACACGTGAATCGCCCACTCCGCGAACGGGGTCACGGCCACCAGCCAGGCGGCCACCACCGCGTCGCGCCAGCTCCATGAGCCCTGCGCGAGCCGCAGGCCGAGCGCCGCCGCAACCGCCCCGAACAGGTATGGGGGAGAGGGCTGGCGCCAGAACGTCCGCCCGCACTCGCGGAGCGTGATAACGCTCCGACCTTTGCTGTGACCCAGCGCCTCGGCGGGAGCGGTTAGCGGATCAGGGCCCTCCCCAACCGCCGGTACCTCGGTCTGGCCGATCGTGTGTGGCATCTGCACAGCCATGCTACGCGCTCGGCGCTCACGCGTGAGGATCGGTAATTAGAGATATCGCGTGCGGATCGGTTATTGGAGATATCCCAACTAAAGGGAGCAGACGATTGTGTCGAAGACGTGAGCGTGTCCCGGATGGCGCTCCCGCCGGGACATCGGAGGTCCTTGACCGACATGCCGCCGATTTACGACACCGACGCTCACATGCTGAGGGCCCGCCGGACGGCCGCGTGGACACGGGCCGGACTAGGTCTGATGGGGATCGCGCTGATCCTCCCCGACGAAGGTCTGCTGACCCATCCGCTCGCCGGGATGGTGGGCTTCGCGGTGATCGTCGTGACCGCGATCGTCCAACTTGCCGTGCCGCGCCTGTCATGGATGCGAACCGAGGAGTCGCTCTCGGGCGTGGCCGGCGTGCTGATAGTCGGCGTACAGAGCGAGATGGTGAGCGTGATCAGCATCATCTGGCTGGCCGCCGTCGCGAGCGGCGTGCTTGCGCGCGGCGGACGCGTGCACTGGATTGGGCGCACAGTCGTGCTCGGCGCGCTGACGCTGCCGATCCTGCGCACCGGAGACCTTGCGCTGGACTACACGGCGCTATGCGGAACGACGATCGGCCTGCTGTTGACCAGCGGGCGGCTCACACGCGAGCTCAACCGGCTGCTGCAGCAGGCGCGCTACGACGCCGACCACGACGACCTCACGGGCCTACTCTCCTACACCGCTTTCCGCGCCGCGCTTGGTCGTAGTGTCGAGCAGTCCTCGCGTTCGGAACCAGTTTCGCTACTGCTGCTCGATCTCGAGCGCTTTGGGGTCGTCAACAAGACCCACGGCCACGCCGCCGGCGACGCTTTACTGGCCGCCGCCGGTGAGCGCCTGCGCGCCGCCGCAGGCCCGGACTGTCCGGTTGGGCGCCTCGGTGGAGATGAGTTCGCGGTGATCGCCCGCACCGCCGAGCCGCTGTCGCTCGCACAGGCGCTGCTGGAGGTGCTGCCGCCGCGCAGCGAGAAGGATCCCCGACCGATCTCCGCGTGCGTGGGGATCTCCCAGACTCCGGCCGACGGCGACAGCGGCGAAGCGCTGCTGCGGGCAGCCGACATCGCTCTACGCGTCGCCAAGTGCAGCGGACTCAGCGGTCAGATCTCCGCGTATGTCGGCGGTTCGCTGAGCGGCAGCGGCGAGCGCAGTGCCCGCCGCTCGCTGGACAACCTGATCGAGGGTAGGGGCCTGTCGATGGCGGTGCAGCCGATCGTCGATCCCCGCAGCGGCGCGATCCACGCTTACGAGGCGCTCGCCCGCTTCGGGCGGCGCAGCACCGACAGCCCGCTGCACTGGCTCGCGGTCGCCGAGGAGTTCGGCGAGCGTGACCTGCTGGAGCGCGCGTGCCTAAAGGCCGCGCTCGAACTGTTTGAGCTGCGCCCGCCCGGTGTGTGTCTGTCTGTGAACCTATCTGCGCCGGTGCTGTTGGACCGCCGCACGCTCGAGATGCTGCGGGGTCCGGGGGACCTGTCGGGCCTGATCGTCGAGGTCACCGAGGAGGCGTTGGTGCAGAGCGAAGCGCAGCTGCAGCAGGCGATCGACCCGCTCCGAGCCCGCGGCGCCAAGCTGGCGGTGGATGACATGGGCGCCGGCTATTCGGGTCTGCGTCAGATCACCACGGTGCACCCCAGTTACCTGAAGCTCGACCGCTCGCTGATAACCGGCATCGACGCAGACCGCGATCGTCAGGCGCTGGTGGGCGCGCTGGTCAACTACGCCGAGCATGTCGGCAGCCTGCTCGTGGCCGAGGGCATCGAGACTCCCGCGGAGCTCAGCGCGCTGGTGGAGCTGAACGTCCCGCTCGTGCAGGGCTTCTATTTGGGGCGCCCCGCCGCGCCGTGGCCGCAAGCGACGATCCCGCGCCTGGCAAGCCCGAATGAGGACATGCAGGCCATCGGGTCGTATCGCGAGCGCGCCGGTCCTCAGGTCGTATAGCGGCACGCGGGTCCCCGGGTCCTATAGCTGACACGTAGGGTCCTACGCAGGCTCCGGCCGTATAGAGTCCACCGACGATGGCGATCGACTATCTGAGCTGGACCGAACGCAACTGGCCGCTCTTGACCCGTCTGATGGGTGCTCACGCGAAAATCTACCGCGCGACGCACGGCTTGATCGGCTACCGCGTTCCAGGCGCCCCGCCAATGCTGCTGCTCGACCACGTCGGCGCCAAGAGCGGGAAGTCGCGCACCAGCCCGCTCGTCTTCGCTCGCGATCCCCTTTCACAAGGTGCGGGCGGCGCCAACTTCGTGGGCGGCGCCAACTTCGTGCTGGTGGCCTCCAAGGGCGGCTATCCAAAGAACCCCGGCTGGTTTCACAACCTGAAGGCCAATCCTGACACGACCATCCAGGTCGGCTCCAAGCGCATCGACGTCCGCGCCCGCGTCGCCGACTCAGATGAACACAAGCGCCTCTGGCCGGTCGTGGTGGGCGTCTACAAAGGCTATGAGGATTACCAGCGGCGCACCGAGCGTGAGATACCGCTCGTGATCCTCGCGCCCCGTTAGGGCAAGCTGCGCTGCGCTTTTCGCCCGCGGGGCGTCGCGGGCCGCGCTAAGCGCCCAGCGCGCGTGCGATCACCATCTGCTGGATCTCGTCGGTGCCCTCGCCGATCGTGAGGATCTTTGCGTCGCGGTAGTAGCGGCACACCGGGTACTCCTCGATGTAGCCGTAGCCGCCGTGGATCTGCACGGCCTCCTCACAACAGCGCACCGCCAGCCGGCCGGTCTTCAGCTTCGCCTGCGCGGCGGTCAGCGTGAAGTTGCGTCCCGCGTCCTTCTCGCGCGCCGCCTTGTACACGAGCAGCCTGCCCGCCTCGATCTCCGCGGACATGTCCGCGAGCTTGGCCTGGATCGCTCCGAACTTTGAGATCGGCTTGCCGAACGCGCGGCGCTGCTTGGCGTAGGCAAGCGCTTGGTCCAGCGCGCCCTGCGCGAGCCCGACGCCCATCGCGGCCACGCCGATGCGACCGATGTCGAGGATGTGCAGGAACTGCTTGAATCCCGCGCCGCGCGGTCCGAGCAGGTTCTGCTCCGGCACGCGGCAATCGCTGAATGTCAGCGGGCGGGTGTCCGAGGCGTTCCAGCCCATCTTGCGATACGCCGCTCCCTGCTCGTAGCCGGGCGTGCCGTTTGCGACGATTATGTTCGAGATCTCCTGCGCGCCGGTCGTCTGCGCCGGCGTGTCCTTCGAGCTCGCGTCGGCCGACGAGTCGCCGGTAACCGCCGTTATGCAAACGACGCCCGAGATGTCGGTGCCGGCGTTGGTGATGAACTGCTTGGCGCCGTCGATCGTCCACTCGCCTTCGTGCAGGCGCGCGCGAGTCCGTGTATTGCCGGCATCGGAGCCCGCCTCGGGCTCGGTCAGACCGAACGCGCCGAGCTTCGACCCCGAGCACAGCTGCGGCAGCCACTCGCGCTTTTGCGCCTCCGAGCCAAACAGGTAGATCGGCTGGGTGCCGAGCGAGGTGTGTGCGCATAGCGTGATCGCCACCGAGGAATCGACTCTCGTCAGCTCCTCCACGGCAAGCGCGTACGCGAGTGTGTCTCCGCCACCCCCGCCGTACTCCTGCGGGAACGGGATCCCCATCAGTCCCAGCTTGCCGAGCTGCGCGACGATCTCATAGGGAAAAGACTTCGTCCGGTCGAGCTCCTCGGCGACCGGCGCCAGCTCGCCCTGTGCGAACTCGCGCACCGTGCGCCGAATTAGCTCGTGGTCGGGGGAGAGATCGAAGTCCATCTAGGAACAGTAGGAGCGCGCGAGATCCACGAGTAGGCGCACGCCGTAACCAGACGCCCCCTTGGGCGCGTAGACCCTGCCCAGGTCCCACGCAGACCCTGCGATGTCGAGATGCGCCCACGGCGTGTCGCCGACGAAGTGCGACAGGAACGCCGCGCCGGTGATCGTGCCCGCCTTGCGGCCTTCGGGCGCGTTGTCGAGATCGCCGTATTTGCCCTTGATCAGCTCGTCGTACTCCTCGTGTAGCGGTAGTCGCCATGCGATCTCCCCGCTGCGCTGCCCGGCCGCGGCGACCTTCGCCGCGAACGCGTCGTCGTTGGAGATCAGCCCGGCGTAGGTCGAGCCGAGCGCGATGATCACCGCGCCGGTGAGCGTCGCCAGATCGACGACCTGCTCGGCGCCCAGGGAGATCGCGTGGCACAGGCAGTCGGCCAGCACCAGCCGGCCCTCGGCGTCGGTGTTGTTGACCTCGATCGTCTTGCCGTTGGAGGCCGTCACGATGTCCCCGGGCTTGACCGAGCGCCCGCTGGGCAGGTTCTCGGTGGCGCCCACGACCGCGACGATCCGCACCGGCAGGCCGATCCGCGCGATCGCGGCGACCGCTGAGATCACCGCCGCGCCGCCGGACATGTCGAACTTCATCTCCGCCATTTTCGCGCCGGGCTTCAGCGAGATGCCGCCACTGTCGAACGTCACGGCCTTGCCCACGAACCCCAGCAGCGGGCCACCCGGATTGGATGTCCCACCCACCCCGTCGTAGCGCAGCGTGATCAGCGCCGGCTCCTGCTCAGAGCCCTGCGCGACCGCCGCGAACGCGCCCATCGAACGGCCGACGATGCCGGCTCGACCCTCGACCTCGACCGACAGGTACTCAATCTGCTCTCCCAGCCGCACGGCGTGTTCGCCAAGTGCGGTCGGGGTCAGGTCGTTGGCGGGCCGGTTTTGCAGATCGCGCGCTTCGCTGACCGCCTCGCTGATCGTCGCTGCCTCGCTGACGATCCTCGTCAGATCGCCCTCGCCGGACAAAACCAAGCCGTCGAGCTGCTTGGTGTCGGCGTCGGGCTTGCCTGGCGTGTGCCCTTTGGGTGCGCCCGGCAGGGTGTCTTTGACGGACTTGTGGCTGTCAAAGCTGTAATCGGCCAGCGCGGTCCCCTGCACGAGCGCTGCCACCACGTCGCCGTCGATGCTGGGCGCCTGCCAACAGAGCACTTTGGTTGAGATCTCTCGCGCGCGCTCGCGAGCCACCGCGGCCGCCGCGCGCGCGCGCTCGGCGGTGAAGTCCGCGCGCTGGCCGAGCCCCACGATCAGCCAGCGCTTGCCGCCGGAGTGCGTGAGCGCGAGCGACTTGAACGCGCGACGCGCCTCGCCACTGGCCAGCAGCTCGCCCACCTGCGCGGGTGCGCCCGGCGGCGTCTCGTCTCCCTCGAACACGCCGATCGCCACCGTGTCGGCGTTGGTGGCGTCCGCTCGCTCGGCTGTCCAGGAGACCTGCACGATCCGTGCAGAATATCCAGCCCGATAGGATTGGGGTCCCCGGGCCCAGTTTCGGCCGGGTGGGTGGGACAAATCCAACACAGGAGAATCGCCTCGATGCCTAAGACCGTGATCCTCGGCGCCGCGCGCACGCCCATCGGCAAGATGGGAGGAGGTCTATCGTCGCTGCCAGCCACTGAGCTGGGAGCGGTCGCGATCGAGGCCGCTCTGGAACGCTCAGGCGTCGAGCCCGAACAGGTCGAGCATGTCGTGATGGGCCAGGTGCTGCAGGCCGGCCAGGGCCAGATCCCTTCGCGCCAGGCGCAGATCAAGGCGGGCATCCCCAAGGAGGTCTCCTCGGAGACGATCAATAAGGTGTGCGCCTCGGGCGTGCGCGCGACCGTGATCCTCGACCAGGCGATCCGTGCGGGCGACGTCAACATTGGCGTGGCAGGCGGCATGGAGTCGATGTCCCAGGCGCCCTACCTGCTGCCGGGCGCGCGCTTCGGTTTTCGCATGGGCGACGCGAAGGCGCTCGACGCGATGGTGCACGACGGCCTCACCAACCCGTTCTCGGGCAAGCAGATGTTCGTCGAGGCGACCGAGATCGGAGACGAACTTGAGATCACCCGCGCCGACATGGATCGCTGGGCGCTGCGCTCGCACGAGCTGGCGCTGAAGGCCACCGACGAGGGCCGGCTGCCTGAGGAGATCGTGTCGGTCACCATCAAAGGAAAGAAGGGCGACACGGTGGTCGAGATCGACGAGGGCCCGCGTCGCGACACTTCGCTTGAGAAGCTCGCCGCGCTACCGGGCCTGGTCGGCAAGGAGGGCTCCCACACCGCCGGCAACGCTCCCGGCGTCAACGACGGCGGCGGCGCGCTGGTGGTCGCCTCCGAGGAATGGGCGCAGGCCAACGGCAAGCACGCGCTCGCCGAGATCGTCACGCACGCGCAGAGCGCCGACGAGTTCGCCTACCTCGCTCGCACCCCCGCGTCGGCGGCCAAGAAGGCGTTGGAGAAGGCGGGTCTGAAAGCCGAGGAGATCGACGTGTGGGAGATCAACGAGGCGTTCGCGTCGGTCACGCTCAACTCGATCCGCGTGCTCGGCATCGACGAGGACAGGGTCAACGTCAACGGTGGCGCCGTCGCGCTCGGTCATCCGATCGGCGCCTCAGGCGCGCGCATCCTCGGCAGCCTCGTCTACGAGCTGCGCCGTCGCGGCGGCGGGCTCGGTTGTGCCGCGATCTGCTCCGGCGGCGGACAGGGCGACGCGGTCATCATCAAGGTCTGATGAGCCCCGACGCGGGTTTGGGAGGAATCGGGACCTGACGGTCCCCACCCGTTCTCGCGACGCCAGCTCGCCCGCGCCATTAACCTGCCGATCCATGTCTTCAGCTACAGATTCCGGACCCGCCCACCAGATCCGCGTGGTCGTCGCCAAGCCCGGCCTCGACGGGCACGATCGCGGCGCGAAGATCATCGCGCGCGCGCTGCGCGACGCAGGCATGGAGGTCATCTACACCGGCCTTCACCAGACGCCCGAGCAGATCGTGGAGACCGTGATCCAGGAGGACGCCGACGCCGTCGGGCTGTCGATCCTCTCCGGCGCACACATGACACTCGTGCCGCGCGTGGTGGCGCTGTTGCGTGAGCAGGGCGTCAACGACGTCGTGGTCACGGTGGGGGGCACGATCCCCGCCGAAGACATCCCGGAGCTTAAGAGCCTTGGCGTGGCCGAGGTGTTCACGCCCGGCGCGCCAACGCAGGCGATCGTCAACTTCATCCGCGAGGCCACGGTCGCTCGCGGCGCCGAATAGTGCTGGCCCCAACATCATGCTTGGGATCGTGTCGGTGTGGCACGGTCCGTGAAGCTCGCCTGGGGAGGCTGATTGACTCGTCAGTCAACTCAGGTAGGATTGTTCCATCGAGACCTCTCAAGGAGTAGTTGAATGAAGATTTGCGTCCTGGTGAAGGAGGTTCCAGACGCCGCCGTCGAGAAGCGCATCAACCCATCGACGGGGCGTATGGACCGCAGCGGAGAGAAGAACCTCAACCCGTATGACACGCATGCGATCGAGGCTGCTATGCAGGTTCGCGAGGGCGGCGTCGCGCCCGTCGAGGAGATAGTGGCCGTGACCATGGGCCCGGAGAGCGCCGTGCGCGCCCTCCACAAGGCCGTCTCGCTCGGAGCCGACCGCTCCGTGCACCTCTCAGATCCAGCCGTCGCCGGCTCCGATGTGGCCGCCACTGGCTACGCGCTGGCGCAGACGCTCGACCGCGAGAAACCCGATCTCGTGCTGCTCGGTCAGCAGTCAGACGACGGCGAGTGCTACACGATTGGCGCGGTCGTCGCCGAGCACCTCGGTATGCCCTCGCTGACGCAGGTCATCAAGATGGACGTCGAGACAGGCTCGGATTCCCCACCACCCACCCCGGAAGCCGCCTCGCTTCGCTGTGAGCGCCAGGCCGAGTATGGCTACGACACGGTGCAGATCAAGCTGCCCGCCGTGATCTCCGTGGGCGACGCGATCAACGAGCCGCGCTACCCCTCGCTGAAGGCGATCATGGGCGCCAAGAAGAAGCCGCTGGACACGGTCACCGCCGCGGACGTCGGCGTTGACGCCGCGAAGGTCGGCGGCGAGAACTCCGCCGCGCAGTGGGTCGCCGCGAAGGCTCCCCCGGCCAAGGCCGCGGGCGAGATCATCGAGGACGAAGACACCGGTGAAACCGTCGAAAAGATCGTCGCCTGGCTCGACGAGAGGAAGCTGATCTGAAATGGCAAACATCCTGGTCTACGCGCTGCACTACGAAGGCGCGATCAACAAGAACTCATTGGGCGCGGTCTCCGAGGGCGCCAAACTCGCGGCCGAGCTCGGCGGCGAGGCGCACGCGATCCTGGTGGGCGAAGGCGTGCCGCAGGAGCTGGCCGCGTCGCTCGGCAACTACGGCGCCAAGAAGGTGCTGATCGCCGAGGGCCCCGAAGGGCTCGCCCAGCCGGTCGTCAACGCGATGGACGCCGCGATCTCCTCCGGCGACTACAAGTACGCGCTGTTCGGTGGCGGACTGCTTGGCTTTGAGATCGGCGCCGGCCTGGCCGCACGTCTCGGGGCCGGCGTCGCGATGGAGGTCACCGCCGTGCGGGCGGAGGGCGGCGAGCTGATCGCCGAGCGCCCGATCCTCGGCGACTCCGCCATCTCTGAAATCAAATACCGCTCCGATGTCGGCATCGTGATCGGGCGCCTCAACGCGTTTGAGATCAAAGAATCAGATCCCGCCCACCCTGCCGGTGCGGCTCCGGTGGAGCAGCTCAGCTTCGAGCTCTCAGCTCACGCCAAGCAGGCGACGATGGTCACGCGCGGCGAGCAGCGCGGCGCGGACGTCAACATCGAGGGCGCCTCGATCCTCGTCGCGGGCGGTCGCGGCCTCGGCAAGGCCGAGGGCTTTGCGCTGTGCGAAGAGCTGGCGGGCGCGTTCGGCAACAACGCCGCGGTGGCCGCCACCCGGGCGGTCGTGGACGCCGGCTGGTATCCCTATGCCGCGCAGATCGGTCAGACCGGCAAGACGGTCTCGCCGAAGCTGTATCTGGCGGCGGGCATCTCCGGCGCGATCCAGCACAAGGTGGGGATGCAGTCCTCGGAGAACATCGTCGCGATCAACAAGGACTCCAACGCGCCGATCTTCGAATTCTCAGACCTTGGGATCGTGGGCGATCTGAACAAGATTCTGCCCAAGCTGACCGAGGCCGTGAAGGCCAAGAAAGCCGGTTAGGAATCGATTCCCACCCACCCGGGCGGATGCGTGAGCGAAAAGGAGTATTGAGCGATGTCATCTCATAACGGCTCCCCTTCACGGGGACAGGCGAGCAATGGCAGGGTCGTCCCCGCGGCCTTCCCGCCGCCTGTGGACTCCCCGAAGGAATTCGTTAAGCGCGGCCTCGATCCCGAGGACGAGCTGATCGAGGTCGGCGTGGCGATCGTCGGTGGCGGCACGGCCGGTCTGGCGTGCGCGAACCGTCTGCTGCAACTGCTCGGCGACGATCCGGAGACGATGGAGCGCCTCGGCGAAGTGCCGGTCGCGGTCGTCGAGAAGGCCAAGACCTGCGGCGGGCACAACCTGTCTGGCGCGGTCATGCGACCCGGGCCGCTGCAGGAGTTGTTTGCAGACATGACACGCGAGCAGTGGCGCGAGGAGGGCTTCGCCTTCGGCGAGGTCACCAAGGAGGCGGTGTACGCGACGCCGACCTCCAAAATTGCGATTCGCGTCCCGACGCCGCCGCCGTTCAAGAACCACGGCAACGAGGTCATATCGGTGTCGGCGCTGGCGCGCTACCAGCAACGCCAGGTCGAGGAGGCCGGCGCCTACATCCTGACCGAGACCTCCGCCACGCAGTTGATCGTCGAAGGCGAGTCGGGATCCAACATAGGCGACCGAGGACTGCGTGTCGTAGGCGTGCGCTCCGGCGACAAGGGCCGTGGCAAGGACGGCGAGCCGCTCAGCAATTTCGAGCCCGGCACCGACATCAAGGCGCACGCGACCGTGCTGGCCGAGGGCTGTTGGGGACACTTGACGGGCGCGGCGATCCGCGAGTTCGACCTCGGCGAGGGCCGCGAGCCGCAGGTGTGGGAGCTGGGCGTCAAGGAGGTCTGGAAGGTCCCCAAGCCGCTGGACCGTCTGATCCACACGATGGGTCCGTGGCCGATGAAGCTCGCTCCGAAGTACGGTCACGTCGCTGGTACCTGGATCTACCCGATGAAGGACGAGAAGACCGGCGAGGATCTCGTCTCGATCGGTTTCGTCGTGGAGCTCGAGTACGCCGACGCGACGACTTCCGCGCACGACCTGCTGCAGACGTTCAAGTGCCATCCGTTCGTGCGCAAAATCCTCGCGGGCGGCGAGCGCGTCGCCTGGGGGGCGAAGGCGCTGCCGGGAGGCGGCTACTGGTCGATGCCCAAGCTCTCTATGCCCGGAGCCGTGCTCGTCGGCGATTCCGGCGGGATGGTCGACACGATGGCGCTCAAGGGTGTGCACCACTGCATCAAGTCGGGCATGCTCGCGGCCGAGTCGATCTATGCGGGGATCAAGCGCGGCAGCCACGACTTCTCCAACTACGAGGACGCGATCGAGCGGTCTTCCGTCGGCAAAGAGATGTGGGAGGTGCGAAACGCGCGCCAGCCGCTGCAGAAGGGCCTGTTGCTAGGCGTGCCGTTCAGCGGCATCCAGCAGATCACCAAGGGCAAGCTGCCCGGCCGTACCGCGTGGCACCGCAACGACGCAAAGCCGATGTTCATCGGCGACACCAAGGACGTCTACCCCAAGCCCGACGGCAAGTACACCTTCGACAAGCTCTCCAGCGTGTTCATCACAGGCAACGCCACCCGCGACGACGCGCCCAACCACATCCGTGTGCAGAAGCACGTCCCGCGCGAGATCGCCGAAACGTGGCGCTGGATGTGTCCGGCCGGTGTGTACGAGATCCCCGACGACGGGGAGGGTGGGGAGCAATCCGGCAACGTGGACGTGATCGTCAACTACACCAACTGTGTACAGTGCGGCGCGATCACCGCCAAGGGCGGGCGCCTCACCGTCCCCGAGGGTGGCGATGGCCCGCTTTACCAAATAACCTGAAACTGCCGAAACACCAGGCCTTTTTGGGTGTTAGAGGCTTGTGGATGGCAAGGACGACGTTCAAACCCACTCGGGTCGCGAAGGCGGCACTGGTCCTAGTGTCCGCGCTGGTGGCACTAGGCTGCGCGCAGGTTGCGCTCGCGGGCGGAGCACGGCGGGATGCGACGACAACGCCTCCTGCCGACCCAACCGGCTATGCGGCGACACTCGAACAGTGCGCCACCTCGACCGTGCAGGCCGAACGTTCGGCCACCTTCACCGCGCAGATGACCGCGACCAGCGCGACGCAGCGGATGGCGATGCGGATCGAACTGGAACAGCGCCTGCGCGGCGAACCGAGCTATCACACGATCACGGCGCCGGGGTTGGGTGTTTGGCAGCGCTCGGAAGCGGGCGTGCAGATCTACAAGTACGTCAAGCAGGTCACCAACCTGCAGGCGCCCGCCGCGTATCGCGCGATCGTGCGCTTCCGCTGGGTGGGAGACAAAGGACGCGTGCTCAAGCGCGCCGAAATACGCACTCCGCACTGCCTGCAGCCGACGCTGTCCAGAGATGTCACGCAGACGCCGCCGTCCACGCCGGCGCCGACCTCGACGACCTCCACACCCGCTTCCTGAGCACCCGGGATGCACGGCCAGGGCGTGTCGTTCGTGGGGCTCGCGGCCGGCCGATTCGCTGATCGGCTCACGCTCGCTAGAATGCCCTGAGCATGAAGACAGCGATCCATCCCAACTACGTCGAAGCCCACGTGCGCTGCATGTGCGGCAACGAGTTCACCACACGGGCCACCCAGGAGGAGATCCACGTTGAGGTGTGCTCCAACTGCCATCCGTTCTACACGGGTCGGCAGAAGCTCATAGACACGGGTGGACGCGTCGAGCGCTTCCAACGCCGGGTCGCCAAGGGGCGGCTGCGCAACGCCGGCCGGTCGGAGGTCTCTCCGACCTCCAATCGGTCAGGTGGCGATCAGGCTCAATCGCGCCCTCAGTAGGACGAGATGTCCTCTCGCCCGGTCGTCGGTGGGAGGGTGCACGCGAGCAACCTCCAGGCGACCACGAGCGCCCAGGCGCCGCTCGCACCGGCGCCGAGCCCCAACGTCGGGCAGCTGCGCGACGGCGAGCTGACCGCGCGACGCGACGCGCCGCTTGGCGGGCAGGCCGTGTTGGAGGGTGTGATGATGCGCGGCGTGCGCCACTGGGCGGTGGCCGTGCGCAAGCCGAAGATCGCCGCAACCGATGCGTCCGCAGACGATGCGTCCACAGACGATGCACGGGGAGACCGGCGCGACGTCTTAGACGCACTGGAGCTCGCTCTGGAGAGAGAGGGCGAGCTCAGCAGAGAGGAGGATCTCGGTGAGCTCGAGCAGCTGGGCGAGATCGAGGTAAAGACGTTTGAGCTGACCTCCGCCTTGGCGCGCCACCGCTGGCTGCGGGTGCCCGTACTGCGCGGAGTCGTCGCGCTCGGGGGTTCGCTCGCGATCGGCTTCAAGGCACTCGGCATCTCCGCCAACGCACAACTTCCCGAGAGCGAGGGCGATGAGGAGGGCCCACAAGAGATCTCCTCGGCCATGTGGGCCGGCACGGTGCTCGTCGCGGTGGCGTTCGCGATCGGACTGTTCTTCCTGCTGCCGCTCGGACTGACGAGCCTCGTCAAGGGTCAGCTGCACTCCTCGGCGCTGTTCTGGATCGTCGAGGGCGTGCTGCGCACCGCGATCTTCCTCGGCTACATGGTGGCGCTCTCGCGCATCCGCAACCTGCGGCGTGTGTTCGAGTATCACGGCGCCGAGCACAAGACGATCTCCTGTTTCGAGGCCGGGCTACCGCTCACACCGCTGGGCGCGCAGCGCTTCTCGCGCCTGCACCCGCGCTGCGGCACGAGTTTCCTGCTGATCGTGATGGTCGTGTCGATCTTCGTGTTCGGCGCCGTCGGCCTGCCCGCCTGGTACTGGCTGATCGCCACACGCATCCTCGGTGTGCCGGTGATCGCGGGCATCTCCTTTGAGATCATCAAGTTCGCCGGACGCAACCGCAATCGGCGCTGGGTCAGGATCGTAATGTGGCCTGGACTCAAGCTGCAGTTGCTCACCACACGCGAGCCCGACCTCGACCAGCTGGCGGTCGCGATCGCTTCACTGGAGGCGGTGCTCGCGCTGGAGACGCCCGGCAGCATGGACGCCGCCGACCTCGTCGGGGTGGAGGTCGTGGCGTAGGGCGACCGAGTCGGCGTTGGTGATCGGGTTGTGGGGCGGGCCGCGATACGCTCGCGGGGTCGCTCGCGATCATGCAGGTGCGTCCCCGCGCCGTAAGCTTGGGCGATGATCGAAGACCTGATCGAGCAAATCGAGACGCGCTTCGCCGAGCTTGGCGAGCAGATGACCGACCCCGCCGTGATTGGCGACCGCAACCGCTACGCAGAAGTGGGCCGCGCTTATCGTCAGCTGGAGCCGGCCGCCAAGCTCGCCGAACAGTGGCGTCGCGCCGGCGACGACGTGGCCGGCGCCGAGGAGCTGCTCTCCGAGGACGGCGAGGACCCCGAATTGCGCGAGATGCTGAGCGCGTCGCGCGCGCGTGTCGAGCAGCTCGAAGAGGAGATCCGCTTTGCGATGGTCGAGCGCGACCCCAACGATGAGAAGAACGTGATCGTCGAAATCCAAGGTGGAGCTGGGGGAGACGAGGCTGGGCTGTGGGCCGGCGACGTTTACCGGATGCTCACCCGCTACGCCGAGGGCATCGGGCTGAAACCGGAGTTGCTGGAGATAGGAGAGGGCAAGTACACGTTTGCGATTAAAGGATCCCACCCGCCCGGGCCCTATTCGATCTTCAAGTTCGAGGGTGGCACCCATCGCGTACAGCGTGTCCCTCAGACAGAGTCCCAGGGGCGCATCCACACGTCCACCGCCACGGTCGCCGTGCTCCCGGAAGCCGAGGACGTCAACGTCGAAGTGAATACCGGCGACCTGCAGATCGACGTCTACCGCTCCTCGGGTCCGGGTGGGCAGTCGGTCAACACGACCGACTCCGCCGTGCGCATCACGCACAAGCCGTCGGGCATCGTCGTGTCGATGCAGGACGAGAAGTCCCAGCTGCAGAACCGTGAGAAGGCGCTGCGTGTGCTGCGCGCGCGGCTGTACGAGCGCGCGCTGGCCGAACAGCAATCGGAGCTCGCCGCCGACCGCCGCTCGCAGGTCGGCACCGGCGACCGCGCCGAGAAGATCCGCACCTACAACTACGGTGAGCGGCGCGTCACCGACCACCGCATCAAGCTGACTGTGCACAACCTGGACCAGATCCTCGAAGGCGCGCTCGAGGAGATCACCGCCGCGCTGCAGGCCGACGAGAAGCGTCAACGCCTGGAGGCGCAGACCGCCATCTGAGGCTACGTGGCCCGTTCCATGAGTGCTCGACCTTTCGCCTCTTGTCTGTCGGCCTCCCGGCTCTCTCGTCTTTCGGCATTCGCAAGAAGGTCGGCCTCCCGGCTCTCTCGTCTTTCGGCATTCGCAAGAACGAACAGCAGTCCGGCATGACCCGTCCGCCCTTGGCAGCTGGGGCCCGCGGTACCTCGGTCCGCGACGCGCTCGACGGAGCCGTCACCGCGATCGCCGCGGGCGGTTGCGAAACGCCGCGCCTCGATGCCGAACTGCTGCTCGCACACGCGCTTGGCGTCTCGCGCGAGCGGCTGCTCACAGACCGCGATCTGACTATCGCCGGCCCAGCTGTGCGCGTCGTTCAGGACTTCGTCAGGCGCCGCTCGGTGCTGCGCGAGCCAGTCGCCTACATCCTTGGGCGCCGCCACTTCAGACGCCTGGAGCTCGCGGTCGATCCTCGCGCGCTGATCCCGCGCCCGGAGACCGAGCTGCTGGTCGAGGTCGCCCTCCAGTTGCCGATCGGCGCGCGCGTCCTAGATGTGGGCACCGGCAGTGGCGCCGTGGCGCTCGCGCTCAAGGACGAGCGTCCCGACCTGCTTGTGACCGGCAGCGATCTCAGTGCGGACGCGCTGGAGCTCGCGCAAGGCAACGGCGCGCGTCTCGGTCTCGACGTCGGCTGGCTGTGCGCCGACTTGCTCGACGGTCTCTCTGAGGCCCACGACGTCGTGCTCTCAAACCCGCCCTACGTCGCCGACGGCGAGCGGGCGACGCTCGCGCCGGAGATACTGCGCTACGAGCCTGCCGGAGCGCTGTTTGGCGGCTCGGATGGTCTCCAGGTGATACGGCGGCTCATCCAGCAGACAAGCGAGCGGCAGGCGGTGCGGACGCTCGCGCTTGAGATCGGCGCTGGGCAGGCGCCCGCGGTCTGCGAGCTGATGCGAGCCGCGGGCTTCACTGAAGTTGGCGCTGAGCGTGACCTCGCGGGAATCGAGCGCGTCGTCGTGGGGGAGCGACCGTGAACACGCTGCTCGTCGTCCTCAAGGTGAAGCACGCGTGAGTCTCACTCCTGAAGACGCCACCCGGCTGGTGGCGTGTTTGGCCGGCGATGGCGTCGCGGTGATCCCCACCGACACCGTCTATGGCCTCGCCTGCAACCCCGAGAGCCAGCGTGCCGTGCGCCGCGTTTATGAGCTGAAGCAGAGACCCCCCGTCAAGCCGTCGGCAATCATGTTCTTTGCTCTGGAGCCCGCGCTGGAGACGCTCAGGGAGATCGGCCCTCGCACACGTGTCACGCTCGAATCCCTGCTGCCCGGCCCCGTCACGCTGCTGCTGCCCAATCCTGAAGAGAGATTTCCGCTCGCGTGCGATCCGTCTGGCAATGGTTCGGCTCTGCTTGGTCTCCGCGTTCCCGCGCTCTGCGGGCCGCTCGCCCCGCTCGCGACAGTGTGCGCTCCCATCGCACAGTCGAGCGCCAACCTCTCGGGTGGACCCGATCCCCGGCGTTTGTACGACGTACCGATAGAGCTGCGCCAAAGAGCCGATCTCGTGCTCGACGGTGGCGAGCTTCCCGGCGCCGCGTCCACCGTGATCGACCTGTCTGAATACGAGCGAAGTGCTCGCTGGCGGATCGTGCGCGAAGGTCCGCTCGGGCACGCTTCGCTAGAGCGGTTGCTCGGCTGATGTTCAGGGAGCGGTTGCTCGGCTGATGTTCAGGCTGCGACCAACGCCGGCTCGATGTCTGCCGGCAGTACTCGGTCGGGCGGAACCGTGACTGTTATAGCGCCGTCACGATCGAGCAGGAATCGCACGTTCACCAGCACCATCCCGATCACGGCTCCGGACTCGTCGTAGTCAACCGCATGTCCCTCGGAGGTTCCAACAGTCCGGTATGGCTTCTGTGGCTCTCCAACGCTGAGATACAGCACATCGCCCCGCTCGTCGTACTCGTGTTGATCGAATGTGGTGCTGCCGATCATGATGTTCATTGTTTGCTCACCCACTCGTAATCTTGGACAAACGCTATAACCACGAAGCCTGGAGACTCATTGAAGTCTACGACGACGCGCAGATAACGTGTGGGACCGAGATCGCGACGAAAGAACCGCTCGCGTCCGGGCGCCGGATCGTGTTCGTGAATGTCCGGTCGTGTGATGGTGTCGAGTATTGCCTGTATGTGATCGAGCATATGAGGTCGTCGTCGGCTGAGATGCTGTTCGGTGCGCACATCGAACAGCACTCGACGCCCGTGGGGATCGGTTGTCTCGTGTGGGTTTCCCTGCATGGATCTCAAGCTAAGCGACGCTTGGGATGAAACTCGGTGCGCCACGCCGTGCTAGCCTCGTAAGCAGCAGTCGCGACTGGCGCGAGAGGTGGAAACGACCACCGGGGAGCGGCTGACGACACTCGCCGCGCGCCTGGGCACTCACAGCTACTCACAAGCTCTAGGAGCGCGCCCATGTCCGATCTCAGCCCCGACTACTTCAACCGCCCGCTCGCCGAGGTGGACCCCGAGATCGCGGCGGCGCTGCGGGGTGAGCTCGAGCGCCAGCAGGACACGCTGGAGATGATCGCATCGGAGAACTTCGTGCCGCAGGCGGTGCTCGAATGTCAGGGCTCGGTGCTGACCAACAAGTACGCCGAGGGCTACCCAGGACGGCGCTATTACGGTGGCTGCGAGTGGGTGGACGTGTCCGAGCAGCTCGCGATCGACCGCGCCAAGGCGCTGTTCGGGGCCGAGCACGCTAACGTGCAGCCGCACGCGGGCGCGCAGGCCAACATCGCCGTCTACCACGCGCTGTTGAGCCCGGGCGACACGATTATGGGCCTGTCGCTCGCGCACGGCGGCCACCTCTCGCACGGCATGAAAATCAACGTGTCGGGGCGCCTGTATGAGATCGCGGCGTACGAGGTCAACCGCGACACCAGCAGGATCGACATGGACGAGGTCGCTCAGATCGCGCGCGAGCGCCGCCCCAAGCTGCTGCTGGCCGGCTGGTCGGCCTACCCGCGCCAGCTGGACTTCGCGCGCTTCCGCGAGATCGCCGACGAGGTCGGTGCGCTGCTGATGGTCAACATGGCCCACTTCGCCGGGCTCGTCGCGGCTGGTTTGCACCCCAATCCGGTGGAGTACGGAGCGGACGTGGTGACCACCACGACCCACAAGACACTCGGCGGCCCGCGCGCGGGGATCATCCTCTGCAAGCAGGAGCACGCCAAGAAGATCGACTCCGCCGTGTTCCCCGGCCAGCAGGGGGGACCGCTGGAGCACGTGATCGCCGCCAAGGCGGTCGCACTGAAGATCGCCTCAAGCGAACTGTTTGCAGAGCGTCAGCGCCGCACCGTGGAGGGCGCCAGGGCGTTCGCCGAGCAGCTGCTGAACGCCGGCCACGGCGTCAACGTGCTGACCGGCGGCACCGACGTGCACCTCGCGCTCGTGGACCTGCGCGCGTGCGAGCCCGAACTGAGCGGCCGTCAGGGTGAGGATCGCCTGCACGAGATCGGCGTGACCGTCAACCGCAACGCCGTCCCGTTCGACCCGCGTCCGCCAATGGAGGCCTCGGGGCTGCGGATCGGCACACCGGCGCTGGCCACTCGCGGCCTGCAGGTCGAAGACTTCATCGAGATTGGACAGATCGTGGCGGTCGCGCTCACCCCCGAGTTCGAGTCCCGCAAGGCTGAGCTCTCCGAGCGCGTGGGAGCGATCGTCGAGCGCTATCCCCTCTACGAGCATCTGAACGCCCCTGCACCCGCCTGAGCGCGGTACGACATCGAGCGCACCGTTGCGTTGACAGCGGCGCATGCGCCGCTGTCCGGGACGGTACATGTACCGTCCCGCGAGGCCGCACATGTGCGGCCTCGGTCCATATTTGGGTTGGCATGTAACTCCCGACGCCCGCGCCTGCGATGCTGTGCGCGAGTCGATGGCGCACCTCAATGAGCTCGACGCGCTTTACGCATTCCTCGCCGCCGCGGCCGTGACGGCGTTGCTGACGCCGCTCACGATGCGGTTGGCCGCCGCGGTCGGCGCGGTAGACGAGCCGCGCGATCGCGGTCTGTCGAGCCGCGCCACGCCACTGCTCGGCGGACTGGCGATCTTCGCTGGAGTGCTCGTCGCCGGGCTCGTGTTCCTGCCCGCCGGCTACGGTGAAAGCACCGACCTGTGGCACGGCGTGCTGATCGCCGCCGCGCTGATCACGGTGGTAGGCGCGCTCGACGACCGCTTCGATCTGCCGCCGCTCGTCAAGCTCGCCGGTCAGATCGCCGCCGCCGTGGTCGTCGTGCACTACGGCGTCGCGGTCAAGCGCATCACGCTGCCGTTCATCGGCGCGCTCGCGTTCCCCAAAGCGGGCGCCACTGACGCCGGCCCGGCGCTGACGGTGATCGGGCTGGTAGCGATGATGAACGTCGTCAACCTGTCCGACGGCGTCAACGGGCTGGCGGCAGGCGTGTGCGTGATCATTGCCGGCACGCTCGCGATCATCGCGTTCGACCTCGATCGTGCGGCGCCCGGTGTGCTCGCGGCGCTCACCGCCGGCGCCGCGCTGGGCTTCCTCGTGCACAACTTCCCGCCCGCCTCCAGCTTCATGGGCGACTGTGGCGCCAACCTGTTGGGTCTGCTGATGGGGGTGGTGACGGTAGAGGCGGCCGTCAAGACGCCCGTGGTCGTGTCGTTCGTGCTGCCGCTGATCCTGCTCGCGGTGCCGTTCCTCGACACGACGTTCGTGGTGCTCAAGCGGCTGAAGTACCGACGCCCGATCTACGCCGCCGACGACGAGCACTTCCACCATCGCATGGCCCGCATCGGCTTCTCCTCGCGGCGCACTATCGCCTACATGTACGCGTGGACGCTGCTGCTCGCCGGCTTCGCGCTCGCGCTGCGGTTCGTGCCCTACTCCGACCACAAAGGCCACCTGCACAGCGGCTGGCTGCTCGTGATGGTGGGGCTCGCGCTGATCGTCGTCGCCGCCAGCGTCTACCTGGTGTATGTGCTCGAGATCCTCAAGTTCCGCCGGCTCGACGCGCTACGTCTGCGCCGCCTGAGTCCCGACGCCTCGCCCGCGGAGATCGAACGCGGGGTAGCGCTCGACCTGGAGACCGGCGAATACGAGGCGCTCATGGGCGGCGAGCGATCCTACGATGCGGCCATCGGAAAGCAGCGCTCCACGCGGTCCAGCACCGACCGGCCGATCGTGAGCAAGACCGACCCGCCCGTGCGCGACGGCTTTGTGGTGGGCGACACGCCGGGCGGGGCTCAGCAGCGGGTTGGCGAGCGCCAGGTGGATCAGGATCGCGTACGCGCAGAACACGAGCGTGGCCCCACGCAGGCGGCGGCTGTCGGCGACGGCGGCGAGCGGCAGCAGCCATACCGCGTACCACGGCAACAGCCAGGCGGTCGATAGCAGCAGCGCGAGCGTCGCCCAGCCCGCCATCGTCCGCCAGTCCGCGCCGACCACGCCCCGCGGGCGCGGTGCCCCGGTACGCCACAGGGCGAGCAGGACCACCAGCACGAACGCGACCACGAACAGCTCGCGCCACCAGCCCGGCGTTCCGCTCATACCCAGCCAGCGCGCCGTCTCCGCCGGGACGCTGTGCGTGGCGATCAGCTGCTGCTGCTCGTTCAGCGCATCGAGGAAGCCGAACGCGTGTGCGCCGAAGCCCACGACCGCCACAAGCGCCAGTAGCACGAGCGTCCCCACCGCGCTGGCGGCCACCCGTGCGCGCTCGCGCCAGCGGGGTGGCGCGAGCACCACGAAAGGCAACACCAGCCCCGCTGATGCCTTCACGCCCACGCCAACCACCACCAGCGCTGCGGTTGCGCGGAGGTTCGGACTCGCCTGTTTCGTCGGCCCCGCAGTGCTCGCCGGCATCGCGACACCTGCTCGCCCCGCGGCCAGCGCGAGCGCGCCGGCCAGCACCAACAGCACGAGCGTGTCGTTGTGCGCGCCGCCCACCGCCAGCTCGAGCAGCACAGGGTTGAGGCCCACGAACACCGCCGCCCACTTCGCCGAATGACCCATCTTGCTCGCCGCTCGCGCGGTCAGCGCGGTCGCGCCGAGGCTGGCGAGCACGCCGATCGACTTCAACGCCCACAGGCCGCCTGCCAGTCCGAGCGGCGCGAGCGGGTAGCTGCCAAGCGTGAACAGCGGACCGTAAGGCGAATTTTGAAACGGCCACCCGATGAACGCGAACACCGCATCGGTGGGCGCTTCGGCGGCCACATGCGTGTAGGGGTCCAAACCGTGCAGCACGCCCAGCCGCGCGAACGCCAGGTAGCCGAACACGTCCTGGGAGATCAGCGGCGGTCCCAACAGCAACACAAGGTTGGCCACCACGATCGACGCCACGATCGCCCTGCCGGGAAGCATCCGCGCGGCCACCAACACGGCCGCATAGCCAGCGCACATAACAAGCGTGAGCGTCTGGAAGCTGACAGAGCCGATCCCCAGCCCAAGGCCGTGCAGCGGGCCTGACAGCCACCCCGGCCAGCCGCCGCTGCGGCTCGGCACATACTGTGTCGGATTGCCCGCCGCGCCGGCGGCCACGCCGAACACGCTCGCCGGCACCCCCACCAGGCCCATTGTCCCGAGCGTGCGCAGCACGAGCGGGGAGCGCATGGCGTTGCGCGCGCCGCGAGCCGCTGGGCTGCGAGCGTTCACCGCGGCCGCTAGGCTGTTCATGTCGTAGCGTCCCGCCATCCCACACCATGCGCGCGACCGAGCCGAATTGTCCGGCAGGTGGACAAGGCTTGAACTGTATGCGACGCCGTTACCGCACACACACATCGCGCCGGCGCCCCGGACCCAAGCGGGTGTTGATCCTCTCGGCCGACGTGGGGGAGGGCCACGCCGCCGCAGCTCGCGCGCTCGCGCGCCAGATCGAGGGCTCGCCCGAACCAGCCCAGGTCACCGTGATCGACGGGCTCGCCGCGATGGGGCCGCTGCTGCAGCCCGTCGTCGAGGACGGCTATCGCGTGCAGCTGCGCTTCTTCCCGTGGACCTACACGGTCATCTACTGGCTGCTGGAGAGCGTCGCCCCGGTGCGAGTGATCGCGCGCAGACTGCTGTGCCTGTTGGGCTCGCGTCCGCTGGCGCGCTCAATCGCTGAGCACGAGCCCGACGTCGTCGTGTCCACCTATCCCGCGGTCACTGTCGTGCTGGCGCGCCTGCGTCGCACACAGATCGTGCGTTGCCCGACAGTCGCCACGATCACCGATCTCACAGGACTGTTCTTCTGGGCCCAGCCTGGTATTGACACGCACCTCGTGATGTACGGCGAGTCACTGCGCTCGGTCGAGCGCATCGCCGGGGAGGGCAGCGCGCGCCTAGTGCGCCCGCTGATCTCCTCCGAGTTCCTAGACGAGCGCTCTCAGGCTGAGGCGCGCGCGGCCCTGGGCCTGTCCGAGCACGGTCGCATGGTGGTCGTGTCAGGCGGGGGCTGGGGAGTCGGCGACGTGGAGGGTGCCGTGCGCGAGATCGCGCGCATCGAGGACGTCAGCGCGATCGTGTGTCTGGCCGGACGCAACCAGCAACTGCTGGAGCGGCTGCACACGGATTTCGCCGGTGAGCCGCGCGTGCACGTGTACGGCTTCACCGAGCGGATGCCCGAGATCCTGGCGGCCGCCGACACGCTCGTGCATTCCACCGGAGGCGTCACCTGCCTGGAGGCGAAGGCCACCGGCACGCCCGTCGTGTCCTATGGCCTGCCGGTCGGCCACGCTCGCCTGAACACGCGCGCAATGGCCGACCTCGGCCTGCTGCGCCTGGCCAACAACACCCGCGAGCTGGGCCAGCAGGTCCAGGCGAGCTTCGCCGAGCGCCACCCACTCAGCGGTCGCGCGGCGCATCCGCGCGAGGGCCTGCTGGTGATCGCCGGCCAGAACACACTCGCCACGCCCGACTTCGCCGACGCGCCGCGGCTCGCCCCCAGCGCGCCGTCAGCGACGCGTCCGCCAGAGGCAGGCTCGACGTTTGAGGGGCCCGCCGGTTCGCCGATCTCCTCGCTGCCATCCCAGGGCGACCCCGAACCGCAGCTCGATCCGAGCGCGGTCGAGCTGGTGCTCGACGCGCCGCGGCGAGTGCGTCCGATCCCGCTGTGGCGGCTGCGCCTGATCGCATTTGTCACCCAGTTCGTGCTGCTGCTGGCGATCAGCACGTGGTTGCTGTCCACCGATGAGGTCACCGCCGTCGCCGCACTGTTCCTCGGCGGTCACGCGCTGAAGCGCGTTGACACGACTAATCCCGACGTAGGGCTCGTGGTGCGCGCTCCCGCGAGTGAGATCCCGTGGCTGGCAAGCGAGCTGGGACGCGCCGGAATTCGCGCGTCGTTTGCCGACAACGGCGCGTACGCGTCCGTCACGATCGCCGACCTGCGCGCGCTGCACGACGAACTGGTGCCCGAGCTGCCGCATTCAGGCTCACCGTTCAGGTGGGTGCGCACGCGCGGCGCGCTACGCTCTCAGGCTCGCGCGCTGGGGCTGGGTCATCGCTTCTACTTCCTGCAACCGCCGAAAGGCTTGACCGTCGGGCAGCTCGTGCTGGCCCGCAGCGCCGATGCCACCCCGATCGCCGGTGCGATGCGTCTGAGCGCCGGCGGGCCGCTGCCTCACGGGCCGGCGCTGGCCGGCGACGTCGTGGTCGTATCGGCCGGGGACACGCCGTCCTCGCTGGCGGGGCTCGAGCGGATCGTGTCGTGGCTGCGCTCCGACGGGCTGTCCGCCGAGCCGCTGGGCTGGCTGACCCGTTCACCCTCGATTAAGACCCCACCCCCACCGACCTCGAAGAGGTTGGTCAGGAGCGGCGAGCGCGCCAGCGCGGCGGCGCCGACCACGAGCACGGCCAGCGAGACACAGAGAGGCACCCCGCCGAGCGGAGTCGTGTCGAAGGCTTCGCCGAGCAACAGTGGCGCGAGCACGACCGGCACAGCCGTCTGAGTGACGAACACGACCGGCGCGACCTGGATCGCCGGACGCATCTGCAGCGAGCTCATCTCGCTGAGCGCCGCCACCGCCGAGGCGGCGGCCGTCGAGATGCCCCAGGCCACCGCAAACACGAGTCTTCCGTTCGACAGATCGTCGGAAAAGAGCTTCGTCGCCACTCCACTCCAGGCGTACCCGAGCCCCGCCGCGATCATGGTCAGGGAGGCAGCCGGGCGGCGTACCCGGTTGACGGCGTAGGGAAGCAGCGTCAACAGTCCGAGTCCCACCAGCACGAGCGTGACCGTGAGGTTGTTGGTGTGCGTACTAGAGCGCGCCGGCGCGCACGCCGCCGTGCCCGCCACACCCAGCACGATCGCGCAGATCGCCAACTGCTCGCGTCGGCCGGCGCGCTCGCCGAGCATGCGCTGGCCGAAGAACAACAGGACCAGTAGCCCCACCGCCATCGTGGGCTGGACCACCACGAGCGACACCAGCAGCAGGGCCGCTACCTGCAGCGGCCAGCCGAGCAGCGACAGTCCGGTTCCAGCCAGCCAGCGCGCGCGTCTGAGCAGGTTGAGAGCGAGCGCGGGATGCAGATGCTCGGCATGCGGTGTGCGCTTCGCGTCCATCGCCTGCAGCGCGACCCCTAGGCTGTAGAGCGTCGACGCGGCCACCGCTGCCACGATTCCCAGGATGAGGCGGACCATTTACCCCCACGATCATCGCAGCCCCGGCAGTCCGTCCGGCGGCGAGAGCCCTCGCGGCAGCTCAGATCGCGAAAGCCGCGCCGGTCGTGGCGGTCGTCGCGGTGCCGGTTCCCATCCAATCGCGCCGCGGCTCGCCGGCACGCTCGCCGGGGCGGCGATGGCGGGCTACACGCTGCCGGCGCTCACCAGCCCCTGGCCCGCTGGCTTCCCACGCTCGCCTGCGCCGATCTGGCCCGCGCTGCGCCGCTCGCTCGGGATTGACGATCGCACGGCCACCGCTACAGGCTGGGCGCTCACATTCGACGACGGTCCCCACCCGCAGGGCACACCCGCGGTACTCGAGCAGCTGGCACTCCACGACGTGCGCGCGACGTTCTTCCTCGTCGGCGAGCAGGTTCTTCGCAACCCGTCGATCCCCGCGGAGATCATCGCGGCGGGCCACAGGATCGGGCTGCACTGCCACCGCCACCGCAACCTGCTGCGGCTCGCGCCGTGGCAGGTACGCGAGGACTTGGCGCGCGCGCAGGTCGCGATCGAAGATGCCGCTGGGATTTCGCCTGAGCTGTACCGTCCGCCCTACGGGATCCTCAACGCAAGCGCGCTGCGGCTGGCAAGGAGCGCGGGGCGGCGCACCCTGCTGTGGACCCATTGGGGACGCGACTGGGAGGCGCGCGCCACGCCCGAATCGATCGCCGCGCGGGTGACCGACAACTTGGAGGAGGGCTCGATCCTGCTGCTCCACGACGCCGACGACTACAGCGCACCGGGCTCGTGGCGGCGCACCGCGCTCGCACTGCCGCGCGTGCTCGACGTGCTGGCCGACAGCGGACTGCAGCCAGTATCCCCCTGATCGCCACTTCGGCGCTGGATAACATCGCTCACTTGGCCGGTTCGAGCACATCCGAGCGCTCGGCGTCGTCGACCTTGACGCCCTCTGCCGTCGCACGCGAGCAGACCTTGGCGACCGACACCGATCGCATTGTTGCTGCGGGCGTGACCCAGCCTATGCCCGGGCGCGCCGATGCCAAACGACCCCGCTGGTGGGGTGAGCTGCTTGTGATCGGCTGGTTGGCGTGGGCGTACGACGCGATCACGAACCTCGCGCCGCTGCGAGAAAAGCTCGCGTTGGCGCACGGTCGCGGCATCCTGAGCTTCGAGCGCTCGCTGCATATCGCCCCCGAACTGGCGCTCAACCGTTGGTTGGCCGCCCACCGCGCGCTCGGCACGTTGCTGTCCTACTACTACGACAACGCGCACTTCATCGTGACGTTTGGACTGCTCGGCTGGCTGTGGTTCAAGCGCGCGGACATCTACCGGCCGTTGCGTCGCTCGCTGGTCGCGATCAACGTGATCGGCCTGGCGGTGTTCTGGCTGTATCCGGTCGCTCCGCCGCGGATGCTGAGTGGCTTCACCGACGTCGTCGCCTCCTCGCACACCTTTGGCTCGTGGCACACCGGCAGCCTCGCTACCGACGCCAACCAGCTCGCGGCGATGCCCTCGCTGCACATCGCGTGGGCGGTGTGGTGCACGCTGGTGCTATGGGCGCTCACCGAACGCACGTGGGTGCGCGCGCTCGCGGTGATCTATCCGTGCGTGACAGCGTTCGCGGTGCTGGCCACCGGCAACCACTACGTGCTGGACCTGGTCGGCGGGCTGGCGACGTTCGCGTTTGCGCTCGTGCTCGCGCGGCTGTGGGCGTCCGTGGCGCATGTCACAAAGTTGTTACTAAGTCGCAAAACCGATAGACTCGCCGCGGCTACCGACGACACGCTCTGAGGGGAGCGATAGAGCCCGCCGCGTAAACGCGTGCGGGCGTTCGCATCTGTAGGGTGGCCACCCAATCCACATGCCCCACCAACTAGCCGAAACCAGCGGCCGGCCTGTCTCCGGCCATCGTCCAGTCGCGACTCGCGACTCGCGTATGTCTACGGCCGCAACGGACCCTGGCCCCGTTGTGGGCGGACGCGCGATGGTGATCCTGCGCTATTTCGATGTCGTGCTCATCGTGCTCGCCACGGCCCCGGTGCTGGCGCTCGGAGCGCCGACGCTCGGTTACGTGATCGGAGCGGGAGCGTGGATCACACAGCGTATCCTCGCGCAGCTCAATAGGCGCTGGGTCGGCAAGGCCACTGCGCCACGTACCCAGCTGGGCTTCAACCTGTTCGAGGCGTTCGGGCGGATCTGGCTGCTGGCGGGCGCGATCGTCCTCGCGGGGGTCGCCGGCGGACGCTCCGATGGCCTGACGGCGGCAGTGGTGATCTTCTGCGCGTATTCGGTGGCGTTCGTGATCCGGGTTTTTTCCGGCCCGCCGGCCTCGTCGGGCAAATCACAGCCGAAGGTTGCCCGATGAACCGCGTGAGCTCGTTGAGCAAGAGACGCAAGATCGGCTACAGCGTCGCGCTCGTGTACCTGCTCGGCCTGATCGCCTTCGCCGTGGGCTTCGGGATCAAAGGCCACAAAAACGAAAGCTTCAAGGTGATCGACTCCTTTCACCTCGAATCGTGGTTCCACATCGCCGGGCCGCTCAACTTCGACAAGGGCGTCCTCTATCTGCTGCTCGCGACCGTGCTGACGCTTGGCATCATGCTGTACGTGGCCCGCCACATGCAGAAGCGCCCTGGTCGGATGCAGATCGCGGTCGAGATGGGTTACGGCCTGATGTCGCAGGTCACGCGCGAGAACATGGACGAGAAGCTGACCAGGCGATGGTTCCCGGTCGTGTTCACGTTGTTCATCTTCATCCTTGTCTCCAACCTGATCGGCTACATCCCGCTGCCGGTCAACTCGCAGAACACGTTCAGGGTGTTCGGCACGAACATCCCCTCGTTCCAGATCTACGCCGCCGTGACGAATGTCGCCGTCCCGCTCGTGCTGGCGCTCGGTGTGTTCTGTGCGTACAACTTCGAAGGGGTCCGTGCTCATGGACCCTGGGGGTACATCAAAAGCCTGATCCCCCAAGGTGTGGGCGGTCCGATGCTCGTGCTGATCTTCCCGCTCAAGATCCTCTCCAACTTCGTCCTGCGGCCGCTCTCGCTGACCATACGTCTGTGGGCCAACCTGCTCGCCGGCCACATGCTGATCGAGTTCATGGCCGGCAACCTGGCTGTGCTGCTCGGACTGCAGCTGCTCGGCTGGTTCACGATGCCGCTGGGAATAATCATCTACCTGTTCGAGGCCGTCCTGATCGCCGGCCTGCAAGCTTTTATCTTTGCCATTCTCACCGCCATCTACCTTGGTGGCGCTACCTCCGCAAGCCACTAAGGACCCGACAAGGAGAACGATGCTTCACCTCTTGCCGTTCATGTCAATTCACGTAATAAGCCCGCTGGTCGCGGCCGCGAACTCGTCCGTGGAAGTGGGCAAGGAAGCCGGTAAAGCGATCGCCCTGGGTGTGGGAGCCGGCGGTGGTGCCGCGGGCGCCGGCGCGGGCATCGGGATGCTGTTCGGCAAGGTGATCGAGTCGGTCACCCGCCAGCCCGAGATGCGCGACGAGATCACCTCGATCCAGTGGCTCGGCTTCGCGCTCACCGAGGCGACCTTCTTCTACGGCTTGGTGGGCGGCTTCATCGCCTTCTTCCTATAGGTCGATGGGGCCTTCAGTCATCATCCAGAGCACGCCGATCGCCTCGAGCGACTCCTGGCTGATCACGCCCAACGTCGGGCTGATGGTCTGGACGTTTCTCGTTTTCGGGATCTCGCTCTTCATCCTCATCAAGGCCGTGTTCCCCAGGATCCGCGACGCGCTGGACGTGCGGCGCGCCGCGATCGACGAGTCGATCGACTCGGCCGAGCGCACCCGCAAGGAGGCCGACGACTTGCTGGCCGAATATCGCGAGCGCCTGAAGGAGGCACGGGCTCAGTCCGAGGAGATCGTCCAGCGCGCGCGTCAGACGGCCGACTCCCACGAGCACGAGTCACGCGAGCGCGGGCAGGAGATCCTCGCCGAAGCCGCCAAGCGTGCTGAGCGCGACATCGATGCTGCCACCAAGCGCGCACTCGACGACATCCGCCGTGAGGTTGCCGACCTCACGATCATGGCCACCGAGAAGGTGACGCGCAAGAGCCTCGACGACGCCGACCAACGCCGCCTGGTCGAGGAGGCGCTGAGCGAACTGGACTTCTCCGGTCTCTCCGCGGACGCCCACAACTGATTGATATGACGGCCCACTCGCCATTCATTCTTTCCACCCTGTCTCATCGTCTGAGTCTGGATCTGGTGATCCCGGCGCGGGCGAGCGGGCCGCAAGGGTGCCCCTGATGGAGGAGCTCGCCCAGGTATACGGTCGTTCGCTGTTTCAGGCGGCTTTGGAGCGGGGTCGCATCGACGAGTTGCGCGAGCAGCTTGGTCAATTCGTGGACGCCCTGGACGAGCACCGCGAGCTGGCTGTGTTCTTCTTCTCGCCCTACTTCTCCAGCGCCGAGAAGCAGCAGTCGCTCGCGACGTTGCTGGACGGGGCGGATGAGATCTTCGTCAACTTCCTGAAGTTGCTGATCGAAAACCACCGCATGCCTGTCATCTTCCGCATCCGCGACGAATACGCGCGGCTGTGGGATGAGGAGAACAAGACGCTGCCGGTGGAGATCACGAGCGCGATCGCGCTTGACGAGCAGACCACCGAGAGCCTCGGCAGGACGATCGGTGAGCGCGCCGGACGTAAGGTCACGCTGGCGGCGCGCGTGGACCCCGACATTCTCGGCGGCATCATCGTGAGGGTCGGAAACTCGATCCTCGACGCCTCTATTCGCAACCGACTGGAGCAGCTGCGCAGGCACGTTGCCCAAGGAGCCTCTTAGGGGGGAGGGGGGAGGGCCAGCCCTCCCCCCTCCCCCTCAACCCCCTCCCCCCTCCCTTCTAAGGAGAGAGAGCTAAAGGAAAAAAGATATGCAGATCAATCCCGATGAGATCACGAGCATCCTGAAGAGCCGTATCGAGGGACTCGACGCGGGCCAAGCCGAGCTGACCGAGGTGGGGACGGTGCTGTCGGTGGCCGACGGCATCGCGCGCCTGCACGGCCTGGAGAACTGCATGTCCTTTGAGATGCTCGAGCTGCCCCACGGCGTCACCGGCCTGGCGCTCAACCTCGAGTCCGACAACGTCGGCGCCGTGCTGTTCGGCGACTGGGAGCGCATCTCAGAGGGCGACACCGTCAAGCGCACCGGCGCGCTGCTGGAGATCCCCGTCGGCGAGCAGCTGCTCGGACGGATCGTCGATCCGCTCGGCCGCGCGCTGGACGGCAAGGGCGCGATATCCATCGAGCAGACGCGCCCGGCCGAGTTCAAGGCTCCCGGCGTCGTGCAGCGCCAGCCGGTCAAGCAGCCGATGCAGACCGGGTTGAAGGCGATCGACGCGATGATCCCGATCGGGCGCGGCCAGCGAGAGCTGATCATCGGCGACCGCCAAACCGGCAAGACGGCGATCGCGATCGACACGATCATCAACAACAAGGACACCGGTGTGGTGTCGGTGTACGTGGCGATCGGCCAGCGCATGTCCACGGTCGTGGCGCTCGCGCAGACACTCGAGGAATACGGGGCCCTGGAGAACACGATCATCGTGGCCGCCCCCGCGGATGAGGCGGCGCCGATCAAGTTCATGGCCCCCTACGCGGGTTGCGCGATGGGTGAGCACTTCCTCTATGACGGCAAGCACGCGCTGTGCGTGTACGACGACCTGACCAAGCACGCATACGCGTATCGCCAAATGTCATTGCTGCTGCGCCGCCCCCCGGGCCGCGAGGCCTACCCGGGCGACGTGTTCTACCTGCACTCGCGCCTGCTGGAGCGCGCGGTCAAGCTCAACGACGAGCTCGGCGGCGGCTCGCTGACCGCGCTGCCGGTCATCGAGACCCAAGCGGGCGACGTGTCGGCCTACATCCCCACGAACGTGATCTCGATCACCGACGGGCAGATCTTCCTCGAGTCCAAGCTGTTCAACTCAGGTGTGCGCCCGGCGATCAATGTGGGCATCTCGGTGTCGCGCGTCGGCGGCAACGCGCAGATCGGCCCGATGAAGAAGGTCGCGGGTCGCATCAAGCTCGAGCTCTCCCAGTACCGCGACCTCGAGGCGTTCGCGCAGTTCGGCTCAGACCTCGACGCGGACACGCAGCGCACGCTCGCCCGCGGCGAACGGTTGGTGGCGACGCTCAACCAGCACGAGCGCGCACCGTTGGCGGTGGAGGATCAGACGGTCCAGATCTTTGCTGCCACCAACGGCTATCTGGACAGGCTGAACGTCGAGCGTGTCCCGGAGTTCCTGCTGGGCATCGTAGAACGCCTGCACTCCCAGCACTCCGAGCTGCGCACGAAGATCCACGGCGGCGACTGGTCGGAGGAGACCCAGAAAGAGGTGCGCGACACCGTCGAGGCCTTCGCGAAGGATTTCGGCTACGACCTCGACGAGGAGGGTCAGCCGCTGGAGGACGACGCGCCTCTGAGCCAAGACGAGTCCACCCGCGAGGAGGAGCCCCAGGCCGCCTAGCGCCGGTCTCAGAGCACAGTCATGGCCTCTCAACGCGACGTCAAGAACAAGATCGCCTCGGTGAAGAACATCCAGAAGATCACCCGGGCGATGGAGATGGTGGCAGCGGCGCGCCTGCGCCGCGCCGAGCAGCGGATCGCCGCGCTGCGTCCCTACGCCGACGCGATCGCGCGCATGACCCGCCAGGCGGCGCAGGCCGCCGGTGCGGAGACCGCGCGCGTGCCGCTGCTCAGCGAGCACGAGTCCCAGACCAACGCGGGGCTACTGCTGGTCACCGGCGACCGCGGCCTGGCGGGCGGCTTCAACTCCCAGATCATTCGCGCCGGGGTGCGCCTGTCCGCTGAGATGGCCGAGCAGGGGATGAGCAGCAGCTGGTATGCCACCGGTAGGCGCGGCGTCTCCTCGATCGTCTTCCGCGGGCACGAGCTAAGCGGCAGCTACACGGGCTTTGCCGACCGACCCTCTTATGCGGACGCGCGCACGATCGCCGAGGACGTGATCGCCGCCTACGTCGAGGGCCGTGTCGATCGCGTGGAGATGATCTACAACTCCTACGTCTCGCCCCTCACCCAGCACGTCACGCGCCAGACACTGCTGCCGCTCTCACACGAGGCGATCGCGGGCGAGCCGGACGAGATCGAGAATCCCGCCCACCCCGCGCCCGGCGCGCCCGGGGAGGGGTCATCGAAGGGCGCCAAGAAAGCGCTCGTCGAGTACGAGCCCGACCCCGAGAAGATCCTCAGGCGACTCGTGCCGGACTACATCGAGATCTCGATCTACCGGGCGCTCGTGGAGTCCGCGGCCGGATTCTTCGGCGCGCAGATGACCGCGATGCGCAGCGCCTCTGAGAACGCCGGGGAGATCATCACCGAATACACACTGCAGATGAACCGCGCCCGCCAGGCCGAGATCACCCAGGAGATAATGGAGGTAGTCGCCGGCGCCGAGGGTCTGGCGTGACGCTGGGCGGCGCCATACTGCGTCCTCGCTCCCTCACCGATCAAAGATCGGCCAGCGAAGCACACTTCGTGGGGTGGGTGGGGTCCTCAATCTTGTCTTGCTTGCTCCTCGACCCCCTCAGACGCATTGCCAAAAAGACTTCACAGAGACCGACTCCACCCATCTAGACGGCCTCGACGTCTAAACGCCAAAACGAACTTGAACAGATGATTAGGAGATCAGAGAGCTAATGCCACCCAGCACCACCACAGAGCCCACCACAGCAGCGAACGGAACCACCTCGCGCAACATCGGGCGCGTCGAGGAGATCCAGGGCGTCGTGATCGAGGCCGTGTTCACCGACAAGCTGCCCGAGATCAACCACGCGATCACGATCGCGCGCCCCGCGGCCGCGGCGGAGGAGGAGGCCCCGGGAGTCAGCACTTCGGCTGGCGCGGGCATGCTGGTGTGCGAGGTCCAACAGCACCTCGGCGACGATCGTGTGCGCGCGGTCGCGATGGACACCACCGACGGCTTGGCACGCGGTGCCGAGGTGATCGACACCGGCGGGCCGATCACGGTGCCGGTCGGAGAGGCCACGCTCGGGCGCATCTTCAACCTGCTCGGCGAGCCGATCGACCTCGGCGAGGATCTGCCGAAGGACGTCGAGCGCCGCGGTATCCACCAGGACGCGCCGCGCGTGGAGGATCTGACCCCGACGACCGAGATGTTCGAGACCGGCATCAAGGTGATCGACCTGCTGGCTCCCTATGCCAAGGGCGGCAAGGTCGGCCTGTTCGGCGGTGCGGGCGTGGGCAAGACGGTGTTGATCCAGGAGCTGATCCACAACCTCGCCAAGGAGCACGGCGGGCTGTCGGCGTTCTGCGGCGTGGGCGAGCGCTCGCGCGAGGGCAACGACCTGTGGCTGGAGATGAAGGAGTCGGGCGTGCTCGACAAGACGATGCTCGTGTTCGGCCAGATGAACGAGCCCCCCGGAGCCCGCATGAGGGTTGCTCTATCGGGGCTGACGATGGCCGAATACTTCCGCGACAAGGGCCAGGACGTGCTGCTGTTCGTCGATAATATCTTCCGCTTCGTGCAGGCTGGCTCCGAGGTCTCGGCGCTGCTAGGACGGATGCCTTCCCAGGTCGGCTACCAGCCGACGCTCGAGACGGAGATGGGCCAGCTGCAGGAGCGCATCACATCCACGAAGCGTGGCTCGGTGACCTCGATACAGGCGATCTACGTGCCTGCCGACGACTACACCGACCCGGCTCCGGCGTCGGTGTTCGCACACCTGAACGCGACAACCGCGCTCTCGCGGGCGATATCCGAAAAGGGCATCTACCCGGCGGTGGACCCGCTCGACTCAACCTCAACGATCCTGAAGGCCGACATTCTCGGCGACGATCACTTCCGCGTAGCCAACCGCGTCAAGGAGATCCTGCAGCGCTACAAGGAGCTGCAGGACATCATCGCGATCCTCGGCATCGACGAGCTCTCCGACGAGGACAAGCTGACAGTCCAGCGCGCCCGGCGGATCGAGCGCTTCCTCTCCCAGCCGTTCTTCGTGGCCGAAGAGTTCACGGGAACCCCGGGCGCCTACGTGCCGATCGCCGAGACGATCCGCGGCTTCCAGGAGATCATCGACGGCAAGCACGACGACGTGCCCGAGAGCGCGTTCTTCCTGAAGGGCACGATCGACGAGGTCGTCGCGGCCGCGGAAAAAGACTAGGAGCCCATCGACCCCATGGCGCACAACAAGTTCCCAGTCGAAGTGCTGACTCCCGAGGGCGAGGTGTTCAACGAGGAAGTCGAGATGCTCTCCACGTTCACGGCCGTCGGATCGATCGGCATCCTCGCCAACCATCAGCCGGTGCTGGCGCAGCTGGAACCCACCGAGCTGCGTCTGTACCGCTCGGAGTCCGACATCGTGCGTTTCAAGCAGAGCAAGGGCTACCTGCAGTTCGCCGAGAACCGCGCCCTGGTTCTGGTCGAGGAGGCCACGCCCGTCGATGGGAGCTGAGCGCGAGCCGATCGGTGTGATCGGCACAGGCTACGTCGGACTCGTTACGGCAGTCGGTTTTGCCGAGCTGGGCAGCGAGGTGTGGTGCGTGGACGTTGACGCGGAGAAGATCGAGCGTCTGCGCAACGGCGAGATCCCGATCTACGAGCCGGGACTGGAGGAGCTGATGGTGCGCAACGCCTCCCGCCTGCGCTTCTCCACCGAACTTGGGCCCGCGCTCGAGCACGCGCGGCTGCTGTTCGTAGCGGTCGGCACGCCTCCCACACACTCCGGCGATGCTGACCTCTCGGCGGTGCACAGCGTTGTCGACTCGATGCCCGTGCCCGACGGCCATGCGCTCGTCATGAAGTCAACCGTGCCGTGTGGCACCGGGGCAAGCATCGAACGCGTCTTCAAGGAGCGCGGCAAGGACGGCTTCAGCTACGTGTCGTGTCCCGAGTTCCTCAAGGAGGGCTCGGCGGTCCACGACTTCCTGCATCCCGACCGTGTCGTGGTTGGTGGCGGCGGAGACTGGGCTGAGGAGACCGTCGTGAAACTGTATGAGCCGCTGCACGCTCCGCTGGTGCGCACCGACGTGACGAGCGCCGAGATGATCAAGCTGGCCGCCAACGCGTTCCTGGCGACGAAGATCTCGTTCATCAACGAGATCGCCAACGTGTGCGAGGAGGTTGGTGCGGACGTGGTCGAGGTAGCGCGCGGGATGGGACTCGACGATCGCATCGGCCCGAAGTTCCTGCAAGCGGGCCTCGGTTATGGCGGCAGCTGCTTCACCAAGGACGTCAGTGCCCTGAAGCTGCTCGCGGGCAACTCGGGCTACCACTTCCAGCTGCTCAACGCGGTGATCGAGGTCAACGAGCTGCAAAAGCGCCGGGTGGTCTCCAAGCTGCAACGCCAGCTCGGTGAACTGGCCGGACGGCGTGTGGGACTGTTGGGCCTGGCGTTCAAGCCCAACACCGACGACATGCGCGGCGCCTCTTCACTAGTGCTGGCCGCGCGCCTGCAGGCCGAGGGCGCGCACGTACGAGCGTTCGACCCGATCGCCGAGCGGGAGGCGCGGACGCTGATGCCTCAGCTCGACTACGGCGACTCGGCGCTTGACGTCATCGAGGACGCCGACGCGGTTATCCTGGTCACCGAGTGGCCCGAGTTCGTAGAGCTCGAATGGGAGCAGGTCGCCCGTGTGATGCGGGGGACTCTGATCATCGACGGACGCAACGCGCTGGACGGCGAAGCCGTGCGCGCCGCCGGGCTAACCTACGAAGGGATCGGTCGACGCTGATGACCGTCGCCACGCCAGGCCGCCGCACGTCCGTCGCGGGGACTGACGCTGTAGCGAGAAGCCTGGAGTGCGTCTGATGCAAGCCGTGATCCTGGTCGGCGGCGAGGGCACGCGTCTGCGCCCGCTCACCTCCACGGTGCCCAAGCCCGTTGTCCCGCTTGTGGACCGGCCGTTCATCTCGTTCATGCTCGAGTGGCTGTGCGCGCACGGAATCAACGACGTGATCATGTCGTGCGGTTTTCTCGCGACCAGCGTGCGCAACGTGCTCGGCGACGGCTCCGCCTACGGGATCAGGCTGCGCTTCGTCGAGGAGCCAGACCCGCGCGGCACCGCCGGCGCGCTGAAGTTCGCCGAGTCGCTGCTCGACGAGCGTTTCCTGATGCTCAACGGCGACGTGCTCACCGACATCGACCTGAGCGGGCAGATCGCCCAGCACGAGCGCACCGGCGCCAAGGCGACGCTAGCGCTTGTCCCAGTCGAGGATCCGAGCGCCTACGGGTTGGTGTGCTTGAAGGACGATCGCGCGGTGAAGGATTTCATCGAGAAGCCGAGTCCCGACAGGATCGACACGAATCTGATCAGCGCCGGCGCCTATGTGCTGGAGCGCGAGATCCTCGACATGGTGCCCCCTGGACGCAACGTTTCGATCGAGCGCGAAGTTTGGCCGCGGCTGATCGGCGCGGGTCTGTACGGCTACCCGTCGGAGAGTTATTGGCTCGACATCGGCACGCCCGCGCGCTATCTGCAGGGCACGTTCGACATCCTCGAGGGCAATGTCCAGACCGCGGTGCACGAGCGGCTCGGCGATGGCTACCTGTCGGTGTCTGAGGACGCCCAAGTGCGTGGACGCGCGATCCCGCCGGCGGTGATCGAGGCGGGCGCGAGCGTCGCCGAGGGTGCGCACGTCGGCAGCCTCGTCGTGCTCGGCCACGACGTAAGGATCGGCGTGGGCAGCACCGTCGAGCGCGCGGTGATCCTCAACGGCACCGAGATCGGCGAAAACTGCACGCTGCGCGACTGCATCGTGGCGGCCGGCTGTCGCGTCGGCGCCGGCACCCACATCTTGGACGGCGCCGTGCTCGGAGAGGGGGTCACGGTGGGAGCGGACAACACGATCGCTGGCGGCGCGCGTATCTTCCCTGGTGTGACGCTGCCCGACAGCGCGATCAAGTTCTAGACAGGAGATGAGTAGATGAGCGAAGGCGGCGGCGCTGCCACATCGACCACCGACGCGCTCTCGCGCGAGGCGATCGCCCGCGTGGACGCCTCCGGTCAGCTGAACGATGTGCTGTCGCTGCCCGAGCATCTGCGCGACGCGCTGTGGCGTGTGGAGTCGGCGATCATGGCCGAGTGGGACACGCCCGCCGGCCTGGTGGTGGCCGGCATGGGCGGCTCGGCGATCGGCGGCGCGCTGGCGCGCGCGGCGCTCGGCGATCACTCCTCGCGACCGATCTTCGTGACGCGTGCCTACGGGCTTCCGTCGTGGACCACGCCCGATACCACGGTACTGTGCGCGAGCTACTCCGGCAACACCGAGGAGACGCTCGCCTGCTACGAGTCAGCTGGAGCGCTCGGCGCTCAGCGCGTGGTCGTCAGCACCGGCGGACGCTTGGCCGAGATGGCGCGCGAGGATAACGTGCCGATAATCCCGCTCCCAGGCGGTTTCCAGCCGCGCGCGGCGGTCGCCTACATGACGGTGGCCGCGCTGGAGGTGGCGGCGCTGTGCGGGGCCGGCCCGCGCCTGACATCCGAGATCGACGTGGCCGCCTCCCACACCGAGCAGCTGGTCGCCGAGTGGGGCCCTGACGCGCCTGAGGACACGCTCGCCAAGCAAACCGCGCGCGGCCTGCTCGGCACGGCGCCCGTGATCGCCGGAGCCGGGCTCACGGTCCCGATCGCCTACCGCTGGAAGACCCAGATCAACGAGAACTCAAAGCAGCCCGCGTTCGCGCACGAGCTGCCCGAGCTCGACCACAACGAGCTGGAGGGCTGGGAGGGCGCGCTTGACGTCGGACGCTTCTCGGCCGTGTTCCTCGACGACTCCGACGCCCATCCGCGCGTGAAGGAGCGCATGGATCTGACCGAGAAGCTGATCGCCGGCAATGCCTCGGCGAGCTTCCGTTTGGAGACACGGGGGCAGACGACGATCGAGCGCGTCATCTCGCTTGTGTTGCTCGGCGACCTCGTCTCTATCTATTTGGCCACTCTGCGCGGTGTCGATCCCGGCCCGGTGAAGCTGATCGAGCAGCTCAAGGCTGAGCTGGTCAAGCGCTAGAACGCCGCCCTGGGCATCGCCGCGCGAGATGCGGCGATCGGTGTGGACCGTACCGCCTCACCGCGCCCACAGTCGCATCAGTCTAACCTTGACACGCTCGTGATAAGGTCTGCACGATGGAGGCTACGAGCGTCGATGCGCTGACGATCAACGAGGCAGCCGAGACGACCGGCTGGTCGGCGCGGATGTTGCGCTACATCGAGAGCATCGGGCTCGTCGAGCCCCATCGCTCAGGCTCCGGCTATCGCCTATACGGCCCCGCCGAGTTGCAGCGCCTGAGCACGCTGCGGGAACTGCTGGACGAGCGAGATCTGGACCTTGGCGAGGTCGGCTTCGCGCTCAGGTTGCGCCGCGATCCCGCGCTGCGCAAGGCGATTGACTCGTGGCTTGCGGCCGAGCCCGCTCGTCCCGAGCACGTCAGCGCCGACGACTGGCTGCGCTTCGAGCAGGAAAAGCATCAGTGGCTGCTAGCCGCCGCCGGCCACTCCGCTGCCGGCCACTCCGTCGCCGCCCAGGGTCAGCCGACCACCGACCCCGCGCGCGAGACGAATACCGATTCGTCCGCTGCGATCGCCGTCAAGCCCACCACCGAGACAGCCAAGTCACATACCACGACCATGGAGATCGCATGACCCCCACCGCAACGCTGACCGACACCGACTTCAAGGTCGCCGACCTTTCGCTGGCCGACTTCGGGCGCAAGGAGATCACGCTCGCCGAGCACGAGATGCCGGGTCTGATGGCGATCCGCCGCGAGTATCTCGCCGCCCAGCCGCTACAGGGTGCGCGCATCACCGGCTCGCTGCACATGACGATCCAGACGGCCGTGCTGATCGAGACGTTGACCTCGCTCGGCGCGCAGGTGCGCTGGTGCAGTTGCAACATCTTCTCCACCCAGGATCACGCCGCCGCGGCGGTGGCGGTCGGTCCCGACGGCACGCCCGATGATCCGCGCGGTGTGCCGGTGTTCGCGTGGAAGGGTGAGACCCTGGAGGAGTACTGGTGGTGCACCGACCGTGCTTTGCGCTGGCGGGCACCGATGGGCGATAGCCCGTTGCTCGAGGACGGAACAGCTGGTGGGACACACAGCCCGGAGGGCTGGGAGGGTCCCAACATGATTCTCGACGACGGCGGCGACGCCACACTGTTCGTGCACAAGGGCACCGAGTTCGAGCAGGCGGGCGCCGTGCCCGATCCGGCCTCGGCCGACTCCGAGGAGTTCGAGGTTGTGCTCTCGTTGCTGCAACGCTCGCTGGGCGAAGACCCTCAGCGCTGGACGAAGATTGGTCAGGGCATCAAGGGCGTCACCGAGGAGACCACAACCGGCGTGCACCGGCTCTACCAGATGGTGGAGAGCGGCGAGCTGTTGTTCCCGGCGATCAACGTCAACGACTCGGTCACGAAGTCGAAGTTCGACAACCTCTATGGCTGTCGTCATTCGCTGATCGACGGCATCAACCGCGCCACCGACGTGATGATCGGCGGCAAGATGGCGGTCGTGTGCGGCTTCGGCGATGTCGGCAAGGGTTGCGCCGAATCGCTGCGCGGTCAGGGCGCGCGTGTGGTCATCACCGAGATCGACCCGATCTGTGCACTGCAGGCTGCGATGCAGGGCTATGAGATCCGCACGCTCGAGGAAGTAGTCGAGACCGGCGACATCTTCATCACGTGCACCGGCAACAAGGACATCATCACCGCCAAGCACATGGCGCGCATGAAGCACCAGGCGATCGTCGGCAACATCGGCCACTTCGACAACGAGATCGACATCGCCGGCCTCGCGAAGATCCCCGGAATCGAGCGCATCAACATCAAGCCGCAGGTCGACGAGTGGGTCTTCTCAGACGGTCACGCGATCCTCATGCTCTCGGAGGGGCGTCTGCTGAACCTCGGCAACGCCACCGGCCATCCGAGCTTCGTGATGAGCAACTCGTTCACCAACCAAACGATCGCCCAGATCGAGCTGTTCACAAAGAACGACGAGTACGAGCGACGCGTGTATGTGCTGCCTAAGCAGCTCGACGAGAAGGTCGCGCGCTTGCACCTGGGCGCGCTCGGTGTGAAGCTCACCGAGCTCAGCGAGGAGCAGGCGGCGTACATCGGCGTGCCCGTCGGTGGACCCTACAAGCCCGACCACTACCGCTACTAGATCCAACGCTCTGTGAGGGTCACGGCGAACAGGCCCCGAGCGGTGCTCGAAACAGTGGAGGGTGAGGCACAGGACGGTGGAAGGCAGTCGCTTTGAGCGCGCGCGGCGCAGACGCTGACAGCGGCCAAGCCCGGATCGACTGGGCCGACACCCAGATGGGCGTGCTGGCGCAGGTGCGTGAGCGCTTTGCGCGCGCGCGTCCGTTGGAGGGCGTGAGCGTAGCCGCGTGCCTGCACGTGACGGCCGAGACGGCCAACCTCGTGCGCGCGCTGATCGTCGGTGGCGCGCGCGTGGGGCTGTGCGCCGCCAACCCGCTCTCCACGCAGGACGACGTGGCCGTGGCACTCGTCGAGCGCCACGGCGCCACCGTGCTCGGCATCCGCGGAGAGAGTCCGGCGCGCTACGCCGAGCACGTTCACACGCTCGTGGAAAGCCACCCCCAGGTCACGATCGATGATGGCGCCGACCTCGTGAGCGCTATCCACGAGTCTGCGCCCGAGCACGCCGCGGCGATGCTAGGCGGCACCGAGGAGACGACCGCCGGGCTGCTGCGGGTACGGGCGCTGGCCGAGCAGGGCACGCTCGCATGCCCCGTGCTGGCGGTCAACGAGTCGCGCACCGAGCGCGCGTTCAACGACCGTTTCGGCACTGGCCAATCTACGATCGACGGGATCCTGCGCGCCACCAACCTGCTGCTCGCCGGGCGCACAGTCGTGGTGCTCGGCTACGGCTGGACCGGGCGCGGGGTGGCGCTGCGCGCACGTGGCTCCGGCGCCTCGGTGATCGTGTGCGAGGTCGATCCCCTGCGGGCGCTGGAGGCGCGCATGGAGGGCTACGAGCTGATGGGCGCGCTCGCGGCCGCCGAGCGCGGCGACGTGTTCGTGACTGTCACCGGTGGACGCGACGTGTTGCGCGGCGAGCACTTCGAACGCATGAAGGACGGCGCTGTGCTCGCCAACGCCGGGCACTTCGACGTCGAGATCAAGCTCGAGGACCTACGCGCGCTCGCCGTCGGCGGCCGTCGCGAAGCGTTGCCGCTAGTGGAGGAGCACAAGCTCGCGGACGGCCGGCGCTTGAACCTGCTCGCCCAGGGTCGTGTGGTCAATCTAGCGGCGGGGGAGGGACACCCCGCGGCCGTGATGGACATGTCATTCGCCGGCCAGGCGCTGTGCGTGGAGTATCTGGTGGCGCAGGCAGGTCGCCTGCAAGCCCGGGTGCTCGCGGTACCGACGGAGATCGACGACGAAGTCGCGCGCTTGAAGCTCGAGTCGCTGGGCATCGAGATCGACAAGTTGAGCGAGCAGCAGCGCGTATATCGCAAAGAATGGGAACCCACCCGCGCACAGGGTGCGTAGATATCTCAAGCGTTCAGTACCGTCGGGACGCGTGTGGTTGACGACATCCAATCGCGGGCCCAAGCGCGTCGCGTGACCCGACATCAATCGCGGGCACAAGCGCGTCGCGTGAGCGTCAGGACTCCGCCAGCGTTCCGTTCGTATAGCTTGCGCTCTCGATGAGAGCGATGGTCCTTGCAGCCGGGCTCGGTACCCGCCTGCGCCCCCTGACGAACGAGATCACCAAGCCGATGGTGCCCGTGCTCGACCGGCCCGTGATGGCCCATATCCTCGACCTGCTCGACGCCCATGGGTTCGAGCAGGTGATCGCCAACCTGCACTACTTTCCCGACTCGATCAAGACCTACTTCGGCGGGCGCCTGCACTATCGCTTCGAGCAGGAGCTACTGGGCACCGCCGGCGGGGTGCGCGCGTGCGCGGATTTCTTCGGAGATGACGCGTTCGTCGTGATCTCCGGCGACGCACTGACCGACATCAATCTGAGCGCGTTCGTCGCGCGGCACCGCGCCGCCGGCGGAATCGCGACGCTGGCGGTCAAGAAGGTCACCGACACGCGCGAGTATGGGGTGGTGCTGCACGACCGCGAGGGGCGCATCACGGGCTTTCAGGAGAAGCCCGAGCCCGACGAAGCCCTGTCAGATCTTGGTAACTGCGGTATCTACATCTTCGAGCCGCAGATCTTCGACTACTTCCCCGAGCGTGCGTTCGTGGACTGGGCTCAGGACGTGTTCCCGACGCTGTTGAAGAACGACATCCCGTTCCACATGCACGAGCTGCGGGAGTACTGGAACGACGTCGGCTCGCTCGCCGAGCTGCGCCAGGGAACGTTCGACGCGCTGGCGGGCGAGCTGCGCCTGCAGGTGCAGGGCGATGAGGTCGTCCCAGGCGTGATCGTCGCCGGCGACAGCACCGTGCCGGACAGCGCCGAAGTCGAAGGACCCGTGTGGATCGGCCACAACGTGCAGATTGGCGAGAGGGTGCGTCTGACTGGCCCAGTCGTGCTCGGCGACGGGGTGCGCGTCGGCGAACACGCACAGCTGCGCAGCAGCATCGTTTTCCCTGGCACCATTGTCGCGGCCGGCGCGATCCTGATCGGCGCGATCGCCGGGCACGCGGGGATCCTTGAGAGTTTGAGGCCCAGATAGCTACCGGGGGCCTGTTGACGCAGGCCCCCGGTAGTGCATCCTGCTGGACAGGTCCAGCTCAGATAGCGGTCCTTTGACTCGATTTCAGTGTAGCCAATACCTGGGACAGCTCGCACGATGCCCCCGCCGGGATTCGAACCCGGGACCTGCCACTGAGTCAAAGGGCCGCTCTATCCACTGAGCTACGAGGGCAACCGCTTCCCGCAATGGAAAGCGAGTCGAGGCTACTCACGGCTTGGGACGGCTATGAGAATCATTCCTCCAACATTCGCGCAGAACCGATGGACAACCGCCGTCGCAAGGCGTAGCATCGGTGGCACATCGTCTCCGAGTGAAGGGAGTCCTGTGATGCAGATAGACATCAAGGGCCGCAACGTCCCGGTCACCGACGACATGCGCGAGCATCTGGAGCGCCGGCTGGAGAAGATCTCCCGCCAGGTGTCCGAGTTCGCCCGCTTGGAGTTCGAGATATTCAGGGAGCGCAATCCGCGCGTGGCCGACCGCGATGTGGCTGAGGCAACCCTCTACCTGAAGGGGATCACGTTGCGAGCGCGCGACTCCTCGCCACAGATGTTGCACTCGCTGAACCTCGTGGTCAACGAGCTGGCACGCCAGGTCAAGCGCCACCGCGACAAGCGCCGTCGCCGCCGCGAGGCGCACGCCGCATTGCCGCCGACGCCACGGACCACTTTTCCAGCTGCCGGATAGCCCCGGCCGCGTAGGCGGTACCCTGAGCGCATGTCGATTCTCGAGCGTGCGCTCAACATTGGTGAGGCCAAGAAGTTCAAGCAGTACGAGAAGCGTGTCGCGCTGATCGGTGCGTTCGAGCCCGAGCTTGAGCTCGAGACCCAGGAGGAACTGCGCGAACGGATGGATGTGCTGCGCGAACGCGCCGCCGAGTCCGACCGATCGGAGACCGGCCAGCTCGACGACCTACTTGCGGAGTGCTTCGCGATCGTACGCGAGACGGGCAAGCGCACGATGGGGATGCGCCACTTCGACGTGCAGCTGATCGGGGCGATGGCGCTGCACGAGGGCTGCATCGCCGAGATGAGGACCGGTGAGGGCAAGACGCTGACGGCGACGCTCGCGGTCGTGCTCAACTCGCTGGCGGGTCAGGGCGTGCACGTTGTCACGGTCAATGACTACCTCGCCCGCCGCGACGCGGCATGGATGAGCCCGATCTACGATGCGCTTGGCGTGAGCGTCGGAGTGCTGCAGAACCAGCAGGCCTACGACGAGAAGCAGCTGGCGTATGCGTGCGACGTGGTGTACGGCACCAACTCGGAGTTCGGCTTCGACTACCTGCGCGACAACATGGCCAAGGACCTCTCCGAAAAGGTGCAGCGCGGCCACCGCTTTGCGGTCGTGGACGAGGTCGACAACATCCTGATCGACGAGGCGCGCACGCCGCTGATCATCTCCGGCGCCCCCGAACAGGCGGCCGACCTGTACGTGAAGTTCGCGCGCCTGGCCCCACGCCTGACGCCCGGCGAGACCCCGCTGGGCATGGATCCACGCACCAAGAAAGAGTTCATGGCGGACTTCGACTACGAGTTCGACGAGAAGCACAAGACCGTGTCGATCACCGAGCAGGGCGTCGCGAAGGCCGAGCAGTTCCTCGGCATCGACCACCTCTACAAGGCCGAGAACGGTCATATGGTCAACCACTTGATTCAGGCGCTGCGCGCCGAGTCGCTGTACAAACGCGACGTGGACTACGCGGTGATCGAAGGCGAGGTCAAGATCATCGATGAGTTCACCGGCCGTATCCTCGACGGCAGGCGCTGGTCGGAAGGCCTGCACCAGGCGGTCGAGGCCAAGGAGGGCGTGCGCATCCAGGAGGAGAACCAGACGCTCGCGACGATCACCTACCAAAACTACTTCCGCCTGTACGACAAGCTGTCCGGGATGACGGGCACCGCGCTGACCGAGGCGACCGAGTTCATGAAGATCTACGAACTGTCGGTGGTGCAAGTCCCGACAAACATGCCGATGGTGCGCGACGATCGCAACGATCAGGTCTACAAGACCAAGGAGGGCAAGTGGGAGGCGGTCGTCAAAGAGATCGCCGCGCGCCATTCCAACAGTCAGCCCGTGCTCGTCGGCACCATCTCGGTCGAGGTATCGGAGCTGCTAGGGGAGCGTTTGAAGAAGCGCGGGATCCCGCACACCGTGCTGAACGCCAAGCCCGAGCACGCCGCCCGCGAGGCGGAGATCGTGGCCGAGGCGGGCCAGCCGGGGGCCGTCACGATCGCCACCAACATGGCTGGTCGCGGCGTGGACATCAAGCTTGGCGGCAACGCCGAGCATCTCGCGCGATTGGAGCTCGCAAAGCAAGAGCTGGACCCACAGGATCCCACCTACGCCCAGCGCACGAAGGAGCTGCTGCCAGAGATCGAGGCGCGCGTGGAGGCCAGCCGCGAACAGGTCGTGGCGGCCGGCGGCCTGTTCATCTGTGGCACCGAGCGCCACGAGTCGCGGCGCATCGACAATCAGCTGCGCGGGCGCGCCGGACGTCAGGGGGATCCGGGCGAGAGCCGCTTCTTCCTGTCAGCCGAGGATGATCTGGTGCGGCTGTTCGCCGGTGATCGCATCTACAAGATCCTCGATCGTCTTGGTGGCCTGGATGAGGAGGGCAACGAGGAACCGATCGAGGCGGGCATGCTCTCCAAGCAGGTCGCCAAAGCGCAGGAAAAGGTCGAGGAACAGAACTTCTTGATCAGAAAGCGCGTGCTCGAATATGACGACGTGATGAACGAGCAGCGGCGCATCATCTACAAGTATCGCGACGAGGTGCTCGAAGGCAAGGAGATGGGCGAGGAGGCGCGCGAACAGGTAGCAAAGACGATCGAGCGCACGATCGACCAGTACACGCCGGGCGACTACATGGAGGATTGGGACCTAGACGGGCTGTTCACCGCGCTCGGACAGTTCTTCCCCATCGAGCTGGGTCGCGACGAGCTCGACCCGGAAACCGTCAACACGGGCTATCTGACCGACCGCATAAGCCAGACGGCGCTCGAACATTACGACACACGCGTGCAGGAGCTCGGGCCGGAGCTGATTGGAGCGTTGGAGCGCTTCTTGATCTTGCAGATCATCGACGAACGTTGGCGCGAGCACCTTTTCGACATGGACTATCTACGCGAGGGCATCCATTTGCGCGGGTTCGCCCAGATCGATCCGCTGGTCGCCTACAAGAACGAGGCGTTCACGCTGTTCGGCGATCTCATGAACAGCGTGTGGGTTGACTTCACACGCATGATCTTCAACGTGCAGGTCAACGTGGAAGATCAGAACGGCGCTCGGCAGACTCCCGCGTTCGCGGCGACGGGCAACTCCACTCGCGCCGGTCGCGTGTCCTACTCGGGTGGCTCCAGCGCAATGGGCGCGAGCGCCCTCGCGGCCGCCGCCGCCGCGGGACAGGACGCAGCGCAGGGTTACGACGGAGGCGAAGGCGAGCAACCGGAAGCGCTCCCGGTCGTGCAGCAGCGCGTGACCGACTCAGAGCACGAGCTCGGCCGCAACGATCCCTGCTGGTGCGGTTCCGGCAAGAAGTTCAAGCGCTGCCACGGCGCCTGCCCGCGAGCTGATGCGCGCGCACGATGCGTGCCGGCGGGATCTGATGACGGCTCGTCACCGGGTCTCGAAGATGTTGTTGCGTCACGGCCGGGTCTACCCCGAGTCCTCGACTTGGACTGTCGCGCACCGGCGCTGGCTCGCAGCCCAACAGTTCGATGAGACTGCGAGCGAGCTGGTGTTCGCTGATCTGATCGCCTCCGTTAACGGCCTGAGTGCGCGCAAGGCGCAGGTCGCGGAGCGGCTCTCGCGCTTGGCAGAAGACGAGGCGTGGTGGCCGACCGTCGCGAGGCTCCGCTGCTTCCGGGGCGTTGACACACTGACAGCGTTCGCATTGCACCTCGAGCTCGGCGGGGACTGGCAGCGCTTCAAGCGAGCGAACGCACTGAGTGCGTGGCTCGGGCTGACCCCATCCCTTCACCAGTCCGGGGAGTCATCGCACCAGGGATCGATCACGAAGACAGGCTCGGGCTTCGCTCGCCGGCTGCTCGTCGAGTCGGCCTGGAGTAGTCGGCTTGGGGCGCCTCAGCAGTCGGCTTCGCGCCGAGCGACGAACGCCTCGGTGGCTTGCGGGCCGAGAAATGGGGTGAGCGCGGTGCGCGTGATCTCGGGGATCAACGCCGACAGCGTGTCGGGCGGGTTGTGCGTGAGATGTGTGTACAGCAGCTCGAAGACGCGCACGCTGATGGTCTCGTCGAGCGTGCGCGGCGCCGATGACTCCAACAGCAGATAGCCCGGCTGCAAGAAGAGCGCGAACGCGTCCATCAGCGAGCGCAGCAGCTCGCGCGCGTCGGGGCCTATGGTCAACAGCTCGACCGTCGTGGCCTTGACGAACGCGGGCTCGCTCCTGGCCCAGTCGGCGCCCGTCTCCAGCGTGTCCCAGATGCCGTCCGGCCAGGTGGGGGCCGCTTGGAACGCTTCCTGGCAATAGCCCATCACCTGGTCCAACGCGGCTTCCACAGCGGTGAGCACGACTTCCTGCTTGCTCGCGAAATGCTCGCCGAAGGTCTTGGCCGAGATGTGCGCCTCCGCGCAGATGTCACGCACGCTCGCGGCGTTGTAACCCTTAGCCGCCACGACCCGTACAGCGGCCAACTGGATCTGCTCATGCGTATTGTTGACGACGAATCGTCGGGGAACCTCGGGGATGGCCGCAGCGTGACGCATGACAGTTATGACGACAGCGTACACGACGCCGGTTTGCGTTTCACCGATTTGGACGAAAGTACCGGATTTTCACGCAGCTCTCGAACTACGGAAAATGCCGGATGGATGGGCGCTGCGGGCGCCGTGCTTGGGATCGCGCTCGGTGTCGCCCGCCGCTGCTGATAGCGTTGCGCCGATGGCAACCGCTCCTCCCAGCGAGTCAACGCCGCAACGCCTTGCGGTCATCCGTGAACAGCTAAAGCTGCTCACGGACTATCTTTGACCCAGCTGGACTGAGCGAGCGCGTCGAGGCGCTCGAAGGACGGATGCAGGCGCCCGGCTTCTGGGACGACGCGGAGGCGGCCGCCAAGGTGTCCTCCGAGCACGCGCAGGCGAGCAAGCGCCTGCAGACATTCAGCGGACTGCAGGCAGACGTCGAGGATCTTGACGGTCTCGTGGAGATGGCCGGCGAGGACGCGAGCATCGAGGAGGAGCTGCGCGAGCACCTCGCGGTGGTCGAGCGGCGCCTGGCTGAGCTCGAGGAGCAGCGTCTGTTCTCGGGCCCTTATGACGCGGGCGACGCGCTCGTGAGCGTCAACGCGGGCGCGGGCGGGACCGACGCGCAGGACTGGGCCGAGATGGTGTTGCGCATGATGATGCGCTGGGCCGAGCGGCGCGGCTTCGGCTTCGAGCTGCTGGAGGCGAGCCCGGGTGAGGAAACGGGCATCAAGTCGGCCACCTTCAGGGCCTCCGGCGAAAACGCCTACGGCCTGTTCGGCGCCGAGCGGGGCGTGCACCGGCTGGTGCGCCTGAGCCCGTTCGACTCCGCCCACCGTCGCCACACGAGCTTCGCGGGCGTGGAGGTCGCGCCGGTCGTGGAGGACGTGGGCGAGCTGGAAATCGACGAGGACGACCTGCAGGTGGACACCTATCGAGCTTCGGGCGCGGGTGGCCAGCACGTCAACAAGACCGACTCGGCGGTGCGCATCACACACCGGCCGAGCGGGATCGTCGTGCAGTGCCAGAACGAGCGTTCGCAGACCTCCAACCGGGCCACCGCGATGGCGATGCTGCGCTCCAAGCTCGTGGAGAAGCGCGAGCGCGAACGCCAGGAGGAGATCGCGCGCGAGAAGGGCGAGGCGCAGGACGTCAACTTCGGCTCACAAATCCGTTCGTATGTGTTGCATCCATACTCGATGGCCAAGGACCACCGGACCAATTACGAGATGGGCGACGTGCAGCGCGTGCTCGACGGGGATCTCGATGGTTTTGTACGGGCCTATCTGCTTCAGTCCGCCTCGAAAGCCGGATAGCGAGAAGCTCGATGGTTACGCCCCGTGTGTTGAAAGCCCCATAGCGAGAAGCAGGATGGCTACGCCCCATGTCGTTAGGGGAGGCATTTCAGGATCATCGAGAGGTCGAGTGCCGGGGCGGAGTGGGTGAGCGCGCCCATCGAGATGAAGTCCACGCCGCTCAGCGCGCGCGCGCGGATGTTCTCTAGCGTGACATTGCCGCTGGCCTCGAGCTCGGCGCGGCCCGCCACCTGGATGACGGCGGCGCGCAGCTGCTCGACGGTCATGTTGTCGAGCAGCAGTCGTGGAGCGCCCGCCGCGAGCGCCTGCGCGATCTCCTCGGGGTCGCGCACCTCGAGCTCGAGCGTGTCGGCCAGCTCGGGGGCCGCTTCGCGGGCGCGCGCCACGGCCTGTGCGATCCCGCCAGCGGCGGCGATGTGGTTCTCCTTGAGAAGGATCGCGTCATACAGGCCGGCGCGGTGGTTGGACGCGCCACCGGCGGCCACCGCCGCCTTCTCCAGCGCGCGTAGCCCAGGGGTTGTCTTGCGCGTGTCGAGCACTCTCGCCCCGGTCCCCTGCACGGCGCGAGCGGCGCGCGCCGCCATACTCGCCACGCCGGACAGGTGGGCGAGAAAGTTCAGCGCCGTGCGCTCGCCCGTCAGCAGCGCGCGCGCGGCCCCTTCGATCGACAGCAGCGGACCGCCCTGCTCGCGCCAGCGTCCCTCTTCGGCGAGGCGCTCAAAGCGCCCCTCGGGGTCCAGCAGCGCGAACGTCGCCTCGGCGGCGTCCAGCCCATAGATCGCCCCGGGCGCCTTCTGTGTGATCAGCGCGCGCGCGCGCGTCTCAGGGGCGACGGTCGCGTCCGTTGTGATGTCCCCCGTTCCGGTGTCCTCGTGGAGTGCCCCTCGCACGAGCGCAAGCAGCTGATCCCTATCGATTGCGGCGGTCACCAGGCCAGGATATGCGACCGCGCGCGACACACATGAGCAGGGTCGGCTGGGCGCGTTTGGGCCGCGTCGTCGTGAATCCGACAGCTGCGGTGGGCGCCTGCCTCGGGAAAGCCCACAACGGCGGACGAAGAGCTGGCATCTAGGAGCAAGGGGCGTTCCCCCACCACATGTCTACTTTTGCCATTGACAACTAGACTCAGTATCGGATAAGCTTCTCTGCAGTAGAGCCGGTGGGAGAGGGATGTGCCGGCGGGTCCAGTCGCAGCCCATAGGAGGGGAGCATTCTGATGAGCAGCCTGTTCAAGCTCGGCCGCGCGACGCGCGCGGCGGTCTCGGTATTCGATGGGGCTGGGACGTCGAAAGACGCGCACCGCGCGGTGGCGTATGCCGTGCGAGCGGCCCGCGCGTCCCGCGGGGCCTACCTGGGGGCTCTCCGGTCGATCGGTTACAAGGGCGCGCGGGCCGGTTGTGGGTTACGCTATGCGCGCTGGCTTGTGTACTTGTGGGCGGCGCGGGGTCGGCTTGGGCCGCGGGCGGGTCGTTCTTGTTTGGACCACGTGGGAACAGAAGCGGGTCAGATCGCTATCGAGGGTTCATTTGGTATGGCGGTTGATCAGCAGTCTGGTGATGTGTATGTCAGTGACGCGGGCAACAATCGGATCGATGAGTTTGATGGGTCGGGGGAATTCATGCTGGCGTGGGGTTGGGGCGTGATCCCGCCCGGCGAAGGGTCTGAACGCGCTAATGAATTGCAGGTTTGTACCAGCACGACAGGATGCGGAGTAGGCATTGGAGGGCGGGCGCTGGTCAGTCCAACGAAGGTGATCTTCTCTGGCGTGGCGGTGGATAACGAACCCGGTGCCTTGCACGGTGATGTATATGTGGTGGAATTCGGCGATTTTCGTGTGCAGGAGTTCGATTCTAAAGGAAGGTTCTTGCGCATGTTCGGTGGGCACGTGAACAGGAATGGCGCGGATGTCTGCGTCGCTGGCGAAGCGACTGAATGCCAGGTGGGCACGCTGGGCGAGGGCGATAGCGAATTCGAATGGCCGCGGAGGAAAGGCGGTTATCGCTGTGGGTCCTGGTGGGAATGTGTATGTGGGTGATAAGGCGCGTGTGCAGGTCTTCGAACCATCCGGCGCGTGGAGGGAAAACATTTCGTTGTCGGCGCTCTCTAGTGGAGGCGAGGTCACGGCGTTGGCGGTCAACTGCGGCCGGTGATGTATTCGTCAAGGACGAAGGTGTGCCTGGTGTGCATGGTTTTGAACCGGGTGGCCTTGAAATGCTTGTCGAAGTTCGATGAAACCAGTGAAGCAGTGGAATCGATCGCGGTGAGTCGCTTCTGGTGATCTCTTTATTTCTGAAAAAGAAGGGGATCGTGAGGAAACAATAAATGGGAAACAGGTGCGTATACCGTGCAGTAAGTGCGATTTCTTGGAGTACGGTCCTTCTGGGCAGGAGCTTGAGAGCTTTGGTGGGGGCACACTTGTGCATACGTCGTCCGCTATGGCGTTCGATGAAGCGCTTGATGAGCTGCTTGTGTATGGGAGCGACGACCCGAATTACGCGAGGAACGGTGAAGAAGGCCCGAACGGCGAACACTTGCACGAAGATGTGGAATACGGTCACGATGGTGTGTGGGCGTTTCCCGCGCCCTCGCCGGGTCCTTTGGTCGAATCTGGCAGTGAGAAGGCGATCCGGAACCGCGTGGTGCCGGGACGCTTGAAGCGCTCGTGAATCCTGAGGGAGAGCACGACCGAAGTCAAGTTCGAATACGTCGATGAAACGGATTTCAGACGAGTGGTTATGCGAACGCTGTGAGCACAACGCCGGTGGTGCTCGGCGAATCTGGTTTTAGCGTCGAACATGTGGAAGTTCATTTGCCTGAAAAGACCTTGGTGCCAGGTGTGTCCTATCATTGGCGGGTCGTGGCCCATAGTGCGCAGGGTACGAATCCTGGTATTGATCAGAGCTTCCAAGAGGTTCAATCGGCGCTCATCGAAGGTCCGTGGGCTACAAGCGTGACGTCCACGAGCGTGACGTTGTCGACGAGGATTGACCCGTTGGGAGCGCGCACTAGCTACAGTCTTGAATACGGCACGAACAGCTCCTATGGTCACGTTTTGGCGGGTAAGGTCGGTGAAGGCTCGGGCTATGTGCTGGTCCCCTATCACATCCAGGAACTAGAAGGGGGCACGACATATCATTATCGTCTGGTAACTGAAAGCGCGGTCGGGAAGATCGAAGGGGTCGATCATACGTTCACGACACAGCTCGCGGGTGGCGCGCTTGACGTTGCCCGATGGTCGTGCGTGGGAATTGGTCTCCCCGCCCGACAAAGGCGGCGCGTTGATCGAAAATATCGAGCATACGCAGGCGGCGAGTGACGGTAGCGGGATCGTGTATACGGCGAGCGAACCGCTCGGGGAAGGCAAGGTAGGTCATGTCGGGAACGTGGCTGAAGCGAGTGCGGGTGCGACGTTGCTTTCCACGCGTGGTCCGGACGGTTGGCGCACACGCGATATCTCACCTGGGCGCACGCTTCCGCCGGAAGGGGAAACCGCGATTCGGTTGTTCGGTGCCGCGGAAGCTTTCTCTGTCTTTACGCCGGATCTTTCATTGGGTGCACTGGAACCGCGCGGTGATCTTGAGTATACACCACAGTCTCCGCAGACGACTGAACCCACACTTTACTTGCGTGACAACATGAGTGAAACGTACGAGCCGTTGGTGACGGCTGCTAATGTGCCAGTCAGGTACTAAATGGGCACTCCCTCAATCGCGTCGGAAAGCATGGAATTCGAGGCTGCGACCCCGGATCTCGCCCACGTTCTCTTTTCTGATTGGGCGGCGTTGACCCCTGAAGCTCCAGCGCACAGATAGTGGGAGACGAAGAGCATGGAAGAATTTGTATGAGTGGAATGAGGGACAGCTCCAGTTGGTAAATATCATTCCGAATGGGAAGACTTTGCATGAAGAACCAAAGCTTGGGGCGGCTTTTGGCACTAATTTGGGGCAGGATCGCGGCGGTGGGCGCGACCAATCCGTGGGCGATGTCTCAAGATGGGCGTTGGATCGTGTTCCATTACAAATCATCTGGGAGAAGTCCCTTACTGGTATGTGCGTGACATGGTTGAGCGCAGGACGGTGCCGTTCGGTCGTCTTGGTGGGAAAACTCTTTTTGAGACGATGAGCAGGGACGGTTCGAAGCTCTTCTACATTGAACCGGAAAGTTCACAGGAACGGGAAGGCGAACTGTACATGATGGATCCGGCGACTGGAGTAAGCAGGGATCTGACCGCTGATCATTTGGATGGGGAACATAGCGCTGGTGTGCAGAACATGTTGATGGGTATCAGCGAAGACGGATCATATGTATATTTCGTCGCTAAGGGTGTGCTTGCGAGTGGGGCTGTGGCGGGACAGGACAACCTCTATGTGATGCACGAAAGCGGAGGTGAGTGGAAGACGACATTCATCGCCGCGCTATCTAGCGATGATCATCCGGACTGGGTGGTACGGGATGAATTTCATCAGGTCAAGTACACGACATCGCGGGTGTCTCCCGATGGGCGGTATGTGACGTTCATGTCGGATCGGTCGTTGACTGGTTATGACAATGATGATGCGCTCAGTGGGCAGCCCGACGAGGAGGTCTATTTGTATGACGCAGAAACGAACCAGTTTGGTGTGCGCGTCATGCAACCCGAGCGGTGCACGACCGGTCGGCGTGGAGGACAGCCTTGACACTAAACCTGTGCTGATGGATCAGAACGGATCGTGGGACGGCAATGAAGAAGACGAATATAGAGAGAGCGGTCATTGGTTGGCTGCGAATATCGCGCCTAACTGGTATGTAAATTGGTACGCGGCGTTCCATCGTCCCTCTTATCTGTCTGACAAGGTCGGTTGTTCTTCAACAGCAGCGATGCGCTTGTGCCGCAGGATACCGATGGGTTGGCGGACGTGTATGAGTATGAGCCGCCGGGCGTGGGCGATTGTACGACCGCGAGCGTGACGTTCAATGAACGTTCGGGTGGGTGTGTGAGCTTGGTCTCCTCAGGGCAGTCATCCTCGGAATCGACGTTCCTCGACGCCAGCGAAAACGGCGATGACGTGTTCTTCATCACCGCGGCGAAACTTGTCGAGCGAAGACTACGACAACGTCAACGATGTGTATGACGCGCACGTGTGCGCCTCGACCGTGCCGTGCCGTGCTGAACCAGCATTGCCACCGCCGATGTACGTCTGGTGATTCGTGTAAGGCCGCGCCGTCACCGCAACCGGAGATCTTTGGTCCCGCGCCGAGCGCGACGTTCAACGGTATCGGCAACGTGACCGCCTCACCGGTCGTGTCCGGGTGTAAAATCGAAGTCGTTGACGAACGCTCAGAAGCTCGCCGACGCGTTGAAGGCGTGCCGTAAGAAGAAGAGTAAGCGCAAGCGAATGGCGTGCGAACGGCAAGCAAGGAGGCGCTACCCGGTCGCTAAGAAGTCCGGTAAGGCCAAGGCGAACGGGAAGGGCGCGAGCTGATCATCATGAGATCTATAGGTAAACAAGTATTGCTTACGATGATGGTTGCCGCGGGGTTGTGGTTGCTGGTTGGTGTCGGTCAGGCTGTCGCGGCGGAGCCGTGGTGGCACATAGTGACGATGTCCGCGCCCGCCGCGGCGAATGGCGCCGAAGCGAGGGTCGACGTGGTCATTTCAAATGTCGGCGACGCAAGAACCACGGGTACTTACGACGAACATTTCGCGGAAGCGCTATCCAAAGACGAAACCAAGAATTTCATTACGGTGGTCGATAAGCTACCGGCTGGGGTCAGCGCGACCGAAGTGCATCTGCAGGGCGGCGGGGAGGGCCCCGGTGAGTACGGCGGGATAGGGTTTGAAGGAAAGCTGAAAATTTTTGAATTCTATGGGTTCAAAGTGCCGAAGCTGTGTACAGTCTCGGGGCAGGCCGCGTCGGGTGAGACGGTGCAGTGTGCGTATGGTCCGCAGGTGTGGCCTTATGAACAGATCATCGTTGAGGTCACCGCTCGGGTAGCGACGGGTGCTGGTGAGGGGATGAACGAAGTTGCTGTGTCCGGTGGTGGCGCCCCGTCGGCCAGCATCGCGCCATCCACTGTCCGTTGGCGATCCGCCGTCCTACGGGGTACAGACTTATGAAGTGACCCCTGAAGAAGAAGGGGGGGTGCCGAACACGCAGGCGGGATCTCACCCGTTCCAGCTGACCACCACCCTGATGTTTAATACTAAGGCAGTACACATTAACACAGAAGAAGAGAACCTGACTCCTGAATATAATCCTGAAGTACAGCCTGTGGCGTTCACGAAGGATCTGCATTTCGATTTGCCGCCGGGACTGGTCGGTAATCCGGTGCCGTTGCCGAAGTGCAGTGTGCACCAGTTCCTGCTGTTCTTCTCAAGCGCTGGCAAGGAACTGTGTCCCGATAACACGGTGGTTGGTGTAGCGACACCGATCGTGGACAGTTTTCATGGTGAGGGAGCAGATCCGCTCGCGGTCAGTTATCCGTTGTATAGTCTTGAACCGTCTGTCGGTGAGCCGGCGAAGTTCGGTTTCGCGACCGCTGTCGGTCCGGTGATCCTCGATATGTCGGTGCGTACCGGCGGTGACTATGCCGCTGTGGTGAGCGTGTCAAACATTACTGAGGGTCTGGCGTTCATCGGGAACATCGTGACGTTCTGGGGTGTACCAGCCGACGCACGCCATGATGAGGCACGCAACTACGAGTGCTTGATCGCCGTTGAAAAAAGCACCGAACCGGGTGAACTGCCCGAAGCGTCGTGTCCGGTCAACGAAAAACCGCGACCGTTCGTGATCATGCCAACATCATGCACAGGCCCATTGCATACCACGATCGAAGCGGACTCATGGGCGGATATCGGCCAGTACACGAGTTTGGAATACGCGTTCCAGAACAGTACGGGCGAACCGCTCGGGCAGGACGGCTGCAACCAACTGAACTTCGAACCGTCGATCAAGGTCGCGCCAGACGGACAACAGGGGAGCACCCCCACAGGCCTGACCGTGGACGTGCACGTTCCCCAGGAAGCGAGCCTGAACCCGACGGGTTTGGCGGAGTCCGCCGTGAAGAACACGACGGTCGCGCTACCCGCCGGTGTGGCTATCAATCCAGCGGGCGCAGACGGTTTGTCGGCGTGCGGTTTGAACGAAGTCGGCCTAGAAAGCCCCGCCGAACAAACATGTCCTGAATCCTCAAAGATCGGGACCGTTGAAATCCATACGCCGCTGTTGGCGACCCCGCTCGTCGGCGCGGCATATCTAGCCCAGCAGGAAGCCAACCCGTTCGGGAGCCTGATCGCGATGTACATCGTGGTGTATGACCCGATCTCGGGTGTGCGCGTGAAGATCCCCGGTGAAGTCAAACCAAACCCCGTGACCGGACAGCTCGTCTCGACGTTCGATGACACGCCACAACTACCGTTCGAAGACTTGACGTTGCACTTCTTCGGGGGTTCGAGGGCACCGTTGGGCACCCCGGCGTTGTGTGGCTCTTATACGACGACGGCGTCGATCACTCCGTGGTCCGGGAACCCGCCGGTCGGGTCCTCCTCAGAATTCGATATCACGAGCGGCCCTAACGGGAGTCCTTGTAGCGACCCGTTGCCGTTCGACCCGTCATTGACGACGGGCAGCTTGAACATTCAGGCCGGTGCGTTCACGCCGTTCACGATGACGATGAGCCGCGAAGACGGCAACCAGAACCTCGACGCGATCCAGCTGAAGATGCCCCCAGGATTGTTGGGCACATTGTCGAGCGTGAAGTTGTGCGGTGAAGCACAGGCGAATGCGGGTACGTGTGGTCCTGAAAGCCTGATCGGTGCACACAACCGTCAGCGTCGGATTGGGCGGCAACCCCTACACCGTCACGGGCGGCAAGGTATACATCACCGGTCCTTATAACGGTGCGCCGTATGGTCTGTCGATCGTGAACCCCGCGAAGGCCGGCCCGTTCAACCTCGGAAAGTCGATGGTCAGAGCCAAGATCGAAGTCAACCCCGAAAACGCGGCTTTGACGATCACGTCCGATGCGACCGGTCCGTATGCGATCCCGCAGATACTCGACGGGATCCCGCTGCAGATCAAGCACGTGAACGTCAGTATCGACCGGTCCGATTTCACGTTCAACCCGACGAACTGTGCTCCGACGGCGATCACGGGTAGCCTGACCAGCAGCCAGGGCACTGTTTCGAACCTGGATGTTCCCTTCCAGGTGACGAATTGTGCGACGTTGGGGTTCAAACCGATCTTCTCGGTCTCAACGAACGGGAAAACATCAAGGGCTAATGGTGCGAGCCTGAGCGTGAAGCTCACGTATCCCAAAGCACCGTTCGGTACTCAGGCGAACATCGGAAAGGTCAAGGTGGACCTACCGAAGCAGCTACCGTCCAGGTTGACGACCCTGCAGAAGGCGTGTCCGGCGAGCGTGTTTGAAGCGAACCCCGCAACATGCCCCCCAGACTCCAGGATCGGTAGCGCTACCGCGACTACCCCGGTGTTGCCGGTCTATTTGGAAGGCCCTGCGTACTTCGTCAGCCATGGTGGCGCGAAGTTCCCTGAACTGATCGTCGCGCTGTCGGGTGAGGGTGTGACGGTGTATCTGCATGGGGAAACATTCATCAACAAAGCGGGTATCACGAGCAGCACGTTCCGTACGATCCCTGATGTTCCGATCGGCACGTTTGAACTGAAGCTCCCGCAGGGACCGGACAGTGCGCTCGCGGCGAACGGGAACCTGTGTGCGAGCAAGCTGGTGATGCCCACGTCGTTTGTCGCGGCGAACGGGATGTCGATCAAACAGTCCACGCCGGTCACCGCGACTGGGTGCCCGAAGAAGCAGACCAAGAAGGCGAAGAAGGCGGGCAAGAAGGGCAAATCCACCAAGCAGGGCAAGCAGAAATAGGCGCAGAGGAGGAGCGATAGCCAGAGGAGCACGGCTTGCCAACTGGCGGCCTGTGCTCCTAGAGTAAAGACCGGGGAACAGATGGCTTCGAGGGATCACAAGCCGCCGGCGCTGGAGCGCCTCCGACCGGAACGCGGGGCGCCGTCGCGCGAGGAGGTCAACGATATCCAGCGTGCGCGGATCGTCGCGGCGATGGTGGAAGTTGCCTCAGAGCTCGGCTATATCGGCGCGGCGGTCGCGCCGGTCGTCGCGCGTGCGGGGGTGTCACGGCGCACGTTCTATGAGTTGTTCGACGGGCGCGAGGATTGCTTCCTGGCGGCGTTCGACTGGGGGGTCGAGCAGGCGCGAGAAGCGATGACCCAAGCGCAGGAATCGCGACGCTCGTGGCGCGAGCGGGCACGACACGCGCTGGCCGCGCTGCTGGTGCTGCTGGACTCCGAGCCCGAGCTGGCGCGCGTGTGCATGATCGAGGCGCTCGCAGCGGGCAAGCTCGTGCTGGAACGGCGCGCCCAAGTCCTGGAGGAGCTGATCGCGGCGCTCGGCGCCAGTGCTCCACAGGCGCGCAAGGCGGGGGAGAAGCCGCTGTTGACCGCCGACGGGGTGATCGGCGGCGCGTTCTCGGTAGTCCACGGGCGCCTGCTCACCCGTCCCCGGACGGGGGAACGAGGCGCCGCGGCGGGCGCCGCGCGCGCACTGGGCGACGAGCGCACCACGACCGTCCTCGAAGACGGTCGCGCCAGACGCGCGCCGGGCGCGCTGATCGAGCTGCACGGTCAACTGATGGCGCTGATCGCGCTGCCCTATCTCGGGCCGCGCGCCGCGGGCGAGGAACTGACGCGTCCCGCGCCCCCGGTGACGCGGACCGAGGTTGACCGTGTCCGCGGCGACGGCGGACGGTTGCTGGAGCGCCTCGACATGCGCTTGACCTATCGCACCGTGCGCTGCCTGATGTTCATCGGCGCCCATCCCGGCTCCAGTAACCGCGAAGTCGCCGACGGCGCCGAGGTCCCCGACGAGGGGCAGGCATCCAAGCTGCTGGCGCGCCTGACGAAGCTCGAGCTGATCGCCAACGGCCAGGCGCATGGACCCGGGCTGCCCAACCGCTGGACGCTCACCGCCCATGGCCAGCACGTGCTGTCGGCGATCCACGGCCGCTGAGGCCCGCGCTCGCTGAGGCCCGCGGGGAGCCGGGATAGACTGGGTTGGGTGCAAACGCTGCCGATGATCCCCACCCAGGAACCGCCGGCCGAGCTCACGGCGGCGCAGATCGCCGCCCTACACGCGGAGGTCCGCGCGCTAGCGGCTGAGCGCCACGCGACGATCCTCGCGCACAACTACCAGGTGCCCGAGATCCAGCAGGTCGCCCACTACGTCGGCGACTCGCTCGGGCTGTCGCGCAAGGCCGCCGCCGCCGAGGGCGAGACGATCGTGTTCTGCGGAGTGCACTTCATGGCCGAGACCGCCTCGATCCTGTGCCCGCAGAAGACGGTGCTGATCCCAGACCCGGACGCCGGCTGCTCGCTGGCCTCATCGATCGACGCCGAGCAGCTACGCGAGTGGAAGGATAAGAATAGGGATGGCGTTGTCGTGATGTACGTCAACACCACCGCCGAGGTCAAGGCGCTCACCGACTACTGTTGCACGTCCGCCAACGCCGTCGAGGTAGTGCGCCATATTTACGCCACTCACGGTGAGCGCACCGAGATCCTGTTTGGGCCGGACATGTGGCTCGGCGCCTACGTGGAGAAGCAGTTGGGCCGGCCCATGCACGTGTGGGACGGCGAGTGCCACGTGCACGCCGGGATCCGCCCGTCGGACATCGCCGCCACGCGCGCTGAGCATCCCGACGCCGACTTCCTGATCCATCCCGAGTGCGGATGCACCACCAGCGTGATGGAGTACGTCGCCGCCGGCGACATCTCCTCCGAGGGAGTCCACATGCTCTCCACCGGCGGGATGCTGCGTTACGCCGATGACATCGAGCAGCAGGCGGCCGGCCGGCCGGGTTCGTCCGGCGAAGATGGTCCTCAATCCCAGCTGGAGGCCGTCGTCGCCACCGAGACCGGGATGCTCTACCCGCTTGAAATGGCCGCCCCCGACGTGAAGTTCATCCCGGCCAACCCTGACGCATCCTGCGTCTATATGAAGATGATCACGCTCGAGAAGCTGCGCGACGCGCTGCGCGACTTCAAGTACGAAGTGCGGGTACCCGACGACATCGCCCGTCTGGCAAGGGTGCCGATAGACCGCATGGTCGCCCTCGGCTGAGGCCGACGCTCGGGCCGAGTCGCGCTACCTTCCTAGCGCGGGCTCGACCAACGGGCGTGGCGACCGGCTGCGGGGGCGCCCTCCGGTCGCTCGCGGATCTTGTCTCCCATCAAAAATCCCCCGTCTCGTGGGGACCCACGCAAGCGACCGCCAGGTCCTCAGCCACGTTCGACGCCACTTCCACCACCTGCTCGAAGGTGACCGCGTCGAGCGCAGCGATCGCGGCGTCGGGGTCGATGTCCTCTTTGTACACGATCGCCTGGCTCGCGCCGTAGCGGGCGACTGCATTGGTGTTCTCAAACGCCAGCACCAGCCGGCCCGCCGCGTACGCGCGAGCGCGGTCAACCTCCTCGCGGGTTGGACCGTCGGCGCGCAGCTCATCCACGATCTCGCGCATACGGGTATACGCCTCGACGCACTTGCTCGAGTCAAGGCCCGAGCCCAGCTGCAGGATCGGCACATCCGCGTACGCGTGCGCGACCGCATACACCGAGTAACACAGGCCACGCTTCTCGCGGATCTCCTCAAACAGGCGCGAGCCCATCGAGCCGCCCAGCAGCGTCGAGTAGATCGACAACGCAGCGCGTTCTCGCACGTTCGACACCCTCACACCCGGGCGGTAAATCATGCGCAGGTGCGACTGATTAGTGTCACGCTGCTCCACCAGTTTCTGCGGTGCGAACGCGGGCGCGGGAACATACGGCTCGGGGTCACTCAGGGTCGGGAAGCGTCCAAACAGCTCCTCCAACTTTGCCTGTGACGGCACGTGCTCCACGTTGCCCACCAGAAACGCTCCACCGCGCCCGCCCGCCCAGCGGCGCTCGCGGAACGCGACGATCCCCTCGCGGGTGAAGTCGCGCAGGTTCTGCTCCGGACCCAGCACCGTGCGGCCCAGCGGATGATCGCCGAACGCCGCCTTATCGATCAGGTACTCAGCCACCGTCGAAGGCTGGTCATACGCACGGTTGATCTCCTGGATCACCACGCCACGCTCGCGATCGAGCTCCTCAGCGTCGAGCTTCGGGCGCGCCACGAAATCGCTCAGCAGATCGATCGCCCGCGGTGCGGACTCCGCGCGCACCGTGATGTGGAAGGCGACCAGATCGTGGCTGGTGTACGCGTTCAACATGCCCCCCAACCGCTCGGCCGTCTCGTTGACATCGCGGTAAGTCGGATACTTCTCGCCCCCCTTGAACACCAGATGCTCGAGGAAGTGTGCCATCCCGTTCTCCTGCACGCGCTCGGTGCGCGCGCCCGCGTCAAACGCCACCAGCACGGTCAGCGCGCGCGTACCCCCCACGCCCACGGTGTGCACCGGCAGGCCGTTTGCCGCCACGGTAGTCCTCGCTATCTCAGCCACGCAGCCCCACGATATGCGATCGGGCGTACCCGCTCGACGCGGTCCCGCACACACCTTCCGGCGACACACGACCTGCAACGTGCAAAAGCCCTTGCATGCAGGGAAAACTGCGCTCCCCGCGGGTGCGCGGCGCTACTGTGCCCGGCGATGCCCCCACCTGAAGTCAACGTCCGTCGCCGCGACTCGATCCGTCGCCGGACGCTCCCGGCGAGCACGCGTCGCGGGGTCCCAACGCAGCCCGTAGCGGCGCCCGCACCTCCCGTTCGCACACCGGGCGCCAACACGGTCGTCGAGTTCCGCGGCGCCACCAAGCGCTATGACAACGGCGACATCGGCCTCGAGCGCGCCAGCTTCGCGATCGACCGGCAGGAGTTCGTGTTCCTCGTCGGCGCCACCGGCTCAGGCAAGTCCACGATCATGCGGCTGCTGATCAAGGAGATCGACCCCACCGAGGGCACGATTCGCGTCGCCGGGCGCTCGCTGACCGAGATCGGACGCGCGCGCGTCCCCTACTACAGGCGCAACGTCGGCGTCGTGTTCCAGGACTTCAAGCTGCTGTCCACGCGCACCGTCTACGACAACATCGCCTACGCGCTGCAGGTCACAGGCGCCTCGCGCAAGCAGATCCGCGCCAACCTGCCCGACATCCTGCGGCTCACCGGCCTGTCCACCAAGCTGCACAACTACCCCCACCAGCTCTCCGGCGGCGAGCAGCAGCGCGTCGCCGTCGCGCGCGCGTTCGCCTCGCACCCGCCGCTGCTGCTCGCCGACGAGCCCACCGGCAACCTCGACCCCGACACCTCGATCGGGATCATGCAGCTGCTGTACCGCATCAACCGCGCCGGCACCACCGTAATCGTCGCCACGCACGACAACGAGATGGTCGACAAGATGCGCCGCCGTGTGATCGAGCTGCGGCGCGGACGCATCATCCGCGACGAGGCCACCGGACTGTACGCCCAGGACGAGACGACCGGGGATCTGGGAGAGCGTCTGCGGCGGGAATCGCGATGAAGCTGCCGACGCTTTGAGGCCGACCTCATGAAATTGGGCTTTTTCCTCAAGGAGGCCACACGCTCGATGCGACGCAACCCTGCCCCGAGCTTTGCGGCGCTGTCGTGTGTGCTGGTCACGACACTCGTGCTCGGCGTGTTCATCCCCGTCGTGCAAGCCACCAACGGGGCGGCCAACTCGATTCGAGGGCGCGTGATCGTCAACGTCGATCTCAACACGACCGCGACCCCCGCCGAAGTCGCGCGTGTACGCCGCGAGGTCGAACACGCACCCTACGTCGGACACGTCGAAACGGTCTCCAAGCAGGCCGGCTACGAACAGGAGCGCAAGATCAACCCGCAAGCCTTCCAGCTGATCGGCTACAACCCGCTGCCGGAAATCCTACGCATCACGCCTTCCAATCCCAGCGACGCGGGCGCGCTGCGCGCCGAGCTCGATCAGACCAGTCCGGCCAGCGTGCGGCGCGTCACCGACCCCGCGATCGCCGACGTCCAGGACCGTCAAGCCCAAACAGACGAGATCCTATCGGCCACGCGCATCGTCAAGATCACGATGGCGCTGCTCGCGGCGCTGCTGATCTTCTCCTCCGTGCTGCTCGTCTCCAACACGATCCGCCTATCGCTGTTCTCGCGTCGGCGCGAGGTCGAGGTGATGAAGCTGGTGGGCGCCACCGACTGGTTCATCCGCTGGCCGTTCGTGATCGAAGGACTGTTCCTCGGTGCGCTCGGGGGACTCTGCGCGATTGGGCTGCTGTTCGTCGCCAAGCTCACGCTGATCGACCCGCTCGCCTCGACGGTCAAGCTGATCTCCCAGCCCTCGATGATCGACTTCCGCCTGTTGATCGTCATTCTGATGGGCTGCGCGATCGCGGTGTCCGCGGCAGGCTCGGGTCTGTCGCTGCGCCGCTTCCTCAGAGTTTGAGCGCGCCCGACGCACCGCGGGAAGGGCCGGTGGTGGGCCCGCAGGACCGTCGCACCGCATAGTCTGGGGTTATGGCGTCCCACAAACGACAGCCCCTGATCGCGATCCTCGCGTTGCTGTTGCCCGCATTGTTGATCCTGGGCATCTGGCTCGGAGGACATCCCAACGATCTGCCCACGTTCGCGCGCAACGCGTTGGTCGCCGACCACAACACGCAGATCGTCAACGAAGCGATCGAACGGGTCGCCCACGACTACTACCGGCCCGTTCCGGCAAGCAGCCTCGACAACTCGTCGATCGCGGGAATGATCTCGAGCCTGCACGACCCCTACTCGACCTATCTCACCCCCAAAGAATTCACGACGTTCGACCAGCCCGCCAGTTTCGCCGGGATCGGCGTGGTCGTCGATCCCAAGCCGCTAGGCCTCGAAATCGTGCGCGTGTTCGACTCCTCGCCCGCGCAACGCTCCGGCCTGAAGACGAATGAAGTGATCATCGCCGTCGATGGGCGTTCGCTGCACGGTGTGCCCGCCACGACCTCCACCGGCCTGATCAAGGGTCCGCCCGGCACCGACGTGCGGCTCACGCTCAAGGCGCCCCACACGTCCACCCACACTGTCACCGTCACACGCGCCACGATCTCAGAGCCCGTCGTCGCCTCCGAAATGCGCACCATCCACGGCGTCAAGCTCGGCTGGGTCTACCTCGCGACATTCAGCGAAGGCTCCGCAGGCGAGCTGCACGAAGCGGTGCAAGGCCTGCTCAAAGGAGGCGCACGCGGGCTAGTGCTCGATTTGCGCGCCAACGGCGGCGGTCTGGTCAGCGAAGCGCGGCTCGTCGCCAGTATCTTCATCCTCTCCGGCACGATCGTCACCACACGCGGACGCACGCAGCCCACGATCGTGCTGAGCGCCGCGGGCGGCGCGATCCCCTCCTCGATTCCGATGGTGGTGCTAGTCGATCACGACACCGCGTCGGCGTCAGAGATCGTCACGGCTGCACTACAGGATCACCGTCGGGCCACCGTCGTCGGCACCCACACCTACGGCAAGGGCGTCTTTCAAGAGCTCGAGCCGCTGTCCGGCGGCGCCGCCATCAAGATCACCGTCGGTGAGTACTACACGCCCAACGGGCGCAACCTCGGCGGCGGCGGCGTCAAACAGGGGGCGGGGGTCACGCCCGAAGTGTCCGTGCCCAGTGGCGTTGACAGCGAACACGGCCTGCAGGTCGCGCTCCACACGCTAGCGGACAAGGTCAAGTGAGCCCCCCGCGCGGCGGCTCGCGCGGAGGGCCGGCCAAAGTCCGCAAGACGAGCAAAGCCAGCAAGACTGGCAAGGCCAGCAAGGCCAGCAAGGCCAGCAAAGCCAGCATCGCTTCCGCCGGCCCGTCTCGCGCCGGAAGATCCTCGAACGCGCGCGTCGTATGGCCTCCGGGCGAGCGCACAGAGACCGCGCGCGACGCGATCGAGCAGTTGATGCGCGACGCGGGACTCACGCGACGGTTCGAGCCCGACGTCGAACGCGCCGCGCGCAGCGCGACCAAGGACGCTTGGCGACGAGCCGACGCAGAGCTCGCTCAGGGGCAGCGACGCGACCTGCGCGAGCTACCCACGTTCACGGTTGACCCAACCACCGCGCGCGACTTCGACGACGCGATCTCCGCGCAACAGCTGACAGACGGCACGGTACGCGTGTGGGTCCACATCGCCGATGTCGTGGCCCACGTACCGCTCGACTCGCTGCTCGACGTCGAGGCGCGCCGGCGCGCCACCAGCGTGTATGTCCCCGGCGCGGTCGAGCCGATGCTCCCGCACGCGCTGTCCAGCGACGCCTGCTCACTGGTGCCCGGGGCCGAGCGCCTCGCCGTCACCGTCGAGATGGTTCTGCGCGGAGCCGAGATCGCCTCGGCAAGCTTCTACCGCTCGATCATCAACTCCGACATGCGGCTCGACTATGAGCGCGTGGACCGCATCTTCACGGGCGCCGACACCGCGGCCGCACCATGGGCCGGTCCGCTCGCCGCCGCCCGCGCTGCAGCCGCCGCGCTGCAACAGGCGCGCGAGTCAAGCGGCGCGCTCGTGATCGACTCCGCGGAGCCCGAGTTCGTCTTCGACAAGCACGGCAACGTCAGCGCCATCAACCCGCGCACCCAAACCGAGTCGCACCGCCTGATCGAGCATCTGATGATCGCCGCCAACGAAGCGGTCGCCCAGCATCTCGCGAACGCCTCCCGCCCGTGTCTGTATCGCGTCCACGAACGACCCAGCCCCGACCGTATCCGCGCGCTCGTGCAACAGCTGGCGACGCTCGAGGTCCCCACGCCGCCACTGCCCGACCCGCTGCTCGCCACACAAGCAGCGCAGCTCGTCGGAGAGATCTCCCGGCGCGTGGACGCCCATACGCGTCGCACACACCACGGCCGGATCGCACTCAGCCAGCTAGTCCTGCGCTCGCTCAAGCAGGCCGTCTACTCGCCCAAGAATCTCGGTCACGCCGGCCTACACTCGCCGTGCTACTGCCACTTCACATCGCCGATCCGGCGCTACCCCGACATCGTCTGCCACCGCGCGCTGCTCGCCTCGATCGGGCTCGACGAGCGCTTCAGCGGACAGCGCAAGCTGGTCGAGCTCGGCGAATGGACCTCAGAGCGCGAGCGCGACGCCGCCAGGATCGAGCACAAGGGCGAGGACATCGCCGCCTGTTTCCTGCTCGAGCAAATCCTGCTCGACGCCGGTCACGAGCAGACCTTCCACGGCGAGGTCACCGGGCTGATCTCAGCCGGCGCATTCATCGCATTTGGCCCCGACGCCGAGATCAGGCCGACCCACGAGGGCATGCTGCCTGTGCGTCTGCTCAGCGCCGGCGAACAACGCGACTGGTGGGAGCTGAACGAGCACGGCACGATCCTGCGCGCGCAGCGCTCAGGCGCCGTCCTGAGGCTCGGCGATCCGATCGACGTGCGCGTCGTGCGGGTCGACGCGGCGGGCGGGCGCATCGACCTCGCTCCGGCCGGCTAGTCTCGCTAGATGGCCAAAGTAAAAGGCAAGCGCAAGATTGGCGCGGGCGACGTCGCGAGTAACCGCTACGCCTCCTACCGCTACGAGCTGACCGAGCGGATCGAGTGTGGGGTCGTCCTGCAGGGCACCGAGGTCAAGGCGCTGCGCTCCTCCGGCGCCCAGCTCAAGGACGGCTACGCGGCGATCCGCGCCGGCGAGCTGTGGTTGCAGTCGGTGCACATCCCGCCCTACCAGCCCGCCTCGCGCGAAAACCACGACCCCGAGCGTCCACGCAAGCTGCTGCTGCACCGCTCAGAGATCGAGCGGATCGCGGGACGCGTCTCAGAGCGCGGTCTCACGCTCGTCCCGACGCGCATCTACTTCAAGGGGGCACACGCCAAGGTCGAGATCGCGCTCGCGCGCGGCAAGGACCTCTACGACAAGCGCCAGACCCTGCGCGAGCGAGACTCCAAGCGAGAGATGGAACGCGGGATCAGGGAAGCCAGGCGCTAGCGCACCAGCTCGTCGTATCGCTCCGAAGCTCGCGGGCTAGGGGACCTGTTCACAACCTTTGAGGCCGTCGCGTCTCGCGATCTTGACCATCCGCTGCTGGATCGCCTCGCTGGAGAGGATCAACCCACCCGCGCCTTTGAGATTGTCCGCCTTCGCGTATTCACCGAGATCTAAGGTGTTTTCAGCCAATTTCTGAGCGCCCGCGACAAACGTTTTCCAGTCACTTTCCAAGTCTGCCGGCGGAACGAGTTTGCTCAACTCAGCCAGCGCGGTCTGCTCGAAGGAAGCGAGCTCCGGGGCTGTCCGCGCGATGTCCTGCACGCTCTTGACCGTCTTGGCCGCAAGCTTCGCGCTCACGCTCCCGCAGATCGCATCGGCCTTCGCCGTCAGTTCGGCACGCGTCAACGGCTTCGCAGAAGAGCCACCGCAGCCGCACACCGCGAGCACCGCCGCCGCAAGCGCGGCAACTGCCACACCACTACGTCCCATTGGGACATCGATTCCGATCGCGTTCGCCCATTCAGTCCTAACCAGCGGAACAGGCTACAGGCTCGAGCGCAACGGAGCGCGCCCGCACCGGGATCGAACCGCAACGGAGCGCATCCGCGCTGGGATCGGACCGCAACGATGCTTTGCCTATTCGCAAGTAGCGATGCGCATGCCGCGCGGATCTCAGCGTGTTGAGAAGCGCTCGGCGCTCAGATCACGCGGAAGCTGTGTCCCGCGCTGACCAGGATGTGGGTCTGAACCATCCCGAACGTGAGCACCACGAGCAGGCCTATATACACAAGGCCGATCGCGATCCGGCTGCGGCGCGGGACTCGATAGTACGCGGCCTGCTCGAGCGAGCGCGACCTCAACTGGCGCCAACGGCGCGGCATCTCACGCAACGCGAGCAGGATGAAGATCAGCAGGAAAGCGTTGTGCAACAGCACGATCATCGCCACCAAGCCACCAATCCCCAAGAACCACATCGCGGGCGCGACGGCCGCCATCGCGCGACCGCCGTCGAACGGCACGACGGGGATCAGATTGATCAGGTTCAAGAAGAACCCGAGATAGGCGAGGGCGAGCAACAGGTCGCTGCCGCTCAGCGCTCCCGCGATCGCGACCGCCAGCGCGCCGAGCGTACCGAGGATCGGGCCGGCCAAGCCGACGCGCGCCTCCGCGAGCGCGTTGTCGCCGAGCGAGCGCGCGAAGATCGCGGCGCCAAGGAACGGGATGAACATCGGCGTGCTCGCTTTGACCCCCTCGCGGCGCAGCTGGATCACGTGGCCCATCTCGTGCACAAACATCAACACAACGAAGCCCGCCGCAAACTGCCACCCCCAGAACAAGCTGTAGGCCGCCACCGATATGAGCGCCGTACCCCCGGTCGTCAAGAGCTTCAGCTTCGGCAGCAGCAGCACCGCGCTCTTCACATACGCGGCGAACTTCGCCACGAGCGCGCCGATCCCCGCCAGCGCGCTCCCCAGCCGCTTGCGCAACGAGCGTCGCGGAGCTCCAAACGGAGCCTCGCCCGTATGCAGCCCATTCGCTACGCCCGCCGCCGGCGTGGCGATCGCGTGTGAGCCCGCCGGGCCTCCGAACGGGCTCTCGCTCACCACAGGCAACTCGCCATCCATATGCTCATTGTCGCAGCTGGCATAAGCGGTGCCTAAGAGTGCCTATCAAGAGGCCTCGCTTGAGCGCGGGAGAGCCGTCATTCACCGGCTCTACAAACACACCCCGACATCCGCACGGCGACTTTTTTCCGAATATGCGGGGAGAACTACTCGACACCCTTGACGCGCACCCGAAACAGGCGTACGTTAGATACAGACGCGGAACCGAGCCGCGAAGAGCGAGGCCACCGAGGTGTAAGGCCGCGCCACCCGCCACCAGGAGGCCCTAGAGCTGACCGGCAGCAGGTTCCTCAAAGCGGCCCGGGACCGCGTCGGTTAGTTTAACAACGCCTCAGGGCACACGAAAGGCCCGACGCTACACTGAGCAGCAAGCACAGTACCCAAGCACATCCACGGGGACGACAGGCTTCGACGCGGTTGGTTCGTGTGGATGGTCGCGAGCCGAGGTCCCGGGCGGCCTCGTAAAACACCCGGGAAAACCATAAGTGCGGACTCTCACGAGTACGCCCTCGCTGCTTAGTCAATAGCTAAGGCACGAGGTCTCGAGCCCCACTCGCCTACGGTGGGGACCCTCGGGATCAGAAAGTAGGCTCACCCGGTGAGGCCCGCCTTCGCCGATCCGGGAACATCACAGGAGGCTGGTTCCCCACAACCCGGCCGGCGAGGCTAGCGGGGAATGAGATCAGAGCGCCGGCTACGCTCGTAGAAGCCATCCAGACGCGACCGCGGACGTGGGTTCGATTCCCACCGTCTCCACTTTTTCTGACGTTGCGCAAACCCCGGTTGTGAGCAGGCGGCCGGGTGTCAGGACACGGTAGGTCGGCTGGATGTCATGCCGGCCGTTGACGCGCAGTTCGGCGATGAGGATGCGTAGGAACGCCTTGGCTTGCTCGGGCTCGCCGTCTGCGATAACGGATTCGAGTTGGCTGGCGGTCGCGGCGAGGTCGGCCGTTATGGGCGCGTGTGCGGCCTCGTCTGCGCCGTCGTCGGCGAGCTCGGCCTGCTGGGCGCGGAGGTCTTTGAGGCGATCATGTAGGCGCGCGACGCGCTGCTCGCAGCGCTCGGGAGAGAGTCGGCCTTGCTCGAAGGCCTCGAAGTAGCGCTCGGTCGAGCGTTCGACACGGGTGATCTCGGCGGTGATCGAGCGGCGTTGCTCATCGAGCGCTGGTCGCTCGCGCTGCGCTTGCTCTTGCGCGGCGCCGAGGGCGTCGTGGATGAGCGGGCCGTCGCGGTAGATGCTGGTGAGTTGGCGCAGGACGGCGGTCTCGAGCTTCTCGCGCGGAACGCGCTCGCCACGGCAGGCCTTGGGGCCGTACTTTTGGCGGGCGGTGCAGGCGTAGTAGTGGTAGGTGCCGCCTTTGCCGTGTGCTGACATGCCGATGTAGGCGCGTCCGCAGTGCCCGCAGCGGATGACGCCGGAGAGCAGGAAATCGGAGCGGTTGCCGCGGCGGCGTGAGGCGTCGCTGCTGCGCTCGGCGAGGATTACCCGGGCTCGGTCGAACGTGTCCTGGTCGATGAGCGGCTCGTGCGTGGACTCGAAGTCTTGGTCGCGCCAGCGGATGCGTCCGAGGTAGGTAGGGTTGGTGAGGACGCGGTGGACGGCCGGGTGGCCCCAGCCGGCGCTCGGTGCTGGTGCGTGCTCGGCGCGTAGCTGGTGGGCGATGGCGATTGTGCCGAGCCGGTCCTCTGCGTAGAGCCTGTAGATGCGCCGGACAACGGGCGCGGTGACCGGGTCGGGCACGAGCTGGCCATCGTGGAGGGTGTACCCGAACGGCGGTCTGCCGCTGTACCAGCGACCTTCCTTGGCGCGGCGTTCGATGCCGGCGGTGATGCGGTCGACGATCGTGGCGTGCTCGAACTCGGCGAACACGCCAAGCATCTGAAGCATCATCCGACCGGCCGGCGAGCCGGTGTCGAACGGCTCGGTGGCGGAGCGCAGGATCACGCCGAGCCCGTCCAACTCCTCGGCGATGCTGGCGAGCTGGCGAACCTTGCGCGACAGGCGGTCGATGCGGTAGACGAGCAGCTGATCGATGCGGCCCTGGCGCGCGAGATCGAGCGCGGCCTGTAGGCCGGGCCGGTCGAGCTTCGTGCCGGTCGAGCGGTCGTCGTGGCGGGCGACGATTCGCCAGTCTTCCTGCACCTTGCAGAACGCCTCCAGCCGTTCGTGCTGGGAGGCGAGCGAGGTCGGCTGGTTCTCCTCGTCGGTGGAAATGCGGGTGTAGAGGCAGATGCGCGTCATGGGATGGCCTCCCGCTCGTAGTCGTCGTGGCTGTGGGGCTGGTCGATCAGATCAGATCCGTCGTCAGGCTTCAAGCCCTCATGCTCGCCGCTGCCGGGGTCTTCCGGGCGGCGGTGCAGCGGAGAGAGCCGATCCCAGAAGCCGGGCTGCTCGTGATGCCAGCGGCGCCCGAGCGCGCACGCCATGTCGGCCGGTCCCAGGGCATGGCTGATGGGCAGCTCGCTGAGCGCGACCGGCGGCTGAGTGGGGTCGGTGATCGACTCCCAGACTCTGCTCAGTGGCCCTGCGTCGCGCAGCGCGGTCGTGGTTGTGGCGAGTATCGGCCAGCGCCCGTCGAGGTTGACCAGAGAGCTGTCCTGACGGTGGCGTTCTCGCTTGGGCTCAAGCGCGGCATACGCCCGGCGTAGCGTGTCGATCCTGCCCGGTCCTGGTACGACGAACAGGACGTTGCACATCTGCGTTTGGTCGTGCAGGCGAGCCTCGGCGAGCTTGTAGCGCTCGATCTTGTCCTCAAGGCGCTGCTGTGTCTCGGTGGCACGGTCCCACTCAAGGAAGCACTCGATCGCGCCGGTGGGAACGTCGAGGATGAGGCCCGCGTCTGGCCGCACAAGCTCGACAGGCCCGTTGCTGCCAAGACGCTCGGTGGCGCGGCGGGTCGAGTCCCAGGCGGTCACGCCCATGTGAGGATCGGGCAGGGTTGCGGCGATCAGATCGCACACGAACTGGTTTGCTCCCAGGCGATGCGCGAGCTGCGTGTGCGAGGCCCAGTCCTCGCGGCGCTGCCAGCCCAGCCGCTTGGGCTCCACGCCGAGGCTTGAGGCGACGAGGATCGCGCCGGCGTCATCGAGCAGCCAGTGCGCCTGCGGCTTACCCGAGCCGAACGGGCCGTGCGGGTAGAAGCGGTCGATCACACGTTCCCGGTAGAGGAACAGCAGCCGGTCCTGGCAACGACGACGCGAGGAGAAGAACAGCAGCTCAAGCTGGCCGGTGGCGAGCACCTGATGGTCATACAGGCATGTGGCGATCTCCCGGTCACGCCATGTCAAATGCCGCGCAAGATCGAACACGCGATCGGCGCTCACTCGCATCCCACGCCGCTGTCCGGCTCTTGATCTCTCGGAACGATCACTCGTCCTTATTTGTCGGGACTTGCTCACTGGTCCGATCTCCTGCTCCCGTGCGGCTTTTCGGGCCTCCCAGCCGGCGGGGTCGCGCCGTCGAAAGCGTCGGGGCAAACGCTGCCCAAAGCGCTGCCGCAAACGCCGCCTCCATCCCTGTGGGCCGCGTCACGCAGCAGCCCGGCGAGCAGCGCCGTCGCTTCGTGCTCCTGCTCAGATGAGAGCGCGACCAACTGCGGCGCTCTTACATGAACGCCGCGGCGGTAGTTGTTGTGCGCAGATTTTGACGCCCGCCTGCGCGGGCGACGAGTGTCTTGGCTCAGAGTGTTTGGTGCCGGCGGAAGACCCTGCAAGGGGGAAGCTCGGAAGAAACTCCCTCCAATAGTTAAAAGTGCTTTTGACCGCCAAAATGGGTCAGCCTACGGCAAAGGTTTAGGAAATCTTTAAAGGCTGCAACGGTCAGGCAACCGGATCGTTGGGCATCCGGTAGGGAGCGAAGCGGCGATTGCTTGGAGGCGCAGCCGTCTCCAGTCCCTCGCCTTCCGGCGCGGCGAACACGACCGGTAGCGCGCTAAAAAGTGGCTCGGAGATGAGCCGCAGATGATGGTAGACGTAGTACAGGTTTGCGGGATTGTCGTGCAGGATCACGCCAACGGCGATCTGATGGCGCTGGATTCCGCGCCGGAACTTGAGCAGGTCGGTCCAGACCTCCCATCGCTCCATCTCGATCGCCACGCCGATCCGCGCGCCGCCGTCAAGCTCGAACGACTTCCACAGGTCGTAGCGGTCGTTGATCGGCAGATTGTCGTACTGCGGCCCGAAGGGCCGCACCCGCACCTCTGGCCTCCAGCTCGGGGCCAACCGCTTCTTGATCTCCTGTGGTCTGTACGGAGGTTGAGGCGCGTGCTCCGCGCAATGCGCGATAACCGCCTGCTCGATCTCGGCCAGAGCGCCAACACGCCGCAGAATGTAGGCTGCGCCAGCCTGATCCTCTACGCGAAGGCGATATCCGTGCGCCACCCGGGGGCACTCTACAGCGCTCCATCGAGCTGCCGTCTCGACGGTGTGTGCTGCGCTACCCTTGCGCCATCGTGCGGCGCTCAAGGACGACGATACCCGCCTCTGCGCACGGCTATCGCGGCGTGGCCCACATGAAGTCCCTGGCCCTCGTGGCGACGATGGTCGTCACGATGTTCGCCAGCGTCACGTCCGCGTCGGCTTCTTGTCCGGTAGGGCACAGCGAAGCGCTCGAAGCAGCAACGGTCCAGGCGACTGCCGTAGCGCACCCTGGACATACATGGAGTCATCCCGGCTATACGACGATAAGCGTGACGACGACGGGCGCGGAGAAGTGCATCACCCTCGAAGAATCGGTCGCCCTACTACCACACGAACTTGCAGAAGGGCTCGGGGCCAAGACACTGAAAGACGCTGCCACGATAAGCGAAGGCTCAAGAGCGCTGGTATCCACTTCATGGGAAGTCGATCACCCCGGAGAAGTCGAAGATGTTGACGAGCCGAACTCCGAAGAAGTTGTGCAGATAGCTTGGTCGTGTGACGCGCCCGGTGTCACAGGTAGCTTTGTCGTCACCTCACACGGCCTGGTCGGGCCGACGATCACGAGCAGCGGACAGTTTGGCAGCGTCTCGGCTGCCTGGTGCACATCGACCCGCAAGCGTGAAAAGCTCAAGCGAGAGCACGAAGCTGCGCGGCGCCGCAAAGAACGGCCCAAGAGAGAAGCGGAAGAAAAGAAGGAAAGGGCCGAAGAACGCAGGCAGGAAACAAGCCCGCTGGGACAGGCCAAGAAGGCCTTCGTCAGCGCGGCCCACGCAGAAGGTCGATACCCGTTGAATGAGGTCTCGTCGTTCGGCACAAAATGCCGACGGACAGGCGGCTCGACGTTCGTGTGTAGCTGGTTGTGGATTCGCTCGGGGCCGTACCACAACGAGGAGATAACAGCAACGGTCACGCACGAACACGGGCACTACTACGTTGGCCTCTTCAGCTCCAACGAATAGGAGTTCGCCCCGACGCCCGTGCGGCGAGGTCCGTTCTACGTGCCGCGTCTCCAGGCCTACTTCGCGGTCGTGTTGCGGTACGCTGAGGTCGTGGCTACAGCACTCGACAAGGACAAGCTGCACGACGTGCTCGACCAAGCGGTGATCGTGATTGACGAGCGGGATCTGGAGCGCTCGCGCCGCGATCCTCGCGTGCGCGCGTTTCACGAGAGCGCCGACCAGTTGATGGCCGAGTTGGAAGCCGAAGGCGCCGACTACTGCTGAAGGATGAGCCATTGCCGGCGTAGCCGGGGGTTGCCCGGCACCGGCTGCTCGGAATCTTGAAAGCCGAAGCGCTGCTGCCACATCACGGCGGTGTCTTGGTCGAACGGGTCAACCACGAGGGCGGTCGCACCGACGTAGAGCAGCGCGCGGCGCGCGCTGGTGTCGGCATGACGCAGCATCTCGTCGCCGATGCCAGGCGTGTCTGCGGTGCGCGCGAATTGCGCGAGCAGGATCGCCGGTTGGGTGCGGTAGTGCACGCCGCCGAGCTGTGCGCGTCCCTCGCGGCTGAGCGCGATCTGCGCGGCGCACAGCGCATATACCCCCGTGACCTTGCCGTGGCTGAGCCGCACTCGGACGGTCGCCTCCTGCGGTTCGTTCAGGGCGCGCTCGGCCAACCATTCGGCGACGCTCTCCCCGGCAGGACCCGGGACCGGCTCGAACGAGCGGATCGCCTCGCCCAACTCGGGCAGCGCCGCGACGATCCGCTGATCGACGCGCACGTACGCGCGTGCGCGCTCCAGAACCTCGTGGGAGAGTGGCTGGTCGGGGACGTTCATGACGGCATCGAAGCCTAGCCGCCGCCCCTGTCGCCGCTTGCAACAACAAGGCTGGGGCAACCTGCGCTGAGTCCATCTGCGCCAGAACCCCCCAAGGGACGGGACCAGAGCGCAGCTAAGGCAGGAGCTTGTGCAAATAGGCGATGGCGACCGCCGTCGAGGCCAGGACCGCCTCCGCCATCTCCTGCGGCACGTGGTGCGGTTCTTTGTCTGCGCCATGACCGCCCACCTTGTTGCGCGGCGAGGCAGGGGCGAGCACGCAGAATCGCATGAACTCAGGAACGAGGTCGGCAGCCACGAGCAGGTCGAACAGCTTGAAGGCGGCGTCCTTCTCGTCATAGGCGACGCCGCGATGCTTGAGCACGGCCTTCATCGCGCTCTCCACCGCACAGGCGGACTGATGCACGGACTGGGGTAGAGCGCTTGGCGTGCCAAGCGCCAGCTCCGACCGCGCCGACTCGAAGTGGCTCTTGGCGGACATGAGGCGTGGGTCTTCGATGGCGCTCAGCGCCGGGCGCACTGCTGCCTCCACATGCTCGTCTCCGATCCAGCGAAACCCGTCGCTGCGGTTGAACTCCCACGGGATGCCGCGCTTGCGACAGATGCTCGTGATGCGCGTGACCGTGGAGTTGAGCTTGTCCTTGCTGAATGCCTTGAAGACCGCCACGCGGAAATCCGGCTCGGGCATGTGGAGGAGCGCGGCTTCGGTCACAGCCTCTTCGCCTTGGCGCACAGCGCCGACGCTCACCGCCGCCGGCTGTTCGCCGGCTGCCCGCTTCACGGCGTTGATCAAGCGGTCAGCCGGCGCGTCAAGCCACACTTCCCGAACGGCTCTCGTGTAATCGTCGAAGTTCGCGTAGTCATCGCCCCAGAACCCGTAGAGAGCATCCTGGTTCGAGCAGCTCTCCAGGGTCTTGAGGATCAGCTTTCGTGCAGGCACGTCCATCCCGGTGGCTGGGCGCTGGGAAGCCGTGTCGAGCATCGGGTTCGCCGCGGTCATGGCGCCTAACGGTAGCGCTAGGCAGAATCCAGGATCAGCGTCACACTCCCGCGTCGTTGGACTGGATCAACATGTCAGCTTCTGGCACGATGTTCGGACCCTGCAAGCGTTGCGCAAAAGGATCGTCGAGTGAGCTAGATGCTCAGCGACTCCGCCTGCACGACCACGGGGTTTGCGCAACGTACGGTCCTTTCCACTGGTTCGGTCTCATGCGGAGGTCCGCGAAAGCGGGTCTCTCGCAGGGGAAGAGCTTGCGCAGAGGGGCGAAGCGGGGCGAAGGAAAAACCGCCGATTTGCGGGAGGCCGGCGGGTTTGCGGTCGCAGAACGGTCGCAGCGGGCACGCGGTTGGGTCGCATGCGACCCAAGATCGGGCCCAGGTGGGGTTCGCGTGGTTGACGCCGTGATCAACCAGCATTCTCGTCGGCGCGGGCAGCTATGCGACGCGAGCGTCGTTGGGCGTTGCCGTAGCTGCGGTCGGCGGCTGTACGGGCGCGGCAAGGTGTGCCGCTCGCGGCGGTGCCCGGAGTACGGGCCGGTGTGGGCGGGCGATCAGCGCCAGAAGCTGTTCCGCAATCTGGAGACGCTGCGCGGGGACATCCTGCTGAGCGCGGTCACGGCTCCGGGTGCTGATGAGTTGCCGTGGGACGAGCGGGTGTGCGCCGGTCTTGGTGAGCACAAGCACTCGGGCAAGCTGGGGTGTGGGGTGGATCGTGTGGCGGCTCGTGCGTGGAACGAGTCTGCGGCGGATCGCTGGCGACGGCTTCACCGACGTGCGTACCAGGACACGGTCAACCGGGTGGGGAAGGGTTCCGTGTGGTTGGTGGCGCGCGTGTGGGAGATGCAAGCACGGGGGGTGCTGCACGTCCATCCGGTGCTGGCCTACGGGACGGCGCGGCAGATGGCCGGTGCCCGCTTCTACCTGGTGCGGTTGGTCGAGCTTGCGCCGCAGTATGGCTTTGGGTTTGCCGAGCGGAAGATCAAGCCGCAACTGGCGAAGAACGCGGCTGCTTACTTGTCGTCGTACTTCGTCAAGGGCAAGCGTGGCAAGGAGACGCTGTGGGAGTCGGCTCGCTCTCCGGCGATGCCGCGCTCGATCGTGCATGTCTCCACCAAGCTGACGATGCAGACGGGCTGCACGATGCGCGTACTGCGGCTCAAGCGTGCGATCCACTACGTGTGGAGGGCGAGCCTGCCGCCGCACGAGCTGCGGACCGTCTCAACGATCTTGCAGGCGTTTCCGGGTGCGGAACTTGTGGCGCCCGGCGACCTCGATCGCGCTCCGCCACAGGGGGCCTGAGCAAGTACGCCGAGCACGACGCTTGGCGTGTCCATAAACAAGTGCCCCGGCGCGGTGGTAGCCGCCCGGGGCCGGCACAGGAGGTCAGTCCTGCCGGGTAGGCCGGACGCATTGCTGCGCCCGGCCCCCCTCAGAACCGGACGTGCGACTTTCACCGCATCCGGCTCAAGCAAGCCCCGTGGGCTCGCGGGCGGACAGAAGTGCTGGTCCCATTGTCGTTGCTGGCGGTGTGCCGGCGGTGGCAGTGGGTGTGTAGGAGACGGGGTTTGTTCTTCTCCGACGTACCGTCCTTGTGCATGGCGATCTTGATCGTCTTGCGGTTGGTGGCCAGCCATCGCTCCCACTCGCGTGGGGTTGGTGGCGGGTCATCGGCGGGCTGGAGCCAGTCACCGCAGATCGGACAGCGACCGTCCTGGGTCTTGTAAAGGCCCCATCTGGCCTTACCGATCGTCGGAGGTGGCGTCTTGCGCCGCCGTTCGGCCCAGTACTCGGCCAGGGCGGGGTCGTCGGGGGATGACGCGCCCGTGACCAACTGGTGTCGGATTATCCGTGTCCAGGCGAACTTGAGCATGTAGACGCCGCTTGCGCGGTCGCCGAACACCCATTTGTCGCGCCTGGAGCGGTTGAACATGCCGAAGTACCGTTTGACGACCCAGCGCTTCGACTTGTTGGGGTGGCTGTAGGTCGCCCACTTGTAGGTGAGCTTCCACACGTAATCATCCAGCGCGCTGAACGTCTCGCTGGACACCACCCCCCGGTAGTAGGCCGACCAGCCCCTGATGATGGGGTTCAGTCGTATGAGCACCGCTTGCGTGTCGGTCCCGCGCAGGGACCGCATCTCGGTGCGCAACCGTTCCCGGATTCGTCTCACGGCCGCCTTGCTTGGTTTGATCAGGAGCTTGCGGTCGTCGTAGCGGCGGACGTTGAATCCCAGGAAATCAAAGCCCTCATCGAGGGTGACGATACGCGTCTTGTCCTCGTTGAAGACCAGGCCCCTGGGCGCCAACCACTCGGCGAGCCGCGCCTTAACCCCCAGCGCCTCATTCCTTGTATGGCACAAGGCGATCAGGTCGTCGGCGTACCTGACCAGCACCGGGGAGCCCGTCGCCGTCCAACCGGCGTTACTGCCGGTCTTGTAGTAGCGGACCCCGGCGGCCCTCTCCATCCCGTGCAGAGCAATGTTCAGCAGCACGGGGCTGATCACCCCGCCCTGAGGAACTCCTTCCTCGGTCGGGGCGAACCGGCCATCCTCGACCACGCCCGCCTTCAGCCATCCCTTGACCAGTCCCCTCGCTGGGAACGAGCCGAGCTGGCGAAGGATGTGGTGGTGGTCGATCCGGTCGAACGCCGCCGCCAAATCCGCGTCCAGTACCCACTGGCGCTTCGGGCTCTTGCCGTTAGCGTTCACGTAGATCACTGCGATCGCGTCATGGCAGCCACGGCCGGGCCGAAACCCATAGGACCTCGGCTCGAACCTGGCCTCCCACTCGGGCTCCAACGCGCTCACGACACGTGCTTGCTGCACGCGATCAACGACCACGGGGATACCGAGCGGGCGCCGCTTCCCACCAGTGCCCTGCTTCGGGATGTACACCCGCTTGACAGGCCGGGCGCGCCACGGCTCAGACAAGCACTGCACTCCCTCGGCCAAATCCATCTTGGCCTTGGCGCTCAGCACCACCTCGCCGTCAACGCCCGCCGTCCCGCGGCCAGCATTACGCTCCGTCACCCGCCGCACGCTCAAGAGCGTGTTCGCGCGCGAACGAAGCATCAACTTCTGCAGGTTGCGAACCCTTTTCAGGTCCCCCGCCCGACTCGCCGTGAAGATCCGTTGGCGCAGGCGTCGTACGCGCTCCTCGCAGGCACGCCAATCAACAGCGTCCCAGTCGAGAGTTTCGTCCTCTGGTCCGTTCGCCACGACCATCATGGCGTCCAACTTGTCCTTCGGTTCCGATGCCATCGTCATCAATCCTCTTCACAGGCTCACCTGACCGCGTCAGCACCCTTTCGGGTCCGGGCACATGTCCCGTATCCGGCCGGTTATCCCGCAGCGACCAGCGGAGGGGCCAGCCATCTATGCTCCAGGTTTCCCGCTGCCTTTCGGCCGCCGGCATTCGCTTCTCGGTCATCCGATTCCCGCCGGGGGATTGGGCCTCCCTCACGGTCGGCTTACCGGGCAAAACCCGGACCCTGACGGGGTTACCACGTTCCACACGCACGAGCTGCGACCGGATTGGGTGCCTCCTGTACCCCGAGGACGGCGATGCTCACCCGACTGACTTGCATTCCCCAGCCGGCGCCTGCCGCTTCCCAGCGACCAGTCCCTACACCCCGCTACTACATCCCACCTGGCGAGGCCGCTTGTTCACGAGACATCAACGGAGGTTCACGCGATTCACCCGCCCGGTCTTCCCCTCGCCTGTGGCCCCCGGATGGAACGGGCGCCCTTGGGCTTCTACCCCGAGCTTCGCACCCCGCTAGCACAACCAGCGACGCACGTCAGGGTGGGGACAGGCCATCGAGCACGAGCCCGGAACTACGCTCTCGACATCAGCCGACCCTCCAATCCATAGCTCACTCGAAACGTGCGACATCGTGTCGCAAATGCAGGATGAGCGTAACGACACGATCACGGATGACGGCAGCCCCACCGAGCAGACGATCCTGATGCTTTTGCTGGGCGGGCGTCAGAGCGTATGGTCGGTTGACGAGCTGGTGGCAGAGATCGGCCGCAGGCTCGACACGATCGACACACTAGACCGGCTGACGGCAGCAGGCCTCGTCCACCGCTGCGGCGAGTTCGCGTTCGCGACACGTGCGGCCATTCGCTTTGACGGCATACGGCCGGACTGACTGACAAGCACCGTGCTTGATCGCCGGTCGTGCGCCAGGCGACGGGCGTCGGCTGCCTGAGCACGTACGCACGGAGGCGGGCGGACGCGGACGGCCGGCAGGCCGCCGCGCCCGCCTCCGCCGCGCGCTCGCGCGCGGTCAGGACGACACCCAGCGACAGGCCCGCGATGTCGGGCAACGTCCGTGCAGCGGACCTAATTGCCATTCAGCCACAGCGCAGAAGCCGGTCAAGCGAGCTCACGCACGCTCACGGAAACGACCAACGTTCCACGGTCGCTTGACGGGCGCCGGAGCGTAGGCTACATGTAACACTCTCGGTTGGGTAATTCACGCCTTGTCTACCGCCGGTTGTTAGTCCTTTGGCAGTCTCAAAGAGACGGCAAAGTCCGAGAGTCAGAGGCTGCGGTCGGCTAGGGGCACGGCGAAGTAGGTAGGCTCGGGCCTCATGCAATGGCACCCCGAACCAGAGCAGGCATCAGCATGGAGTGCAATCGGGGGCGTGGTCGTAGTGGCGAGCGGAACGTCGGCGGTCCTGCTTGCGGTGCAACCCTCGTCATCCCATGTGCCGTCATGGGTCATCTGGGGATGCGTCGGACTTGTGTTTGTTGGGCTCTATGGGATGCTGGCCCCGCTGTTGAAGTGGTGGCCGTGGAATAGGACAGCGGTCGCGTTTGGTGGCCGTGCGCTACCAAAGCGTGTCAAGGGGGAGCAGATTGATCTCGCTGCGCTGAACCCAAGTCGCGCAATCCTCGGATGCTCATTTGAGCAGTGCGAAGTGTTTGGTTCCGTGAAGGTCGCCTTCGGTGAATGCTCAACCGAGAAAACGAAGTGGGACTTCCCGAAGCATGAGGTCATCCCGGACGGCACAGAACCACCGTCGGGCACAGTTTGCTTCTACGGATGCGACTTTAAGGACTGCATATTCAGTGGCTTCACGATTGTCGGCCCGCGCCAGGCTGTAACCAGCCTGGTCGCTAGTTTCAGGCCGGGTCCGGTTGGATGAGCTGTGGGACGCGAACTCTCAGAGATAGCTCTTACCGAGGACTTGATTCCGTAGATCACGCCGTTATCTGACTACCGGCGGAAATCGTTAGGTACTTGACAATCGCCGTAGGTTCCGCTACGATATACGAACAATGCCGACGAGTCGCGAAGACATGCTCAAGCACGAGAAGGGCAAGGCGCTTGTCCGTGCCCTGCATCTGAGTGAGCTTTCAGCCGCAGGGGATGCTCGGGCGTTGGCGCTCCATGAAGCGGAACAGCAGCTCGACCGCGTCGCTCGCCTTCTACCCGACGCTCTTGAGGCGGGCATCTCGATGACTGAGATCGCTCGCGTGACGAAGATCAGTCGTCCAACGCTGTACGAACTTCGAGGCCGCTATAGCGGATCGGTTGGGGACCTGCGACTCGCGATCCTGCAAGCAGTCATTGCCAGCAACGCGGTGACCACCGACATGCTCGCGGAGCGACTTGGCAGGCCACGTCAGGACATCAGCCTCGTGGTTGACGAGTTCTTGCATGGCGAGCTTTTGCGTGAGGAACCGGAGGAAGTCGGCGAGGACGAGTGGGAGCAGCAACTTCATCTGACGCTGGAGGGCCTTCGGTTCCTCGAACACTGGCAATTTGAGGCCGACGTGGCGGGCGGCCAGGGAGGGTCCGACGAATGACGCCCCAGCCGCTATCGGGTGCGTCGGTGATCGCGTTTCCGCGCGGCGCTGTACGTGAGCCGTGGTTGAGTAAGCGGCAGATCGCGGATTACTTCGGTCGCTCCACCCGGTGGGTCGAGTTGCGGGTGCGCGAAGGGCTCCCCTCGAAGATGATCGGCGGGCGGCGCGGCTTCCGGCTGTCCGAGGTCGAAGCCTGGCTCGACCGGAAGAACCGATGATCGTTCCTCGCAAGGGCAAATATGGTGTCTCAGTCTACGACAAGACGCTGAGTCGCAAGCGCTGGGTGGGTACGTTCGCCACGCGACGCGAGGCGAAGGAGGCCGAACGCGAGGCATCGAGGTCATCGGTAGTTCGGGGATCCGAGGCATGTGGCGACTTCGCTCAGCGTTGGCTCACCGATTACCCGCGCAACGCTGCGGCGTCACGCAAGACGTACCGCTATGCGCTTCAGCGATTTCAGGAGGATTTCGCGCGTATCCGGTTGCGCGACCTCGACAAGCCGACGGCGCGGCAGTGGGCGCTGAAACAGCCTCAGTCCAACGTGCGCACCGTGCGAGCAATGTTCACCGACGCGATCAACGACGGCCTGCATCCCGGTCCGAATCCGTTCTCAAACCTCCGATTGGAGCAGTCGCGGGGGAGGAAGGATCTGACCGCGCTTACCGAGTCTGAGGTTGTCCATCTGGCCGACTGTGCTCTTGAGAGCCTGGGGCAGTTTGGCTCGATCTTCCGAGCCATGATCGTATTCACAGCGTATGTGGGGTTGCGACCGGGCGAGCTGTTTGCGTTGGAGCGGCGTGACGTGGGCCACGATGAGGTGCAGGTTCGGCAGAACCTCGACGGCACCGGGCAAATCAAGGCACCGAAGAACAACCTCTCGCGGACTGTGGTTCTGCCGCCGTCAGCCCGTGAGGTGCTTGCCGACGTCCCAGCTCGTCTTGATGTGCCCTGGCTCTTTGTCACACCGCGTGGACGCCGGTTCTCAAAGAGCAGCCACCTTTACTACTGGCGCTCTGTCCGCGTAGCGGCCGATCGTCCGAAGATGCAGTTTCATGAGCTGCGGCACTTCTGCGCCACGCACCTGCTCGAATTGGGCGTCTCGCACGCCGATGTCGCTGTGCAGCTCGGGCACACTGACGGCGGCGCGCTGGTGATGTCCACGTACGGTCATCCCTCTGAGCAAGCAGCACGCGAGCGGTTGAAGCGGGCCTACGCCACGAACGTCCGGCGACTGTCATCCGTGCCTGATGAGTCCGGTGAGACGGGATGAGGGCACGGCCAAAAGTCGCCTCGTCCGTCGTGCTTGGCGGTATCCTGACCGTATGGCAGAGCAGAGTGAGTTCGAGTTCGTCTTTGAGCCCCAGGATGAAGGCGGCTATCACGTGTACGCGCCGGACCTTCCGGGCCTGCACACGCAGGGCGAGGACATCGATGACGCGGTCGAGAATGCTCAGGAGGCTCTGGCGCTCTACGTCGAGGGGCTGCGCGAAGAAGGACGCCCGGTCGGCTCCGGCATCGTCCGCCGCAGACTCGCCGTTCCCGCGTGAGCGAGCGTCTGCCGGTCGTCTCCGGCGCGCAGCTAATAGATGTGCTCCAGAAGCTTGGTTGGGAAGTGGCCCGCCAGCGTGGCAGCCATGTTCGTCTCAAGCACCAGGATCGAGCTGTCTCGCTGGTCGTGCCGCTGCATCGCGAACTCAAGCGAGGAACGCTCAACGGCATTCTCAGAGACGCGGGCCTGAGCCGCGACGAGCTGCGCGAACAGCTCTAACGTCCCCCTTGGTGCTCGTCATTTGGGTCGCATCAAAGGAGCATAAGCAAGCAGATACCAGGCCACCACTGACGATTTCGCCTCTTCTCGACCAATCGTCTCCACTGGTTCCTCGTCTCCGCTGCAAATCGACGGTTTTTGCGGTGGGGACGGGGGGAACGATTGCAAATCGGGCGAATTGGCCGCGTCCTCGTCGGCGGCGAGCACGTCGGCCATCGTCGCGGCGAGCTGGTCGATGTCCCAGTCGGCGTAGATGTCGCCGGTCGTCTGGATCGAGGCGTGGCCGAGCAGCTTCTGGACGGCCTTCAGGTTGCCGGTGGCGTCGAGCACGCGCTGGCCGGCGGTGTGGCGCGCCTTGTGCATGCGCTCGCCGCTAGTGGTGCCCTCCTCGACGATGCCGGCGGTGGCGAGCCGTCTGTACCACCACGAGTGCATGCCGTGGATGCCCATTGGCTTCGTCGGGTCGCTCGTGACCATCGTGCCGTTGCCCTTCATGCGGGTCATGAGGTAGTGGTCGGGCTCGGCTTCGACTTCGATGATGTGGCGTTCGAGGTCGAGCCAGACCGGCGCGTGGGGGATGGGCAGTTCGCGGACCTTCTGGCCCTTCGTGAAGATCGTCAGGCGGCGGCGCTGGTGGTCGAAGTGCTTGAACTGGACCGCTTGCAGTGCGCCCTTGCGCAGCCCGTAGTCGAGATACTCGCCTGAAAGCCCCACATCTCGCTCGGGTCGCTCGACGCCAGCGATCTCCTCGTCCAGTCGCTCAGAATCTCGACATGCCATAGGGGTTAGCGTAGGCCGGAGCGCGGCTGTTTCGAGGCCCCGCCATGGCCGCCGTCCCAGCCGAAGACGAGGGAATGAGCGACCGACAGAACCCGATCAAGCATTCGCCTTTTCGGCGAATCGCTGCCGTGCTGCCTAACGGGACACCCCGAGCGCGAGGGCAATGTGGTTCCAGGATTCGCCGTGGGCTCGGGCGACGAGGACGGCCTCTCGCGGGCGGGCATCGTCCGCCGGTACAACCTCGGTTGCGGTTGCGATCGCGCGAAGGTCGTCCGTCTCTTCGACGTCCGCCGTCTTTGGGTCCAGCGAGCCGGCAAGTCGCTAGAAGCGCTGGGCAGCCTGCTCGATTTCCTTGTCTGTGTGTCGTGGCATCTCGACCTAACCGAGGAGCTTGTGGAACTTGCGTCGTAGTGGCTGTGCATGGATCACGACCGCGTCATCTCCGTCGATGTCGAGGACGCCGATCTCGAGCAGCGCGCCTAGAGGCGCTCGGCGGTGCGGCCGAGGACGGACGGATTAGGCGCTGCGTAGGAGGTCTGCGACGACTTCGGCGGGCCGCTGATGGCGGCGTGCAGCGAGTTGCTGTAGTCGCTCTGCGTCCTCGTCCTCGACGCCGAGGACGATCGTCAGCTTGGCGCTGGGGTTGCCGACATGGGCCTCGACGTAGCGTGGGTCGATCGCGGTCAGGTCGGCGTCGAAATCGCCGGGCCGGGGATCAGGGTCTGTCCAGGGATCGTGGGGCATGCTCAGAGGTCTATCGAACGCCCACAACATCATGCTGGCGACGAGTCGGCCACGCAGCCGTCCACTCGGATGCGGTATCCCTAATGCGATACCGCCGGAGGATCGCGAACGCTGGCCCGAGCCAAATGCTCAGCAACACCGCTCTCTAGCTTTCGTGTGGGATCGCTGTCCGTTACAACTGTTCACCTTTCGTCCCCTGGCCACGGAGTTGGGATCCACCCGAGTATGCCCAGCGCGTCCCGAACGCGTGCGGATACGTCGCCCTCGTTGCCGGAGCAGTAGTAGTCGAGGTAGCGGCCTCCCTTGCAGGCGAGGTGGGCGACGATGCCGCCTGCGTAGCGCCAGCTCATCGAGACGGGCTCGGTGTCCCTGTCTCGGCGGCGCCAACGCATGTTGCAAAATGCGCCGTACAGCTCGTGTGCGAAGGCATCATCGGTGCGCACGCGCTCGGACAGTGTTCGAAGCGCCATTTCGAACGCCTCGAACTCGTCACTCGGCGCGTTGTCTGTGTTCGATTCGCCGTTGTGCTGTTGGTTTCGCATCGGATACGCAGTGTAGCGTTTTGTCTACAATGGCTCGGGCAGCGCCGTCATGACCTGCTGATCGACGCGCACATATGCGCGGGCGCGTTCCAGCACGTTGCGCGGGGGTGTTGGGTCTGCGGCACTCATGGCAGCACGGAGGGTACCCGCCGTTCCCGTCGTCTCGGACGCATAGCGCCCGGTCTCAGGCTGTCTGCGGAGGCTAAAGAGGGTCGTCAACATGCCGATACGGTTCCGGGATGCTCCGTTCGGACAACAAAGCGCAGTTGGTCAAGCTGTCGTGGACGCTGACTCGGATGCTTTCGGGTCGGCGCTACGCGGTCCAGTCTGGACGCAAGGTCATGGAGTTGCGTTGGTCGAAGGCTCAGATGGGGGCCGCTCAGCAAGCGCAAGCAACGGAGCCCGTGCATCTGTGGCGTGATGGACGACGGAACCTCTGGCAGTTCTCGGACGGCTTCTACTGGGACGATGACGGCTTGGACGCCGAGGACGTCAAGGCCCTCGTCTTGCAGCGCAAGCGCCGCCTGGAGCAGAAACTGCAATCAGCCCGAAGCCTGATGCGAGCTGAGGAGAATGGCCGTCCAACCCGCACCCACATCTCTGACGAACTGCGACGCGTAGTCTATGAGCGCGACGGAGGCTGCTGCGTTCAGTGCGGCAGCAGCTTCAACATCCAGTACGACCACATACTGCCCGTGGCGCTCGGCGGCGCGACGACACTTGAGAATCTCCAAGTCCTATGCGCCGACTGCAACCGGCGCAAGGGTGACTCAATCTGATCGCCTCACCCGGCTACGCGACGATAGTGAATTCCTCCCAAGCGTCGTCGTTGCGCCGAAGCTCGACTGCCCGGACGCCAGCCGAGCCTCTTGCATGGCGTCGCTGGGCTGAGCCGTCGTTCCGCTACCGTCGAGCGCATGACAATCCAACGCATGGATCACGTGGGTATCGTGGTCAACGACCTCGCGGCCGCGACGGCGTTCTTCGTCGAGCTCGGACTCGAGCTGCAGGGCGAGGGGTCGGTCGAGGGCGGTTGGGTGGACCGCGTAGTGGGGCTCGAGGGCGTTCGGGCGGAGATTGCGATGGTGCAGACCCTGGACGGTCACGTACGGCTCGAGCTGACGAAGTTTCATGCCCCGTCGGGCCGGGGCGGCGACCGGCACGCGCAGGCGAACACCCCGGGCATCCGCCATGTCGCATTCGCAGTCGATGACATCGACGCCGTCGTCTTTAGCTTGCGAGCCCGCGGCGTGGAGTTCGTTGGCGAGCTGGAGCGCTACAGAGACAGCTATCGGCTCTGCTACGTTCGCGGTCCGGAGGGGATCATCGTCGAGCTGGCGGAGCAGATCAGCTGAGGGCTCTGGCCGACCGCCGACCGTCTCGCTACGCCAGGCTCAGCGGTTTCGCTTACAGGATCAGGGGTTTGCGCAACGTACGGCCTTCTCCACTATGCCGTGGGCCGGGGTTTGCGTGGCCCTTGAGCCCTCTTACGCAGCGAGAGTGTGGTGACAGTGAGACACATTTCGTGGCTCGTCACGGCTCACGCGATTCCTCGAGCTGTTCGGCGAGGCCCACGAGGGCGGACGGCCGTGTTGCGAGTCCCTTTGCGAGTGCCAGCAGAAGCTCGTATGTCGGGTCGAGGTGCCCTGTCTCGAGCGCGTTTATACGCTTGCGACTGATGCCGGTGGCAATGGCCAACTCGTCAGCGCTCATGCCTCGCCGCTCGCGTATCCGTCGAACCGCGCGCCCGAGAGGGGCTAGGTCCGCATCCTGGCGTCCGCGCTCCAGCAAGAAAAGCTCCCAAATTGCGATGAATACAACTGTCTGCTTTCCGTTTCCACATATATGCCCTAACCCCTTCCAGGAGAGTGAGTAAGTCTGCGGGTCATGCCACGTCCACGGACAGCCAAGCCCCGCAGTCTGCATCACGCCGCGCTAGGTCACGCGATCAAGTTGTTGATCGCCGAAGACCCGCGCATGACCTTGGACACTGTGGTCGCCGACTCCGGCTTGGACGAAAAGCAGGTCGGCACGTACATCCGCGGTCAGGGCAACCCGACATACGGGACCCTGCTCAAGCTGTGCGACGGTCTGCACGTGAGCCTCGCCACGTTGATGCTCCGGGCCGAGGAGCTGCACGACAAGAGCCGCAGGCGTTAGCAACGGCGTGGCTTGCGGAGAACGCGCACCGTTGAGCCACGCTTACAGCGGGCGTCTATCCTCGTGCAGCGATGGCGCATCACAAGCGAAGGCGACCCAAGCAGCGTCGAGCTGGCTGCCTGTTGTGCAAGTCGCACAAGCTGTCGTCGCACAAGAAGGCCGAGCGCAGGTTAAGACGAACAGCTAACGGCGAAATCGCCATCCGGAACGATCGGGTGTCGATTTCCGGACTTCCCGCTCGTCTTTTAGCCAGAGAATCCCGACAAGGCCCACGACTTCAGGAGTGACCATGACCGACTCTTCCACCGAGGGAATCAAGACCGTGCTGCATCCCGTGTCCGACTTGGCGAGGGCCAAGGGGGTGTACGCCGCTCTACTCGGTGTACCGCCGCAGGCCGACTCCTCCTACTACGTCGGCTTCGAGGCCGCGGGCCAGCACATCGGGCTGGTGCCGGGTGGTGGACCCCAGGGCATGACCTCACCGGTGGCCTTCTGGCACGTGCCTGACATCGAGGCGAAGCTGGCCGAGCTGACCGCCGCGGGTGCCACCGTGAAGGAACCCGCGCACGATGTCGGTGGCGGCCGCCTAGTGGCTACCGTCACCGATCCCGATGGCAACGTCCTGGGGCTGCTTCAGGACCGATGATGGCCACGAGCACGGACACGCAGTCGCCTGCGCTGCAGGGTGCCGACACCCACGATCTGATCCGCGTGCACGGCGCACGTGTGAACAACCTCAAGGATGTGAGCGTTGAGATCCCGAAGCGTCGGCTGACGGTGTTCACCGGCGTCTCCGGCTCGGGCAAGAGCTCGCTGGTGTTCGGCACGATCGCCGCGGAGTCCCAGCGGCTGATCAACGAGACCTACAGCGCCTTCGTGCAGGGCTTCATGCCGACGCTGGCGCGGCCCGAGGTCGACGTACTCGAAGGACTGACCACCGCGATCCTCGTGGACCAAGAGCGGATGGGTGGGGACGCTCGCTCCACGGTTGGCACCGCCACCGACGTTGGGGCGATGTTGCGCATCCTCTTCAGCCGACTCGGGAAGCCGCACATCGGCTCGCCGGGCGCGTTCTCCTTCAACGTCGCTTCGGTCCGAGCGAGCGGTGCGATCACCGTCGAGCGGGGTGCCGGCAAGACTCAGACCAAGAAGGCGACCTTCAACCGTCTCGGCGGCATGTGTACGCGCTGCGAGGGCCGCGGCTCAGTCACCGACTTCGACCTGTCGCAGATGTACGACGAGGGCAAGTCGATCAACGAGGGTGCGCTCACAGTTCCCGGCTACAGCATGGAGGGCTGGTACGGGCGCATCTTCGGCGGCTGCGGCTTCTTCGACCCAGACAAGCCGATCCGCAAGTTCAACAAGAAAGAGCTCTACGACCTGCTCTACAAGGAGCCGACCAAGATCAAGGTCAACGGCATCAACCTCACGTACGAGGGCCTGATCCCGAAGATCCAGAAGTCGATGTTGTCCAAGGACCTCGACGCGCTGCAACCGCACGTCCGCGCGTTCGTGGAGCGGGTCGTTACATTCACAGTTTGCCCCGACTGCGCCGGCAGCCGGCTCAGCGAGGCAGCTCGCTCGTCGAAGATCGAGGGGATCAACATCGCCGAGCTGTGCGCGATGCAGATCTCAGACCTCGCCGGGTGGGTGCGGGGCCTGCACGAGCCGTCGGTGGCGCCGCTGCTGACTTCGCTGGGGGACACCCTCGACTCGTTCGTGGAGATCGGGCTCGGCTACCTCTCGCTCGAGCGCCCGTCGGGCACGCTCTCGGGCGGTGAGGCGCAGCGCATCAAGATGATCCGACAGCTCGGGTCGTCTCTGACCGACGTCACCTACGTCTTCGACGAGCCGACGATCGGGTTGCACCCCCACGACATCCAGCGGATGAACGACCTGCTGCTGCGGCTGCGCGACAAGGGCAACACGGTGCTGGTCGTGGAGCACAAGCCGGAGGCGATCGCGATCGCCGACCACGTCGTGGACCTCGGTCCCGGCGCCGGTACGGCGGGCGGCGAGGTCGTGTTCGAGGGTACCGTGGAGGGACTGCGGAGGAGCGGCACGATCACCGGGCGCCACCTGGACGATCGCGCCTCCCTGAAGCCGTCGGTGCGCACGTCGTCAGGGTCGCTGGAGGTGCGCGGCGCCAGCACGCACAACCTGCGCGACGTTAACGTCGACATTCCGCTGGGCGTGCTGGTGGTGGTGACCGGCGTGGCCGGGTCGGGAAAGAGCTCGCTGATCGACGGATCGATTATTAAATCCCGTCCATCCCGGGACGGAGTGGTGTCGATCGACCAGACCGCGATCCGCGGTTCGCGACGGAGCAACCCGGCGACGTACACCGGAGTGCTCGACCCGATCCGCAAGGCATTCGCGAAGGCAAACGGCGTGAAGCCGGCGCTGTTCAGCGCCAACTCCGAGGGCGCATGCCCGGTCTGTAACGGCGCCGGCGTCATCTATACCGACCTGGCGATGATGGCCGGCGTGGCCACCACCTGCGAGGAGTGCGAGGGAAAGCGGTTCGGAGCCGAGGTCCTGAAGTACAAGCTCGGGGGCAAGGACATCAGCGAGATCCTCGCTCTGCCGATCGCTGAGGCGCTGGAGTTCTTCGGCTCCGACGACGCGAAGGTGCCGGCCGCACAGAAGATCCTCGAGCGGCTCGTCAACGTCGGGCTCGGCTACCTCAACCTCGGCCAGCCACTTCCCACGCTGTCCGGCGGCGAGCGACAGCGGCTCAAGCTGGCCACCCACCTGGGCGAGAAAGGCGGTGTCTATGTGCTCGACGAGCCGACCGCCGGCCTGCACCTCGCCGACGTCGAACAGCTACTCGGCCTGCTCGATCGGCTCGTCAACTCCGGCAAGTCGGTGATCGTCATCGAGCACCATCAGGCGGTCATGGCGCACGCCGACTGGATCATCGACCTCGGTCCCGGCGCCGGCCACGACGGCGGGCAGATCGTCTTCGAGGGCACACCCGCCGCCCTCGTCGCTGGCCGATCGGAGATCCCGTCGATCGATGATCGGCAGGCGCGAACCGGGCGGGCGCGAACCCCATCCCTCACCGGCGAGCACCTCGCGGCCTACGTTGGTACCTAATCGAGGCCTCGTGATGACCTACACGACCGCCGATGGGCGCCAGCAGATCCTTGACAAGCTCGCGAGCGCGATCGACGAGATCGGTATCGCGCTAGCGCTGTTGAGCGAGGCATACGAGCATCTCGACGAGCACATGGCAGAACGGCTCGAAGAGGAGTTGTTCGGACCTGTACGGGCAGCCTACGGCCGCGCGAAGCGCACGTATGCCGGCTTTGTGGAGCGCCACGGACTGGCTGGCCGCGCATTCCAGTCGCCGTCTCCGGTCGCTCCGTCAAACGGCGCGAAGGGACTGATCGACGCTGCTGTCGACGCCGCCGGCAGGGCCGACGGCGTGCTGATCGAGTTGCAGGACTCGATGTTGCCGGTCGAGGTCGGGGACGCTGAGTTGCGGAGGGGGCTCGCGGAGGCGCGTGAGCTGGTCGGCTCCATTCGCCCACGAGCCCGCGAGCTCGTGCGGACGCTCGGGCGTTGAAACGCCGGACGATCCCGCGCTCATCCCGCAAGCTCGACAAACAGCTCTCCATATCAGTCGCCGAGCCCGCGCACCAGCGCCAACAGCGCCTCGGATGTTCCATGTGCGTCGTGTGTGCCCGCGGCGAGCCGGCGCACGGCGAGCCCGGTCATTAGTGCCACTACGGTCGGCGCGTGGCGCTCCGCGTCGGCGATGCCGAGCGCGGCCAGGGCCGCTACGGCGATCTGCTCATGGGCCTGGAAGCAACGATGCGACGCATCGCGCAGCTCGGGATCGCGGGCGGCATGCAGGTGCAGCTCCAGTTCGGCTATTTGCTGATGGGTGTCGGGGGCTGTTGCGATGACGCGTTCCACCGTTTCGGCGACCTGCTCGATGCTGGGTCGCCGATTGGCCAGCTCGCGTGCGATCTGCTCGCGTCGCGCGGTCTCCTCTTCCACATAGAGCAACATGCTCTCGCGGAGTAGCTGTGCTTGGCTTGAGAAGTGATAGGTGAGCGAGCCGAGCGACACTCCAGCCGAGCTGGCGACCCGGCGGTTGGTGACGTCGGCCACGCCGCCATCGGCGATCAGCTCCATCGTGGCGCGCAGCATCCGCTCGCGTGCGCCGGCTGCGGGTGGGCCGGCGGTCGGTGACGGCGGCGGTGAGGAGCGTGCTCCTATCGGGTCGCTAGGCCCGTCGAGGATCGACGCTGGGAGGCTCATGCTCACGTGGGCTCGGTTGACGCGTGCGCCTGAAAAGGTGGAACGCGCTCGTGCCAGCGCTCGACCTGCTCGAGCTGTGCAGCTAGGGCCAGGAGTGTGGGCTCGCTGTTGGCCATCCCGAGCAATTGAACGCCGAACGGCAGTCCGTCGGCCGTGAGCCCGGCGGGCACGCTCACGCCGGGCCATCCGAGCACGTTCCACGGCCACGCGTAGGGACAGGCCGCGGCCATGATCTGGTCGGTGGCCCAGCCACCGAGACCGTCGGTGACGCCCACCCGCAGCGGCGGACTGGCGCTGGTTGGCGTGAGGATCACGTCGACGTCGCGAAAGGCCAGGCTGATACGGCGGCGCGTCAGCGGCTCCATACGCCGCGCGGAGCCGAGGATCGTCTTCGAGAGCAACCCGCCGATGCGCGCGGTCGCGCGCGTGCGCGGATCGAGCAGAGAGCGGTCTGGTATCCGGGAAACCCAGTCGTGAACGCCGGATTGACCGCGCGCAATCAGCGTGAGCCCCATCAGGCGATAGCGGGGGGTGGTATCGATCAGTTCGTGACCAAGCTCTCTGAGGACGCAGCCGAGTCGCTGAATGGCTGCCCGGATGTCGGGGTGGAGCTTGACGGGCGCGGCGCTATAGGGGTGACGTAGCGAGAGCGCGATTCGCAGACGGTCGGGCTCTCGCCGGATGCTCGCCGCGTATGGCTCAGACGGGGCTGGGGGTCTGTGCAGGTCCTCTGGATGGCTGCCGCTGAGCACGTCGAGCATCAACGCGGCGTCTGCCACGGTGCGCGTGAGAGGCCCGAAACAGGTGAGGCCGTGGAAGGACTCGGCGTCGGGCCAGGTGGAGATGCGTCCGCGCTGGGGCTTGACGCCCACCAGTCCGCACCAGCCGGCCGGGATACGCACCGAGCCGGCTCCGTCAGAGCCCACGGCGGCTGGAACGATTCCGGCGGCCACCGCCGCCGCGCCGCCCCCACTGGAGCCTCCAGGGGTGTGCTCGAGGCTCCACGGGTTGCGAGTCACACCGAACGCGAGCCCCTCGGTGAACGGATAGAGGCCAACCTCGGGCGTATTGGTCTTGCCGACGATCACAGCGCCGGCCGCGCGTAGGCGGCGGACCAGCTCGCTGTCGGCTGTCTTGATGGGGAACTTGCCCGCGCAGCCGAAGGCCGTTGGGTAACCAGCGACGTCCACGTCGTCCTTGACGGCGACCGGCACGCCGAGCAACGGCAGGCGTTCGCCGGCGGCCAAGCGCAGATCGGCCTCCGCGGCCTCGGCGCGCGCCGACTCGGCGCAGACGATGCGGAAGGCATTGAGCGTAGGTTGCGTGGCGGCGATGCGGGCCAGTGTCAGCTCGACGAGCTCCGCCGCGGTCGTGCGCGCGGCGCTCAGCGCCTCCACACACTCGGTCAGGCTCATCGACCGTTCGGAGACGCCACCGCCGCTAGGCGGCTCGAAGGCCGGGGGTTGACTGGTCGTGGGCGTCATCGTGTCACGACGTCTGGCGGGAACCTCCAAGTGCTCCCACATCAGGCGTTCGTTCGAACGAACGGTAGCACTGACAGGAGTCCACTTACACTCAGCGCATGGTGGCCAAGACACTGAGCCCAGACACCGCGCGCGTGGTTCGTCGTTTTCACGAGGCTCGTAGAAACGGCGAATTGGTGGTGCTTCAGGGCTTCCACGCGCTCAAGCACGCGCTGCGGTTCGGGGCGCGGGTTGAGCTGGTGGCGTGCACCGACCCGCGCGAGCTGACCCGGTTGGCGTTGGATCTGGCTCCCGATCTCGCCGCGGAGCTGGAGCGGTTGTCGGTTGTTCTGCCGGTCGAGGCGTTCAAGCGGCTTGGTCCCTATGTGCCGCACACCGGCGTGGTGAGCATCGCGCGGCGCGTAACGAGCGATCCTCTCGCGCTGCTCGCAAGCAACGGTGAGGGGCCGATCGTGCTGTTGGAGGACCCGCGTCACTTCGGCAACCTGGGGGCGGTGATCCGAGTTGCGGCGGCGGTCCAGGCGGCGGGGGTACTCACCACGGGCCGTCAGGACCCGTGGGATCCAGTTGCGCTGCGTGGATCGGCGGGGTTGCACTTCGCGCTGCCGGTGGCGCGCGTGGAGCGGCTGCCGGATATCGACCGGCCACTGCTCGCGCTCGACCCCGAAGGTGAAGAGCTGCGCCCAGAGCTTGTGCCTGCGCGCGCGCTGCTCGCCTTTGGAACCGAGCGCGACGGCTTGAGCGAGCAGTTGCTCGACAGAGCGGACGTGCGACTGCGCCTGCCGATGCGCGAGGGCGTCTCCAGTTTGAACTTGGCGACGTCGGTGGCGGCGGTGCTCTACAGCTTGCGCCTGTCAGGCTGAGGGCATATACGGCGCGAGCTCGCGCCGGGCGATCGAGAGCTTGTGGACCTCGTCGGGTCCATCGGCGAGGCGCAGGGTACGCAAGTGGGCGTAGGTCCATGCGAGCGGGAAGTCGTCTGAGACGCCGCCGCCGCCATGGACCTGGATCGCGCGGTCGATCACCTTGAGCGCGATGTTGGGCGCCGCCACCTTGATCGCGGCGATCTCGGTGCGAGCATGGCGGTTGCCGACCGTGTCCATCAGCCACGCGGCCTTCAGCGTGAGCAGGCGAGCCATCTCGATTTCGATGCGCGCCTCGGCGATCCAGTCCTGGATGTTGGCGCGCGCGGCGACAGGCTGGCCGAACGTGGTGCGCGACACCGCGCGCCTGCACATAGCCTCGAGCGCGCGCTCCGCGGCGCCGATCGAGCGCATGCAGTGATGGATGCGCCCAGGACCGAGCCGCGCTTGGGCGATCATGAAGCCGTCGCCCTCGCCCGCGATCAGATTGGAGGCCGGGACGCGCACGTCCTTGAAGAGGATTTCGGCGTGGCCCTCCTGGTCCTGGTAGCCGAACACGGGCAGTCCGCGCACGATCTCAACGCCCGGCGTGTCAACCGGCACGAGGATCTGGCTCTGCTGACGGTGGCGCGGTGAATCAGATCCCGTCCAGCCCGCGCTCTTGCCCATAACGATCATGATCCGGCAGTGCGGATGTAGGGCGCCGGAGATCCACCACTTGCGTCCGTTGAGCACATACTGCTCGCCGTCGCGCTCAATCCGCAACGCGATGTTGGTGGCATCCGAAGACGCCACCTCGGGCTCGGTCATCGCGAATGACGATCGAATCTCACCCTCTAGTAGAGGCTTAAGCCACTGCTCCTTTTGCGCGTCTGTGGCGAACTGGTGCAGCACCTCCATGTTGCCTGTATCGGGCGCCGAGCAGTTGCACGCCTCCGAAGCGATGTGGCTGCGTCCAAGGATCTCGGCGAGTGGCGCATAGTCGCTATTGGAGAGGCCCGCGCCGTGGTCAGCGTCGGGCAGGAACATGTTCCACAATCCCGCGTCACGCGCATGTGCCTTCAGCTCCTCCATGATCAGCGGCTGGTTGTGCGGGTCGCCTGACTCGGTCAGCTGGCGCTCATACACGCGCTCGGCGGGGTAGACGTGCTCGTCCATGAACGTTCGCAGGCGCTCCTGGAACTCGATGCAACGCTTGCTCGGCTGGAAGTCCATCGGTTTCTCCTCTGCAGTGGGAATAGGATCATCGCCGATGACGCGGGGATCGGCCAACTACAAGGCGGCGGGCGTCGATTACGACGCGCTGGACGAGGGCAAGCGCCAGGCGATGGCCAGGGCGCTGGCGACGTCGTCGTTGCTTGCGGCCCGCGGTGGGCGGGCGCTCGACGCCTCGCGTGGCGAGCCGGCGTTCGTGTTCGAGCTGGACGGCCGAACACTGGCGTTCGTGATGGAGGGTCTCGGCACCAAGTCGATCGTTGCCCGGCACGTGCTCGAACGGCACGGGACCAACCGTTTCGCCGATGTCGCCTACGACACGGTTGCCGCAATCCTCAACGATCTCTGTTGCGTCGGCGCGCTGCCGCTTGTCGTAAACGCCTACTTCGCCACCGGCGCGTCGGAGTGGTACGCAGAGCCTGACCGGGCGGTGGCGCTGCTGGAGGGCTGGCAGCGAGCGTGCGTCAACGCAGGCTGCGCGTGGGGGGGCGGGGAGTCACCGTCGCTGTCCGGGCTCGTGGCCGCGCACGACATCGAGCTTGCGGGCGCGGCGATCGGCGCTGCACCCGAGGGACGCTCAGCAATCCTCGGTAACGAGTTGCGGGCGGGGGACGAGATCGTGCTTGTGGCCTCCAGCGGCCTGCACGCCAACGGCGCCTCGCTCGCGCGGCTGCTCGCCGAGCGGCTGCCAGACGGCTACATGACGGCGCTGCCAAGCGGACGTACGCTTGGCGAGGCGCTGCTCGATCCGACGGTCATGTATGTCTCGCTCGTGCAGGCATTGCTCGAGTCTGGGCTCGGCGTGTCCTACTTCAGCCATGTGACCGGCCACGGCCTGCTGAAGCTGATGCGTCCGGCCAAGCCGCTGACCTACAGGATCTCCAAGCTGCCGCCGGTACCCGAGGTGCTGGCCTTCCTCGCGCGAGAGGCCGACCTCGACGCGCAGCGCGCCTACTGCACCTTCAACATGGGCTCCGGATACGCCGTCTACTGCAAGGCCGGTGTTGGCGTGGCGGTCGTCACGCTCGCTCGGCGGCTCGGTTTCGATGCGATCGTGGCGGGGTCGGTCGAGCCGGGACCACGCCAGGTGATCCTAGAGCCGGTCGACGTGCGCTACACGGGCGATCAGCTCGATTTGTCAACCGGCGCGGACCCACCTAGTTGAACCTGTCTGCCGATATGGCTAATGTTGCAAGCAAATCGCCAATGCTCCCTGGACGGCTGAGACGTTTGGGGACTCGATGTCGCCGGACCGTCAAGGATCCGGAGCTACCCGGATCGTGGGCGACCTGTCCATCAACAGAGGAGAGAAGCTGATGCGTAGAGCATCTACCCGTTTGGCCTTGCTCGGTCTCGCCGTAGCGGCGCTGGGCCTGCCGGCAGCCGCGGGGGCGGCGCCGGCGGTTACGCTCAAAGTCAAGATCGTGCCGATCCCGGTGAACCCGAGCGCCGCGAACGGACCCACCTACCCGGGCACAGGCAGCATCCTGGGCGCCGGTGCGGCCATCGAAACGGAAATCGGGATCAGCGGCACCGAATATGGCGGCTTCCCGCCGCCGCTGATCGGCGTGAGCTTCATCACGCCGGCCGGCACCAAGCTGCATCCTCAGGGCTTCGCGACCTGTTCGGACGCGATCCTGGAAAGCCACGAAGTGCAGAAGTGCCCGAAGAAGTCATCCGCGGGCCCAATCGGCTCGGCGACTGGTGTGGTCAGCTTCGGCAGCACCCGCGTCCACGAGAACATAACGGTGCAGCCGTTCTTCGCGCCCGGTGGGGGTCTTGCGTTCTTCTCCGAAGGGAAAACCCCGGCTTCGATCGAAATCCTGTCCAAGGGAGCGTTCAAAAACGGTCCGGGTGGGTTCGGTCCTGAATTCAATGCCGAAATACCGCTCGTGGAAACGGTCCCGGGTGCCCCCTACGGTGTCGTTGAAACGATCAAAGTCAAGGTTGGGGCCGCCTACAAGCACGGCAAAAAGCTGGTCTCCTATGGCACCGTGCCGAAGAAGTGCCCGAAGGGCGGGTTCCCCGTCAAGGCGGAATTCTCGTTCTACGGCGGAGCTAAGGTACCGGTTGCGGTGACAGTGCCCTGCCCCAAGAAATAGACTCGCGACGGAGGTAGCTATAGAGGCATCGCGGTGGCCGCTCTCGCGAAGGGGGCGGCCACCGACAGGACTTAGAAACAACAGCTGAAACAGAATCAAAGGGGGGGGTCGCGCGTGTATAGCGGCGCGCCCTGACTGAGCAGCAGCGGGAAGGGGCGGCCCGGTCCACCGGATGGGCCGCCCTCTCCTCGTTATCGAACATAGAGGTAGATCGGGTTGAGGACGCAGAGCGAGGGGTTCAGGAGGGGCATGGCCGCGGTTATGATCGCCGGCTGCGTAGCCGCGCTCGTCGCGGTCGTGCTGCTCGCGACATCCGCTGGCGGTTCAGGGGGTGGCTACACGGTTCGTGCGATCTTCGACGACGCCGGCAACCTGACCGTCGGCGAGGACGTGAAGATCGACGGGGTCAAGGTCGGCACGGTCGAATCGGTCACGGCTACTCCCCGAGCGCAAGCGGCGGTCGTTATGAGCATCACCAATCCGGGCTTCCAAGACTTCCGGGCGGACGCGAGTTGCAGGGTTCGCCCGCAGGCGCTGATCGGCGAGAAGTTCGTCGACTGCCTGCCGACCGAACCGCGCGTCGAAGGCACGCCGCTGCCGCCGCCGCTGAAAGTGATCCCGTCGGGCCAGGAAGGCGCCGGTCAGCGACTACTGCCCGTGACCAACACGCACAGCCCGGTTGACGTCGATCTGATCCAGGACATCAACCGCCTGCCCGAGGCCCAGCGCCTGACGATCATCGTCAACGAGCTCGGTGCTGGTTTCGCCGGACGCGGCGAAGATCTGAACGTGGTCATTCGGCGCGCCGACCCGGCGCTTCAGGAACTTGAAAAGGTGCTGTCGATTCTGGCCAACGAGAACAAAGTGTTGAGCAACCTCGCGGTCGAATCCGATCGTGCGCTCGCGCCGCTCGCAGCCGACCGCGGCCAGCTCGCGGACTTCATCAGCCAGAGTAAGACGGTCGCCCAGGCGAGCGCCAACCACCGTGGGGCGCTCGGACAGAATCTCGCCGACTTCCCCGCCTTCCTCGAACAGCTTGGACCCGCGATCGAACGGCTCGGGCGCTTCGCCGAACAGACGACGCCCACGTTCACCGATCTCGGCATCGCCGCGCCGGGGATCAACAAGACGTTTGAAAACATCGCGCCGTTCTCCAAGTCTTCGGAGGCTTTCTTCAAGGAGTTCGGCAAGACCGCCAAGGAATCGGGCGCGGCGCTGAAGGAGGTCGAACCGCTGCTGCCGCTGGTCAAGGAATTCGGCAAGGCGGGCAAGCCGTTCGCCGCCAATCTCTCCGGGCTGCTCACCAGCCTGCGCTCCACCGGCGGCCTGGAGCGCCTGCTCGATCTGATCTATCTCGGCGCTGGCAGTGTCAACGGCTACGACGCGCTCGGCCACTTCCTACGCGCCGAAGGCGTGGCGAGCGCCGGTTGCCTGGGCTACGCGGTCACCGTTAACTCGGCTTGCACGACCGGAAAATTCATAGGCACAAGCGGTGCCAGCGCCACGGCGTCTGCCGCCAGCGCCAACTCGACGAGCCTCGTGATGCAGCGCACGCTTGCCGTCGTGAAAGGGATGACGCCGGCGCAGGCGATCGCCAAGTACCCCGGCTCGATCGCGGGCGAAACAGGCGCGGCCGCCGACACCCCAACGACGACATCCTCCTCGACGACGGCGGCTCAGCCGGTCGGCGGCGCGGCGGCCGGGACCACCTACTACACGCCCACCGAAGAAAGCTCCGAAGCGAGCGGCATGCTGCTCAACTACCTGCTCGGCAACTGATCTGTGATGACTCGACGACCGCTCAAAACGACGCTGCTCCCGCTCCTTGTCGCGATGTCGCTCCCAGCTCTCACGACGTTGGCGACGCTGGTGTCCGCCGAGCGGGCGCTCGCCGACGCCACGGTTCCTACCGCGCCCGCGTCTGAAGCCTCGACCCCCGCGTCTGAAGCCTCGACTCCGTCATCTGAAGCCTCGGTGTCCGCAAACGGGACGACGACAGTGCCCGCTCCGCCATCTGAGACGCCGTCCTCAGAATCCACTTCGTCTACGACGAGCACGGGTACGACCCCAAATCCAAGCGCTACCCCCACCACGACTACGACGACCGAAGCGACGGCGGCCCCGGTGCCCGAAGTGCGCACGCAGCGCCCACAACCGCGCACGGTCGTCCACATACCCGCGAACAGCTCGGCAACCCAACGGCCGCCGAAGGCGGGCACAGGGGCAAAGCCGGTCTCGCCGTCGGCGCTCACACCGCCGCTGCCCTCGACGCTGAGTGCGTCCTCGTTCTCGGGTGTGCCGAGCTTCTTCATCAACAGCTTCAGCATCCCGCCGTTCCTGCTGCCCATCTATCAGGCCGCCGGCGCCGCCTACGGGATCCCTTGGCAAGTGCTCGCGGCGATCAACGAAGTCGAGACTGACTACGGCCGCGACCTGAGCATCTCGAGCGCGGGCGCGGAGGGCTGGATGCAGTTCCTGCCGAGCGAGTGGGGGCAGTACGGAGTCGATGTCAACGACAACGGCTTCGAGGATCCCTACAACCCGGCCGACGCTATCTTCGCCGCGGCCCGCTACCTAAAGGATGCAGGCGGCGACACCAACATTCGAACAGCGGTGTTCGCCTACAACCATTCGCGAGCCTACGTCAACTCGGTCATGCTGCGTGCACAGTTGCTCGGTGGCACCCCACCTGAACTGCTCGGTGCGATCACGGGACTGACCGAAGGCCGCTTTCCCGTATATGCCGCTTCGCACTACAGCGACGGCTTCCCGACCACAGAAGATCCCGCGCCGCAGACGGTCGCCGGGACGACGATCTATTCGCAGGCCGGAGCCCCCGTGATCGCGGCGCAGGACGGACGCATCGTGCAGATCAGCCGGTCTGGTCCGCTCGGGCTGAGCATATCGCTGAAGGACGCCTACGGCAACACCTACACCTACTCCGAGCTGGGTACGCTCGCGACGCTCTACCCGGTGCTCGAAGCAGTTGAATCAGGCCCGCCCACCGTGCCCGCCCGTGCGCACACGGCTGGGACGTCGAGCTTGGCGCCCGCCGAGAGCTCAGCGTCCGAGGGGGCCGCGCGCGTGTTCAAAGCGGGCTCGGACAACGTTTACCTGCACCCGCTGCGTGTAGGCGTGCAAGTGATCGCCGGGACCGTGCTCGGTCATGTGGGCTCCACCATCCAGTCTCACATGGTCTTCCAGATTCGCCCCGCGGGCATCGGCGCGCCGCTCATAGATCCCAAGCCGATCCTCGACAGCTGGGTCAAGCTGCAAAGCTCATCTGTCGTGAGAGCAGAGGGCCGCGATCCGTTTGCGGAGATCTCCCCGAGCCCCGGCCAGGCGCTGCTCGAGTCAAAGACCCAGCTCGAGCAGCAGCTCCCGCGCGACCACAACATCCAGCTCGCCTCGTGCGAGCGGCATCTGATCGAGGATGACCGGATCGACCGGCGCGTGCTCGCGGTGCTCGCATTTCTATCCGCCTCCGGTCTCCAGGCGACCGTGTCGGCGCGCAGCTGCTCACAGGTGTCCGCGGTCGCCGGCGGTGCTCGACAAGCAGGCACTGTGGGCGCGGTCAACATCTCGGCTATCAATGGGATCGCGGTTGCCGGAGCCCCCGACGCCGACGCGTCGCTCACGGCTATCACGGTGCGCAAGCTGGAGAGCCTGCAGGGTGTGATGAAGCCACTGCAGATCGCGAGCTCCACGGCCCTGCCCGGCGTCGCCAACAGCGTCGCGTTGCCGGGTTACGAGGGCCTGATCCATGTCTCCTTCACGTCGGTCGGTAACGGCGACGCTCACACCGCAACGGTCACCGGTTCCGGGCTCTCGCCCGCGCAGTGGCTTGCTCTGGTAGCCCGTCTCGGCGAGGTGCCAGACCCCACCGTCAGCTCCAAGCCTTCATCCGCGGCGATCCCCGACCAGTCAAACCCAGCTTCCCCGGCCGCTGGGGCAGGCAACTAGCGCGATGGCGACCACGGTTCCCCCACGCCCACCGGCAGCCACGCCGCCACCCGCGTCATCGCCGCCGCCGCTCGGCCGCCCCCCGCGGCGCGCGAACACCGTACGCATAGTCGCGTTCGGCGCGCTGGCAGCTGTGGTTGTGATCGTGTTGGTGCTTCTGTTCGCCGGTGGTGGAGGCGCCACCTATCAGCTGACCTTCGCCGAAGCCGACCAGCTCGTGCGTGGTGACCAGGTGCAGGTCGGCGGCGTGCCGGTCGGCTCGATCAAGAACATCACGCTGTTGTCCAACTACCAGGTGCGCATCACGATCCACCTCGATTCCTCGCTCGTCCCACTGCACGAAGGCACGACCGCCGAAATCAGGGTCCCGTCGCTATCGAGCGTCGCCAACCGCTACATAGCGCTGTCGCCCGGTCCAAACAACCGTCCCGCGCTCGCGTCCGGCGCCACGTTGCCGACAACCGTCACGCGCGGCACAACCGACCTCGACCAGCTGTTTGGCATCTTCAATCCCAAGACGCGCAAGGGCTTGCAGCAGTTCATCCAAGGATCCGCCGAACAGTACGCCGGCGTAGGTCCGCAGCTGCAGGTCAACGCGACCTACTTCCCCCCGTTCCTGGCCGCGATCGACCACGTGTTTGCCGAGCTCACGCGTGAACAGCCGACGTTCACCAATTTCCTCGTAGAAACCTCAAAGACGGTCACGATGCTCGCGGGGCGCAAGCAGCAGCTAACCGAACTGATCAGCAACGCGAACACAACGTTCACTGCGATCGGCTCACAGCAGTCGAACTTTGCCAAGGGCCTAAAGGCGCTTCCTGTTGCCTTCAGGGAAGGCAAACGCACGTTCGAAGAGCTTCCCTCGACGCTCGCTGCCCTGGGCAAGCTGGTCAACGTGTCCAAGCCGAACACAAAGGAACTCGCGCCCTTCTTCGCCAAGCTGCGCTCGTTTGTGACAGCCGCGACCGGGCCGGTGAGCGACTTCAGCGAAGCGATCAGCAAGCCGGGCTCCAGCAACGACTTGACCGAAACGGCGCTCGCGCTGCCAGGGATCGCGCAGGCGCTCGTGACCGCATCGCCCGACGGCATTCGCTCGCTGGAAGAATCGGTGCCCGTGACGGCCCTGTTCGGACCCTACAGTCCCGACTTCGAGGGGTTGATCCGTGACTTTGGTCAAGCCACCGCCTACTACGACGCGAACGGTCACTATGCACGCGTCACCGGCCTGTTCCCCGACTTCGCGCTGGGCGAAAACAATACGTTGAAACCGGCCAACCCTGAACAGGCGCTGCAGGGCCTGAAGACCGGCCAGCTGCGCCGTTGTCCCGGCGCGGCTACCCAGCCGGCGGCGGACGGCTCGTCGCCGTTCACCGACAACGGCGCGTTGAGTTGCGACCCGACGGAGGTTCCCTGATGAACCGCCGTCGCTCCAACTCGCTGGCGGGCAGCCCACTGCTGATCGGCGCGGTGACAGTGCTGATCGTGGTCGTCGCGGTGTTCCTCTCCTACAACGCCAACAACGGGCTACCGTTCACGCCGACCTACAACATCAACGTGCAGCTGCCCGAGGCCTCCGGCCTGCAGAAGGGCAATCAGGTGAGGATCGGTGGCACGCTCGTCGGGATCGTCAGCTCGCTGCGGCCCTACGAAGACCCCAAGACCGGACGTGTCACGGCGATCATCGGGATGAAACTCCAAAAGAGCGTGGAACCGCTGCCCGCCGACACGAGGGCGATCGTGCAGTCGGTCTCAGCGATCGGCCTGAAGTACCTGTCCCTCGAAAAGGGCCACTCCACGAAGATGCTCAAGGCAGGCGACACGATCCCTGTCTCGCAGACGCGCGAACCGGTCGACATCGACCAGTTCTTCGACATGTTCAGTCAGCAGACGCGCAACGCCAACCAGGTGAATCTGACGAGTTTCGGCAACGGTCTGGCCGGCCGCGGGATCGGGCTGAACGAAACGTTCGCGACGTTGCGTCCGCTCGTCACGAACGCGATCCCCGTCCTGCACAACCTCGCCTCGCCGCAGACGGGCTTCGGCCAGTTGTTCGTCGCGCTTGATCGCGCCGCCAAAGAAGTGGCGCCGGTCGCCGACACGCAGGCAGCCTTCTACGACAATCTCGACACGTTCTTCAAGGCATGGGCAAGCGTTGCGCCCTCACTAGAACAGACAATCGAAGGCGGACCGCCCGCGCTGCGCCAGGCGACCTACTCGTTCCATTACGAGACATCGTTCATGAACAAGGCCACTGAGTTCATGCGCTTGCTGCGCCCGAGCGCCAGCCTGCTGCGCACGGTGGCGACGCCGCTCGGCCACGCTTTCTCCGTCGGCGCCGTCAACATACGCGCCGCGGTCGCGCTAAACCCTGAGATCGCGGAAGCCACCAAGGCGTTCGCCGCGTTCGCCAAGAACCCGATTGTGATCAACGGGATCGAAGAATTCACGCACACTCTCGGGCTCGGCAACCCGTTCCTCGCCGGGCTCGCGGCGGCGCAGACCAATTGCAACTACATGACACTCACGTTCCGCAACGTGGCAAGCGCGCTGTCGGAGAGCATCGGCGTGGGCACGCTCCTGCGCGCCGCGGCCCTGCTTGCGCCGACCGGGCCGAACAACGAGGGCGCCCCATCCTCGGCGCCGGCCAACGGCCCATCGGTCGATCACTCGGCGGGCGGGGAGCTGCTCGACAACAACCATCTGCACGTCAACCCCTACCCGAACGTCGGCGGTCCCGGTCAGCCGCTCGAGTGCGAAGCGGGCAACGAGACCTACACGCCAGGCACGGCCGTGATCGGCAATCTGCCCGGGAATCTCGGGACCAACCACGAAGCGACCAAGCGCGAAGAAAACCTGTACGGCGAAAAGTATCCGAGCGCGACACTCGAAGACCTCGGTCTGAGCGGATCGAGCGTCCCCAAGAAGAGCGTCCCCAAGAAGAGCGCCAAGCCCAAGAGCAAAGGGGCCAAGAAATGAGCCGCGTGCGCTGGTGGAAACGTTATGACCAGGTACCGGTCGTCGAGTTGCAGAAATCCAACCCCCTGCGTTTCGGGATAGTCGTGATAGTGCTCACCGTGATCGTCGTGTACTTCGGCTTCACCAAGCGCGTTCCGTTCCAGCACGGCTTCCGTCTGAAGGGCGTGTTCGCCACCGCGGTCAACATCAGCCCCAAATCGCCGGTGCGTGTGGCGGGGGTGGACGTTGGAACGGTCAGATCGATCAAACGGGAAGGCGACACCGGCGTGGTGACGATGGAAATCTCGAGCACCGGTCTGCCGATCCACCGTGACGCGACCCTGAAGATCCGCCCACGAATCTTCCTCGAAGGCAACTGGTTCGTCGAACTGGCGCCCGGTACGCCATCGACTCCGACGGTCTCCTCGGGGTACACGATCCCGATTACGCAAACCTCCGATCCGGTGCAGCTCGATCAGGTGCTCGACGCGCTCAACACCGACACGCGCGCCAATCTGCAGACGTTCCTGATCGAATACGGCTCAGCGCTGACGCGCAAGCCGACCCCCGAAGAGAACGCCGAACAGAACCCGGCGGTGCGTGGGCTGAGCGCGTCCCAGGCGCTCAAAAAGACCTATTACGACAGCCCGGAAGCGCTGAAGGGCGGGGCGATCGTCAATCAGTCCTTTAGCGGCGTCGAACAACACGACCTCTCGAAGATGATCGCCGGCATCGAGAAATTCTCGGCGGCGCTCAACCTCCACGAACAACAGCTCAGCGAATGGGTCGGCAACTTCAACACATTCCTCGGAGAGTTCGCGGCTCAATCGCAGAACCTGAGCGCTACAATCGCGCAGCTGCCCGGCGCGTTCCAGAGCACCGCACGCACATTCACCAACTTCAACGCGGCCGCGCCGTCGATCAGAAAGTTCTCGCTGGAGCTCGTTCCCGGTGTCGAACAGACCGGTTCGACGATCGCGGCGGCCTTCCCCTGGATTGAACAGGTACAGGCGTCGCTCGCTCCGACCGAGCTCGGCGGCGTCGCCAACGGTCTGCGCGAAGCGGCGCCGACACTCGCCGGGCTGATCACGCCACTGCCCGCCTTCTACAAGCAGACAGACCTGTTCTCCAAGTGCCTCAGCAATGTCTTCTATCCGTCCGGCAACGTCAAGCTGCAGGACGGCTCGAGCACCTCGGGTGTCGAAGCCTACAAGGAATTCTGGTACGCGATGGTCGGTTTCGCCGGCCTTGGACAGAGCTTCGACGGTAACGGCCAGCTGCTGCGTGGCATGGTCGACACGGGCAACCAGACACTGCGCTCGGCGCCCGCGACCGCGACCGGCGTTCCCGCTGGCAAGAACAACCTGCGCCTGCTGGCTCACACCTCGCAGCCGCCGTTGGGCACGCGTCCCGCGTTCCCCGCGACCGAGCCGCCGTACAAGCCGCTCGTGCCGTGCTACACACAGTCGCTGCAGAACTTCAACGGCTCTATCGCGCAGGGCCCTGCAGACGGGAGCGAAGGATGAGCCAGCCGATAAGCGGCGTGATACAGCGTCCTCCTTCACTCATGTGCCAAGCACACTTCGCTCAGTGCGTCCTAGTCTCGCTTGCTTCTCGGCCGGCTCATCGGCTGTGTGTCAATGCGGAGAGCGAAGGATGAGCCCGGACCAGCAGCATCATGGCGAGCGTGGGTTGCGCGATCAGATCGAGCGCTATCGCACGGCCTTCATCTCGGTTGTCGTGATGGTCGTGGTCGCGCTGCTCGTGGGTGGCTACATTCTCTCCAACGAGCGTCTCTCGCTGCCGGGATGGGTGCCGGTGATCGGCAAGAGCTACGTCACGTTGAAGGCCGACTTCCGCACCGCCCAAGCGGTCGCGCCCGGACAGGGACAGTCGGTCACGATCGCGGGCGCCAAGGTTGGCGAAATCGCAAGCGTCCAGGAGAACGGCGGCGACGCGCTCGTGACGATGAACATCACGCCCAAGTACGCGCGCTACATCTACCGCAACGCGACGATGCTGCTGCGCCCCAAGACTCAGCTGAAGGATATGACCGTCGAGGTGGACCCCGGCACGCCGCGCGCCGGGCGCATTACGAGCGGCTACACCGTTCCGCAATCGCAGACCGCGCCGGACGTCAACTTCGAAGAATTCCTCGCGGCGCTCGACGCCGAAACGCGCGAATATCTGCAGGAGCTGCTCGCCGGCGCCGCCGAAGGCCTGAAGGGCAACTCGGCGAACCTATCGGCGGTGTTCAAGCGCTTTGACCCGCTCTCGCGCGAGACCCGGGAGATCACCAAGGAACTCCAGTACCGCCACGAAAACATCGAACACGCGATCCACAACTTCCAGTTGATCATCAGCGCGCTTGGAAACAAGGACGGCGAACTGTCGGAGCTGATCGACGCCTCCAACTCCGTCTTCCAGGTATTCGCCGAACAGGACCACAACTTCCAACGCACGCTGCAACTGCTGCCCGGCGCGCTCTCCAAGACCAGGAAGGGGTTGAGCAAGTTCGCCACCGCGACCAGCGTGGTGGGCTCGACCTTGAGCAAGCTCGAGCCGTTCGCGAAGGCGCTCGCGCCCGCACAAGAAGCCTCACGGTCGCTCTTTAAGCAGACCACGCCGGCCTTCAAGAACGAAATCCGACCCTTCGCGCGCAAGATCCTGCCGGTCGTCAACCAGCTCGAGCCGTCGCTGAAAGAACTCGGTGAAGCCTTCCCGGGCCTGACCGCCAGCTTCTCGGTGTTCAACGAATTCTTCAACGAGCTCGCCTACAACCCCGGCCCCAACCAGGGTGGCTTCATGTTCTTCCTCGACTGGGGCAACCACGACCTCAACAGCGCGCTCAGCGCGGCCGACGCGCACGGACCACTCGGACGTACGGTCGTCTACCTGAACTGCGAAGTGCTTCCGCTCCTGCAGAGCATCGGGACGATCAATCCGACCGTGCGGCTGCTCGTCGCGCTGCTCAACCCGCCGTCGGGCCCCGAATGCCAGGCGCTTGGCTTGACCAAAGGAGCGAGCAGCGTGGCGGTCGCCAGTAAGGCCGCCGCGGCTCGCACGCACACGCACACGACCCCTGGCAAGGGCTTCACGATGAAGCTGCTCGGCTCGAAGCAGAGCGCGTTCGGGGGACTCGCGCTAGCGAGCGAGGGAGGCCACTAACCATGCAGAAGCGCGCGCCCACGCTGGCCAACATTCTCGTGATCGTCCTGTTCGCGCTGAGCTGCTTCGGGCTGCTGCTGTTCCTATGGGAGTCCTTCGGTGGGCCCGTGCCGCTGAAGCCGAAGGGCTACCGCTTCACCGCCGATTTCTCGCGCACGCTCGCGCTTGCCGAACAGTCGGACGTGCGCATCAGCGGCGTCAACGTCGGCCATGTCATCAGCCTCGAACACAACAAGGACGGGCTCACACACGCGACGATCGAAATCGCCAGCAAATACGCGCCGATCCGCTCCAACATGCACGCGATTCTGCGCGAGAAGACGCTGCTCGGCGAGACCTACGTACAACTCAAGCCCGAGGGCGGGACGGCGCCGCCGCTTCCAGACGGAGGGACGCTTCCCATCGCCCAAGTCGAACCGGTAGTGACGCTCGACGACATCCTGTCGGCGTTCAACCCCGAAACACGCAAGGCGTTCCAGGTCTGGATGGAGTCGCTGGATGAAGGCCTGGGCGGTCGCGGCGAACAGATAAACGCGTCGTTCGCCACGCTGCAGCCATTCGTGGAAGACAGCAACAAGCTCGTCACGATCCTCGCTTCGCAGGAGGGCGCGCTACGGGATCTCATCCACAACACGGGCACCGTGTTCGACGCGCTCACCGAACGCCAGGGCCAATACCGCGGATTGATCGAAAACGGCGAGCGCGCGTTCCACGCCGCCGCCGAAGGCAGCCAGGGGATCGCCGAAACCTTCCGTGAACTGCCGGCCTTCGAGCGCAACTCCCAGACCGCGTTTCGCAGTCTCAACAGCTTCGCCGCCAACACGACGCCGTTCCTCAACCAGTTCCGTCCCGCCGAGGAACAGCTGACCCCGTTGCTCGAGGCGGTCAAGCCGTTCACGCCGTCGTTCAACTCGCTTCTGACCGCGCTCGGTCCCTTCGCGAAGGCCGGTAAGCAGGGGCTGCCGGCCGTCAAGCCAGGGCTCGAACTGACCACCCCGCTGATCGGCGCCACGAGCCCCGTGCTGCGCAACCTAAACCCGTTCTTCCAGTACCTCAGCGAGTATGTGCCAGAGCTACAGGCGGTGGTCGCCAATGGGACAGCTGTCACCCAGACCCACGAAAAAAACACGAACGTGCCCGGTGGACCGCAGCAGCACTTCCTGAAGGGGATGTTTGTGTTCGCGCCAGAAGACCTCGCGGTCTACCCGCAGCGGGTCGGCACGAACCGCGCGAACGCCTATCCGCTGCCGGGCGCGTTCAGCTCGCTCGCGAGCGGCCTGTCGGTGTTCAGCAGCGCGTCATGTGCCAACTCGGCGCCGTCGTTGAGCGGCCCACCGTATGGGACGATCACGCAGAGCGTCATCGAACAGTTGATCGAACTGCACGTCGTCAACGCGCCCGAAAGCGCCTCCAACTCGGTGGCGGCGCCAGCCTGCAACCAGCAGAGCCCGTTCACGTTCAACGGCCAAACGAGCCAGTTCCCGCACGCGACGCCTTCGAAGTAAAAGTTGGGTGGGGCTGGCTGTAGCGCCTTCGAAGTAAAGGTTGGGTAGGGGGACCTGATCAGTGCTCGCGCAATCCCGCTACCGCCATCGCGCGCTCGTGGTCGAGGTAGGGCAGTAGCGCGAAATAGGTGAGGTCGGCGTGCAGGGCGGGGAGTTCGGCGGTTTCTGCCTGCAGTACGCGGCGGTGCAGGATCGACGCTATCCCGCCCACGATCGCCTCCGAGGCTTGTGGTGGCAGATGCCCGCTGTTCTGGCACTGCGAGCGGCCCTCCTCGATCATGGACGCGAACAACGCGAGCGCCGAGCGCTGGCGTTCGCACGCGGCGGACCCCGCGCTGAGCATCTCCACAAACACGACGCGCGCCCCGCTCGGGTCACGGGCAAGCGCGCGCAACAGGCTCTCAAGACCCATGCGCACCCGCTCAGCCCACGGCGCAGCGCGCTGGAACTGCTCCAGCGCGGCGAGTTCGGCTCGTCCAATCAGCTCGTCGACCGCCTGCCAGAAGCAGTCGCGCTTGTCGTCGAAGTGCTCGCTGAACACCGCCTCCTGTACGTCGGCGCTGGATAGTACGCGGCTAACCGTGGTGCGGTCGTACCCGCGCAGGGCGACCGTTTCGATCATCGCATCGAGCAGTCGCCTGCGCGGATCGGGGCTGGGAGCGCTCGCGACGGCGACCACCGTGGGCGGATATGAGTCCTGCGTCAGCTCCGGCTCGGTGTCCGAGCGCCTGTGATGAAACATTGTCCTACCTCCCGACCAGCGATCGTAAACCCAATGGCCTCGCCATGTCAAGTTGGATATGTACGGATTAGTACCCGTATCTTTGGGAGGGTCGGCGAGCTCTCGGGTTGATCGGGTCTTCTCCGATCACTAATATCCAGGACTGTGGAGGGTGTTGAGGGAGTGCACGGGGACCAGGGGGAGCAGGAGGAGCGCGAGGAGGCGGCAGGCCTCGGTGCGCTCGCGGGTGTCGAGGACGACGGGGATCATTTTCAGTACCACTCCGGCGCCAGCGACCTCGACTTGGCGGGTGAGGCCACCGACCGCAACTGGTCGATCCGCTGCGTGGACGTGGTCAAGCGTTTGGCTGGTATCCCGGTGCTCAATGGCCTGAACGTCGCGATCCCCGACGACATGATCACGGTCGTGCTCGGTCCATCGGGCACCGGCAAGAGCGTGCTGATCAAGCACTTGATCGGCCTGATGTTCCCCGACTCGGGCGACATCCAAGTGCTCGGCAACTCGGTTCCGACGCTCACGATGCCCAAGTTGCTGGCACTGCGGCGCAGGATCGGCGTGTTGTTCCAGGACGGCGCGCTGTTCGGCTCGATGTCGGTGTTCGACAACGTGGCCTTCCCACTGCGCCAGCACACCGACATGTCGGAGGGCCAGATCGGTGAGATCACGCGTCGGCGCCTGACCGACGTGGGCCTGGCCGAGGCCATGGACGACGCTCCCTCCCAGCTGTCTGGAGGTATGCGTAAGCGCGCCGGCTTCGCGCGCGCGCTCGTGACCGAGCCCGACGTCGTCATCTTCGACGAGCCCGACTCGGGCCTCGATCCGGTGCGCACGGCGCTCTTGTGCGAACTGATCCAGGAGATGCACGAGGCCAACGGCGGCACCTACATCGTCGTGACCCACAACATCGCTTCGGCGCGTCAGATCGGCGAATACATCGCCCTGTTGTGGAGGGGGCGGATCGTGGAAGCCGGCGACGCGGAACGGATGTTCTCCTCGGAGAACCCGTTCGTGCGGCAGTTCCTCAGCGGGTCCGCCAGCGGCCCGCTGGGCATGGACTGACGCGCCGCCGCCGCCGGCGGCGAACTGTCTGTTGCAGGGTCACGACCATAATCGCGGTAGGGACCGCCCTTTCGGGCGGCCCCCCGCGCAGATCCCAGCGTGCGCGTTAACGCACTGGGCTCCTGCCTTGGGTGGTGGCGGTGAACCGCGCGTTGGGGAAAGGGTGCATGCGTTGGGGGGGTGGTAGCCATCTGGCGCTGAGCCGTCTCATCCGCGTCCAGGGCATCCGGTGTCGTTGGCTGCGCCTGCGCAGAGCGCGCAGCCAATGCCGGGTGACCTCGTTGTAGAAGCGGTTGATCCGGTCGCTGTTGCCGGGCACGGCGTAGTAGGCGTAGTGGCCACGAAGGACACTTGCCAACCATCGGCCCTGCTCGGGGATTGTGTGGTGGCGGCGCCGCATGAGCTCTTCCTTGACCTCGCGCAGCTTGATCCGCATCCGCTTGGCGATAGTGATGCGCTTAAGCAGGAACCGTCCGTTCTTGGTCTTCGCGCAGCAGTGCGTGAACCCCAGGAAGTCGAACGTTTCAGGCTTGCCCAGACCACGGCGCGCCCGGTCGCGGGCGGCGAATCGCCCGAACTGGATCAACCGTGTCTTGTTGGGCTCCAATTCCAAGCTGAACTTCGCGAGTCTGTCGCGGAGATCTGCAAGGAACCGACGCGCATCGTGCTCGCGCTCGAAACCCACCAGGTAGTCGTCGGCGTAGCGCACGATGATTATCTCCCCGCGCGCATGGCGAGTCCTCCATTGGTGGGCCCACAGGTCAAAGACGTAGTGCAGGTAGACGTTGGCCAGCAGCGGCGATGCCGATGCTCCCTGCGCCGTTCCCGTCGTGGTCTGTGACCAGATCCCGTCCTCGATGACACCCGCAGCCAACCACTTCTGGATCAGCCGCAGGACCCTCCTGTCTGCGATGCGGTGCTTGAGAAACTTCATCAGCCACTCATGATCGAGTTGGCCGAAGAAGTCGCGGATGTCCGCGTCGAGCACCCAGCTCACCTTCTTGCGATCGATCCCATAAGCCAAGGCGTCCAGCGCATCATGCGCTGAGCGACCGGGCCGGAACCCATACGAGAACCCCAGAAAGTCCGTCTCATAGATGCCGTTAAGCACCTCAACGACGGCACGCTGAACGATCTTGTCCTCCAACGCCGCGATTCCCAACGGACGAGAACGACCGTCCGGCTTGGGGATATACGCCCTCCTGGTCGGCCTCGCGCGATAGCTGCCGCTCTGGACACGCCGATGCAAGTCCTGAAGGTTGTCCTCCAGGTCCTGCCCGTAGTCCTCCCACGTCACGTCATCGACCCCGGTCGCTGCCCTCGGGTTGATGGCCCGGTAGGCCTCGCGGAGACGATCGACATCGACGTGGTGCAGCAGCGCGGTGAACCGTTCCTTCTTATCCTTCCGCACCTTCTGGCGCACGCGATCAAGCGCACTGGGCACACCATCTCCGGCACTGTGTCCGGGGCGTGTTTTGCCTGCCGCGTTTCCCTTGGCCGGCCTCCTTCCCTCCACCACCTCCGCAGCCGAGGACTCGGCATTGTTCGGCGGCTTCGCAGGTACTACGAGGCCGTCTGACTTCCCGTGATCGTGCATCAGAGGATTACCGCCTCGGCGTTCCCTCTGCGGCCCGCGACCCAATCGACACGCCACCCCGCGAACCACAAAGGACGGAGCATCGACGATTGGGACGAGCGATCACGGGACCTCCCCGTTCTCGCGGATGGAGTTTCCACGCATGCCTGGGTTCGCTGACCGCGCGGGGTCCAGCGACGACTCGCGATAGCGCCGCCGCCAGTGTTGCCTTCCGCCTTCACAACAGCGTCAGCACCCCGAGACCATGGATTTCGCGGCTCAATAGCCCCGCCTACGTGTACCCCTGTCAACACTTCATCGACGCCCTCACGAACGCCAACGCATGACTCGGGGCCACCATGGATCGCTACTCCTTTGATGTCGGACTCTTTCATTCCTAACTCCATCCCGGTTTATCCGGGCGTACTGCGAACATATGTTCCCATATGGTCGTGTGTGTCCACATTCCTCGTTTCGCGCTCACGGTCGCAGCCGGAGACCGATTGAAGATCGGCCAACAGACGCCGGCGGGCACAGCTCTGGCGCTCGCTCCCACCCCGGGTGCCCTGGGAGGGCAACTACGCGTGGGGGAGGTCTCCAGGATGGCTGAGGCACACGGGGTGGCCGCCGGCATGCTTCTCGGTGAGGCGCTCGCGCGCTGTCCAGAGCTCGAGCTGATCCCCGCGGACCCACTCGCCGTCGCCGAAGCTTGGGAGACGGTCGTGTGCACTCTGGAAGGCATTGGCGCGGCGGTCGAGGCTGCCCACGAGGGGCTTGCCTACTTCGACGCGGACTGTCTGCGGGGGATACATGGATCGGATACGAACACGATCGCGGCTGCTCGCCGAGCGCTTGTGAAGCCGGCAAAGATCGGGGCGGCCCCTACGCGTTTCTGCGCGCTGGCAGCCGCGATCGCGACCGGCGCACGGCGTGCAAAGATCCTCGACGGTAAGAGTGCCCTGCGCCATCTCGCCGCCACGCCGGTGACCATACTGAGCTTGCGTGAGGACACGGCGGTGATCGTGGAGCCGCTCGCGCGCTTTGGAGTGCGCACACTGGGGGAGCTGCGTGAATTGAAGCCCACCCCCCAAGCCTCTCGCGACGCGCTCGCCGACCGCTTCGGCGAGGTCGGCGTTATGGCATATCGTCTGGCGGGCGGTTGGGATCGCCCACTCGTGCCCCGCGGCGTAGAGGAGCGCCTGGAGGAGTCGCTCGAGATCGGGGACGCCGGCAGCGGGGAGATGCTGCAGCGCGTGTTGGGCGTGCTCGTTGACCGTCTGCTCGCGCGCCCGCAGCGACGCGGCAGGACCCTGTGCGCGGTGGTGCTCTCCGCGCGGCTCGTGGAGGGCGGAACCTGGCGTGAGCGGATCGTGTTCCGTCAAGCGCTCAGCGACTCTCGACGTGTGTGTCTGGCACTGTCGCTGCGCCTACCCCTGCTGCCGGCGCCCGCCGAGGCGTTGCGCCTCGGCGTAGAGCGTTTCGGGCCCGCAGGAGGCGAGCAGTGCACGCTGCTGGGATTGGAACCAACACACTCCGCTCAGGTCAGGCGAGAGCGGCTGAGGGAGGCCGTCAAGCAGGTGCGCATGGTGGCTGGCCATGACGCTGTACTGCGCGCCGTGCGCGTGGATCCCGACTCGCGTGTGCCCGAGCGCCGTGTAGTGCTGACCCCGCTGCCAGGATGAGCGCCACGAGTCGCCCACGCGCGCTGAACCTGCCACGCCCGGCGCGCGTGCGCGCGGCGGCGGGCGTCCCGCGCGAGCTGGACGGCGAGCAGATCGAGTTGGTGCGCGAGTCGTGGCTGGTGGAAGACCGCTGGTGGACATCCCAGCCGCTGCGCAGACGCTACTGGGAGCTCCTCAGCGTGCGCGGGCGCAACGTCGTGGTCTTCCATGACCTGAGCTCCGGTGGTTGGTTCGCTCAAGGGTCATGAGGTTGGTTGGGATGTCGGACACGCCTCCATATATCGAGCTGCACTGCCATTCGGCCTACTCCTTCCTGGACGGGGTCTCGCTGCCCGAGGAGCTGGCATATCGCGCGGCCGGACTGGGTCACAGCGCGCTGGCGCTCACCGACCACAACTCGGTCTCGGGTTCGATGGAGCTCGCCCAGGCCGCCCGGGACGCCGGTATACGGGCAATCCACGGTGCTGAGATAGATCTGAGCGATGGGCGCCACCTGACGCTGCTCGTGCGTGACGCGCGCGGTTGGAGCAACCTGTGCCGAATCATCACCCACGCCCATGCCCACACTCGCGATGGGACTGGGCGCGAGCGTGGCGAGCCGTCGGTGCCCGTACAGACGGTGCTCGACCATGCCGAGGGGCTTGTGTGCCTGACCGGCTGCGCCGAGCACGGCGTGCACGACCAGGTCACAGCGCGGCGACTGCTCGACGCGTTCGGCCCGCGCGATCTGCGAGTGGAGCTGCAGCGTCCTTATGCGCGCCACGATCGAGCGCGCAACCGGGCGCTCGAGACGCTCGCCCGGGGGTTGGGAGTGGCGTGTGTGGCAAGCGGCAACGTGCACGCCCACGCCCACTCACGCGCACAGCTACAGGACGCCTTCGTGGCGCTGGCCAATCACAGCACGCTCGATGCGTCCGAGCCTCTGCGTCGCGGCAACCACACGCACGTGATGAGCACCCCGCGAGCGATGGCCAACCGCTTCTCAGAGCATCCGCGTGCCGTGCGCGAGACGCTGCGTTTGGCCGAGCAACTGCGCTTCGACCTAGGCACGGACCTGGGCTACCGCTACCCGGGAGCCGACGACGAGAGCGCACCCAGGCGTCTGTCGGAGCTGTGCTGGGCACGGTTGGAGGACCGCTACGAGAAAGGACCTATGCGCGCGGAGGCCGAGGCGCGCCTTGGAGAGGAGCTGCGCGTGATCGATTGCCTGGGCCTGGCGGGGTTCTTCCTGCTGCACCACGAGATGCTCGAGCTGGCACGAGAGGTGGCCGTCGAGGTGCGCGGGGTGGGTGGGATCGATTCACCGCGCGCCCTGCTCGCGCCCGGGCGTGGGCGTGGCTCATCGGTGTCCTCGATTGTGTGTTACCTCACCGGCCTCTCACACATCGACCCGATCGAAAGCAGGCTGCTGCTCGGGCGTTTCCTGCACGAGGACCTGCACGGTTTGCCCGACATCGACCTCGACTTCCCGCGTGAGATCCGCGAGCTGCTGATCCCGCGCGTGCACGCACGCTACGGGCGTGAGCGAGCCGCCCTGGTGGCCGCCTTCCCGACATTCCGCGCGCGTGGCGCGATCCGCGAGCTGGGCAAGGTCCTGGGGCTGGCGCGCGCTGAGATCGAGCGCATGGCGCGCATGGCAGATAACCACGGGCGCGATGTGGAGAATGATGTCGCCGCCGCTTGCGGTGGCGCTCGTGAAGATGGCGCTCCCGCCGGTGGCGCGCATCTCGATGTGGCCCACCCGGACGGCTCGCGTTTTAGCGATGTTTCTCATGGGGGACATCCCAAAGGCGACGGCGCAGCTGTTCCCGTGCGCTCGGAGCGCTGGCGCTGGTTGGCGCGCTTGGTCGGCGAGGCATACGGGCTGCCTCGCCACCTCTCCCAGCATTCGGGCGGGATGGTGGTGTCCACGCGACCGCTGATCGACTGCTGCCCGGTGGTGCCCGCCGCGATGGAAGGCAGACAGATGGTGCAATGGGACAAGGACTCCTGCGCGGACGCCGGCTTTTTGAAGATCGATCTGCTGGGGCTCGGGATGCTCTCGGCGGTAGAACGCTGCGTGGAGACGATCGCCCACACGCGCGGCGAACGCGTGGACCTGTCGCGGATCCCGTTCGACGACCCCCAAACCTTCAGGGCGATCCGCGCGGCCGACACGGTTGGGGTGTTCCAGATCGAGAGCCGCGCCCAGATGCAGTCGCTGCGGCGGACCCTGCCGATGGACCTCGACGACCTGACCGTGCAGGTGGCGATCGTGCGTCCCGGGCCGATCCAGGGCGGGGCTATCAACCCCTACATCGAGCATCGCGACCGTCTGCGCGAGGACCCCGGCTATGAGGCTCCCTACCCGCACCCCACACTGCGCCCGGTGCTGCGGTGCACGCTCGGGGCGATCATCTTCCAGGACCAGGTGATGCAGGTCGCGGAAGCGTTCGCGGGCTTCTCGCCGGGGGAAGCGGAGGGGTTGCGGCGGGCGATGAGCCGCAAGCGCTCACTGCAGGCCATGCAGAGTCAGCGCGAGCGGTTCATCGCCGGCGCGATCGACCACGCGCGGGCAGACACACAGACGGCAGAGCGGGTGTGGGAGATGGTGGCGGGCTTTGCCGGCTTCGGCTTCCCCAAGGCCCATGCCGCGGCCTTCGGCCTGCTCGCCTACCAGTCCACCTGGCTGCGCGTGCACTACGGACCCGAGTTCCTGTGCGCGCTGCTGGGCGAGCAGCCGATGGGCTTCTACGCCCCCGACAGCCTCGTGCATGAGGCCCAGCGTCGGGGTATCGCCGTGCTGGGACTGGACGTAAACGCATCGGCCGTGCAGTGCACGGTGGAGGCAGTCGAGGAGGATCGGATAAGCACGGACGCGTGTGTGCAAGGGACAGCAGACGAGGGCGTGACAGCAGACGAGGGCGTGACAGCTTCCAGGCTGGGCGTGAGGCTGGGTCTGGGCTACATCAAGGGCGTGAGCGCCCAGGAGCTGTGCGAGCTGGTGACCGAGCGAGAACGGGGCGGGCCGTTCGGCGACCTGGGCGATCTCGCCGCGCGCACGGCAACGCGGCGGGGAACGCTGGAGCAGCTGGCGTGGTCGGGCGCCTGCGACAGTCTCGTAGGCAACAGGCGGGTGGCACTGTGGCAGCTGGGGATAGCCGCTCCCGGCGAGTCTGTTGGGGATGCGGTTCAGCTCGCGTTGCCGATCGAGCTGCCCGATGCGCCGCGCCTGCGTGCGCCCGATCGGTGGCAGCGAGTGCTCGCCGACTACGCCACTAGTGGAGTGACGGTGCGCGACCACGCGATGGCGGTACTGCGTCCGCGCTTGCGGGTCCCAAGTGCCGCTGTTCCCGACGCCGACCCGGTTGTGCTAGCGAGCAGCGTCCAGCTGAGCGGCCTACCGCATGGCTGTCAGGTGGTCGTGGCCGGCATAGTGATCGCCCGTCAGCGGCCGGGGACGGCCAAAGGGACGATGTTCCTGCTGTTCGAGGACGAGTGGGGCACTGTGAACCTGATCGTGCCGGCCGCCGTGTATGAGCGTCACCGCCCCCTGGCACGCGCCGAGCCGCTGTTGCTCGCGCGCGGTCGCCTAGAGCGTTCACCCGAGGCGCGCGGCGAGCTCTCAGCGGGGGAGAGCGAAGAGCGGGCGCTGCCTGTAGTCAACGTGCTCGTGCGCGAGCTGGAGGCATTGGAGCGCTACCTCGTCCCGACTGAGAAGGATTCCGCCCAAACGCACGGTTCGGGGCACGTCGCTCATCCGCGAGGCAGGGGCCCTATGGGGGACGCGGAGCTCGCCAGTGGCGCGCAGGCCGGTGAGGAGTCGGACGGCGCCGAGATGGGAGCCAACATGCGCGCTGTCGCGCCACCTGTTCAAAGCTTTGCCTCAGGCAGACGCCGATAGGAGCTCACGTGTGGCAGCTAGCGCCGCGTCTGGTAGGACAATTGGCCCGTGAGCTCCGCAAAGCTGATCCTGTTCGATATCGACGGCACCTTGATCGACACGGGCGGGGCCGGTGCGCGCAGTTGGGCGTGGGCGTTCGAGCGCGTGTTCGACAGGCGCATCGACATCGCCGAACACTCCACGGCGGGCATGACAGATCCGGCGATCGGACGTGCCACGTTCAAAGAGGTCATGGAACGGGAACCGACCGCAGAAGAGCTGACGCGCCTGATGGCGGGCTACCAGGCGGTGTTGCCGGACTTCGTGGCCGCTTCGGAGGACTACCGCGTGCTCGACGGCGTGCAGCAGCTGCTCGAGCGGCTCACCGACGCCGGCGTCACGCTCGGACTCACAACGGGTGGCCTGGAAGCGGTCGCTCACGCCAAGCTGGGACGCGGGCGGCTCAACCACTTTTTCCTCGTCGGTGGCTACGGCTCTGATTCGGAGGACCGGGTCGCGCTCACGCGGGCGGCAGTGCAGCGCGGTGAGCGTTTGCTGGGGCATCCGCTCGACCTGCGCGAGGTGTTCGTCGTCGGCGACACGCCGCTCGACATCGCCGCGGCGCAGGGCGTTGGAGCCGCATCCGTCGGGGTAGCCAGCGGACGCTACAACGTCGAGGAACTGCGTGCGGCCAGTCCCGACCACGTGGTCGCGTCGCTTGCCGACCCGTTCCCGGGCGAGCCCTAGCCGTAAGGTTCGCGCCGGTCTGAGGTTTAGCGTTTGCTGGCTGTGGCGCAGAGGACTGAGACGCAAACGCAGACAGAGACCGCCGTGTCTGTCGCGCAGGTGGCGGGCCGCATAGACGGCGCTCTGCGAGCGCTCGGCGACGGGTGGATCGAGGGGGAGGTCACGGCGATCAGCGTGCACCGTGCCTCCGGGCATGTGTATCTCACGCTGGCGGACGAGTCGGCGAGCCTCGATGCGTGCATCTGGAAGGGGCGCGTGTCGCGCTGCGAGCCACTGCCGGCGCAGGGCGATCTCGTCCAGGCGCACTACGAACGAGTTGGCTTCTACGCGCCGCGCGGCGCGACGAAGCTGATCCTCGACCGTGTGCGTCCCACCGGCGACGGCGAGCTGCTGCGTCGTCGCGCCGAGACGCTGCGGCGGCTGCGGGCCGACGGCCTGTGCGATCCCGGGCGGCGCAAGCCGTTGCCCGCGTTCCCGCGGCGCGTCGGTGTGATCGCCGCGCTGGGCGACGCCAATATCGATGTGATCCAGGCACTACGGCGGCGCTTCCCGCCCCAGGACATCGTGTTCTGTCCAGCCTCGGTTCAGGGAGTGCACGCGGTTGGCTCCGTGATCGACGCGCTCGGGCGACTGCAGGCCACAGCCGGCGTGGACGTGATCGTGGTCGCTCGCGGCGGGGGCTCACCGGCCGACCTGCTGGCGTTTGACGACGAGCGTTTGTGCCGAGCGGTATTCGCGTGCTCGGCGCCGGTCATAACCAGCATCGGCCACACCAAGGACCGGCCCAACTGCGATCACGTAGCGGCCGCGTTCGCGCCGGTGCCGGCGAAGGCAGCCGAACTGGCGATCCGCTATTCGGCGGCCGACCTACTCGAGGAGCTCGACCGCCACCTAGTGTCGCTGGCCCGCGTGTTCGACCGTCCGCGACTGATGGTGGAACGGATGGGGGAGCTACTGGCGGCTTCGCGCTCGCGTGTCACACGCAAGCGGCTCGACCTGATCGCGGCCCTGGATCGCCGCTCCGCGGAAGCCCTGCGCGAGCTGCGCCGACGCGTGGTCACACAGCGCCAGGCGGTCGATCGCGACGCCAGCCGGCTCGGTCCGGCCGCCGAGCGCCTGCTTGCGCGTCACGCCGAGCGGGTGGCGGCACTTGGTGCGGTCATCGACGCAAAGGACTTTCGCCGCTGCGGCTGGGTGATGGCCACCGGCGAGGACGGTCGTCCGATCGAGAGTATCGACGGCGTGCGCCCCGCCGCGATCATCGGACTGCGCTTTGCCGACGGCGAGGCGACCGCCACGATCACCGACATCAAACGAGGGGAGCATCCATGAGTGCCACCACGCCAACACAGGCGATCATGTTCGAGCCGACCGGCGAGCAGACACGTGAGCAGGTCACGTTCGAGCAGGGATATGAGGAACTGAAGGGGATCGTCAGCCGGCTCGACGATCCCGAGCTGCCCGTCCACGAGATGTTCGAGGGTTTCCGTCGCGGCAAGGGACTGGAGAAGGCGCTGCGCGTCTACCTGCAGGAGCGCGAAGGAGAGCTGACCGAGCTCGAAGAGGGCAACAATCTCCCCGAGTTCGAGATCGCCGCGCCTTCCGGCGAGCGTCCCGGCCGCTAGCGCGCCGCGCTCCAACCCGTCCCAAGACTGCAAGCGCGTGGCGCGCGTGGGCGGATCCCGGCACGGCGCGCTAGCGCCGCTGGACGACCAGCGCTTGCGCTGCCCGGCCGACCGGCCCGTGCTCGTCGTGCAACACGCTCTCGGCCCGGCCGATCCCGCCCGGGTGAAGCAGCGTGCGCGCCTGCAGCGCCACCCACTCTCCCTGGGGGCGGCGGTCAAGCGAGATCGTCAGGTCCGCGTTGATGAACAGATATTGGTCGAATGCCAACACGGACGCCACCCCGTTGCCGAAGTCCGCTGCGGCTGCCACGCGCGCGAGAGGACTCAGTGGCTCGCCTTCCAACAATGGGTGGCGCAGGCGCATCCACACGGTCGCTGAGCCGCTCAGCGCGTGGTTGGCCGCGCTTTGCTCGGACGGCTCGCTCTCCAGCGGACTGCCGCTCAGGAAGCGCATCTCCATCGCGGTGGCCGCGAAGCTCTTTTGCTCTGATCCTTCAGGCGCGAAACGCACATCCTGGCCGTCTTCGGGGGCGGCGATCATGGGAGGAAGGGCTTTACGTGCCAGCTCGAGCGCCAGGTCGGGCAACTCGGCTGGCGCGGGCTGGATGCGCAGCGCCCTCGCACGGCACACCGCGACACCGTCGGCGCTCAGCTCGGCCTCCAGCGCCTGCACTCGACGTCCCGCGCGCGAGATGCGCGTTGTGAGCTTCAGCGGCGCCATCGGCACCGGGCGCAGGAACTCAAACGACAAATGCGCAAACGGCAGCTCCGCGCCCGGCTCCATCCGCTGGAACGCCGCGCTGATCAGCGCCGCGGGCGCCCCGCCGTGCAGCGCGCGCGGATCCCACGGGCCACGGGCGTGTTCGGTCGGCACGAACATCTCGCCGTCGGCCACGAAGATAGCCTCGCTCATCGCGCGGGATCGTATTCGCGGGACCGCGCCGGTGCCTTCGCGGTCACCACGTCGATGTTGGCTCCCGGGCGCTCTCCGTGCGTCGTGGCTCGCCGCTCACGCAGGAAGCTGCGCGACGAAATCGGCCAACTTGTCGGGGTCACGCAGCGGCGCGCCGTGGCCGAAGCACACAAGCGCCGGGCGTAGCGCGGCCAGACGGCGCGCCGAGGCGCGGTTGCGCACCGGGTCGACCGCAAACAGCTCCGGAGGGTCGTGTAGTCCGGGCACGCCGGTCATCAGGTTCATGTTGTTGAGCACGTCGCCGAGGATCAGCACGCGGTCGGACTCGCGCCAGAACGCGACGTGGCCGCGCGTGTGGCCGGGCGTCTCCAGCACGGTGAACCCGGCAACCACGTCGCCCTCGCTGAGCGCACGCGCGACGGGATGGGGAGGGCCGACCCAGAAACGTTCCTGCACGCGCTTCTGCAGGGCTGACACCTTCGTGCCGACGACGCTGCCCGTGGTCTCCATCGCCGGCACGTCGTCCTGGCCGCACCACAGCGGGATACCGAGCCGCTCGCACACGACGTGGCTGCAGCCCTGATGGTCGGGGTGCACGTGGGTGAGCGCGTGCGCCGTGATCTTGTGGCCCGCGATCTGCTTGAAGATGCGTTTCTCGGCCTGGCGGGTGGCGGAGTCGATCAGCACGTCGCCCACCACATACACGTTGATCGCGTTCGGCGGGAACCCCTTCAGCATGTACACGTCCTCGGCGAGTTGCTTCATAACGATCTTTCCTCACAGTTTGGGGGTTGCGCCAGGATAGATGTTGTGACGAGCCGGGGCGGTCCGCAGATGTTGCGGCGAGCCGGGGCGGTCCGCAGATGTTGCGGCGAGTGAGGGTGATCCGTAGATGCTCGCCGAGCGGGTGGTTGGGTGGCCGCGGCGGCCGCGGTTCGGTCAGTCGCACTAGCGCTCCCAGGAGAACCCGCGCACGGCGAAGTAAACGCCGAACACGCCCCATAGCGCGATCACCGCGAGCGCGGACAGATTGTGGACGAGGCCGACTCCGGTGACCATTGCGCCCGACAGACCATCGATCAGCGGCTTCAGCGGGAGCGCTTCGGCGATGTTGCGCACGAACGCCGGGGCGCTTTTGCTGTCGAACACGTAGAACGACACGAACACCACCGGCAGGAACACCGCGTTGACATAGGCCGCGGTGGACTCGAAGTTGGGGATCACGTGGGCGAACGCCACGCCTAGGGCGGCGAAGCAAACGACCCCGGTGATCACGAACACGACCAGCTCGACCCACTCCCGAGGCCAGCCGATGCCGAACAGCAACTTGCCCACCAGTGTGATGATGGTTATCTGAAGCGCGGTGTTGGTGACCGCGTTGGCCGCCACGCCCCCGAAATAGGAGATCGTGGGCAGCGGGGTGCCACGAATGCGCTTAAGCACCCCGCGCTCGCGTAGGAACACGATGTTGTACGCCAGCGCGGTGAACGTCGTCGACATCACACTCATCCCGGCGATTGCGGGGATCAGCAGGTTCAGGTCGTGCTGTCTGCCGTGCAAGATCGCTCCACCCGCCGCGAGAAACAGCAGCGGCAACGCGAAGTTGAAGAACGCCGCGCTGGGGTTGCGCCAGAACATGCGCCGCTCCAGCCGGTACTGGCGCCAGCCGAGTGCTACCGCGTCAGACATGCGCTCCCCCGCCGTGGTCCGCGATCGTGAGTGGCAAGTCTGGCGCTGGCTGCGCCGTTCTCGTCGGGTGGGTGTGTGGCGAGTCAGGCATCGGCGGTCAGCTCCAGATAAACATCCTCGAGTGTGGGGCGCCCCACACTCAGCTCCTCCAGACGCTCTCCTCGCGCGAGCGCGTCGCTTGTGAGCTCGTTCAGCAGTGCGGTGGGATCGTCGGTCTCGCGTTCCATCAGCTCGCCACTGGAGTCGCGCCAGCTCACTCGATAGTGCGCCGCGCCGGGTGGGTGGGCTCCGGGTGGGTGGGCTCCGGGTGGGTGGGTTCCGAGTTCGCGTGGCGGGCCGATCGCGAGCACGCGTCCGTCCTTGACGATCGCCACGCGGTCGGCCAGCGCTTGGGCCTCGTCGAGGTAGTGGGTGGTCAGCAGGATCGTCTTGCCCAGCGCGCGCAACGAGCGGATCGTCTCCCAGGCCGCACGCCGGGCCTCGGGGTCAAAGCCCGTGGTGGGCTCGTCCAAGAAGATCAGCTCGGGATCGCCGACGAGCGCCAGGGCGAAATCCAGTCGCCGCAACTGGCCCCCGGAGAGCTTGCGCGTGCGCACGTCAGCCTTCTCACCCAGCCCCATCAAGCCCATAACCTCCTCCAGCTCGCGTGGATGCGGATAGAAGCTCGCCCAGTGCGCCAGCGCCTCGCGCGGGGTGATGTGGCTATAGATGCCGCTCGACTGCAACACAATCCCAATGCGATGGCGCAGCGCAAGCTCGCGCAGAGCCGGGTCGTGGCCGAGCACCGACACCTCGCCCGCGCTGCGTTCGCGGTAGCCCTCGAGAATCTCGACAGTCGTCGTCTTGCCCGCTCCGTTGGGCCCTAGCAGCCCAAACACCTCGCCGCGACGCACGGTGATGTCGATGCCACGCACCGCCTCGAACGCGCCGTAGCGCTTGTGCAGATCGCGTACCTCGATCGCCGGGCTGGTGTCTGTCACCGGCAGGTCATTCCGAGACATGCTCTCCGATGCTGTTCAGGTCGGCGGATCCGCCGACCTGCGGGGACGTGCATGCACGTCCCCGAGGTAGGGCCGCATGCGGCCCTACCGGCCACGCCACATGTGGCGTGGCCCACTACCAATGAACGCCCCGCATCAGGTTCGCCATCGCCAGCTGCTCCAGCGACGCACGCTCGTCGGTGCCGGTCTCTCCGCGCGAGGCGGCGGAGTCCGGGAACACGCGGTAAGCCAAGTGCAGGATGCGGTCCACGGTGCCCGGCGACAGCGCGTAGAGCACCTCGCCGGTCGTGCCCAGGGTGGTGCCCATGTGCTTCGGGCGCGTGCGCAGCGACTCGCAGATCATGTCCGCGGCCTGCTCGGGGGTGATCGTCGGGAACGCGTCATACAGCTTCGTCGGCGCGATCATCGGCGTACGCACCAGCGGCATGTGGATCGTCGTGAACGTCACCCCGTCGCCGATCACCTCGGAGGCGACCACGCGCGTAAACGCGTCCAGCGCGGCCTTGGAGGCCACATACGCGGAGAAGCGCGGGGGGTTGGTCTGCACGCCGATCGAGCTCACGTTCACGATGTGGCCGAAGCCGCGCGCGCGCATCTGTGGCAGCAGGCCGATGATCAGCTTCACCGCCCCGAAGTAGTTCAGCTGCATCGTGCGTTCGAAGTCGTGGAAGCGCTCGTAACTGAGCGCGATCGAACGGCGGATCGAGCGGCCCGCGTTGTTGACCAGCATGTCCACGGTGCGGTGGTCGTCTTTGACGCGTTCGATCAAACGGTCGATCTCATCCATGTCGGAGATGTCGGCTGCGTACACATACGCTACGCCGCCCGCCGCCACGATCTCCGCGCGCGCCTGCTCGAGCTTCTCCACGTTACGCGCCACCAGCAGCGGGATCGCCCCCGCGGCAGCCACCTTCAGGGCGGTCGCTCTGCCGATGCCCGAAGAGGCGCCAGTGATCAGGATGCGCTTGCCTGCGATCGCCTCGCCCAGCGTGCTGTCGCGGCTGATGCTGGGGTCCATCTCCTGCTCCCAGTAGTCCCACAAGCGCACCGCGTATTCGCGCAGCGCCGGCGGACGCTCCCACTTCGACCCTGCCAGAGCCTTCTCGGCCTGGCGCGTGTCGAACGACGGCACAAGGCTCATGTGCTCGAGCACCTCCCCTGGGATTCCCAGCTCGCGCAGCGTGAGCCGGCGCGCCTGGCGCAACGGCGGCACGCGCATCAGCAGCGACAGCGGCCCGGTGGGGAGGAGAGCCAGCGCTCGCTTATCGATACTCACGGCAAAGCGCGGTGCGCGCGCGGCACCCGCCAGGTCGTTCATGACCTCGTCCACGCGCTGACCACCGGGGTAGGTCAGATGGAAGGCCCGTTCATCGAGGTTGGGCCGATGCGCAATGTGCTCCAGCGCGCCCGCCACCCAGTTGACCGGCACGATGTTGGTCTTGCCGAGATCCAGCCCCACCAGCGGCACCCACTGCGGCACGACCCCGCGGATTCGCTGGATCGCCTTGAAGAAGTAGTAGGGGCCATCCACCTTGTCCATCTCACCGGTCTTCGAGTCGCCCACAACGACCCCCGGGCGATACACGCGCCAAGGCACCAGCGCCTGCTCGCGCACGACCCGCTCGGCCTCGAACTTGGTGGCGTGGTAGGGCGAGGGCAGTCGCTGGCCCTCGTCGAAACAGTCCTCCCCAAACACCCCTTTGTAGGTGCCGGCCACGGCGATCGAGGACACGTGGTGCAGGCGCCCGACCTGCAGCGCTCCTGCCAGTTCCACCGCATGGCTGGTGCCGCCCACGTTGACCGCCATGTCGAGCTCCACGGGCGCGGTCATGTCATACACGGCCGCCAGGTGGAAGAAGTGCTCGATCGTCCCCTCCAGCTCTGCCACCTGCTCGTCGCTCAGCCCCAGCATCGGCTGGCGCAGGTCTCCCGTGACAGGGTGCACGCGTCTGCTCACAGTCGCCTCCGACAGCTCTTCCCAATGTTCGATCAGATCATCGAGGCGTCCGAGCGAGTCCTCGCGCACCAGCACGTGGATCTTGCCCTTGCGGTCCAGCAGCCGCTCCACCAGTCGCCGACCGATGAAGCCGGTTGCGCCCGTCACGAAATAGGCCATGAGATCTCCTGGAGTTCGATCAGTGGAGGATAGTTCTCATGCGCAATCAAAGGGGACGAAGAAAGATCAAAGGAATGAAGAGGGGGGGGAGAGGGAGGAGGTGTGTTCTAAATTGGGTGCATACACTTCACAAAATGAAGTGTATGCACCCGCGGATTGTCGCATCATCTGTCGTCCCCGCGGACTGTCGCATCACCTGCCCGCGGCGTCGGGATTGGACTGCACCCTGATCTCATCTACTCCGTCACGCGCCTGCGCCCGCGCCGCCACGCCCCTCGCCGGAGGCGAACCGCCGCGCACCGCTCACCGCGTCCGCGAACACATCCGGGCCGGCCTTCGACTCGAGCTCGAGCCCCTGCTGGAGGGTCATGCCGAGCCCTTCGATCGCCGCGTGTCTGTCCGCCAGCATGGTGCGTTGGGGAAAGCACGCGAGATTGTTGGCTAGCTCGATCGCTCGCCGCAGATGATCGCCGTCGTCCACCACCTCGGTCAGCAGTCCCATCGTGTGTGCCTCGCGAGCGTCGAGGATGCGTCCCGTGAGGATCAGGTCGAGCGCGCGCCCCAGTCCAACGATGCGCGGCAAGCGCTGTGTGCCGCCGTCGATCAACGGCACTCCCCAGCGGCGCTCGGGGTAGCCGAGCCTGGAGCTCTCTGTGGCGATTCGCAGGTCGCACCACAACGCCAGCTCCAGCCCGCCGGCCAGGCAGAACCCCGAGATCGCCGCGATCGTCGGCTTGGTTGGGGTGAGGCGGGTGAAGCCCATCGGTCCCTCAGGGGCCATCAGACGCTCGCCGAACGTGTCGATCGCCTTCAGGTCGGCCCCAGCGCAGAAAGCGAGGCCACCCGTGCCGCACAGCACCATCACGCGCGCGTCGTCTTCTCCCTCGAAGCGCTGCAGCGCCTCGTGCAGTGCCACCGCCGTTGGACCGTCCACGGCGTTGCGTCGCTCCGGACGGTCGATACTCACCACCGCGGCCGCGCCGTGGCGTGCGTAGCGAACTTGGTCCTTCTCTACCAACCGCCGTGCCAGCGTGCGTCGCCGATACGCGCTTTCTCGGCCGCTTTGCGCGCCGCTTTGCGCTTGTCCAAGCGCCACTGGATCAAGCTCAGCGTAAGCGCGAGCAGCGGGAAGAAGAGGATCAGGATGAATCCGGCGTCGGTGATCACCTTGTCATTGGTGGCCCCATAGAAGCCGCGTCCGTCGTTGTACGCCAACGCGCTCGGGGCGAACGTGAGCCCTACGATGGCAGATGCCAGCAGGGTGGCGAGCAGACGGCGCATGTCGCTGTTGATCCTACCGGAGCGCGCCGCCGACCTGCGTGGACGCGCGGCGTCCCTCCCCGGTCAAATGACCCGGCCCCGGTCTGTCCCGGGATCGAGCCCATATCGATGCCTATCCCACCGCCTGGTCCCTACCATCCTGGCGTGGCCCTCCTAATCGCTTCCGACCTGCGCAAGGACATCGCCGGCAAGTCGCTGCTCGGCGGGGTGTCGTTCAAGCTCGAGCGCCGCGAACGCCTCACGATCGCCGGGCGCAACGGCGCCGGCAAGACGACGCTATTGCGCATGATCGCCGGGGAGCAGTCGATCGACCGCGGCGAGCTTAGTGTCGCCAAGGGCGTGCGCATCGCTTTGCACGACCAGCGCCCGCCGCTGGACGGCGCCAGAGGCGGCGGTCGCGGTGTGTCGCTGCGCGACTACGTGCTGTCGGGCTGCGCGCAGGAGTTGGCGATCGAGGCCGAGCTCAGCAAGCTCGAGCGCGAGATGACCGCGGGCGCCGCAGAGGAGGCGCTGCTGGACCGCTACGCGCGCGCCCAGGCCCGGCTGGAGTCCCTCGGCGGTTATCTGTGGCGCGATCGCGCGACCGTGATGACGCGTGGTCTGGGGTTCTCCGACGCCGATCTCGACCGCGCTCTCGACACGTTCTCCGGCGGACAGCTGACCCGCGCTTCGCTGGCGCGCGCGCTCGCAACCAACGCCGACGTGCTGCTGTTGGATGAGCCCACCAACCATCTCGACATCGAGTCGCTGGAGTGGCTGGAGCGCACGCTGGTGGAACTCGACGCGGCGGTGATGCTGGTCGCCCACGACCGCTGGTTTCTGGAGGCGGTCGGCACCGCGGTGCTGGAACTGTATGGACCCCCACCAACTCGCTCGCGTTTCTTCGCCGGCAGCTGGCACGCCTGGCGTCGCGAGCAGGCCGCGCGCGAGATCGCCCTGGGCAAGGCGATCGACAAGCAGCAGGCCGAGATCGCGCGCATGGAGCGCTTCATCGAGCGCTTCCGCGCCAAGGCCACCAAGGCACGCCAGGCGCAGTCGCGGGTGAAGAAGCTCTCCAAGGTCGAGCGAATCGAAGCGGGGCCTACCGCGGAGGCGGCGCTGGCGTTCCAGTTCAAGGCATCCGAGCGCACCGGCAGGGTGATCTTCGAGTTGAGCGGCGGACGCATCGAGGTGGGCGGCGACCGCGCGCCCGGCGTCGACGCCCACCGGCGCGCAGCCAACACGCAGGGTGGCGGCACCCACGGCGAGGAGCGTGACAGCGGCGAGAACTCGATCACCCTGCTCGAGGACGCCGAGCTGTGGCTGGAGCGCGGCGAGCACGTGTCGCTTGTCGGCCCCAACGGCGCCGGCAAGACGACGCTGATCGAAACGCTCGCCGGGCGCCGCCCACTGGCGGCGGGCAAGCTCTCGACCGGCCACAACGTCACGATCGGCTACCTATCGCAGCACGCCGAGGAGCTGGGCGCGGGCGGCGTGCCGGGACAGACCGTCGTCGAGGCCGCCCAGCGCGCGACCGGCCTGACGCCCAACAAGGCCCGCGCGTTGGTGGGCAGGTTTTTGTTCTCCGGCGAGAACGCCGAGAAGCCACTCGATGGGCTCTCCGGGGGCGAGCGCCGCCGACTGTCGCTCGCGATCCTGATGAACGGCACACCCAGCCCACCCAATGTGCTGATCCTCGACGAGCCCACCAATCACCTCGACATCGAGAGCCGCGAGGCGCTGGAGGACGCCCTGCGCTCCTTCGACGGCGCCCTGCTGCTGGTCTCCCACGATCGCGCGCTGCTCGACGCGGTCGGCACGCGCACCGTCGCGATCGAAGACCGTTCTCTGCGCAGCTTCCTCGGCGGTTGGCCTGAGTATGTGCGCGTGCGAGAAGAACGCGAGTCCGCGCCCGCGGGCGCGCGCAACGGGACTCGCACGGACGCGTCGGCGTCCCCACCGGCGGGCCGACGCGCGAGCAACGACAAGCCCTCTACAAAAGCCGCGGCAAAGGCGAACGATGACGTCGCGAGCGCAAACGGCGCGACTCAGCGCCGCACACGCACCCCAACGGACACACCCTCTAGGGCGCAGGCAGGCAAGCCCGGTGGCCCGTCCAAGAACCGCGCACGCGCGCAGGCCAAGGCCGAGCTGGCGGTCGAGCAAGCGGAGGCCGCGCTGCGTGCGCTGGAGGACCAGCTGGCCGATCCCACGGCGTGGGCAACGAAGTATGAGGCGGCCAAGTCGCAAGCCCGCCACACGGCGGCCAAGCGCGAGGTCGAGACGGCCTACGAGCGTCTCGGCACGCTCATCGATTAACAGCGCCTGCGCGCTGGTCCCCGGCCATTGGGGGCGACGTGAGATGTACCCACCCACCAGCCTCGCCTGTGCCCTTTGGGGTGCGCGCGGTGCGCAATGAACAAATCACAACTTGGCCGACGGGGCGCGCGGGGCCGAGAAGCGCAACTTAAAAAACAGGCACCGGGGCTCTCTGACCTGAATGACGAGTACCCCGGTGCCTGCCAACCAACCCTCGTTCCGGTCACTAGGACCGAATGGGCCTCCCGAGTATAGCGCAAAACGCGCTCAATGGCGGGAACGTTCGATGACTCGCCAACATCAATCCGGACGTTGCGGGTTTTGGCGGCCACGAGTGCCGCTTTAGCTTGGTTTTCGGGCCGCGGCTTTGGCGAAAATCCGGCAAGAGCGTGCGAGATTTCCAGTGTGAAGCGTCGGGGGTCCCTCTACACTGGGCATCCCGTGAATCGACTGGTGTCATGGATCGTCTGAGGACCGTACGCAACGTCGCGATCGTCGCGGTGATCGCCGCCGCCGTCGAGTTCCTGCCCGGTGGCGGGCGAGCCGCCTCGGCGTTTGGCGCTGCCCTGTGGGTCGTGTTTGCGGCGGGGCTGGCCTTCTTGGGCTATCGGCTCTACCGCGAACACCGCGTGAGTCTCTACAGCCTCGGCGACCGCCACCGGGCGCTGCTCTATGGCGCGGCCGCCGTCGGCTTCACTACCGCGGCCGCTCAGCCGCGCATGTGGCGCACCGATTTCGGCGAGTTCGCGTGGTTCGCGCTGATCGGCCTCACCGTCTACACGCTGTTTGCCGTCTATCGCTACTCCCGTACGTATTGAGTCTCGGTCTCGCAGAGGTCCGACGCGCGCTGCCCGACAAGCCCGGTGTCTACCTCTTCCGCGATGACCGTGGTCGTGTCATCTACGTCGGCAAGGCCAAGTCGGTCCGCAAGCGCGTCGCCTCGCACTTCTCAAAGGCGCAGGGTGGGCGGGCCATCTCAACAGCTGGGCACGCGGAGATGGTGGCCGCCGTGGACGCGATCGAGTGCATCGTCGTCGCCAGCGAGGCCGAGGCGTTGCTGGCCGAGCAGAGCTTCATCAAGCAATACCGCCCGCGTTTCAACATCCGTCTGCGCGACGACAAGTCCTACCCGTTCATCGCCATCTCACTCGACGAGGACTATCCGCGCGTGTACTTCACCCGCGAGCGCCATCGCGCCGGGCGCGCCTACTTCGGCCCCTACTCGTCGGCCAAGCGCGTACGCTCGACACTGGAGGTGCTGGCCAAGGTGTTCATGTACCGCTCCTGCACCGGCAGCGAGCCCGGACGGCGCAGTGGCAGCCCGTGTCTGGACTACTACATCAAGCGTTGCGAGGCGCCCTGCGTGGGCTACGTGTCCAAGCAGGACTACCGCCACAGCATCGACGGCGTGATCGACTTCCTCAGCGGACGCTTCAGCGCGATCGAGCACGATCTGGAGCAGCGGATGCGCGCCGCCTCCGCCACGCTTGACTACGAGCAGGCTACGCTGGAGCGCAATCGTCTACGTGCAGTGCGCTCGCTGATGGAGCGCCAACGGGTCGCCAAGAGCTCGATCGGCACATTCGACGCGGTCGCCGTCGCCGTGGACGGCCGCGACGCCAACGCGCAGGTCTTCCAAGTGCGCGACGGCATCCTCTCCGACCGCCACTCGTTTTATCTGTCGAACGAGACCGAGCGCGACGTCGCTGAGGTCGCCGAAGAGTTCCTGTTGCAGTACTACGGTGGTCCCACGCAGATCCCCGCGCTGCTGGTCGTTCAACGCGAGCTCGCCAACCAGCCGGTGCTGGCCGAGGCGCTCTCGCGGCGACGCAACGGTCCGGTCGAGCTGCGCGCGTCTGAGCGCGGCGACAAGCACCGCATCCTGGAGCTGGCCCATCGCAACGCGCTGCTCGCGCTCGACCAGGAGCGTTTGCGCGATGAGCGTCGTCACCAGCATCGCGCCCAGGCGCTCGAAGGGTTGCAGCTCGCGCTGGGCCTCGACGTGGTGCCGGTGCGCGTTGAGTGCTTTGACATCTCCAACCTGCATGGCACCCACACGGTCGCCGCCATGGTTGTGTTCGAGGGTGGCGCGCCCAAGAAGTCCGACTACCGCCGCTTCAGAGTCCGCACGATTACAGATCCCGCCCGCCCCGACGACTACGCCTCGATGGCGGAGGTGCTCTCGCGCCGCTACGCCCAATGGCGCCAACAGGCTGACTTCTCGCCGCACGACCCCTCCTACGACGCCAGCTTCGCCGCGCTCCCCAACGTTGTGGTGATCGACGGCGGCAAGGGCCAGCTGGCGGCCGGCCTGGCTCCGTTGGAAGGTTTTCGCGAGCGCGGCGTAGCCGTGATCTCGCTCGCCAAGCGCATCGAGGAGGTGTTCCTGCCCGGCCGCGCCGATCCGCTCGTGCTTGATCACTCCACTCCCGAGCTGCAGCTGCTGCAACGCGTACGCGATGAGGCCCATCGTTTCGCCATCACCCACCACCGTGCCCGACGAGACCGCGCGATGACGAGCTCACTGCTGGACGAGCTGCCCGGCATCGGCCCGGCGCGCAAGCGCGCGTTGCTCAGCTACTTTGGCTCACCAGAAGCGATCCTCGCCGCCTCGCGCGAGGAGCTACAGTCGGTCCCCGGATTGCCGGCCAAGACGGCACGCGACATCCATACGCTCCTGCACCGTGCGGGCTGAGCCGGCCGATGAGCTTCGCGAGGCTTGTCCTCGCTCACTCATGTGCTTCAAGCACACTTCGCTCGCTGCGTTCTCGCCTCGCTCGCCCCTCGGCCGGCTCAGCGGCTATGTGATTGACTCTTTCCCCCGCCGTACGCGGCACAATGATTGTCATGGCCGCCGCCAGGCCCGTGCCACTCCGCCCCGTCAGCGGACCGACCGTCGAGTCGCGTCTGCAGGATCTCGTCGTCATCACGGGCTTCTCGGGCGCCGGCAAGTTGACCGCCATGAACGTGTTCGAGGACGCCGGCTACTTCTGCGTCGACAACCTCCCGCCCGAGATGATCCGCTCGCTGGTCGAGCTGTTTGTCCATGAGGGCTCCAAGGTCGAGCGCGCCGCCGTTGTCTCCGACGTGCGCGGCGGGGTCTACTTCGAGGCGCTCACCGCGGTCGTCGACGACCTGCAAGCGCTTGGCATAACCCACCACGTGCTGTTCCTGGAAGCCGCCGAGCAGACGCTGTCCACGCGCTACAAGGAGACCCGTCGCCGCCATCCGCTCGCGCCTGCGGGCAGTGTCGCTGTCGGGGTGGCTTCTGAGCGTGCGCTGCTGGAGCCACTGCGCTCTCGCGCCGACCTGGTGATCGACACGACCGGTATGTCGGCCGCGATGCTGCGCACGCGCATAGCGGACGAGATGCTGCCCCGCCAAAGTGTCGGTCGTCTCGCGCTCACGTTCATGAGCTTCGGCTTCAAGCACGGCCCCCCGCGCGAGGAGGATCTCGCGTTTGACGTACGCTTCCTGCCCAACCCGCATTACGAGCACGATCTGCGCGAGCTAACCGGCCACGACGAGCGGGTCGTGCAGTACATCGCGCGCGATGGGCGCCTGGAGGAATTCTACGAGCGACTGCACTCACTGTTGGACTTCCTGTTGCCCGAGTACGTCACCGAGGGCAAGGCCCACCTTGTGATCGCGATCGGCTGCACCGGCGGCCACCACCGCTCGGTCGCGATCGCCGAGCACCTCGCCGCCCGCTACCGCGACCGCGAGGAGCTCACGGTCGCCGTCGCCCATCGCGACATCGACAAGCGCACGCGCGACTCCTAAACCATCCCGACATCGGCAAGCGCACGCGCGACTCATAAACCGTCGCGACGTCGGCAAGCGCACGCGACTCCTAAAGACCGCCGAATAGGGCTGCTGATAGCCTTTTCGGCCCATGCCGGGCAACGGAGTGACCCTCCTGAGGCCCGGCATCGTTCATTTGACATAGAGGGTGGCGCAGTCGGCCGAAGGCCGGCGAGCCGGGCCCATCTTTATTTCTTCACAACAGGAGGCTTGTGAATGGGCGTACGCGTAGGAATCAACGGATTCGGTCGTATCGGCCGAAACGTGTTCCGCGCCGCAATGGCTCGGCAGGACGCACACGAGATCGACTGGGTCGCCGTCAACGACCTGACCGACTGTCGCACACTCGCGCATCTACTCAAGTACGACTCGATCCTCGGGCCCTACCCAGGTGAGATTGAGACACGCGACGAGCGCACGATCATCGTCAACGGGCGCGAGCTACGGGTGCTCGCCGAGCGAGATCCAGCCGCGCTGCCGTGGCGGGATCTCGGTGTGGACGTTGTGATCGAGTCCACAGGTCTGTTTACCGACCGCCCCAGCGCGGCCAAGCACCTGGCCGGTGGCGCCAGCAAGGTCGTCATCTCCGCGCCCGCGTCGGATCCCGACGTCACCGTCGCGCTCGGCGTCAACTTTGAGGAGGCGTACGACCGCGAGAGTCATTCGGTCATCTCCAACGCATCGTGCACCACCAACTGCCTGGCTCCGGTAGCGAAGGTGCTGGTGGACACGGTTGGTGTGACCCACGGCCTGATGACCACCATCCACGCTTACACCGCCGATCAGCGGCTGCAGGACCTACCCCACAAAGATCTGCGTCGCGCGCGCGCCGCCGCGATCAACCTGATCCCGGCCTCTACCGGTGCTGCGAAGGCGATTGGTCTCGTCGTCCCGGAGCTGCAGGGCAAGCTGCACGGCTTTGCGGTGCGCGCGCCGGTGCCGACCGGGTCGGTCGTCGATCTCACCGTCGAGTGCGCTCGTCCCACGAGCGTCGAGGAGGTCAACTCGGCGCTGAAGGCCGCCTCCGAGAGCGGCCCACTGGCGGGGATTATGGCCTACACAGAGGACCCGATCGTCTCAAGTGACATCGTCAGCTCGCCCTACTCCTCGATCGTTGACTCTCAGCTGACCGCGGTGATCGACGGCACGATGCTGAAGGTCGTCGCCTGGTACGACAACGAGTGGGGTTACTCCAACCGGCTGGTCGATCTGGTGCAGAGGGTCCTGTGAGACTTCCTGTGTCAACCTCTGGTGGCGAGAAGTTGTTGGAGTGCGGTGTGTTGGATGGGGTCGTAGCTGGTTTGGTCGTGCCAGAGGCGCCAGATGACGCCGCTCCCCCGACGCGGCATGCATGGTGAGGGTCCCCAGGCATACGGTGATGGTGCCTAAAGAAACGGGAACCACTAAGACGATGAGGTTTCTTGAAGTGAGCGTGCTGAAACGATGAGGAGCCTCGATCAACTCGACGTGCGCGGGCGGCGCGTGCTGGTGCGCGTGGACTTCAACGTGCCGATGAGCACCGACAACGCCGGCGCGTGGGTGGTCGCCGACGACACCCGCATCGTGCAGGCGCTGCCCACGATCGAAGAGCTGCGCGCGCGCGGCGCACGACTGGTGCTCGTGTCGCATCTCGGGCGTCCCGAGGGCCGGCCCGAGGCCGACCTGTCGCTGGCGCCGGTGGTGGAGCGCTTGCGCGAGCTCACCGGCGCGCACATAACGCTTGCCCCCGAAGTCGTAGGAACGTATGTGCGAAAGCTCGTCGACGGGCTCTCAGATGGCGAGATCGTTGTGCTCGAGAACGTGCGGTTCGAGCTCGGCGAGACCGCCAACGACCCCGAGCTGGCACGAGCCCTGGCGTCGCTCGCCGACGCCTACGTCAACGACGCGTTCGGCGCGGCCCACCGCGCGCACGCCAGCACCGCGGGCGTGGCCAATCTGTTGCCGTGTGCCGCCGGGCGTTTGCTGGAACGCGAGCTGCGCACGCTGAACGGCATTCTGGAAAATCCCGAGCGGCCGTTCGTGGCGGTCATCGGCGGAGCCAAGGTGGCCGACAAGATCGCCGTCATCGACCGCTTCCTCACGCTCGCCGACGTCGTCATCATCGGCGGGGCGATGTGCTTTCCGTTCCTGTGCGCGCAGGGGCACTCGGTCGGCGAGTCGCTGTGCGGCGAGGAGGACACCGTGCACGCGCGAGCACTGCTTGAGCGCGCCAGCGACACGCACTCCCCACAGCCCGGCCGGGCGCGCCTGCTGGTGCCCGACGACCTGGTGATCGGCGACCGGCTCGCCGACGACGCCGAGCACCGAGTGCTGGATGGCGTCGAGGTCCCCGAGGGGTGGATGGGGCTCGACATCGGCCCGGCGACCGCCGAGCGCTATGGGCGCGAGATCGCGCGTGCGGGCACCGTGTTTTGGAACGGTCCGATGGGCGCGTTTGAGCTGGGCCCGTTCGCCGCCGGCACGCGCGCGGTCGCGCAAGCCGTGGCCGACGCCTCCGGGGTCACCGTGGTGGGCGGTGGGGACTCGGCGGCCGCGCTCGCCCACTTCGGCTTGGAGGACACCGTCGATCACCTGTCCACCGGCGGTGGCGCGACGCTCGAGCTGGTCGAGGGCCGGGTGCTGCCTGGGGTCCAGGCGCTCGAAGGTGCGAGCGTCGCGTGATGGGCGCATCGCGCGTGCCGTCGGGCGCGGACGTCGTCAAGTGGGTCTCGTGATGGATGTTGCGCGTACGCCGCTGATCGCGGGCAACTGGAAGATGCACAAGACCGAAGCGCAGGCCGAGGACTACATCCAGGCGCTGCTCCCGCGCGTGTCCTCGGTTAGCGGCTGCGACATCGCGATCTGCGTGCCGTTCACAGACCTGCGCGCGATGGTCAACAGCGCACGCGGCTCGCGCGTGGAGGTCTACGCGCAAAACATGCACCACGAGCCCGAGGGCGCGTTCACGGGCGAGGTTTCGGCGCCGATGCTCTCAGAGCTCGACGTGCGCGGGGTGGTGCTCGGCCACTCCGAGCGCCGCGAGCTGTTCGGCGAGACCGACAAGGCGCTCGCGCTGAAGGTTCCCGCCGCGCTTGCGGCCGGACTCATCCCGATCCTGTGCGTGGGGGAGACCGAGGGCGAGCGCGACGACGGCGAGACTGAGCGCAAGCTGCGCCACCAGGTGGGTGAGAATCTCGCCGGGGTCGCCGAGGAGCGACTCGCCGACGTCGTGATCGCCTACGAGCCGATCTGGGCGATCGGCACCGGTCGGGTCGCGACCCCCGAGCAGGCCCAGGATGCGATCGCGTTCGTGCGTGCGCTGCTCGGCGGACGCTCCCCTGAGGCGGGTGAGCGCACGCGTATCCTGTATGGCGGCTCGGTCAAGCCGGAGAACGCCAGCGAGCTGCTGGCGCTGCCGGACATCGACGGGGCGTTGGTCGGCGGGGCGTCGCTGCAGGCCGAATCCTTCGCCGCGATCGTGGCCGCCGCCGAGCAATGAGCACGGAGGGCGGCTCGTCGGTGGCGCGTGCGCCGTGCGTGTGCCTGGTCGTGCTCGACGGTTGGGGTCTCGCCGAGCCTGGACCCGGCAACGCCGTGTCGCTGGCCTCTACGCCTGTGTTCGACGAGCTGTGGGCGAGCTACCCGCATACCACGCTCACCGCTTGCGGGACGGCCGTCGGGTTGCCGGAAGGTCAGATGGGCAACTCCGAGGTCGGCCATCTCAACCTCGGCGCGGGCGCGGTCGTCAAGCAGGATCTGGTGCGCATCGGCGAGGCGATCGCGGATGGGTCGTTGGGACGCAACGAGGTACTGCGTGCGGTTTTCATAGGCGGCGGCTCAGCTGAAGGTGACGGGCAGTCGCGCGGTGGGGATCGAGAATTGGGGGGCGTGCCCGGGGTCACATCCGGCTCGGTCGGTCTGCCTCCACGCATCCATCTGCTCGGCCTGGTCTCCGATGGTGGGGTGCACTCTTCACTCGATCACCTGCGCGCGCTGATCGAGCTCGGCGGGGAGCTGGCGCCCGCGGCGGATCTCGTGGTGCACGCGTTCAGCGACGGGCGCGACACTCTGCCCCATGCCGGCGTGGACTACCTCGCTGAGCTGGACCGCATGCCCGGTGTGCGAGTGGGGTCGGTCGTTGGACGCTACTGGGCTATGGACCGCGATCGCCGCTGGGAGCGCGTGCAGCGCGCCTACGACCTGCTGGTGCACGGTCGTGCTTCCCATCGTGTCGCAACCGGCGAGCAGGCGGTGCGCGACGCGTACGCGCGCGGGGAGACCGACGAGTTCATCGAGCCCACGGCGGTGGGTGAGGAGGCTCGCATCCGGCCTGGCGACAGCGTGCTGTGCTTCAACTTCCGCCCCGACCGTATGCGCGAGATCGTCAGAGCGCTGGCAGAGCCAAACTTTGGGCAGGACGGCTCCGAACAGCTGCCCGGTTGGGAAGGTCGGGGCGGCGCGCCGCCGTGTGACAGTCTGAGGACGCTCACCGAGTATGAGGAGCGTTGGCCCTACCCGGTCGCGTTTGCTCCCCAACACCCCGACATCACGCTCTCGCACGTGATCGCGCGCAGCGGCGCGCGACAGCTGCACGTGGCCGAGACGGAGAAGTATCCGCACGTCACCTACTTCTTCAACGGCGGTGAGGAGACCCCTTATAGCGGAGAGCGACGCGAGCTGGTGCCCTCCCCGCGTGATGTTCCCACCTACGACCACAAGCCTCAGATGAGCGCCCGCGAGGCGGCGCGCGCGTTTGTCGGCGCATGGAGTGAGGACCGGGCGGATGGGCTTCGATTCGGGATCATCAACTTCGCCAACGCCGACATGGTCGGCCATACCGGTGTGATTCCCGCCGCGGTGACCGCGATCGAAACGGTCGACGAGTGCCTTGGAATGGTGCTCGAGACTGTGCGTGCGAGCGGGGGTGTGTGCGTGGTGAGCGCCGACCACGGCAATGCCGACCACATGCTCGAGCCCGACGGCAGCCCCAACACCGCCCACTCGCTCAACCCGGTGCCACTGATCGTCACCGCGTTCGGACTGGAGCTGCGTGCACAAGGCGGCATACTTGCGGATGTCGCGCCGACGGTGCTCGACCTGCTGGGGATTCCCCAGCCGTCGCAGATGACCGGACGATCGCTGATCGAAAGCCAAGCGAGCCCCAAACTTGAAAGCCAAGCGAGCTCCAAACGATAGGAGACACGATGGACACCGACACGCCCAGCTCGATCGCCGAGGGTCCCCGCAGCGGGTCGCGTTCGCGGCTGGCGCTCGGGGTCGCGTTCGTCGCCGCCGGCGTCAACCATTTTGTGATGCCGCGCGCCTATGAGGCGATCGTGCCGCCCAGCATGAAGGGCCGTGCGCAGAGCCTCGTCGCCGTCAGCGGCGTCGCCGAGCTGGCTGGGGGGCTTGGAGTGCTGCTGCCGCGGACTCGTCGCGCCGCCGGGCTTGGGCTGATCGCGCTGCTCGCGGCGGTGTTCCCGGCGAACCTCTATATGGCGCGTACGCCAGAGGGCTTTCGCAAGATCCCGCGCTGGGCGCTCTATGCGCGCCTGCCGTTGCAGCCACTGATGATGTGGTGGGCGTGGAGAGCTACGCGTAACTAGACCTCTCCGCGCACGGTTGTCAGGGATTCTCGTGTCCTACACTGCTATGTTCGACTCAGCACGCAGCTAGCGCAGAACGACGTTATGTCCACCGTCACAGCCACAGCAGCCGTCTTGAAGCTCGCTCCAGTCGAGGAGCAGAGGCCCGGACAGCAGGACGGTCTCGACGAGGCTGACCGATCGGAGATCGGCCAGCGCGCGTGGCGAGGTCTGCTGCGTGCCCACGCATCCCTAGCCAAGCGCCTGGAGAGCCGACTGGAGCGCGAGCACGGTCTGCAGCTCAGCTCCTATGAGGTGCTCCAGTATCTGGTGGATGCTCCAGCCGGACGAATGCGCATGTGCGATCTAGCCGAGCGGGCCCAGCTCTCGCGCAGCGGCCTCACGCGTTTGGTCGATCGGCTCGAGCGCGACGAGCTGCTGGGACGCTGCACCTGCGAACACGATGCCCGCGGTGCCTACGCGTGTATCACCGACGGCGGCCGCGAACGACTCTCAGCGGCGCGCGGCACCCACCGAGCGGTCGTGCGCGAACATTTCCTCTCGCATTTCTCTGAGCCCGAGCTGCAGACGCTCGTGGAGATGTGGGACCGGATCGCGCCCGGCTGCTGTATCCCGAGCTGAGAGCTCATCTACGCGGTAGCACGCGGATCTACGGAGATTCGCCGTGTGGCTTCAATCTCGCTGGTGCTTGCTGGCGTCTCTCGCCGTTGCCCCAGCGTGACGACGGTGGCGAATGTGGGCGCCAAGGAACACGCCGATAGCCACCAGCACCGCCGCGAGCCCGTAGAGTCCGAACGCTTCGATCGCGCTGCCCGCGGTGTTGCCGAGGAAGTAGGCGGTCAGGCCGATGCCCGTCGCCCAGCAAATTCCTCCGAGCGCGTTCCAGAGAAAGAACGAACGCCAACGCATGTGGTTGGCGCCCGCCAACCACGACGCCCACACTCGCAAGCCCAGCACGAAGCGCCCGAAGAAGACCGCCTTGGGCCCATGTCGCTCGAAGAACGGTTCTCCGGTGCTCAACACCTGCAGGCGCTGACGCTGAAAGCGCCCCGGCCTTTCCAGCAGCCAGCGTCCGCCCTTGCGGCCGATCTGATAGCCGATGTTGTCGCCCACGATCGCGGCGACGGCGGCGATCGGGATCACGAGCTGGATATGGAGCTTGCCTTGACTGGACAGCACGGCCGCCGCGATCAGGCCGGTCTCGCCCGGGATCGGAACACCGCTGGACTCGGCCATCACGACCAAGAACAGCAGCGGGTAGCCGAAGACCTGGACGAGGTGAGTGACGTTGATGAGCGAGGCGAGCATGTGAGCAGTTGGTGAGCGAGGCAGCAGGACACCGCGCGAGACAGCTCACATTAGGGCGCACGCGGCGTGAGAACGTGTCCCAGACGATCGGCATGTCGGATCGGCAGCTGGACGCGCCGCCCCTTCGAGACGCGTTGTGAGCGCTTGGCTTCTAGGATGCGGCGTTGGTGGCTCTGACAATCGAAGCGCGCGATAGCGCCACGAACGCGCGCGCGGGCCGGCTGCGCACCGCGCACGGCGACGTTTGTACACCCGCTTTCGTGCCACTCGCCACGAAGGCCACCGTCAAGGGGCTGCTGCCGGCGGAGGTGGAGGCGCTTGGCTACGAGATGGTGCTCGGCAACACGTTCCATCTGATGCTCAACCCGGGCGCCGAGTTGATCGAGCGCTTCGGCGGTCTGCATCGCTTCATGGGCTGGCGCGGACCGGTCATCAGCGACTCAGGCGGCTTTCAGGTGTTCTCGATGGGTCACGGCACGATCGCCGATGAGATCAAGTCTCGCTCGCTCCATGCGCGCCACGGCGAGAACGCGGGGCGCGAGAACGCGGGGCGCGAAGGCGCGATCCTCTCGATCGAGGAGCAGGGTGTGCGCTTCCGCTCCTACGTGGACGGCGGCGAGCGCTTCATATCTCCGGAGGATTCGATGGCGGTACAGGCCGCGCTTCGCTCGGATATCGCGCTGGTGTTCGACGAGTGCACACCCTTCCACGTCGATCGCGACTACACCGAGCGCTCGACCGAACGCACCCACCGTTGGTTGACTCGCTGCTTGGATTGGCACGCTGAGCGCGGGCCCGCGGACCAGCTCGTGTACGGGATCGTGCAGGGCGGTGTGTATGAGGACATGCGTCGTGCCTCGGCGCGCGTTGTCGCGGCCAGCGGTTGTGACGGCGTGGCGATCGGTGGCTCGCTGGGCGCCGAGAAGGCGCAGATGTACGAGGTTGTCGGCTACGCCACGGCGGAGTTGGGCGGCGAGTACGAGCATCTCCCGCGGCATCTGCTCGGGATCGGCGAGGTTAACGATCTGATCCGCGGGGTGGAGCTCGGTATCGACACGTTCGACTGTGCGATGCCCACGCGGCTTGGACGTCACGGCACCGCGCTCGTCCACGACCCGCACAACCGTTGGCGGGTGGACCTCACCAAAAGCCAATGGCGCACCAGCGCTGAGCCACTGACGGAGGGCTGTGCGTGTTACGCGTGCGCGCACGGGCTCTCGCGCGCCTATCTCTCCTATCTGGCGCGCGCCGGTGAGCTCACCGGCGCGCGTCTGCTGACCGAACACAACCTCGCGTTTCTCGCGCGTCTGATGGCCGACCTACGCCAGGCGATCCTCGACGGACGGCTGGCTGAAGTGGCTCATTCGCTACGTAGCGTCGAGTGTCCCAAGCGCGCGGTACCGTGACAGTTGTGTTCCGGTGTGGTGTAAGGGCAACATGGGCGACTGTCACTCGCCAGCTGTCGGTTCGAGTCCGGCCGCCGGAGCCAT
>CAVXBL010000003.1:0-187028 GCA_963760155.1 uncultured Solirubrobacterales bacterium
TTTGTGCTGTGAATGCGGTGGGCATTACGAGTTTGTTTTTGCAGAGGTTGCCGTTGGCGGCTAGTGCTGAGTATTTGCCTTGTGGTAGTGTTAGTTCGAAGCTTGTGACTGGTTGGTCTGGGACGGTCTTGAATGTGCTGCTTGTGATTCCTGCTTTGTTGATGAATGTGGCGCTTTGGAGGTCTACTGTTATGCCGTAGCCTTGTAGCACGATGATTAGTTCTGGGAACTTCGCGCCGCCGTGGGATACGAAGTAGGCGGGGCCTGTTAGTGGGACTGGTAGTATTGGGGTGATTGCGGTGGCGGTGCCTACTCGTGATGTGGTGGGACAGGATGCTGGGTTGGTTTCAAAGGTTTTGTCGATGCATGCCTTTTGTAGTGTTGTTAGGCGTGAGGGTAGTTGCTTTGGTAGGTCTACCTTGACTGAGCTGATGTTGGCTTGGGTGCCTTGGGGTGTTTTGGGGTATGTCAGCTTGGCTGTTAGGCTGGCGCCTTCTTTCCTTGAGGTTTTCCCTGTGGTTGAGACTTTGAAGTTTGGTTTGAACGCCAGGCTCGTACAGTTGGTTACTTGGAACGGGTCGTTGACGCTGACGGTGTCCTGGTCGGCTGGGATGGCATAGTTTGATCCTGATCCGGTCACTGTGGCTGTAATGTTCTTTGGTTGGCAGTTAGTCGGGTTCAGCGTGAAGTCTTTCCGGTTTATGTAGACGCGGATGTCGCGTACGTGGATCACGATCCCGTCTATGATGTGCGGGATCTGGTCCGCGCTACCGGACGCGACGCTCAGGGCGACGGTGTGGGGGTTGATCAGAAGCGGTAGGTGCACTACGACGGTGCCTAGGTCGAATGGGCCGACCTTCGCTGAGCTGATCGAGACGACCGAGAACGGTGCATCTTCAAACGGGCCTGCCATATAGACCTTTCCCGGCGCGTACGCCAGGATCGATCCCACGCCCGCGCCGACGAGGGTATGCCCGATTTCGCTTGCCGGTGGACACGATGGTTCTATTTCCTCTTGCGTACCGGTCTTGGTCCGCGCGAGCGCGATGTCCGCTTCAGAGCAGAACGGGATACCTGATAGGTTCCCGGTCAGTCCCGGGGGTAGTTGGAAGGATAGTCCTGTGATCTCCTGTTCCCCGTCGTTTCGGACGATACGGGTGTAGAGCGGGGTGTAGGATCCCGCGTCGCTGTCTTCATCGCCCGCGATCACCTGTGGAGCGAACGGTGGTAGAGCACTAGCAGGGCACGGACTGCCTTCAAGGAAGCCGTGGGTTATGTTGAACGCGGGGGCTGTGAGGTTTACGCTTCTTTCCGGTTCAGACCACGGGTTCAGGCTGGCGGCCACATTGTAGGATCCGCACACCGGCGGATTAGCGAGCGGCGCGGTTTGGCCTTGATCGAATTTGAACGTGAACGAGCTGAACGGCAACGGCGGGAGACCACCGAGACCGTTCACACCATTGATCTGTGGTTGCCCGGCGAACGTCGTTACCAGCTGACCGCTGACCGGGTTCGGGGTGACCTGTCCTGCGACCCTCACGAGTACCCCTCGAACGGGGAACCGAGCCACGACATACAATGCGATCAGCGAATTGAAAGGGTTGCGACCAGGTTCGCCACGGGGAGCCGGTTCGGCGAGATACACCGAACCCTCACCCTTTTCCTTCAGCGACGGCGTTTCGATCGTGACTTCCCCTAGCTTCGAGTTCTTTGGACAGCCCCTACCCGAGGATTCTTCAAGGGCTTCTTCTTCATACTCGGCCAGGCTGCACGCAGCGAGACCCGAAGCCTCTGATGGGTTGACCGTCATCCCTTCAGGCAATGTGACGACGGCCTCCTTCAGTGTCGCGGACGCTAGACCTTCAGCGTTTTCATAAGTCTGTTTGACCGCTAGATTCAAGTCTAGCCCAGTGGGCGCTTCCGCCGATTCAGTCGTAGGCACCGCTGTCAGCGTCACCGGGAAGCTCAACTGCGAGCACCCCACGATCGGTCCGAACAGGGTATTGGTCAACGGCACGCTTTCGTTCGGGTGCTGCCAAGACGTCAGCATCTGGAGTGACGCACCAAGCGTCCCTTCGCACGAGGTAGGGTTAGTGGAATATGGGACCGGAGCGATTTCTGACGCGACACCGAAATGACTGTTATCGTGTTCTGGTTCGGGCTTCCAGCGCCAGGGGTCGTGTATCGCGGCCGCCGGGACACCCCAGATCGTTAGTGTCGCACTGTCAACCTCGGAAATATAATCATCGATATTGTGGAATGTGACGCGTAGACCGTAATTATCGGGATTGACCGATACGTTTCCTTGAATATTGAAATTACCGGCTACGGTGAACCCGAACTTCGCGACTTCTCCCGGGTTCGGTGAAAGATTATAGACAGCCTCCGTGTAGGAGAACGGTACTTCGGTAGCGGAGATGACCGTCGTTATCGTCGTCACACCGATCTGGGTGTCCATCGGGCATTCTTCGAGGGAGAACCGTGCGGGGGGACACGTAGGAGTGTCTACTAGATCGCCCGCGAAACCGGGTGGTAGTTCGTCTGTGAATTCCTTGGGATCACCGGCAAGCGAGCCTTTTTGATTGGTCGTATTGAAAGCGATCGAACCGGTGATGTCCGCGTGCGCACCGGCCTGGATACTAGACAGGGCGGTAGTCGCACCACCAGGGGAGATACCGAAGCTCGCCGGGGCGGAGGAAATCGTGGTCGGGGTTTCCATGACGGCGTCGCTGGCGCCACCACCGGTGACCCGAACCACATTCGTGACCGATCCCTCCTTGCTCGCTAGAACGTCTACTGGGAACGTTAGGATCAAACTATCCTCCGGGACGACCACACCGGTATAAGTACACTCGTTGAGCACACATTTGAACTTGGCCGTGGGCGCTTCGCTTTTATAATGGGCTAGCTGATCTTCAGCGGACGCCCCGGCAGCATCCAACACCAATCCCGTGGGCAATTCGTCAGTTATGATAACGGGTTCGCCGTTACTAACAGCCCCACCAGTGTTAGTGACTCTGACCTTATACGCGTCTTCAGCACCCGTGCTCCCAGGTCTAAAATTTGTAGGAGCAGATACAGCGGTCACGGTCCATCGCGGGTTTTGGGTAATAGCGAATGCCGGAACAGGATTGAGAATAAACAGTATGGTCACACCGCATGTCAATACGATCATGACGGTAACCACACCGTGAGTCAGACCCGTCGTTCTACGAGTGAGCAACACCAAACATATGATGGGTAGCGTGATGGTCAACGGGATCGTGAGGTTAGCGTTAATAACGGTGGTGGTCACATGTTGTACGATGATGGTTACATGTTGCATGAGAAGGTTCGCGTGTGCTAGATAGTGACACATGGTGTGTGCTGGTCGGAAGTTTACGCGCTTCATTTCTTGTCCTTCCCGGCCTTGGTAGCGTGTCCCGCACGAACTGTCTTTTTAGCTTTCTTTGTTTTCGTTGGATAACGTTTGCGTGCTTCTCTTTCACATTTTTTACGGTGCGCCTTTGGCTTCTTCTTGCATGCTTTTAGCGCGTTCGTTAGCTTTTCGGCGTTCGTCAGGGTCTTTGCCTTCGGGCCGGTATTGGATTTCGTTTCGCTCGTGCTCGGCGCTCCGGAGAAAGTGAGCGTACCAGGAGTCGCGTCTATCGGCGCCACCGAAGGGTTCTGGCACGTATTTCCTTCACACGGACCGACATTGCTCGGCACGCTGAAACCGCCGCCTATCCGAGCGTCGTACAGATCACCAGCTTCGTCGTTATCCTGCGCTACCAGACGGGCGTGAGTGCCGAAGAAAACGTTCTGAGCGTTCGCGCTAGCACCAAGGAAATACGATGGTGTTGGATCCTCACCAGAACTTATCAAATACACACAGCCTTCCGTTAGTTCGCACACGTTAGTGCCCGCAGACGGTTTTGTTTCGCAATGACCGCTGCCCTGCGCCTCCCACTCATACACATCGAGTGTCTGGTTCTGGGCCTGTCCGACCAACGGGTCAGCGGAATCAAAGAACACGCACGACCCGTCATCGGACATCGCTCGTACAGGACCACCAGCCGGCGATTCAGACGCCGCCGTAGTCGCGAAGAACGCGTTGGACACTGGTTGTGAGCCACTGCGATCACACGACACACACACAGGATTATCGGCAACACCGAGTTTGCCCTCAGACACCGGCAGGCTGCTGTCATAACGATATACCTCGCTGCAATGCCCTATCGACGCGCTGTGCTGCGTATCGTACATCGGACAAGAACCAGCGATCACAGTGCTATACCCGTCAGCCGGTTCGCCCCTGGACCCGAACAGCAAATAACGACCATCAGGCGTCGTGTACCAGTTCGCTCGCGTCACAAGCGCAGCTCCACCCTCATCTATACCCATGTGCGCAGAATTCTCCCACGCCAACAGGTCGTTTTCGGGATAGTCAAGCGTGTTCACCGTCGCGACATACACGATCCCACCGGTTTCCGTGTCATAACGATACACGTCAACCGGTCCCGGCTGTTCCCCACTCGGTACCGGTGCTTCACGCGTGAGCGCTGCTAACGCCGTGAAATACACGGTTGAACCATCAGCAGACACTGAGGGCACCGTCCAAACATGAGCACCCGTACTACCTGCCTCACGCACAGGACTACCAGCTTCGCCCACCGAGACACGCGTCAACCTGCACGCCGAACCCACGATTTCGCACTCATACAACTCCGGATCGGCTAGTTTCAAGCTCACCGCTTCGCTGGTCAACTCGCCTTCGGTGATGAAGAACACCTTCGAACCATCTTCAGAAGCACCGACATACACCGCGGGATGACAAGCTTCTTCAACACCAGGACAAGTAGGATCAGAAACACCCTTCTCGGGTGCTGACAGCTCGATCGTCATACCACCAGAACGCATATAAAGCTCCGGAGCGTCACTCAACGGACTCGCGCTACCACCCCAACAACCGTTACCATCACCCACCGCATAAGGGTCCGGCGCGGTAAAGAAAACCTTCGACCCATCAGCGGACACCGCGCCATACCGAGTACCAGGAACTAAGCCCTGACCCAGCACACCACCACACGGGAAAGGAACACCTTTAGTATTAATGCTCACAGGAGTAAACACGCTACCAGCCCATTCATAAAGAGTGCTACTACCAGGATCCTGCGCTTTCACGCTCGCGGCTAGAGTATGATCAGTGCTTTCAAGAACAATATTACTCAATTCATTCGACCCACCAACGATCAACGTACCCACGTTTTTTTCCGTGTAGTTTTCGTTATGGATTTCTGTGTAAGGGCCGCCAGGAGGACCGAGCAGGCTCACATCATGCAAACCAGCAGAGCTAGCCTGCGCACCAACATTATCAGAAATACCCACGTTCGTAAACGCCGAAGGATCAAAAACATCACCCTTATATTCAATAGACTGAACACCCAACAAGGGTGACACCAACGGAGTCGTCAACCAATCTTTTTCCTGTTCGTCGCGGCGGAACACATAAATATTGTTCGCTGCGCCCGCGAACGAACCGAACGCCGCACGTGTTTCCAACCAGAATTCTTCACCCGATCTCGAAGAATAACCAACATCGTTATTCTTAAATTCACCGGTTTCGCCACCAAAAGCACCGAACATATCTTCAGCGCTACCCTTATTAACCGGAGTCACCAACTCATAAGCACGACCATCCGGCAACACTTCACCACTCAAAGGCAACGTCGTAAACGAACAATCAGCAGTAAACACCGCCCCGCACACCGCACCACTAGTCACACCACTAGCATTCGTAGCGACAACACGAAAATAATAAGTCGTGCCGGGCAAAAGACCACCAACCTGCTGAACCACGTTCGCGACAGCCCCTCCTGACAGACCACCAGACCCAACAGAAAGATCAGGAACAGGAACACTCACACCATGAGACCCTTCACCAAACGAATAAGGCCTCGTATCAACTTCAAAATGATAAGAAGTAGCCAAACCCAACGGAGCGATACCAGCACTCAAACTAACAAACGATGACGACACATCACCAACAGACGTCGAAACAACACGCGGAACATCAGGCGTAGTAAACGCCAACGACCCACTACGTTCAACACCACCATCCACCCCAGACGACGACGCAACCAAACGAAAACGATACGTCACACCACGCACCAAATTTTCAAGCCTAGCCCGCACCGAATAAGAAACCTCACGATCACTTTCTTTAGAAATACTACCCGCCGAAGGTTCACATTCACGCACAACAGACTTAGCAAAACCTTCCCTCACAAAACTTTCTTCAGACACATATTCAAAATAACATTCACTCAACGCCTGACCTTCAGGATCAACAGAACCAACCAACGTCGCACCACCAGACAATACTTCAGAAGGCTCCGACAACCTCAAACCAGGCAAGAAAACACCAGGACCAAACACATCAACAACATGCTCACCACCATCAACAACATACAAATCGCCAACAGAATCAACCACCATTTCAGACGGCCTCTTCAAACGCTCACGCACACCAGGAGACACTTCAACTTCAGAAATCTGACCCACAAACACACCCGACGAACCAAACTCATCAACAACACCCTCTTCATCAGACGACCAAACCGACACCAACAAATCACCAGTTACAGGATCAATAGTCACACCCCTAGGTTCACCACCAAAACCATTAAATTCGTGATCTTCCCCCACGCCAGGAGTATCTTCACCAGTAAACGCACGCAAAAACACACCTTCAGGATTAAACTCTACCACCGCGCTCTCACGACTATTATTTTTGCTCTTCGAATTATAGTTCAAATCGACAGCGTAAACATTTCCTTCACTATCTACTGCAACGTCGCCAGGCGTCCCGCGGACTTCTTCACCAAAACTTTCGCCTGGAGTGCCCGTAATATCATTACCATCGACATAAGGCAAATCAACAGGTTCTTTATTAGCGTTGACGAAATTCTCTTCATCTCCGGCGGCATTGAACTTCTCGATACCCTTAGGCGACCCATCCCCAACTGGAGGTAGACTATCATTACCACCGTGAGAAACATATACAGAACCAGCGGACTGGTCTAGCAAACTGGTTGAATTATCAATCGCGACATGAACCCCTCCGCCACTGCCGCCTTTTTCGAATCGTCTCTCTTCCCATTGCTGGAAATCTACCCGTTTACCTAGACTTTTGAAAACTTCGAAAACTTCGATAGCTTTGTTAGTTTCGGAATTAATGTCTTGACCAGTAAAATAGAAGTGGCCGCTTGCACGGGCGATCGTCAGGCTTTCTGGAAACGTGACAGTAACGAGAGGCACCATAGTAAAAAAATTGTTATTAGTGTCCCTAGGTTCGAACTCATCAAGATGATCTTCACTAAAACCGTCGCCCACCCACAGATCATCAGCACCATCTACTGTCACTCCATCGGGACCACTAAAAGGAGCAATCGCGCTCCCCGCCCCCGTAGGGGTACCGGTTATCTGTCGCAAAGAAGGTCGTGTAAACGCCGCAGAAGCAGACGAGACAATGAAACTTCCAGCAACCCCAATCAGCACTGCAACGGCGACCGCAACCAAGGACCTCATTACCCCTATTCTCCTCCCACTCGCCTACGCGACTATGCTACTACGAGCCGCCTGACTTCACAGCAACAACATACTTACAAGAACTGATATGGGGCGAGGTGATCGCGCCCCATATCAGCATCATTATTATCTATTAATTCACTCTACACTACTTCTGCAGTTAAACTGACCGTCAGAGTTAATAATTCAGTCCCGGCTGCGTTTAATGCGTTCAAGAACAACGAGCCTACGACTAAGCCCTGTTGGACACCACCGACAGTACAGTTGGCTTCTTCGGCTTTGGCCACGACTTCCGCAAACACTGATTCGACTTCCCCGGTTCCTGCGATATTTTCCTGTAATGGTTTCCCATTTTCAGTAGTACATGTGTCAGTTACTTTTACACCAAGGGCAGTACACGTCACTGTCCATCCAGGTTCACCTTTTCCACCATTTTTTATTTCGTCTAAGTATTCCGGCGGAGCTGTGCTCACCTGTACCAGCTGCGTTAACCAAGGTAGGTTAGCTGGTTTAGGTGTTTCACAGCTAACGCCAGAGGTCATCGATTCCTCTTTCATGCATTCCCCTTCAGTGACTGTATCTTCACCGTTTGAATAGAGGAATCCTAAAGCTAAGACTTCTATACATAAGACGTCTGGTTTAAGGGTTGCATTCATATCTTCCAATAACAGTTCTCCTGTTATATCAACGTTCCATGATTCCGTTAACGCTATGGTCGCGCTATCGACTAACCACTGTGCTGTTTCTTGAGCGAAGGCAGACCCGGCTGATAGTGCGCCAAATCCGAGCATCGCAAACAATGTAATACCTACTATGTGTATTCTCTTCATTGTTCGGTCTTACCTTTCCCTCGTCCGAGGCTTGGCCAGCCTCTTCCGAGGCTTGAGATGGCCGGACAGAGTACTCGTCCATGGTCAGAAAGGCACAGAGTCCGACCCTTATAAGCACTACAAAAGATCCCAACCGATGGGATCTAGCCGCGAGCTTAGCAACGACCATAACGCCATGTCAAGCAAAAGTGAACCAGTGTTTCTCACTCCAACAAGACCACCAGCACTACCCGACAATCCCCGTACCAGAGCGAAACTAGGCCATCGCGCCCACGAATGCGCAGACCATCACGAGGCCTAAGACGTCCTGCTCGCAAGAACCTTTCGGCCTAGGAGATAGGCCACCATCACATCGAGGAGCTTGGCAGCGGGGAGCGCGCTCAGAGCGCCAGCTGCTGATAGGCCGCGGACTGGAAGGACATGCGGTGCAGCGGGGACACTCCCTGGCGTAGGATCGCTTCGCGGTGCACCGGGGTGGAGTAGCCGACGTGCTCGGCGAAGCTCCATCCGGGATGCAGCTCGTCCGCGTGGTGCATGTAGCGGTCGCGTGTGACCTTCGCCACGATCGACGCCGCCGCGATCGCGGCGCTGGTGGCGTCCCCGTTTACGATCGGTCGTTGGGCACGCTCGAATTCGGGTACGGCGAAACCGTCGATGAGACACTCGACATCACCCTCGACATCGCTGGTGACGGCGCGTATCGCGTCACGCAAGGCCGCGAGGTTGGTCTTGTGCAGGCCGAACGAGTCGATCCCACTGACACAACGCGACACGACTGTGACGCGCACCGCGGTGCACAGCACTAGCGGATAGAGCTGCTCACGCGCCGCCGCTGTGTGTTGCTTGGAGTCGTTGAGCGCTCCAAGCGCGCGCAGATCCCGCGCGGTGAGCCGGTCGTAGTCAAACAGCACTCCCGCCGCGATGAGCGGTCCCGCCAGACAGCCGCGGCCGGCCTCATCGGTGCCCGCGACCAGCGGCACACCGAGCCGGCGGTCGAAAGCGAACAGGCGCTGCCCGCTCGTGCCCGCTCGCGCGCGACGACGAGTCGCGCGCTTGGAGGAGTACGGTCTCCTGGAGCTCGGTGCCTGCTCTGGAGGGCTCTCAGAGCGAGCCGATGCGATCGGGCGGCCAGTAGGTGAGGAAAGCCTCTCCGATGATCCACGCTGTGGGGACGGGTCCCCAGAACCTGCTGTCGTCCGATTCGCCACGGTTGTCCCCCATCATGAACCAGTGACCGGCGGGAATCTTGATCGGCGTCGGGAAATTGCACTCCGAGCTGCCGCCGCATGGAGTGATGTAGGAGTCGTGCTCTCGCTTGCCGTTGACATAAGCATGGCCTTCCTTGACATACAGCGTATCTCCGGGACCGGCCACGATGCGCTTGATGAAGTTCACGCTCGCCTCTTCGGGCTCGGGCGCGTCACAAGGCGCGCCGCCCGGGGTGACCATGTGGGGCGCCGGCCCGCACACCTGCTGTTCGGCGTCCTTGGGCGGATGGAATACCACGATCTCACCGACTTTGGGTTCGCTGAAGTGCATCCCGATGCGATCGACAAGCACCCTCTGGCCGACCTCCAGCGTCGGTTCCATCGAACGGCTTGGGATCTTGTATGGCTTCACGATGAACGCCTGTATTCCGACCGCCAGGCCAACCGCCACCAGCACGATCACGACCAGCTCGATGATCGAGTTGGTCCTAGACTTGGGCGCCCCCCCACCCGCACCCTTGTCCTTAGAGCCCTTGGTCGAGGGGGATCCAGGTGTCACGCGACCGGGTCGCCGGCTGAAGCGTCGCCGGCGTCTGAGGAGGGATCGGCCTCGTCCGTGGCCACCTTCGACGTGTCCTGGCTATCCTCGGCGGTCGTGCCATCCGCGTCGGTCGCTCCAGTCGGCTCGTACAACAAGCCAGACTCGACAACTTGCTCGGGACCGGTGTAGCGACGCTCGCGCACACGTGCGCGCTTGCCGACGCGGTCGCGCAGGTAGTAGAGCTTTGCGCGACGCACGTCCCCCCTGGCCGCCAGCTCGATGCGCTCGATCTTTGGGGAGTGCACCGGGAACATGCGCTCGACGCCCACCCCAAAGGACTGCTTGCGCACGGTGAACGTCTCGCGCACCCCATGCCCCTGGCGCTTGATGACGACACCCTCGAACACCTGGATGCGCCGCCGTGTGCCCTCGACCACCTGGAAGTGCACCTTCACGCGGTCACCCGGCGCGAAGTCTGGGACACGGCGCAATTGCGCGCGCTCAATGCTTTCGATAACGGTGCTCATGGCAAAAAGAAGGCGTCAGCGTGGGCGGGAGTCGCCGCACAGACCGACGCGCCCGCGAATGGTAGCGAACGTCGCAGCGCAGGGCGCAGGTGACCGTCGCCGAGCGCGTGTCTGCAACAGGCGGCTCACAAGTCCCAACGGGCGAGTTCCTACTCACGCGTCTGGCGCAGCCGACACTCGCGGGCTCCGCTTCTAGCTCTCGCGCTGCTCGCCGCGGAGCCGGCTCTGCTGAGCCCGCCACTCGCGTATCCGTTCGTGATGGCCCGACAGCAGGATCTCCGGCACCCGCCAGCCGCGATACTCCGCTGGACGTGTGTAATGCGGATACTCGGGACAGCCGTCCAGCGCCTGGCTGAACGACTCCTCGATGGCCGATCCGGCGTGTCCGAGCGCTCCAGGCAGCTTGCGCAGCACGGCGTCGCACACAACCATCGCAGCCAGCTCCCCACCGGCCAGCACATAGCGCCCGATCGACAGGGTCTCGCTCGCGAAATGCTCGACGATCCGCTCGTCGAAACCCTCATAGCGTCCGCACAACAATGTGAGCGCCGGCTCGGCGGCCAGCTCCCGCACATACTGCTCGTCGAGTGCCCGCCCGCCCGGCGCGAGCACGATCACGCGTCCTCGCTCGCGCACACGCGCCGCGTCGATCCCGTAGTGGGCGCTCAACGCCGCGCCGATCACGTTGACACGCAACACCATCCCCGCGCCCCCCCCGAAGGGGGTGTCGTCGACCTGACCCCCGCTGAGCGGCGTGTGTTCACGGAGGTTGACATAGCGCAGGCGTGACCCACTGTCGAGCACGTTTCGCACATGCCGCTGAGCCTCAAACCAGTCGAACCACTCCGGGAACAAAGTGAAGATGTCGATCTCCATCACGAGTCCTCCAAGAAGCTCATGTTGACATCGATGCGCCGCTGGACAGCGTCGATGTGGCGGATCGCGTCACGCACCATCGGCACCAGCAGCTCGCCCGGCGGGCGCGCCGCACGGTCGGGGTCTGGCTCGGCAAGTCGCACTTCCAGCGCCTCGCATGACGGAAGCTCCACAAGCCTCGTGACGGTCCCCACGTGGCGCTCGCCGTCCATGACCTCGCAGCCCTCCAGCTCGCTTGCCCACCACTCGCCCTCTCCAAGCAGTGGTACGTGCGCCCGGTCAACCGTCAGCTCCATGCCACGAATCTCCTCCGCGGCGGCGCGATCCTCAATCCCCTGCACCCGCACGATCGGATGCTCGTCGGTTCCGGCTCGCCTCACGATTGCCCTAACGCTGCCGGCCACCACGACCTCCGTCCCGAGCACCAGCAAACGGGGGCGAGCGCCCGTCACGTAGAAGCTTCCGTCCAGGCCATGCGCGCGACCCGCACGGCCGGCGCTCAGCGCGTGTGGGCCGTCGCCTGCGCTACTCGCGGAGCCATCACCCGCTGTCGCTGTCATCTCAGCTCAGCTCGGGACAGTGGGGACAGACGAGCAGGTTGGAAAGCCGGATCCTGTGTCAATCGAACAGGTTGGAAAGCCGGATCGCGTGTCAATCGACTATGTCGAGTAGCACGCGGCGTTTCTCGCCTGCCGCGGCGGCCTTCACGACGGTTCGCAGCGCGTGCGCGGTACGCCCGCCGCGGCCGATCACCTGCCCGTAGTCCCCGTCAGCCACGCACAACTCGAACACGATCGTGCCGTCGTCCTCCTCGAACTGTTCGACTGACACCTCTTCGGGACGATCGACCAGCCCCTGCGCGAGGTACTCCAACAGCTCTCTCATGACCTCGGAGGACACCAGATCGTGCGCAACTCAAACGCTATCGGCTGATGCCTTGGATGCGCAGCAGCTTGGCAACCGTGTTCGACGGCTGCGCCCCGCGCGCCAGCCAACTGCGCGCGCGCTCCTCGTCGATCATGATCGTCGAAGGGTCCGTCTGGGCGTTGTAGTGGCCGATCGTCTCGATAACGCGACCATCGCGGGGTGAGCGTTGGTCGGCGACGACCACGCGCCACACGGGGTTCTTCCTTGCGCCCACTCGTGTGAGCCTAAGCCTTACCGACACATTGTCCTCTCTGGATGCTTGCGGGGATGCGTGAAGTCAGCTTCAGAGCTTAGACGGTGGACGCTCAGCGCGCCTGACGCATGAGCGCGCCCATGTCGGGCATCTTGCCCTGACCGACCTGCTTCATAACCTTGCGCATCTGAGCGAACTGCTTGACGAGCTGGTTTACCTGCTGCACATTGGTGCCCGATCCACGCGCGATTCGCAGACGCCGCGAGCCCTTGATCAGCTCGGGACGGGTGCGCTCTTCGGCGGTCATCGAGAGGATGATCGCCTGGATGCGGTCGAGCTCGCGCTCGTCCACCTTGAGACCTTTCAGCTGCGCGCCCGCGAAGCCCGGGATCATGCCGAGTACGTTCGTGAGCGGCCCCATCCTACGGACCGTCTTCAACTGGTCGAGAAAATCGTCCAGGCCGAACTCGTTGCGACGCAGCTTGCGCTCAAGCTCGGCCGCCTGCGTCTGGTCGAACTGCTGCTCGGCCTTCTCGATCAGACTCATCACGTCGCCCATGCCGAGAATCCGCTGAGCCATACGATCGGGATAGAAGCGCTCAAACTCCTCGAGCTTCTCGCCGGTGGAGGCGAACAGGATCGGCTTGCCGGTGACCGCCTTCACCGACAGCGCCGCGCCACCGCGCGCGTCACCGTCGAGCTTGCTCATCACGACACCGTCAAATTGCACAGCCGCCGCGAACTGCTCCGCGACGTTGACCGCGTCCTGGCCAGTCATCGCATCGAGAACCAGCAGCACATCGTGCGGGTTGACCGCGTCGCGGATCTCCACGAGCTCGGCCATCAACACCTCATCCACATGCAGTCGTCCGCTCGTGTCGACGATCAGCACGTCCTTGCCCTCCTGGCGGGCACGCTCCAGCGCCCACGCGGCGATCTCTACCGGGTCACGGTCGGGATCGGGTGGGGTTCTGTAATACACGGCCGCGCCCGCCTGCGCGCCCACCTTGACAAGCTGATCAACAGCCGCCGGGCGATACACGTCGCAGGCCGCGAGCGCCACTGAGGAGGAGTGCTGCTCTCGCAAATAGCGCGCAAGCTTCGCCGTGGCGGTCGTCTTGCCGGACCCCTGCAAGCCGGCCATCAGGATCACCGTGGGTGGTCGCGGCGAAAAGCTGAGGCCGGCCGCGACGTGAGTGGGCGGATCCAAGGTGGATGAGCCCAAAGTAGGTGAGCCCAGGCTGGGTGGGGCGGACGGGCCTCCCATCAATTCGCTCAGCGCGTCCGCGACAATCTTCACGACCTGCTGGCCGGGGTTGAGCTTGCCGACGATCTCAGCCCCCAAGCATCGATCCTTCAGCTCGCTCGTAAAACGCTTTACAACCTTGAAGTTGACATCCGCCTCCAGCAGCGCGAGGCGGATCTCGCGCATCGCATCGTCGATGTCCCTCTCGGTGAGCGTGCCCCGCCCGCGCACGTCGCCCAATGTGGCCTGCAGCTTCTCGGCGAGAGAGTCGAACATCAGACGCGCAATTCTCGCAGCCTGACGCGCAAACACGGCAACGCGGCCCAGAACGCGCGCGCGGCCGGCGATCTCAGCCTCACGCGTGAGACCTCACGCGTGCTCGGGCGGACCGGGTAGAGGAGGCCTCTTCTCCCCACCGCGTGCCAGCGCCTCGCCGATGCCGCCAAACGCCTCGGCGAACTCGGACGGGATGACGAACACCTTGTTCGCTTCACCTTCGGCGAGCTGGGGCAGCATCTGCAGATATTCGTAGCTCAACAGCTCGCGGTTTGGTTTGCCCTCGTGGATCGCCGTGAACACGGTGTCGATCGCCTTGGCTTCGCCCTCCGCGCGCAGGATCGCCGCCTGGCGCTCGCCCTCCGCGTCGAGGACCGCGGCCTGCTGGGCGCCCTCGGCCGTGAGAACGGCGGCCTGCTTGGCGCCCTCGGCCGTGAGGATCTGCGCCTGCTTCTCACCTTCGGCGGTGAGGATCGCCGCGCGTCGGTCGCGCTCGGCACGCATCTGCTTCTCCATCGCGCTCCTGATGTCCGGCGGCGGGTTGACCGACTTGATCTCCACACGGTTGATGCGAATGCCCCACTTGCCGGTGGCCTCGTCGAGCACCACACGCAGCTCGGTGTTGACGTTCTCGCGCGCGGTGAGCGTCGCCTCGAGCGTCAATCCGCCGATCACGTTGCGCAGCGTCGTCACGGTCAGCTGCTCGATCGCCTGCAGCGGGTTGGCGATTTCATAGGTCGCCGAGCGCGGGTCGGTGATCGTGAAGTAGAGCACCGTCTCGATTCCCACGACAACGTTGTCTTCGGTGATGACCGACTGTGGAGAGAAGTTCACCACCTGCTCGCGCAGATCGACGAGCGGCTTCACCCGGTCGATGAACGGCGTGACGATCGTGAGGCCCGGCTCGAGCGTGCGGCTGTAGCGACCCAGCCGCTCCACCACACCCGCGCGCGCTTGCGGGATCACACGAATCGTGCGCGCGGCCACGACCAGCGCGAACAGAACGACCACGGCTATGACGATCAGAGCGACCATGGGAGTCGCCTCTCTTTCATTCGCTTATCCAAGCTGAGCCTACCTCGTGATATTCGCGCCAGCGGCCATATCAGTGCATTACCAGCGCTGTCGCACCGCGAATTTCGACGACTTCGACGCGTTCGCCCGGATCGAACACCTCGTCTTCGTCGAAGCTGCGCGCGGTCCACACCTCACCGTCGATCTTCACGCAGCCGACCGCCTCGTCGTTGGCGATTCGCTCCAGCACGATCGCCTTACGCCCGACGAGCGCGGCCGCGCCCGTACGGATCGCCGGCGGCAGTCTGCGATGGCGTTGCGCGATCGGTCGCAGTCCCCCGAACACGATCCCCGAGGCGAGCAGGAACACGATCGCCGACAGCAGCGTACCCACGCCCAACAGGCCCACAACCGCCGCCAACGCCGCCCCCGCCGCGAACGGCGCAAGGTAGAAGCCGCCCTGGTGCAGCTCGCCAACGCCAAGCAAACACGCGACCACCAGCCACACGATCCAAGCGTCCATACTTTTGATTATGGCTCAAGAGCGCCTCAAGCACTCGCGATCAAGGCGTGGGCGAAATCGTCGGGATCGAACGGCCGCAGATCCTCGAGCTGCTCGCCGATCCCGATCAGCTTCACCGACAGCTGTAGCTCGTGTGCGATCGCGAGCGCGATCCCTCCCCGGGCCGTGCCGTCGAGCTTCGTGAGCACGATCCCGCTCACTCCTGCTGCCTCTGAGAACATCTGCGCCTGGCGCAACCCGTTCTGACCGGTCGTAGCGTCGACCGTGAGCAGCGTCTCGTGTGGCGCGCCCTCCAACTGTCTCGATATCACGCGCCGCACCTTGGCGAGCTCTCCCATCAGATCGTCCTGGGTATGCAGGCGTCCCGCGGTGTCCACGATCACCACGTCGATGGCGCGCGCGCGTGCTTGGGCGACCGCCTCGAACGCTACCGATCCAGGGTCTGAGCCCTGCGGCCCTGTGACAATCTCACAGCCAGCTCGGCGCGCCCACGCTTCGAGCTGCTCTGTCGCTGCCGCGCGGAACGTGTCGGCCGCGCCGAGCAGCACGCTCACTCCGAGCTCCTTGCGCAGGTGCCACGCGAGCTTGCCGATCGTGGTCGTCTTGCCGGTCCCGTTGACGCCCACGACGAGGATCACCGTCGGCTTAGCGCGAATGTCGATTCGGTCGTTGTGCTCGTTGCGCGCCGTGTCCGCGAGCAGCTCGATCAGCCGCTCCGACAGCGCCTCCCCGCTCGTCAATCCCCCTTCGGCGGCCTCGCTCTCGAGCGTCCCGACGACGGACGCTGTCGTGCGCGCGCCGACATCGGCCATGATCAGCGCCTCCTCCAGGCGTTCCCACGTGTGCTCGTCGAGTTTTGAGAACAGGGTCGCGTGGATCTCAGACCCGAGCGCCTGCCTGGTCTTCGACAGATTCTCTCGCAAACGCCGCAACAACCCACGACGGCGCTCCTTGCCCTTGCCGGACTCACGCTCGCCAAGCGCGCTCGCGGGCGCGCCGGTGAGAAACAGCTCGGACCAGTCGCGTGACACGACTATCTAGGATGGCACCGGAGCGACCGGCGGGGTGATGCTCATGCTCTGGCGCGGTTCCTCCTTGGGGAGCCTGCGTGAGAGCACCTTGGACACGCCGTTGTCGGCCATCGACACGCCATACAGCCAGTCGGCGGCCTCCATCGTGCGCTTCTGGTGGGTGATCACGATGAACTGTGCCCGGTCGGCGTAGCGGCGCAGCAGCGTCAGGAAACGGTCGAGATTCAGATCGTCAAGCGCCGCCTCGACCTCGTCGAGCACGTAGAACGGACACGGCCGCGCGAGGAACACGCTAAATAGGAACGCGAGCGCCGTCATCGACTTCTCCCCGCCGGACAGCAACGACAGCCGCTTGGTCGACTTACCGGCCGGGGTGATCTCGATCTCCACCCCCAGCATCTCTTCGTCCTCGCGCTGCTCGACGTCGGCCTCGAGCTCCGCGTCGGCCTCACCCTCGCCTGCTCCCGCGTCATCTGGCGCCGGCTGGCCACCGAGCACCGCGCGCGGCGTCTGCTCGTCTTTGACCAGTCGCAGCCGTCCGCTGCCGCCGGGGAACACGTCACCCACCAGCTCCTCGAAGTTGCGCGCCGCCGCGTCGAACGTTTCGTTGAATGTCTCGTGGATCTGACGGTCGGTTTCACGGATCACTGTGCGCAGCTCGCGCAGCGCCGTCTCCAGGTCCGTGCGCCGCTCCTCGAGCTCCTCGACGTGGGCGATCGCCTCCGCATACTCCTGCGCGGCCAACGGGTTTACCGGGCCGAGCTGCTCGCGGCGGCGTGCCAGGCGCTCCAAACGCGCCCGCAGCGCCTGTTCCTGCTCCTCCTCCAGCGGCTCCACCGCCTCCTCGGGCACCGCCAGCTCCAGGCGCTCGCACACGATTCGCAGCTCCTCTCGAGCCTCCGCTGCCTGATCGCGTAGGCGCTGTGCGGCCACCTCCGCCGCGGTGACAGACTCCCCCTCGACCCGTAGCGCCGCCTGGATCTCGGCCTCCTCGTGCGCGCACGCGCGCAGCTCAGCCGACACCTGTTCAGCGGCGGTACGGTCCTGGTTGACCAGCTCCTCGATCTGCTCGAGCAGCCCAGCCATCGCCTCGCCGCTGCTCGCCAGCGCCGCCGCGAGACGTTCGGCGCGCGGAGCCAACTGCAGGTCGGCCGCGCGTTGGGCTCGTAGACGCTCGATCCGTCGGGCTCGCTCCTGCTCTTCGGCGCGCCGACGCTCCAGCGCGCGGCGCTCGGCGGCCAACTCGCCCTGCAGCTCCGCGCGCCTGACCGCCAGCGGACCCTGCTCGGGGGCCGCTCTGCGCTGCTCGATCAACCACGCCGCTTTGCGTCCAGCCTCGGCGGCCTCGGACAGGCGACGGTCAGCTTCGCGCAACGCGCCGTCGGCTCGATCGCGTGACTCGTCTTGTTCGCGCACGCGCTCCAGCGCCTGCTCGATGGCCCCCTGCGCGGCGTGCTCGGCGGCCACCGCGCGCTCGCTCTCGCCGATCAGCCGGTCGCGCTCGTTGCGCCGCGCCAGCACCCGCTCGGCTCCGCCCTCGGCGACCTGGCGCAGCTCTCCCCAACTCGCGAACAGGACTCTTCCCGAGCGGGTGCTCGCGACGCCGCGAAAGTCCTCGGGCAGATCGTCGAGACTCTCGACCACCCAGGCATCGGCGAGTAGCCTGCCGGCGAGGCTCAGAACCGGATCAGCTCCCCCCACGAGGTCGAGCAGCCGCAGCGCGCCCTCCACCGGCGACTTGCCGTCGTGAGTGCGATCGGGGGCGAGCTCGCGATCGGCGCCAGAAGCGGCCTGTCGTCCGCCGATCCCCTCGCCGGCCGCTGAGCGCGCGTCCTCAGAAGCTGAGCCCGGCTGCCGCTCCACCGACGCGTCGCCCGCCAGCAATGCCGCGCCACCGTCTTGTCCGACCTGATCCAGCAGCGCGCGGGCGCCATCCATGTCGCGCACAAGCGCCGCATCGAGACGGCCGCCAAGCGCGGCGGCCAGCGCCAGCTCGTAGCCGGGCTCGATGCGCAGCGCGTCGCTCAACGCGCGCGGCGCCGCGCTGTGACCGGCGCCAGCACCAGCGTGGCTGCGCAGGAACTGGTTGGCGGCGGCCAGCTCGGCGCCGATCTTGGCCGCGTCGCGGCGGGCACTCTCGGCCTCGACTTCGGCCGCTCGTAGAGCGGCGCGGACCTGCTCGGCGCGCGAGTCGGCCTGCTCGCGCGCCTCGCGCGCCGCCTGCAACTCTCCCTTCAGCTCCTCAGCGCGCTGAGCCGCGCTCTGCTGCTCGGCGCGCAGCCCCTCGATCTCGCGCTCTGTCTCACGCTCACGCTCGCTGTCGATCTTGACCAGCGCCGCCTCCAGCGTTCGCACGCGATCCTCGCCGGCCGCCTCGACCGCAGGGTCCCGCTGGGCGTCATCCTCGGGCTGGCTCTGCTCGAGCGCTCCGAGCTCGATCTCTATGCGACTCGCCCGCGCGGCGAGCGTCGCGGCGGTCGCCGCCGCCTGCTCGCCGCGCATCTGCAACCGCTCGCGCGCCGAGCGCGCGCCGTAGGCACGCTTGGCCAGGGCGTCATGGCGCTCGGTGCGTTGGGCTAGCGCGGTCTCTGCCGCCGCACGCCTCTGTGTCACCATCCCCAGACGCGTCTCGATCTGATCGCGCGCGGCCCGGGCGGCCTGGACTCCTTCCTCAGCCCCCAACAGCTCCACAAGCCGTGCCCTGACGGCCTCCCTGGCCAGCTCGAAGCGGGCCTGCAACGTCTGGTGCTCCAGGCGCTCGTGCAACTCCGCGGCCTCCGCCTGACGCTTGAGCGGACGCAGACGGGTGCGTGCCTCGCGCTCGACGTCCAACGCCCGGTCGAGATTCTCCTGCGTGCGCTCCAACTTCAGCTGTGCGCGGCGGCGACGCTTGCGGTGCTTGCCCAGGCCCGCCGCCTCCTCGATCAGCAGGCGCCGGTCGCGAGGCTTGGAGGTCACGATCGCCTCCACTCGCCCTTGAGAGATGACTGAATGGGTCTCCTTGCCGAGGCCCGTGTCCGACAGCAGCTCGATCACGTCCACCAGCCGGCAGCGGGCACCGTTGAGCCGATACTCGCCGTCGCCCGAGCGGTCCAACCGTCGCACGATCGAGATCTCCGCGAGCGGCAGGTCGACCGTGGCGTCGGAGTTGTCGAGCACGATCTCGACCTCGGCAGCGCTACGCGCCTGCACGCCGCGCCCCCCGCCGAAGATCACGTCCTGCATCGACTGGCCCCTGACCGCGAGCGGTGACTGCTCCCCCATCGCCCACAGCAGCGCGTCCGTGACATTGGACTTGCCCGAGCCGTTGGGGCCCACCACCACGCTCACCCCAGGACCGAAGTCCAGTTTCGTTCGGTCGGGGAACGACTTGAAACCCTTCAGGGTGAGCGACTTCAGGTGCACTCGCTCACCCCGCTGGTTATGACCCCAAGCTCCGCGTGGGCACGCCGCCTGGCGCCGTCATGCGTGCCCACGCGGCTCATGCCTTGGCGAGGCTCTCTAGCGCCTCGCACGCAGCCTGCTGCTCCGCGTGCTTCTTGCTGCGTCCACAACCTTGCCCGAGCTGTCTGCCGTCCAGCAGCGCGACGACCACGAACGTACGGTCGTGTGGAGGGCCATGCTCGTCGGTGACCTCGTAGGCGATCGTCTCTCCGCGCCTGGCGAGCGTCTCCTGCAGCGCAGACTTGAAGTCCGCCGGATGCTCCAACGCGTGCTCGATCTCCGGCGCGAACGCCTCCACCACGGCCTCCGCGGTGGGCTCGTAGCCGACGTGCAGATAGCAGGCTCCGATCACAGCCTCGATCACCGAAGCCAGCACGCGCTCGGTCTGCAGCGAGCCCACCGACTTGCCCTCCCCGCTTTCGGGTGCCGCGGCACGCATGCGCTCCTCCACATGCAACCGTTCGGCCACCGCCCGACAAGAGTGCCCCGAGACCGCCTGCGCGCGAATCTTCGTGAGTCGCCCCGCGCCGAAGCGCTCCGCTTCCAGGCGTGGATACAAGTGCGTGGTGACCGCCAGCGCCAGCACGCTGTCGCCGAGAAACGCAAGGCGCGTGTAGGAGTCGCTGCGACGCTCCGTCCACGACGCGTGCGTGAACACTTGCCGCGCCAGATCCTCTGGCAGCTCGTCCAGCAGCAATCTCAGTTGGTCCATGCAGCATCGCCGTCCCCCATAGCCAGTGCCATGCACTCACGCATCGTTTGAGTTTGCCACTACAAAATCAACGGCTTGCCCGACTGTCAGGATCTCCGAGGCCTGCTCGTCTGAGATCTGCACGCCGTAGCTGTCCTCCAACTCCTGCACGAGCGTGTACAGGTCCAGCGAATCTGCCTCGAGATCGTCCTTGAAACGGGTCTGCTCGGAGATCTGCTCGGGATCCATGTCCAACTCGTCGGCCAGGTGGGCCTGGATCAGGACGAACACTTGCTCGCGATTCATTCGCCTCCCAGGCTAGCCGGATCGGCGGACACGGGGATCCTTCTCAGCGCTCCTGCGCCTCTGAGCGCGGCGTGCGTCCCGCCGACGACGTCCTCGCGGGCTCCCTGCTCGGCGCGCACGATCGCCCGCGCGAAGCCCCGCCGGGCGAAGCGCCCGTGGGGGATCACCACCAGGCGGCGCAGCCCCAGCAGATACGCGCCGCCCTGACCTTCGGGGTCGATCTGATCACGAAAGCTCCGCAGCGACGGGCGCAGCAGCAGCCCGCCGAGCTTGCCGCGCAGGGAGGAGCCGGCGGCCTCGCGGACCGCGTCCAGCATCGTCTGGGAGACGCCCTCCATCAGCTTCAGTGCGATATTGCCGGTGAACCCGTCACAGACGATCACGTCCGCGACACCCCGCACGACGTCGCCGCCCTCCACGTTGCCGACGAACGAGAACGCCGCGCCCAGCGCATCCACGCCGGACGTACCGGCACCAGCAGCCACATTGGCCAAGCGCTCGCGCAGCTCGGCTCCGGTCCCCACCACAAGTTCGCTGCCGCGCGCGGCCTCCTCGCCGTTTGACAGCAGCCCAACACGCGGATGTTCCACTCCCAGCACCACGCTCGCGAACGCGGCGCCCATGAACGCGAACTGCACCAGGTGCTCGCTGCGTGCGTGTGCGTTGGCTCCGACGTCCAACAACGTCACCGACCGGGCCTGCGGGGGTTCCGGGATCGGGATGGGCAACGCCAGTGCCGGCCGGTGCACGCCGCGCGCGCGCTTGATGTTGAACAGTCCCGCCGCCAGCGCCGCACCGGTACCGCCAGCGCACACGAGCGCCTGCGCGCGATCTTCGGCCACCGCTCTGGCCGCCTGCACGATCGACGCTTGTGGGGTTGCGCGCACCGCGCGCGCCGGATCCGCGCTCTTGGCGACCGACACGGGCGCATCGACGACCTCCACACCCCCACCTGGCTCGCCGAGCTGCGCCGCGGGGCCGAACAGCAGCACACGCACGCCCTGCGCCGCCGCGAGCCGTGCGCCCGCCGCGACCTCCGCCGGCCCCATGTCGGCGCCGTTGGCGTCCACCGCCACCACGAGCCGCGTGCGAGCGTCGCGATCTGCTGCCACGGGAATGTCGGAGCTGGTAGGCCCCGTCATGCGCGCGGTCTAGCCGTGATCGTGATCGTGATCGTGCGCGTCGTGCGCGACGATCTCACGACCCGCGTAGGTCCCACACACCGGACACACGCGGTGCGGGCGACGCGGACTGTGGCAACGCGGGCACTCATTGACCGTGGGCGCGTCGATCTTATGGTTGGCGCGGCGCAGCGAAGTGCGTGTGTGGGACTGCTTTTTCTTGGGAACCGCCATCGGCCGGGAAGGCTACCAGGATGTCCGAGCTTCAAGGGCGTCGTCCTCGAGGATCGCGCTGGTCCGACTTCGTCTCGCCGAACACATTGCTATTCCAACTTCAACTCGCTGAGCTTCGCCCAGCGAGGATCAGGGGGACGCTCGTGGGTGTGTTCGGGGCCGGCCTCGTTGAGATCGGCGGCGCACACAGCGCACAAGCCGGCGCAGTCCTCGCGACATAGCACTTGCGTGGGCAGCGCGAGCACGAGCGCGTCGCGCGCCCAGCCCGCGAGGTCGAGTGTCTCATCGTGCATGTAGGGGCTCGACAGCTCCTCTCCGCCACCGGGCCTGTCTACCTCGCGCGACTCCAGCTCGACTTGGGGCTCGGCGTCCTTCAGACAGCGCATGCATGCGCCCACGAGTGTGGCCGCGAAGCGCAACCGCAGCGCGTAGCCGTTGCCGGTCATGCGCGACACGTCGAGCCTCACGGGTATCGCCGCCGGGTGTATCTCGTAAGGCTCACCGCCAAGCGTCAGCGGCTCCACGTGCACCGTCAGCTCGAAACGGCGACCCTCTCCCGCGCTCAGACGCAGGCCACCCAGGTCGAGAGTGTCCGTCACCACAGACATCCCTTCAGATTAGTGGGGCCTGGTAGAGCGATCCGCGTTGGTTGTCCAGGCTGGCTCTGGCGGGCGCCCGCGGCGCGGATGCAATCGGCGATTCGGTGTCGTGTATCTACTTTTCCGGTACATAACACTTCATTTTGTAAAGTGTTATGTGGCGTTTTAATGGATCATCACCAGCGCCGACCGCACATCAGGCAAGGCGTCTGTGTCAGCCGATCTCGTGCAGCTCGCGCTTGAGCACCTTGCCGGTGGAGTTGCGCGGCAGCTGCTCCACGAACGCTACTTCGCGCGGCACCTTGTAGCGCGCGAGATTGTGCTTGACGTACTCCTGCACAGTCTTCTCGTCCAGACCCGCGCCATCGCGGGCGACCACGAACGCCTTCAGCCGCTGGCCAAACTGCTCGTCCTCGATGCCGATCACCGCCGCCTCCTCGATGCCCTCGTGGTCGGCGAGTAGATCCTCGACCTCGCGCGGGAACACGTTCTCCCCGCCGGAGATGATCATCTCATCGTCACGCCCGTCGACGAACAGCCTGCCTGCGGCGTCCATCCGGCCCACATCGCCGGTGCTCATCAGCCCCGCGATGATCTCCTTGTTGCCACCGCCGGTGTAGCCCTCGAACACCATCTCGTTTGCGACGAAGATGCGCCCGTTCTGGCCCTGGGGCAGCTCGTGGCCCTGCTCGTCGAGCAGCTTCACTACGGTCCCGAGCGGTGGGCGCCCGGCGGTGCCCGGCGCCGCGCGCAGGTCGGCGGGGGTGGCGATCGTCGCCCACGCCACCTCGGTGGAACCGTACAGGTTGTAGAGCACGTCGCCGAACGTGTCCATCGCGCGGATCGCGAGCTCTCCCGGCAGCGCCGAGCCGCTCAGCGCGATGATCTTCAGCGCGTGGGTGTCGTAGTTTTTGATCGTCTCGATCGGCAGCTTGAGTATGCGCTGCAGCATCACGGGCACTACCGCGAGCGCCGTCGCGCGGTGCTCTGCGACGGCGCGCAACGTCTCCTCGGGGTCAAAGCGCCGGCGCAGCACGAGCGTCGAGGACAGCGGCAGCGCGAGCGTGAAGTGCCCGAACCCCCACGAGTGGAACATCGGCGCGGCGATCATCGTCGTCTCGCGCGCCTTCAGCGGGATCTTCGAGAACAACGCCGCAAGCGGCAATGGCGAGTCGGGCTGTTTGCGCGCCGCCCCCTTCGGCGTTCCGGTCGTGCCGGACGTCAGGATCACGACCCTGCCGGGTTCCGCCGGCGGGCTGAGATCAGTGGTACTGCCTTTGCCGATCAGGTCCTCGAGCGTTGGGTCGGCCGGACCTGAGCCCGGCTCGCTCCATCCGACGAAGCGGATACGACCCTCGCCGCCGTCGTGCACGAGGTTCGCGAAGTCTTCGTCGTACACGAGCCCCGCCGGGTCCTCGCGGCGCATCACGTCGGTTATCTGCGGTCCCGCGAACGCGGTGTTCAGATACAGGGCGCTCGCCCCCAGCTTCGAGCAGGCGAGCGTCGCCTCGATGAAACCACGGTGGTTGCGGCACATGATCGCGACCGCATCCCCCTCGCGGATGCCGGCGGCGCGCATTTCGTGCGCGAGCGCGTTCGTGCGCAGGTGCAGCTCCTCGAAGGTCAACGTGCCGCGCTCATCCACGATCGCCTCACGCTCGGGGAAGCGTGCGGCCGAGCCGGTGTATGCCGCCGCGGGCGTCGGTCCCCAGCGCCGCAGCGCCATCACCGAGCGCACGGCGCGGTCCGGCCTGACCGGCGTGAGGATGCCGGTGCCGAGCAGCACCTTGGCGGCTTCCAACTTGAATCTACTCGCCGAGCTCACGCGGGGACCCTACCCAAAAACCGTGCGATTACGCATACGCGGATCATCCTGTGTGCTGTTCCGACCGGTACATGTACCGGTCGGCCGGACGGTGCATGCACCGTCCGGGACCATGCCGCATGCGGCATGGTCTTCCAACCTCGAAAACCAGACTTTGCGATCCACGAGCCTCTAGGAGACTCGTCGGCCAAGCGAGACAAGGACGCAGGGAACGAAGTGTGCTCCGCACACGAGTGACCGAGGACGCAGACCGATCACAGATCGGCCAGCACCGCTCAGCGGCGTCCTAGGAAACTTCGGCCGGCTCGTCCTTGCCCTGCAAGCGCTCGCGCCCGCGCTGCACCGCGGCGATGAACTTCGACAGGTTGACCTCCAGCGTGCCTAGGATCTCATCGGCGTAGTCCTCGGCGCCGAGGCGGATCTCGCGCTCGCGCGCGCGGGCGTCCTCGACGATGTCCTCGGCGGCGCGCTCGGCCTGCTTGGTGACCTCCTCCTCGCCCACGAGCCGCTCCTGGCGCTCGCGCGCGTCCTTGACGATGCGCTCGGCCTCCTTCTTGGCCTCCGCGAGCATCTCCTGGCGCTCCTTGACGATCCAGCGCGCCTGCTTGATCTCCTCGGGGATCGTCGCGCGCATCTGGTCGAGGATGTCGTAGATCTCCTCCTTGTCGACCCTCACCTGGTCGGTCATCGGCACCGACTTGGCGTTGTGCACCAAGTCGTCGAGCTTGTCGATCAGAACCAGCACGTCCATCAGTGGTCACCTCCGTGGAGTGTCTTACCCCACGTCATATCAAGAGATTTGGGTCTCACGTCAACAAAAGTTCGTCAGCGCCGCAACTCTTCCTGCAAGCGTTCGGCCACCTGTTGGGGCACGAGATCGTCGATTCGCCCGCCGAACGTGGCGAGCTCCTTGACGCCGCTGGAGGACAGGAAACTGTATTGAGGTGAGGCCATCAGATACACCGACTCTATCTCGGGATCCTGTCTGCGGTTGAGCTGGTTCATCTCAAACTCATACTCGAAGTCCGATATCGCCCGCAGTCCCTTCACGATCGCCTTCGCTCCCACGCGTCTGGCGAACTCCACCACAAGCGTATTGAACGACTCCGCCCGCACTTCCGGAAGATCGTTCAGCGCACCCTCGATGAAGCTCATCCGCTCGTCGATCCCAAACAACGTGCTGTCCTTGCGCACCGAACGGTTCACGACCGCCACCACCACTTCGTCATACAGCTCGGCGGCTCGACGGATCACATCCAGGTGGCCGTTGGTTATCGGGTCATATGACCCGGGGCACACGGCTATCGACTTGTCAACGCTCATCTTTGTCCTCTGTGACGTGGGGGATCCTAGGGGCCCCAAGGTGGATTGTGATCGTGGTGTCGCCGTAGCGTCTTTGCGCCACCAGCTCCAACCGCAGCTCGGCCGGCGCCCGCCGATCGCTCTCCACCACTACCCGCGCTCCGGGCGCGAGCAATCCTGGCAGCAGTGCCGACAGTTCGTCTCCCAAGTCGCGTGTCTGCTCGTATGGAGGATCGACGAACACGAGATCGTATGTTTCGCCGCGCCTGCGTGCGGCGCGCAGGGCCGCACGCGCATCCCCCGCCCTGACCTCGGCCACGGGAGCGTCGAGTCCGAGCTGGGCCAGATTCGCCCTGAGCGCCACCAGCGCGGCCGCGTCGCGCTCCACGAAGACGACCCGTTCGGCGCCCCTGGAGAGCGCCTCGATGCCGAGCGCGCCGGTCCCCGCGAACAGGTCGAGCGCCACCGTTTCCCGCAGTTCGCCGAGCATCGAGAACAACGCCTCGCGCACGCGATCGGATGTCGGCCTGGTCGTCCCGCGTCCCGGCGGCGCCGTCAACCGTCGCCCGCCCAGCCGCCCAGCGATCACCCTCATGGCGGGATCGAACAGGTCGCCGTGAACGCAACCGCCCTCATGGCGGGATCGAACGGGTCGCCGTGAACGCAACCGCCCTCATGCCGGGATCGGCTGCAGCGCTCGCTCTCCAAACACGTCCCGCAACGCCTCTCCGAGCAACCCATACAGCGGGCCGCACAGCTGCGGATCCTCCGCGAGGATCGCCTTCGCTCGAGCGCGCGCACGCTCGAGCAACTCGGCGTCCTCGGGCAGGCTCGCGAACTTGAAGTCGCCCAACCCCGACTGTCTGGTCCCCACCAGCTCCCCCTCCTTGCGCAAGCGCAGATCGATCTCGGCAAGCTTGAACCCGTCGGAATGCTCGACCAGCGCCCGCAATCGCGCCGCGCTGGGCGGACCGACAAGCAGGCACGCGGAGCGGTGCGCTCCACGCCCCACCCGCCCGCGCAGCTGGTGCAGCTGAGAGATCCCGAAGCGCTCGGCGTTCTCCACCAACATCACGGTCGCATTCGGCACATCCACACCCACCTCGATCACGGTAGTGGCAACCAGCACATCCACCTGCCCGGACGCGAACGCCTCCATCGCCCGCTGCTTCTCACGCGGTCGCATCTGACCGTGCAGCAGCTCCAAGCGGCGACCGGCTAGCTGCCCGCGCCGCAGACGCTCGAACTCGGTGATGGCCGCCCGCAGCTCGCCCGCGCCCGACTGTGCTCCAACGCCAGTGGTCCCCCCGGCGTCGTTGTGCCCTTCCTCGACCAGCGGACACACCACATAGGCTTGGCGACCAGCGTCGAGCTGCTCGCACAACAGCCGGTAGGCCTCAGCGCGTCCGCTGTCCCCCGCCACGATGCGCGTGTCGATCGCCTGACGCCCACGCGGCAACTCACGCAGCAAACTGCGATCCAGATCGCCGTGGCGCACGAGCGCGAGCGTCCTCGGGATCGGGGTCGCGGTCATGTGCAGGGTATGCGGGGGGTGCGCGGACTCCCGATTTTCGAGCGCACCGCGCTGGCGCACACCGAAACGATGCTGCTCGTCGATGACCGCCACCGCCAGCTCGCGGAAACGCACGTCCGGCTCGATCAGCGCGTGCGTACCCACCACCAGCGACAACTCGCCGCTAGCGAGGCGAGCGAGGATCTCTGCTCGACGCCGTCCCGAAGTCGAGCCCGTGAGCAGCTCACAACGCAGGCTCTCCGCCCCGAGCAGCCGCTGCAGGGTCCTGAAGTGCTGCTCGGCGAGCGTCTCCGTCGGCGCCATCAACGCCGCCTGCGCATCGTGCTCGACGGCGCGCAGCATCGCGTGCAGCGCCACCACGGTCTTGCCGCTACCAACTTCTCCCATCAGCAGGCGCTGCATCGGGCGCTCGCCTTCGAGGTCGCGCGCGATCGCGGCGATCGCCTTGCGCTGGTCGCCTGTCAGCTCAAACGGCAAGCCCCGCTCCAGCCAGCGCGCGCTCAATGTGGGGGGATCCCGTAGCGCGCGCGCGTGCGCCTGCTCTGCGCGTCGCCTACGGCGCAGCAGGAACACGAGCTGGGTCAACAGCAGCTCGTCAAACGCCAGTCGCCTGAGTCCCCCGCGCGGCGCCGCTCCGGCGCCGCCGAAGTGGATGGCCGCGAGCGCTGTGCGGCGCTCAGGCAGTCGCTCCGCCACCCTGATGCTCGCCGCGAGCGGCTCGAGGATGTCACCGAGACCGTGTCTCGCCTCGCGCACGAGCGCAAGTATCTGGGTGGAGCTCACGCCCTCGGCCGCCGGATAGTGGGCAACCGATTGCTCAGACTTCGCGCCAATGTCCGAGCCGACCGCATGGTGTGACACGCGGAAGCCCCCGCGACCGTCGGCCTTGCCGTGCAGCACCAAACGCGTCCCCGGCGGGTAGCTGTTCACGAGCCAGGGCTGATTGAAGAACGTCGCGCGCATCGACCCCGTCTCGTCGAACACGCGCGCTTCCACGATCCCGCGCATACCCCGGCGGCGCACCTGCCTACCCATGATCGAACGCACCTGCACCGCCACGGTCGCCTGCTCGTCCGCGCGCAATTGCCTCACCGTGCGCGCCTCGCGATGGTCGCGCGGCAGGTGTTCAAGCAGCTCGCCAACGGTCTTCAGCTCGAGCGCCGCCATCCCGTCAGCCATCTTTTTGACGGGAAGATCGAGCTCGACCAGCAGGCGCGAGGGCTTCGGCCAGCGCACCGGCGCCTCCAACATCTCCGCGCGCGTCAGCGATCCATCGCCGGCGAAAGCCGTGAGCGCGAGCTCGTCTTCGCTACTCGGCGGCGAGCAGCCACCAATACGCCGGCTGACCACCGTCGCGAAGCTCGAGCTCGACATGACTGTCCATGATGCCCTCCAGCTCAGACAGCTCCAGTGGCGCGCCCACGCCCGCCAACACGCTGATGAGCTCAGCGTCCGTGGCGAGCGCTCGCATCACCGCAAGCAGCGTCTCGCGCGGCTCGCCCCAGGCGACCATCTGCTCCTCGACGAACCCGACCGCGTCGCCCTGCCCAAAACGACCTTGGGCGTCCGCGCGCGCCGCCTGCGCCACCGAGCCCGTGCGCAGCGCGCCGAGCGCTTCCTGCATAGCCCGCGCGTTCTCCCCCACCCCGCGCTCACCCTGCAACGCCACCGCCGCCGCGAGGCCCGCTTGCTGGCTCGTGGACCGCACAACCAGCACGTGCTTATCCGACAGTTCAGCGGCGCGCTCGGCGGCCATCACTACATTCGCGCTGCCCGACAACACCACGACCTCCTCGGCCCCCACCTCGTGGATCCCCGCGAGCAGCTCATACGTCGAAGGATTCAGCGTCGGGCCTCCGTCGATCGTGTGAACCCCAAGCTCGCGGTACATCCGCGCCAGCCCGTCGCCGTTGACCACCGCGAGCGCCCCGCAGCGTACGCGGTGGCGGCCCGCGGATCCATCCTTGCGGCCCAGTCCGCCGCCGTTTGCGCCCGCGTTGGCTCGCCCACCTGCATCGCCCGCGGCTCCGCCAACGCCGTCCCACGCCTGCTCGGCTGCGGACGAAGTTCCATTCGAATTGGTCACCCCTGCCAGGCGCTCTTCGCGCTCGGCAACCTGCACGCGCATGTCCGCCACGTCGAGGTGCGACACAACGCCCGCGCCCTCAAACAGCGCGGTGGCGCGCTCGGGTTCGTCGCTGTGCAGATGCACCTTCAGGGTCGCCGGATCGCCCACCACCAGCACCGAGTCGCCAAGCGCCTCGAGCGCGGCCGTGTAGCGTGAGGCCAGCAGGTCGTGGCCGGTGACCGCGAAATTGGTGCAGTAGCGGTAAGTGCTCGAACTGTGCTCGGGATGAGTGATCTTGGCGGGCGCGTAGTGCTCGATCTCAGGCGGCTCCTGGCCCACCAGCGCCGCGACCACCCCAGCGAAGATCACCGTCAGTGCGTGCCCACCGGCGTCGACGACGCCTGCGTCGCGCAGCTCCGCCAACAGTTCCGGACCGCGCTTGACCGACTTCTGGCCTACGGACACGGCGCGCTCCAGCGTCTTTGCGAGCGCGAGATCCTGCTCGTGCGGCTCGGTCGCAGGCGCCAGCCTCCCCCCTTCCCGGCTGTGGGCGACGTCGGTCACGATGCTGTGCGCCATCTCACGCGCGACCGTCAGGATCGTACCCTCAGCCGGTTCGCGCACCGAGTTGTACGCGCGGTCCGCGGCTTTCGCGAGCGCGGCACCGATCAGGGTGGCGTCGATCAGCTGACCGGGACGGCTGACGAGCTCCTCGGCGGCGCCTCTGATCAGCTGGGAGAGGATCACGCCTGAGTTGCCTCGCGCACCCAGCAGCGCCGCGCGCGCCACCGATTGGACGATCTCCTCGCGTCCGATCTCATCGATCGTCTTGGAGGAGTCGCTGCCCTGAAGGCGGTCCAGCTCCTCGAGCACCGCCTTCAGTGTGAGCACCATGTTGTCGCCCGTATCGCCGTCGGCAACCGGAAACACGTTCAGGTCGTTGACCTCCTCGCGACGCGACTCCAGGTGCGCGAGCGCCCCAGCCACGACAGCCCTGAAGCGGATCAGGTTGGTGTCAGTCACCGTTGCACATCCATTCTGTACGTCCACGGGCCCTCGCCCGACCATCACATACCATCACAACGCCCGGTCGATCCGACCGCCGCGCGGGTCGGCAGCACTGTCGCCCCTCAGAGGGACTTCGTGACCTTGCCGGCCTTCAAGCAGCGTGTACACACGTACACGCGCCGAGGCGCCTTCCCAACGAGGATCTTGACCTTCTGCAGGTTGGGGTCGAAGCGCCGCTTGGTGGCGACCATCGAGTGACTGCGGCTGTTGCCGAACGCGGGACCCTTCCCGCAGCTATGACATACCTTGGCCATGAACGTCGGCAGTGTAGCCGCTTGCGCGCAGACTCGCCAGGGCGAGACTCGGCGAGCAGCGAGTTGACCTGCTATCGGACCGGCGTGGCCCGCAGCTCGGCGCGCAACGCGGCCATCCTCAAGACCGCTTCGGCCGCATGAGCGCCCTGGTCACGCTTGCCCCCGCCGGCGCGCGCGAGCGCCTGCTCCATCGTGTGACACGTGAGCACACCGAACGCACACGGCACGCCCGTGCTGAGCGCCACCTGCTGGATCCCGCGTGCCGCCTCGGCGCACACGAAGTCGTAGTGGTCGGTCTCGCCGCGAATCACCGCACCGAGACAGGCCACGCCGGCAAAGCGCCCCGACTTCGCCGCGTAGCTGGCCGCCAACGGCAGCTCGAACGCCCCGGGCACGTCGAACACCTCGACGTCGGTGTGCCCGGCCCGCTCGAACGCACCGAGGGCTCCGCTGAGCAGGCGCTCGGCGAGATCTTCATAGAAGCGTCCGATCACGATCGCATAACTCATTTGCCGCGCCTGTGCCCCTTGGGGTGCTCGCGGTCATGCTCGCGCTCGGAGCGCAGTAGCTCCGCGTCGAGGTTGAGACCCTGGTGATGCAGAATGTGTCCCATGCGCTGCGCCTTGGTGCGCAGGTAAGCCTCGTTGTGCTCGTTGGGCGCGTGCTCAATCGGGATCTGCGCGCTGACCGACAGCCCATAGCCCTCCAGACCCTTGATCTTCTTCGGGTTGTTCGTGAGGATCCTGATCGAGCCGAGGCCGAGATCGACGAGGATCTGCGCCCCGATCCCATAGTCACGCAAGTCCGCGGGCAGGCCGAGGCGCTCGTTGGCTTCCACCGTGTCCAGACCATCCTCCTGTAGGCGATAGGCACGCAGCTTGTTGAGCAGGCCGATACCGCGACCCTCCTGAGAGAGGTACAACAGTACCCCCTCCCCCTCGCGCTCGATCATCGCCAGCGCCGAGACCAGCTGCTCGCCACAGTCGCAGCGCAGCGAATGGAACACGTCGCCGGTCAGGCACTCCGAGTGCACGCGCACCAACACGTCCGCGCGCCCGGCGACCTCGCCCTTGACCAGCGCCACGTGGTGCTTATCGTCCACCAGTGAGCGGTAACCAACCGCCTCGAAGTCGCCGAACGCTGTTGGCAGGCGCGTAGCCACGACCCTTTCGACGAGCTTGTCGTGACGTCTGCGGTAGGAGATCAGGTCTGCGACGGTGATCATCTTCAGCTGGTGGCGGGCGCAATAGCCAACCAGATCGGGGACGCGCGCCATCGTGCCGTCGTCGTTCATCACCTCACAGATCACGCCGGCTGGGTTCAAACCTGCGAGCCGCGCAAGATCGACGGCCGCCTCGGTTTGCCCAGCCCGCTCCAGCACGCCGCCACCACGGCTCTTCAGGGGAAACACGTGGCCCGGCTGGACGAGATCGCGCGGCGCGCTCTGCGGGTCGATCGCCACTTGAATGGTGTGAGCACGATCGTGCGCGGAGATGCCCGTCGTGACGCCATCGCGCGCCTCGACCGACACCGTGAACGGCGTTTCAAACGACGACTCGTTCTTGGCGGCCATCAGATCCAGTCCGAGCTCATCGCAACGCTCAGACGTCAACGACAGGCAGATCAGCCCGCGCCCCTCCTTGGCCATGAAGTTGATCGCCTCCGGCGTGGCAAACTGGGCCGCCATTGTGAGATCGCCCTCGTTCTCACGATCCTCGTCGTCGCACACGACGACCATCTTGCCCTGGCGGATCTCCTCGATCGCCTGCTCGATAGTCGCGAACGCGGTTGTAGTGTCGGACTTGGTCATACGCGGGCCTCCGTGTCGATCAGCCGTGCTACGTGCTTGGCAAGTATGTCCAGCTCGATGTTGACCCGATCCCCGACCTCCGCTTCCCCGAGATTCGTGCGAGCGAGCGTCTCGGGGATCAAAGACACCGAGAAGCGCTCGTCGCGAAGCTCGCTCACGGTGAGGCTCACGCCGTCCACCGCGACAGAGCCCTTCTCCACCAAATAGCGCGCGAGCCCAGCGGGGAAATCAATGTCGAGCACCCGCGCGAAGCCCTCCTCCCGCACCCTCTCGATCGTGCCCGTACCGTCCACATGTCCCTGCACGATATGCCCGCCAAGCCGTCCGTCGGCGCGCAGCGCAAGCTCCAGGTTGACGGGCAAACCGACCTTCAACGAATCAAGCGAGGAGCGCCGCAGCGTCTCCTCCATCGCCTGCGCCCGAAAGCGCCCGTCGTGGACGACGGTGGCCGTCAGGCACACGCCGTTGACCGCCACCGAGTCGCCCTCGGCGATCTCGCCCGCCAGCGACGTCGCGATCTCAAGCGTGGCGCCATCGGAGTCACGCTCGACGCTCCTCACGCTCCCAAGGTCGGCAATTAGTCCTGTGAACACCGACGGAGCCCTTTCGTCCGGTCTACCACTCGCGCAAACGCGCGGAAATCAGAAGGTCCTCGCCGACGCGGTCGCAGCCGAACGTGAGGGCGCGCAGCGCCTCGGAGATGCGCTCGACACCCTCACCCTCAAGCGGATCACGCGCGGTGCGCCCGCCGAGCAGGATCGGCGCGAGAAACAGCCGTATCTCGTCGATCTCACCCGCGTCGAGGAACGCCCCGGCGAGGTGCGGCCCTCCCTCCAAGAGCACCGATGCGATTCCGCTGGAACCGAGCTGGTCGAGCGCCGAGCGCACACGCGCGGGCTCGTTCTCACCAGTGGCAACAAGCACTTGAGCGCCAGCAGCCTCCAGCGCGTCGGTGTCTGAGCGCGTGGCCGCGCGTGAAACGACAACCGTCAGCGGAATCTTCTCAACGGCGCTCACGAGCTGTGAGCCGATCGGCAAGCGGGCTAGCGAATCGAACACGACGCGGCGCGGCTGGCGCGCGAGTGGGGTGAGCACCCCGTCGGGCCGCGCGGTCAACTGCGGGTCATCCGCGAGCGCCGTGCCGATCCCCACGACCACCGCGTTAACCGACGCGCGCCATGTGTGCGCGAGCTGGCGGCTTTCCTCGCCGCTGATCCACTGCGAGTCTCCGGCGCGCGTGGCGACCTTGCCGTCGAGCGTCATCGCCGACTTGAACAACACCCATGGGCGCGCGACGCGCGCATGCTTGCGAAACGCCTGGTTGAGCTGTCGGGCGCGCGCCGCCAGATCACCGTCGGCGACCAGCACCTCAACGCCCTCGTCGCGCAGGATCCCGAGGCCGCGCCCGGATGCCTTCTCGGTCGGATCGTCGGAGGCCACGACCACGCGCGCGATGCCGGCGCGCAAGATCGCCTCTGTGCACGGGGGCGTGTTGCCCTCATGGCAGCAGGGCTCCAGCGACACGTACAGAGTCGCCCCGATCAGGTCGACGGGCCCGCAAGCGTCGATCGCGTTGATCTCCGCGTGCGGACCGCCGTAGCGCTCGTGCCAGCCCTCGCCGAGGACCTCCCCGTCGCGCGCGACGACCGCTCCGACGAGCGGGTTGGGCTTGACTTCGCCGGCACCCTGTTGGGCCAGCTCGATCGTGCGCGCGAGATGGGCGCGGTCGGTGTCGGTCGTGATCGTCATACCTTCACCCAGGATAAACGCCCCCGCGCACGGCTCCCACGGCACGGACTATCGACGCGCGCAACGACCGCCGCGCAGACGGTACACGGTCATCTCCGGTCCGGGGCGCTCGTAGGCGAGCGGGTAGTAGTCGAATGTCCAGTCAAAGCTGAAGCCCGGCGGTTTCGAGCCCCGCGAGTAGGGCGAGACGTGGTAGGCGATTTCGACCTGTGCGGCGAGCGAGTTGTAGTAGGCGACCGCGAGCGGCGCGGCGCTCGGATCGGCGAACGCCCGCCCGGACTCGGTCGAGCCGCTGACCACCCAGCAGTAGCCGAGCTGCTCGTACCACCCGATCAGAGCCGGGGCGAGCGTCGTCTCGTAGTCCTCGAGGGCGACTGTGTGAATCGTCTGCGGGGCGAGTTTTCCGTTTGCGTCGATCACCGACTGAAGCGCCTCATACTTCAGCCACCGCTTCACATCAGACTCGCCGGGACGTTCGTCGATCCATTCGTTGAGCACAACCGGCTCGACCACGATCGGCGTGCCGCGCGGAATGTGCGCGACCATCCAGTCCCGTGTCAGATTGCGTGTATCCGCGCGCGCGAGCACCAGGTCGTTGTGCACGCTGTAAACGAGCCCCTGGGCGAGCAGCACGATCGTCACGGCGACGCTGGCCAGCACCGCGATCACAACCATTCTGCGGCGACGCGATGCGGTTTCACGAGCTCCGTAACCATCGCTCCCGTCAAGCGTTCCCCCGCCGAGCACTAAGCGGCCGTGACACAGTGGGCGCGTGATCGCCGCCGCGAGCGTAAGCCCGAAATACGCGGCGAGCAGGCACACGATCGGGAAGATCGGCAACAGCCAGCGGCCGAAGTAACGATCCTGCAGGCCCATGAATCCCAGAAACAGGATCACGGTCGGCACGAGCAGCCAGCCGATGCGGGCGTGGCGACGCCAGATGGCTAGCGCCCCGCCTAGCGCCGCGAGGGCGGGCACCCACCCAAGCCCCCACGAGAACGACCACAGGTAATAGAGAATCCCGATCTCCTTGGGGGCGCCGAGCTTGCCCTGCGCTTCGTCGGCGAGATTCGACTGGTGGATGAGTTCGGAGCGAAAGAGCTGGAAGTCGAGCAGCGCATATGGATTGGCGATCAGAAACGACAGGAGCGCGCAAAGGCCGGCGAGTGCTACGCCCTCCAATACGCGTCGAGGGCGAGTGGGTAGCGCCTCGCCTGACAGTGGGTCGGTAGGCTTCCCGTCAATCGAGTCGAGGTAGTGCGCGGCGGTAGCCGCGGCGAGCGGCACGATCGCGATCCCAGCCGTGTACTTGCTCGCGCACGCAAGGCCGAGTCCGACCCCGGCGAGCGCGTAATCCCGCCGGCGCCCGTAGCGCATGATGCCAGCGCTGCCAAACAGCGAAAGCGTGAGTGGCAACAGCGTGACGGCATCGTTGAGCGCATAATGGCCGTAGGACACCGGCAGGAACGCGACCGCCTCGATCGCGGCGGCGAGCAGGCCGAGGCGACGGTCGAACAGGCGTGCGCCGAGCAGATACAGCATCCACACGGCGGCTGTACCGAGCAGCGCGACCGTTACGCGCGCCACCAGGTACAGCTGATCGGGGTGCAGTTCGTATTCACGCAGAACACCGTGACCGCTCCCGAACCACGCGGCGAACACGATATGCAGCACATAGGTGAGCGCTGGCGGGTTGACGAAGTAGCGTGGATTTAGCCCTTCCGAGAACATCTTGGCCGCCTTTGGCACGAAATGGCCGGCCTCGTCGATGTTGTAGATGTAGGGCAGGCCCGTCTTGATCCCCCACAGCCGTAGACCCAGCGCGGCGAGCAACACCAAGGTAAGCGCCGACCAGGCCCACAGCCGCTCGCCGTCGCGTCGCGTCGCGCCCGCCGCAGCGCCCAAGCCAACAGCTGGACCCACACCCGCACCCGCCGACGCGCCCGCGGGCTCAGCGCTCGTCATACGCCGTGTGCTCAACAGTTGGCATACACCGCGTAGTAGCGGCTTGTATAGATGCGTCTAAAGCCCGTCAGCGGCACCTGCTCGCGCGGATCGTCGCCGACGTTGACGATCGCCTCGACGAACACCGCTTCGCCGAGCGGGTAGACCGCAACGCTGCCACGCCGGATCCGATCTTCGAGCTCGTAGGAGTGCTTCAACGCGTCCGCGCTCGCCTGGCTGCGGGCCACGATGTTGCTCTGGCCGGCGCTGTTCAGGATCCAACGCGCGTCGGGGATCAACTTGTTGTTGGGCAGCGACAGCAGCGGACAACGCGCCAGCTGCGCTTTGACCGCACGGCTGTGAAGCGCGGCGGCGAGTCCCTCATGGAAGTTCTCGTGATCGGCGAGAGTGGTGCGCAGGCTGCTCAGGCTGAGCGTACTCGCGGCGGACGCCGCTCCGTAGGCGATCAGCAGTGCGGCGCCCACCATCCACACACGCCGCAGGACGGTGCCGCGCTCGAGCATCGACCAGCCGCCGATCGCGAGCGCGCAGAACACGAGCATCACCACCGAGGAGCCAACCATGTAACGGTCGACCACCGAGGCGCCCGCGGCGCCCTCGGCGATGAACACGAACAGCAGGCTGGCAAGCACCGCGAGCGGCACGAGCATGCGACGCGGCACGAGCCACACGCCGATCAACGCGCCGATAATGCTGCCGAGCACGACCGGCAGCTTGTCGATCCGCACCGCATAGTTCCAGGTCGAGGCGAGCACGCCCGAGAGCCCCTGCGTGCGTCCGAGTTCGGAGGCTAGTTCGGAGGTGGAGTGCAGCGAGTACAGCGGATTGCCGGTGACGACCGCGTCCACACCGATCCACAGCACGGGCGCAATCGCGGCGAGACCCAGGTAGCGCAGGCGTGTGCTGGCCGATTGGCGATCCCGTCGATCACCAATCGGTTCGGTGGGGTCGGTGGGGTCGGAGGGGTCGGTGGGGTGGGTGGGATGAGAGGGGTGGGTGGGACTCCCCATACACCACAGCCAGTAGACGCCGCTGAGCACCCACGCGTCGGGGCGCAACAGGCCGGCGGCGGCAAGCAGCACAAATACGAGCGGCCCACGTCGCGGGCGTTCGATCTCGAGCGCGGTCGCCCACACGACGAGCGCCACATAGGAGATATCGAGATAGCCCTGTGCCGCCAGGTTCTCGACGAAGAAGCGGCTCAATACAAGCAGCCCAGCGAACGCGCCCACGACCGGTCCAAAACACAGTCTCCCGAGCCGGTAGATGCCCGCCGTGAGCGCCACGAACGAGACGATCGAGCCGAGCACCATCAGACGCGCGCCGCCCTGGCCGAAGAGCGAGCAGAAGGCCCCGAAAGCGATCGCGAGCGGGTGCTCGGTGGGCGCCCGGTAGACGCGGAAGTCGGGCATGTGCAAATGCAGCAGGTCACGCCCCCACAGCAGCGCGTAGAAGGAGTCGTAGGTGGGATAGGTTGGGAACGCGAAGTACCCCACGAGCGCCAGCGCGCACATCACGCCAAACGCGAGTATCGCCCACCGCGAAGCGCCCATAGCAGCCAATCCGTTGAGCCGCGTAGAGCGCAGCCCGGCCCCGTGGGGACTATTCTTCAATGTCGCGCTTGCCATCCGGCGCAGAGCCTATCTGCGCGGAGACGGCCGCCTGTGCAACAGGCGCGAGAACAGACGAGCGCGGGACGCGTGCTTCGCGCGCAAAGAGACGCGCCCCGACGGGATAGGCTTTCGGCGGTGAAGCTCATCATCCAGATCCCCTGTTTCAACGAGGCCGAGCAGTTGCCGGCGACGCTCGCCGATCTGCCGCGCGAAATCGACGGCTTCGATGTCGTCGAGTGGCTGATCGTCGACGACGGCTCGACCGACGAGACGATCGCGGTGGCGCGCGCACACGGCGTGCACCACATTGTGCGGCTCACGAACAACAAGGGCCTAGCGGCGGGCTTCCAGGCTGGACTCGACGCGTGCTTGAAGCTGGGCGCGGATGTGGTCGTCAACACGGATGCCGACAACCAGTACTACGGCGCGGATGTCGTAAAGCTGGTGGGGCCGATCCTCGAAGGCCGCGCGGACATGGTTGTGGGCGACCGCGAGGTGACCAACATTGAGCACTTCTCGCCTTTGAAGAAGACGCTGCAGCGCCTCGGCTCGTGGGTTGTGCGCCAAGCGTCATCCACGAACGTACCCGACACGACCTCCGGCTTCAGGGCTTACAACCGCGAGGCGGCGATCCAGCTGCTGGTGGTCTCGAAATTCACCTACACGCTGGAGACGATCATCCAGGCGGGCAAGCAGCTGGTGGCGATCGACCACGTCGCGGTACGCACGAATCCCAAGACGCGCGAGTCGCGGCTGTTCCCCTCGATGGGAGCGTATGTACGGCGCAATTCGATCTCGATCTTCAGGATCTACGCGCAGTACGAGCCGCTGCGCGTGTTCTGGAGCCTGGCGGCGGTCATCGGCGTGGCCGCGTTGGGCGTGTGGATCCGCTTCGTGGTCGCCTATGCGGAAGGCGGCGGCAAGGGGCACGTACAGTCGTTGATCCTCGGCGCGGTGCTGTTCATCGCGGCGGTCGTGCTGTGGGCGCTGGGCGTGATCGGCGACCTGCTGGCCGCGCAACGCGTGATGACCCAGAAGACGTTCGAACGGGTACGCAGGATCGAGCTGCGCTTGGACGTGGGACCCTCGCACTACGAACCTGGACAGGCACCCGACCACGGCGATGTCGGCGCGGCCGATGTGGACGCGAGCGGCTCCGCGTCGCGCACGAGCGAGGCGGTCGAAGTATGAGCGGTGGCGTGACGGTCTCCGAGGACGGTGTGATCACCGGCAACACCTACGACAAGTACGGCTCCACCAACCCGCTCGTGCGGCACATGATGGTGGGCTTCGAGCACACGCTTGAAGAGTTGTTCTCGGTGGCCGCCCCGCATTCGCTGCTGGACGTGGGTTGCGGCGAGGGCGTGCTGGTACAGCGGTGGGCGCAGCGTCTGGGCGAGGCGCGCGTCGTGGGGATCGACCTGGAGGAGCCTTCGATCCAGGCGGGTTGGGCGCGGCGCCAGGCGCCGAACCTCGAGTACCGCGTGATGCGCGCTGAGAATCTGCCGTTCGCCGACGGGGAGTTCGACACTGCGTGCGCGATCGAGCTGCTCGAGCACGTGCCCGACCCCGCGCACACGCTCTCCGAGATGGCGCGCTGCGCGCAGCGTCACCTGCTCGTGTCGGTCCCGCGCGAGCCGTTGTGGCGAATGTTGAATATGGCGCGCGGCGCATACCTGCGGGATCTGGGCAACACTCCGGGGCACCTCAACCACTGGTCCAAGCGCTCGTTCGTGAGACTGCTCTCCGACTACGGAGACGTCCTGCAGACCCGTTCGCCGTTCCCCTGGACGATGCTGCTTGTCCGCCTCTGAAACCGGCCGGACTCCGAAGGCGAGTGCGCCAGACGCGGAGAGCGCCACCGACACGGACCGCTCCTATGGAAGCGGGGCGCGGATCCTGTCGGTCGGGATCGCCTCGACAGGCATCCTGACGTTCGCGTACTTCTCGATCGCCAGCCACGTGTTGGGCGAAGTCTCGGCCAAGCGCCTGGACCTGTTGTGGTCGATCATGTTCGTGATCATCTCGGTCATTTACAGACCGATCGAACAGCTGCTGTCGCGCACGATCGCCGACCGCCGCGCGCGCGGGCACGCAGAGCATTCGGTGCGCGTTCCGATCGCGATCCAGGCCGGCTTCGCGCTTGTATTCCTGATTGTCGCGCTGGCACTGAGAGACGAGCTGATCGACCACGCGTTCGACCACTACTCCGTCCTGTACTACGTGCTAGTCGTCGGCACGCTGGCCTATGCCGCCAGCTACTTCGCGCGCGGCTGGCTGGCGGGCCACGAGTACTTCGGCCTGTTCGGCGGTCTTGTGCTGGTGGAATCGCTCTCGCGCCTGTGCTTCGCGCTGGCAGTGGCGCTCGGAATAGCACACGGCCAGACCGCGGTGGTACTTGGGATCGCGGCGGCGCCGTTCGTCTCCCTTGTGGTGGTGCCGGCTGCATTCGCGCGGAGGAAAGAAGCCCGGCCGCCCGAGTCCCGTGGCACGCCGGAGATGGAGGAGCTCGACGCGGCACTGGCGGGTCCGGGCACTGAGGGCATCGAGGAGGCTGTCGCTGCCAATGAGCTCTCGCTGCGACGAGGATCGAGCTTTGCGTTCGCCGTATCGGGGGTGATGCTCTCAGAGCAAACGCTGCTGAACGCGGCGGTGCTGACCGTGGACATCACCTCGACGAACGTCGCACTGGCGGGGATCGTGTTCAACGTGCTGTTGATCGCGCGCGCACCGCTACAGCTCTTCCAGGCAATTCAGACTTCGCTGTTGCCCCACTTGACGGGCCTTGAGGTCACAGAGGGTCACGCGGCGTTCGCGCGCGCGATCCGCTTGACGGTGCTGGCGATCGCGGTATTCGCGGTGGCGGTGGCGGTGGGCCTGCTCGCGATCGGGCCGCCGGTGATGAAAGCGCTGTTTGGCCAGAGCTTCTCTTACGGACGTGTGGGTCTGGCGCTGATCGGCCTGGGGATGGGCATGCACCTGACAGCGGGCGCGCTCAACCAGGCGGCGCTCGCACGCAACCAGGCGCGCACGGCGGCGATCTGCTGGATCATGGCAGCGATTGTGTTCGTCGTGTGGATGCTGCTGCCGCTCATCTCAGAAGAACTGTTGCGCACCGAGATCGGGTATCTGGGTGCCACCAGCCTGCTGGCTTTGATGCTGAGCTTCGTGTACAGGCGAGGAGCGCCACTGCGTCAGGGCGCGCCGGCTGCTGTGGCGCAATGAGTGACCGTCAGCGGCGTCCACCGCCGGCACTCCGGTCAGAGCGCACCGACGGCGTCAACGAGCCGGCGGTAGGCCACGGCGGGATCCGGCTCGCTGAAGATCGCCGAACCGGCTACGAACAGGTTTGCCCCAACCGCTCGACATGGGCCGACGGTATCGGCGTCGATGCCGCCATCGACCTCTAGCGCTACACCGTCGCCGTCACCAAGAATGTGGCGCAGCCGCTCGATCTTGTCGAGCGAATGCTCGATGAACACCTGTCCCCCCCAGCCCGGGTTAACGGTCATGCACAACGCCAAATCGATCGCCCCCGACAGCTCGGCTACCGCCCCCACGGGGGTCGCTGGATTGATCGCCACGCCCACGCACGCACCGCTCTCACGCACGAGGTTGGCGGTGTAAGCAACGTGCGGCGTGGCCTCAACATGGAAGGTGATCGAGTGCGCGCCGGCCTCGAGGAATTCGGAGACGTGGCGCTCCGGGCGTTCGATCATCAGGTGCACGTCGAGCATCGCACCGACCTGCTCGGCCTGCTCGCGCAACGCGGCCACCACGATCGGCCCTAGAGTGATCGACGGGACGAAGTGACCGTCCATCACGTCGACATGAATCACGCGCGCGCCGGCTGACAGCACCTCGGCGACTTGCGCTCCGAGCTGCGCGAAGTCGGCTGAGAGAATCGACGGCGCCACGCGCACGCTGCTCAGAAGATCGTTGGTTGACACGCTCAGATCATCTCAGTCCACGAGCGCATATGGGCACGTAGGGCAAGCTGGACAAGGACGCAGGGAGCGAAATTTGCTCTGCAAATGAGCGACCGAGGACCGGGGCCCGCGAAGTGGGCGCCAGCGCTGCCATACGTGTTCATATGGGCATGAGCATCGAGTCGCCGCAGTTATTGCACTTGAGGATCGCCGTCGAGGACATGCGCACGATCGTAGAGTGCTCGCCGCAGTTGGGGCATACGGAGGAGAGCTCGAAGCGGTGCAAGCAGTAGACGCAGCGATAGCGCCCGGGCAGGTTCGTCGGGCGCAACCACGGCTCGGAGCAGTGCGGGCACAGCGGTCCGAGATCGACCTTGTCTTTCGCCGGGGTCTGCTGACCGTCCTCCATGATTCAGACACTACTCGGGGACGAGTCGCCTACTCGCCGCATGCGCGCGATGAAGAACCCGGCCGTGTGGTCGCGGTGGCCCATTGTCAGGATGACCTTCGGAGCTCGTGGGTGGGTATGAATTTGTTGAACGTTGCAGAGGTCCTCGAGCGCAAACTGGGAGTTCTGCTCGAGGAACAGTTCGATCTGCCGCTCGTTCTCGGACGCAGAGATAGTGCATGTGGAGTAGACCAGCACGCCGCCCGGACGAAGCGCGTGCGCGCCCGCCGCGAGAATCGCCGCCTGGATCTTCCTCAGCTCCTGGACATGCTCTGGGGTGATGCGCCAGCGCAGGTCGGCGCGCGCCTGCAGCGTGCCAAGCCCTGAGCAGGGCGGGTCGACGAGCACGCGGTCGAACACGGCCCCCTCGGTTCGGGGCAGCGCGGCGTCAGAGACCTCGACGCGCACGCTGCGCGCGTGTAGTCGTCGCGCCGTCTCGGTCAGCTCTTTGGCCCGGGCGGGGTTGCGCTCGACCGCCAACACTTCGCCCTGGTCGCCCATCAGCGCCGCCAGATGCGTGCTCTTGCCGCCAGGAGCAGCACACAGGTCGAGCACTCGCTCGCCGGGTCGCGGGTCGAGCGCCCGGGCGACGAGCATCGCGGCGCGCGACTGGGCGATGATCGCGCCCGCGCCCCAGGCGGGCGACCCATGCAGGTCGAATGGCCCGTCGAGCACGAGCGCCTCGTCCAGCTCGGGATCGGTGTGCGTGGGTACGCCGAGCTCGCGCGCGACGGCCGTGGGCTCGGCGCACAGGCTGTTGACACGCAACGCCAGCTCACCGGGCTGGTTGTCGGCGGCCATCAGCGCGCGCGCGTCCTCAGGCCCGAGCTCCTTCCACCACATGCGCGCGATCCACTCCGGGTGGGAGTGTGCAATCGCGGCGCGCTCGGGCGTGTCGTCGCGCAACTCGCCGAGCAGCGCGTCCCCTTCACGGACTGCGCGGCGCAAGACGGCGTTGACGAGGCCGTGAGCGCCGCGGCGGCTGGGGGATTGAATCTTTGCGAGCTCGACGCAGTCGGCAACGACGGCGCGGTCGGGCGCGCCGCTCAGATAGAGCAGCTCGTACAAGCCGAGCCGCAGCGCCGTCAGCAGCGGTGCGTCGAGCCGCGCAGGCGGCCTTCCCGCGAGGCGCTCGATCAGGTGATCGAGTGTGCCGCGGCGTTGGATCGCGCCGTAGGCGAGCCGCATCGCGAGCGCGCGGTCGCGCGCGTCGAGCTCGCGAGCCTCCGATTGCAGCGCGCGATCGGCGTAGGCGCCCTGCTCGAACACGCGACGCAGCACCGTGTAAGCGCAGAGTCGCGCGGGCGCGAGCAGCGTCGATTGGGCACGTGAGGACGGGCGCGTGTGAGCAGCCGTCGGTCGCCCGCCCCCACCCTGCGGGCGTCCGCTGTAACGCCCACGCGGTGGGGTCATCGCTGATCCGGCAGCCCGTGCCCGCGCAGGAAAGCGGCGGCGTCCATCGCCCGCTTGCCGGGCGCTTGGACAACGAGCAGCTCGAGCGTCCCAGCGGCGCACCCGAGCAGCAAGCGCCCTTCGCTCGAATACACCCCTGCGCCCGCGAGCGAGACGGGTGGTGTGAGCGTTGCGCGGTGCACCCCGAGCAGCGTCCCGTCGGACAGCGCGACGTGCGCGCCGATGTGCGGGTGCAGGGCGCGCACCACCCGCTCGAGCTCGACGGCGGTGCCGGCCGGATCGAGTAGCCGGTCGGATCGACCGATCTTCTCGGCGTAGGTGACGAGCCGCTCGTCCTGTGCGGCGAACTGCAGAGCTTCTCCACGCTCGAGCGTGTCGAGCGCGCCGAGCAGCAGCTCGCCCCCGGTCCGCTGCAGCCGTGCCGCGAGCGACCCGTAAGTGTCCTCGGCTTGGATCGGCTCGCTCGCGGCGAGACACACAGGTCCACTATCGAGACCGGCGGTGAGACGCATGATCGACACGCCGGTGCGCTCGTCGCCGGCCATGATGGCGCGCTCGATCGGCGCCGCGCCGCGCCAGCGCGGCAGCAGCGAAGGGTGCACGTTGAGTAGCTCGTGCTCGGACAGCAGCGGCTCCTTGATGAGCGCGCCGAACGCGCACACGACCACCGCGTCGGGCGCGGCGCTTGCGATCAGCTGGGCTGTATGTGCGTCGTTGACGGTGCGTGGTTGGGCAAGCTCGATCCCGAGCGCCCGAGCCTCGTCGGCCACGGGCGGCGCGGCGAGTTTGCGTCCGCGGCCGGCAGGACGGTCGGGACGCGTTATGACAAGCAGCGGCCGGTGGGGCGCATGACCGTTATTCTCGCCGGCCAGGCGCGCCAGCACGGCGCCAGCAAACTCCGATGTGCCGAGGAACACTATGCGCACTGGTGAGGCAGCCTACCGGCCACATGGCCGGCGGTCAGATCGCGGCGACGATCGGGATCGGGATCGAGATCGGGATCGGAGCGCAAGGCCGATCCGGTGCGATAATCGAAACCGAGTCGGAGACGTGACTACGCGGCGCTGGCGGCACTGACCGCCTCGCGCATCGCGCGCATCGCCTGCTTGCGTTGCTCGCGCGGGATTCGGTCGAGAATCAGGATGCCGTCGAGATGGTCGATCTCGTGCTGGATGATGCGCGCTTGCAGACCCTCGACCTCGACGAGGATCCGCGCACCGTACGCGTCCTGGGCGCTGGCGCGCAGCTGGGCATGGCGCTCAACCTCGACGTGCACGCCCGGCAGGCTGAGGCAGCCCTCCTCGGCGGTCTCCAGCTCTTCGCTGGCCCATTCGATCACCGGATTGACTAGCGCGGTGAGCGGATCGTCGGTGTAAGCGCGGTAGACGAGCACACGATGCAGCACACCGAGCTGGGTGGCCGCGAGACCGACACCGAGCGCGTCATGCATCAGCTCGCCCATCCGCTCGATCTCGACGATCAGCGCGTCGTCGAAGCGATCGACCTGCAGCGCGGTCGTGCGCAGCACCGGATCGCCGAACTTGCGCACGTGGCGCAGCGCCGCGTCGCGGCGCGCGCGCGTCTCCGGATCGAGCTCGGCGGCGGTCGGCGCGCCCTGCTCGGGCTCGACCTCGGCGTCCATCATCTCCTCGTCGCTCATCCCAGCAAAGTTTAGGTGGACTGTTCAGGGCCCACGTCGTGGCGTACTCGGAAGGCCGCGGCTACTGCGGATCGACATCCACGCTGAAGCTAACACTCGCGTGCTCGCGGATCGAGGCGACGCGCTGAACAGTCTCGCCGACCCCGCGGATGACGGCCGCGCGGTTGACCGTGGGCGCCTTCACTACGAGCACCTGGCGTTCCCGTCCGCGCAGACGAAACAGCGAGGCCGGCCCCAGGACGACCGCTGAGCGGCGCGCTGCGGCGTCCTCGCTCGCTCGTGTGCAGAGCACACTTCGCTCACTGCGTCCTTGCATCGCTTGCTCATCGGCCGCCCTGGAAGCCTCCATGAGACCGGCGCGGACCGCTTCGGCTCGTGTGCAGAGCACACTTCGCTCACTGCGTCCTTGCATCGCTTGCTCATCGGCCGCCCTGGAAGCCTCCATGAGACCGGCGCGGACCGCTGTGGCGGCAGCTCGCGCGCGGACGGAGTGCTCGGCGGCGCACACGATCCGGATGAGGCTCGAGAAGGGTGGGTAGGCGAGCGCTTGGCGGCGCTGCAGCTCGCCGGCGAGGAAGCCGTCGCTGTCGTGCGCGGCGGCGTGTGTGATCGAACGGGCGTGCGGCGCGATCGTTTGCACAAGCACACGCCCGTCGCCTCCCCGTCCGACACGGCCAGCGAGCTGCGTGACGAGCGCGAACGTGCGCTCCTCGGCGCGGAAATCAGGGAACCGCAGTGTGGCGTCCGCGTCGAGCACGACACCGAGCGTGACGTCGGGAAAGTCGTGTCCCTTGGCCACCATCTGCGTGCCGATCAGCACGCCCGCGGAGGCCTCCTGGAAGCGGCTGAGCAGTCGAGCGACAGCGCCTGTTTGGTTGGGATCCCCACCCGCCCGGCTCCCACCCACCGCGTCTCCGACCGTGTCGGCGTCGAGGCGGAACACGGGAAAGTCGCCGTCGTCGAGCGCGGCGCTGAGTTCGTGCTGCATGCGCTCGGTGCCGGCGCCGTGGCGAGCGACGGACGTCGAACCGCACGCGCAGCGGCTCGGGGCGGGCTCGCGATGCCCACAGTGATGGCAGGCGACGATCGCGCTCGAGCGGTGCAGCACGAGCGCCACGTCGCATTGCGGACAGCCCCACACGCGCCCGCAAGAGCGGCATGTGAGGAAGTTCGACCAGCCACGGCGGTTGAGCAGCACGATCGCCTTGCCGCCGATCCCCGATCGGCCGGCGGCGCGCACGTCGGCGAGCGCCTGGATCGTGAGCGGGTGCAGCCCGTGGCCCTGGTCTCGCATGTCGAGCACACTGACCTGTGGCAACGGTCTACCGTCCACCCGGCGGGAGAGCCGCAATAGGCCACTCGTGCCGAGCCGGCCCCGCCCATCCTGTGTGTCGACTTCACCGCATTTGTCTTGCGCGGCGCGCGCGTCGTCCCTGCCCGCTGTCGCGTGGACGCTCTCCGGACGCGGGGTGGCGCTACCGAGCAAGAGCAGCGCGCCGCTGTCGCGCGCGCGGCGCGCAGCGACCGCGCGAGCGTCGTAGCGCGGGTCACCCTCGTGCTTGTAGGAGGAGTCGTGCTCCTCGTCGATCACGATCAGCCCAAGCCGCTCGACCGGTGCGAACACGGCCGAGCGCGGCCCGACGCAGACACGCGCCTCACCGACGCGCAGGCGACGCCACTCCTCGCGCCGCTGAGCGATCGTCAGGCGCGAGTGAAGGACGGCGACCGTGTCGCCGAAGCGCTCGACGAAACGCCCGACGATCTGCGGTGTGAGGGCGATCTCGGGAACCAGCACGATCGCGCCTCGACCCTCACCCAGCGTCTCTGCCGCGATCCGCAGGTAGACCTCGGTCTTGCCTGAGCCGGTGATCCCGGCCAGCAGCCGTGTCTGTGTGACCTCCTCGCGCAGCGCCTCGGTCAAATCGGCCAGCACGCCGGCCTGCTCGGCGGTCAGCTGCGGTGGGCCGAGACTACGCGCGCCGATCACGATGTGCTTAGGGCGCGCCGGCGCGAGGCGGCGTTTGCGTCCGCTGAGGCGGCGTGTGGCAGCGGGCGGCAACACGAGCGCGAGTGCGCGGGCAAGGGTCGAGCAGTACTCCGTGGCGAGCCACTCGGCGAGCGCGACGAGCTCGACCGGGACGCCGAGCTCGAGCGCTCTGAGCGGTTCGAGCAGCTTCTCCTCGGAGATATCGCTGTGCTCAGACAGCGCGGTTACCACCCCGAGGATCTCGCGCCGGCCAAACGGTACGACGAGCATCGAGCCGACCGTTACCTGCTCGCGCAGCTCGAGCGGCAGACGATAGTCAAACGGCCCACGCAGTACGCGGGCCGTCGTCATCGGCTCGACCTGAGCGATCGCGGACACCGCCCAACACTAGAGACGGCTCCGGACCACACGACCGGTGCGCCTGGTCGGCTGCTCGCCGAGGCGCGCCGACTAGCCAGACCGCCGGATCGTCGTGCGCGCCGCGCCCTTGCGGTAGGGGACGGACGACCTGGCGTTTAGACCGCTGCGCCGGTCGCGGACAGCCCGGCGGCGGCGCGCAGCGTCTCAGCCTTGTCGGTCTTCTCCCAAGTGAAGTCGTGGTCTTCGCGCCCGAAGTGGCCGTAGGCGGCGGTCTTCTGATAGATCGGCCGGTGCAGTTTGAGCTCCTCGCGGAAGGCGCCGGGGCGCAGGTCGAAATGCTCGTCGACGAGCTTTGCGATCTTGGCGCGTCCGAGCTTCTCGGTGCCGAATGTCTCGACCATCACCGATACCGGGTGAGCGACGCCGATCGCGTAGGCGACCTGCACCTCGGCGCGGTCCGCCAACCCGGCGGCGACGATGTTCTTGGCCACCCAGCGCGCCGCGTAAGCGGCTGAGCGGTCGACCTTGGAGGGGTCCTTGCCGGAGAACGCGCCCCCGCCATGGCGCGCCATGCCGCCGTAGGTGTCGACGATGATCTTGCGCCCGGTCAGGCCACAATCGCCCATCGGTCCACCGATCACGAAGCGTCCGGTGGGGTTGACGAGGAAGTTCTTCATCAGCTTCTTCTCGTCGAAGAGCTCGAGCGGCAGGACAGGGCGCAGCACATGCTCGAACAGGTCGGGCTTGATCAGTGTCTCGGAGTCGATGCCGTCGGCGTGCTGGGTTGAGATCAGGATCTTTTCGATCTCCACGGGACGTCCGTCCTGGTAGCGGATCGTGACCTGTGTCTTGCCGTCGGGGCGCAGGTAGGGCAGCACCTCGCCCTTACGTACCTCGGCGAGACGCTTGGAGAGCTTGTGGGCGAGGGAGATCGGCAGCGGCATCAGCTCGTCGGTCTCATTCGAGGCGTAGCCGAACATCATTCCCTGGTCGCCGGCTCCAGCGGTGTCCAGCTCGTCCTCATCGGCTGGGTCGTGACGCGTCTCATAAGCAGCATCGACGCCCTGGGCGATGTCTGGGGATTGCTTGTCGATCGCGTTGATGACCGCGCACGTGTCGCAGTCGAATCCGTAGGCGGCGTTGTCGTAGCCGATCCGGCGCACCGTCTCGCGCGCGATTTCCTGAATATCGACGTAGGTGTTGGTGGAGATCTCCCCGGAGACGACGATCAGGCCGGTGTTGACGAGTGTCTCACAGGCAACACGCCCGTAGGGGTCGTCGGTCAGCACGGCATCGAGCACGCCGTCTGAGATCTGGTCGGCGATCTTGTCGGGGTGACCCTCTGTGACCGACTCGGAGGTGAACAGGAATTCGCTGTCGGAATGGTGGCTCATGGCTTGGGAATCGGCTCCACGGTCGGGGCTTGAAGTTGAGCGGAAGTGTATGCGCAAAGACCGTTCTACCAGGAGACGCAAGGTTGCGGTGTCTCGCACGGGCGGCGTGAGCTTGACTCGCGACGGACGAGCAGAGCGCCGCGCGTGAGCTCGGCAGCGCCTATGCGGCCCGCGTGCGCGTGTCCGTGCGGGTACCACGCTCGACGAAATCGATGATCAGCGGTACTCCGTCCATGCCGTAGCGGGCGCGCAGGCGGTTCTCGATGAAGTAGGCGTAGTCGCGTGTGACTCGCGCGCGCGAATTGACCTGGATCGCAAAGCGCGGGGGCCGCTCCTCGATCTGGGTCATGTAGATCAGTTTCAGGCGGTGCTGGCCCGCTTGTCTGGCGCCGTGGGAGGAGCCGCGGCGCGTGCCGATCGGCGGTTGGCGCGCCTGCACGGCCTCCGCGAGGAAGCGGTTGAGCTCGGGCGTCGGGATGCGTGCGCGCCGGCGGTCGCCGAGCGTGAGCGTCTCTGAGATCAGGCGCGCGACGTTGCGGCCGGTCTTCGCGCTGGCGGTCAGCACGCGCGGGCGCAAACGCAGCTTTTCGGCGACACGCGCGCGCTCGTGGTCGAGATCGGCCTCGGTGCCTTCGTTTAGATCCCACTTGTTCAGCACGATCGCGGTGGCGCAGCCTGCCTTCATCGCGAGCTCGGCGACGCGCAGATCCTGGGCGGTGACACCGTCGGCGGCGTCGCACACCACGAGCGCGACGTCGGCGCGCTCGGCGGCGCGCTGGGAGCGCAGCGTCGTGTAGTACTCAACGGAATCGGCAACCTTCGACTGGCGACGGATGCCGGCCGTGTTGACCAGGACGAGCCGGCGGCCGTGCACGGTAAGCGGTGTGTCGATCGCATCGCGCGTGGTGCCCGCCAGCGCCGAGACGATCACGCGCTCTTCACCCAGGAAGCGGTTGACCAGCGAGGACTTGCCGACGTTCGGCCGGCCGATGACCGCGAGGCGGATCTCCTCTTCCTCGGCGTCGGCATCCTGCCCGGACGCCAGCAGCGCCACGATCCGGTCGAGCAGGTCGCCGGAGCCGAGCCCCTGGGCGGCGGAGACCGCGAGCGGCTCGCCGAGCCCAAGCCGGTGGAAGTCCGCGGCGAGCGGCAGCTCGGCGACACCGTCGCACTTATTGGCAGCCACGATGCTCGGTAGCGTCAAGCGGCGCAGCAGCTCGGCCAGCTCTTCATCCCCCGGCCGCACGCCGGCGCGAGCGTCAACGACGAGCACCGCCAGCAGCGCATCGGCGAGCGCGGCGCGTGCCTGTTCGCGAATCGAACCGGATAGTGGATCCTCGTCCTGGAAATCCACACCGCCCGTGTCGATCAGCGTGAACGTGCGCCCGTTCCACTCGCACTCGATCTCGTTGCGGTCGCGTGTGACCCCGGGTCGCTCGTGCACGACGGCCTCGCGCGATCCCGCCAAGCGGTTCACGAGCGAGGACTTGCCCACGTTCGGGTATCCGACTATGGCGACCTTCTGCATAGGAGGAGTATGACCGGCTGGAGGCCGCGGCCCGGGTCAGCTCGCTTCAGGCGGACGCTCTGGACGCCTCGGTCAAGCTGACGATCTGCTCCACGACCTGCTCGACCGTCAGACCAGTGGTATCGAGCACGACGGCGCCTGGGGCCGCCTGCAGGGGGCTGTGTGCACGCGTGAAGTCGCGCTCGTCGCGCAGGGTCTGCTCGGCCAGCACAATCTCCTGATCGCCGCCCAGCTCGGCCGCCCGGCGGCGCGCACGCTCCGCGGCGTCGGCTGTCAGATACACCTTCAGCTCGGCGTGGGGAGCGACAACCGTCCCGATGTCACGCCCCTCGGCCACCCAGTCCCCGCGCGCGATCAACTCCCGCTGCTTGGCGACGAGCGCCTCGCGCACACCCTGATCGGCCGCTACCCGCGAGGCGGCCTCAGAGACCGCGGGCACACGGATCCTCTCGCTCACGTCGCTTCCATCGAGCAGCACGCGCCGCCGAGCGGGATCAGCGGCGCCCGCGAGCTCGATCCGTGCCGAGCGCGCGAGCGCGGCGGGATCGCGGTCGGGTGCCCGCAGCGCGAGCAGTCCCACGCAGCGGTACATGGCGCCGCTGTCGAGATAGGCGAATCGGAGTCGCTCCGCGAGCGCGCGCGCCACAGTTGACTTGCCGGCCCCAGCGGGACCGTCGATCGCGATCAGCACGGGCGGGACGATAGCCATCAGCGGACCGTAACGACCAACCATCTGTGCACGTTTGCGGTTGCTGCTGGACACGACCGTTCTTTATGGGTTGCGCGTGCACGGCGCGCAGCGCGGCTCAGGCATCCGCTCTCAGCCAAGCGCCGTGATGTCCCGCACGAACCCCGGGTAGGACACGGCGGCTGCCTCCATGCCGCGCACGGTGACCCCCTCGCGCGAGGCCAGACCGGCGACGGCGCCCAGCATCGCGAGGCGATGGTCGCCGGCGGCGTCGATCGTGCCGCCCTTCAGACCACTGGTGCCGCGCACGGCGAAGCCGTCGTCGGTCGCCTCGATCTCGGCGCCGAGGCCGCGCAGACCCTCAACGACCGTGGCGATCCGGTCGGACTCCTTGACGCGCAGCTCGTGGGCGCCGCGCACGAGCGTGTCGCCCTCGGCGAAACAGCCCAGTAGCGCGACGAGCGGGAGCTCGTCGATCGCGAGCGGGACCTCTTCCGGCTCGACGGTCGTGCCCTCCAGTGCCCCATGGGCTACGTCGAGGTCGCAGATCGGCTCTTCGGCGATCAGCTCGCCGCTCTCGTCCTCCAGATCGCCGAACACGATCCCGCGCATGCGCTGCAGGATGCGCAGGAAGCCGGTGCGCGTCCAGTTGGCGCCAACATCACGGATCAACAGGCGCGAGCCGGGCACGAGCACGCCCGCGGCGATCGCAAACGCAGCGGAGCTCGGGTCACTTGGAACTACCACGCGGTCGAGCACCAGCTCGTCGGCGTTCACGACGGTCACGTGGCGGCCGTTGCGATGAATGTTGACTCCGGCGCGCAGCAGCATCCGCTCGGTGTGGTCGCGACTGCGCGCGGGCTCACCGACGGTCGTGGCGCCGTCGGCAGCCAGCGCGGCGAGCAGGATGCACGACTTGACCTGGGCGGAGGCGACCGGCAACTCGTAGGAGATCGAGCGCAGGCGCGCGCCGTGGACGGTGAACGGCGCGAAGCGGTCTTCGCGCGCATCGACAGCGGCACCCATGAAGCGCAGCGGCTCGGCGACGCGGTCGACCGGGCGAGAACGGATCGACTCGTCGCCGTCGAGCGTGAACGAGCGGCCCTCCTGGGCGGCCAGCCAGCCCGGCAGCAGACGCAGCAGCGTGCCGGCGTTGCCGACGTCGATCGGGCCGTCGGGAACGCGCGCCTCGCGCAGACCGGTACCGCGCACGGTGATAATCCCATCGCGCTCGTCGACGAGCGCGCCGAGCGCCCGCACGGCCGCGAGCGTAGAGTCCGTGTCGGCCGCGTGCAGATAGTTCTCGATCCGGGTGGGCTCGGAGGCCATCGCGCCGAGCAGCGCGGCGCGATGGGAGATCGACTTGTCGGGCGGCGCCGTCAGCTCACCGTGCAACCCAGCGGAAGGCTCGAAACGTACGTCCATAGATCTGGGTAGCCTACGAGCCCGGGGCTAGGCCAGCCCCGGCACCGAACGCTCCGCGTTTGCTGAGTCGTTCGCGGCCGACGCGCGCCCGCTCATTCCAGGCCGCGAGCGCAGCGGAGTCCCCGGCGTCGAGCGCGTCGCGTATCCCCTCCAGCTGGCACAGCGCCTGTGCGACCGCGGCTGACAGCAGGTCGCTATTGGACATGTAGATGTCGGTCCAGATCGCCGTGTTGGCGCCCGCTACGCGGGTGGCGTCACGAAAGCTGGCGCCGGCGTCCAGCCCGCCGCTCTCGACCGCCATACCGTCCGATGCGACAGCCTGCAACGCCTGCGCCACGAGCACGTTCGCGAGCACGTGTGGCAGCTGCGACACGTTGGCCATCAGCAGGTCGTGACCGTCAGGGTCAATCGCGATCGGTCTTGCACCGAAGCGCCGGATCAACCCGCGCAGCCGCTCGACAGCCCACGGCGCGGAATCGACGGGGGGCGGTGGGATCGCGTCCGCCGGCGAGGAGGCACCCACCGCCCGCCACGCCGCGCCGGCCGGAGGCGTCAGGTACCACGTGGCCCTGTCAAACAGGTCCTTGCGGGCGTGCTCCACGCCCGCCGTCTCAGCCCCCGCGAGCGGGTGCCCGCCGACGAAGCGCGGATCGGAGACCGCGGCGACAACAGCGCGCTTGGTGGAACCCACATCGCTGACCACACAATCGGCCGACGCTCCGTCGAGCGCGAGGCGCGCCGTGTCCGCCGTCACTCCGACGGGGCTCGCCACGAACACGACGTCCGCTTCGCGCACGGCGTCGGCGATCTCAAACGCGGGCTCGTCGATCGCGCCGAGCTCCATGGCCTTCGACAGGGCGCCCGCGTCGGGGTCGTATCCCACGACGTGGGCGCCCGCGCGACGGCGGGCTGCGAGGCCGATGGAGCCCCCGATCAGCCCGACCCCGAGCACGGCGACTCTCACGCCGCGCTGAAAGCCTTCCCCGCGAGCGCCGCGGCGCTCTCCACCGCGGCCGCGTAGTCGGCGAAATCCTCGGCCATCAGCGCCTGGGGGCCGTCGCAGAGGGCCTCGTCGGGGTTCGGGTGCACCTCGACGATGATCCCATCCGCCCCGGCGGCGGCGGCGGCCAGCGACATCGGCCCGACAAGCGAGCGGCGCCCCGCCGCGTGACTCGGGTCGACGACGACCGGTAGGTGCGATAGCTCTTTCAGCACCGGCACCGCCTGCAGGTCGAGCGTCGTGCGGTAGGAATCCTCGAATGTGCGGATGCCGCGCTCGCACAGCATCACGTTCGGGTTGCCTTCCTTCAGGACGTACTCGGCGGCCATCAGCAGCTCGTCGAGCGTCGCCGACAGGCCGCGCTTGAGCAACACCGGGCATCCGGAGCGGCCGATCTCCGCCAGCAATGGAAAATTCTGCATGTTGCGCGCGCCGACCTGGATCACGTCGGCCACCTCCAGCACCGGCTCGAGGTCGCGCGCGTCCATCAGCTCGGTGACGATCGGCAGGCCCGTACGCTGCTTCGCCTCGGCCAGCAGACGCAAGCCCTCTTGGCCGAGACCCTGGAACGCGTAGGGCGAGGTGCGCGGCTTGTACGCGCCACCGCGCAACATCGCCACGCCCGCGTCCTTGACGACATCGGCGGTCTCCAACAGCTGCTCGCGCGATTCCACGGTGCATGGTCCCGCGATCAGCGCGAAGTGCTCGCCGCCGATCTTGCGTCCTTCGATGTCGAGCACGGTGCGCTCACCATGACGGATCTGCGCGGAGGCGAGCTTGTAGGGCTTGAGTATCGGCATCACGCGGTCAACTCCGGGCTGACCCTCCAGGCCGAGTCCTGCGACGTTGACATCCTGCTCGACGTCCCCGATCGCGCCGATCACCGTCAGACGCGCGCCCTTGATCGGGTGCGCCAGCGCACCGGCGCCCTGGATCTTCTCGATCACCGCCTCGATCTCCTGATCGGTGGCGGTCTCCTTCATGACGATCATCATCTCTTCATCCTTTCAAGTACGGGTTGGTTTTGAGCGCTCGTGCGCTTCACCCGTGAGGACAACGCCGCGGTGGGCGTGTCGTGCTGCCGGGTCGAAGCGGCGCTCGATCCCCGTCGGGGACCCCGTGCGGCTGGATGGCCTCCGCTCACGGACGGAGGCACGGCCGGAGCGCCTAGCTAAATCGCCAGGCGTAGCGAAACGACCAGTACGACACGGCGGCACACGCTGTCGCGCGCGCGGATGGGGATGTCGAGGCGGTCGTCTGCATGATCGTCTAGAAGGTTTGTAGCAGACGCACGATTCACCCACAAGGCTTGCGTGTCCCGTTACCCGTCAATACATGTAGGGCGCGCAACGCCCCTGGCACCTATAGGGCTTGCGCGAGAGCGTCGAGGAAGATCGCGTTCTCCTCAGAGCTCCCGTAGGTGACGCGCAAAGCCCCCGGCTTGCCGAGCGCCCCTCCGCCACGCACGAGCACGCCGCGCTCGGCCAATCCGCGCATCAGCTCGGCCTCTCGCTCCCCCGCCCGCTCGGGGTCATCCTCACCGAGGTCAAACCAGCAGAAGTTCGCCTGCGACTGCGCCGGCTCGACACCCAGCGCGCGCAAGCGCTCCTCGACGGAGACGCGCTCCGCGATCGTGCGCGTCACGCGATCTGTGACCGCATCCTGGTGGGAGAGCGCCTCCACGGCCGCGGTCTGGGCGAGCGCGTTACAGAAGAACGGTTGGCGAATCTGGTCGACCGCGCGCGGCAGGTCCTGCGAGCCGCACAGCGCGAAGCCGACGCGCAGGCCGCACAGCCCGTAGACCTTCGAGAAGGTACGCAGCAGCACGAGATTGGGGTGGCGCGCGAGTAGCCCAACCGACGCGTCGGGGTCATCCAGCAGGTTGAACTCGCAATAGGCCTCGTCCACGATCACGCACACATGGCGTGGCACGTCCGCAACAAAATCGGCGATCTCGGCGAGCGTCAACGCGGTGCTCGTCGGGTTATTCGGGTTGCACACGATCACAAGGCGGGTCGCCACCGTAATCTCGCGCAGCATCGCGGCCAGGTCGTGGCGCTCGCACGCGTCCAGCGGGACGGTCACGGCACGCGCGCCGGACGCGGCACTCAAGTGCGGGTACACCGAGAACGACGGCCACGCATACACGAGCTCAGCGCCGGGCTCCAGCAGCGCCTCGCCCGCCGCGAGCAGGATGTCACACGAGCCGTTGCCGATCGCGATCCGCTCGGCGTCCACGCCGTAACGGTCGGAAAGGCGCGCGCGCAACAGCGAGTTGGTTGGGTCCGGATAGCGGTTGAGAGTCGGCAGTGCGCCCTGGATCGCCTCGATCACCGCGGGCAGCGGCGGCCACGGCGACTCGTTGGACGCCAACCGCACCCGCGGCGCGCGCTGCGCGTAGCCGCCCGCCACCGGATATGACGGGATGCGCGCGAGCCGCTGTGAGAACTCGAGTGCCATCGTGGGCCTATTGTGGCGGACAAGCGCACGGTTCAGGGCCTGCGCCCTTTGCGCGCGGCCCGGCAGTCACTATTGAGCGGCCTGCAGATCCTCGCGCAAGGTCAACGCCTCGCGCAAATACACGTGACTTGGCTCGTGATCCTCGTCGGCGTAGTAATGGATCAGCACGCGGATCACGCGCGCTAAGGCACCCGGCACCGGGATCTCGCGGGCGCACAGCAGCGGCACGCGCTCGAAACCTAGCGCTCTGGCGGCGACCGCCGGGAACTCAGCCGTCAGATCGTCGGTGACCGTGAAGATGCAGCTGACGACGCGCTCGGGAACGAGCGCGTTGCGGTCCATGATCTCCCCCATCAGCTCGGTCGTCGCGTCGAGGATCTCCGGCGCGTCGTCGTGCGACGCCGAGATCGCGCCCCGCAGGGCATACAGGCGTTGCGGCATCGCGGCGATTCTTTCAGAGAGAGACCACGAACCCGCCGGCGAGCGCCGATACTCCCGAGCGTCGGTCCGATCGCGTCCCGCCGCGGGCGCGATCGCTTGCCTGTGCCCTTCAGGGTATGCCCGTCAGGGTACGCAGCAGTTCGATCTCCTGCTCGTTGAGTCGCCGATGCGCGCCCAGGGCCAGCGCGCCCAGCTGCAGCGGCCCAAACGCAACCCTCATCAACTCTCGCACCGGATGGTCAACCGCCTCGCACATGCGGCGCACCTGACGGTTACGGCCCTCGTGGATCGTCAACTCCAGCACACCCCTACCCACGCGACGCACGCGCGCGGGCGCGGTCATGCCGTCCTGCAGACGCACGCCCTCGCGCAGCCTGCGCAGCGCCTGGTCTCCGACAGGCCCACCGTCAACACGCGCGCGATAGGTCTTCTGGACCTCGAAGCTCGGGTGCGTCAGACGATGCGCCAATCCGCCGTCGTTGCTCAGCAGGATCAGACCGGTCGTGTCGGCGTCGAGCCGTCCGACGGGATACAGCCGCAGCGGCTCCTCGGGGACGAGCGAAAGCACTGTCGGGCGCCCGTGGGTGTCCTGCGCGGTGCTCAACACCCCCAGCGGCTTGTTGACCGCGTAGAGCACGCGTCGCTCTGGTCCGGCGAGCGGACGACCATCAACCGCGACGACGCAGCTTTCGTCGACCTCGCGCGCGGGATCGAGCACAACCTTCCCGGCGACGGTCACGCGTCCGTCGCGGATCACGGTCTCGGCAGCGCGACGCGAAGCGACGCCCGCGTGGGCCAGATACTTGGCTAGGCGCATACGCTGGCGGTGGAGACCATTCCCAGCAACCATAAGATGGACGAACGTCGTGTGCGGACCACACGGCGTGTCTGGCCGGTAGAACGCCCACCAATCCCAATCCAAACACGCCCCCATGGACCTCGAGCTCCTCGATCAAACGCTCGCCGCCGAGCACCAACCCTCGTTTCGCGCCCGCCAGGTCTGGCAATGGGTGGCGAAGGGCGCAACGGGCTATGAGCAGATGACCAATCTGTCGTCCGAGCTGCGCGCGCGGCTCGGCGAGATGGTGCCGTTCTCGAGCCTCCAACTGCGCGAGCAGCGCCACGCGAGCGACGGCACGGTCAAGGCGCTGCTCATGACGGCCGACGGGCGGCCGCTGGAGGCCGTGCTGATGCGCTATCGCGCTACCCCATCGCGGGGCACAGGCTCGCGCCACTCGATCTGCGTCTCCTCGCAGTCTGGCTGTCCACTCACGTGCACGTTCTGCGCCACCGGCCAGATGAAATTCGCACGCAACCTGACGTCGTCTGAGATCCTCGACCAGGCGCTGCACTTCCGCCGCCTGGAGCAGATCGACCATTGCGTGTTCATGGGCATGGGCGAGCCACTGCTCAACCTCGAGGCTGTGCTCGCCGCGTGCGAGCGACTGCCGGACCTCGGCATCACCAACCGCCGTACCGCGATCTCCACGGTAGGCTGGATCCCGGGGATCGAACGGCTCACCGAGTGCGACATGCCGTTGCGCCTCGCGCTGTCCCTGCACGCAGCCGACGAAGCGCTGCGCAGCGAACTGATGCCCGTCAACGAGCGTTACCCGCTGGCCGACGTGATCGACGCGTGCCGCGCCTTCTACGAGCGCAAGCGCCGGCGCGTGTTCGTCGAGTATGTGATGCTCGCCGGTGTGAACGATCGCTACGAGCAGGCGGTTGCGCTCGCGAAGCTGCTCGGTCCACGCGGCTCGGGCGAGCAGCCGCGCATGTTCAAGGTCAACCTGATCCCGTTCAACCCGACGGATTCGGCGTATGAAGGGTCGAGCCGCGATTCGATCGCCGCGTTCAAGGGCGCGCTGGAAGCGCGCGGTGTTCAAGCGACGGTGCGGCTCACCCGCGGGCGCGATATCGACGCGGCATGCGGACAGCTGGCGGCACGCGCCGCGTGAACTCTGTCCTGCGGGTCTGAGCCATCGGGTTAGCTTGGTGGACGGAGTCGCCGGACGAGCTACTGAAGCTCTGGCTGTGGACCGCCGCCGCTGCGGGCCTCGCCGGCTCGCAACAGCCGGTCGCGCAGCTCTGCTTGCTCCTCGGGGGTGGGATCCCATTGCGCCACGTCGGGAAGCTCGTCGATGCTCTTCAGCCCGAACAGCTTCAGAAATTGGGTGGTCGTGCGGTACAGCACCGCCCCGAACTGGGAGCGTCCGGACTCTTCGAGCAGTCCACGCTCCAGCAGCGTGGAAGCGGCCGAGTCGGCGCTCACGCCGCGGATGCGCGTGATCTCAGGGCGCGACACGGGCTGCAGATAGGCGACGATCGCAAGCGTCTCGGCCTGCGCGGGGGTCAGCACGGAGGCGCGCGGACGGCTGAACAAGCGCCTGGCGGCCTCCTCGCACAACGGGTCGCTCGCAAACGTGAAACCGCCGCCCAGCTCGCGCAGATGGATCCCGCTGCGGCTCGGCGCGTAGCGTTCCGCCAGCTCCGCCAGCGCGGCGATCACGGCAAGCTCCTCCACTGCGGCGGCGTCGGCCAGCTCCTGGGGGCTGAGCGGGTCGGGCGCGAGGAACAGCAGCGCCTCGACGGTGCGCACGATCGCGGGCTCGGGCTCCAGCAGTCCCTCTACGTCGAGCGCGCTGATGTGCTCGGTCGGCCCGACCGGCTCGGCGGCGTCTTCCGGGGTCGCAGCCTCCTCGGCGCCGTCCGCCCGCTCCAACTGCTCTGACTCGACGTCTGTGACCGACACGTCATCTTGATCGGCAGACGGCTGCCGATCCTCAAGCGCCGGCTGATCCTGCCCGGGCTCAGAACCCGGGTGGCCACCGTCATGGGGAGCGCCGCCCGGGGTGTCGCTCATCCCACGCTCGCGCTGGCCGACCGATCGGAGATTCCGCCGTGTGCCCCGAATGGAGTATTGATCTCCGATCGGTGGCGATCCCACCGGTCGTCGATCGGCGGGTCGGCCGCGGCGACCGCGTGGACGGCGATCTCTCCGAAGCTCTCGTCCTGTTCCCACCACGCTTCGCCGCGCTTGTAGAGCTCCAGCAGCGCGAACACGGTGACGGCGACGGTCATGCGGTCCTCGCCGCGCACGGCCTCGTCGAAGGAGAAGCGCCCCCGACGCAGCAGCCCGCGCAGGTGGTCGAGCCGCTCGGCGACGGTTACGCGTTGGATGGAGATGTGGCGCAGGTTGATCGTGGGCGGCATCCGCAGCAGCCGCCCCATCGCCTGGCCGAGTACCGCCGGGTCCTGTGAGCCGTCGGTGGGCGTGGGAATCGCCTTGCGCAGATGCACGGGCAACGGCGCCGAGCGAAAGCGCACGCCCTCCTCTAGCTTGAACAGTTCCAGCAGATGAGTTGAGGCCGAGCGGTAACGGCGCGCTTGCAGCATGCGCTCCAGCAGCTCCTCAGCCGCCTCGCCGGGCTCGATGTCGAGCAGCTCCTCGCCGTCCTCGGCCAGCATCAACCGTGACTTCAATTCCAGCAACGCGGCGATCAGCACGATGAATTCAGTGGCCGTCTCCAGGTCGAGCTCGCCGCGGCCCTCCAGGTAGTCGAGGTAGGCGAGCACCACGTCGGCCAGTTCCAGCTCCAGTAGGTCCACCTCCTCGCGCAGCACGAGCGCCAGCAGCAGGTCGAACGGGCCGCTGAAGATCTCCAGGTCGAGCTCAAGCGCGGGAAGCGTCACCGCGTCACCGTACCGGTTACTCCCGACGGTTCGCGGCGCATCGCCCTGGTTTCCCGCTCTTCCAGCACATGCTGGCCCACTTTCGCTCTTGCGCGGTCCTCTCGACCGCTCACTCGCCCGCCCGTGCCGGACCGACGCCCATGCACTCGCGCACGTCGGTGAGCGTCCCGCGCGCAATCGCGCGCGCGCCAGCCGCTCCGTCGCAGAGCACCCGCTCAAGCGCCTGCTCGTCGGCGCGCAGCTGGATATAACGCTCACGCACCGCTGCCAGCATCTCGACGACCGCCTCGGCGACCGCGGTCTTCAGGTCGCCGTACCCGCGGGCGTCTGCCATATCGGCTTCGACCTGCTCGGGTGTCACGCCACGCGCAACGGCGAGTATTTCGATCAGGTTAGACACACCGGGCTTGTCCGGCCCACGCTGGATCTCCCTGCCGGAGTCGGTGACGGCACTCTTGAACTTCTTGACGATCGCGGCTGGCTCATCGAGCACGTACACGGTCCCGTGCTCGGACCCGCCTGTCGTGGACATCTTGCGCGTGGGGTCCTGCAGGTCCATGATGCGCGCCCCCACCTGTGGGATGCGGTGCTCGGGCACGACCAGCACGTCCTTGCCGTCGCCGAAGCGAGCGTTGAAGCGGCGCGCGACATCGCGCATCAGCTCCAGGTGCTCGCGCTGGTCCTCGCCGACGGGCACCTCGTGCGCACGGTAGGCGAGCACGTCGGCGGCCTGCAGCACCGGATAGAACAGCAGGCCGGCCCCCACCAGCTCGCGCTGCGCGACCGACTTGTCGCGGAACTGGTGCATGCGCTGCAGACGCCCCAGCTCGCAGACCGAGCACAACAGCCAGCACAGCTCTGTGTGCTCGTGCACGTCGCCTTGGCGGAAGAGGACGCAGCGGGCAGGGTCCAGACCTGCCGCGAGCAGTAGCGCCGTCAGGTCATACACGCTGCGGCGTAGCTCAGCGGGTTCATACGCGACGGTAATCGCGTGCAGATCGACAATGCAGTACAGCGCCTCGCCGCGGTCCTGACCGTCCACATACTGGCGGATCGCGCCGATGTAGTTGCCCAGGTGCTTAGTGCCCGTGGGTTGGATGCCGGAGAAGATGCGCATGCGTGGGGAGGGTATACACGGCGCGGCCATGCAGTCGATAGCTTGGACTGGCCTGTCGGACTCCACTATGGATTGTCGTCAAGCGACTCGAGCAGGCGAGCGTCGGCGATGTCCTGTGGCCGTCCGGCCGCAAGCTTCATCCTCAGCAGATCGTCGCGGTGCGCGATCGGGACAGTCACCTCGCCGAGCGGAACCTCGTGTGCACGCGCTCGCATATCCTCAAAAGAGCCGAGATGGGCCGGAAGCGTGAGCACGTCGAGTCGCCCATGAGAGGTAACCAGATGCCACTGGTCGCTCGATCCAAGCAACGCCGCGCTCGGTACTGAGCGAGAACGCTCGCCGTCGGGGCCAAGGATTCGCGCGTCGAGGTCAACCAAGGCGGCGGCAAGCCTCTCCATGTTCTCGCTTGATGGGGAGATCGCCACATCCAGGTCGCGCGTAACGCGCTGTCCGCCATGGGCCTGAACAGCGATGCCGCCAATCGTCACGTACTCAACCCTACGATCCGCGAGCACGCGGAACAGCTCGCGCGCCTCGAAGCGGTCCTCGCCACCGCTCACGAGCCGGCGCGGCCGGTCACCTTGACCAAGCCGGAGCGAAGCTCGACGGCGACCTCGTTCCAGCTCAACGCGAGCGCTAGGCGCTCGGACATCGGGCGTCGCCGAGCGTCCAGCACCGCCTCGGATATGGCCAGCGAATCGCGCACCGTATCGGCGGCAAAGGGATGGAAGGGCTGCTCGAACTCGCCGGCCGGCATGCGTACTTACTGTAGAGCCTGGCGAATCACAGGACGCTTCGCCGCGCCGACCTCGTCCAGACGCCTGACCGGCGTCGTGTAGGGCGCACCCAGCGCGATCTCCGGGTCCTCGGCGGCCTCGCGCAGGATCTCCGCGAGCGCCTCGGCGAAGCCGTCGAGCGTCTCCTTGGTCTCGGTCTCGGTGGGCTCGACCATCAGCGCCTCGTCCACGAGCAGCGGGAAGTAGACCGTCGGCGGGTGATAACCGTAGTCGAGCAGCCGCTTGGCGAGGTCGAGTGTCTTGATCTTCAGATTGCGCTTCATCGGACCCCCAGACAGCACGAACTCGTGCAGGCAGAGATCGCCGTATGCAAGCGGCAGCTGCTCGCACACACCAAGCTGGCGCAACCGCGCGAGCAGATAGTTGGCGTTGAGCACGGCCGTCTCGGAGGCGTCCTTCAGGCCAGGCGCGCCGAGCGAGCGGATGTAGGCGTAGCTGCGCACGAAGCAGCCATAGTTACCCTGAAAGCCGCGTAGGCGTCCGATCGAGTGGGAGCGTCCCGACCCGTTGGAGCGTCCTCCGTCCCGCAGCATCCCGCCGCCCGGCCCCCCATAGCCCTCGGCGCGATCGCCGACGAGGTCAAACGAGCCGTCCTCGCCGTGCACGACGCGCGGCACTGGCAGAAACGGCTCGATCCGCTCGGACACCGCGATCGGACCCGAACCGGGCCCCCCGCCCCCGTGCGGCTGGGTGAAGGACTTGTGCAGGTTGAAGTGCACAATGTCAAAGCCCATGTCACCGGGGCGTGAGAGGCCCATGACCGCGTTGAGGTTGGCGCCGTCGTAGTACAGCGTCGCGCCCACACCGTGCACAACGCTGGCGATCTCCTGGATGTTGGGGTCAAACAGGCCGAGCGTGTTGGGGTTAGTCAGCATCAGGCACGCCACGTCGGCGTCGGCCTTGGCGCGCAGGTCCTCGACGTCCACTCCACCGTCGGGGTTGGTGGCGAGCTTGACCACCTCGAAGCCCGCCATCGTGACCGTCGCCGGATTGGTGCCGTGGGCGGTGTCGGGCGTGAGCACCTTGTGGCGACTCTCGCCGCGGGACTCGTGGTAGGCGCGCGTGAGCAGCACTCCCGCGAGCTCGCCGTGGGAGCCGGCCGACGGCTGCAGGCATACGTGCGGCAGGCCCGCTATCTCGGCAAGCGCCTCCTGCAGGTTCCACATCAGCTCCAGCGCCCCCTGCGCGCGCTCGGGGTCCTGCAGCGGATGCAGGCGAGCGTGGCCCGGCAGCGCCGCCACGCGCTCATGCAAGCGCGGGTTGTGCTTCATCGTGCAGGAGCCCAGCGGGTAGAAGCCGGAGTCGAGGTCGAAGTTGCGCTTGGAGAGGCGCACGTAGTGGCGCACGATCTCCGGCTCTGAGACCTCCGGCAGGAGCGGCGGCTCGGCGCGGCGCAGGCGGGCTGGCAGCAGCTCGTCAAGCGGCGCGTCGGGGACGTCAAGCGCGGGACATTGGAATGCACGCCGACCCGGAGCGCCGCGCTCGAAGATCGTCACAGCCGCTTCGCGTTGGAGCGCCGTGTCAGTGCTCTGCACGGGAGGTCGCGGCGTGCTCGTTGTAGATGCCTGGCTCACGCGCGTAGCTCAACCTTGCTAACTACCTCGACCTCGCCAACTCTTATGTGCCGGGCCAGGACGTGGAAGGGTCGGAGGCGAGTCATGTGCGCACACCAACCTCAATGGGATCACCAGAACGCGCGAAGTCACCGTTGCGGTGCTCGGCCGCGACAGCCTGGGCGAGTACCTCGGCGAGCCGGTCGATGTCGGCGCGCGAGCGGCGCTCTGTGATCGCGACCAGCAGGCCGCCATGGTCGTGCTCGCGGCCGGTGAGCGCGTGGAGATCTGCACCGGGGTTGACGCCGGCGGCGGCACAGCGGCGGCGAACCGCGGCGACGTCGGCGTCGAGGCGCACGGCGAACTCGCGCACGACCGGCTGGGTGTGCAGCGGCTGAACACCGTCCAGCGCACAGAGCGTTTCGCGTGCGTAGTGCGTGCGCCGCAGCAGCAGCTCGCCCAGTTCGACGAAGCCTCGTCGCCCGAGCCAGGAGAGGTAGACGACGCCAGCGAGCGCGTTGAGTGCTTGGGAGGTGCAGATGTTGGAGGTGGCCTTCTCGCGGCGGATGTGCTGCTCGCGCGTTTGCAGCGTGAGCACGAAGCCACGGCGCCCGTCCACATCGGTGGTCTCCCCGGCGATGCGCCCGGGCATACGGCGTAGGTAGGACTCGCGCGCGGCGAAGAACCCAAACGAGGGGCCGCCGAAGTCGAGGCGATTGCCGAGCGACTGGCCCTCCCCGACGGCGACGTCCACCCCACAGTCCCCGGGCGGGGCGAGCGCACCGAGCACGATCGGGTCTACCTGGGTGACCGTGACGAGCTGCTCGCCGCCGGCGTCCTTGGCGGCGGCACACAGCGCGGCGGCGTCCTCGACCGCGCCGTAGAAGTTGGGCTGGGCGAAGATCGCGGCGCTGGTATCGGAGTCGATCGCGGCGGTCCACGCGTCGGGATCGGTGACTCCATCGGAGAGCGGGACCTCGACTACCTCGATGCCGTAGCCGTGCGCGTAGGTGCGCAGCGTCGCGAGCGTGTGCGGGTGCAAGCCGGCGCTGACGACGAAGCGCGAGCGCCCATTGTGAAGCTTGGCGAGATACCCCGCGGAGGCGACCGCGCTCGGTCCCTCGTACACCGAGGCGTTCGACACCGGCAGTCCGGTGAGCTCGCAGATCGCGGTCTGGTACTCGAACATGACCTGCAGCCCGCCCTGAGAGATCTCCGGCTGGTAGGGCGTGTAGGGGGTGAGGAACTCCGAGCGCTCCATCAGCATGTCGATGATGGAGGGCACGTAATGGTCGTAGAAGCCGGCGCCGAGGAAACACAGCTCGTCCTCGGCGGACACGTTGCGGGCGGCGAGCGCGCGTAGGTGCTCGTAGACGTCCTGCTCGCTCTGGCCGTCGGGGAGCGCGAGCGGTCGGTGCAGGCGCACCGCGGCGGGGATCTGGCGCTCGAAGATCTCCTGCACGCTGGACACGCCAATCGCCGCGAGCATCGCGGCGAGGTCTGTGTCGGTGACTGACGTGTACTGAGTCAAGTGCGCTGAGCCTAGCCGGTGTGCCGGGCGTTTCCGGACCCTGCGGCGGCTGGCGGGAACACGCACCAGACGTTCCCCGACCGTGCCATGGCCGGGGCAGATGTGCCTTGCACGTTCCCCGGACCCGCTACGGCCAGCGCAAACGTGCGCCTGGGCCTAGCCAAGGCTGGCGCTGTAGGCGTCGGCGTCCATCAGCCCGTCGCGCTCGGTGGGATCGGACATGCGCACCTTCACGAGCCAGCCCTCGCCGTAGGGGTCGTCGTTGATCTCGTGCGGTTTGTCGGCGAGCGCGTCGTTGACCTCGACGATCTCCCCCGACAGCGGAGCGACCACGTCGGAGACGGCCTTGACGGACTCGACCTCGGCGTAGGGCTCATCCTTGTTGAGGATCGTGCCGGGCGCGGGCGGGTCGAAGTACACGACCTCGCCGAGCGCGTCCTGCGCGTACCAGGTGATGCCGAGCACCGCCACGTCGGGATCGGCGGGGTCGATGCGGGCCCAGTCGTGTTCGGGGTGGTACAGCAGGTCGTCGGGGTAGCTCACCTCGGCCATCACTGGTCCTTTCGATAGAGCGGTTTGGACTTGACGGTCGCGGGGCGGATCTTGCCACGAACGTTGATTTCGATGGGCGTGCCCACGCCCGAGCGCTCGGCCGGGACGTACGCCATGCCGATGCCGACGCCCAGCGAGGGCGAGAGCGTGCCGCTCGTGACCTGTCCGCCGCCGACCACGGGGTTGCCCTGGCGGGCGATGCCGGGGCCGTCGAGCGTGAACGCGACGAGCCTCTCCGGCGGCCTGCCGGCAGAGCCCAGTGTGGGCGTCGCCGACGCGGAGGACACAGGGAAATCAGAGGACGCAAGCGCGGCCTGAAGGGCGGTCCGCGCGGCGCGGATCGCGTCCGCGCCGATGAAGCCGGTGTCCTCCCGGCAGCACCAGCCGAGGCCCGCTTCGATCGGATTACGGTCGAGCGACAGGTCGTTGCCGTACAGGTGAAAGCACGCCTCCAAGCGCAGCGTGTCCCGCGCAGCCAGCCCGGCCGGGGTGGCGCCACGGTGGCACAGCTCGTCCCACAGCGCGGGGGCGTGCTCGGGCGCGAGCAGCAGCTCGACGCCGTCCTCGCCGGTGTAGCCGGTGCCGCACACGAGCAGCTCGGCACCGGACAGGCGACGGGTAGCGGCGGTCATGCGGGCGGGTAGCGGCGCGTCGGAGATCGCCTGCACGATCTCGCGCGCGAGCGGACCCTGCACGGCAAGCATCGCGTAGTCGTCGATGCGGTCGTGAACTTCGACATCAAAGTCGCCGGTGTGCTGACAAAACCAGTTCAGATCACGCTCGTGGTTGGAGGCGTTGGTGACCGTCAGGTAGCGGTTGGGCTCCAGGCGGTAGGTGAACAGATCATCGAGCACCCCACCGTCCTCGCGGCACAACACGCTGTACTGCGCGCCACCGACGGGAATGACCGACACGTCGTTTGACAGCAGGCGCTGCAGCAGTGCGAGCGCGCCGGGACCGGACGTCTCGATCTCGCCCATGTGCGACACGTCGAAGATGCCGCAGCGCTCGCGCACCGCCATGTGCTCGGTGCGCACCCCGTCGGGGTACTGCACCGGCATCTCCCACCCGGCGAAGTCAACAATCTTCGCGCCCGCCGCGACGTGGCGGTCGTATAGGACGGTGCGGCGAGGGGCGGACGACACGGCGCGCAGGTTATCGAGAGCGCACCGATTGCTGTCCGGGGACGTACATGTACGTCCCCGCGAGGAGCCGCATGCGGCTCCTCGTCCGATGGCGCATGCGCCATCGGCACCCCCGCACATGTGCGGGGGTGAACTACATGGACGTCAACGCAAAAACGGCGGAACGTCGATGTCGTCGTCGGAGATCTCAAGCGACGAGCGCTGACGATCGTCGATGCGCGGGCCACGGTCGGGACGGCCCTCGCGGCCCTCGCGGCGCTTGCGCTCGCCGCGCACGGCACGACCGGGACGGTGGTCGAAGCCGGTGCCGATCACGGTCACGCGCACGTCGTCGGTCATCGACTCGTCGATCACCGCGCCGAAGATGATGTTGGCGTTGGGGTCGGCCGCGTTCTGGATTATCTCCGCGGCGTCGTTGACCTCGAACAGGCCGAGGTCTTTGCCGCCGGTGATGTTCAGCAGGATGCCGGTGGCGCCGTCGACGGACTCTTCCAGCAGCGGGGAGGAGATCGCGGCGCGCGCGGCGTCGGCGCAGCGCGCCTCGCCGCCACCGGTGCCGATCCCCATTAGCGCGGAGCCGGCGTCGTGCATGATCGTGCGCACGTCGGCGAAGTCGAGGTTGATCAACCCGGGGATCGTGATCAGGTCGGTGATGCCCTGCACGCCCTGGCGCAGCACGTTGTCGGCCTCGCGGAACGCGTCCAGCATCGAGGTACGCCGCTCGACCACGGCGAGCAACTTCTCGTTGGGGATCACGATCAGCGTGTCGACGACCTCGCGCAACCGCTCGATCCCCTCGATCGCCTGGCGTCCGCGCTGGGAGCCCTCGAAGTCAAACGGGCGCGTGACCACGCCGACGGTCAGCGCGCCGATCTCGTTCTTGGCGATCTCCGCGATCACGGGGGCCGCGCCAGTGCCGGTACCGCCGCCCTCGCCGGCGGTCACGAACACCATGTCGGCGCCCTTCAGCGCCTCCTTGATGTCGTCGCGCGACTCCGCCGCCGCGGCGAACCCGACCTCGGGGTTAGCGCCAGCGCCGAGACCCTTGGTCGACTCGTGGCCGATGTTCAGCTTGATGTCGGCGTCGCACATCGCGAGCGCCTGCGCGTCCGTGTTGGCGGCGATGAACTCCACGCCGCGAAGCCCTGCGTCAACCATACGGCTGACCGCGTTGGTCCCGCCTCCGCCGACTCCCACGACCTTGATGACCGCCAGGTAGCTGCCGCCGCTCTCCATTGATGTCCGAGCCTTCAAGTAGTTGTTTAAGGTTTGCCCCGTCACGCGGGACGAACCGTCAGAATACGCAAGTTATGCAGGGAACTTCGCCCTGTCAACGACAACCCTCAGTCTCGCAACAATCGTTGCAGAACGCGCAACCCTCGACTTGTGCTTGAGAAATAGTTCTTTGCACCACCAAGCCTCAACTATAGGTTTAGACTCAGCCGGTGGTCGATTCGGCCGTTTCGGTGGTGTTCGAGCCGGACGCCGCGGAGCTGCTTGAACCGGATGTTTCGGACGTATCGGATGTTTCGGAGGTATCCGAAGTGGACGGTTCGGATGCGCTCGACGCAGACACTTCGGAAGGATTCGTAGCAGGCGACGCGGCCGGAGTCCCACCGCCGACCGCCGCTTCGAGGCTTTCCGCGAGCCTGGTCGTGGTCGGGCTGGCGCTCCCGGCCTGCGCGGACGTGGATGTGACCGCAGACGGGGACTGCGGCGATGACGGCAAGGAGAATCCGGCGGCGGGACGTTCGGGCAGACGCACGTCTACATACAGCGCGCCCGCGGCGCTCGGCGACACAAGCACACGCGCAAGCGACAGCCACTTGGCGTGTGGGCGTGTGGCGTCGCCGAAGTACACGAGCAGACTGTCCCGCATCGCCACGGTCAGCCCTTCCGGACCGTTGTACACGCGCGCGACGTCGCGCGCGAACACGGGCGGAGCGGCGCCGAGCAGGGCCGCCGCCGCGAGCGCCGCCGATTCGCGCAAGCGCGCTCCGGGAGACGGCTCGACCGATCCGCTGATCGTGGGCAGCGAGCTCGACAACAGCGCGGGACCAAGCACGGTGCCGTCGGCCGCGACCGCGGTGCGTTGCCCGGCGCTGATGAGCTCCGCGACCGCAGGACGCTCGGTCACGGATATGCGCACGCTATGAGGGAAGCTCGTGCTCACACGCAGCCCACCGACGAGCGGAAGCTGGAGGACCGCGGCGCGCAGCGTGGCCGCGTTGAAGTCAAGCGTGGTCATTCGCCTGGCGGCGTCGTCAAGCGCGGTCCTGATCTGCACCCCGTCGATCCCCTGAACGCCCGTTATGCGCACGTGGCGGACCGACACCAGCGAGGAGTCGCGCAGCCACAGCCAGCCGCCGCCGAACAGGGGCACCGCCAGTGGCACGCACAACAGCACACGCACAGCGAGCCTGTGGCCGGGCAACCAGGCCAGCAGCCACACGCGCGCCTGGTTCGCGCGAACGCCGGTCCTCCTCCCGCGACGCACCGACCGGCGCGGCTCACGCCGAAGCCGCGGTAGCAAGAGTTCCATCTGAGACTGTTCGACCTCACGCGACGGTTCCCTTGTTCGATTCTTTGAACGCGTTGGTGGGTAGTAGAATCGCGTGGTCCATCTGTAGTCCATCGCTTCCGCGCAGGGATGGTGAAGATGAGTGTGAGCCGACTTGTTCAGTGCCTGACCCTGGTTGCGATACTCGCGATCAGCCTCGTCTGTCTGGGCGTGGTAACCGGCCTCGGTGGCCTCGAACCCGGACTCTCGAGCGCGTCAGACCAGCTCGGATTGTTGCCCCCAACACGCCTCACAGCGCTGCCCAATCCGACGATCATCGACGGCACGCTGCCGCTGCGCGTGAGGCTGTCCGGACCGGTGGCGTCGTTCTCGCCACAACCCACGCTGAGCCCCGCTGTGGCGGGCACATGGAGCACCCACGAACACTCCGAGATCTTCACGCCGGCCTCGACGCTGGATCCCTGCTCGACCTACACCATGACGATCGCCGCGGCAAGCACGGCCATCTCGCACTCTCCTCTCGGCGCCCAGCGCAAGATCGCGCTGCGGGTGGCGTGCCCATCTGTGCGAGGCCTGCAGCAAACGCTCGCCAAGCTCGACTACCTGCCCTACAAAGCGCACGCCTCTACACGCGCGATCGAGGCGGCCCAGGCGGCCAGCGTAGGCGCAAACAACGCTACGGACGTTGCCGGTCAAGCGCGCGCGACGGAAGCGGCGAACGCATACGAGGCACGGCGGATCGCCGCGATCGACGCGTTCGACCCCTCCCCCGACCCGCCCCGGCCGCGCCTGCACGAAGCTCCCCCGCTCGAATACGGCCAGCTCGATGAGACCACCAAGGGCGCCGTGATGGTGTTTCAGTCCGAACACGAAATCGAACCCACCGGGACCCCCGAAGCGGCGACCTGGAAGGCCCTGCTGCACGCGGCCGAGAAGCACGAACGCGCCCGCGCCCCCTACACGTTCGTGACCGTCTCAGAGGCGCTACCCGAGACGCTCGAGGTCCACCGCGACGACCACGTGGTGCTCTCAACGCCCGTCAACACGGGCGTACCGGGAGCCGAAACCGCCCAGGGCATCTTCCCGATCTTCGCGCGCTTCGTGTCCACCACGATGGTCGGCACAGACCCCGACGGGACCAAATACATCGCGCCGGACGTGCCGTGGGTCAACTACTTCAACGGCGGCGACGCCGTGCACGGTTACCCGCGCGCCTCCTACGGCTTCCCACAGTCCAACGGTTGCGTGGAGCTCCCGATCGAAACGGCCCAAACGGTGTTCGGAATGCTCAAGATCGGCGACATCGTCGAGGTCAGCTGAGAGGAACACACCCATCGCCCCACAACGAGCCCAGGGATTCGTGCAGCGAGGCCTTTAGTACCGCCAACGGGATTCGAACCCGTGTTTTAGTCCCGATGGCCAGGGCCATCCAGAGCAATAGCGCTCCAGGAGCAGCTCGCGCCGATCTCGGCGACGGCGGGAGACAGTCGTCAGCACGATTCGCAACGATAGCTGACGTGAGACCCTCACGTTCCTTTAACAGCCGTAGAGCGTCAACGACCACAGGAAGCTGCTCCTGTGCATCCACTACCTTACCGCGCACATGGCAGCACGCTTGCGTACGTCACGACAATGACCACTCAAGACGCTCGATAGCGTTTTCGCGCACCGCACGCGCGACAAGCTTCTTTAGTCCAACGTCGTTGAAAACGACTGGCCGTCCTGCGTCCAGTACAGCGTGCTTCCAACAACAGACTGGGGATTCGTACCGATGTTTGTACCGCCGACCGACAACGCCAGCGAAGATGGATCGATGCTGGTCCCATATGCTACGAGTCGTGTCCCTGACTTGTCCAGTGTATACACATCGAAATACGGATTCTCAGTACCATTAGGGAGCCCAGACCTCTCGTAGTCTTCGGCGATCCACGCCACCGAGCCGTCGCTCTTCATAACGAGTGACACAATATTCCCCACACCGACATATTCCGGCATAGGCGTCAGAGGCTGACCCGTAGGAACTCGATGAAGTGTACGCCCAGTGCGCAAATTACGGACAACCACCCACCGTTCCGCGCGGCTACTCTCATAGCCCCCGATAGTAGCTTCTTCATATGCGACCATCGAGCCAGCCAGGGTCTCGTGAGCTATCCCTCCCGCGCCGCCAGATGACGCGTACGGTACCGGGCCGAGAAAAACGGGTCTGTGTCCATAGACACAACCATATACGCCCAAATATTCCGGAAATGCATGGGGTTCCGTAGCCTTGTATAGCTGTGCTTGTGAATTGGCGGAGATCGGGCGAGAGTGTCCGGGCCTGCACTTTGTGGCCGCCTTATGTTGGGTGGCCACGGCGCTCGCACGCTCAGTTGTCGGGAACAGGGCTAGCGCAGAGATCGCAGCTATGGTGGTTAGTCTCATCTTGTCCATAACACTACTATACTTTCTATAAGCTAGAGCTCCTTCGCCGGTCTATATCCCACTTCCGCGTTCAGCGTCTGGTCTATCTCGTCCGTACCTGTAATCGATGACGCTACAATGTTAGCCGGCGATGCACTACTGATGAGAGACGTTGCCTCCGAAGGTGCTACCGTGCTCTCGCCTTCGTTGGTAGCGGTCACAAGCACCCTTAGCGTAGATGCGACGTCACTTACAGTGAGTGTGTAAGCGCTCGTAGGGGCACCGCTAATGACAGTGCAGCTTTCGCCGCTTTCGTTGCATCACTCCCATTGATAGCTGTAGATGATCGAGCCTGTGCCAGACCAGATTCCGGTCGTCACGGTTAGTATGTCTCCCTTGAGCCCGTTACCGGACACAGTCGGCGACACTTCGCTTTCGGACGCGCTTTCCGCAGCAATCTGCCGTGTCGCCGCAGAGAATCGCGAAACCGTACCGCCCGGTTCACTTGCGCTCACACGAACCTCAGCGTGTCACCCACATTTCCGCTACCCAAAACATAAGACGAAACGGTTGCACTTTCAATATTTTTGCAGTCGCCGCCATTGCTATTACAGTTCTCCCATTGCCAGGGCAGGTTCAACCGAGTCCTTGCAACGCAGTTTTGTTGACGGGATCGTAGCTGCTCGTTGAGGGCCTCGGCTGGTGTTCTCCATTGGAGCGCAGAGCTTGACGACCTGCGGCGCCTGTGACACTACGTCTGGCGTCCTTTGCTCGTTCAGGCGGAAGATCGTCTACCGTGACGGAATGGCAGTGCACGGCAGGTCGAGGGCGAGGTCCATCGAGGTCTCCTTTGGTCTGCGATGCTTTTGAGCACCGCAAACTTCGAACCGGTTACTCAGAAATCCTCGAAAACCAGGACCTCACCGCGGAATCAATCATCTGACCAGAGTGCTGACGCGGTGAACGAATAGGCCTCGGCGGTCCTCGCCCTCAAGCCCCAAGCTCCGCACTGCCTCCTCAACCCCCGGATACTCCGGGTGGCCGAAGTCGTCGAACACAATGAGGGAGCCCTCCCCGAGAGCCGGTCTCCACGCTTGAACCTCACGTATGCGAAAGGAGAACCATAAGCACGACGGCAGCCACCGCCGATCGGCAGGACCGGCCAGAGCAGGCCAGCTAGAACGAGATCAGCGCCGAGCAGCGCGACAACACCGGTTCTGAACGCGATGCTCTGCGAGGACTCAAACCATCCGTGAACGGTCGATGAGACCGAGTGCACGATCCACAGCCATGTCGGCGCGACCGACGCGGTGCGGCGCCCGGAGGAGGCCGGACTTCTGCAAAAGATCGGGGAGTTCGTTGGCTCTCGCCCGCCGCCGCGGCGCGCGGCCGAGCGGCTGACCCTGGGGTAGTTGGGGGGTCGTAGCTGCCAAAGCAGCGCCAGGCCGCATCAACCACTTCGACTAGAAGTGGCACCGGCTAATCATCTTCACGAAGGGCAAGAAGGTCCGCGAAATCCCGATCCTCGACCCGGAGTTCTGGACAGACCTAGAGCGCTACATCCTCGAATCCGAAGCCAGACCCGACCACTACCTCATGGCCCGGAGCACCGGCCGCTACGGCAAGGTAGACCCGACAAAGCCGATGGGGCCACACGGAGTGCACAACTGGTGGTACCAGCGCCTTGTGGGCGCTGGAATTGTGGCAAAGTGCCCAACTAAGGGCCAGAGGATGCACAAGGCTCGGCACACAGCTGGGCAGCGCGTGCTCGACGCCACCGGGAACCTCAAGGCCGTACAGCAACTACTCGGCCACGCCTCAATACAGACCACCGGCGACATCTACACGGACTGGGACATCGATCAGCTCGCCGCCACGATGGCCGAGATCCTTGACGACGACAGTCCGACGGACAGCAAGCCGAATCCTAAATTGATCCCGTTGAACTCCAGAAAACCCTGCAAATCAGCACTTTATACCGCCAACGGGATTCGAACCCGTGTTACCGCCGTGAGAGCGCTCCCGGCAGGGGTAGCCGACGACGCCCATCGTGGCCCCTTTTAGCCCGTAAACGCCTTGAATACTGAGGATTCGCCACCTTGGCGCGGCCCGCTGTCGCCCGGCCAAGACCGCCGTTTACCGGGGGCGCGGGGTCCGTAGGGGGTCCAGCCGAGGGGTACGACAGAATCCGCACCGTGCCGGAGCGACGTGGCGACCAATACCTTGCCGCTGCCGAGCGGGCCATCCGACGGCCCGGCAGGTGGATCAACGTACGAGTCTTCTCTGGCGAGAAGAATGCTCGCGTCACGGCATGGGCGATGGAGCGAGGGTTCGTCCGCAACCGGCCACGCGACGGCCAGGAGCCGATCCAGGTTGGCGGTCAGATGTGCATCGCGCTGCCCTGCCGACCGAAGGCCGAAGTTGCCCCTGCCGACGACGGATGGCTACTACGAATCCGGGCTCCAAAGCGACGTCCGATGGCGGATCAGTAGAGCCCGGACAAGAGCTCGTCGGGCCGTAGCTCAAGCGCCGCAAGAAGCCGCAGGAGCGTCGTCAGGCGTATCTCTCGCGTGCCGCGCTCGATGCGCGAGACCTGGACTACGGCCAACCCGGAGGCGTGCGACAGGTCCTCCTGGGTCCAGCCGCGAGCGTGGCGGGCGGCGCGGATGTTCTGGCCGAAGCGTTGGACGGGCGACTCCATGCGCCCGATCCTCGGCCAACAGAACCAACATGACCATGACCAACCCGGTAAGTTTGACCCATGTTGCCCACACGCAAGACGGCGACGGCGCTGGTCGCTATCGCCTGCTCCGCATCGGTCGCCGGAGGATGCAGCGGCTCAGAACCACACCCAACAGCGTCGTCTAAAGAAAAACACGCGACGTCGTCGCCTGATAGTCCACTCTTGGCTTCCGCGAAGCTCGCCAGCATCCAGGTCGGGCACGAAGTCTCAGCCGACGACCCCCTCATCAAGAGCATCGAGCGGTTCACGGCATCGCTCCAACGCCGCTGCCGCGAGGACGCCATACACATAGACGGCATCGCAGGCTCCATGTCGAGCGATCTGCGCAAGCACGGCATAAGCGAAACGCCGCTCGCCGCACTCAGGCGTCTCAATCGGATCGTCCCACCCGAGGCGCGCTCATTTGACTGCACCGGAGCAGCAGCGGGATACCTCGTCCTCCGCGAGCCAGAATAGTCCGCCTACCACGCACAGGAGAAGCTATGCGCCCGTATCTCGTCGCCCTCGCTATGTTCGCGGTCGGCCTCTCCGCCACCCTGCCGAACTCAGCCCTCGCCAGACACCGCCCAACCAACAGCGAGCCGACGACTCGCAGCCACATCTGCCACCGCGTCGCTCACAACGAGCGCATGGAGGCCACCAACTTGCCATGTTGGAAGGCCAATGAATACGTGCTTGGGGCGCGCGAAAGGTTCTACAACGTGAACTGGCACGGGCAGGACTTCAAGCTGTACGGCTTCTGGTGCAAGGTTGTGAACGAATTCAAGCAGCCTCGTTCTACGTGGTACTTCAACTGCGAACGTGGCAGGAAGTACGCCAACTTCACCTGGACGTTCGAGCAATGAGACTACGACGCGGCTCCAAGCTCCATCATGGAGATCGAATGATGGGCGCCAAGGTGAAGCGTCCAAGGTGGATGCTATACGTCGGGGCGTGCTCGGTCGTTGCCGCTGGCGGCTGTGGTGGTGGAAGCACCGCAACAAGCACGAGCCCGAACAACTCACATCGCACGCCCACGACGTCAACAACTAATGCCAAGCAGCAAGCCGCACGCGAACATATCCAGGCTGAAAAGATACATAAGCTAGAACAACAGCAAGTGCAGCAGCGCGAAGAACGTGAACGCGAAGCGCAGCGGCATGCAAGAGAAAATCAACAGCGTGAAAATAAACATGAAGTTGAAGAAGAAAACCGACCGCTACGAGAATCACAACATCGCACCTTGGAAGAATCGTGCTTGCATAGAGCAGAAGAACGCCGCGCAGCAGAAGAACGCACAAGAAACAGCGAATATCAAATACGATCCGAAACAGAAAGTTGCGTGAGAGAATCTGAAGAAGCCGCCGGTTAGCGTACATAGAGGTAACGATTCGCTTCCACGGTCGGCGTACACCGTAACGGTCTACAACGCGCAGCCGATGGGTGGCCTGCGTTCGTAGGCCGCGCGCCAGGCGCTGAGCGTGGCGTCCAGCGCGACGGCCCATTGCTCGCGCTCGCGCTTGTCGGACTCGACCGATAGCGCCACGGCGCGCGTAGGGCCGAGCGCTCGCTCCCACGGCATCCCGGCGCGGCGCGCGAGCGCCAACCCCTCCCGGAAGATCGCCAGCGGGTCGCCGTGGGCTCCTTTGATGACGAACGACAATCTTAGCTTGGGTGTCGGCTTGGCCTCCGGCGGCTCGCGTTGACGCGGCGGCGGCGTAGGCTCGGCGAGCGCTTCGCGCGCTTCGCGTTCGCGCCGTTTGCGGAGGGGTCTACCGGACATAGCGCACTCGTGGGCGGACGGAGTTCGAGCAGCAGGGAGGGGTGGCCGCGCTCAAGCGCCACTCCCTGCAATCCGCCCGCCCACGACTACCTCCCACGAGAGAGCGCACTCGTGGGCAGGCGAGGCACTGGAGGTAAGCCGGAGGAACACCAAAAACCGGCCGCGATCTGCCCCGCCCACCCACGACTACGCTCATCCCCACGGCCTCCCGAACAAGGTGTTGCGGCCGGTGGCGTACTGCTCGGCCTTGATCGCCTCAATGTCCTGGTGGGCGCACGCCAGGCGCTTCTCATCGACGCCGCGTTCATGGCGGTGACGCTCGGCCTCCGTTGCCGGGACGAAGCCGCACGCGGGACAGGTCCAGTCAACGCCCATGAGGGAACCTGCTCGTCAGGCTCATGGCCGCGCGCTCGTGGCGCTCGGTGCGCAGGCGGTCAGCCTTCGGTGCGCTGGCGGTAAGCGCGGCCCGCTTGACGACGGCCTGCCGCGTCTCCTCGGCTAGCTGCTCGATTTCCTCGATTGCCTGCCCCACCCCCGGCGGCGCGTTGTTGATGTGGCAGGCCCATACGGGGTCGCGCAGCACCGCTGCCCGGCGGTTAGAGGGCAGCGCCCAGTACACAGCGGCGAGACGGTCAGGGTCCATCACGCCGAAAGCCTCTAGCGAGGTCAGCGGCGTGCGGTGTGCGGTACGCAGCAGGTTGACCAAGTGCCCGCACAGACGGTCTATATCCCGGGAATGCAGGATCAGCGTGCGGTCAAGATCACCGAGCCCTGACTTGAGCAGAAGCTCAATGCGTTGGCCGTGAGTGCCTGATAGATATTCGGGGCGCTCGGCGAGCAGCCGATAGCGCCGGGCCATGAACGCGATTGTGTGTGCGTTGCCCATGTCATTTGATCTTCGGTAGAGGATGCGGCTTGGGCGCTGGCGGCCACGGTTTGCCGGGTTTCAGCGTGACCGGGCCGCTCGGGGTGTTGATCGTGATCCCCATCACAGGCCTCCGTTCACGATGCGCCCCGACCGGCGACCCTCGCGCGCCGCCGCCACACGCTCACGCTCGCCCGGTGACAGGTGCGTCTCCACGTAACCCTGAGAGGCTGCGGCTGCGGACGTGCCGCCGCTCAGACCGAGGCTTTGCAGGTAGCTCCGCGTGCCTGAGGGGTCTTTGTCGTAGCACTCGGCGAAGTGCCCGCGCAGCGCACCGCCGATAACACCCTGATGCACCGCCGCGTCCAACAGCGTCTCACGGTCAAGGAAGCTGTTGGCTCTGGCGGTCGTAGCCGCGCTGACCTTCTGCCTGGGGGTGTAGTTACCTTGCGCCCTCGCTGCGCGCGCTTGCTGCCTGCCCGCCATGCGGTCCGCCGGTGGTCCGGCGAACTGCGCAATGAGTCGGCTCATGCCGGTACTCCTTTCGTGATCTCAGTGAGTTGGTCGATTACCGTTTGGCGGACGGCGCTGCCACCCGCCACAAGCTCGGCGTCGATCAACCGCTGCGCCATCGCCGCGTTACCTTCAGCAGCCGCGACGACAACATCAGCCGACGGCTTCGGATTGCCATCGAACTGGCCGGTGCTCATCAGCCAATCGACCAAGTCCTCGTCGTCTAGGTCGTTCAACTCGACCTCGCCGTATTGCTCGTCGTCAGCGACAGGCTGCGGACGCTGCGACAACACCTGCGCTTCCAGCGCGCGGCCCTCCTGCTCGGTGGCTCGGCGCTCCGGCGTCAGGCTGCCCGCGTAGGAGCGCTCGAAGAACTCCTGATCGCGCCGGTCTTCCTCGACTGGGTCGCCGGACGGTGGCGCGGGAATGTCCGAGTAGGGGAAGTGGGCAGTGGGCAACTCGGCTCCCTGCACCGTGCGCTCGATCCAGTGCTCAAGACGACCGTAGTGCCCGCGCTTGGCGCGTAGTGCCGCCGCCTGCGCTAGCAGCGCGCGCACTTCACCATCCACACTGCCTTGAAACGCGGCGATCTCTCCAAGCCACTCCTGCCGGTGTTCGAGCACGAGCGCGATGCAGGAGTTCAGATGCTCAGTGAGCGCTTCCGACGCCGCCTGCGCGTGCTCCTGCGCCTCGACCAGTTCCGCCTTCAACTCCTCGCCATCGCCGCCGGGCTGCGGGTCGGTCTGCCCGGCGAGGTAAGCCTCCCGCAGCGCGGTCGTGCGCTGCTCCGCGTCCGCCTCGATGCGCGCTTCCAGATCACGCCGCCGCTCCCCAGCGGCTTGCCTCGCGGCGCGTAGCTGCTGTGCCTTCTCGCGCGCCTCCGTCAACTCAGGGAACGCCTCGATATCCGGTAGCCAGCCCTCCGACCAAACGGCCGGAGCCGTCCCTGTACCTGTAATCCTTGCGAACGTAACAGTGTTACTCATGGCGACCTCTCTGCGGTGTGGTGGGCGTTACCTCCTGAGCATTACGGTACGCCAACTTCCGAACCCTGAGACTCCAACTTGGAAGTTGGAAACTTTGACTCCCAAATAACCAATAAGCTACGGCCGTGGCGCACACCAAAGAGCAACGAGACCACTCCAGCTTGTGTAACGCGCGCAAGCGCAATGGGGACCGTTGCCGCGCCTTCGCGGGACAAGGCACAAATCACCCTGGCGTTGGTCCCTGTAAACACCATTTGGGTAACTCATTGGCGCACGAAAAGAAAGCAATCGCGCTCAACCTCAAGCGGCAGATGGTCACATATGGGGAGCCCGTCGAGGACGTCTCTGCGCTCGATGCTCTGCTACAGGAGTTGGCCGCAGCCGTCGGCCATACCGGCTGGTTGCGTGCCCGGATCGCCGACCTAAGCCAAGACGAGCTCGGCACCGCATACGGCGTCGCGCTTGTCCGCCTCTACGATTCGGAGCGCGATCGCAAGGCTCGCGTGGCGCGTCTCGCCATCGAGAGCGGGGTCGATGAGGCAAAGATCCGCGTTATGGAGGGGCAAATCCAGATGCTGGGTGCTGCGCTGGCGCGAGCTTGTGACCTCGCGGGCCTCAGCGAGCCGGTCAAGCGCAAGGTTGGAACGTTCCTGCGCGACGAGCTTGCCGCAGCCCAAGCCAAGCCGCAGGAGCAACGGCTCATAGAGGACAACGGAAGGCGCTAAAGGGTAACAACGGGCGGGGGTGACGGGCGGTAGTTTTCCAACTTGAAGCTGCGCCTTTACAACCCAGGCTCGCCTGCTATACACTTCCAGTAGCCATTCGGACCCCACATATCGGGTCTAGCTCTGAATGCGTTGACCAGCGAAGGTGTGCTCAGTGAACAACCACTGTGATGAGCCTTCCGAGCCGGGCTTACCCGGTGGGAAGCGCAAGTAGGTGGCAGGCGCGGGTAGTGGTCATCCCCGCGTATCACGGGCGGTTGTTTCGCCGGGACTGGGAGCGGTCCAAATCTCGACTCATTTGAGAAGTCTTCCCGAAAGGGCAGACGGGCGCGTGAGTTCGGGGTTTGGACCTTGCACGCCCGCCTGCCCGTGAAAGGAAGTTCGATGAGTACCGCGCAGAAGGAGAAGCTCCTGACACCGGAGGAAGTCTGCGAACGGTTGAATGTCACTCGCCGCTGGCTCCGCAGGGCAGACGAGAAACAGACCCTCCCCCGCGTCAAGGTCGGCTCGCTAAATCGCTACCCGGAGTCGGCCATCGAGTCATACATCGAGTCCCAAAGCGTCCCAGCCTTGGACTCATGATATGGCTAACCGAACAAGCGGGAGGGCAAGACGTGTAGCGAAACACGCCTGCCCTCGCCAAGAGACAGAACACCACTCGACCACCGCTGAGGAGGTAGCCAATCAGAAGTATACGCCAAACCGGCACACAGGTACCTGCCCGGTCTGTGAAGGAGCGGGGTGCCTCACGGTTGAGCGGCGCGCTGATGGGCGCGACTGGTGGGTGAACTGCTGGAAAGCTGACTGCCTCAAGGGCGGCGCGTACCTGCGCGAGCTCGCGGTGCTCGCGGGTGCTCCGGGCGGTAGTGCGATCCTGAGCGATCCCCTACGGTGGCTAGCGTCGTATCTGGACGAGCCATCAGCCACCGGGAACGGTGAGGCCGACAAGCTGCCATCGGAAGCGTCATGCGCAGGGTGGCAGTCACGCCTATTCTCTGAATACGCGGCGCTTGATTACCTCACAGATGAGCGCGGCCTGACGGACGAGACGATCCGCGAGTTCGGGATCGGCTGGGGTGGTGATGCGTTTACATTCCCGGTCTACGACGAGCAGGGAACCATGGTGCAGCTTGTCCGGCGACGGTGGCCGGAGCCGTGGATTATCAGGGGTAAGCGTGTGCCCTACAAGGTGCTCAAGGGCCACGGCGCGCAGCTATATCCGCAACCTCTATCGGAGGGCGGCTGGCTACTTTTGGCCGGCACGCTCGATGCAATTTTGGGGAGACAACACGGCCTGCCTACGGTGACGAGTATCTGCGGGACTTCCTTCCCTCAGAAGTGGGAGCCGCTGGTGAGCGGGCGTAAGGTGTTCGTCTGTTACGACGTCGGCGAGGAGAAGGCGATGGACAGTCGCGTGTCTCACCTGCGAGCCGCCGGTGCGGTGGCAACGCCGGTGCGGCTCAACCGCCTACTCCGTCGAGGCGACGGCAAGGATCTCAGCGATGCCCTCACCGGCGGCTACACCGCGCAGGACATTATCCGCCTCATCGAACGCGAGCGCAGGAGGCAGGCGGCATGACGATTCTCCTGAGGCAGTCCGCTTGAGGAGGTGGACACGATGGCCAAGATTCCATTCGACGTCACAGGTGTGGTGTCGCAGCCACCTTCGCAGCGCATGAAGCGTATGTCCACCGAGGACGTCGTCCGCGTGGAAGTCGTGGACAAGGAGGTTGAGGCAGGTAGCTTTGCCGCGCGTGTCGAGGCTCGTCAAGTTGACCTCGTGCAGTTGATAGAGCAAGGGCTACCGCCGCTCGAATACCTACCAGCTTCGGACGGGATGCTCGTGGGTGGCAAGCGTCACCTTATTGCAGCGCCAGCCAAGGTCGGCAAGTCAATAAGCATGTTGGTGCATTTCGTAGACATGGTGCTGGCGAACGGCAACGTGGTCATACTCGACCGGGAGAACGGCAGTGATCTCTACGCCAAGCGTCTTGCCGACATATTCGCCGCGCGGAAACTGACTAAGAAGCAGCGCGAGCAGGTGCGCGCAGGGCTGCACTATTACGAGTTCCCTCAACTGCGCAGCGGCGATGCAGACGCGCTGGCCGAGCACTTCGCAAGCGCCGATCTAGTCGTGTTCGATGCACAGCGCATGTTCCTGTCCGATTTCGGCCTGAAGGAGAGCGTGTCAGACGACTACGCAGAGTTCATGTCCTACGCGATAGACCCTCTATTCCGAGCGCGCATCGCCACACTGATCCTAGACAACACCGGCCACAAGGAGCAGACGCGCGGTCGCGGCACGGCCGCCAAGGGCGACCTCAACGAGTTGTTGTTTTCGATGGACACCCTCTCGGAGTTCGATCTGTACCGCCCAGGCAGGCTCAGGCTCAAGGTGGAGTTCTCGCGGTCCGGTACGAGCGGCGAGTGGACAATGGACATCGGCGGCGGTCACTTCACCTCATGGCAGTCAACGGTAGATACCTCGTCGCATGACAGAGACGACTTTCTGGACGCTGTAAAGGCCGCGCTCAATGGCAGACAACTCGGCGCGGACAAGCTGATAAAGGTAGCACGGGACAAAGAGGTAAGCATCGGCACCGATCACGCTAGGAGGCTGCTGGATCAGTACGTGACCGACCCATCAATCCCCATTTCCAAGACCCCGAAGGGATACCAAAATGATGCTGTGTAGACCCGCCGTTTGGGCGCGGCGGGGGTCAGTTTGCGGCGGGTCTACGGCGGGGGTGCCCCGAAACACCCAAAATCTGGCTCTATTACTGGGAATAACCCCCGCCGCCAGAGGCGCGGCGGGTCTGCGGCGGGACCCCCCGCCGCCCCTCTCCCCTCTAGGGAGGGGCGGGTCCTGGCGCGGCGGGGGCGGGGCAACCCGCAATTCATCCTCAAAATTTGACCGCCACCCCAAGCGCTCGCCCTCCGTCCGGCGGCACAGCGTCAAGAGTCATTGTCGTGTCAAGAGTCATCGGAGATCACATGCTCACCAAGACAATCGCCATATTCACCTACCTAGCGGCATCCATCCTGCTGACCTACGCCCTGGCAGTGGCCGCGCACGTAGCCACGTAGCGCCCACGTAGGGCGGCAACCTGTACCCTATTCACCCATACAACCGCTGAGGATTCAGATAAAGATTTCACCATACGACCCCGTAACGACCCTATTTGTTGCAGATTCGCGCTATCTTTCGTAGACAGACAATCGTCTGCGCATACGAAACCGGGAGGCATCATGCCAGCAGTAAAGAAGTTCACCATTACACCGTTGAAGTTCGATCAGAACCTCGTTGAGCAGGTAACGCACCGCCGGGCAGACGGCGAGAATATCGCCACCATAGCCACAGCGTTGAAGATGGGCGCTGGCAAGGTGGCGTTCGCTGAGTTGATCGCCACGACCACACGCGTCACCATCACCGACCCGGCGAAGCTGGCGCGCACCATCAGCAAGGACAGGCACAACGGCAAGTCGTGGGGCTGGCTGGCTGCGCGCTACGGCGTGACAGAGGGCACATGCCGCGCCGCGTTCGTGGCCGCCAGCGGCCAACCATTCACATCAATCGACTACCGCCGCAAGGCAAAGGCAGCCGGCAAGACGACCAAGCCTGCACAGGCCAAGGCAGGTGCGTGATGGCGGGCCACATCAGGAAGCGGGGCAAGCGCGCAGACGGCACGATCAAGTGGCAGGCGCGCTATCCCGATCCAACAGACCCCACCGGACAGCGCCGCATCGAGAAGGGCGGCTTCAACAGCAGGAAAGAAGCGGAAGACTGGCTGACCAATCAGCAGGCGTCGGTGCTGCACGGCGAACACCGCGACCCGCGCCAGGCGCAGCGCACATTCGTGGAGGCGGTAGAGGCGTGGCGTGAGACGCGCAAGCCTCTACTCTCGCCCAACACGCAAGAACGCTATGAGGACATTCTGCGCCTGCGGCTGATGCCTGAGTTCGGTCATCTGCCGCTCACGGCGATGACGCGCGAAGTCCTCAAGCGCTACTTCGCACGATTGGGCCGCGAGGGCAAGACCGGCGGCAAGAAGGAGCGCGCAGGCAAGCCGCTCGCCAACGGCACCGTGCGCAAGATTCACTGTGTCCTGTCGGCGGTGCTGAGCGAGGCCGTCGAGATGGACATGATCCGGGCCAACCTCGCGCAGCGCATGAGGCTCCCCGCCTCGCCCCGGCGGAAGATGACGATCCTCACGCAGCAAGAGGTTCGCGCTCTCGCGGACGCAACCGACGAGCACTACAGGACAGCCGTGCTGCTCGATGCCAACACGGGGATGCGCGCGAGCGAGCTATGGGCGTTGCGGCGCATGGACGTTGACCTGCTGCGCGGCGTGCTGCACATTCGCTTCGCGGTCAAGCGCGACACCGCCCGCCCGGACGCGCCGCCGGAGACGGTGGATAGGTACGGGCGTGAGATCGGCCCGCCTAAGAACGGCAGGCCGCGCACGATCGCCATCGGCAAGGCCACCTGCGCGATGCTGGCGCAGCACTTGACCCGGCCCGCTCCCGGCGGCAATGGCCCTGAGACGTTGGTATTCCTCACCGAGACGGGCTGCGCCGTTCGGCATGGGGTGTTCATGCGTGAGGTGTTCGCCGAGGCGGTCAAGGAGCTACCGGCGGACAAGCGCAAACTTCGTTTTCACGATCTGAGGCACACCTGCGCTTCATTGCTCGTGGCGCAGGGCTCCCCCATGCTCTACGTCAAGGAACGCCTCGGCCACTCGTCAATCACGACGACGATCAACCTCTACGGCCACATGTTCCCGTCCGTGGAGGCGAGCCTTGCCGACGCCCTGGACGGCATGTACGCCGAGGATGCCGGCGTTGACGAGGACAACGTGACGCCCCTGCGCGCCGCCGGAGGCGCGTGATGGGCGTGGGAAGCTGCCCGGAGGATTACCGATGCCCGACGTGTGGCTGCGACTATCGGAGGCTCGACGCGACTACATGGTACTGCCCCTTCTGCGACGCCAAGATGGTTGAGACGGAGGGCCGACGACTCACGCAGGAGGAAACCAAAGCACTGTTCGGCAAGCAGGCGCAGGGCGGGTGAGCGAGCACCGCGCCCTGTACGAGCGGCGCGGCCTCCCTGCTGCCTACTGCGCGATCTGATCGAAGTGCAGCGCGGCGCGTGTCGGGAATATCAAGCCGTCCGCCGTGTGGTGAATCAAGCCGATGCCGCTCAGACGTTTGATCGCGTCCTGCACGTTCTCCGGTTTCGCGCGTTTGTCGCGGTCGCGGATCATCTCCTCGACCGACCAAGGCCGCTGATCGTCCTCACTCAGCAGCCGTTCCATAACGGCCCAGTCGTCTCTGTCCTCTTCTTCGGCTATGCGGTTGTCGTCGTCCATCAGAACGACAACTCCGCAGCCCTGACCGCTGCTCTCGTCGGCGTCCACTGCTCGCCCTCGTGTAGCGCGAGGCCATCGGTAACGAGCACCGCGAGCGCCTGCTCCACTTCGGAGCGTTCGTTCGGCTTGTTGGGGTCGCGGTCGAGCGCGCGGCAGATTGGCTCGAACGTCCGGGCGTTATCGTGGACCAGGACGTGGAGCACGACCGCCGCCAATAGGTCGATGTGCTGCGAGATACCATCGTTGTCGGGCATGGGGAGTCACAACCTCCTGGTGTCCAGAGCCGCGTGGCGCGTCAATCGCTGCGCGGCTCACTTTGTAGGGCTTGTCACTAGCAAACGCTACGTGCCCAACCGGCGGGACCAGCCGCCACCGGAAGCCCGTCCCAGCGCAGGCCACACACAGGCCACGCCTACGGCCCTGCGATTGCGCAACCCATGTACGGGTGTGCCCTGGGACGCTACGGCGTTTCTACGTGGCCCTAACGCGGGCTGCCCGACCCCGCCTGCCGCGCCAGGGTCGCTACAGGGTCGCAACGCCCATTTGTTACCGCCCTACTCGGGGTCTGATCGCGCAAAAAGCCCAGTAGCTACGGGCTTTTTCGAGAAGTACCGCCAACGGGATTCGAACCCGTGTTACCGCCGTGAGAGGGCGGCGTCCTAGTCCCCTAGACGATGGCGGCTTGTCTAGTCGCCGTCGAGGCTAGCAAAGCGAGTGGCGCGAAGGGCTGTGGCGGCCCTTGAAAGGCTCCGTCATTCAGGCCGGCGACGCGCGCTCCTGTGCAAGGCGGCCGTACGATATCGTCGCATCCCCGACACGCGGATGTGGCGGAATTGGTAGACGCGCGGCGTTCAGGTCGCCGTGCCCGTCAGGGCGTGGAGGTTCGAGTCCTCTCATCCGCATTCCTTCGGAACCCAAGTCTTCGGACTCAAACCCGTTGAGCCCGCTTGTGCTTGCCGCTCTACGAGAAGGCAGCCGTCAGCGCGGGTTCGGCGGCACCGAAACGCCGAGCTGTTCGCATATGGCTCGCGTCAGACCCGGCCCGATCTGCCTGTGCCGCGGGAGGGCCGAGACCTCGCCATTCGGCCCACGCCACACTTTGCGTGCTTTGAACCGCCTACCTCCCGGCAGCCGTGCTCACGCAGATGACGTTCCAGATCGCGCCGCTTCACGCCGCGGCGACGAACCGAAGATGCTCCAGATCCTTGCCCGAGCGTCGCCCTGAAAGCTCATCATCCGGCGTGAGCACCGTGCGCAGCGCATCGAGCACGTTCTCCCGTGCCTCCTCTCGCGTGCGGCCCTGGCTGAGAGCTCCTGGGACCTCCAGCACACGCGCGACGACCCAGCCTGCCTCGTCGGGCTCCTCGAAGGCGATCGTGAAGTCAATCGAGGACATGGGCACACAGTAGCGCCTCGCACGCTGGGCAGCGAGATCGATGAGACTATCGTCTGATCTGGTAGTAGCCCCTCGTGGTGCGCTCCCTAGAGTCCCTCGGCCCCGGCCGGACGACGGCCGCCTCGAATACCGCCGCCAGGGCCGTCGAGGGGTTCGAGAGCTTCCTACCAAGTGCACTGGGAGGCCAGCTGGCCCTCCGTCGAGGCCCTCGTAAGCTCCGAGAGACTTTACGCCGGCGACGCGTGGATCGAAAGGTCAGGCCGCGATCCCGACCTGCGGCGGCGGCAGCATCTGCAGGAAGTCGGCTGGCAGCTCACGGCTAGCGTGCCAGAACTCCAGGCCAACAATCCGCCCCGTCGTGGGATCGAGTTCACGCAACCCTGTGTCGGTCTCCTCGGCCACGACGGTACTCGGGTCATATCCCTCAAAGCGCACCCACGCGATATCCGCGTCGCTGTCGTAGTGTCCATCGATCCGCATGGCTACAGGCTAGCGCCGCCGCCAAATCGTCACAACACGCGCCACGAGAGGATCATCGCCGTCTGGATACTCGTAAGCAACCACCAGGCGACCGGCCATAATCAGCCACGCCGCCTCGCCCTTGTTGCGTCGGCGCCTGCGATGCCCAGCAAGCAGCGCTTCCTCCACGTCATGCCGAGCAAAGCCGAGTTGCCGCGCCTTGTCGAGCGCGTGAAGCGTCCATCGGACGGAGATCGGTTCGGTCGGCATCGCGCCGCAGGCTACGCCCCGTTCCGGATAATCCGCCTGCCTATATAGGCGATTGCTGGGCTTCGTAGCGCTTGGCGTTCTGTCGTATGGCGTAAATGACCCCTTCGACAAGCGCTAGATACTCGTCTACCTGCTTGGTCGTGACCTCACGCCGGGGGCCGTGAATCGCAAGATTGCGCATCACCGTGATGCCCTCAATCGCGTTGACCGTCAGCCGACTGATTAGACCACGCGTAGCCGCCAGCTGCACCAACTGAGCAGCACCCGCATCGTCAGGCGGCTTATCGCCGATCCCTTCTAGGGTGGTACGAAGCTCCTGCTCGACTAGACCAAATGCCTCGGCTATAACCATCTCGGGCACCTGCGCCGCAAGGTCTGTAAGGTCGGGAGCCTCGGCACGAACGGGCACCGGAATACCAGCCTCGCCGAGATTGGTCTCGACCTTGGACGCCGCACGATCAAAGTCGGCCTTAAACGGGCCGGCCTCAACGTGGCGCAACCGGTCAGTCAGCAAGGTCTTGAGCTGGCTCCGAAAGACAAACACGATAAAGACCACAGTAAAGGGCCAGACCAGCGAGCTAACCAGCGAAGCGATGAACTGCTTGGCATCCATAGACCGAGCGAACCTACAACAAGGTGCCCCATGCAGCCGATAGGTCGCATAAGCGATGCATTCGAAATGCTGCTTCCTGCCGTGCGAACCCGTGCGCAGCGAACAGCTCACCGACTCTTTGGAGACATGGCGCCCGAGCAGGCGCTCTACACCAGCAGGGACTTCGCCGGTCCGCATCGGCCTGTCTGCCGCCGTGAGCACTTGAACGACCGCCCGCTGAACAACTCCATTGCCAAGACGCTTCGGTGGCGGCTGCAACGACGGCGGCTGTAACGCCCGTCGCTGGACTCGACTTCGCAGCAAATCCAGAATGGATCGCAGGCTTGGCGACAGGTTTGAGAGCTGTCCTACCAAGTGCACTGCTCGATCGATGTTGGAACCGGCAGCGTGGTTCCATCATTGTTCCCGGTTCCGCGCCCGCGCCCGCGCCACTGCTGCATCGTTGTCTGCGAGCCAAGACCCGCCTGGGTGCGATGCCGCCACACTGGTTACCCTTGACGACCATGATCACTGGAAGGCTCATCGCGTTGACGCTCGCACTGGCCGCCCTCGCACCGGTGAGCGCAGCCTTCGCAGACACACCGGCCCCGTCAAGCGGCGGGAGCGCCCAGACGACGCCTCCCGCCTCCACGCCCACGACGCCCGCAGGGCAAACGGCTCCGTCAACACCCGCGACGACCCCCACGGCGCCCGTGCCCGTAAAGCCCACGGCGCGCACTAGCCTGACGGGGTTGCCGTCGGGCACGATCACGGACGGCACCGAGCCGCTGCGGGTACGACTGTCGGCCCCGCCAGCACCCAATTCGCCGATGCCGATGCTGACCCCGAGCGTGGCCGGCAGATGGAGCGTGACCGGGGACGTCGTGTCGTTCACGCCGACCTCAACGCTGGAGCTGTGCTCAAGCTACACGCTGACAGTGTGGGCCGGGACGGACGCGACCGGCGCGTCGCCGTTGGGCCACAGCCGCAAACTAGCGCTGCAAGTGGCGTGCCCGTCGCTGCGTGGCCTGCAGCAGGCGCTCGCGCGCCTGCGCTACCTGCCCTACGCGATCGACGCGGCTCATGGCCGCAACAGCGGCAACAAGCCGGAGTCACGCGCGCTGGCCGCCCACTACGCCTTCAGCCCGCCGGCCGGCAGGCTGGTGGCAAGCGTGCCCGACGCGCCAGGTCTTGCCTATGGCGCCCTCGACCCCACCACGCGCGGCGCGCTGATGGTGTTTCAGGACGATCACGGGTTCTCGCCCAGCGGCGTGCCGGACCGCGCGACATGGGCGACGCTGCTGGCCGCCGAGGCACTCGGCCACGGCGACCCGGCGCCCTACACGTTCGTGACCGTCTCAGAGGCGAGCCCAGAGACGCTCGAGGTCCATCGCGGGACGCGTGTGGTGCTATCCACGCCCGCGAACACAGGCGTGGCTGGAGCTGAAACGGAACTCGGCACGTTCCCGATATATGCCCGCTATGTGTTGACCACGATGAGCGGCACGAACCCCGATGGCAGCCACTACGAAGATCCGGGTGTGCCGTGGGTCAACTACTTCAACGGCGGCGACGCCGTGCATGGCTTCCCGCGCGCCTCCTACGGTTTCCCGCAGTCAAACGGTTGCGTGGAGCTCCCGATCGGGACAGCGGCGCAAGTCTACCCACTGCTCGCGATCGGAGACCTCGTAATCGTCAGCGGCTGAGAGCCGAGTGACGGGCCGCCGGCGTCAACCGGCGGCCGTCTCTCAGAAAGATGCCTGCGGCTTCAGCGTCCAGCGTCGCGGCGGCTACGCTGCGTCACGACGATCGACAGGCCGAGACCGACGAGCAGCACACCGGCGAGGATCACCCAGCGCAGGTCGAGGCCCGTGAATGGCAATGTCGAAGCTTTGGCCGTGGTGGTGGTCGGTTCGCTGCCGGTTTTGGCCGGCGCCGTGGAGCTGGTGGGTGTGCTCGACGTGCTCGACGGTGACACGCCACCTTTCGCGGTGGACGTCGGTTCAGTTTTTGTCGTAGGCGTCGTTTCAGTTTTTGTCGTCGATGTCGGTTCCGTTTTCGCAGCAGTGGTGGGGGGGGTCGTGGTCGTCGTTGTCTTCGGTGGTGCGACCGGCTGGGTATAGCCCGTCGTGGGTGCCGCCGCGACGGCGTTGGCCCCGGGCGCGATCAACGCGAGCGCGAGCGGCAAAGCCACAAGCCCACGTAGCGCCATTCGGCGCCGGCGCGAACGTCCACGTCCGATCGGTGCTGCATCTGCAGGCTGTGACCTCTGGGAGGCCGTCACGTCATTTCGCATCTTGCTGTCTCCCGCGTCCGGTGATCGCTTGGGCCTCTGACTGAGAGACCCCTCATATCCTTTGAGAATCTCGCCGATTGCTCGACGATGCCGCAATTGGCCAGTCTACTCGACAACCCTTTTACTTCCAGGCTCGATTCTCCTGCATGATTTTCCGCAAATCCCGCATCCCCAAACATACGCCAGGGGTCAGACAGCCACATTCGCGGACCCAATCGACCCGACCAGCAGGGACGACAAAGGTTCACCGCATGCTCACACGCCGGTCCTCACACACCCGCCTTCACGCGTCCCTGCAGCGTGTTGTCAGCGAGTTGGGCGCGCAGCACCTTCTTGTCGAACTTGCCGACGCTCGTCTTTGGGACCTCCGCGACGAACGCGAACTCGTCGGGAAGCCACCACTTCGCGACGCGTCCGCGCAAGTGCTCGAGCAGATCCTCGGCTGAGAGCTGAGCGCCCTCGCGCAGCACGACGCAACACAACGGTCGCTCCGCCCACTTCTCATCCGGCTTGGCGATCACGGCGGCCTCGATCACGTCCGGATGAGCCATGACCTCGTTCTCGAGCTCCACCGAGGAGATCCACTCCCCACCGGACTTGATCACATCCTTGGAGCGGTCGGTGATCTGGATGAACGAGTGCTCGTCGATCGAGGCGATATCGCCGGTGCGCAGCCAACCGTCGTGGAAGCGCTCGGCGCCGGACTCATCATCGAAGTAGCGGGCGGCGATCCACGGTCCGCGCACCTCCAGCTCGCCGCTGGACTCGCCGTCCCACGGCAGCTCGGCGCCGTCGTCGTCGACGAGCCGCGTCTGCACCCACGGCAGCGGCTTGCCCTGCTTGGCGCGCTGATCCCAGTAAGCCTCGTCGTGTCCGGCGCTCTCGTCCGGACGCGAATAGCTCGCGACCGGGCTCGTCTCGGTCATTCCCCACGCCTGAAACACATTGACGCCGTGACGTTCCTCATAGTCGCGCATCAGCTGGCGCGGCACCGCGGAGCCGCCGCAGGCGGCGTTGGTGAGCGAGGAGATGTCCACGTCATGCGTGTCGGCGTAGCGCAGCAGGTCGGCAAAGATCGTGGGCACGCAGCCCATGATCGTGGGACGCTCAGCCTCGATCAGCTTCGCCAGCGGCTCGGCCTGCAAGAAGCGGTCGGGCATGATCAGGTCGGCGCCGGCGAGCGCCGCCGCGTGCGGGATGCCCCACGCGTTGACGTGGAACATCGGCACGACTAGCAGCGCCCGGTCGCGCTGGGAGAGACCGAGCGCATCCTTCATCAGCGACGCCGTCGAGTGCAAGCAGATCGACCGGTGCGAATAGAGCACTCCCTTCGGATTGCCGGTCGTGCCGCTGGTGTAACACAGCGCGGCCGCCTGGCGCTCGTCGAGCTCTGGATATTCGAACGGTCCGGGCGCGACCCGCTGCAGGAGCTCCTCGTAGCGCAGCGCGTTCGGCAGCGAGCCGCAATCGCCGTCGCCCATCACGATGTAGTTGCGCACCCCCTCGAATGTCGGTGCGAGCTCCTGCAGGATCGGCACAACCGAGTCGTTGACGAAGATGACGCCGTCCTCGGCATGGTTGACGATGTAGGTGATCTGCTCGGCGAACAGACGAACATTGAGCGTGTGCAGCACGGCGCCGATGCAGGGCACCGCCATATAGAGCTCGAGGTGGCGCTGGTTGTTCCACGCAAACGTGCCGACGCGATCGCCCTGTTTGACCCCTAGCTCACCGAGCACCCGCGCGAGCCGATCGACGCGCTCGGCGACTTCACCGTAGTTGGCCCGCACGGTGCCGTGATCTGTGAGCGTCACGACCTCCGTGCCGGGATGCACGCTGCGCATGCGGTGCAGCGGGTGCTGGAGCGTCAATGGAAAGTCGTCCTGCATCAACCCTTCAAGCATCTACACAACCCCCTCTACCGTCGCTGGTTCGTTAGGCACGTTGCTCGGCGCGCCCACGTGCGAGCTCGCGATAGACGCCAACGGTGCGCTGTGCGACGTCGCTCCAGTCGAACCTGAGGACGTGCTCTGAGGCCTCTGTGACGAGTCGGTCGCGCAGCTGCTCGTCGACGAGCAGCCGTTCGATCATCACGCCCAGGTGCGGCGCGTCGCCGCCGTTGAAGCGCAACCCCACGCGCTCGCCCGCGGGCACCACCTCGCGCAGGCCACCGGTGTCAGCCACGATGCAGGGGCAACCCGAGGCCATCGCCTCCAGGGCGACGAGCCCGAACGGCTCATACAGCGAGGGCACCACGCACAGATCGGCGATCCGATAAAGCGAGTGCAGCGCGTCGTCGCCGATCCAGCCGAGGAACACGCCTTGCTCGTTCAAGCCGAGCCGTTCGGCTTGCTGCTTGAGCTCACCTTCGTGCGTGCCGGAGCCGGCGACCAAGAAGCGCACGTTGCCGACTTTTTCGATGACGTCTGGCAGCGCGTCGAGCGCGAGCTGGAAGCCCTTCTCGTAGACGAGCCGTCCGACCAGCAGCACGAGCCGCTGCTCAGGACGTGCGAACTGGAGACGCAGCGCCTGCAGATCGTCGACGGGACGCAGGTCGGCCGGGTCGATGCCATTGGGGATGACGGTGACGCGCCGCTCGTCGATGTCATAGATGTCGGCGACGTGGCCGCGCATGTAGTGCGAACAGGTGATCACCGAATCGGCGCGCTGGGCCATCCAGCGCTCAATCGCGTGGATGTGGGATTGCGGCGGTTTGTCAACCCAGCCCTGATGGCGACCGTGCTCGGTGGCGTGGATCGTGGTGAGGTAGGGCACCTCCAACAAATCCGATAGCGCAGCGGAGGCGTGCGCGACCAGCCAATCGTGACCGTGCACGAGATCGTAAGTGTGCTCTTCGGCGAGCGCGCGGCCGCTCGTGAGCATGTCGTCGTTCATCTGGCGCACCCACGCCAAGAAGCGATCGAGGTCGCGCGGCCAGCCCGGCTCGCGCACGCGATGGACGCCCACGCCGCGCAGTTCCTCGACGGTGCGCTCCAGCGCCGCCGTGTGCTCTACTCCGTCCCGCCCTCCGCGTTCCCCTCCGCGGGTGAGCACATCGACGACCGTGCCCTGAGCGACGAGCTCCTCGGCTAGCTTGCGCACGTGACGAGCAAGGCCACCCTCGATTACCGGCGGATACTCCCAGGAGAGGATCAGGACACGTCGGGCCATCGCCTGCACCCTATCTCGCCCGGCCCGAGCAGGAGATGCCGGTCGGCGTGGGCGAAGATCAGACCATACCGGCGGCGCCTCCCCGCCTCGCGCCTGCCTGGTCGGACTCCGCCCCACCCGCGCCCGGCAGACGCGCGCGCATGATCTCCACAGCGCGCGGGTTGGAGTCGATCAGCGTGAAGCGGCGATCGAGCGCGGCCGCGACAGCGCCGAGCGTGCCGGAGCCAGCGAAGAAGTCGAGGCAACGCTCGCCGGGACGTGTGGAGGCAAGCACCATACGCCGCACAATGCCCTCCGGCTTTTGGGTGGGATAGCCGGTCTTCTCAGCGCCGCGAGTAGGCACGATCGTGTGCCACCACACGTCGGTGGGCAGCTTGCCGCGCGCGGCCTTCTCCGGCGTCACGAGGCCGGGCGCCATGTAGGGCTCGCGGTCGACGGCCTCTGAGTGAAAGAAGTAGGCGCGTGGATCCCTGACGTACACGAGGATCGTGTCGTGCTTGGCCGGCCAGCGCCGCCGCGAACGCGCGCCGTAGTCGTACGCCCAGATGATCTCGTTGAGGAAGCAGTCGCGCCCAAAAATCTCGTCGAGCGCCAGCTTGCAATAGTGGGCCTCACGGTAGTCGATGTGAAAGTAGAGCGTGCCTTCACGCGCGAGCAGCCGATGCGCATGCGCCAAGCGCGGAGTGAGAAACGCGAGGTAGTCGTCAAACGCGTCCCCGTAAGAACTCTCGGCAAGCAACCGCGTGGTGTAGCGCCGGCCCTGAAACCCGGTCCTGTCGCCGTCCTCATCGGACACCGTCGCGAGCGTTCGGCGCGCCTGCGAGCGCCCGGTGTTAAACGGCGGGTCGATGTAAATCAGCTGAAACGAACCATCGGCGAAGCGCGGCAGGATGTCGAGATTGTCGCCGAGCAGGATCTCATCGGCCAAATGAGGGTGTGCCGCGCTGCTCATGCACGCGAAGGCTATGTGCTGCTCCCGACGCTCACACAAGCTCAACCCATTGCACCGGGCGTCCGCACAGCGCGCGCCAACGGCTGACCGGCGCCGAGCGCAAGCTCGGTTGGCCGGCGGGTCCAGCCGGGGTCAGAAAGATTTCCGCCAGCGTCGCCGCACCGCCGTCGCCGGGCGCGAGACCGACGCCGGGGCGCGTGATCGTCAGCGTGTGCAGCCCGGCGGACAACCTCGCGTGAAGCGGTGTGAGCGTGTTGAGCACGAGCGAGTTGCCGTCGAGCTGCGCGGCGAGCGAGCCAAGCGAGCGTCCATCGATCGCGACATGCACCACGCGCATGACGTCGCCCTTCAGCCACAGCTGCCAGATCCCGCCGTGAGGTAGCCGGAAGCCAGCGCGCAGCGTGCCGGCCCGACCCATCACGATCCCCGGCCGCGCGAGGCCCCAGCCCGCCGGACGCTGGGTGCGCACGAGGGGCACATTGACCAGCTCGGGGGCGAGCGCGGCGACCAACTGCGTTTGCGCCGGCGCGACAATGTGTCGCTCTGTGCTTGAACGCGCCCCGGGCGCGCCCGCCGCTCGCGCTGGGCCGGCCGAGCGCGCGCGGGCGGCGACACGGGCGATCTGAGCGCACTGTGCTTGCAACTTGGTGGCTGGCGCAGACACAACCACGTGCGCAAGCGCCGCGGGCGCGCGCGGTCGCCGGCCCCACACCTGGTAGTAGACCCCTTCCCACAGCAACCGGTAGGCCGCGGGCGGGCGCGCGGCACTGGGATCGCGGCGCGTGAGGATCAGCGGATAGGCCAGCAGCGCGGATTGGGAGACTCGGTTGAGCTTCAGCGGGTCGCCGTAGCCACCCGCGGCGGGCGCGAGCGCGGGCGGTGGGTAGACGAAGTCCGGACCGCCCACGTCCATGTCGCGCAGCTCATACAGCGTGTATTCGTCAAAATCGGTGACCAGCGTCGGCCCGCGTCCGGCGAAGCGCGTGTCGATCCGGGAGAGCTCTTCGTAGCGCGCCGTGGGCGCCAGATTCGAGCTGTGATACAGAAGCGCGTCGGACGCAAACACCCCACCGAGAAGCAAGCAGGCCACGAGCGGGGCCACGACCCGCAAGCGCGATGCTCTGATCGCCGCGACGCCCGCCCACGCCATCAGCACCACCGCGGGCGATGTCAGCATCAGGGTCTTCGCGTTGGCCCAAGTGGTGGCGAACTTGCTGAGCACCAGCCACACGACGATCATCAAAGCGAACCAACCGGCGAGCGCAAACCAGCGAGAACGAACAGCATTCCCCAAACCCACAACCGCCGTGGCCAACACCAATGCGATCAGCACAGACGTGAGTGTCAGGGCCACGCCGGTGGGCACGAGCTTGTAGCTGCCGCCAAGCCACACGCCGAACAGCTGCGACACGCGCAGCGGGGTGTGCAGATTGCCGGAGTTGGCGCTCGACGCGATCGCTTCGACCACGTGCAGCGAGCCGGCCAGGTCAATCCAGGTGGGCCACGCCGCAACCAACAGCACGAGCGCACCGATCGCCAGCAGGCCGAGCACCCGGCGAACGCTCAGCGCGCCCCGCGCCAGCTCCCCGGTAGCCACCACGCCGAGCACGAGCGTAGCCGCGAGCGCCCACGCCCCAAACGCAACTCCCAACGCCGACACGCCCGCGGCGATCAGCAGCGCGAACGGGATCGCGCCGCGCGCGCCCGCATGCAGCCAGCGGCGGTGCGTCACGACCAGCGCGCCCAAACTCAGGATCAGCGGCAGCGAGGCGATCTCCTTGACGGAGCCGATCAGCTCATACGCGTACACGAGCGCGGGCAGCGTGACGGTCAGCGTCGCCAGCGCCGCCCACGCGCGCGCGAGCCCCACACGCCGCACGAGCACCCAGGCAGGCCCGGCGGCCGTGGCAAGCATGAACGCGGTGAACGGCTGAAACGTCCAGATCAGGGGCAGCCGCAGCAACAACGAGCTGCCGCCGAACAACGTGTCGGCGCCGGAGGGGTAGTTGGAGCCGTAGTAGGCGTGCACAAATGCCCCGTAGGAGTTATGCAGGTCCAGGTGCGAGTAGACCTGACCGTGGTGGATCAAGTAGTCCGCGCCCAGCATGTGCACCGCGGAGTCGGCCAGCGCCATGTAGGAGGAGAACGTGGGTCGGCCCGCCGCCAGCACCGGCGCGAGCGCCAGCAGGTAAGCCAGTGGCATGACCGCCAGTTGCCACCCTCCGACACGCAGCACCCGCGCGAGTGTGTGCACGCGTGATCTCTCCGCCGTCGCGCCCGGCGCGAGCGCCCCCGGTGTGGCCGCAAGCGCCGGCGAGACCCCGCTCACGAACGCACGCACCCTGCCCTGTCCGAGCACAAACCCGGCGAGCGCGACCGCTGCGAGCATGTAGGGCGTCGCCGGCGCAAGCGGCGCCGCGTAGGTCGTCAGCTGCGAGATCGCGATCAGCGCGGCGGCGCCGACGGCAGGCAACAGCGCGCCCGCTAGCCGGCCGCCGCCGGCCCGGTCAACCAGCAGTCCCGCACCCACGCACAGGCACGCGAGCACGACCGGATAGACCAGCGTGGTGAACACGAACATCGACGGCGGCCGATCCTATAGCCGCGCCGCCCCCACACGGCGCAGCGGTCCATCAATCGCGCAAACCAGCACTCGAGTGTCCGCGACGCCCGGATCGGGACGTCGCGGACACCAAAGCTCACCCGACGGTGACCGTCTCTGACGTGGTTCTCCGCTTCGAGGAGAACACCAGCGTGTAGCTTCCGGCGGGCACAGTGCGACGAGCACTCAGCAGCAGGCTGCCTGTGCTCGCTGGACCGTTGACCGTGCCGCTCGCATAGACCACGCCCGCGCGTCTCAGCGTGGCCCTCGAGGCCGACTGGGCGCCTGTCAGAACGTGCACGAAGCAGGCCTTCTCGTATTTGCCGTGGCGCTGGCGGGGGTGGCATAGGTAGACGGCTGGGAGTCCCTGCGGACCACGTTGGCCCCTTGGTCCGGCCGGACCCTTCGCTCCAGCAGGACCCACAGACCCGGACTTGCCTGACGCGCCCGCGACGCCCTGCGCGCCGCTGGTGCCAGCCGCTCCCGCCGCGCCCTGCGGAAGTGTGCCTCCGGTTCCTGTGAGCGTGATGACCGTCGGTCCGGCGCCGATGTTGCCGGCGATCTGCAACGTCGCCGTGCGCGTGCCGGTGCCCTGCGGCGCGAAACGCACCGTCAACTGGCAGCTTTCATCGAACGCGATCGGGCTGGAGCAGCTCGAAGAGCCGATCAGGAAGTCTTCCGGATGATCGGTGGACAGCGCCGGGGAGGAGTCCGCGAACGTCGCCGCCGCGATCTTCAGCGGATCGCCGCCATCGTTGGTGAGCGTGATCGTCTGAGGCGCGCTCACGGTCGCCAGCGGTTGAGTTTCCGCGAAGGTGATCGTGCTTGTGTTCGGCGTGGCCGTGGCCGGCGTCGCGTAGCTGATCGTCACCGACGGTGCCGTCGAGCTGGAGGCCAGCCCAAACGAGACGGACTTGGCGTCTTCCTCGACGAAGCTCGAGCCGCCGCCGCCACCACCGCCGGAGAATGGGCTGCGCTCACACGCGCCTTCGCCACCTCCGCCGCCCCAGTAGCCGGCGCCGCCGCCACCGCCACCGGTGTTGGACAGGACAACGCTCGCCCCGCCGCCACCACCCAGCCCAAGCGCGCCATTCCCGCCCGACCAGGCGTTCGGAGCTTCGCATATGGCCGCGCCTAGTCCGCCGCCGGTCAGCGTGCCGGCGCCACCACCGCTGTTTGACACATTCTCGATCGGGCCACCACCGGCGCCGCCACCGCCGCTTGTGCCGGCGTCGCCGCCCCGGCCACCGCTGCCCTCGTCATAGGCGCCGCCGGCGCCACCCCCGCCGCCGGCTACCAGCAGGCGAGATTCCAGCGAGCCCGTGGAGGCCGTCGGCACGGTGCGCACATCGGAGGCCCCACCACCTTCGCCACCACCCGCACCGGCCTGTCCGCCCTGATTCAGATTGCCCGCGGCAACCTCCACATAGAGCGTCTCTCCAGGCGTCACCGGCAGTGTGCCCGCGACCTCCGCGCCGACGCCGCCGGGAGACGGAGACAGCTCGTATCCGCTTGACGTAGCGGCGTGTCCCGCGCCGCCGATCACCTGCACCCGAACGCTGGTGACACCCGCGGGCACCGTGAACAGCTGCTCCGCGCCGGTCGAGGAGAACGCTTCGGTCACAGTGGGCGGCGTGGCGGCCACCGACGTCGCGGCCGCGAGCGCGCTCGCCGCGAGCAGCACGCCCACGGCGCCGAAGCCCAGCCTCGCGCGACGGTGGGACGCCCTGGACAGACGCGCCGCGCCAGTCATCGGCGCGTCCGCCTGAAGAATCTCGCTCGCGTTAGAGCGACCTGCAGATGTCATCCTCATTGGAATACGGCTCCTGGAGATTGGGGTCATCGGATCGGGCTGTTTGTGAGCCCTCGACCTTTTCGACAGCCACACACTCCCGCTTGAGAGACGACAACCGCCGCGCACAAGCAGCGGCCGTCTCTGACGACGCGCAAACTCAGACCGTCTTTGAAAGAACGCCCCGACAGTGAGCGCCGTCTCGATCAAGCCGACAAGCGCCGTCACGCTCGCCTCGAGCAGCCTCCGGCAGTGCCCCCGGCTGGATTCGAACCAGCGACCCTCGGATTAGAAGTAGCCCATTTGCAGGGGTTTTTGGCTTAGATTGGTGGGATTCGGTCGGGCTGGGTGGTGGTGGTCAGATTTGCCGAGTCGGGGACGGGCTGGGGACAGCGTTCTGAAATACGAGGGTTGAACGAAGCATCGCACGAGATCCACGATCACATCATTGCGTTTGTCATTTCCCGCCAGGCAGCTTTCCCGCGGCTGCTTGCATGCGACCGGCCAAGCCGGAATGAGTAGCTTCTTGATCCTCCTGCGCTTCCTCCTTCTGCTCTACTTTGTTGATCTGCGCACAGAAGGCAAGCCAGTTTTTCTCCGGATTGGCGCCGGAGTACCGATTCTGGTTCTGTAGTAGATCCCACGCCTCTTGGCGCATTTCCGCCGCGGCGCTCCTCAGCTGGCTGGCACGCTGCGCAGGCTTGACCCATTGGCTAATACTTTGCAACACGCCGACCGCTAGTCCGAGGAGTATCAGCGGAGCCTTGCCAACGTTCAACGATGCCGCCAGCGAAGCCCCCACGCCCGCCAAGATTGATGTCAAGTTCAGGAAGGTATCGAGACCTTGATAGAAGCCATCCCTACCCTGATAGCGCCTCAGCGGCAGCTCGAACCTATGCATGAGAAAGTTCTGTCTGACCTCTAGCGTGTCAAGCGCTTGCTCATCATCGCCAGGCACTAGGTGCGCCAGCTGGTGATCCAATAGTCGCGTTAGATCCTCCGCCTCATTGCCCGTGGACTCACGCGCGTCAAGCGCAGCGCGAAGCTGCTCCACTTGCTCAGCAGTTCGACGCGAATCCGAGGCATCGATCCCGGTTACTTCGATCCCAGTCTGAACGAGTTGATCCGATTGCCCATCGAGTGGCGTTCCATTCATTGCTGCAATTCTATATCTGCGCCAGGCGGAATAAATTGCAATCGGTAGATTCCGTCAGGTTCGATGAAAGAATCAAATACATTGCGCATTTGCCAAGACCGAGTCATTCGCCGTCCTCACGAGCCTGCCCCTTCCTCTAGCCACCGCTCCAGCATCGCTCGCGTAAAGCGGATATGGCGGCCGAGCCGCAGGCACGGCAGCCTCCCGTCGCGCACGGCTTCGTAGATCCAGTTCGTCTTGACCGCGAGCAGGCGGGCCGCCTCGTCGGGGCGTAGCAGCGGGCCGTCGAGCTGCACCGCGCTGGGTTTGGTGGTTGATCGGGTGGTGTTCATATACCCATAGACCTCGAGCAGGCCAAACCGGCCACGCAATTTCCCGACGGCCACGCCGCGAACGCAACGAGGCACCTCCCCAGCTGACCGTCGGCGCCAAGCCGCACGCAGCCATCGGGCCTCCAGCTCGCTCGAACGCGCGCACTCGACGCTGCCCACCACGAGGCCCGTCGCACAGCTCGAAACCGCACCGACTCCCGTTGCTCCTATGTCAAGGGAAGTCCGCAATTTCCGGACTCGGTGCCACCGGCGAATCGTCGCGTGGATGGTCGCTCGCCAAGACCGCCGGCTGTGCGGCGCTAGCGATGGCTGGAGGAGCCTGAACCCGTGGAGGGAGATTGCGTTGCCGGTGCCACCGTCGTCTGCTTCGGCTCGTTTGCCACGCCAAAGACGTTCGTCCACAGTGCACTGAGTCCGCCTGCGGCGATCAGCACAGCGATCGGTGCCCTCCACCCGCGGCGAAACCCCACACTGACCGATCCCGCACACCCAAGCACGAGCAGCGTGGCTTTCCGCGATGGCCACGTGGCGCACGAACATCGACGCCGCCAGCGAAGACCCGCGCGAGGAGATCGCCTTCCACAACGGCCTACAGCAACTCGCCCGCATCATCGATCAGACGCTCAGCGGCGAGCGACGTTTCAACGTAAAGCTGGGCATGCCAGTGGATTGGGGCAAGCGTGCCGTTTAGCGGAACGGACGCCTGGCAACCAGGGGCACGATCACAGCACCCAATCGCCGCCAGTCGGCGAGACCTCAGCGTCGCGACTACGCGGCCACGAGCGCCGGGGCGACCGCATCCGGGGCGACGCGCATGACCTCGGGCACCGTGATCGTCAGTTCCTCGTCTCGCTCGATCAAGAGCTTGGCGTTGAGGATCGTCACGCCCACCAGGTTTCCATCGGCGTCGAAGCGCAGGGCGTGGCCCTCCGGAGACTCATCGAAGTCCACCGCCGTCGAGGGGTCGCCCATATGCAGATAGAGCACATCGACATCCGCGTCGTAGAACACGTTGTCGAAGACGAAGTGGCCGAGCTTGATGGTCATGGCATTGATTTCCTTGCGTACGCCGTGACTATGTAGCCACGTCCCTCAGCGTAGGCTACGACGACCTTCAGCCAATTGCTAGGGGCATCCGTACTCACGTAGTACCACTCTTCGTTCTCGATGCCTCCCGGCAGCCGCTCGTCTGGGGCCTCGACAGCCTGAAGAACCTCGTCGTCACGACCGTCGATCTCAGGATGGCGCCCGACAATGTGGCCCCAGCGCTCGTCGGTCAACTCGACGCGTCTCCCGTCGGGATCGCTGGCCGCGCCACGAACGGTCATGCCGTCTCCCCCACCATCCGCTCCGCCTCCGAGCCAAACGCCGCCGACAGCCGCCGCGCCGCATCTGCCCGTGGCCGGTAGTGCATGTAGATCTGCGTGGTCGAGAAGTCCGAGTGTCCCATCCACTCTTGTAGCTCGCGCGGATCGGCAGTGCGTATAGCGACGCTGCCAAACGTATGCCGCAAGTCGTGGAAGCGCAGCGGACGCAGCCCGGCCGCGTCACGCGCCTTCTTGTAGCGACGGCGCAAGGCCGACCCGTCCAGGAACTCTCCGGTCATGCCAACGAACACAAGATCGTCCGGCGCCCGTCCAGCGCTCCCGCCTGCCAAGACGGACCAGCGCCTGCGCGACCTCATCGACCAGGGGTACAGCCCGGCCCAACCCCGACTTCGGCGTGCCAAGCGTTCCGGCCGTGTAGCTCGCCGTGACCCGCATCGTCTGCGTGGCGAAGTCCACATCGCGCCAGCGAAGCGCCAGCAGCTCCCCCATCCGCAGCCCGGTCATCGCGGCAGTCAGGAACAACGCCCCGTCCTGCTCGTCGCCGCTCGCACGCACGAGCGCGTGGACCTCCTCGGGCGAGTAGAACTCGATGTCTGTGCGCTTTGACACCGGCAGCCGCTCGATGTCCGCCACCGGATTCTGCGGCAGCTTCCACACCTTGCGCGCGCGCCGAAAGATGCCGTTCAGCAAGACCACCATCTTCTGCAAACTACGCCGCGACAGCTCGCCCTCGCGCAATTGCGCGGCCAGCCACCGTTCGATCGTCTCCCCCGTGATCCGCTCAAGCGGCTGATCCCCGAACGCCGGCAAGAAAGTGCGCGCGCACGACCGAGCGATAGTCGGCAAGCGTGGACGGCTTGCGCCCGCGCTCCTGCTCGACGTAGCGCAGCCACTCGGCGGCGGCATCGGCAAACGTCGCGCCCGTGCGCACCATCCCCGGCAGCGTGCCCTTGTGCGCCTGGACGAGCACGTCACGCAGCCACGCCTCGGCGGTTCGCTTCGTGAAGTAGCCGTGAGCCGGACGCCCGCGCTGTGTCCAAGCAGGCCCAAGCGCCTTCTGCACCTGGCGCCCGTCGGGCAGCCGGTACTTGGCATACCAGCGCGGCCCGCGCTTGCCCTGCACGCGGAAAACGTGCCCACTTAGTGGCTTGACGTTTGTCTCCATCTACACCTACTGACCGCCAACAGGCCAAACCGGCCCTCGGATTTGTCTCCGCACGCTAGCAGAGCATCGGGACAGATTTGGGACAAAATTGGCCTTTGTCCCAATCGCCACTAAATCGACTTGGCTTAGATAGAGAAGATCAAGAGTGCCCCCGGCAGGATTCGAACCTGCGACCCTCGGATTAGAAGTCCGACGCTCTATCCAGCTGAGCTACGGGGGCTTGTCTGCATCTACGGTACGCCACCGGCGGTCTTCGCAGGGGCGCTGCGAGCGGTTTCCGGCGAGCACCGACGGCGAGCAGCGCGCAGTCCTTAAGCAATCTTGAAGCGAAGTGTGCAAAAGTTGCATCCATGAGCCCGGTGAACGATCCCGAGTCCGACCTGACGCGCAAGGAGCGCCGCGAGCAGGCGCGCGCGCAACGCAAGGCGATCGAGGAAGCCGAAGCCGGCCAAGTTGCCCAGCGCAAGCGGTTGATCCAGCTCGGGGGAGTCGCCGGGGTAGTCGTGGTGATTATCGCGATCATCCTCGTTGCCACCGGCAGTGGCGGCTCGAAAGGTGCACCCGCGCCCAAAAGCGCGGCGGCCAACTCGGCGCTGGCGACCGTCACGACGATGCTGCAGGGCATTCCCCAGCAAGCCAACTCGCTCGGCAATCCAAACGCGCCCGTCACGATGCAGTACTTCGGGGATCTGGAGTGCCCCTTCTGCAAGCAGTTCACGGTCACCACGCTGCCCACGATCATCCAGAAGTACGTGCGCACAGGCAAGCTGAGGCTCGAATACCGCTCGATGGAGACCGCCACACGCGAACAGGAAGTCTTCCGCACCCAGCAGATCGCGGCGCTTGCCGCCGGCAAACAGAACCTGATGTGGTACTACGTCGAGCTCTTCTACCACGAGCAGGGAGAAGAGGACAGCGGCTACGTCACCGAAAGCTACCTGCAGGGGTTGGCGGCGCAAGTACCGGGCTTGAATCTGTCTGCGTGGAGCGAAGCGCGCAACGATCCCGCCTATGCCAACCAGGTCATAAGCGACGCGCAGGCTGTCAACCAGAATGGCTTTACGGGCACCCCGTCGTTCCTGCTCGGCAAGACCGGCGGCACGCTGCAGAAGTTCGAATCCTCATCGCTGACCGAACCTGGCCCGTTCGAAACGGCGATCGAAAAGCAGCTGAAAGCCTGAGCGTCGGCGCGATGAGCTCGCGTGCCCTGCGAACCACGATGATCGTGCTGACGGTGATCGGGCTGGGCATCGCGAGCTATGTGACCTACGTCCACTACGCCGGCATCAAGCCGGCGTGCACCGCGGGCGAAAGCTGCACGAAGGTCCAGACGTCGGTCTACTCCGAGCTCGTCGGCGTACCGGTGGCTCTGATGGGACTGATCGGCTACATCGCGATCCTCAGCTCGTTGCTGGTCCCCGAAAGCGAGACGAGTCGCTTCGCGACGCTGGTGTTCACGCTCGCCGGCTTCGGTTTCTCGGCGTATCTGACCTATCGCGAGCTGTTCTCGATCCACGCGATCTGCGAGTGGTGCGTGACAAGCGCGGTGGTCATGACAATCCTCATGCTGCTATCGGTGTGGCGCTTCTTGAGAGGTGGGCAATCAGCCTATGAATCACCACGATCCGGACCTCTGGAGAGTCAGCCGGCGGCGCAGGTGAGCCCCAACTAGACAATCCGTCAGCGCGGCTGAACCTGCAGGCGCCGCGGGTTGTAGGCTCGCTTGCACGATGGGGTCCTCTCGTGCGTCTTCGCCGGCGTCCCTAAACACCGAAAGCCAGAAGCGCGCCGCCGCGCGCGCGGCGGCGCTGCTCGTCCACGACGGCGCGCGCGTGGGCCTGGGAACCGGCTCGACGGTCGCGCACCTGCTCCCAGCGCTAGCCGCACGCGGGCTGAGCCTGCGCTGCGTCGCCACCTCCCCCGCCACCGCGCGGGCCGCGCGCGAACTCGGGCTCGCGGTGCACGAGCTCGACGAGCTCGGTCAGCTCGACATCGCGATCGATGGCGCCGATCAGATCGATCCGCGGGGGTGGCTTATCAAGGGCGGCGGTGGCGCGCACACGCACGAGAAGATCGTCGCGGCGGCCGCTGAGCGGTTCGTCGTGATCGCTTCGGCCGAGAAGGCCGTGTCCGCCTTGCGCCCTCCGGTGCCGCTCAAGATCCTGCGTTTCGGCGCTCACACCACGCTCGCATCACTCGGCGAGGCGGTCTTGCGCGACGCCCCTCCGAGCCCCGAGGACAACCTGATCGCCGACTACCTCGGTCCGCTAGGAGATCCACGCCCACTGGCACAGCGATTGTCGTGCACACCGGGGGTGGTCGACCATGGCCTGTTCGCCGCAGAGATGGTCAGCGACGTCCTGATCGCCGGGCCGGAGGGAGTCCAACACCGCGTGCTCGGCTAATCGGTAGAGCCCATAGGCGGGTTTTTACGCAATTTCTGTAGGCCAACATGCGGCATTACACGGTTATCCACAAATATGGCCAGACCTAATCTCACGTGACCACGTCAGTTCCCCCCCGCCCATTCCCCAGCAGTACCACCCCCACCGCTGGCTCGTGCGCAGCCTGATCGGCGTAGCTACCGTGCTGGGGATCGTGGCGATCTTCGCGGTGTGGGCCAACAGACAGCTTTTGGACACGGGCTATTGGACGAGCACCAACACAAGGCTGATCGAGAACCCTCCGATCCGCGAAGCGGTATCCGGCTATCTCACCGAACAGCTCTACGCGCACGTGGATGTCGCGGGTGAACTAGGAAAAGAGCTGCCGAACGAACTACGGCCGCTCGCCGCTCCGGCCGCCGGAGCGTTGAAAGACGTGGTTCAGAAGGGAATCAACCTGCTACTCGAACGACCGCAGGTTCAGGAACTGTGGAGCAAGGCCAACCAGGTAACGCACGCCGAGTTCGTTCGCTTGATCGAGAACAAAGGCCGCGTGGTGAAGCTGCCCGGCGGCGGCGCGGTCGTGCTCGACCTGCGCCCGATGCTCACCGAAGTCGCACAGAAGGTGGGCGTACCGTCGAGCCTCGTGGAAAAGATCCCGCCGAAAGTAGCCCAGCTTCGGATCGTGACCTCCAGTCAGCTGAAGACGATGCAGGACGCGGTGGATCTGTTGCGCAGTCTCGCGCTCGTCCTACCGCTGCTGGTGTTCGCGCTGTTCGCGCTCGCCGTGTATCTGGCGCACGGACGGCGGCGCCAGACACTTATCGAGGTCGGCGCGGCGTTCGTCGGGGTGGGCTTGGTCGTGGTTGTGGTGCGCGGGATCGTCGGCAACAAGGTCGTTGACTCGCTCGCCACCACCGAAGCGGTGAGACCCGCCGCACAGGCGGCATGGTCGATCGGCACGAGCGTGCTTGCCGACGTGGCGTGGTCAACCGTGTTCATCGGGGTGCCGATGATCCTCGCGGGCATGCTGGCGGGGCCAACCAGGACCGCAACCTCGCTGCGCCACTTGATGGCGCCCTACCTGCGTGACCGTCCGGACGTCTCGTTCGGCGTGGTAGGGCTACTGTTGTTGCTGCTACTCGCATGGGGTCCGATCGAGGCCACGAGAACGTGGACTGGAATCCTGATCATCATCGTGTTGGTGTTCTTCGGCGCGGAGATGCTGCGCCGCCAGACCGCGCGCGAGTTCCCCGACGCCCGCCTCGCGTCGGTCGTCCATCACATAGCGAAAGAGAACGGTGAGTCGCATGACTGATCTTGAAAGCGTTGATCAGCGCGAAGCGAAGGGCAACGCCGCCCGGAAGCACACCCCACGTTCGAGCCACGGCTCGTGGCAGGCGCCGAAGGACCGTGAGGACCCGGTGGCGATACTCGAACGCCAGGCCGAGAGTCGTGTGCCGGAGCTGGTGCCGATCCGCTACGGACGCATGCGGGTCTCGCCGTTCACCTTTTTCCGCGGCGCCGCCGCGATCATGGCGGCAGACCTCGCGCCGACGCCGGCCTCCGGGTTCACAGTGCAGCTGTGCGGCGACGCGCACCTGTCGAACTTCGGCGTGTTCGCTTCGCCCGAGCGGGAGATGCTGTTTGACATCAACGACTTCGACGAGACGCTGCCAGGGCCTTGGGAGTGGGATTTGAAGCGCCTGGCGGTAAGCCTGTGCGTCGCCAGCCGCCACCGCGGCCTGAGCTCCCAGGAGACCGCTGACGTGCTGGCGTGGACCGCGCAGGCCTACAGGCAGTCGATGCGTGGCTTCGCGCAGATGGGCAACCTGGCTGTGTGGTACGCGAAGCTGAACGCGCGCGACATCGTGAAATTCACGCGCGAACAGGATCTCGTGCGCGGCAAGCGCCTGGCGCAGATGGAGCGCAGACTGGGCAAGGCCAGCACGAAGGACAGCACGCGCGCCGTGATGAAGCTGACCGAAACCGTCGACGGACAGTTGCGTTTTGTCAGCGAACCGCCGCTGGTCGTGCCGATAGAGGAGCTGTTGGGAGAGAGCGAGCGCGAGGAGCTACACCAGCGCCTACAGCAGATGCTGGGCGACTACCGCAATAGTCTCTCCGACGATCACCGCGTGCTGCTGGACGACTACGACACCCACTGCATCGCGCGCAAGGTGGTGGGCGTGGGCAGCGTCGGCACGCGCGCGTGGGTGACACTGCTGGTCGGACGCGACGAGCAGGACCCGCTGGTGCTGCAAGCCAAGGAAGCCCAAGCGTCGGTGCTGGAGCCCTACACCGACCCCTCCGTCTACCCCAACCACGGCCAACGGGTGGTGGAGGGTCAACGGATGATGCAGGCCGCCAGTGACATCTTCCTGGGCTGGCTGCCGGCCACCGGGATCGACGACGTAACCAGGGACTTCTACGTGCGCCAGTTGTGGGACGGCAAGCTGAGCGTGGAAATCGAAACGATGAGCTACAAGCTGCTGCGCGGCTACGGGGCACTGTGCGCGTGGACGCTCGCGCGCGCCCACGCACGCACCGGCGACCGCATCGCGATCGCGAGCTATCTCGGTGCCGGCGGCGTGTGGGATCAAGCGATCGTGGGTTTCTCCGAAGCGTATGCCGACCAGAACGAACGCGACTACCAAGCGCTGCTGGACGCAGTGAAGTCAGGGCGCGTGAAGGCTGAGAGCGCCTGAGCCCGCTGCCCGCCAGCGGGCCTGGAGGGTCGAAGCCGAGCTTGACTGGACGAGCGGCGGCGAGCAAGATAGGCCGCCAAATCAACCTGCTAAGCGCACGAGACCAACCAGGAGACCCACCATGACTGATGCAACCCAGCTGATCTCCGGCGTGGACTTCGTCGCGATATCCACGCACGACCTCCCGAAAGCCGTCGAGTTCTACGGCGAGACGCTCGGTCTGCCGCGCTCGGTGTACCTGGAAGAGCGCAACTACGCGGAGTTCGAGACCGGCAACCTGACGTTGAGCGTGGTCAACGCGGAAAAAATGGGAATGCAGCACAGCGTGCGCGGCCACGAGATAGCGCTGCACGTCGAGGATGTGGCGGCGGCACGCGCGACGCTAGAAGCACGCGGCGTCGAGTTCCGCGGTGAGACGTTCGACACGGGCGTGTGCCACATGGCTCTGTTCAACGATCTCGACGGCAATCCGCTGATGCTGCACCACCGCTACGCGCCGCGCCCGCCGCGCTCATAGGGCCGCGACCGCCGGCGCAGATGCGAAAACGGACGATCCGTCCGACCGATGGCGCAGCATGCCGGCTCCGCGGGGCCCGCCGCGCGGTCCCGTTCGCGATCCACCAGACACCTAACTGACCCTCTCGGGAACGCCCCCCAATCCAAAATGACCAGCCACCCTAACGCCGTTCCCCGCGGATCCTCTCACCGGTGAGCTGTCCCCCATGATGTCGCTACGCGCCTGGCAGCGCGACGCGCTCGCCCGCCTAGAGGACTGGCGCAACGGGCCGTTCCTGGTCTCGGCGGCTCCCGGCGCCGGCAAGACGCGCCCGGCGCTGGAGCTGGCCCGGCGGATGCTCGCGCGGGGTGAGGCCAACAGCGTGGCTGTGCTGTGCCCGACCACGCCGCTCACGCGCCAGTGGGCGGCAGCAGCGGCCGAACTGGGCGTGCAGCTGCAACCGGACGCGCCAGGGCCCACGGCGCCGCGGGATTTCCATGGCGTGGCCGTCACATACGCGCGCGTGGCCGGCGACCCACGCGGATGGGCCGCAGGGGTGACGCGCGAGACGCTCGTGATCGTCAACGAGGCACACCATCTCGGCGAGGAGCTCACCTGGGGCACGAGCTTTCAGCGGGCGTTCGCCGCGGCGCCGCGCTGGCTGCTGCTGTCTGGAACCCCATTTCGCTCCGACGCGACACCGATCCCGGGTGTCAGCTACGACGCCGAAGGCGTCGCGGTTCCAGACGTGTCCTACACCTACGCACAGGCCGTCGCCGACGGGATCTGCCGGCCAGTGGCGTTCGTGACGTTCGACGGCACGCTGTCGTGGCGCAGCGGCGAGGATGTGATCGAGTCCTCCTTCCAGACGGTCCTCAGCTCGCGGGAGGCCAGTCGTCGCTACCGCACCGCGATCTCGACCGAGCTGCCGGACGGACTGCCACGCATCCTGATGGAGGCCGACGCGAAGCTGGCGGAGCTGCGCACGGCTGGCCATCGCGACGCGGGCGCACTAGCGGTGGCAGCCGACGCGATCCACGCGCGCCAGATAGCCAAGCTACTGGGAGAGGCAACCGGCAGGGCGCCCGTGGTGGTGTTGCACACCGAGGCCCGTGCCGCGCACAAGCTGACAACGTTCAGGAGCTCGCGCGAGCCGTGGATAGTCGCTGTGAACATGGTCTCCGAGGGCGTGGACATCCCGCGCTTGCGCGTCGGCGTGTACGCGACCGCGGCGAAGACACCGATGATCTTCAGGCAGATCGTGGGCCGCTTCGTGCGCACGATCCCAGGCCGGACACCCGAGCCGAGCTGGGTGTACCTGCCGGCCGATCCGGTGTTGCGGGGCCACGCCGCCCAGGTTGAGAGCGAGCTGCGCCACGCGCTGCGCGAGCGCGAGGATGACCTTGAGCTCGACGAACCACTCAAGCGGCGCGCAAGCCAGCCCACGGCCGCGATCGACTTCGTGCCACTGAGCGCCGAAGTGGCGCCGCAGATGACGCTGTTCGGCCCGGCCCAGGCCGCGCCGGCGCAGAAGACCCACAAGTCTCCCCCGCCCGAGCCCGTTCCAGTGGCGGCCTTTGAGCGCCGCGCGATGCTACGCGAGGAGCGTCAACGCCTCGTCGCCGATCTAGCTAAGCGCAGTGGCAGCACCCACCGCGAGATCAACGCCTGGATCAACCGCGAGACCGGCGTAGGGCGAGTGGAGTCGGCCAGCATCGAGCAGCTAGAGCGCTCCGTGCAAACGCTCGTGCGCGAGCTGACCAGGCAGAGCCGCCGCGCAGCCTCGGGTTAACCCAGCTCGGAGTAGGCGGGCTCGGCGGCCTGCCTGGGTGCCTCCTGCTCACCTTCACCGCCGACCTCCACGGCGTGCACCGGGAGGGCTCTCACGACAGTAAGCGCGACGCCGATACCCGCCACCACGAGTCCCGCCGCGATCCAGAAAGCGAGGTGATAGCCGCCGGTCAGCGCCGCGGCACTCGACTGTCCGTGCGCGGTCAGCTTGGCAGTGCGCGACGCCGACAGCGTCGCCAGCACCGCCAGCCCGAGCGCCCCGCCGACCTGCGCGCTGGTGTTCACTAGCCCGGAGGCGAGTCCCGCGTCGCTCTGCGTGGAGCCTGACATCGCGATCGTCATCAGCGCGGGAAAGCATGTTCCTATCCCGATCCCCAACAACACGAGCGGGGGCATGATGTCGATCAGGTAGTCGGCGTGAATCGGCGCGCGCGCGAACAGCGCCAGACCGGCCGCCGCCAGCCCCAGGCCCGGAGGCAGCGTCGCGCGCGCCCCGAAACGGGTGATGATCGGCTCTGAGAAACGGATCGACATCAACCCCATCGCGATCGACACCGGCAGGAACGCGAGGCCGATCTGCAGCGCGTCGTAGCCGAGCACACGCCGCAGGTAGAGCGCGCCGAGGAAGAACATCCCGAACATGCCGGCCACCGACAGCACTTGGATCAGGTTGGCGCCGCACACGTTGCGCGAGCGGAAGATCCGCAACGCCACCAGCGGATTGCGCGCGGTGGCCTCGCGCGCGAGGAACGCGCCCAGCAGCAGCAGCGACACGCCGCCGAGCGCCAGCGTGCGACCGTCGCCCCAACCGTATTCGGCGGCGGGCTTGACGATCGTGTAGACGCCCAGCATCAGCGCGCTCGTGATCAGCACAGCCCCGGGCACATCGGCGCCCTGCGCGAGGCCAATTCCGTCGTCGTGCTCCAGCAGACGCCGGGCGAGCGCGATCGTGACGATCCCGATCGGCACGTTGACGAAGAAGATCCAGTGCCAGTCAATCGACTGAGTGATGATGCCGCCGGCCAACAGGCCCACCGAGCCGCCAGCGGAGGCGACGAACGCGTACACGCCGATCGCCTTGGCCTGGTCGCGCGGCTGCGGAAACATCGTGACAATCATGCCCAGGATCACAGCGGAAGTCATCGCACCGCCGATGCCCTGCACGAAGCGCGCAGCCACCAGCAGCGTCTGCGTCCACGCCAACCCGCACAGCAGCGACGCCAGTGTGAAGATCCCAACCCCCAGCAGGAACACGCGGCTGCGCCCCAACAGGTCACCGAAACGTCCGGCCAACAGCAGCAGTCCGCCGAAGGCGATCAGGTAGGCGTTGACGACCCACGCGAGGCTCGCGGTGGAGAAGTGCAGATCGTCCTGGATCGTAGGTAGCGCGACGTTGACGACCGTCACGTCGAGCACGATCATCAGCATGCCCACGCACAGCACATACAGCGCGATCCAGCGCGAACGCTCCTGCGAGCGATCTTCTGCGGCGGTGCGTTCGGTCTTCGCGTGCATCAGGTGCGCTCCCTTGCGAGCCACTCACCCAGGCTAGCGAGCAGCTCGCCGGACCCATGCTCGCGCTCGGCGGGCGTGTCGTGGCCGTCGAGGAACGCGCCCTGCTCGGTGAAGATCAGCTTTGTTCCTGCGCCGTCGGGCTTGAACTCGATCGTCGCCAGCGACACCGATATGCGCGTCTCATCGCAATACATGTCATACGCATGGACGATGCGCTCCTCAGGCACGATATCGGCGTAGCGACTGTCGAATAGGTACGTGGACCCGTCCGGCGTATCGACCGCGAAACGCTCCCGTCCTCCGACCCGGAAGTCAAGCTCGCGGTGCTCGTGCGACAGGTTCTTGGGGCCGAACCAGCTCGCCTTGGCGACAGGATCCGACCAAGCGCCAAACACGTGCGTGGGCGACGCGTCATAAGTGCGCTCGATGGCGAATGTGGCGTGCACAACTGATCTCTCGCTCATAGTGGCTCCTTTGGTCTTTACTTGTCACTCGCGGGACGCTCAGGGTTCCGCTCCAGGTATTCGCCCAGCCGGTCCAGGCGCCGCTCCCAGCACTCGCGCCGCTGTGCGATCCACTGCTCGGCACTACTCAACGCCGCTGGCTCAATCCGGCAGGTGCGCACACGCCCCACCTTCTTCGAGCAAACCAGCCCAGCTGCCTCCAGCACGTGCAGGTGCTGAACGACGGCCGGCAGCGATATCGCCAGTGGCCGCGCCAGATCGCTAACCGAGGCGGGACCCTCGCTCAACTGATCGACCATCGCCCTGCGGGTGGAGTCGGCGAGCGCTTGGAAAGCGAGGTCCAGCGGCGCACGCCGCGCGACAGATTGGTTAAGCACTCACTTAACTATTGCACGCGCCGCGCAAACTGTCAATCGTCCTCCGCAAGCAGCTCCATCAACAACCCATCGCGCCACTGCCTGGCGCCCAATGGACGCTCGTAGCATCGCATCACCCCCACCGCGCGAAAGCCGACCTTCTCGTAGGAGCGGATCGCGACGACGTTGCCCACGGAGGGGTCGATCGTGATGCGGTGATGGCCACGATCGTCGATCAGGTGGCGCACGACGCGTTTGACCGCCTCGGTCCCCAGACCTTGTCCGTGCAGCGCGGGATCGAGAAACAGATCGATCGTCGCGTGGCGGTATTTGGGAGAGGTCTCCTCATAGAACTGGATCATGCCGGCGACCGCGCCGTCAACCTCGATCGTCAGACGGGTCGCCTCCGGCTCGTCGCTCCACGGGAATCCCTCGTCGGGAACATCCCACCAGTGGACAACCGCGGGCGTGCTGTGGATGCGCAGCAGCTCGGCCTCGTCGGCCTGGACGAGCGGACGCAGGACCAAACGTGGCGCGCCGTTACTAGCGATACTGGCGATCCCACGATGATCGCAGAGCGCCTCACCGCCCAAATGCTCGCCGGAGCGCCAGCCCGCGACCCCGTGACCGTCACCCGACGATTGCTGGCCGTTCAGGGCCAGAATCCGCGTGGCGCGCGCCTTGCGATCCGTGCGCGGACCACTGGCCTCCTCGCCGCCGACGTGGACCACGCGCTGAGCGAGGATCGCTCGCTGCTGATCACTTGGCTGAACCGCGGCACGCTGCACCTTGTGTGCAGCGAGGATTACCCCTGGCTTGCGGCTCTAACGACGCCGAGATTGCTCGCGGGCAATGCACGGCGGCTCGCGCAGGAGGGCGTAACGGCGAACGCCGCCGAGCGCGGCGTGGCCGTGATCGAGCGCTCGCTCGCAGAGGAAGGTCCGCTGACCCGCGCACAACTACGCGATCGGATCGACGCCAAGGGTGTGCGCACCCAGGGCCAAGCGCTGGTGCACCTGCTGATGCTGGCGTGTCTGCGCGGACTCGCGGTGCGCGGGCCGATGGCCGGCCGCGAGCACGCGTATGTGCTCGTTCGTGACTGGTTGGCTGCGCCGGCGCCGGCCCAGCGCGAGCGCGCCCTGGCGGAGCTGGCACGTCGCTATCTCGCCGGGCACGGCCCAGCGCGGGACCGCGATCTCGCGAAGTGGGCAGGCCTCCCTCTGCGCGACGCCCGGGCCGGACTGGGAGCGATCGCCTCCGAGCTGCGCACGCGCGCGGATGGCCTGCTGGACCTCGCGCGGCGCCCACCGGCCGCGGAGCTGCCACCGCCGCGACTGCTCGGGCCGTTTGATCCCGTGCTGCTCGGCTGGTCCTCGCGCGAGGCGATCGTGGGCGCCCACCAGGGCATCGTGACGGTCAATGGGCTGTTTCGCCCGTTTGCGATGGTGCGTGGGCGAGCGGTAGCCGTCTGGAGGATGTCGGCAGGCAAGCTCGCGTTGGAGCCGTTTGGTCGCTTGACGCGCAGTGAAACCGCCGCGCTTGAGCGAGATGCACGCGATGTCGTGCGCTATCTGGGAGAGGGTTAGCGCGGGCGAGGCCTGGAACGGGGCGGAAAATTCGATGCATAACTCTCGACTTAGGGGGTAGAGCACTTACAAGAGCGATGTTTGCGCCTAGTATTTCTGCAACCGAGTAGGGTCCATGGAGGAGATTGAGATGACTTTCGTCGCTACAGTCGCACCCCATCCGCAGCTCGCTCCAGGGGCTGAGGGCGAGGATCTTGGCGAGCTGTTCCGGCGCTGGCAGCAACACGGGAACCAGGGTGCACGTGACGCACTGGTGCAGCGATTCATGCCGCTTGCTCGCAATCTCGCCCGCCGCTACAACCGCTCCTCGGAGCCTTTCGAGGATCTGATGCAGGTGGCTTCGCTGGGGTTGCTGAAGGCGCTAGATCGCTTTGACCCAGAGCGGGGCCATCCGTTCCCCTCGTTTGCGGTCCCGACAATCCTTGGCGAGATGCGGCGCTACTTTCGCGACTGCGGCTGGTCGCTGCATGTTCCTCGCGGAGACCAGGAGCGGGCGCTGAAGGTGCGCAACGCGCAGGAGAGCTTCGCCAACGAGCATGGACGCGCGCCGACCGTCAATCAGCTGGCGGAATATTTGGAGCTCGACGTCGAACAGGTCATCAACGCTCTGCAGGCTGTTCAGGCCTACGAAGCGCTGTCGCTGGATGCCCCGCGCCCTGGGGCCGACGACGACGCGATGACCTATGGCGACGCGATCGGCCACGAGGATGAGCGCTACGAGCTCGTCGAGCTCGACGCCACCGTCGTGACCGCGCTCGAGCACATCCCGGCGCGTGAACGCCTGATGCTGCACATGCGCTTTATCGAGGATCTGACCCAAACCGAGATCGCTGCGCGCGTCGGTATCTCGCAGATGCAGGTATCGCGGTTGCTGCGTCGCTCGCTCGATCAGCTGCGAGCCTTGACCTAGGAGGGGGACCGAGCAGGCGCCGAGGACGCCCAGGCGGCCGGTATCGTTTATTACACACGATCGAGAGATCGATCGCAGCGTCTGTCAACCATCCATCCATCGCCAGGACCACAATGGCCGAGCCACCCAATGTTCTCCTGGACCTAGCCAACAGAGCAGAGAACGTATTGCTCGTCCGGGAGATGCTGACGGGTGTCGCAGAGGCCGTGGAGCTCAACAGCAACGACCTCAACGATGTTTTGACAGCGGTCACCGAGGCGTGCAACAACGTTGTGCTGCACGCCTACGAGGGCGAGGAAGGACCGCTCGAGGTCGAGGTCAAGCTCGCCTCGCACGCCCTGGAGGTCGTGGTGCGCGACCACGGGACCGGTATTCAGACACTCAACGCTCCCAGTGGGCCCTCGCTTGGGATCGGCTTGCCGGTGATCCACGCGCTCGTGCACCGCCTCGAGCTGAGAGACGGACCGGGTGGAGGCACCGAAGTGTGGATGGAGTTCGCGGTGCCGAGCACGGATGCGCTGGAGTCGCTATGCACAGACGAAGCGGAATCCCCGACGTTCGCCCAAGCTGGACCCGTCGAGGAGACGACGACCGTGACGATCGCGCCGATAGACCTAGCGCGCACGGTGCTTCCGCGAGTATTGAGCACACTCGCGGCGCGCGCGCACTTCTCGACAGATCGAATCTCCGACACCCAACTTGTGGCCGATGCACTCGTTGCCCACGCTCCCGCCTCGCTCGACGCCGGCCATCTCAGGATCGCGATCAGCGTCCAGCCGCGCAATCTCGAACTGCACATTGGGCCGCTCGGAGCGGGTCGTGCCCAGCGGCTGGTGATGGACTCAAACCTCGACAGTCTCGGGCGAATCATCGAGAAGCTCGCCGACCGCCACTGTGTGGCGAGTGCCGGTCCGCATGAAACGCTGACCCTCGCGCTGAGCGATCGACGCTGAGTCGATCGACGCTCAAGCCTGGGAGCAACCGCCGTGGGACCCGTGTCGCTCACAACTGACTTCCCACCGCACTCCACTCAATCGTGTGTCGATTCGCTTGCCTCCAGGGTGGGTTAGCAATGTTCAAGCCGGGTAGCAATAGCAATACCACCAGTGAGACTCATTACCTCGGTATCTACCATTCGGGAGGCTGTACATGATTGCTCTAGTGGCGCTCGTCCTTATCCTGGCTCTCCTTGGAGGGTTCGGTTTCGCGGTGCACTTTCTGTGGTTCGTGCTGATCGTGGCCCTACTGTTGTGGCTGATCGGCTTCTTCGTGGGCGGCATTCCCGAGGGCGGACGGCGGCGGTGGTACGGGCGCTGGTAGTGCGAGTGGCGCCACTCAGACCCAAGACCCGTTGGGTCCCCTCCCACCTGACGTCCGCTTGTTCACTCTGTGCAACAGACAAGCGGACGTCTATCCGCGCCCAAATGCCGACCGTCGCTCGACAGTTGCTTTGGAGGGCATGACGGATGACATACTGATCTCATGCCTCCCTACCCGGTGTTCCTTGGTCTGACGGAGCGACGCCAATTCGTAACTCGTTCCAATAATCACTTTCATCACGAGGCACTCCTTTATGCGGGCGAGGAGGGGTTCCTGAACGGAACCCTCCCTTTCGTCACGGCCGCGCTGGCAAGCGAGGAACCTGTGCTGGTGGCGGTCACCAACGACCGCATCGAGCTGCTCAAGCGAGCACTGGGAAGCGAAGCCGAGCGCGTGCACTTCACCGATATGCGCCGGCTCGGTGGTAATCCCGCCTGCATCATTCCCGCGTGGCGTCGGTTTCTCGATGACCACGCCTCCGATGGCCGCCCCGTGCGCGGCATCGGCGAACCGATCTGGCCCGGACGCCGCGCGGCCGAACTGACCGAGTGCCAGCGCCACGAGTCGCTTTTGAACGTCGCGTTCGACGACGGCCAAGCGTGGCGATTGCTGTGTCCCTATGACCTCGACGGTCTGGACGAGCAGGTCATCCAGGCAGCACGGCGAAGTCACCGGTTCATCGAGCAGGACGGCGCGAGTCGCATCAGTGACGCCTATCTGCCCTCCGATCAGACACCAGGCCCCCTCGATGGCGTTCTGCCTCCCAGCTCGGCGCAGGCCCAAGAGCTGGCGTTCACAGGCGAGGATTTGAGGACGCTGCGCCAGTTCATCTCCGACGAGGCCCACGCCGCGTCTCTGCAGGACGCGCGCGCCAAAGACCTGGTGTTGGCCGTGAACGAGCTTGCCACCAACAGTGTGCGCTACGGTGGCGGCCGGGGCATCGCGCGGATCTGGAGGGAGGTCGATACGCTGCTGTGCAAGGTGCTCGACAGCGGCCATATCGTCGAGCCGCTGGCGGGTCGCGTGCGCCCATCTCCCCATCAGCACACAGGACGCGGCCTGTGGCTGGCCAATCATCTTTGCGATCTCGTGCAGATTCGCTCCTCTCCCACTGGTAGCGTGGTGCGCGTGCACATGCGCTTGACCTAGTCGGTTCACGCAAACGCCAAACCTGAGGAGGGACCGATCGTTGCCAAGGATCAGCTTGTGAGCGACGCTGCCGTAAGCCTCTTGATCGAGGCCGGCGCGGTGTTGGCGAGCTCGCTGGAGCTAACGACGACGATGGGACAGATCGCAGCGCTGACGGTGCCCCAGCTGGCGGATCTCTGCGTTATCGATCTACGCGACGACGACGGGTCGATCAGGGATGTGGCGGTAGCCGCCGCCGAGGACGGGATCGCTCGCACGCTCAAGGAGCTGCGGGTGAGATACCCGCTTGACCCCGCCGGCAGCCATCCTGTCGCGCGTGTTATCCGCAGCGGACAGCCGGAACTACTGCCAGAGATGACGAGCATGCTGCTGAGCTCGTTTGCGCAGGGCTCGGAGCATGCACGATTCATGATCGACCACGACTACCGCTCAGCTGTGGTCGCGCCGCTGCTCGCGCGCGGACGAACGCTCGGCGCGATCTCCGTGCTGCGGCTCGGCGACGGCACGCTGTATGGCAAGGACGATCTCGACCTGGTGTGCGAGCTGGCACGACGTGCCGCGCTGGCGATCGACAACGCTCGCCTTTTCTCCGAGCTTCAGGGCGCGGAGCAACGCCTGGAGGCGGTGCTCGCGAGCCTCGCCGAGGCGATTACCGTGGTGGACAAGCACGGGCAGACCGTCTATGCCAATCAAGCTGCCGCCGACCTCCTTCAGGTCAACACGCCGGACGAGCTGACAAACGCGCGTCCGGGGACGATCATGCCGCGCTTTCTCGTGCTCGACGAGCAGGGCCGCGAACTAGACCTCGAGTGCATGCCCGGGAGACGGCTGTTCGAGGGCGAGCAGCCGGAGCCGCTGTTGGTGAGGAACATCGTGCGCGCCACAGGCGAGGAGCGTTGGTTGATCGTGCGGTCATCGCCGATCCGCGAGCCCGGTACCGAACACGTGCTGTATGCCGTCAACGTGTTTGAGAACATCACCGACGTCAAGCGGGTGGAGCTGGCGGAAAGCTTCATGGCCGAGGCCAGCCGTGTGCTGGCATCCTCAATGGACTACGGCGAGACACTCCAGCGCGTCGCGCGGCTCGCCGTCCCCCAGATCGCCGACTGGTGCACGGTCGATCTGCTCACCGAACAGGGTGAGATCGAGCGCGTGGCGGTGCACCATGCCGATCCGGCGCGGCTGGTGCTGGCCGAGCAACTCGACCGTGGGTACCGCCCGGCGCTCGGCGAGTCTGCCGGTGTGCCCGAGGTGATACGCACGGGCCAGGCGCGCATCTTCACCGACATCCAGCCCGATGCGCTCGCCGCGTACGCGCGCGACAACCAGCACCTCGAGTTGCTGAGCGCGATCGGCGCGACCGCGGTGATCATCGTGCCGATGGCCGGCGCGACTAAGACGATCGGGGCGATCACGCTCGTCTCGGCCGAGTCCGCGCGCCGCCTTTCGCCAGCGGACCTCGCGCTGGCCGAGCGACTCGCCCGTCGCGCGGGCACCGCGGTTGAAAACGCGCGCCTGTACACCGAGCGCGCGCGCATCGCGCACACCCTCCAACAGGCTCTGCTGCCGGAGTCTCTACCCGATGTGCCCGGCGCTGAGATAGGGGCCCGTTACTGCGCCGCCGGAGAGCTGAATGAGGTCGGCGGGGACTTCTATGACGTGTTCGAGTACGACGCGGAGCGCTGGCTGCTCGTGATCGGCGACGTGTGCGGCAAGGGACCGCGGGCCGCGGGCGTCACAGCACTGGCGCGGCACACGCTCAGGGCAGCAGCGATGAGCGGGCAACCGCTTGCGAACATGTTGGGGACGCTCCATCAGGCTCTGCGTCGCCAACCACCCGGAGCGGACTTGTGCACCGTGTGCCTAATCATGATGGCTCCCGCGAGTGAACACACGTGTCTCACGGTCACGCTCGCCGGACATCCACCGCCGCTGCTGATCAGCCCAGATGGAGAGGCCAGGCTGATCGGTCGTCCTGGCACGCTGCTCGGCGTGCTGGACCCCATCAGCGTCACAGAAGACCAAGTCGAGCTCGGCGCCGGAGAGACCCTGCTGCTCTACACCGACGGCGTCCCGGACGCAGGCCTAGCCGGCGAGGAGGCGCTCGGCGAGCGAGGACTGATCGAGCTATGTCGTCAGGCAGCGACGCTCACTCTCGCAGAGCTGCTGGAGCACATCGAGCAGGCTGCCGTCCAGCACGCACAAGGCGGCCTCCGCGACGATCTCGCGCTGTTGGGCGTGCGTCTGCTCGACCCTGCGTCTTCCCAGCGCTAACATGCACCCGTGAGGGCTGACGAGCATCTGCAGATCGACGTGCGGCGCGAGCACAACCGAGTGGTGTTGGGGCTCCACGGTGAACTCGACCTCGTCGGCGCACCGCTGCTGCAGGCCGAGATCGAGAACCCGGAGATCGACGGTACGGCGATGGTCGTGCTCGATCTGCAAGACCTGCGGTTCATCGACTCCGCGGGTCTGCGGGTGATCCTCGCCGCGCACGAGCGTTCACAGCGACGCGGACAGGCGTTTGCGTTGACCCGCGGCTCGCAACAGGTCCAGCGTCTGCTGAGCATCGCTGGCGTGAACGAGCATCTACGGATCCTCGAGTCGCTCGACGAACCGCTCGTCGAGCTGCCGCGGGCGTAGCTCTACACGCCCTCAGGCGGCGACCGGCGCGGCGTCAACAGCGACATCAACGCCTGAGAACTCCATCACGCCGTCATCGACCGAACCAAAGCGCAGGTTGAGGATGTCAAGCGCGTAGTTTTGGTGCAGCCGCCACGGCGCCTTCGAGCCCTGCTTGGGGAACTTGTCGATCGAGCGCAGCACATAACCGGAGGAGAAGTCGATGAACGGTTGCTCGACGACCGAAGGGTCGCAGTTGCGGGGCGCGCACTGCCGGTGTCCCTGCGCGTCCATGTGGTTGAGCAACCGGCACACGTATTCGCAGGTGAGGTCACACTTGAGCGTCCACGAGGCGTTGGTGTAGCCCACCGCGAGCGCCAGGTTGGGCACGCCGCTGAGCATCATGCCCTTGTAGCTCATGGTCTTTGCGAGCTCGACCTCGCGTCCGTCAACGGCGATCTGCATGCCGCCAAGCGCCAGCAGGTTCAGGCCAGTGGCGGTGACGATCACCTCCGCCTCCAATTCGGTGCCCGACTGGAGCTTGATGCCGGTCTCGGTGAACGTGTCGATGCGATCGGTCACGACCGACGCGTGACCGGAACCGATCGCTTTGAACAGGTCGCCGTTGGGCACCAAACACAGGCGCTGGTCCCACGGGTCATAGGTTGGCTTGAAATGGGTGTCTATGTCATATCCGGCCGGGAGCTGGCGTTCGATTCCCTTGCGGATCACCCTCTTCATGAACCGCGGTCGGCGGCGGCTGAGCTGGAAGCTTGCCATCGTCAGCAGCACGTTCTTCCAGCGCATCAGCGGATAGGAAGCCCGCGCCGGCAGCACGCGGCGCAGCGCCTTGGCGATCGGGTCTTCTGCCGGCAGCGCGACGATGTAGCTGGGCGAGCGCTGCAGCATCGTGACGTGCGCGGCGTCCTCGGCCATCGCGGGAACCAGCGTGACCGCCGTGGCGCCGCTGCCGATCACAACCACGCGCTTGCCGGCGTAGTCAACGTCCTCGCTCCAGTGCTGTGGGTGCACGATCTGCCCGGCGAATCGCTCGGCGCCGGGGAAGTCGGGCGTGTAGCCCTCGTCGTAGCGGTAGTAGCCGCTGCACATGAACAGAAAGCTGCAGCTGACCCGCACCGTCTCCCCCGTGTCGCCGCGCAGCGCGTCCACGGTCCAGCGCGCGTCCGCCGTCGAGAACTCGGCGCGCAGCACGCGGTGGTTGAAACGGATCTTCTCGGCCACGCCATAGTCCGTTGCGGCTTGTCGCACGTAGTCGAGGATCGAGGACCCGTCGGCGATCGACTTCGACTCGCGCCAGGGCCGGAAGCGGTAGCCGAGCGTGTACATGTCCGAGTCCGAGCGGATGCCGGGATATTTGAATAGATCCCAGGTCCCACCGATGCGATCGCGCGCCTCGAGCACCGCGTAGCTCTTGCCGGGACAGTTGGCCTGCAGGTGATAGCCAGCGCCGATGCCCGACAGCCCGGCACCGACGATCAGCACGTCAACATGCTCGAGCGTCTCCATCTGATCGGCGCCGGAGGGCTGCATCGCTGACACGGAGCTTACAGGCACGTGCGCGAGTTACCCGCGTGCAAGCTCCCTCCCCCACACGCCGGCCGATCACGGTCGCTGGCCGGCGAGCTCCACACACAGCCGCTCCAGCAACTGGCGCACCTCGGGAACACGCTGCGTCTCCTGGTCGGCCAGCATCGCGTGCAGCTCCTCGCGGCGTGCGCTCAGCACCTGGTCGGACGTCGCGAGGCCCGCGGGCGTGAGCCGCGCGCCATCGTCGTCTTGGACGACCAGACCGCGCTCGCGCAACTCCACTTCGACCGTGGCGATACGCTCGGCCTCGATCGTCTGCTCGCGCGCCATCTCGCGCGTACCGTCGATCCCGTAGCTGCCGAAGCGGGCCAGCGCCCACACGGCTCCCGGGCTGAGATCTACGCTGGCGCGCACGCCGACCCGCTCGTTGAACGCGAGTCGCGCGTCGCGGCTCACGAGCACGCTGAGCGCGCGGTCGAGCTCCGCGAGCGAGCTCGGGCTCTTGGGCGCCGCGAGCGCGTCGTCGAGCCCTTGACTGGTCGCGGCGGTCGCGCGCAACGGCCGCTCGCGCAGGCGCAAGCTCAGCAGGAATCCCACCGCGCCGACCCCCGCGGCGACAAGGAACACCGGTCGCAGCGCGTGCACGTAGGCGTTCTCATAGGCGATCCTGGCCACCGCCGGTAGAGTCGCGACCTGCGCGCCCGTCAGACGCGCACCGCCGGCCACCTGGGCGCCGAGCGGACCGCTGAGCACGCTGTGCAGCTCGCCGCGCAGCCGGCTCGAAGAAGATCGTTCCGAACACGGCAGCACCGATCGAACCACCGATGCCGCGCGCCAGCGTCACACCCGAGGTCGCCGCGCCCAGCACCGAATAGTCGATCGCGTTCTGCACGGCGAGCACCAGTACCTGCATCACCATTCCGAGACCGAGCCCCAGCACGAGCAGGTACACATCGGCCGCGGCCGAGCTCGTGTTGACCTGCAAGCGCGAAAGCAGGAACAGCCCCAGCGTCATCACGGCTGTGCCGGCGATCGGAAACAGCTTGTAGCGCCCGGTGCGCGAGATCACTCGACCCGAGAGAACCGAGGTGAACACCAGCCCGCCCATCAATGGGACCAGCCGCAGACCCGCCTCGGTTGGACTCGAGCCGAACACAGTTTGAAAAAACAGCGGCAGAAACGTCACCGATCCGAACAGCGCGAACCCAACGATCATGGAAAGCAGGCCGGCGATGCGAAACACCTCGTCGCGCAGGACTGAGATCGGCAGGACCGGCTCACGCGCGCGCCGCTCGACGGCGAGGAACACGCCGAGCAATAGCACCCCTGCCACGCCAACCAGCACCGTCACGCCCGAGCCCCACGCCCACGTCGTGCCGCCGAGGCTGGCGACCAGCACGATTGCGCTGAGCGCGCTCGCCAGTACCCCGGCGCCGAGGTAGTCGATCGCCGGGCGGCTGCGCACACTCGCCGCCGGCAGCGTCGTCGCGATCACGCCCAACGCGATCAGGCCGACCGGCAGGTTGACGTAAAAGATCCAGCGCCACGACAGGTGCTCGACGATCACGCCTCCAAGTAGCGGACCGGCGACGCTCGCAAGGCCGAACACGGCGCCGAACAGCCCCTGGTAGCGGCCGCGCTCGCGCGGGGACACGATGTCCCCGACGCTCGCCTGCACGAGCACGATCAGCCCGCCCGCGCCCAGCCCCTGCACCGCGCGGAACGCGATCAGCTCGGTCATCGACTGTGCCAGGCCACACAATCCCGAGCCCACCAGAAACAACACCACCGCGCTCTGCAGAACGCGCTTGCGCCCCAGCTGATCGCCGAGCTTGCCGTACAGCGGCGTGACCGCTGTCTGCCCAAGCAGATACGCGCTCGTCACCCACGACAACCGCTCCAGCCCACCGAGATCCCCGACGATCGTCGGCAGCGCCGTAGCGACGATCGTCGAGTCCAACGCTGCCAACAGCATCACGAGCATCAGGCCACCGAAGATGACTCCGACGCGACGAGTCGCGACAGGGCGCTGAACGGCAGAAGTAGCGGCGGCGTTCACGTCGAGAGTTCACTTCGAGCGCTGCAAAGGACCGATTGATCCTACCGCCGGAGATTGCGCCCCCGGGTACACAGCCGATCGCTCTGTCGATAGACCGATCGACGCAGTAATCGCATCGGCAACGATCGCGGCGCGACCGAAGGCAAGCTCCGGCAGTAAGTCACCGGGGATCGCCTATCTTCTCGGTTCCCGGATAGCTGTGCGCCAAAGCGGGCAAAGGACCTGTGCGGCGTCGGAGGACCATCGAGAGAAGGAGCAGAAACATGAAGACACGCGCACTTGGAAGCCAGGGACTGCAGGTGTCGGCCGAGGGCTTGGGCTGCATGGGCATGTCGGAGTTCTATGGACACTCCGATGAGGACGAGGCGATCGCCACGATCCAGCGCGCGCTCGAGCTCGGCGTGACGTTCCTCGACACCGCCGACATGTACGGGCCCTTCACCAACGAGCAGCTGGTTGGACGAGCGATCGCCGACCGGCGCGACCGCGTCGTGCTGGCCACCAAGTTCGGCAACGAGCGTCGCGAGGACGGCAGCTGGGTGGGGATCAACGGCAAGCCCGGGTACGTGCGCAACGCCTGCGAAGCGTCGCTGGCGCGCCTGGGCGTCAACCACATCGATCTCTACTACCAACACCGCGTCAACAAGAGCGTGCCGATCGAGGACACAGTGGGCGCGATGGCCGAACTGGTCAGCGAGGGCAAGGTTCGCTACCTCGGCCTCTCAGAGGCCTCACCGCAGACGATCAGGCGTGCGCACGCGGTTCATCCGATATCCGCTCTACAAACCGAGTACTCACTGTGGTCGCGCGACCCCGAGGAGCAGATCCTGCCGACCGTGCGCGAGCTAGAGATCGGTTTTGTCGCCTACAGCCCGTTGGGGCGGGGTTTTCTCTCCGGCCGCTACAAGAAACCCGAGGATCTACCCGAGGACGACTTCCGTCGCCATCACCCCCGCTTCCAGGGCGAGAACTTCAAACGCAACCTCGAGCTGGTGGAGCGCGTCGAGCAGATCGCGCAGGAAAAGCAGGTCACGACTGGACAGCTGGCGCTCGCGTGGGTTCTTAGCCGCGACGAGCACATCGTGCCGATCCCCGGAACTAAGCGACGGTCTTATCTGGAAGAGAACGTCGCGGCCACCGAGATCGAGCTTTCCCGCGAGGATCTCGACCGCCTCGACGAGGCCATCCCGGCGGGCGCGACGGCCGGCGAGCGCTACGCCAACATGGCGACGATCGACAGCTGATCCTCACCACGCCCTGGAACCTCGACAGCACACGCCCCGGAAACCTCGACAGCAGTAACGTGTGCGCATGGACCAGCGAACGCTCGGACGCACCGGCGTCCACGTAAGCCCGCTATGCCTCGGCGCGATGATGTTCGGCGCTTGGGGCGAGACCGACCACGACGCAAGCATTCGCATCATTCACCGCGCGTTGGACGCCGGAATCAACTTCATCGACACCGCCGATGTGTACTCGCGCGGAGAGTCCGAGCAGATTGTCGGCAAGGCGCTCAGCGGCGGGCGGCGCGAGAACGTCGTGCTCGCGACGAAGTTCCACGGCACGATGGGCGACGATCCCAACCAGGCGGGCAACTCACGGCGCTGGATCATGCGCGAGGTCGAGGCGTCGCTCACGCGCCTGCAGACAGACTGGATCGACCTCTACCAGGTGCATCGCTGGGACCCGTGCACCGACCACGACGAGACGCTCGGCGCCCTCTCAGATCTCGTGACCCAAGGCAAGGTGCGCTACATCGGCTCCTCCACCTACCCTGCGGCGCAGATCGTGAAGGCGCAGTGGGTCGCGCGCGATCGTGGCCACCAGCGCTTTGTGTGCGAGCAGCCCCCGTATTCAATCCTGGCACGCGGGATCGAGGCGGACGTGCTGCCCACCTGCCAGGAGTTTGGAATGGGGACGATCCCCTGGAGTCCTCTCGCAGGCGGCTGGCTGTCGGGACGTTGGCGCAAGGGATCTGAGGATCTGACATCGCGGCGCGCGGCGATGATCCCGCAGCGATATGACCTCTCGATCCCGGCCAACCAGGCAAAGCTCGAGGCCGCAGACGCGCTCGCGCGACTGGCTGATGAGGCGGGCATCTCGCTAATCCATATGGCGCTTGCCTTTGTCATCCGCCATCCAGCCGTGACCGCAGCGATCATCGGTCCGCGCACGATCGAGCAGCTCGACTCGCAGCTCGGCGCGGCCGACGTGCGGCTGGACAGCGGGCTGCTTGACCGTATCGACGAGATCGTGGCACCCGGGAGCACGATCAACCCGACGGACGCCGGGTGGACGAACCCCGCGCTGGACGCAACGGCGCGCCGCCGATAGTCCAGCTCGTCGAGCAACAAGCCGCTCCTCGGTGACGCCTACACCCACGCGGACGAGCCGGCCCAAGGTGGCGGTGGTGGGCCACGTTGAGTGGGTGCAGTTCGGGCGCGTGCCCCACGTCCCGCGCGCGGGCGAGGTCACGCACGCGCACGATCAATTCGAGGAGCCCGCTGGAGGCGGAGCGGTGGCAGCCGTACAACTGGCCCGGTTGGCCGGCGAGGCCGTGCTGATCACCGCTCTGGGCGAAGACGACCACGGTCGCCGCGCGGTGACACGCTTGCGCGAGCTGGGCGTTCATGTGCGCGCGACAACACGCTCCGCCAGCACACGCACAGCGGTGACGCTCCTAGACGATGCCGGCGAGCGCACGATCACCACTTTCGGGGCTCGCCTCGAGCCTGCCGGGACCGACGAGGATGTGCCGTGGAACGCGCTCGAGCAGATGGACGCGGTGTACTTCACGGCCGGTGACCTGGACTCGCTGCGCGCCGCCCGCGCGGCGCGGGTGTTGGTGGCAAGCCCACGCGCGGTTCACGCCCTTGGGCGCGGCGTGCGCTTGGACGCGCTGGTGCTGAGCGGCAACGACGCGCTCGAGCATCGCGAGGCCGCACGCGCGCGCGCTGACGCCGAGCTGGTCGTATCCACCGCAGGTGCACACGGTGGTTGCTACCGTGCGCGCGACGCCAAATCGGGCAGCTGGTCGGCCGTCCCGCCGCCCGACGTTCCGCGCGACTCCTACGGTTGCGGCGACAGTTTCGCCGCCGGGCTCACCTATGGCCTTGGCGCGGGACTCGCCGTACCGGTCGCACTGGAGCTCGCCGCCCGCTGCGGCGCGGTGTGTCTCACGGGCCGAGGACCATATGAGCGGCAGCTGACCACAGGTGAGCTACAGGAGTCAGGGCGCTTCTGAGATGACGAGGCGCAGTGCGCCCTGGAAGCTCTCCTGTTCGCGCAACTCGCCATGCTCAGCGTCCCAGGCGCCAGAATCCAGGGCGGCGGCGAGTCGGTCAACCATGCGTTGCTCCACGCCCGGCTCGAGTAGCGCCCACATCGATTGGGCGCTACGCACAGCCGGGTCCAAAAGCAGCTCGGGGCGCCGCCAGAACGCCTCGAAGAATCCGTTAACGCAATCGCCTGGTGTCGCGATTTGCTCAACCCGCGTGCGCCCACCCAGGGCAGCGGCGATGTCCGCGATGGCGGGAAACCGTGGCCGCTCCTTTACGAGTCCCTCGTGAAGGAACTCCTGCTGCCACATCGGCAGATCATCCAGCTCGAATGTGAAGACCACAACTGGCCCACGAGCGACCCTCCGAAGCTCGGCCAAGCCAATCTCCGGAGGCTGCCAATGATGGATCGTGACGCACGCCATCGCCGCGTCAACCGCGCCGTCGTCAAACGGCAGGGCCTCCGCACGGGCCGCGATCACCGGCGCGGCGCCCATAGGACGCTGGGCGCGCATCGTCTGGCTCGGCTCGACAGCGAGCACCCAAAGATCATCTGGCTCATAGGAACCGGCGCCCGCCCCAACATTGACAACCGTGCGCGCGTCGCCGAGCGCCGCGTGAATGCGCGCCGCGATCCGCGGATCCGAACGTCGATGCCTGGCGTACGTACGGCCCCGCAGCTCGTAGTCAACCTGGGCGGTCATGTGGAGACTCTAACGTCCGGCGCGCCACACGGGAGCCTGCTTGTACGCTGGGCGACCGCCGGCTGACCCGCGATCATAGAGGCGTGTGAGCACCCTACCGACATCACCCCCGCCGGAGGGGGGCCAGCCCGATGCGACGGTCACGGCGAGCGCGCAACTGCCCGAACTAGATCAACGTGCACTTGCCGCGCTGGGCGAGCTGGGCCGCAACTGGACGAGTTGCATGCCAACACGGCGGACCTGGGAGCGCGCACTGCCCGTCGATCGACGCCTCGAGTTCACCGATCCGGCGCAGTCCCGCAGCGGACGTTTCCTGCAAATCCGCAGCACGCGGCGTGGAGTAAACGACGACGAGCTCGAAGCGACCGCCGAGGCGGGGAAGGGCGACTCGCGGGCGGGCCGCGTGGCCTACACGCTGCGGCGTTTTCTGATCGGTCCAGCGCTGCGCAGCACGGCGATCGCCGAGGAGCAGATGGGACGTCTGCTCGCCCTCGCTGTGCTCTCGCCCGACGCGCTCTCCTCGGTGGCCTATGGGCCGGAAGCGATGATGGCGATTCTCGTGCTCGCCGGCTCGGGCGAGCTGAAGCTCTCGCTGCCGATCGGGGCTGCCCTTACGGTGTTGATGCTCTCTGTCGGGCTGGGTTACCGTCAAGTGGTCCGGGCCTACCCACATGGCGGGGGGTCCTACATAGTCGCGAGCGACAGCCTGGGCCATCAGTGGGGCCTACTCGCCGGGGCCGGGCTGATCGTCGATTACATTCTCACGGTCGCCGTGTCGGTCGCGTCCGGAGTGGAAGCCGTCAGCTCGGCGATACCCTCGCTCGGTTCGGCGAGGGTAGTGATTGGCCTGATCGTGATCGTGCTGCTGGTGGCCGGCAACCTGCGCGGGGTGCGCGACGCCGGCGCAGCGTTCGCAGCCCCGACCTACCTGTTCGTGTGCGCGATCGCGCTGGTCGTGATCGCCGGCCTGATCAAGGCGGGCTCTCACAGCTTTCATCCCGCGACCGCGGAGCCCCACCGGGCGATCGAGGCGGTCGGCGTGCTGCTCCTGCTGCGCGCGTTCGCCTCGGGAGCAACGGCCATGACCGGGATCGAGGTGATCTCAAATGCGGTCCCGGTCTTCCACCCTCCACAAGCGCGGCACGCCCGCCAGACCCTCTCGGTGATGATGGGGCTTTTGATCTCGATGTTCGTCGGCGTCGTGCTCGTCGCCCACTTCGACGGCGCCACTCCGGGTGGGAGCCAGACTGTGCTCTCCCAGATCGCGCACGACAGCGTCGGTCACGGTATTGCTTACGACTTCGTGCAGGCCGCGACCACGCTCGTGCTGCTGGTCGCCGCCAACTCCGCATTCAACGGCTTTCCTCGGCTCTTGTATTTTATGGCCCACGACGGCTACGTGCCGCGGCTGTTCCTGCGTATGGGCGATCGCCTCGCGTTCAGCAACGGCATCCTCGTGCTCGCCGTTCCCGCAGCCGTGATCTACGCCGCCTTTGGCGGTAAGACCACCCCGTTGATACCGCTGTTCGCGATCGGCGTGTTCCTCGCCTTCACACTCGCCCAGAGCGGGATGGTCGCGCACTGGTGGCGCCACCGCGAGCGAAGATGGCGAGCTGCGCTCGCCACGAACCTGCTCGGCGCGATCCTCTCGGGAGCGGTCGTGCTGATCGCCGCGATCACCAAGCTCACCGAGGGTGCCTGGGTCGTGGTGGTGCTGATCCCATTGATCATCCTGGCGTGCCGTCGCGTGCACACGCACTACGAGCGCGCGCGCGAGGCGCTCACGCCACACCCTCTCACGCCACACCCTGATACAGGCAACCACGCGCGAAGGACTCGCGTGACGCCGCCCCGTCTGCCGTCGGCGCTCTCCACGCACCTAGCCGAGGCGCAGGACAATCCGGCCGAGGTACACAGCTTCGCGGTCGTGCCAATCGCGGTGCTCGACCTCGCGGCCCTGCACGCGCTCGCCTATGCCGTCTCGCTAGCCCAGCCGGTGCTCGCGCTGCACGTGAGCCCCACCGAGGAGGAGGCCGAGCGCTTCCACCGCTCATGGCAAGCGTGGGGCGACCATCTACCACTCGAGGTCGTCGTGTCCCCATTCCGCGCGACGGTCGCGCCGCTGGCGAACTACATCGCCGCCCTGCACCGCCAACGCCCGGACGTGACTCTCACCCTCGTCGTGCCTGAGATCATCGTCGCCAAACGCTGGCAGAGAATCCTGCACAACCGCACCGCCACACGCCTGCGCGCCGCCCTCATCGCCTACGAGGGAATCGTTATCACCACCGTTCCATTCCATCTCCCTAACTAATGTGAGAACTCCCCGACCTTCAACGGGTCGCGCGGCCGCAATGGCGCCGCTAGGCGTTCGACCTCCTTACCGGCTGTCGGGAGCACACGGAGACAGTCCGCTTTAGGGCAGCGCTGCGAGCAGTTGCTGGCCGTTGGGTGTGCCCCAGCCGCTGACCGCGTCGTAGCCGTCGTCTGCCTGGTATCCCACACCTGGCTGGGGATGGGAGGCGTTGTTGCCTTCGGTGATATCGGTGCATCCAACTTGGCCACGGGGTTGCCCACCCGGTCCATTTTCGTAGAGCAGCAGTGGGATGAACGCTGGTCTCTGGGTGGGCTTTCCAGATGCCATGATCCTCGTGAGCAGGGCGGCCCACAACGGTGTCGCAGCGCTGGTACCACCGTTGAACTGCTCTTCTCCGGGGATCACAAGCTGGTAGAAGGGCTGACCGGCGAGCGCGGCTACGTCTGGGACCACGCGCCCGTCGATGCTCCCCTTGTTCAGCGATTCAACTTTGACATTCTGCCAGGATGGTCGGGGAAAGACCTTGCTCACACCGCCTCCGGTCGAGCCTCCGCCTTGCTGTGTACGGCGTCCTGGGGTTTCCCACCAGACGACCTCGCGCTCTTCTCCGAGCATCGTGCCACCCACGCTGAGGACAAACGGACTCGACGCCGGGAAGTTCACGTGCGCGTGTCCGTCTTCGACCTGGTCGCCCGATCCGTCGTCACCCGCGGCGACGCAGATCGTGATTCCGAGGTGCGCCGCTGCTTCCAGACGCTGGTTAATCTCTTGGAGGGCAGCTTCCGACCAATCTTCACTGTCCTCGGGCGCGCCCCAACTGATCGATAGAACAGGCGGGGTGGAATCTCCACCGGCGATCAGCTTGTCGAGTAGATCGATCCAACCCTTCTGGTCGAAGCCCGCGAAGTACACAACGATCTCGCTGGCTGAGCAGAGGCCTGTGATGATCTCGATGTCCATCATCACCTCGGTCGTTTCGCCGAGCACTTGTGCGCGCTGTTCTTCTGGGAGTTCTTCGACCTGGGTAGGCGTGGGCGGTGTCAGTCCTACATCGAGGATGCTCACGTTCGCTGCGTGGAGTCCCTGTTGTTGGCAGAAGTCGCTGAGCATTTCGGGGAAGTAGGCACCACCGAACTCGATGATGCCGACTTTCTGGGTCTCGCCTTGGCCGGCGGGAAAGCTATAGCGCTGTTCGAGTTGGGTGGGGGTGAGCGGCTTAGCGGCCGTCGTCGTTTCGCTACGAGTCGTGACGGGAGTGCCTTTCGCTCTGTGCGCTACGCGGCGCTGGTCGAGACCGAAGACACCGGTCACGAGCCCGTTGAGCTCGACGGGGATCTGAAGTTGCCCTTCACGACCGCGAAACTCTCGCTGATCCTCACTGCGATACATGCCCATGCCCGGATGGAACGCCTCCTCCATTTGCGCGGCGGTGCCGTTCACGCGCATGCTGCGCGCCACACCCGACACTTCATTAACCGTCAGGCCGTACCGTTCGAGCGTCGCCTTGACCTTCGCGATGTCGTCAGGACTGGCGCCGTAGCGACTCTCCAGGTCACCTCTGGTGATGGTTGATTTGCTCGTGTGCAGCTCTGGCAGCCGCGGGGCTCGCAACGTGAGCGTCACCTCGATCTGGGACGTTGGATCCACCCCGCCAACCCGTTCGGCGTCCTGCTTGCGTGGCCGGTCGCTTTTAGCAAGCGCCACATACCCCTGGTCCATCACTGCGCTCCTTTCTCAAAGCATCGGCGTCACGCGAAGTCGCTGCAGACTGTTGTGCGGCGCCGGAAACGCACAACAGCTGCCGTCAAGTTATCAGAACAGTCCCGTTGATGTCATAACGGCGTGATCAGTGGATCACACTGATCCCCGGTCCGGAGCTAGTGTTTACGTAAGGTTGACATAATCTTTTCGTCGCTTATACGGATCTGTTCGCCACACACAAACTGCGACCATGATGTACGGTACACCGCAAACGAACCTTGCTTGAAGGACGTGGACATGGCCGAACTGTCGTCGATCGAGAACGTCGTGGTCCTCATGCTGGAGAACCGCTCGATGGACCATATGCTCGGCTACCTGTACGCGGCAGAGGGCAACGTCTCGCCAGGCGGTCAGCCGTTCGAGGGTCTCAGAGGCGATGAGTCGAACCTCGACACCGACGGTAACCCAGTCACGGTGTTCCCTATAGAACCCACCACACCGAACGCCTATCTGATGCCGGGCGCAGACCCAGGCGAGGGATACATGGCAACCAACAGCCAGCTCTTTGGCTCGATCAAGACGCCTTCCCAAGGCGAGCCTCCGACGATGGATGGTTTTGTATCGGACTTCGCCTACACGCTGAAATGGCAGGCAGAAGAGGGTTGGTCGATCGTGCCCCGCACTACACCCAACGACATCATGGGGTGCTTCACCCCTGAGGCTCTGCCGGTGCTCTCAGGGCTGGCGCGCGGCTTCGCGGTCTGCGACCACTGGTTCGGCTCAGCGCCCACCGAGACGCTGCCCAACCGCGCGTTCCTGTGTGCCGGCACAAGTCAGGGCCACATGGACGACAAGACCAAGACCTTCACCGCACCGAGCATCTTCGGTTCGATGAGCAAACACAACATCGAGTGGGCGATCTACGGGTATGACGCCGAGCCGCTCGCCAAGCACACGTTCACCGACATCACCAGCGAACCAGCCGCGCGCTTTGGAGTCTTCACCGACTTCACCGCCGCAGCCGTCGCCGGAACGCTGCCGGCGTTCGTCTTCCTAGAACCGTCCTGGGGCGCTAAGGGCAACAGTCAGCACCCCAACTTCAACGTCGCCCTAGGAGAGCAGCTGATCCATGACACCTACTACGCCCTACGCAATAGCCCGCAGTGGGAACAAACGCTGCTGATCGTCACTTACGACGAGCACGGCGGCTGCTACGACCACGTCCCTCCGCCGTGGGGAGCCACACCCCCGGACGCAAACGTGGGAGAGTTCGGATTCGATTTCACACGCTTCGGGCCACGAGTCCCAACCGTCCTCGTCTCCCCACTGATCGAGGCCGAAACGGTGTTTCGCGTTCCCGAAGGTTCGACGCCACTCGACCACAGCTCGATCCTCAAAACGCTCGAGAATCGCTGGGCGCTACCCGCATTGACTGCCCGCGACGCAGCCGCCCCCGACGTCGCCGGGGTGCTGACACGCGCAACGGCCCGCAGCGACGATCCTCTCGCTGGGGTCAGCGTGCCGATGTCCACGGAAACCCCTCCAGAGGACAATCGACCCTCGCACCTGCAAGAGGTACTCGCGGACCTCATCTCCCGCGAGCACCCCGCAGGCACCCGCGAGCCGGCCCTGCACACCCGCGCCGAGTACCAACGCTACACCCAACCTGCCAAACACCCGTAAGACATCCTCAACTCCAAGCCTCGTCCTCTTCGTAGGAGGCTTGGCAGTCGTTGATCGTGAGAAAGACCGTCCCCGCGAAGCCTTTCGCCATGAGGCTCTGTAGCTGCTGACGCTCTGCAGCCCGACCGCAGTTTGCAGGCGACCGTGAGTCGGACGCCCAGCACGCGAACCTGGCGCGCTTCCCGTTGGGCGGCGTATGATCGGTGTGGAGGATTTGACATGACCGCGCTCGGCTTCGCGCTACTGCTCACAGGTGCCATGCTGGTGGTCGCTGAGGCGCACGCGCCCGCCGGGGTTCTCGGTGTGGTAGGGGGCGGGGTGCTGATCGTCGGTGGGATCATCGTCATCGCCGCGCTCGGTGGCGGCGCGGCGCTCACGGTGCCGGTCGGCGTCGGGCTCGGCGCGGCGGCGGCCGGATGGGCACTCGTGGCGACACGCAAGGTCGGCGGCTCGCGATATGTGCGCGTCCAGGCGGGCGCGGAGGCTCTGTGCGGCCGGGTTGGCGTAGTGCGTCGCTGGAACGACTCCGCGGGCCAGGTGTTCGTCGACGGGGCGCTGTGGCGCGCCCGGCACGAATGGGTGGACACCGACGGTGAGGCCGCAGAGGCACTGCACGAGGGCGATCCGATCGTGGTCGAGCGCGTGAGGGGTCTGACGCTGTCGGTGCGCCGCGCGGAGGAATGGGAGTTGATCGCATGATCGCCGCGCTCGCTATCGCACTGCTGTGCGTCGCTGTCACTGCGCTGGTGCTCGCCGGCGTATCGGTGCGCGTGCTGCGCGAGTACGAGCGCGGGGTCGTCTTCCGGCTCGGGCGCGTGACGAGCCAGCGCGGGCCGGGGATGATCTTTCTGCTGCCCGCGATCGATCGCATGGTCCGTGTCAGCCTGCGCACGGTCACGCTGGAGATCCCCGCGCAGGAGATCATCACGCGCGACAACGTACCCGCGCGGGTGACAGCGGTAGCGTACTACCGCGTCATCGATTCCACGAAGTCGGTGCTCGAGATCGAGGACGTGCTCGCGGCCACCTCGCAGGTCGCCCAGACGACACTGCGCTCGATTCTGGGCAAGGCCGAGCTCGACGCGCTGCTGGCCGAGCGCGAGCATCTGAACGAACAGCTACAGCACATCATCGACGATCAGACCGAGCCCTGGGGGGTGAAGGTCACAGCGGTCGAGATCAAGGACGTCGAGATCCCGGAGCGGATGCAGCACGCGATGGCGCGTCAAGCCGAGGCAGAGCGTGAGCGCCGCGCGAAGGTCATCAACGCCGAAGGCGAGTTTCAGGCTGCCGCTCGACTCAACGACGCCGCCGAGGTGATCAGTCGCAACCCCGTGACGATCCAGCTGCGCTATCTGCAAACACTGATCGAGGTCAGCAACAACCAGAGCTCCACGATCGTCTTCCCGCTGCCGATAGACGTGCTGCAGCCACTCGTGGCCGCCGCAAACGGCCGCCGTTCCTCCGCCACCGACGGTCCAGAGCGCGCGAGCCTCGACGAGGCGCTTGCCGCCACGCGTGAGGCACTCGACGGGGCGACAGGCGACCCCGTGCCTGTACAACCCGCCGCTCACCAGCCGGCACTGGCCCCCCATGCATCCGAGCCGCCGGTGCCCACCGAGGAGGACGTGGCCGGCTCGCCACGTCCTTGAGCCCGACACGCGCCGGCAAACGGTGGAATGGCCAGACCCAACCCCGACCGCCATCCGAGAGCTCGCGCTCCCCCCACCACAAAACCCACTTCTTCAGCGGTCTTCTAGATCGCGCTGCGCTGCACGGTGGGCCGCACCGGCTGCGCAAAAACGGGTCGATCATCATCTACCGTGCGGCCGTCTCTGGCAATCGGCAGCCCAAGGTTGGAAAACTGTAAAAGACGGGCGGGCGCGGTTACGGGTGATGGCGAGCAGCTTGGGTCCGTGATCTCACGTTTTCGGCCGCTGTTAGATTTAACGACCATGAACAGAAACGATGTGCTGTTTCCGGTCGCCGGCGATGCCTGTGCTGCATGGATGTACGAGCCGAACGACACTAATCCCGGGCGGCGGCCAGTCGTCGTGATGGCGCATGGGTTGTCCGGAACACGACGAGACCGGCTTGGGGTGTTCGCCGAGCGTTTCGCCCGACACGGCTGCTTCGCGCTCGTGTTCGACCACCGCGGCTTCGGCGACAGCTCGGGCGCCCCAGACCTGTTTCAGCCATCACGCCAGCTCGAGGACTGGGAGCACGCAATCGCGTTCGCACGCAGATGGCCCGGCGTCGATCCAGACCGCGTGGTGACGTTTGGGTCCTCTATGGGTGGCGGGAACGCGCTCGCTGCAGCTGCGCGGGACCCGCGCGTGGCGGCCGCTATCAGTCAAGTCCCGTTCCTCAACATCGTTCGCCAGGCGTACCGCGCACGCCCGCAACCGATGGCGAGGATGATCCTTGCCGCAATCCGTGGCGAGTATATGCCCGCCGTCGGGCAGCCGAACGAGGCCGCGTTTATCAACGCGCCGGACAGCGAGGCCGGCTGGCGCCACGTCGTAGCAATCGGCGAGGACTCGCAGTGGCGCGACCGTGTCTCATCGCGCTGGCTGCTCGGGCGCCCGTTCAACCCCGGCCGCCATGCAAGACACCTTCATTGCCCGTGGCTGGTTTGCGTGGGTTCTGCCGATCAGGTCGCCAAACCCGCGGCTGCGATTGCGGCGGCCAAGCGCGCGCCGCAGGGCGAGCTTCGCCTGTACCCCGGCGTCGATCATTTTGACATCTACGATGGTCCCGAGCATGAGGCCGTTGTCGCCGACGAGCTGGCGTTTCTCGACCGCCATGTCCTCACCAGAGAGGAGCACCCGGTAGATACCGCGCAGGCAACGGCTACGACTGTCCTCTCTTGATCCTCCAATCCCCTTCTGGCCTCGCGGTAGGCAGGCGGCGCTCGCGGGGACGGAGCATCTCAAGGCCGTGACGGTCTACCTGGCGCTTCCAGGAGAATAAGTGAGTGCTCGGAGCCCATGTCTACTGGGTTTCAGTGCTTCTGAGTGCTCCTGAGCGGCGCTCACTTTGGACCCCAACTTGGACCCCATAACATAAGGCTTGACTTCTACAAGCTTTGGTTTATACTCGCTGGGTGTGGGCAGTCGAGTACACAGACACGTTTGGATCGTGGTGGGACGAGCTCACCGCCGAGGAGCAAGAGCGCGTCACGGCCGCTGTCGAGCTGCTGGAGCAGGGCGGCCCTGCCCTCGGGCGCCCGCTGGTGGACACCCTCAAAGGCTCCCGCCATCCGAGCATGAAGGAGCTGCGTCCCCACGGCGGCACATGCGAGTGCTGTTCGCCTTCGATCCCCGCCGCATGGCGATCCTGCTCGTGGGCGGCGACAAGAGCCAGCGCTGGAGCAGATGGTACGTAGACGCGATCCCCGCCGCTGACGCGCTCTACGACGAGCACCTACAAACACTGCGCGACGAAGGAGCAATCCCATGACCACTGCCAAGACCACGAGGAGCCGCAAAGAGTTCGACGAACTGCGCAAGCAGATCGATGCCGACCCGGCGCGTCGCGCCAACGTCGAGGAGCACAAGACGGCGATGCTCGGCGAGCTACGTCGCAAGCTCGACCTGACCCAGGCAATCGTCGCCGACCGACTCGACGTCACGCAGGAGAACATCTCCCAGATCGAGCGTGGAGAGGCCGACGTTCGACTATCCACACTCAGCCGATACGTCGAGGCCCTCGGCGGACACCTGGAGGTCCGAGCGGCATTTCCAGAGGAGACCGTCGCGCTCAGCGTGGGGACGGCCGCGACGATGCGTCGTCGGCGAACGCGCAGGAGATCCGCCGCTGCAGCCAAGGCATCTCCGTAACCCCAATACCCCGAGAGCAAAGACAACGCCGGCAGCAAGCGACGCCTGAGACGGACGGAGCACACTCCACGGTGAGCGCCGACTGGCCCAGCGACAGGCAGACCGATCCGGCGTGCCAACTGCGTCACGTCTGAAAACTCAGCTGGCCAGCAGCGCGAACGATGGCCGTGAACTGCTCGGGCGCCCACGCACGGGACCTCGATCGGCGCACATTCATCCAAGTGCGTGTTCGTGCCGAACAGCACGCCTTCGCCACAGACGCCCGTGGGAACACCATCCTGGCCAAAGCTGCCAGACGCATCGGGGGTTCTGAAGCCACTTGGAAAGTAGGGAGATAGGGATTGAAGGCCATCGTTGCGGAGGATTCGGCGGTGCGACTGATCCCATCGTGCGCGCCGATCGTGCGCGGTGGATCATCGAAGACGGCGAAACGCATAGACGGTTGCGGTGTCCGCCGCGACGAGACCAAAGAGGCCCAACAGTAGACAGCCCCCAATGATCAGCGGCCATACAAGCCCGATCACGACCCCCTCCAGACCGGGCCTCAAGACCGCGTCCCGCTCCCTCTCAATAGGCGACGTGCGCCGCTCCCGCTCCAAATAGGTCGCGACGGTCAAGGTCGAGGCAACCCACCCAGCGAAGTAGACGCTTTCCAGCGAGCTCACCGCCAACTCCTTCCGCTCCGACCGAACAGAGAACGGCAGACCGCCCACGGAAAACGGCGTGGGCGGTTTCGTGGGCGGTCCAGTCTCGCCCCGAATCTGCCGCGAACCGCAGAAACCGTTGCTGCTACAGGTTGAAAGCCCTGTTCACGCCGGAGTTCGTTGTTGCTTGGTGATGCTTGGTGTTGCTTGGTGTTGCTGCGTCGTGTACATGAGGTCTTCACGTTTGCGCGTTTGCGGGCGTTTTCGGTGCTGTTTTCGGTGCTGATCACAGTTTAAGCGGCGTCTGACCACACCGGCATGGCTCGTCAGTGCTGGGCTGGCTGGTTGTGGCCTTCGCGCGCGGTGAGTAGGTCGGCTTCGAGGGAGGCGATGCCGATTGTCTCTAGGCGTGCGAGCAGCTCGCGGATGCGCCGGTCGTTTTCTATCCAGTGCTGGTAGTCGGCGGCGTGTTTGGCGCTCAACCATCTGCTGACGGTCTTCTTGTTGAGCTTGCGTGTCCACTGCCAGTAGGGGCCGTGCCGGCGGGGTGGATCGTCCTGGCAGGCGCATCCGGCGCGTCCGCAGCGCGTGAGGCGTTCCTGGAGCGAGCCGGGCAGCACCTTGCCTGTGCGGGCGATGCTTGAGAGTTCGCGTGCGATCCGTCTGGCCTCCTCGCGTTCTGGGCGATCGAGGCTCATCGGCGCAGTCTGGCAGAGAGGTCTGTCATCACGTCCTGACCGTACAGTATATCTACCGCACGATGAGCGCGAGGCATTCCGCCCCGTCGCCGGCGGGCGCGATCTGCACCTACCGCCCATGCTCGGTGAGCGGGCCGGCCGGCGCGTTCGCGCGCCAGGTCGTGGGCAAGGCTCTGCCCGCGACGCTGGCACGGGCGCGCGCGCTGCTGTTCGCCGCGAGTTGACTCGCGGCCTTCGGCGAGTCGGTGGGCCTTGAGCTTGAGACCGGGGTGCTTTTGCATCCCGCGGTGATCGAGCGCTTCATCGTGGCAGGCGAGCGGACCTTCTCAGCGCCAACGCGCCGCACACTGCGCACCAACCTACGCTCCCTGGCGCGCGCGCTACAGGCCCACCCGCAGCCGGCACCGACTGTGCTTGCCCGCGAGCGCGCAAAGCCCCCCTACAGCGAGCACGAGCTCGAGCTGTTCCTGGCGGCGGCCAAGGCGCTCTCCACGCCATCGCGCCAGATGCGCGCACGGGCGTTGATCTGCCTGGGCGCGGGCGCTGGGCTCCTGGGCTCAGAGCTTCGCCACGTCAGGGGCACCGACGTCTTGAAGCGCTCGGGCGGGGTGCTCGTCGCGGTCAAGGGCACCAAGGCGCGGATCGTGCCGGTGCTCGCCCGCTACCAGGAGCCGCTCTTGGCCAGCGCCGCCTTCGCGGGACAGGGATACCTGCTGGGCGGCAGAAACCCCGACCGCAAGAACCTGACCTGTCAGCTCGCCGTCCTGTTCTGCGACCGCGGCCTGCCGCGGCTTGATACCGGGCGGCTGAGATCGACCTGGCTTCACAGCGCGGCGCAGGCGATTGGCCTGCAGGCGTTCATGGCCGCCGCGGGCGTGCGCTGCTCCCAGCGCCTCGGGGACATCGCCGCACAGTTGCCCGCGCCTTCAGAGGCAGAGCTGATAGCGCTGCTGGGAGGATCGCCGTGAGCGGCGAGATCCCGCTTGAGCGCCTTGAGAGAATCATCGACGCCTCGGGCGTGCCGGCGCGCATCGAGGCGCTGCTGCCGATCGGGGTGCGCCCCCGCCAGCTTTCCGTGCGCACGCTGCTGCTCGGGATGCTGGCCTGCCTCTATGACGGGCGCCCCGCCCATCTGAGAAAGGTGCACCAGGCGCTGATCGTCCTGAGCGAGCAGGAGCGCCGGCGCCTGGGCATCATCACCCAATGGAATGGTAACCCTCACCTATTGACCTACCGCCAGGTGGAGCGCACCTTTCGCCTCATCGTGAAGGCGCTCTCCAAGCACAAGCCCGACGGGCGCCCCGCCGAAGCGCTCAGCGACGCGATGAACGCACTGATCGAGGCCAGTGTTCAGGTGCTCGGTCCCCCGCAGAGCAGCGCGCTGGCCGTGGACTGGAGCGACTATGAGAGCTTCTATGCCCCCCCGCGCAAAAGACGCAGCGAGGGCGAGCAGGCCGAGCCGGCCGGAGAGGACGCCGAGCCCCACGCGCAAGGCAATGAGCGCGAGTGCGCGGACCCCGAGGCCTCCTGGGGGCACCGCCGCGGCAATTCACCCGGACAGAAGGATGAGGCGTTCTACGGCTACTACCTGCAGGCCGCCACGATCGTCACCGAAGAGAATGGCGAGAAGGCTCCAGAGCTCGTACGGCGCATCTCACTAACCAGTTGCCAGATTGACCCGCCGGGCGCGTTCGTGCCCGTGCTCGAACAGGTAACCAATGACGACATCGCCCTGGGCGACGTGCTCGCCGACTGCGGCTACGCCTACCGCGTCGCGGAGGACTGGGCGATCCCGCTGCGGCGCCTGGGCGCGCAGCTGATCCAAGACATCCACCCAAACGACCGCGGACCCAAGGGCACCCACATGGGCGCGATCCTCGCAAACGGCAACCAATGTAGGGCTCCGGCATCGCCTCCTTCGTCACGGAACCGCCGTAGCTGGCGAACCACTCGCCGAAGGGAGCCGGGAGCGGGGGCGGCGAAGGTCGCGCGAGCCAAGCGCCGATGTACGCGTCCCATTGCTCCATCGCGTCGTCTCGTGCCCTCATTTGCGGGCAGCGTATCCGGCACGGAGGCGCTCGGCTGAGCTCCGGCAGCATCGAAGGGCGCGCTCACGCGGGAACGCTGCCAGGCGCGCGCGCAGCGGCCCGACAAAGGGCCAACAGGCCGCGTAAAGTGGGGACTTCATGAAGACGCACACCGCACTCCTTGCAGCAATCCTTCTGCTTTGCGCACCGGGCATCGCGGAAGCGAGCAACCGCAGCGTCGCGAGCAAGCGCATGACTGCCAAGCTGTTCGCTGAATACAACGGCGGTCCGTCCCCGAAGGTCAGGTGGGGTCAAGTAACGGAAGGGCAGGAAGTCGAAGGCCCGAACGGTCCGGAATGGCGAAATAAGAAGTACCAATTGGAAATGGACTTCCCCCAGGGGGACGGCTCGTCAGAGTGGCAGCCCGTAGAACTTCGCGTGTCATGCCGTAAAAGCGGTTGCACCGGGCGGCTATGGTACGAGTTGAACTACATCCTCGAAGACCACGCGGCGTTCCGGGGTCGCAAGGGCACCTATCACGAAACGGGATGGAAAGAACCATGAGCTCGAACGCCCCGTTCGCGCGTACGGGGCCGGTCGCCAGACCGTTCAGAGCCGGGGACGGAGCATAGAACCGTCGCCTCCGACGCACCCCTGGTGCGCTAGGGTTACGCCGTGGCTAGGGTGCTGATTGATGCGCTACTGCGGACCAAGTTCCGCGAGACCGCGACGAAGCGCGACCTCGATGCAGCGCGAGTTGATGGCTGGCTCGTCTGGCACGACGATGGGGCCGTGAGCTACGTCGAGGCTGACCAGTTCGAGGAAGACTTTGAGCGCAGCCCCGTCAATGACGGCGGCTGACCGCGACTGCCCGACCTGCGGGGGTCGCGGGTGGATATGGAACCCTGCCCCCACGACCCCTCCGCTGACCCCAGCCACCGGCGACTGGTGGCGCGAATGTCCCCAATGCCTTGGTACGGGCAGCACGACCCAACGAGGTCCCAGGCAGCCGAAGCCAACCACGCAGCCCTAATGCATCTCCTGCCATCTCGGTTCGGGCCTCAAGCTCTCTCCACCGACGAGTCGATACCACATCCATGAGGCGGCTTACCGCACTCCCAATGGTGCTCGGCCTGCTCGGGGTGATGGCAGGCTGCGGGCAGAGTGCTTGCCAGGCACATCCGGGCGGACTCGCGTGCGAACAAGAACAAGGCAAACACACTTCCGAAGAAGTAGCAAATCGGAGACACGAAGAAGAAAACACGCCGCAAGCCAAGGGGGAACGGAAAGAAAAGGAAGAACGGGCGAGCGAGCCGAGCGAAAAATACAGCGGCAAAGAAGTCACCAAATGGTTCAGCGAAGAGGAGGAACCCCGCGCGTCCGAAAAGGCTAGCTGCCCGGAAGGTACATACGAAGAATATTCCCACCTAGTATGCACCCTTTCCGAACCTGGTTCTGAAACCAGATATTTTGAAGTGTCGGTGGAACCGGGGAAGAAAGTCCATTATGAAGAAAAGCCCGAAGACAAGCCCGCAACCTCAGAAGGTAGTGGCTAGCGGCGAAGGGTTAGCTGCCTGCTAATCGCCGACGGCTTTCAAGTGCCAGGCGGGGTTGCGTTGGTACGCCGCAAGGACGCGGGCGCGCGCTGCCTCATCAGAGGGGTGTCCGTAGGTGCTCATCACGAGTGCGCCGCCGTCGGTATGGCCGAGCTGGACGGCCACATCAGCGTGGCTCACCCCGAGTTCCAGTAGGTGTGTGGCGCAGAAATGCCGCAGCTCGTAAAACGCCATGTCCGGTCGTTTGGCGGCCAAGCGGAGCAGCCGCCAGTAGTAATAGTGCGAGGTCTTGGAGAACCGCTGTCCGCCGGGTGTTGTGAATACATACGGACTGTTGGCCCGACGGGGCATAGCCAGAAGAACCTCCTTGGCTTGCGGCGGCAGGACCACACATCGCGTGAGCCCGTTCTTCGGGAGGGTTATCTCTCCCGTGTTGCCGAGCGAGCGATTGATTTTGATTAGGCTGCCTGGGATATCGAGGTCGGACCATTGCAAGACGAACATCTCGGCGGGCCGCAATCCAACGTATGCCGCGAACATGACGCACGCGCGAAACGTCGGGCCGTATGCGCCGAACAGGTGCAGCGAAGCGTCGGCGAGGTCGCGGACCTGCGCCTCACTCAGCGCCACGAGGTCGCGCCGACCGCGCCGTTGGTCGAGGCGCAGGTTGGCGAACGGGTTGGTGGTGACGCACTCCTCGTTAAGCGCATCGTTGAACATCGCGCGCACAACCGGAACGCTGCCACGATGCCGGAGCGCCCACTCGCGCGCACGACGCCGGGATATGTCCGACATCTTCACTGTGCCGAACTCGGCGACGAGCGGCTTGACCATGTAAGCGTTGTGGCGGTTGGTCGAGGCGCGGGGGCGCTTGAAGTCGCGGAGCCACCGCTCCACGAACTCCGCGACAGTCTCGTCGTTCGCCGGGCGAACCCGCATAAACGCTTCGCGCTCGGCCAGCTGCGCCTCTTTGCGGGTGCGGAAGGTCCCGACCCAAACCTGCCGCTTTGCGTAGATGCGAACGCCGTATCGGTTGCCACGCTCGTAAATCATGCGTTCGCCTCACTCGGTCGCGCAAGCCATGCCTCGCACTCGGAGAGCAGAAACCGGCGTTGGCTGCCTCGCATACGTGAAGGCATGCCCTCGCGCACTCGCAGCTCGACCCAGCGGGTCGAGAAACCGAACCGCTGAGCAACCTGACGCTTGCTCAACTCCGGCTCCCAGTCTGTGCGGCGCGGAAACGGTATGACAATGCCCATGCCAATACGAATAGGGGCTTGCGAGGGGCTGACCGGGGAAAGCTGACCATACATTTGATTATACGCGTTCACGTATATTACTTCAAGTGTCCTGGCTTGCAGACTCGATGAGGGCTGTCTGTCCATAACCAACACCATCGGGGCTTTTGAGGGGCCGACCGGAAGCACACCCGGAGTGCCCTGCGTTGCGGGGAACTGTCTGTCCATGACCGATAGCATCGGGGCTTATGAGGGGCCGACCGGGCGCACCCCCAGGAGCGCCCTGCGGTGCGGGGCCCGGCGAGAGCCGTTCGCCTATAACCTCCGCTCCCGTGGCATCACTGGCCGGTGACTTCCTGCGGGCGACCCGCGAGCGACAGGGCGTGTCCCAGGAGGAGCTGGCGCGTCGTGTCGGCTCTCACCAACCGCAGGTATCGGCCTGGGAGACCGGCAGGAAGCCCATACAGGTCGAGCAGTTGGCCGCGCTACTTGAGGCGCTCGGGCTGGAGCTGCGCCTGGGCGCTGAGCCCAAGCGCGGCGAGTGAGGTTCCGATAGCTCCGGGGCCGCCTGAGCGGAGCGTCTATCCCAAGAGCCCCGCGTCGAACGCGGCAGCCTCAGCCACATCAAGGCAGCGGAGACTACGACTTAGCTCGCGCTCGGTCGCCTCGTCGTAGAGCACACCAGGCGGGGGCTCATCCGCGACGAGAAGGTCGCGCAGGGCCTCTATCTCGGCCTCGAACTCGATGGCTTTCGGCAACCTGAGCTGAAAACCCAACCGGCAGAATAGAGCCAGGCGGCGGTCGTTGAACGCTGGGGCGATACCCGTGGGCGTTCTCGCCGCGAGCAGCCAGTACCCAACCTGTTCAAGGCCGGGAACAGCGAGGCGTAGCGGGGGCGATGGTCTCATCTTCCGACCATAGACCCGAGCACATCGGCGCACGCGGATTTCGCATCGCCTCGGCCAAATTTCTCCTCCGCTGCGATTTTTTCCGGTCAGCCCCTCAAAAGGTTCGATGGTGTTGATATTCGCCACTCCCGGCGAACATAACCCAGAAAGGAATTACCATGCAGAACACCATGAAAAACCAAAAACTCTCGGCTACGGTCCGAGATGGCTGGCTGGTCATGACCGAGGACGGTCTATGCGTCGTATATGGGACGGTCAAGGGTGAGCCTATCACGTCGGAGCAGGCGGGCATCATCGCTAAAAAGGTGAGAAGCCAACTCGCAGAAGATGATAAGTAGGAACAAGGTGAATGCGGTCAGTGACAGGAATGTGCTGTCACTGACCGCATCAGTTTGGTCGCGTGTCTCTCGACTGCACCGCGCTCGCCGCCGCGCGGCTCGTCCGCCCACTTGCCTCCCGGAGCCGCCCTCACTCGCCCGCTACGCGGCTCGGTCGGTCGCCTCCCTCCGGCGCGTTGGCGGACAGGGAGGTCCCTCACCCGCCTTCACCCGCCACGAGCAACGCCTGCCTCGTCCTCGCGCCTAAGCTGATGCGCCCCGTCGAGCACTCTCGCTGATGCTCTCGCTCCGCCAGCAGAAAGCGCCCCGCATGGCCTTCATGGACCAGCCGCCACGGTCCATCGTCCTCGCCGCCGCCGTACCACTCCTCGACAAGACGGCGCTGAGCCTCCGTGAGCTTCAGAGGCCAGCCAGCCGACACACGAAAGGGCCTTATCCGCGTTGCGGCCAGCTCCCCGAGCTGGGAGACACGCGACACCTTCGCCATATACGCGGCAACCACACCCGCTTCCTCCGTTGCCACTCGATAGGTCCCCTTCGTGAAGTACGCCGAGAGCCGCTGTTCGCGGCGAGGAATATCTGTCACCTCGCGTATATCAACAATCCGTCCAAAGCCACAAGCCTCCGCCATCCTGGAGAGCTCGGCTTGCGCAATGAACCCACCGCCTTTGGCGCTGTCAATGAGAAGGAAATGCCCGTGGAGCCGACCAGACTGGGGCTGGACCTCAAGCGCGCAGGCGTAGTCGCCGAGCTTCGCTCGGCGGCGAAGCCGGGGACGGAGCTTGCGAGACCACGCCGCATAGAAGGCGGCGAAGTCCATGTCGCCGTCACCGTCCGTAAGCGTCATGAAGCGGACGCGCGAGCCCCGTTCGGCGGCGGCGCATAGACCGTCCTGGATAGAGACGAGTGCGGCTGCGCGCTTGAGGCGAACGCACGATGGACAGGTCCAGCGTTTGCACAGTCTCGGAACGGCCAGCCCGGAGCTGTCCGAGATGGCCCACCAGCCATCTGTACTCGGACACTCCGGCTCGGGCGCGCGCGCGATGGCGCGCGCGTAGTGCAGCTCTAAACGCTCGCGCTGCTCGAACAGACCCGGCTCCAAACCCGCGAGAACGTCCAACTCAACGACGCGTTTCGCATATGGGCCTCCGGCGAACTGCGTTCGCCTCCGGCCCTCAAGTGAAGAGGCCGGGCTTCCCATTGCGTCACGGAGCCCCGAGGAGGTTGGTCTGGCGATGCTTCATGAAGCGACTATGCGCCTCGCACGGAGCGCGCACGCCATCTTTCGCTTCCGGCATCCCGCCGCTGGCTGCTACCGAGTCGGGCCAGTCCTGCTACCGAGCTGCTACCGACTCGCGGGCATCTGAGCCCATCGTCACCGAGCGACGGTTCGCACTTTTCGCAGGTGCTAGGCCAGAAACTGCCTGCAATTGGGCGATTTGTGAGGCTCGCGCCGCCCTTGTTCGCATTTCTTCGTATTTGGACTTTTTAGTCGCCCTAACCGGACGGTATTTGAACCACGAGACAGCCGCGACGATCGAGCAGCTGCATCGGACGCTGTAGCTGTTCTGCCGCCGCCGCGCGCTAAACTGCGTGGAGCAGGGTCGGGCCGCCGACATCGGCGGGAACCTGGTCCTGCTAGGTCTTGCAAAGAGCCGTCCTCGGGCGGCTCTTTGTTATCCCAGGCCGTTGACGCCATGCCGTCCCCGCTCGTCACGGACGATAACCGCCCCGAGTCGCTGCTCGTACCACTCCCACAGGAAGGCTCGGTTCGGTGCTCGCACGACCGCTTGGAAGGCCGTATGCGCGACGAAATCCGCTACCTGCGGCCACTGGCTCTCCCGCGCACCGCGCATCCACGGGTCCTCCACGATCCGCCGTGTGGCGATATCCAACTCGCGGTGCATAGTGCGCAACTCGCCGCTCTCGCCATCGAGGACGATCAGGCCGTAATCGTCAGTCTCCCGCAGGCGCCAGTCGATCCAGTTCATCAGCGCCCTATAAGGAGGCTTGCGACGATCGCCGGGCGCAAAGGTCGTCATGACCTCGACCCCCGGCATCACGGCGACCGTGTCCAGCGCGGACACGAACTCCCTCCAGCGCACCGGCTTGCTGCGATTGATCGCCGACTCGGGATCACCTGAAGGACGGCCTCGGCCTGCCAGCCAGTCAGCAGCGTGCAGTCGAGAACGCACGTCGATCTCGTGAACGGCGCGCAGATGCCGCCGCCATCCAAGCCACGAATCCAACGCTGCCGTCCACGCTTGGACCGGCACTGAGACGGCCGAGAACATCGTGATCTTCTCGTTACCGGAGTCATCCACATAGAACAACCTCATAACCGTGCCCGCTATCTCTTGACGCTATTGAGAACGTGGGGACATAGCGACGTTCGTAGCTCCGCTGCACTCTTGGTATGACGGCGGTTCTGAGCGGAACCGATCGAGCCCGCTCAGACCGCACACGAGCAGGCTATTTGCCGCCTTTCTTGGCCTGAGCGAGATCGCTCGCCGCTGCGCTCTTCTCTGGCTTTGTGGCTTTCGGGTCGTTCAAGACCTTGCCTGCATCGGATGCTGCTTTCTTACCTGTAGCCATCTTCCACCTCCATGACTTGGGACTGGATCGGCGCAATGAATTACGAACGCACGTTCTATCACGCGGGTCGGCGTGAGGAAACATACGTTCGGTTCTTAGGTCGTGACCAGCCCTGAACCGGCTGCGAGGCGACCCACATGAGGCGCTACAGCCCACGCCCGGATCAAATCCCACCGTAAGCCTCAATCTCGCTTGGTGGTGCCAGTTCCGCAAGAGTCTTGAGATCCCGCGCGAGTTCTGCTCTGCTCTGCGCCAACCAAGACAATCATGCGGTCGGGCGGGTGTTCTAGCACCCGCCCGACCTTGCAGCACAGAAGGGGTGCGCCCTTCGATGCCGCCGACCTACCGTAGCTCGCTGCGGACGGCCGGCCTCCGTGCTCGCTGGCGCGCATCCCCTTCGGTGTCGAGATGGAAGGAGCGGCGTCAATGCCAACCACAGGAGACAAGAAGCAAAGCCGGAAAGTCCGCGGAGGAGCCAGCGACGGCTCGCGGTCCTCAGTCATGCGGGGCGAGCCAGAGCCGGGCGAATCGGAGCTGCGCCGGTTCGCGCACCCGATCACCGACGTACTGGTGCTCGCGGCGGCTGATCGCGCCGAACGCCACGAGCCCAAAGATGAGCCGGGCGTTACGCTGCGGGAGGTCTTTGGGCATATGGGCTTCATCTACAACTCGGCGGCTACCCGTCAACTGCGTCCACGGCTCGACGCGCTCCTCGCGGCCGGCCTGCTGACGCACACACGCCGCCACGGAGTCAAGTTGTGGGTGCTGACGAGCACCGGGCGCCAAACACTGGCGAAGGCCCGCCGGAAGGGCGAGGCCGTCGAACTACCGGAGTCCCCGCAGCATCGTAGGTGGCGCCATGCACGAACAACCGCCGCCGAACGAATCGACGGATACCGTGAGCAGGTGCGCGTGGCGCTGGACGAGGCCGGCAAGCTGATTGACGCCGGCCCGAATGCCCATTCGGATGTGTGGTTTGACCTCGCTGTCCGCCTGAAAGACGAGTGCTGGCAGCTCGGATCGGCCACACACTGCCTCCAGGAGTGGCCCGAGCCCGACGAGGCCCACCCGGACATCGACGACCACAACGAGCCCGGCGAGGACGAGCTCGACTCAGACGAGCGAAACCACCGGTCCTACCTCCGTATCAGCCGGCGCAACGTATGGATGTGGAAGCACGTCTCAGCGGCCATAAAGACTTGAGGCTGTAGCCCGCCGTCCTCGCCGCCGAACCGCGAGGCGATCAACAACTCGGCGCTCAAAGGGTCGGCTGAGGACGTCCGCCTCGATCAAGCTGGCTCTGATGCCGAGTTACGGCGTCGAGACTGTGAAGACGTCGGCCGCCGACCATACCATCACGGAGTGCCAAACCCAGCCTTCGCCTTTGCACTGTTCCTCAGCTCGTACTCGCCTGCTCTGCTGATTCTCGCTGTGCGCTCGTTCCATCGTTCAATGCCTCTCTTCTGGGTCTCCATCGGCGTGGCGGTGCTGTCAGCCGGTGCCTTTTTGCTGTTCATCTTTGTCGTCCGAAAGGGAGGTCCATTCCGCGCCACAGTCGATGATGTCGAGCCGCAGGATGCGGAGCTTGCTGCCTATGTCGCCACGTATCTCCTGCCGTTTGTCGTCGTATTCGGAGCGACCATCCAAGACGTCATCGCACTCGGCATGTTCTTGTTCTTCATTGGTCTTCTATGGGTCAACAGCGGCATGATCTACCTCAACCCCCTACTCGCATTGATCGGCTATCACATCTACGTCGCTCGCATCTCCCCCATAGGCGCTGGTCCCAGTGGTACAATATCCCGAACTTTTCTGCTCAGCCGTCAAAGCGACCTGTGCGAAGGGGACGAGGTCCGGCCGCACCGCATTAGCCGTGGTGTCCTAATTGATCTGCCTCCCCATCTCTCCAATGAAGCCTGAGGACTTCCCCCGCGACGACCTCGCGACACAGCTAGCCACAGCGACCGTTCAGGTCGTTTTTGCGTACCGCAACTCGGTAACCGATTGGGACCTCGTGCGCCTGCCTCTTCACGGCGACCTTCAGGAGAACTTCCGGAAGCGAGCTGAGGCGGCGGCCGTCCAGCTACGTGACAACACGACACCGCGACCCTACGATCCTCAATGGGACCTAAGCCCTGAAGAGTTCTTCTACCTCTCCAATGAACCACCAGTCGGAGGCGACTTCTTCACGCAGCTTCCCGGCTTCGCCATGCTCCACGAGTTCAAGGAGAAGCGACGCATCCGCCAACCAAACGCCTGGGTGGTTGTTGCCCAACTAGACGACGGCACGCTCGCGTACCTCGGTTCGCGCATAACGGCCAAGTCGGTCCTCGACCGCAACAGCCGGATTCTCCGGATCGTCTACCGGGACGACGCGTTCGACACGCTCGACGATACGGTCATCACGTTTGGCGAGGGCTTCGACTGGATCGTGTGGCAAGGCGTGATGCTTGTCCTCGACGTAGGCGACTTTCACGCGATGTTTCGTGACATTCCTGCGCTGGTAGCCCAAGTCGATGCGAACATTTCAACCGTGACGCAGCACGTTGGCATAGACAATCTCGATGCGTTTCGAGCGCGCGTCAAGGGTTTCCCAGGCATGATGGTCAAGCTACAGGGCATCATCGAGCGCGCCGACATGCACACAAAGCCACCCGACGTCTTGCGCACATATGCCGCCGAATACTCCATCGACATTGAATGGAACGACGATAGTATGGTCTTCGACGGGTCAGTCGAGAAGCAATGGAATATTCTACGCCTACTCGACGAGGCACGCACGCTCGGTCCAGTGACAGGCAAGCACTGGGATACGTCGAGCAAGGTACAGGTATAAAAACGAGGGAAAGCCGCCCACACGGCGCGCCGATCGGCCTAGACCCCTTCCGTCAAGCTGGCAGTTGCCCGCTCAGGCCAGAATTGGGGCCGGGCGGCAAGCGCAAGGCACTATTGACGCCGATGCCTGCTCGAAGATCGGATAGCAATGCTGCTGCGTCGAGAAGCTCCCCAATCATTGCCTCCGATTCGCGACGAGGATTCGTCGATGCTCGCGCCCTGTAGATCTCCACACTCCCGCCTCCCGAGTCCACGACCCGCCGACACAGCCCGCGTAGATAGAATCGGTTGAACTCGCCCTCAGCGAGCGTTTCGTTTGCCGTACGCGGGACCTTCGCGAGCGTGACGCCACCCGTCGGCTTCTTCTTCTCGTGCGTCTCTAGAAACAGCCCGGGTGCCTGCAAGGCAGCAGCAAGCGAATCGTCCGTGCCACGTTCGATGGCCTCCCGAAGCAACCCCGGATACTGCTGCCCCCCAGCCTCGCTCAGGTATTTCCCTACGTAGAGGTTGTCGGTCTTGAGATCGTGCTCCAACTCGGCAAGCATGTAGGACCTCGTGATGGATTCGAGACTCGCGAGTTGAAGACCCATGAATTGGGATTATATCGAGACACGGATGAGCCGTAGGGACCGCGAACCGGATCGACAATCAGCGGCGTTATGCAGAGCTACGCAATGGTGCTATCGACCGCCGAGGACGGCGCTCGCGTCCGTGCGAGAGCAAGTCGCCACCCGACTCTCTCCGCGGAGCTGGCCCGCCCGACCGTGCGCGACGAAGCGCTGACATATGACTGACACGTAGCCGACACCCTTACGATCGGTGGGCGTCGTGTGCCGCCAGGCACTGGCCGACGACTTGTACCGCAAGCGTCGTCAAGCGCACTTTTATTAGATGAGGCACTTCTTTGTGCGCTCGGAGTGTCGTACCGGCCGCAAATAGGATGACCGATCAACGCAGACAGCTGACTCGACGGATCGCACCGCGTCCTCCGACGGCGGGGAGTTCGTTTGCGCGCTCGGCGGTATCGCACACAATTGCGGGCAAGTCCCAGCGTGTCATCCCTACTGTGCCTCGTTATGCCTCTTGCCTGGTCGTCCGCTCGCAGAATCTGAAGCCTTCCGGCGACTTGCCACTGTCATGGAGGTTGCCTGCCAATTGCCCCTCCGATCGGTCCTCCAATTCGTCCTCCGTTCGGTCCTCAGATTAAGCGTGGAGGACCCAAGAGTGCAGGAAGCCCCAGCAAATCCCGGGGATCCAGTGTTGGTGTGCCACCCCGACAATAGAGGGAGGTTTTAGAAGTTGAGGGAGATTATCCGCTCCAAGCGGTTTGCCGACCGGGATGTGGTGCGGCTCGTGTCGCATTTGACTAAGCGTGACAGGCGTATCGCTGTGGACTGCTTCGAGCACCGTGTCTTGACGACGAGCCAGATCAAGCGCCTCTACTTCACGGGGACGAGGACCGCTATCGCTCGTCTGCAATTGCTGTATGGGCTGCGTGTGCTCAATCGCTTCCGTCCATCTTTGGCGAGAGGGGAAGGGACCGCTCCCTACCACTGGATTCTCGATGAGGCAGGCGCGCTCCTCGTCGCTGACCACCTGAACGTAGAGCGCGCCAAGCTCGGCTGGCAGCATTCGATCGCGACGAGTATCGCCACAAGCCAGAAGCTCTCCCACCACGTCGAAGTCAACGAGTTCTTCACCCGCCTCGCCGTCGAGGCAAACCAGACAGGCGGGAGGCTGTCGGAGTGGTACGGCGAGCGGACCTGCCACCACATCTTCTCTGGGATCGTCGTCGCTGATGGCTACGGCGTCCTGAACCTCTCCGGCCGTGCGCCGCTGCACTTCCTAGTCGAGCTTGACCGTGGCAGCGAGCCCTCCGGGCGGTTGCGCAAGAAGGCCGAGGACTACCAGCAGATACTCCCCCACACCTGCCTGAAAGACCTCGACCCGCTCGTCCTGATCCTCGTGCCGAGCGCCAAGCGCGCACAGACCGCGCGGGCTGCGGTCGCGCATACTGACGCGCCGGTTGTCGTCTCGATCTGGAGTCAGAGGAGCAGCCGGTCGGTACTCGATGTCCTCACCGGCGCGCACGTGCAACTGAGCCGCAGCCTGTACCCGAAAGACACCGCCGGGAGCCTTCTTTGCGCATGTCCAGGGCTTCCTACTCCCGATCCAGCGATCGCGGTGGCGACACGGCCGGGCTTGCTGTCAGGGCCTTGAGATCACGCGCAGGGTCTGGTCTGATCGAAGGCACCGATGCTCTCCAGCCGACCGGATACGCCGAGCACGCCGACCGCACCGTTCGGATCTGCGCAGTCCCGCGTGAGCCGCCAGACCTCGACAGGTTTGTCGCCGTGCTGCTGGCGCTGGCGCTCGCCGAACTGGACGCCGAACGCACCACTGATGAGAAGGAGTGATGTGAGATGAAGCGCACCGCGATTTATTTGCGAGTGTCCACAAGCGCCCAGGCAAAGCGCAACCGCGAGCCCGAGGGGTACAGTATCCCCGCACAGCGAGAGGCGTGTATGCGCAAGGCTGCAAGCCTTGACGCGGAGATCGTCGGTGAGTACGTGGACCGTGGCGAGTCCGCCAAGACCGCCGACCGCCCCGAACTGTGCGCGCTGATGGAGCGTGTCAAGCACGAGCGCGACCTTGACTACGTGATCGTTCACAAGGTAGACCGGCTCGCCCGCAACCGCTACGACGACGCCACCATCAGCTACACGCTGAAGGCCGCCGGCATCGAACTCGTGTCCGTCACGGAGAACATTGACGACACACCGTTTGGGCGGTTCATGCACGCGATCGTCGCCGCCAACGCCGAGTTCTACTCGGCGAACCTCGCTGCCGAGGCGCGCAAGGGACTGATCCAGAAGGCAAAGAGCGGTGGCACCCCCAACCGCGCGCCGATTGGCTATCTCAACATCCGCAAGATGATCGAGGGACACGAAGTGCGTACCGTCGAGATCGACCCGGATCGTGCGCCGCATGTGCGCTGGGCGATTACCGCCTACGCCACAGGCGCCTACACCCTCGACACCCTCCAAGACGTGCTCACCGACCGGGGGCTTCTCACTCGCCCCACACCGACGCGGCCAGCGAAGCCGCTATCGCGCTCACAGCTCGCCACGCTACTCGTCAATCCCTACTACATCGGGATCGTCCGCTACGCCGGGGTTGAGTACGAGGGCCGCCATGAGCCACTGATCGACAAGGCGACATTCAACCGGGCGCGCGCGGTGATCGAGGCGCATGGACACGCGGAGGAGCGCGACAGAAAGCACGAGCACTATCTGAAGGGCGCTCTGTACTGCGGACGCTGCGGCTCGCGCATGAGTCTGATCCACGCCAAAGGCAACGGCGGCACCTACCCCTACTTCTTCTGCATCGGCCGCGCCCGCCGCAACGGCTGTGAGCAGCCATACCAGCCAACCGACGTAATCGAGCAGGCAGTCGAGCACCTATACGCCCACCTCGCACCGCCCACCAAGCACATCGAGGCGATTCGCGTAAAGCTCGATTACGCCGTCGCCGGGATGCGAACCCAGGCACAGCAGGAGACCAGACGCCAGCAGCGCCGGCTCGCCAAGCTCACCGACGAGCGCACCAAGCTCCTGCACGCCTACTACCAAGGCGCGATCCCTATAGACCTGCTCCACCAAGAGCAGAACCGCATCGCCAACGAGACCGCCGCCGCCGAAGGGCAACTCGCGCTCGCCGAGCGCTCCGCAACCGACGTGCAAACCACACTCGACAAGGCACTCGATCTACTCGCCGACTGCCACGGCGCCTACGGCAAGGCGCCCGCCCACCTGCGCCGCCAATGGAACCAAGCCTTTTTCCTACGTCTGCACGTCCACGACGAGGACATCGAGCGCGCCGACATCGCCGAGCCATTCGCCACGCTCACCGCACCCGACCTCGACCGCGCACTCGACGGCCACCACACGCAAGGCTCCAGCAGATCGGCGAGGCGAAAAGCGCACCCGACAACCGCCATTGCCAACAGCCACGGTTCAAATAAGACTCAAACAGTCGGGGAGACAGGATTTGAACCTGCGACCGCCCGGCCCCCAGCCGGGTGCGCTACCAGACTGCGCCACTCCCCGTGGTGCTCCTCGATTGTACGGACAAAGTCCATGAGGACACCGCGTGCCCTTTAGATCATCATCAGAACACATGCTCGTACTCGGTTGTGCTGGGCGGGCAACCGAGCCGCCAGCAAGTAAACCGGCGTCTTCGGCCCGGCAATTCGCGTGCTCTCCTCGAGATCAGGCCGTCGAAGGCGGTCTGGCGCGCAGCCCTGGAAGATGCACCCCAAGTATCCCGCGCACCATGGCCACGGCGAAGTTGACGTAGTCGAAGTAGTCGCGCCAGAGCACGATCTGCTCGTCACGCACATCGAACCTTCCACAAACCCACAGCTGGACGCGCAGCTGCCGAAACTTCAGTATGTCGGTGCGCTCGGTCAGAACCGATGGTCCGTCGGCGGAGATGGCGTGGATGCGAACGTCGAACCCACCACCACCCCCCGACATGCCCTGAAAGAGCCGCCGGACACGCTCACGTCCGTGCACGGTGGGCAGACCGACGTTCTCGTACTCCACATCTGTCGCCAAAATCCCGACCGCCTCGTCGAGCTTCCCCAAACGCAGGAGGTCCAGGAAACGCTCCACCACGAGGACGGGCGTTGCGGATACTTCATGTCGGTCTACCGCGTCCGCCGCAGAGCTGCTGGTCAACTCGGCCATGACCTAAGCATAAGGAATATCTTAGCCCCACGCGAGGAAGCGCTTCGATCTGGCAGAACAACACGCAGAGTTGCAACGCACGGGCCCCAGCAGGATGTGCTCAATCGGCTACTTGCGGCCCGCGCGAATATCGCAGCGAACCCGGCGTCGTGAGCGTCTCCCCCGTCTCCAGCAGCGTCTTGAGCCCTGAGAGGATCATCGGCCAGCCGCCATAAAGTTCGTCGTTGGCGCGCTCGCACAGCTGGTCATGCGTGACGGTCAACCGGCAAGAGTCGCCGACTTGTTCGATCTCGTAGGTAACTCGCGACGTCTCTTCCTTCGCCACATTCTCCCCCCACAGCGCGTTGAAGCTCTGCACGAGCCGGCGTGGCGGATCGATCTCTAGGTTCTCGCCCTCGATCAGTGGACCTGAAGCCATGGGATGCACCCCCAGATAGCGCGAGCCGGGCGTCCAATCCGACTCGACACCCACTCCGAAGTTGTACTTGCGTCGCGTCTCGCTGTCGGTAATCGCCTCCCACAGGCGCTCCGGCGTGGTCTTGATGTAGATCTCGAATACCTTCTCCATGACGTTCTCCTCTATGTTGTGCTTGAGCGCACTGAGCCCGGCGGCCCAAGGCGCCGCGTACTTGCTGACCCACCGATCGTGGACCAGCCGGACCGGGACGGGGTTCAGGAAGTGCAGCTTCTCGCGCCCGCGACGCCGGGTCGTCACGAGACCCGCGTCCTCGAGCACCTTCAGGTGCTTCATCACCCCGAAGCGACTCATCGGCAAGCGCTGCTCCAGCGAGCTGAGCGTTTGCCCGTCGTGTGCGAACAACTCGTCGAGCAGACCACGGCGTGTGGGGTCGGCGAGTGCCTTGAACACCTCATCCATGCCCCCATTATATGTGACCTAAAGGTCACATATCAAGCGGGCGACGGGAATCGAACCCGCCCTAGAAGCTTGGAAGGCTTCTGTGCAACCACAACACTTCGCCCGCGAGCAGGGGGCCATCGTACCGTCCCAGGAGCCCTCTAAGGTGTGGGCGTGCGCCTCCGGGTCCTGCTCTTGCTGCTCGTGCTTACCGCGGGCGACTATCTGCTGTGGCAGTGGTCGATCACGGGTGCCCACGACATCCTGTCGCTGCTGGCGGGCTTCACGCTGGTGCCGCTGGCGGCGGTGAGCGCCGGGCGGCTCGTGCTGACCGGCGCTCAATTGGCGTCGCGCGTGGTTGGGCGTCCCTTCGCAACCGCCCGTGGCGCGCGTGCGTTGCGCGAGGCCGAAGCAACGCGGCAACCCCCGCGCGACCCCGCTGTCGAGCCCAACTCGTCGTCCGGCAGGCTGGCGGCCTGAGTCGAACGGCCGACAGGTGAGGGGCAGGCGACAGTCATGCCTGTTGCCGCGCTCCGTGCGCGGTCAGCTGACGGTGGCCGGTGTAGCGGTGCTTGTGCTCGCGGGCGTTGTGCTGGCGGGCTATCTATATGAGCGCCACCGCACCGGCAATGTGTACCATCCCCACGCGCTGTTTGTGCCGCAGCCCGCGCCGAAGCTGCCAGCAAAGGGTCCGAGCCGCTTCGCATGGCCGCTGTATGGCTACACAAAGAACCACACGCGTTTCTTCCCCGCCGCACCACAGCTGCGCCCCCCATTTAGGATCGTGTGGACACACGCGAGTAGCGCGCTGCTGGAGTTTCCGCCCGTGATGTACGGCAACCGCATCTTCCAGCTCGGTGACGACGCGGTGATCCACGCAATCGACAAGTACACGGGTCTCGTGCTCTGGAGCAAGCGCCTGGGTGCCCTGTCGGCCTCAACGCCGGCCGTGTCTTCCAACGCTGTGTACGCGACCGTGTTGTCGCGTTCGCCCGGGTCACAAGCTGGCAGAGTGGTGGCGATGAACAGTGCCAACGGTGCCATCCGCTGGTCACGGGACCTACCGAGCCCCAGCGAGTCATCCCCTCTGCTGGACAAAGACAAGCTGTTTTTCGGCTCCCAGAACGGCACGGTGTACGCACTGAACGCCCACAATGGCAAAATCCTATGGACCTACCACGCGGCGGGCGCGGTCAAGGCGAGCCCGAGCCTGTCAAACGGAGTGCTGTATTTCGGCGACTATTCCGGTCAGCTACAGGCGGTCCGCGAGAACGACGGGCTGCGTCTGTGGGTAAGCGGCTCGGGCGGGGCGCTGCTGGGCAGCGGCACATTTTATTCGACTCCGGCGGTCGTGTATGGCCGCGTGTTTCTCGGCAACACTGACGGGCGTATCTACGCGTATGACGCCGCCAGCGGCAAGCTGGACTGGGCTGTGCAGACCGGCGCGTATGTGTATGCCTCGCCTGCCGTCGCCAACGCGCCCGGTCTCGGGCCCACGATCTACCTCGGTTCCTACGACGGCACGTTCTATGCACTGAACGCGCGATCGGGGCACATTGACTGGGAATACCATGCGGGTGGACGTATCTCGGGCTCGGCGACGATTCTTGGAAGGACCGTGTACTTCGCCGATCTCGGCACGCACCGCACCACCGGGCTGGGGATCTCCACCGGCAAAGTCGTGTTCTCGATGAACGCCGGCTCGTTCGATCCTGTGATAACTGACGACCATTACCTCTACTTGACGGGAAGCACCGGCTTGTATGCGCTGGCTCCCTTTCCGCAGGCGACACGCAAGCCGGGAGCAGCCGCCGCTGCAAAGGTCAGCTACCGCACCCGTCGTCGAGCCCAAGTGCACGCCCAAGCGAAAAGCTCGCCACGACGCGCACGACACCAGTCCCCGTAGCACTCACGGAGGTCCAGCCCCCGGGCGCGGAGGACACGCACGCGCCGGCTGGCTGGGACGTGACCACGGTCCAATAGCGCGTGAAGTGCAGCCTGACGAGTGAGCGCCCCGCGGCGGTGAAGCGCAGCGTGAAGGAGTCGTGGTTGAGCGCCGTCAACCCCGCCGGCGCTGAAACGAGCGGCGTGGCATCGCGCACGGCGAACACGCGCCAGTGGACGCTTTTAAATACTTCGCGCAGATACGGCAGGCCTTTGCGCACCAGCGCGGCCTCTTCGTCGCTGGAGCCATCCAGGCGCACATCCGGAAGCGCGACATAGCTGACGGCGTTGTCCTCCAACCATGCGCGATACGCGGACGAGGTTAGGTTATTTTTGAAGAATATTGGGTCGTACTTGGTGTCGAGCTGGCGCTCCCACCCACGAGCGAGCTCGAATTCTGTAGCTAGCAGCGCGGCCTCCCAGTGGGAATGAGTAAATGGAACCTCTACTCGCACGAGCGAGCCACCATGCGTGCGCAGGAAATGCTTCAGCGGCGTGTAGTACGCCGCGCTCGTCAACGGATCACCGATCACCTCGGTGCTCTCACGCACCGGACCCCACACTGTCCAGGTAATGATCCCCCCAACCGCCAGTACGACGACCGCGAGCGGCCGTCCGGGCCGCGTGAAGTCCTCGCGTGCGAGCGCGCACAGCAGCAACGGCCCAGCCAGTAGGACCGCGTAGCGGTCAATGTTGCTGCCCATCGGGGTTGGCACGATCGACAGCAACACCACCCCCAGGTACACGTAGCCGCCGATCCGCAGCAGCCGCTCATGGCGCGGTAGCGCGCAAAGGAACGCGAGTGTGACAGCAAGCGTCGCGATCACCGAGCTGGCGGCAAACGGCTCCCACCCACCCTCCGGGAACAGTGCCTCCAGCGGTAGCACAACGAGAAACGCGGGCAGCACGAGTGCGAGTCCCGCACGCGCGCGGCGGGTGACAAGCACATGTGTCGCGCCCATCAGCGCGAGCAGCAAGCCTGCGACAGGGCTCGTAGCGGAGCACACCGCCGCGAGCAGCGCTGCGAGCCACGGGCGCTCGCGTACCAGGGCGAGCACGGCGAGCACGGCGAACGTCACGCCAAGCGCGAATGTGAGCCGACCGATCCACACGTCGCCGGCAGCCGCGACCGCAAAGCACACCGCGCCCCAGCGCGAGCGCGGCCCGTAGACGGTGAGCACGGTCCGCTCGAACGCGAACGTGGAGACGAGCACCGCGAGCGCCCCAACCAGCCGCATCCCGACGAGCCAGGCGAGCCACGGGAACACAAGGCTGTAGCCAGGCATGTGGTGTCCGGCGTACCAGTTGTTGTCCCAAACCGTGAACCCCGAGCTTTCGAAGAGACTCGCGCGATAGGCCTGCGCTGCAAGGTCCGGCGAGCGCGGTGATAGCAGCAGCCACGCTCCCACGAGCACACACGCTGTGGGTAGGGCGAGCGAGAAGCGCCTCTCCCCGAGTAGGGCACGGACCGGCCTGGGCCGGGACGGCCGCTCGATGAGTGCGGAGCTCTCCATCGGGTCGGCCAAGTATGGCGACTGGAAAGTCGGCTGGGGCTCGGCGTGCTACCCCACCGAACCCCAGCACACACGCGAGTCGAACTCATATGGACGAGTCGCGCGCTTGTATTGGTATCAACCGGCTAGACCGCCGGAAGTCGCGTTGCGCGCCGCGAACGCCGGTAGCCGATAATCAGCGCCGATGACGACCATGCCTGCGAGAACCGGCCAGTGAAGCGCAACCTTCGGCTACGCGCACGCACAATCAGATTCCTGCCGAGAGGGCGAGGGCGAGCGATGACGCGTGTGTTGCTAGCGCTCGGAGCGCTAGCAACGGCGGCGCTGGTCTCGGGTTGCGGCACAACGCACCCACCGTCGATCTCGAGCGTCGAGCTGGCCGAAGCCCAGACGTTCCCCTATTTCAAGCTCTATTGGGCCGGCCCAAGCTTCGCCGGCAGTCCGCTGGCAGCCGTCAACGGGCTGAAGAGCTACAGCGCGGGCATCGGCGACAGCGTGTACTACGGCGACTGCGTCAGCGGCAAGGGACTGCTGGGAGGAGGCGGCAGCTGTCTGCTGCCGTTGCAGGTCACGACGGTGATCTATGGATTGCATTCCAACAGCGCGCTCGGGCCGCAGCGCAACACGGTGATCCGAGGCGTGCCCGCGACGATCTACAACGAAGAACGCTCCGTCGAGCTCTACAGCGGCCAGCTGGCGATCGACGTGTTCTCCAACACGCTCGCGCACGCACTGGTTGCGGCCAACCAACTGCGACCACTCAACGCACCTGGTTCGGCGAGCGGCAAGCTGCCGCCGCCGGTCTACTGCCCGGGTCTGTCGGGCCCCGAATCGACCCAGCTACGCGACGTGATGGACAGCCTGCCCGGCCATCCCTGCCAGAATGCGCAGGCGGCGCTCGCCGCCTCCAAGCGACTGGCGGAACCCCTTAGTTCCCGCTAGCTCCGGCGGCGCCCCCGGGGGACGCGGTCACCTGCTCGCCAATGTCCCGGCGTATGGCGAAGAACGCGACCGAGCCGATCAGCGCCGGGATCCACAGTGAGATCGCACGATAGGTGACGACAGCCGCGACCGCGGCGGAGACAGGGCGTACGTGGAACAGCACAAGCATGCCGATAAGCCCGCCTTCGACCGCGACCAGGCCTGCCGGTATCGGGATCGAGTTGCCCATCAGGCCGATCAGGTAGGCCATCGATACAGCCCAAAACGTTGGCGCAGGCCCAAAGGCAAGTAGACACACGTACAGCACAAGCGCATCGAATAGGCAGTAGCCGATCGCGCCGAGCAGACGCCAGTCATGCCGGCGGATCAGCCGCAGCGCACCGCGCACACCGTCGCTGACGGCCACCAGCGCGACGTGTCCACGACCGTTGCGCAACCGGCCGCGTGTGGCGAGCCACCCCGCGAGCCCTGCGACGGCGAGCGTCCCGGCGATTGTCGCGATCGCGAGCCCCGCCGGCAGGAGCGTGAGCAGTGCGTTGCGGCTGCCAGGGAGCAGTCCCAACCACATAAGCAGGCCGAGCGCAGCCACTGTGGCGACGTTGACGGCGCTGGTGAGCACAAACATCAGCACAGAGCGCCTCGCGATCCGCTCAACCGAAACGCCCTTGGTGCGTAGCACCCATGCGCCCAGCGCGATCCCGCCGATACCACTCGCCGACACAACCGAGTTGACCGCAAGCTCAGATAGCGACAGCCGCCGACTGAAGCCGCGCTCCATCTTGAACACGAGTTCAAACAGCACCACGTAGCCCGCGCAGGAGAGTAGCTCGAAGCCGATGCCTGCCGCGACCCACGGAGGATCAGCGTCGGTGATGAGCTCGCCCGCCGAGCGCAGTCCGGGGACGGCGAGCAGCAGCGCGGCTATCAGCACGAAGAACACCGCGAGGCTGATCAGCCCGTTGCGCAGCCGGCGAGACTGGCTTGACATCCCATCGTTCACGTGGGAGGGCACCGAGTTTGCTCGAATCGCCTCGGGCGCGCTCTCATCAACGATTCTTCGCATCCTCTTCGGCCTCGCTCTTAAGTTCCATCCCGCATGAACGTCTTTCAAAATAGGCGGTGTGTACGGGGCGTTCATGGACCAAGCTGGGCGCCGTGGAACGACGAAGCGCGTACTACCGATCGGAGATCGGCCAGCACGTGTGAGCCGTCAGGCGGTGATCCAGCGCCGGTCCCGGGGCGATCCGGGCGTGCCGATCTTTTTGAAAGACGTTCTAACGTCACCATAGCCTCACCTTCCACGTACCCGACTGGGTGATGATCAACCATGGCAGAGCCAACGCGCATATTGGTAGTCGACGACGAGCCCGCCGTCCAGCATGCCCTGTCACGCGCGCTCACGCTGGAGCGCTACGAGGTGACGCTTTCCGGCGACGGTGGGAATGCGCTTGAGCGCATGACCGACGGCTCGTACGACGCTGTCATCCTCGATATTTCGATGCCCGTGCTCGACGGCCTGGAGGTGTGTAGACGAGTGCGCGGGAATGGCGATCGCACGCCGGTACTGATGCTGACCGCGCGCGAGCAGGTTGACGATCGTGTGGCCGGCCTGGACGCAGGCGCCGACGATTATCTGGTCAAGCCATTCGCGTTGCGCGAGTTGATGGCGCGCGTACGCGCGCTGCTGCGCCGCTCCGATGAGAGCGACCAGGAGGAAACTCTGTCCTTTGAGGATCTGCGCCTAGACCGGCTCGCTCACGAGGCGTGGCGGGGAGAACGACCGCTGAACTTGACCCGCACCGAGTTCCTGCTGCTGGAGTTGTTTCTGCGCCATCCCAAGCAGGTGCTCACGCGCTCGATCATCTTCGAGCACGTGTGGGGATATGACTTCGGTTCGAGCTCTAATTCGTTGGGCGTGTACATGGGCTATCTGCGTCGCAAGACCGAGACAGCCGGCGAGCCGCGCCTGCTGCACACAGTGCGCGGTGTGGGCTACGTGCTGAGAGGCTCGTGAGCGTGCGCGCCACGATCGCACCCGCGAGATCATCCCGAGCATGAGCTTCCGGCGACGTATCACACTCGTCTCGGCAGCCGCGGTCGCGATCGCCGTGGTGCTCGCCTCAGCACTGACCTACGTGCTTGTGTCCGACCAGCTGCGCAATCAGATCGACAGTCAGCTGCGCACTCGTTCCGACGATTTGCGCCTGATCGCCAACAATGCGCCCGGCGGCCTGAATAGTCGCGACGAACGCTATCTCAAGCAGTTGCTGGCACACTCGGGGCGACACAAGCCACCGACGACCGGCGGGAAGAGCAGCTCACGAGTGGGTCCACTGCTCGCGCCGCCCACCAATGACGGCGGCTCACAGACAAACAATCGCAACGAAGGAGCCCGATCAACAGGCAGCGGCTCAAATGCCGGGCTCCCACGCGACCCCTTTGGCAACCTCTCACCCCATCCTGACGAGGTGCGCGGCTACCAGCAGTTGATCAACTCCAGCGGCAAGATCCGGTTTCGTTCCTCGCCGAATGTGACGCTGCCGGTTGACGCTCAGGCACGCACGCTGGCGGCAAAGGGCGGCAAGCCGTTCTTCCGTGATGCGCACGCGGACGGTATCCACCTGCGCATTCTCACCGAGGCATTGCGCCCCGGTTTCGCCGTCCAGCTGGCGCAGCCGCTCACAAGCGTCGACAACCTGCTCTCGCGACTGAGGCTGATCCTCGTGCTGCTCGACATCGGTGGGATTCTGCTGGCGGCACTGCTCGGGCGGCTGGTCGCCGGCGCCGCCGTGGCTCCCGTGAAGCGTTTGACCCAAGCCGCCGAGCACGTGACCCGTACACACGACCTCTCAAAGCGGATTCAGTCAGCGGGCGTTGACGAGATCGGGCGATTGGCGGAGAGCTTCAACTCGATGCTGGGTACGCTGGAGATCTCGATGAGCGCGCTCGACGCCTCGGTGCACGCCCAGCGCCAGCTGGTGGCCGACGCTTCACACGAGCTGCGCACCCCCGTGACGAGCTTGCGCACGAACATCGAAATCCTTAAGCAGGAGCGCGACATGGGAATCGATGAGCGCCAACGGCTGCTCGACGATGTGGTCGAGCAGATCGAGGAGCTGACGCTGCTGATGAACGATCTGATCGAGCTCGCCCGCGGCGAGCAACCGCGCAGCGGCGATGAGGACGTACGCTTGGATCTTGTCGTCGAGGAGGCGGTCGATCGTGCGCGACGCCATTCCCCCGACACACCTTTCCATGTGGAGCTCAATCCGGTCGTACTGGCTGGAGCGCCGGGACGGCTGGGCCGCGCGGTGAACAACCTGGTCAACAACGCCGTCAACTACAGCCCACCCGGCAGCCCAGTCGAGATCACGCTGCACAGCCAGCAGCTGACTGTGCGCGACTATGGTCCGGGTATCTCACGCGCCGATCTGCCCCACGTGTTCGACCGCTTCTATCGCGGCGCGGAGGCTCGCGGACGTTCGGGCTCGGGTCTTGGACTTGCGATCGTGCGTCAGGTCGCCGAACAGCACGGCGGCAATGTCAGTGCCACCGCCGCTCTCGGCGGCGGCACCCTGATGAGCCTAAGTCTTCCCGGCGCCAGCGCAGTCGAACCCCTGCCCGATCTGGACGCAGCGCTGCGCACACCAAACTGACACGCTGCGAACAATGCCGCTTGGCACTGTCAAGCCTTGAAGCTTCTGCACCATGGTGTACCCGGACTAGCCTGAATCGAGACTCCTCGCCCGAAATCCGAGGAGCTGCTCAATAGCAAGCCCAGCGTAGGCGACAGTGAGCCTAAAGAAGCAGATGCGGCTGGGGCGGTCGAGAATGGGGCCCCGCGGCCGAAGGTCGCGGGGCCCCAGCAGATCGAGACCCCACCCACCCGAAGGCTTCGTGGTACCAAGTCGAGCCCCGAGGACATAGCTCCGCGAAGAGGCACACGGACCGCAGGGCTGGGTCGGCCGAATTCAGACGTGCACGCATTCTGTAGGCGCTCTAAGCCGATCAGCCCATACGAGGACTCATTCGTCGGGACTACTGACACATCTGGAATGTATACTTCTACAACGTTTGCAGGTCACAATAGACGCCATACCTCGCTGGCGCGCGAACTTCTGATAACACGCGAGAGAATCAGAAACAGTCTGGGATCAATCTGTCTAATTCGGGTGCAAGCCGGCAAATCTGATGAGAGTGGGGTATATGAAACGTAGCCCTGGTTCAATCTTGGGCCGACGGACCCTCTCAATGTGCGCAACCACGGTACTTCTCCTAATAGCGATGGGGCTGACGGGGCAGGCGTTTGGCACAGCTAGCCGCGTGACTACCAGAGGGGCTAGGAAGACGTATCTCGTCGAGAGCGCTCAGCTGCATCTCACGGGCGAAGGCGAATCGACACTCGGTGAGCGTGGCCAAGCCACAGGGACATTCAATGCGCCGGTAACGTCTCAGCTGACCCTTTCGCCTGGTCACGTCACGGCGATCTTCACGATCTACCCGAAAGGGGGATCAATCAGCGGAAAGGCACAGGCACGCTTCATCGTTCGTGGCTCGATCGGCTACTACGGGGGAACGCTCACGATCACCGGTGGCACCGGCTCCTACAGGCACGCGTCAGGATCAAACCTTGGGATTAGTGGCACGATCAATCACCTGAACTTCAACCTGACCGTCAAAGCCCACGGATGGCTCAGCTCGTAAGGTCTAGGAACCACCGTGGACCCACGATGAGCCTCGCTCGACTGCTCGTGCTTGCTCTTGCTGGCTCGGCAGCCATCTTCGGCAGCGCCAGTGCCGCCAGCGCTGGGCAGAGCGTCAAGTTGCATGTCGCGTTTGACCCTGACCGCGCCGGTGTTCGCACCACGATCGAGTTCGGTTTGCGTATCAGCGGCCCCAATGGTTCTGTGCCATCGCCCGTAACAGGCCTGGACCTGCGTCTGCCTGGTCACATGGGCATTGCCACGACGACTCTGGGACAAGCCAATTGCGACCCTGCGGACCTGATCGCAGATGGACTGCAGGGATGCTCGGCCAACGCCCGGATCGGGTTCGGTGATGCCACCGCGATCGTACCGTCAGCCCCCTACCACGTAGTCGAGAGAGTCTCGATCAATGCGCTCATCGGACTGCCCGTGGCGGAACGCCTCGAAGTCCTGTTCTATGCCGAAGGACTCACGCCGGTCTTGGCCCAGCTCGTGTTCCCCGGGATAGTGTTGAGCGATACTGAGCCGTTCGGGGAGCGCATCAACACGCTCATACCCGTCGTGCCAACCTGGCCGGAAGGCCCGGATATAGCGTTGGAGCAATTCACCTCGACTATCGGACCTTTGCATCTCACCTATCACCGCCAGGTCAACGGCAAGACGATCTCCTACCACCCCCATGGCGTCAGCGTGCCTCGAAGATGTCCTTCCGGCGGCTATCCCTTCGCGGCCGAACTCCACTTCCAGGATGGCACGGAGACCACCGCCGATTACAATGTCCCCTGCCCCTCGCCCTGAGGGCGAGCATCGGCCATGCTCGACGACGTCCGGTGCAGCCAGAGAGCCGACGGTTTCGTCGCTAGATTGACGCGGTGCCGATCGACTCGGATTCTCCCGCTGCGGCCCCATACAACATCATGTTGGGCTTCCTCTAGGCCGATCGGAAGATGCAGCGATCAGCGTCAGCGGCCTAAAGAAGTCCTATGGTGAGCTGCAGGCACTCGCCGGCATCAATCTCGAGGTCGAGCCTGCAACAGTGTTGGGCCTGCTAGGCCCGAACGGCGCCGGAAAGACGACGATCGTCCGGATACTCACGACACCGTTGAAGCCCGACGCCGGGACGGCATGGGTCGCCGGACTCGATGTAGTCCGCGACGCCGCACGGCTGCGCGAGCGGATCGGCCTCGCCGGACAGTACGCCGCCGTGGCAGCTGCTCACCAAGGGCGAGGACTACGCCTTCGCGCGGCCTTCTCGCGTCCGCGCCAAGCTGCGCCGCGTGGAACTCCAGGCCGGGACACCACCACTCCGGACGCGCCATAGTGAACAGCGGGTCTCCGCGGGTGCCGCCGAACGCGCCGCCGAGCGCGAGCCCACAGAACACGCCGAGGCTGCCTACCGGCGACTGATCGCCGACTGGAAGGCAACGGGGCCAACCACGAAGAAGGGCGCCGGCGCGACACATAGGCACACACCTTCAAGGCCGCCCGAGCGGCAAGCAGCGCGGCAGAACCAAACCCAAACGCCTGCGCTTTAGCTCGTCGTCACCGGCACCCAACAGGAACTGTTGCACGATCCCGTGCAACATGCTCGGCGATTTGACATTCTCAGTGAGAGAGTCTGCGGGGTCGGGCGGTGGCGTCCGGCGCGGCCGGTAGGTCCTCGGGCTGGCGACGGGCTGACTCATTGACTTTCTGTCGACCAGTGGTCTGACCGGCGGATGTTGTGTCGCCCGCCGCCGCCTGAGGATCTCCGGTGTGACTTGATAGGAGCGTGGCATCGCCCCGACTGAGATGTGTCCACCGGACATCCGCTCATCAGATAACCCCAACGAAGGGATGTGCAGATGATCGTGATCGGGACGGACACCCACAAGCAGTCGCACACGGCCGCAGCGCTCGAGGAGGGAACTGGCCGCGTGATCGCCGAGCAGACGGTCCGCGCGAAACGCCGTTCCTTCGATGACCTGTTGTTGTGGGGCCGGCGTATGGACAAGCAGCGGGTGTGGGCGATCGAGGACTGTCGGCACGTCTCCGGTGCGCTCGAGCGGTTCCTGCTGGCCCGCGGCGAGCGGGTCGTGCGCGTCGCGCCGAAGCTCACTGCGGGGGCGCGCAACGCGGCACGCGAGCGCGGCAAGTCCGACGCGATCGACGCCGTCGCGATCGCCAGAGCCGCGATCCGTGAGGGCGTGCACACGCTCCCAGCTGCGCAACTCGCGGGCCCCGAGCTCGACGTTCGCTTGCTCGTCGATCACCGCGAGCGGCTCGTCGCGCAACGCACTCGCCTGAGCAACGATTTGCGCTGGAACCTCCACGACATCTCACCGGAGCTCGAGCTCCCTGCTCGTGCTCTGAGCGCGGCTTGCTGGCAAGAGCGCATCGCCGGCCGTCTCGCTCGCTCCGAGCAGACGACACGCGTGAGGATCGCTCGCGATGAGCTGCGCCGCATCCGCGAGCTGACCAGAGCCATCAACGAGATCGAGCGCGAGCTCACCACACTCGTCACGCAGGTTGCTCCTCAGCTGCTTGCCGAGCGTGGCTGCGGGGTCCTGATCGCGGCGAAGCTCGTCGGGGAGATCGCCGGCGTGCAGCGCTTCGACAGCGACGCGAAGCTCGCCCGCATCGCCGGGTCCGCACCAGTCCCGGCATCATCCGGGCGCTCCGAGCGCCACCGCCTGGACCGCGGCGGGAACCGCCAGCTCAACTGTGCGCTACACCGCCTCGCCGTCACCAAGGGCCGCCTCGACCCCGATACCGCCGCCTACCTCGCCCGCCGACAAGCCGAAGGCAAGAGCCGCCGCGAAGCAGTGCGCTGCCTCAAGCGCCACCTCGCACGCCGCATCTGGCACCTCCTCCAGCCTCCAGCCAACTCAACGCCAACCCCGCACCAGCCCGTCGTCACTATCCACCGCAACACCCCTCACGGCAGCTTCTCCTTGACATAGGAGCAACATCCGTCCTCAGCACTTCGCGCTGTGTGCTCCGACCTCAGGAGGTCGTGCACGGCGACGCGGACGAGCTCTGCGAGCTCGGGCATCGGCACCTCACCAAAGATCGCGTCTCCGCTGGCCAGAGCGCCAACCACTGCGCCGATCGAGCACGCCATCCGCACCCGCCGCTCGAGTGGGATGACAGGACTCTGAAGGATGCGGCGGAACTGCTGCTCGATGTCCTCGTTCTCGGCCCGATGCCGCTCGTCGTCTTGGAGCTGCTCCAAGGCGTTGTGGTTTCGCTGGTGGAAGAGGACGAGCTCGCGGTTGTTTACGACCTGGTCGATGAAGTCGTCGAGGAGTCCCGGCCAGGCGTCTGCGCGCGCGCGTCCGTCCTCGAGGTTCCCGAGCCGCTCAAGCGCCTCCCGGCCAAGCGCATGAAGTCGCAAGTGAAGCTCAAGCAGGATGTCCTGCTTGCGTTCGAAGTGATAGTAGAGCGCTGCCTTTGTGGTGCCAAGCCGCTCAGCGATGTCGCGCAACGACGTCTTGTCGTAACCCTGCTCGGTGAACAGCTCGAGCGCGATGTCGAGAATGCGCTCACGCGTCGAGGAGCCGGGCTGTTGGCCTTGAGCCTGTTTTCCATCTCCCGAGCCTCGCCACTCTTGGTCCGTTACTTCTACGCCTGCTGATCGTCGCATCTCCAGCAGCTTACTTGACGACCGGCTAGGAATGTGTATGCTCTCCTCTTGCTTGCCGACCGGTAAGGAACTTTAGGAGCTCTTGTGACGCATGCCTTGATGATCGAAACCCACGGTCTCTGCAAGCGATTTGGCTCGACCGTCGCACTTGACAGGATCGACCTGGAGGTGCCGGCTGGCTCCATCCTCGGCGTCCTTGGACCGAATGGCGCCGGCAAGACCACGGCGGTCCGCATCCTCACAACCCTCTCGATTCCAGACGCTGGCTCAGCGCGTGTCGCCGGCCACGACGTGGTCTCCGATGCGGCCGCCGTGCAGCGCAACATTGGAGTGACGGCTCAGGACGCCACCCTCGATGAGGTCCTGACTGGCCGCCAAAACCTTGTGATGATCGGACGCCTGAGCGGCCTGCGCCGCGCAGGCGCGCAGGCAAGAGCGAAGGAGCTGCTCGAGCGGTTCGACCTCGTTGATGCCGCCGACCGGGTACTGAAGGGGTACTCGGGTGGGATGCGCCGGCGCCTGGACCTCGCTGCCGGGTTGGTGACACGGCCGCCGGTGCTGTTCCTAGACGAGCCGACAACCGGCCTTGACCCGACGAGCCGGATGCGGATGTGGGACGTTATCCGCGAGCTCGTCGCCGACGGTGTGACCCTGCTGCTCACGACCCAGTACCTCGATGAGGCCGATGAGCTAGCCGATCGGATCGTGGTCATCGATCATGGCCGGGTGATCGCCGGCGGTACCGCAGCCGAGCTAAAGGCACAGACCGGCGGGGCTCGCTTGGAGGTCACGCTCAGTGAGCCTGGTCCGGCCGCGTCCGTCGCGCTCGGCCCCTTCGTCGCGGGTCCTGTGCACGTGAGTCACGACGGACGTCGCCTGAGAGCGCCGGTGCGTAGCGCGACCGGATTGGCAAGCACGGTCGTACGCGCCCTCGACGAGGCCGGCGTGAGCGTCGATGACGTCGAGGTACATCAACCTTCGCTCGATGACGTGTTCTTCGCCCTCACCGGCCGTCCGACAGACGGGGACGAGGACCACGCTGCATCCGAACTGTCTGACTCAGATCTGGAGGTTGCCCGTACATGACCAACACCACGCTCACTCCCGTGACGCCACCAGCCAGACTACCGCGGGCTCCTGGTCTGATGCGACGACTCTGCGACGTCGCCGTGCTTACTGGGCGCAACCTCGTGCATATAGCGCGTGAGCCGCTGCAGCTCTCAGACGTCACCGTCCAACCTGTGCTGTTCACGTTGCTGTTCGTGTACGTGTTCGGCGCCGGCGTCGTCCTGCCTGGCGGCGGCAGCTACAAGAACTTTGCGATCGCCGGTCTGCTCGGATTGAACCTCACCACTTCGGCGATGGGCACAGCGGTCGGGCTGAGCACCGACCTCGGCAGCGGCGTGATAGATCGCTTTAGAACTCTTGCGATGTGGCGACCTGCGGTACTCGTAGGACGGACTTTCGCCGACGTTCTAACTGCCGCCATCTGCGCCGCGTTCGTCGCCGCGACCGGCCTGATCGTCGGCTGGCGGCCGGAGGGCAGCGTGGCATCGACAATCGGTGGGTTCGGCGTCTTCCTGCTCTTCAGCTACGCCCTGTCCTGGGGCTGTGCGTGCCTGGGAATGGTGAGCAAGGGACCCGAGTCTGCCCAAAGCATCGGGCTGGTAATCCTGTTTCCCCTTGCGATCGTCTCCAATGCTCTAGTCCCCACCGAGCACATGCCCGCGCTGCTGCGAACGATCGCCAACTGGAACCCAGTGAGCGCGGTGACCGCCGCCTCCCGTCAGCTCTTTGCCAATCCCAATCCCTCTGCGAGCATTCACACTTGGCCAATGCAACATCCGGTGCTCGCATCGCTGCTGTGGTCGGTGGTGTTGATTGCCGTGTTCGCTCCGCTGGCCAGCCACTTGTACCGGCGCCGCACTACCGACTGAGCACGGCGCGCTGCGCGGGGCGGTTAGCCGTCGTACAGATATGGCACACTTATTGATCGGCGCATCCAGGTTTGCGCGCCGACTAATCCAGTGGGCGAAACTTCTCTGTGCGCAAACAATGCGGTGATGGCGGCGTTGGCTATCCGGATCGATTGACGTCCGCTTCGGGTGGGCGTCAGCCGGGCTTGTGCGCGTAGAAGCGAAACGAGCGCCCGCTCGTCTCAACACGCGGCTCGACGAGCCCCGCGTCTTCCAAGCGCGCGGGCAGACCGTTGGGAGCCACAGGGACGAGCGTGTCGCGAATATGGAGAAGCTTGAACATTGAGCCGGTACCGAGGCTATCGGTGCCCGCGAACGTGCCGCCTGCTCGCAGGACCCTCGACGCCTCGGCGAGCAGCCGGTCCTGAAGTTCTGGCAAGGGCAGGTGGTGGAGCATCGTGAAACACACCACGCCGGAGAAACGACCAGCGGGGAACGGCATGTCGGTCGCGTCTGCATGCACGACCTCAACCGCGTCATCCAGTGCGCCTCGTAACCGCTCGCAATAGCGCTGCTCAAGCTCAACCACGCTCAGCGTTCCAGGCCGACGAGCGAGCACGCGCGTCGTAGCGCCGAACCCTGGACCGATCTCCAGCACATCATCGCCCAAGTCCACACCTGCGAGTGCCCACGGGAGCAGCTTCGATTCAATGATGCGCGCCCACCAACCGGAGGAACACACGAAGGCGTGAGCTCGATTCATCCTATTGCCAATCTAGAGCAACAACTTACCGGCTGAGGAAGAGCCCAACTGACAAGGCTGCCGAAGTAGTGGCAGCGCCTGCCGCAATTGGGGTGGCGTCCCTGACTGGCTGGAGCACGAATAGAGTCAGGCTGGCAACTAGCACCATCACCGACATTGCAAACGAAATGCGCCGCATCCAGAAATCGTCCTGTGCCCAGCGGAGCTGAAGCTTCCGCAGCTGCTCATCACTCGCCAAGCGAGCATTCTTTTGGAGCCAGTCAGGGGACATGACGAAGCGGTAGATGGCTCGCTATGCGCCGTAGGTGAGATGTCACGAGTCCTCTCCATGCACCTCGGCAAAGCTGTCACCGTCACGCCATACGACGCCGACACCGACGCTCGTCAATAGGTCGCGGAGATCGTCGCGTGGCCTAGACGGCAGCAACACTGCGAGCCGAGGCGAAGGTTGAACGAATCGCCTGTAGTCCATGAGCTGCCCGATCGCCATTCGAATTGCTCCGCGCTGTACCGAACCCTTCGCCTCGTATAGCGTGTTTGTGGTTCTGTCCATTAGATCCGAGAACAGAGGCTTAGCCTCCCTTGCCGGAACAATCTTGAGGCGCGCGACCTCGTGCCGCTGCTGCAACAAATGGTCGCGGAACGCAAGCACAAGTGTCTGCTCCCGCCGGTCGGCCTCATACGGCACGTGACTTGGAGCCACAAACATCTTCTCCGTCCATTGCTCTTCGACAGGTACGTCTTCGATGCCCCTGAGACTGACGCGATCTAGCTTCGACGAACTGGGCTTAGGCTGTGCGTCGACAGGCTGAAGTCGGAAGACGATGACGCTACGCACGGGTCCGCTGTTGGTCTCCGGTGCATCGGTCGTGTAGAACGGTTGCTCTCGGGCGAGCTCGAACCCTCCCTCGTAAGTGACCCGCCCTCGCGCGCCTAGGAACAGCCTGAGCGCGCGCCCCTCGCTCGCGTGGTTAAGAATCGCGGCGTTGCCGGACTTCATTTGTTGGTCGCCGCGTTGTCCTTCGCCGGTGTAGTGGAAGCACCCGTCCGCTCGCCAGCCGTCGAAGTATCCGTGGGGCTCACCAGCGATGGGATCGGAAAAGAGGAGGACGTTCCGCGAGCTCTTGACGGCCCGATTCCGCCCTGCGTTCGGCCCCCGTAGCGCTGTTGCAACTCCTTGCGCTCAACTTCGTCGCCAGGCTTCAGAGCCCAGACGGAGGGATCCTCCGCCGGGTCCATCGCACTTATAGGGGTGTTAGGCGTTGCCATTGGCCCTCTTCCAGAATCGGATACCAAAATCACGTGTCCGATTTGTAGCTCAACATCGTAGCATCGATCGGGCCCGCCTCATACGCCACCGCCAGACCATCAGGGTCACCCAGCCGGCCGATGAACCTACGGATCGCGCGCTCGGTGGTTGAGAGTGGTTCTCACGCCCCGGGCGAAAGAGTCCGCTTGGAGCAGCAACATCGGTTCGTCGGTGCCAAGGCCCCCGACCCAGCCATCATCGCACAGAGCGACCTTGGGAAGATGTGGCAGGGACAACTACACGCCTGGGAGAACACCCACGAGATTGTCGTCGCTGACCTCAACTCGATGCAGCGTGTCGTGTTGCAAGTCGCAACCGACAACAAACTCTCCGCTTTCGCCGCCGAGCGACTGCTCGGCACCTTGACTATGCGAGGACGGGGCCTCGGCAAAGACTGGTGGACATCCCAAGGCAAAGGACACCTATGGGGTCGCCGCTCCCGCGAACTACGCGACCTCGGCATCATCCTCGACGAGGACGGCCTCGGCGGCGAACACAAGGAGGCAGAGTTACCACTCGGCATAATCCTTCGTACATTACGCCACGCCTGGCACACCGCTACGCCAGAGCAACATTAGAAGACTTGGCGAACTAGTCAAGGCTCAGCCCGGCGCGTCGGTTAGAGCGCACCGAATGCGCATGGCATCCTCTCAGCCTCCTTCGCTTTGTGATTCGATCCCACGCCATGACCGCAAATGAATAAGTGCCCACCACCAGAACAGGCGTCGAGTCATTTGGCGCTCCGCAGCTCTTAGCCATCTCGTGGTTCCACGTACGATCCGAGTCGCCTCTTTCAAGTTTCCCTGGAGCAAACTTGAGACTCATTGAGGGATCGTGCGAGATTCCTCTTTCTCAGGAGGAGGGCAGTCTTCCTACCGTCCTGAATGGAACGCAAATCACCCTCGGTACTTATGCGCGCTTGCCGTGTGCTGCTCTGCAACTCGCGAAGCTCTTCCCTCTCATTATTGGTCGTGGGCGGCGAAACGCTGAGGAAGCCTTTTAGGCATCGTCTCGCGACCTCACCGTTCTCTCTCATCTTTGGCAACAGTTCCACATGAACATCGCACAACCGCTGAGCGGCGTCGCCACACTCGTCGGCCTGAGCCTGCCAGGTCAACAGCTGATATTTCGCGAAAATATCACCAGCGTGCGCGGTCGCATCCGTAGTCCCCTGTTGGGCTTCAAGGTATCGTTCGATCAGCGCCGAAGGGTTCCTCCTCGGTGCCACGCGGGGCGGCTGTTTGCGCAGCGCGCCCCGCATCTATATTTGGGTGCGGAGCATCCTACATGATTCGGATGATCGAAACTTAGTGTGGCAGCCGTCTGGGTGCGCACATGACGGTCTGGACGCGCCCGATCGCCCGAGCCTTCCGACCCATCTCATACAATGCGCTACATGCCGACCGACGCAAAAGCCGGTCCAGCCTGGACTCTCAAGTTCTACGAAGAGGATGGCCGCGAGCCCGTCCTCGACTTCCTGCGCGGCTTGGACGAAGTCAAGGAGCAGGCACTGGCCGCAGCATTGCGCAACGTTCTCGCGTACGAAGGGATCGGGGTTTGCGGGTCGTCGTGGGGCAAGTGGGTTCAGGGAGTGCCAGGCATCTTCGAGTTCCGGGTGCGCCACGACGCCGCCACCATCCTGCGTGAGAACGGTCTACCCCCTCCGGCGAACCTGGGCACGTCGCACCGCAATGTCCTCCTGCGAGTCTTCTGTCACGCGCACGGTGGAAAGATCGTCCTGTTGCTTGCCGCGTACGACAAGGGCAATGAGCCGAGCGCCAAGCGCCAGAACATGGAGATCAAGCGGGCAAAGCAACGCTTGGCCCGCTGGAAGGGTCGGCAGGAGAAGGGCAAGCGTCGCCGGACCAAACCCTGAGAATATGCGGTATATTGCATAAAGTTCCGACGGCTAACCAGAGAGCCCGTGATGCCTACTAAGTTCGATGACTACATCCGCGAGGTTGAGAAGAAGGCGAAGGCCGGCGGCCCGGAGGCCGTCGCCCGCTGGGACGCCTTCAACGCCCACTTCGCAATGGCTCGCGAGGTCCGCGAGCTACGCAAGGAGCGTCACTTGACGCAGAAGCAACTGGCCGCTGCGTCTGGCATCGACCAGGCGGAGATTTCGCGGATTGAGCGCGGTCAGACCAACCCGACCGCAAGTACGCTCGCCGCCCTGCTGGCCCCGCTAGGAGCCCACCTCGGAGTCGTCCAGCGCGAGGGTCGCGACCTCGCGCACGCATAGAGCGCCCTCGGCTCAGTCCGGGGCCTGCCGGAGTAGCATGGCCCTCAGTGTCATCGTTTGGGTTGCCGGGTGATGGTGTCCGACCGACCGGGTTGGTTCTCGGGTTGGCGGCGGGTTGACTCTTAGCCTGGCTGTCGATCGTGAGGTCTGACCAACATGCGTTGTGTCGCCCGCCGCCACCCGAGGATCCCCGGCGTGACTTGATAGGAGCGTGGCTTCGCCCCGACTGAGGTTTGTCCACCGGAGGTCCGTCCATTGGTGGCATCCAACGAAGGGACGAAGGTAATGATCGTGATCGGAGCGGATATCCACAAGAGCAGTCATGCGTTGGCCGCGGTCAACGCTGCTACGGGCCTGCTGTCTGGTGAGCTTGAGGTCCGGGCGGATGAGCCTGGGCATCTCGCGGCGTTGCGCTGGGCACGCGAGCTGGAGGAGGAGCGTGTGTGGGCGATAGAGGACTGCCGGCACCTCTCAAGGCGCTTTGAGCAGGCGCTTATAGCTGCGGGTGAGCGTGTGGTGCGGGTCCCACCGATGATGATGGGTCAGTCCCGGCGTTCAGAGCGCGAGCCGGGCAAGTCCGATCAGATCGATGCTCGCGCGGTCGCTCGTGCTGTTCTGCGTGAGGGTGTCGAGCGTTTCCCTGCCGCGTTCTTGGATGAGCGAGCGTTGGAGATTCGTTTGTTGGCCGACCATCGTTCAGACCTTGTCGTTGAGCGGACCCGCCAGATCAACAGGTTGCGTTGGCACCTGGTCGATCTCTGCCCCGATCTGGAGGCGAAGATCCCGGCGCGCCATCTCAATAGCAGCGCGACGCTGGATCGTATCGCTCGTCGTCTGCGGCGTTGTGAGCGCACAGCACGCGTCAGGGTCGCTTCAGAGCTCGTGGCGAGCATTCGCGGCGTCTCACGCCAAGCCGACGGGCTCGAGCGTGAGATTCTCGCGTTGGTCAAGGCTTACCGGCCGGCCCTGTTGGATGAGACTGGTTGCGGCACGCTAACCGCCGCGACGCTGATCGGGCGCACGGCTGGCGCCGAGCGGTTCCCAACCGACGCGCACTTCGCGCGTCAGGCAGGCGTGGCACCGATCCCCGTGTCCTCCGGGCGACGGGACCGTCACCGGTTGCACCGCGGCGGGGACCGTCAGCTCAACCGAGCACTACACGTGATCGCTATCACACGCGCCAGGATCGACCCACAGACCCGTTCTTACTTGGAGCGCAAGCGCGCTGAGGGCAAGACCAACCGCGAGGCCCTACGCTGCCTCAAGCGCCACCTCGCACGCCACATCCACCGCTTGCTCTCAATGCCCCCAATCCACCCCGACCGCACGACACGGATCAAGCAGAAAGCCGCAACATCCGTGCCCTGCTTGACATAGGAGCAACTCATGCTCAAATCATCAGTAGCACCCACCACACCGGGGCGTCGCCAGCGGAACTGGTCTAGAACGCCTCTAGTCTGGGACTGGGTTTTCATGGGCGATACTGGGCATAGCGCGAACCGGGCGGATGCCCCCGAGTTCGAGGGTTGGGCGCTGGATGTCGGGGCGTAGGGCACCGAACGGCGCGCTCCAGGCGCGGCTCTCACGTCATGGACTGAGGACTGTGCCGAAGCGCTCATCGAAGGCGTCACGATCCTCCACCGCCACGGCCTGAGCGAAGCGGCTCGCGGTGACCGTGAAGTAGTCCAGGAAGCCGACGCTGCCGAGCAGCACCAAGCTGTAACTGTGCCAGCCCTGCACGAACCCGACCTGAGCCTCCCACTCGCGGTACTCGCGCAGGGAGCCGTCACGCGGGTGCAGGCGCAGCGAGACCGTCTTGTAGCGGGCCACCATAGTCCGACCGCCGACCGCGTGCGGCGTCTCGCCCTCGTTGTCGGCCAGGTCGATCCCGAGCTGTTCGGCCAGCAGGTCGCTCGCGAGTACCGCATCGGCGCCGGTGTCAACCAGTCCTTCCAGCAGTGTCGTGCTCTGCTCGCCGCGGGCGAGCGACACGTACACGAATGGCCTGAAGACCGGATCGCCCAACCGCACGGACTGGGGGTCCTCCCGATACGGGTAGAGCCAGGGAAGCGGCTGCGGCTCAGCCAAGGCCGACGTAGACCGGCTCGTCGGCGTACGGGACCCGACCGCGCACCGCAACGTGGTCACGGCCCTTGGCCTTTTCGAGCACCACGCGCGGGTCCTCGTCGGCGATCACGATCTTGCCCGTACGCGCGTCAATCGCGACGTACTTGCCCTCATAGCCTTTGAAGTCAGTTCGAATCGGCTGCATGAGTGATCTCCAGTGTCAGTGTACCGTCAGCAACCGACGACACCGAGCGGCGGCCGGATGCCGGCGTTGATACGTCGTAGCTTCTATGCTACTGATCGGCTCCCCCAAGCCAAGGTGATCGAGCTATGCACAAGTCCAAGGAAAGCACCGTCTTCGCCGAACTGCTCGCCGAGAGCTTCCCGACCGCCGAGGGCCGCGCCGCTCACGAGCGCGAGGTCGCGAAGCTGGTCGCGTTCGCCGAGTTGCTGATCGCGCTGGACGAGGTTCGTGCAGGCAGCAAGATCTCCAAGGCTGAGCTGGCGCGTCGTGTTGGCGTCAAGCCCTCCGTGATCTCGCGGCTGCTGGACGGCAAGGGCCGCAACGTGCAGCTGGACACCGTCGCCGATGTCGCCGACGCGCTTGACGTCTACATCGAGATGCGCGTGCGTCCGCAGCCGAAGGGCAAGCGGGCGCGACACGCCCCGATCGAAGTCCTGGCCGCGTAAGGCAGCCTCATTGATCCTCCTACCTCCACGCCCTCTCGCCCGTGTAGATTCAAGCCCTCAGTACACAGAAGGAGCCGAGCATGTTTGAGGGACACCGAGCAAAGAAGGCCGAACAGGCATACCAGCAGGAGCTGACGCAGTGGCAGGCGGAGCGTGACGGGTATGCGCGATACCTGGAACTCGCGGAAAAGTTCAACGGCAGCATGGATGCCGAGATCATGCTCGGGCAGGACGAGGCCCTGTTCTACTACGTGACGGGCGCCAGCCTGATCGAGGATCGCCGAGGCAGGGGCACGTACAAGGGGGCGTCGCACGGGGTCTCGATCCCGATTGGCAACGTCCACGGGCACTCCGTGCGATACCGCGTGGGTCAGACACGCGGCCATTACGAGCAAGGAACGCCCACACCAACCGCGATCGACACCGGCACGGTGTTCATCACGAACAAGCGCGTCATCTTCCAAGGGGCAAAACAGACCCGCGAGTGTCTGTTCGCAAAGCTGATCGGCTTCGAGCACTCCGACAGCGAGGGCTCAACGACGTTCTCCGTCTCCAACCGCCAGAAGCCCACGACCATCCACTACGGGCCGGGACTATCGGCAAACTTTGACTTCCGCCTCGATCTGGCACTGGCGCACTACCAAAACACCGTCGCCGATCTGGTCGCAGAAGTGCAGGGGGACCTCGCTAAGATAGACGCGCAACGCCCGACCGCACCCGCGGGCCTACCCGTCTGACGGACCGACTGCCAACGCAGCCACACACAACGGCTCTTGGCCGAAGTCGGCGGCTGAATCGCTAGCGATCTGGCGTTTGCGGGCTACGTCGGTTCGAGAGCGCCCGCTCCAACGATTGCAGGCGTAGCGAGATGTCGCGGACCTGCACGAGTAGGTCATCCTCAGCCAGCTCAACGTGCTCAACTGTCTGCGCAAAGAAGCGCTGCGCAACCGCTCCGATCACAAGCGTGGCCGCCCCGATACCCACGAGCATCACGACCACGGCGATGATCTTGCCTACGGCCGTATGCGGAGTGAGAGACCCGACAGTCGCCATCGTGCTTATCGCCCAATACACGCCGTTGCCGTAGGAGACGTGCTCCACCGCAGCGAAAGCCCCACCACCGCCCACCGCCGTCAACAGCGCGACGGTTGCCGCAAAGCGCACGCCATCCGTCGAGAACAGAGCGCTCGCTGACCTCGCAGGCGGAGCAGGCGAAGAAGGCGCAGGAGTCGTAGCAAGCGGATACTTTGCATCGCCGCCAAGAAGAACGGCGGCGTCAGAGCAACGATGCCGACTTCGAGCGGATGGCCGAAGAGATAGCGTCCACGGTTCGGTACGACGGCCAACATCACCACCAGCTCGGCGAGGAACGCCAGCCAGATGATCCAATCGAGTACGTCGCCGATCGTCCGCCACGGCTCGGCGACGGATACGAGTTGGAGCACGGTCGTGGGAATCGTGAGCAGCGCTGCCGCGATTAGCGGCTTCTGCATCCGCTCCGCGACCGCTCTTGCCCGATCATCCATCACCACCGTTGTCGTCATCGCTGTACGTGTTCCACGCGACACGGTGCTGCCCTTCCTGCTGCACATAGAGGCATGGGAGGTGCCTTCGGCACGCGCGCGCACCATACACGGACCACGGACCAAACATCGGCCTGTCTATAAGAGATTGATGTCGCGCGACGCGCGTCCATATAAATCGAACAGGAGGTACTTCCATGTCACATCTCAGGCCGGTCCGATTGGTGGGCGCCCTGCTCGCGGTCGCGGCCGTGGCGGCGCTCACGACCGCCGGCATCGCCCTCGCGCAAGGCGGGCACCATCACGCCGCTCACGCCCATAAGGCCCACGCCGCTCACGCCCGCAAGGCTCACGCCGCGAACGTGCCCGCGACCGTGGCCGTGTGTCCTGCGCCGCCTGGGGAACCGGGGGCTCGGGGTGAATCGGCCCTGGCTGCTCAGAGCGCATCGACGCCGCCGCCGGGCGGCGTCTCCAACAACACGCCTGGCGAACCGGCGGTGACGGTGAAGGTGAAGAACTCGCCCGCAGGGGAAGAAGGCTCCCCAGGCTTCTCCGGCGGAGAAGGCGGCAACGAACAGTCCCCGGCGCCTGGGGGTGGGCCGCCCGCGGCGGGAGAACACTTCCAGACCGCGTGCAGCGCAGAAACGACAGTAGCGGGCAAGGCCAAGTAAAGACGGCGCTCGCCTCGCCTGGGCTCGATCCGGGCGGGGCGAGCCTACGATCCGCTTTATGCGTGTGCTGATTGTCGAGGATGAGAGCGACATGGCTGCGGCCGTCGCTCGTGGGCTTCGCCGCGAAGGACTCGCGGTCGATGTAGCGAGCGACGGGCGCCAGGCGCTCGTGAAGGCCGGCCTCTCAAGCTACGACGTGGTCGTGCTCGACCGCGATCTTCCCGAGGTCCACGGCGACGAGGTATGCCGCCAGCTCAGCGTGCTCGACTGCCCACCGGCGGTGCTGATGTTGACCGCCGCAGGCGAGGTCGGCGATAGGGTCGCGGGTCTTGCGATCGGCGCTGACGACTATCTCGGCAAGCCGTTCGTGTTCGCGGAGCTGGCGGCGCGTGTGCTCGCGCTCGGCAGGCGCGCAGCGCGCCCGCGCCCGCCGGTCCTCAACGTCGCGGATGTCGAGTTGGACAGCGCGCGCCGGCAGGCGCGGCGAGCAGGCCGGGAGCTTGCGCTTACGGCCAAGGAGTTCGGTGTGCTGGAAGCGCTGATCGCTGCGGACGGATGCGTGCTGAGCGCCGAGGAGCTGCTTACGCGGGTGTGGGATGAGAACGCTGACCCGTTCACCGCGGCGGTGCGCGTCACGATGTCCTCGCTGCGGCGCAAGCTCGGCAGGCCGCCGCTGATCGAGACGCTGCCCGGCGCCGGCTACAGGATTGGTGGGGGCGCGTGAGTCGTCTGAGCCTTCGCGTTCGCCTCGCTTTGCTGATCGGGTTGCTGCTCGCCATCGCCGGGGCGGCGCTGCTTGCGATCAGCTACGGGCTTGTCAGCTCCAGTCTCAACGCCCCGCTTACAAACGAAGTGCCGGCGGCGAGCAGCGAAGCGCCACCGGCGAGCAGTGTGCCGCAAGCTCGCGCTCGGTTCGGCAGCACCCAGCATCCGCACGGTCGCTCGGGAGAAGGCTCCGAACCTGCCAACGCGGTGGCCGCCCGCGCCCAATTCCGGGTAACTGCGACACAGCACACCCTCACCAAACGCACGCTCGATCAGCTGCTCACGCAGTATCTCGCCGTGCTCGCTGGCCTCGTGCTGCTCGCGGTCGCACTCGGCTGGCTTTTGGCCGGGCGACTGCTGCGTTCGGTCAGGCGGATAACGGCGGTCGCGCAGCGCGTGAGTGGAAGCAATCTCGATGAGCGGATCGGCTTGCACGGACCCCGCGATGAGCTGCGCGAGCTCGCGGATACGTTCGATGGGATGCTCGTGCGGCTCGATGCCGTGTTCAGCGCGCAGCGGCGGTTCGTCGCGGACGCCTCACACGAGCTGCGTACACCACTGGCGGCGATGCGAGCCGAGGTTAAGGTGCTGGCCGCCGACCCGCACGCCGCCCTTGCTGACGTAGAGGCGGCCACGCGGGTGCTGCGGCGTCAGCTCGCACGCAGCGAGGAGCTGATCGAGGCGCTGCTCGCGCTGGCCCGCAGCGAGCCCGAGCTTCTCGTCCGCGAGCCTGTCGATCTCGCCGAGATCGCGGGCAAAGCACTCGATGACGCCGGCGCGACGGCGGCGGCTCGCCACCTGCGTATCGACACCGAGTTGGAGCCGGCTGTGGTCCCAGCGGATTCGCGGCTGCTGAGTCTCCTAGTCGGCAACCTGTTGGGCAACGCGATCAAGCACAACCGCGAAGGCGGCTGGCTTGAGCTTCGCACCAACCACCACGCGGAACGCGCGGTGCTCCTGATCGCCAACAGCGGCTCCATCGTGCCTGCTGAGGAGGTGGGCGAGATCACGCAGGCGTTCCGGGCGGCGGCAGGGCGCGCATCGGCGACGGGCACGGTCTCGGGCTCGCAATCGTCGCGGCCGTCACCCACGCCCACCAAGGCGAGCTGACGATCGAGCCCATGAGCGAGGGTGGCTTGCGCGTCAAGGTGAGCCTGCCGCTAGTCGATGGTGTGCTCGACACTCCCGCAGCGTCGAAGACAAACGGCGCGATTGGCGCGATTGCGCCTGCGGGCAATCCCAGCGGGTGGGCGTAAGTCAGGTCTGCCCGAGTAGCTGCCGGTACAAGAGCGTTATCCCCGGTAATCGCCGGCAAAACGGGGGTTGCGTGTCTGCCGAGGGGAGCGTAGACGTAGCCCGGTGGCATCTTCAAGTGTAGAAGCTCGCCAGTCTGCTGGCCGGCTGTCGTGTGAGCGACCTGTGAGCCGCGTTGAGGACCGCGAGAAGCCCTTGACATCCGCCGGGGATCGTGCTCTCGTTGGTGGGCTGGGGTCCGTCCCGGAGCCCAGCGGTCTTCCGCCGGCACACAACTGCATGAAGAGATCGACTGATGATGTTCAACACCATCCCCAACACCAGACCTCCGAGCCGATGCTCGGCCGGCCGCGGTTTGAGTCGCTTGAGGCGCAGCAGGCGGCGCAGGCAATCGAGCTGCTCTCTGCGCTGATCCTCGCCGCCGAGCGCCCGGTGCTTGGGCGCGCCGATGAGCCGGGGCGCAGCGGCGAGTTCTCCGGAGGCCGCCACCAACACTCCGCTCGCCGCCAGCGGCGCTCACGTCTTGCCAATGGCTGCACATCCGATTGGCAAGGCCAGCGGCGCGAAAACGGCGGTTCTGTCGCGGTTTCGGGTGGTTCGTCCGCGCCCGACTGTATTGGTGAATCTCGTTCTTCGGAGTCTTCGTGACCGCCACGGCGAGGCGGCGGCGCGGGTCTCATGGTCCGGCGGCGGTGGTGTCGTTGAGTGAGCTTGACCGGCGGATCATCGGGCTCGTGAGCGATCAGCGTGTCGTGACCTCAACCCAGCTTGAGCTTCTTCTCTCGGATGTGCCTGGTCGCACGCTTCGTTACCGCACCGAGCATCTGCACCGCGCAGGGCTGCTCGGTCGCAGCCGCCCCTACCGTGAGCGTGGCTCCGCTCCGTATCACCTGTGGCCCTCGCGTCGTGCGGACACGCTCGCGCGTGGGGCGCCCGCACCGCGCGGTGGCGAGCGTGCCGAGCCGAACCCGCTGTTCTTGGCGCACGCGGCGGGCGTGACCGAGCTCTACGCGCTGCTGGCCACCCAGACGCCGGGTGTGCGTCTTGCTCGCTTTGAGCGTGAGCCGCGCGTGCCGTTTACGGCGGAGGGGCGCTCGCGGACGCTGGCGCCGGACGCGCTGGTCGAACTGCACGACGGGCAGGGCCTTGGGCTGCTCGCGTTCGTGGAGCTTGACCTGGGGACGATGAGTCACGCGCGGCTGAAGGTCAAGGCGGGCGCCTACGCCGCCTATGCCGCGCAGGCGGCATAGGCGGAGCGCTATGACTTCTGTCCCTGTCTGCTGTTCATCACGACAACGGAGGCGCGGGCGGTCGCGTTCCTGAAGACGCTCGCCGCGCTGCTACAGAAGGCCGGACGTGGCGGCTTCTACGAGGACCGTGCCGTGAACGTCTCCTGGTTCGCGGCAGGCGCGTGCGCGATGGCACGCGAACCGTATCGGGCGCTCAGTGAGCCGTGCTGGGACGATCTGACGCTATCGGGCGGCGGGCTGTGCCTGTTCGACTGTCTACGTGCCGCCCGTGCCCCTTACGACGCTGCGCGCGCCGAGGAACACGCGGCGCAGTGTGCGAGCGAGGCCGAGCGGGAGCGGCTGCGCTCTGACCCCGATGCCTGGCATGCGTTGCTGCAGGAGCATCGCCTGTACGCCCGCAGCGAGCACTTCGAGCAGTTCGGGACGAAAGGTGCGCGTGCGCTTGAGCTGCTGCTCGCGTCTACACGGCCGATGGAGCCGGTCGAGCGCTCCGCGTTTGCGGCTGTTGCTCGCCAGCTCGACCCCGATCCACTGGAGGGCAGGCTCGCACCGGAGCCCGTGCCCGCGAGTGCCGAGGATCGGGAGGCGGTCGCGCGGCTCGCCGATGCCTACCGGGCGCGCCAGCGCGAGCGTGTGGCACAACTCGCCCAACGCTACGGCACGGGTCCGAAGCTGCGCCGCCACCAGGAGCAGTTGGCATCGGGCGGTCTGGTCAACGTGTTCGCCTGCGAGCACTTGGAGCAGGACGCCGCTCGTGACGAGCAGGCGCGCGCTGAGCAGGAGCGGCTTCGCATCGGCTACCTGGCCTGGCGTGAGCATGAGGCCAAGCGACGGAAGCACGACATCCCGCTGCACGCGCGGCTCGCCCAGGGGCGCGCCGCGGTGCTCGCGCTCATCGACGGCGAGCAACTGCGCGTCTGCCCGGCCTGCGGTGAGATCGCCTACCCGGCCGAGCCCGTCCCCGATCCCTGCCGCTACGCCGAGTGGCGGCCACGCCAAGAGCCGCCGCGCTGCCATTTCTGCGGCGCACACGACCTCGACGGCTGGGAGCAGGACCGCCTGCCTGAACTGCTCCACGGCGGCGCCTACCGGCCCTCCGCTCTGGACTTGCGATCCGCCGCCGGATCTGATCTCCTCGACGCACGGCCGTTCGGCAATCAGCAAGAGGAGCAATGGTCATGACGCGCGTCTGCCTGTACACCCGCATCTCAACCGACGAAGATCATCAGCCGACCTCGCTCGGCACCCAGCGCGAGCGCCTGGAGCGCTACTGCCAGGCGATGGAGGACTGGCACGTCGCCGCCGCGTTCGAGGACCAGGCGACCGGCACGACCCTGGAGCGCCCCGGCCTACAGGCCGCGCTCGACCTCGCCCGGCAAGGCAGGATCGAGCTGCTGCTCGTCTACCGCGTCGATCGCCTGTCCCGCAAGGTGCGCCAGCTCGCCGCCTTCTGCGAAGAGCTCGACCAGCTCGGAGTCGTCTTGAAGTCCGCGACCGAGCCGTTTGACACCGGCTCACCCGCGGGACGAATGATGCTGCAGATGCTCGGCGTGTTCGCCGAGTTCGAGCACGCCACGATCGTGGACCGCGTCACCGCAGGGCTCGAGCGGCGCGTGCGCGAGGGCCGCTGGATGGGCAGACGCATCCCCTACGGATACACGCGCGACCCCGACAGCAAAGCGCTCCTGCCGTGCCCGGTCCGCGCGCCGGTACTCAGACACATCTTTCACCTATACACGCAGGAAAGGCAGGGAACCACCTCGATCGCGCGCACCCTTCAGGCCGAGGGCGCCCCACCACCTCGACAGCACGGCTGGTCACCAAACGCTCTGCAGGTGATCCTCGCAAACCCTGCCTACCTCGGCCTGATCCGCTGGAACGGCAAGCTCTACGAAGGCCAACACGAGCCATTGATCGAGAAGGACACCTTCGAGCAGGCCCAGCAGATCCTCGCCCGACGCTCCAAGGACGCCACGCTCAGACGCGGCAACCCGACACCGTTCCTGCTCTCCGGGCTCGTGCGCTGCCAGCACTGCGGACGCGCCTACGTCGGCACCTCCGCCCACGGCCGCACCGCCCGCTACACCTACTACGCCTGCTCCACCCGCTACAAGTACGGTCGCGCCCGCTGCCAAGGACAACGGCTGTCCCAGGACCGCCTGGAGCACGCCGTACTCGCCCAGCTCGCCACCATCTACCGCGATGGGCAACTCATCAACGACGCGCTCGCCCAAGCCGCCCAACAGGCCAGCACAGACCGTCCCCAGCACGAGCAGCAACTCGCCGGCGTGCGCGCCGACATCCAAAACCTCGAACGCAAGATCGACCGCTACCTACAAGCGTTCGAGGACACAAAGCTCGACCCCGACATCTGCCAGCAGCGCATCGAGCGCCACCACGCACGCCTACAAGCCCTACGCGACCAGGAAGCCGATCTCACCCAAACACTCGCCGCACACGCCGACACACAGCCCGACACGGCAAACCTGGCCGCGCTCGCCGACCAACTCGACCAGCTCATCGCCACCGCCAACCCCGAGCAAGCCAAGGAGCTGCTACGCCTCCTCATCAAGGACATCCGCGTCCACGACCAGCACACGATCATCCCCACCTACCGCATCCCACCAGCGGTTCGCACAATGCACGGAACAGTGGGCGATGACGGGCTCGAACCGCCGACCTCCGCCTTGTCGAGACGGCGCTCTCCCAGCTGAGCTAATCGCCCTGGGGCGGCTCTAGCCTATCAATGGCGACCGATCTGGGGGACGGGATCACGCCCTTGCCGAGCGTACGGATCGCCCGGTGGGCGGCCACCGAGGCGAACCCTCCATTGCACGGCTCGCGCGAGTATCCCCACCCTTCAAGGCACGATGACAACCCTGCCTTCCCCTTCCCTTACCCCGCCGGTCGATCCCGCGCCTGTGGCACCGACCCCGCTAGCGGCTTGCGATTCTGTGCCAGAATTAGATTCATAGCCATGAGGACTGGCTTCGCGACCTTCGCTTCGACCTTCACCAGCACTGCCGTAGGGGTTTTCCGTTGCGAAGGGCGTTTCCGTCCCATAGGGCGAGGCTCCGTTGGGCGAGGATGCGCGTTCAGGGGAACCCTGTGCGTTGGATCCCCCTTCAACCTGGCCCCGGTTGGACGTCCCACCTCCGGACTCGATGGTCTTGATGACACTGGACACAGTGTTCGAGGAGATGGCAAAGCCCACGCCGGTGCTACCCGGCTGCGAGTCTGCGGTGCTGGCTGCGTCGCTTGCGATCTGCGAGTTGACACCGATCACATCTCCTTCGGCGTTTAGCAGCGGACCACCGGAGTTGCCTGGATTCAGAGCGGCATCGGTCTGGATCGCACCCTTGATGGCCGCTCCGTCGGGGGCCACTATTTCACGCCCCAGTGCCGATACGATGCCCTTCGTCAAAGTCTCGTCTAGGCCGTAGGGGTTGCCGATTGCATAGACCAAGTCACCTACCTGCACGGAACTTGAGCTGACCAGCTTCAGCGGCTGCAATCTGAGACCCGACGGGTCGATCTTGATCAATGCCAGATCGCTATTGGCGTCTACACCAACGACTGTTGCCGCGCGGGTCAGGTTCGAGGACTCGCCGGGACTCACGGTGATGCTCGTGCCTTCGGAGATTACGTGATTGTTAGTCAGGATCAGGCCTTCGTCGTTGAGCACGATCCCAGTGCCGGTGTCCCCCCCGTACACCGTGACAGCCTTGATAGAGACAACGCCGGACGCGTCTCGTTGGTAGATCTGAGTCGCGGTTGGCGTCGTTGACGAAACCTCCCGAGTACTGCCGGCCGGCGAGACGGTCGTCGAGGACGCGGTCGCACCGCCGGGCGCGCCCCGGTCACTCGAACCGCCAGCGGCAAGGAATGTCGCACTGGCGGCGACCGCTCCTATGAGCGCCGCGACAACAACAGGTAGAAAGGGACGTTTCACGAGATACCTCCGAGGTCGGCATATCAGTGTGCACGCAGGTCATGCATGGGCGCTAACGTGCGTCAAAATTGCCGCTAACGACACCCGAAATGATTGATAACGGGACCTAAAACCAAACATAAGTGGACTCGGGCATCCCCATATACGAACCTCTCC
>CAVXBL010000004.1:0-326335 GCA_963760155.1 uncultured Solirubrobacterales bacterium
GTTTTTTCTTGTTTTTGTTGTTGTGTTTTTTTGTTGTGTTCTTGACTTTGGTTTTTGGGCAGCCTGTGACGGTGATTGGTGTGGTTTGGTGGATAACGATCCCGTTTTGTGCTGTGAACGCGGTCGGCATCGTGAGTTTGCTTTTGCAGAGGTTGCCGTTGGCGGCTAGTGCTGAGTATTTGCCTTGTGGTAGTGTTAGTTCGAAACTGGTGACTGGTTGGTCGGGGACTGTCTTGAATGTGCTGCTCGTGATTCCTGCTTTGTTGATGAACGTCGCGCTTTGGAGGTCTACTGTTATGCCGTAGCCTTGTAGCACAATGATTAGTTCTGGGAACTTAGCGCCGCCGTGGGATACGAAATAGGCGGGACCGGTTAGTGGGACCGGCAGTATTGGTGTGATCGCGATAGCGGTACCTACTCGTGATGTTGCTGGGCACGCGGCTGGGTTAGCTTCGAATGTCTTGTCTATACAGGCCTTCTGTAGTGTCGTTAGCCGCGATGGTAGCTGCTTGGGTAGGTCGACCTTGACTGAGCGAATGTTGGCCTGGGTACCCAGGACCGTTTTGGGATATGTGAGCTTTGCTTTTAGGCTGGCGCCTTCTTTTCTTGAGGTTTTGCCTGATGTGGAGACTTTGAAGCCTGGTTTGAACGTTAGGCTCGCACAGTCGGCTGCTTGGAACGGATCATTGATGCTCACCGGGTTCGCGTCGGCTGGATTAGCGTAGTTTGCCCCTGATCCGATCACTGTCGCTGTGAAGCTCATTCGTTGACAGTTGGTTGGGTTCAGCGTGAAGTCTTTCCGTGTAATGTAGACACGGATGTCGCGTACGTGGATCACGATCCCGTCGATGATGTGCGGGACCTGGTCCGGGCTGCCCGCACCGACGCTCAACACGACGGTATGCGGGTTGATCTGCAACGGTAGGTGTACGACGACGGTGCCTAGGTCAAACGGTCCGACCTTAGCCGCGGTGATAGAGACGACCGAGAACGGTGCGCCTTCGAACGGGCCGGCCATATAGATCTTCCCCGACGCGTACGCCAGGACCGACCCCACACCCGCACCAACCAAAGTATGCCCGATTTCGCTTGCCTCAGGACACGATGGTTCTGTTTCCTCCTGTGCGCCGGTCTTGGTTCGCGCGAGCGCGATATCCGCTTCAGAGCAGAACGGGACCCCCGATAGGTTTCCGCTCAGCCCGGGCGGTAGCTGGAAGGACAGTCCCGTGATCTCCTGTTCCCCGTCGTTTCGCACGATACGGGTGTAGAACGGACTGTAGGAGCCCGCATCGTTGTCTTCGGTACCCGCGATCACTTGCGGGCTAAACGGCGGGACACCACCCTCGGGGCACGGGCTGCCTTCAAGGAAACCGTGGGTTATGTTGAACGGGGGAGCCAGCAGACTGATGATGTTTTCTGGTTCAGACCACGAGTTCAGCGCGGCCGCGACACTGTAGGAACCACACGCCGGCGGGTTGGCTAGTGGTGCTGTCTGGCCTTGATCGAACTTGAACGTGAACGAGTTGAAAGGCAGCGGTGGAAGACCCCCGAGACCCGGCACGCCGTCCAGTTTAGGCTGGCTTGAGAAGCTCGTGACGAGCTGACCGGTCACTGGGTTCGGCGTGACCTTGCCTGCGACCTTCACGAGCACCCCACGGACAGGGAACCGGGCTACGACATACAACGCGAGTAGCGAGTTGAAAGGGTTGTGTCCAGCTTCACCACGGGGCGCCGGTTCAGCCAAGTACACAGACCCCTCGCCCTTTTCCTTCAGCGACGGCGTTTCGATCGTGACTTCCCCAAGCTTCGAGTTCCTCGGACAACCAGTCGATGCTGATTCTTCAAGGGCCTCTTCCTCATACTCGCTCAGGCTGCAGGCCGCGAGACCGGATGCCTCTGAGGGATTGACCGTCATCCCTTCAGGCAATGCCACAACAGCCTGCTTCAACGTGGATGACGCGAGACCTTCAGCGTTTTCATAGGTCTGTTTGACAGCGAGATTCAGATCGAGTCCCGTTGGTGCTTCCGCGGATTCTGTTGTCGGTACGGCCGTGAGCGATACCGGCAGGCTCAACTGGTCGCATCCCACGAGCGGACCGAACGATGTGCTGGTCGGCGGTAGGCTTTCGCTCAAGTTGGGATGCTGCCACGACGTGAGTTCTGACAGGATCGCGTTCAATGGGGCCCCGTTCAGTGATCCTTCACACGACGTCGGGTTCGTTGAATAGGGAACTGGTGCGACTTCTGAGGCGACACCGAAATGACTGTTAGAATGCTCTATTTCGGGCTTCCACCGCCAGGGATTGTGGATCGCGGCAGCCGGTACTCCCCAGATCGTCAGTGTCGCTCGATCAACCTCAGAAATATAATCATCAATATTGTGAAACGCGACGCGTAGTTTATAGTTACCTGGGCTTACCGACACGTTCCCCTGAATATTGAAATTACCAGCTACCGTGAACCCGAACTTCGCTACTTCCCCCGGGTTCGGAGAAAGATTATATACAGCCTCCGTGTATGAAAATGGTACTTCGGTAGCCGAGATAACTGTGGTTATCGTCGTGACACCGATCTGTGTGTCTATCGGACATTCTTCCAGCGAGAATCGTGCTGGTGGACACGTCGGAGTGTCTACGAGGTCACCAGCGAAACCGGACGGTAGTTCGTCAACGAATTCCTTTGGATCGCCCGCGAGCGAACCTTTCAGATTGATCGTATTGAACGCGATCGAGCCTGTAATATCGGCGTGAGCACCAGCCTGGGTGCTAGACAGGGCGGTAGTCGCACCACCCAGAGATATCCCGAAGTTCGCCGGGATCGAGGATATCGTCGTCGGAGTTTCCATCATAGCGGCGGTAGCCCCGCCACCGGATACCCGCACGATATTGTTGAGCACTGGTTCCGCGCTCGAGGACACGTCAACGGGGAACGTGAGGATCAGGCTGTCGTCGGGGACGACCACACCAGTATACGTGCAGGAGTTCAGCACGCATTTGAACTGTGCTCCCGGCGCTTCGCTTTTATAGTGAGCGAGCTGATCTTCAGCAGAAGCCCCCGCGGCGTCCAACACGAGTCCTTTGGGCAATTCGTCAGTAATCACGACAGGTTCCCCATTACTAACCGCGTTACCGGTATTAGTGACAGTGACCTTATAAGCATCGTCACCGCTCACGTCCCCGGGCTTAAAGTTTGTGGGGGCAGACACGGAAGTAACGGTCCACTGCGGTTTTTCAATAGGGGATTGTGGTTTTTCAAGAGCAGCAAACGCCTCTCCCGAACCAACAAATAGAGGGACAACACAAGATATAAGAATTACAGCTATAAGACCGGTATGCGTCCTACCCTTCGTTCTATACGTGAGTAGTGTGATGCATGTGATAGTGATTGTTAGGTTGATGGGTGTTATCGTGATGTCGTGATTAGTGATGTTATTGGTGATGTTGGTGATGTGGTGTGCGAGAAGGTTTGGGTGTTGGAGGTATTGACAGATGGTGTGTGCTGGTTGAAAGTTTATGTGCTTCATTTGCTGTCCTTCCCGCTTGTGGCGTGTCGTGCGCGAACTGCTGCTTTTTTAGCTTTCTTTGTTTTGGTTGGATAGTGTTTGTGTGCTTCTGTTTCGCATTTTTTGCGTCGCGCCTTAGGCTTCTTCTTACAAGCTTTTAGTGCGTCCTTGAGCTTTTCAGCGTTCGTGAGCGTCTTTGCTCGTGTGGTAGCGGATTTCGTTTCGTTTATGTTTTCTGGTCCGATGAACGTGAGTGAGCTGGGGGTCGCGTCTATCGGTGTTGGGACGGGGTTTTGACAAGTGTTCCCTTCGCACGGACCGGTATTACTGGGCACACTGAAGCCGCCGCCTATACGCGCGTCGTATAGATCACCCGATTCATCATTGTCCTGTGGTGCTAGACGCGCGTGCGTACCGAAGAAAACATTATTCCCCTTCGAGTCCGCACCAACGAAATACGACGGTGTCGGATCATCACCGGAGCTGATCAGATATATGCATCCCTGTGCTAGCTCGCACACGCTAATACCCGACGAGGGGTTCGTTTCGCAGTGACCGCTGCCGTATGCCTCCCACTCGTAAACATCGAGCGTTTGGTTCTGCGCCTGTTTGACGAGCGGGTCAGCGGAATCGAAGAACACGCACGACCCGTTATCGGACATCGCGCGTACCGCCCCACCAGCGGGTGATTTGGACGCCGCTGTGGTCGCGAAGAACGCGTTGGATACCGGTAGCGCACCACTGGGATCACACGACACGCAGACAGGATTGTTTGGGACACCGGGTTTATCTTGGGATACCGGTAGTTCGGTGTCATAACGATAAACCTCGCTGCAATGCCCCAACGGTGCGCTGTGCTCCGTGCTATACACCGGACAGTCCCCCGCACCGGCTTCAACGGTACTGTAACCATCCGGTGGTTCGCTCCTGGCCGCAAACAACAAGTAATGCCCATCAGGTGTCGCATACCAGTTCGCGCGCGCTTCAAGCGCGCCACCACCAAAATCGATACTCATGTGCGCGTGCCCATCCCACGCGAGCTGATTGTTTTCTGGATAATCAAGCGTGTTGACCGTCGTGACGTACACCGTCTTTGACGTTTCGGTATCGTAACGATAGAGGTTCACCGGTCCAGGGTTTTCTACGTTTAGCGCTGACGCCCCAGGAGCCAACGCTCCGAACGCCGTGAAATAAACCTCTGAACCATCATTCGAGACCGTCGGTACAGTCCAAACATGCGCACTCGTGCTACCAGCCTCCCGTACAGGACTGTTATTTTCGCCTGCTGAGATACGCGTAAGCTTGCACGACGCTCCCGCCTTTTCCTGTATGATTTCGCACTCATACAGCTCCGGGTCTTCGAGTTTCAAACTGACCGCTTCGCTGGTCAGCTCCCCTTCGCTGATAAAGAACACCTTCGAACCGTTTTCGGACGCGCCGACATATACCGCGGGATGACACGCTTCTTCAAGCAGAGCACACGTCGGATCAGAAACACCCTTTTCCGGCTTGGACAACTCGACAGTCCCGGTCACACTCGGGGTCGTGGAGTGCAAATAAAGCTGTGGTGGATTGGTCTGCGGACTCGCTTCTCCTCCCCAACAACCATTACCGGTGCTTTCCGCATAAGGATCAGGCGCGGTGAAAAAGACCTCTGAACCATCAGCAGAGACCGCGTTATGGCGACTACCACTAACGATACCCTGTCCCAGTACAGCACCGCACTGGAAAACAGTACCTTTAGTGTTCATACTGACCGGCGTGAACTTACCGTTAGCCCATTCATAAAGCGTATGACTATCCGGATCCTGGCCTTTAACGTTCGAGGCTAGCGTATGATCAGTGCTTTCAAGAATAAGATCACTAAGATCATACGAAGCGCCGACGATCAACGTACCCACGTTTTTTTCCGTATAGTTTTCGTTATGTATTTCTGTGTAAGGACCGCCCGGGGGACCAACCAGGCTGAGATCATGCAGACCACTAGAGCTCGCTTGCGCACCAACTTTATCAGAAACACCCAACGATGAAAAGGATGACGGGTCAAAAACATCGCCTGTGTATTCAAAGGACTGGACACCCAAAGAAGGTGACGCGACCGGGATAGTCAACCAATCTTTATCCTGTTCATCACGCTTGAAAACATAAAGATTGTTAGCCGCTGCCGCGAACGAACCGAACGCCGCCCTCGTTTCCAACAAGAATTCTTCACCTTCTTCTGAGGAATAACCAACATCGAAATTATTGAAATCATTGTATTCATAACCAGTGTTAACCGCGCCAAACATGTCTTCCGCGCTACCCTTATTAGACGGAGTGACAAGCTCATAAGCACGACCATCAGGCAAACCTTCACCAGTCAAAGGCAACGTCGAGAACGTACAATCACTAGCAGGCACACCACCACACACAGCACCACGAGTCACACCACTAGAGTTTTCCGCGACCACACGATAATAATAAGTCGTGCCAGGCTGAAGCCCAGCGACCTGTTGCACCACACTAACAATCGTCCCACCAGTCACACCACCAGACCCAATCGACGCATCAGGCACAGGAACACTCACACCATGAGATTCACTACCAACATACGGTCTAGTATCATATTCAAAACGATAACTCGTCGCCAAACCAAACGGACCAATCTCAGCATTCAAATCAACAAACGACGACGAAACATTACTCACCGAGCTAGAAACCAACCGCGGAGCAGCAGACGTAGTAAACCCAAGCGGTTCACTAACTTCCACACCACCAGCAGCCCCAGCCGTCCTAGCCACAAGACGATAGCGATACGTCACACCACCCAACAAACCCTTAAGCGTAACCCCAACCCCAACAGGAACACGACCATCACCACCATCTTTAATCTCTTCTTTCACATCTTCCGAAACCTTACTTGCAGACGGCACACATTCACGCGTTTCCGTTTTAGAGAAACCTTCCTCCAAAAACACAGATTCCGTAACATATTCAAAACGACATTCACTCAATTCCAAACCTTCAGGATTAACCGAACCAACCAATGACGCTTCACTAGACGACACCGCAGAAGCCTCAGACAACTTCAAACTCGGATAAAAAAGACCCGGACCAAACACATCAACAACATGTTCAACCCCATCAACAACATACAGATCACCACGCGAATCAACAACCATTTCAGACGGATCCTTCAAACCCACACGCACACCAGGCGAAACTTCAAACCCAGTTATCTGATTAACAAAACCACCAGACGGACCAAACTCATCAACAACACCACCCTCCCTCGGATTATATACTGAAATCAGCACATCACCAGTCGCCGGATCAATAGCCACACCCCTCAATTCACCACCAAAACCTTCATGATCTTCACCAATACCAGGAGTATCTTCACCAGTAAACGCACGCAAAAACACACCTTCAGGACTAAACTCCACCGCCGCACCCTCACGACTAACACTCTTGCTCTTTGAATTATAACTCAAATCCACCGCATAAATATTCCCCGCCTCATCTACAGCAACGCTAGCGGGCGACGCATGGGCTTCTTCGCTGAAATTTTCATCCGGAACACCAGTAATCTCATTACCTTTAACATAAGACAAACTAACCGGTTCTTTACTAGTGTTAACAAAATCCTCTGATTCACCCATCGCATTAAACTTCTCTATACCTTGAGGCAACCCATCACCAACAGGAGGCTTATCATCCTCGCCACTATGTGCAACATACACAGACCCAGCGGATAGGTCAAACAAATCCGTCGAATTATCTATAGCGACATGGACCCCTCCCCTCTGTGCTTCCGCGAATCTCTTACCTTCCCATCCTTTGATTTCGACATGGTCACCCGAACTATTAAAAACTTCAACGACTCTATTAGTTTCGTTATTTTTGTTTTGCCCAGAGAAGTAGAAATATTTACTTACGTTGTCAAACGCCAAACTTTCGGGGAAAGTAAAAGCTTCAATAATAAACATCTTGAGAAAGTTGTTGCCGTCATAAGCTGGTTCAAACTCATCGAGACGATCGTCATTGGAACCGTCGCCCACCCAAATATCATCAGTATCATCGACCGTAACTCCCTCCGGCCCACTGAAAGGAACGATCGCGCCGCCTGCGCCCGTAGGAGTACCCTTGATCTGCCCCAAAGACGGTCGCGTAAAAGCCGCAGAGGCAGGCAAGACAACAGGACCAGCAACAAAACCCACCACAACCACCAAAGCAATCGCGACCAAGGACCTCATTCTACACTCCCCTCACACTCATATCCCACCACAAAGACCTATTCTCACTGCCAAAGGAAACCAGTGTAGGGCGCGCTCACCACACGCGCCCTACACTCACAACTAATTACAAACTATCTGTACTACCTATCTAGTACTACAATACTTCTGGCGTTAAACTAACGGACAGAGCTAATAATTCAGTCCCAGCCGCATTTAACGCTGTCAGGAACAGCGTGCCAAACAGTAAGCCCTCTTCTTTACCACCTACAGTACAATTGGCTTCTTCGTTTTTGTTTTCAACAACTTCCGTGAAAGTTGATTCGACTTCTTCGGTAACCGCATTATTTACTTGGGTCGGTTTCGCATGTTCACCAGTACAAACATCGGTTACTTTGACGCCAAGGGCAGTACACGTTACCGTCCACCCAGGTTCACCTTTCCCATCACTTTTAATTTCGTCTAAGAATTCTTCTTTGCCAGCAACAACCACCTGTATCAACTGTGTTAACCATGGCAAGTCTACAGGTGTAGGTGCTTCGCACGTCACACCCGATGTCATAGATTCAAATGTCGTACATTTGCCTTCAATAATTTCATCTTCACCGTTGGAATAGACCCACCCTAAACCTGTTGCTGCAGTACATAAAACATCTGGTTTTAGGGTTGCGTTCATATCTTCCAATAATATTCCTGTGGAGTTTAGTGATATGTCAACGTTTACCTTTTCTGTTAATGCTATTGTCGCGCCGTCAACTAACCATTGTGCTGTTTCGACCGCGAAGGCCGATCCTGCGGATATCACACCGAACGCGAACATCGCAAACAGTGTAACACCTAGTATATGGATCTTCTTCATCTTTTGATCTAACCTTTCCCTCGTCCAAGGCTTGGTTGCCAGCCTCTTCTGAGGCTTGATGTGGTCGGACAGAGCACTCGCCTATGGTCAGAGAAGCACAAGGTCCAACCCTATAAACACCGCAATAAGATCCCAACCAATGGGATCTCGATACGAGCCTAGCAACAACCATAACGTCATGTCAAGCAAAAAGGCACCAGTGTTTCTCACTCCGACAAGACACCACACAAGACCACCGACAGGATTCCCACAATCTTCAGTACCAGAGCCAAAACTAGCTCACAGCCCCACGAAGATGCCGCCCTTTACGAACCCAACGACGTTCTGCCCACAAGAACCTTTCGGCCGAGGCGATGACCCACCAGCCCGGTCACGAGCCTGACTCAGGGCACTCGATATCCACGGGAGCCAAGGTCGCCAATGTATTCTCGGAGGCCCAGGACAAAAACCCACGATCCCATCGCTCCACTCGCCCGCAAACCGTTGAGCCCACCGCAACAACTGGTATAACGAATCGGGTAGGGACCGGGCTCACCCCGGCCCCTACCACACCACCGGACGTGCGGGTCCGCATCCGGCGGTTCGCTCAGCATGACCGGAAGCGGCGGTAGGGGTCGGTGAATCCCTTGAGGCCCAGTCGGCCCAGTAGGCGTTGGGCAGGGCGCATGTGGAGGACATTAGAGTTTGAGATACGCCAGTAGCCCTTTCGCGAGTTCGCCCACCTGCGGGCGTCTGCGCTCGGGGATACCTGCGCGCTCGCAGCTTGTGCAGTCTGGTGCGGACGAGCTTCCATTGCTTCCACCGGACCTGCCGTAGCCTACGTCTGAGCCACTTATCGAGTTCCTCGAACGGCCAGGGCGTATCGGCGAACTGGTAGTAGGCCGTCCACCCGACTGTGAAGCGGTTGATCTCTGTGATCCGCCGCTCCATCGAGACGCCCCAGCGGCGCGAGGTGAGCTGGCGAAGGCGATTCTTGGCCCGCATGCGAGCCTTCGCAATCCACCGCCACCAGGACATCATCTTTCGCGGTATAGGAAGCGGAATCCCAGCAGGGTCCGCTTCGTCGCCCGGTCAACCGCGGACTTTCCCCGGTTGACACGCAGCTTGAGCGTGCCCTCGATATATTGCGTGATGCTCTCCATGAAGCGCTGCCCCGCGCGCTCGCTGGCGACATAAATCTTCCGTCGTCGGCGTAGCGCACGAAGCGGTGCCCGCGCCGATAAGCTCCCAGTCGAGGTCGTCAAGCATGACGTTCGAGAGCAGCGGCGAGAGCGGAGAACCCTGCAGGGTCCCCTCCTCGCTCGCGTGCACCAACCCGTCAGCCATGACGCCCGCTTCCAGGTAGCCCCGGATCAGCTTGAGCACCTGCTTGTCATGGACCCGTCTAGCGACCCTGGCCATCAAGCTAGCGTCGTGCTGAACCCGATCGAAAAACGAGTCCAAATCAAAATCAACGCACCACGCCGCATCATCAGCGATGAACTGGCGTGCCCGCTCGACCGCTTGATGCGCCGAGCGCCCCGGGCGAAACCCGAAGCTGTGGGGATGGAAATGCGGGTCAAAGACAGGCGTGAGCACCTGCGATAGGGCCTGGCAGATCAACCGATCCACCACAGCTGGCACCCCCAACATCCGCTGCCCACCAGAGGGCTTGGGGATCATCACCCTCCGACAGGCTACGGCCGGTAGGTACCCGCGTCAAGCTGCGAGCGGACCTGCGGCCAATGGTCTTTCAACCACGGCCGCAGCTCCTTGGTGCTCATCCCGTCGATGCCAGCGGCACCGGCGTTCTGCTCGACACGTCCGAGCGCCTCAGCGAGATTCTCGCGGGCCAGAGAACTGCTCCCACAAGCTCGCCTCGGCGGGATGAGCGCTGGTGTCATCCGGCGCCGGGGAGCCGCTGCGCTCTAGACCGGGCACTCCTCGGGCTTCACCCTCAGACCCTCCCCGCCAGGCCCCCAACGGGGTTGGCTGCGGTCAACGCGACTCCCACGAGCACGAACGTCCTGTCGCCTCGGCTTCGCGTTCGGCCCTTCCCGGCGATCAACGATCCCCGCCGGTACATATGGCCTCTGCTGACTTCTCCACGGCGAGCAGCGCCCTCTCGGACACCACCGTCCCGTACTACCCCGCGAACCAACACGGACGGGGCATCTGGAACACCCGCAGAGATCTCCCCAGGATAAGACCAGCAACCTTCCTCGCGCACCCACCGCGTCTACGTGACGGCCCCTTGATGGACATCGGGCTTCGCCATGACTTGCTGGCTCGCCCAGACCGCCCCCGCCTTATACGCGCAGCACAACGAGGCCCGAACAGCCCCGCCGCACCATGTGTTCCTAGGATCGCGATTTCGCCTCCAGCTTCCTTCCCACCCCGCCTCACGGCGACGCAGTTGCCTTCGACTTGTGGTTGGTGTCATCAACCTCCACAGGGGACTCACACCCCCGAGCTACTGGTCATGCTGAGCGCACCAACCGGTGTGGAGCTCGGTCACGCGAGCTCCATACCGGCACTACTAAAACCTAGCGCTACAGCACTTCCGGAGCTAAACTACCGTCAAAGCTAATAATACACCGCCGACTAAAGCTGTAAAGAATCCTGAGCCAAAAACTAAGCCCTCTTCTTTACCACCCACTGTACAATTAGCTTCTTCGATTTTTCAACAATTTCCTTGGCTATCGATTCAATTTCTTCAGTAGCTTCGTCATTTTTTAGGTTGGTTTCCCATTTTCACCAATGCAAGTATCAGAGACTTTCACCCCAAGCGCAGTACATTCAAGTTGCCACCCGGGTTCACCTTTACCGTCACTTTTTATTAAAGCTAAGTATTCTTCTTCCCCGCTGGAATCATCGACCAACCATACTAACCACGGCAAATCCACTGATTTAGGCGCAGTACAGGTTACACCCGATGTCATAGATTCCGAGGATGTACATGAACTTTCAACTACTTCACCTTCGCCATTTGCATAAACAAACCCTAAGCCTGTAGCTGCAGTACATAAAATATCCGGTTTCAAAGTCGAATTCATGTCTTCCAATAATACTCCTGTAGAGTTCAGCGATCCGTCGATATTGATTGCTTCTCTTAACGCTATCGTCGCGCCGTCGACTAACCACTGTGCCGTTTCAGCCGCAAAGGCAGAACCGGTAGATAGCAAGCCAAACGCGAACAGCGTTACACTTAGTATATAAATTATTTTCATTTCTGGCATACCTTTCCTTCTTTCGAAGCTTAGTCGAGTCAGACAAAGCACATGTAAAAAGCTCAAAATCCGACTCTAGTTGCACCATACAAATACTGGACTCCGCATAACAGAGTCCTGACCAAAATAGCAATGACTATCACCGCCATCAAGAATGACCTTTTGCCTCAGCGAAGCCCGTCGGCACCTGATCAGTGCAGTCGTAGCAACCTCTCAATGATGCTTTGAAAGCTTATCCAAGAGTCCCCGCCACATACTAACCAGGGGTGTCAAATAGTTGTCGCGGTGGCGTAGTGACGTGGCGCTCGTGGAAGTAGCGGGCGACCTTCGTGGGTTGGCGTTGGCAGGAGCGCAGGAAGCGGCGGATATCCGTCTTGAGTTCGGCGATGTCGCGGGGTCGGCGGCGGCCGAGGGCGTTGGTCTTGACGTCTTGGTTGAGCATCTCCGCGGGGTTCAGCTCGGGTGCGTAACCGGGCAGGCAGTAAAGCTCGATCAGCTCGGGGCTGGCGACGACCAGTCGCGGACGATCTTGGCGCGGTGCGCGGTATGCCCGTCAACGATCAAGACGACCTTGCGTCCCTGGCTGTCTTTGACCAGACCCTTGATGAAGTCGAGGAACAGAGGTCCGGTGAAACGCTCATCAAAGACGCGGAAGCGCAGCGTGCCGGTGTTCGAGACGGCGGCGATCATGTTCGTCTTGAAGCGCTTGCTGCCGGTGCCCTTGGTGACCGGAGTCTGCCCTACGGGCGCCCACGTGCGTCCAGCGGTGTGATCTGAGCGTAGCCCCGACTCATCAGCCCACAAGATCTCGGCCCGTTCGCGTCGGGCGCGCTTCTCGATCTCGGGGTAGCGCTCCCGTAGCCAGCACCTGACGGCCTCATCGGACTGCTCGTAGGCGCGGCGCATCGGCTTCCGTGGGTTGAAACCCCACGCCCGTAGATAACGACCGGCCGTGTCCTCGCCGACCTCCACCCCGAACCGCTGACGAATAAGGTCGCGCACCAGTACGCGGGTCCACAGGAACCCAGGCAGCTTGAGCTGGTCGGGATTGTTACCAACGATCAGTCGCGCGATCTTCTCTTGCTGGGCCTGGGTGAACTTGGTATGCCCGCCACGCCGCCCGCGACGCCGCGCAGACAACGCAACATCACCGCCACGCCGGTGCGCACGCATCCAGTTACTCACCGCCTGACGCGTCACCCCCAACAACCCCGCAACCTCAACTTGGGAACGCCCCTCGCTGACCAGCAGCGCCGCCCGACGACGCAACTCCTCCTGGGCCGCCTGCGGCAACGAGCGAGCACCCCGATCCACGCCCGCAACACTACCACAAACGACAATTATTTACTACACCGAATTAGTAGCTCTTACTCATAAATCACTATTCAATAGCGACCACGAACTCGACAAACCGGTTGGGATACGCTCACGGCATCCCATACCGGCGCTGCTACAAATACTTAATGTTATGACACTTCCGGAGCTAAACTAACCGTCAAAGCTAATAATTCAGTTCCGCTTGAATTTAAGCTGTTAAGAACACCGAACCAAAAATTAAACCCACATCTTTACCACCTACGGTACAGTTAGCTTCTTCTTCACGTTTTTCAACTTCTTCCGGAAAAACTGATTGAACTTCTTCAGTAGATATATTATTCTCCTGGATCGGTTTCCCCTTTTCAGTAGCACAGATATCGGTGACTTTTACCCCCAGGGCAGTGCATCCAAACTCCCACCCAGGCTCACCTTTATCGTCGCTTGTTATTGAGTCCAGGAACCCGCCGCCTGGTCCCTGCGTCAGCTGTGTTAACCATGGTAGATCTACAGGTATAGGCGCTTCGCACGTAACGTCTGAAGTCATCGTTTCTCCAGCCGTACACTCAGCTTCGATTATTTCACCTTCACCATTCGAGTAAATGAAGCCTAAGCCTTTTAGACCTATACATAATATATCTGGTTTCAAAGTCGCGTTCATATCTTCCAATAATACTCCCGTAGAGTTGACCGTCGCATCCACATTGACCTTTTCCGTTAAGGCTATCGCAGCGCCATCGACTAACCACTCTGCTGTTTCAGTTGCAAACGCTGAGCCGGCGAACAACAAGCCAAATGCGAAGAATGTTATGGTTAGTATACAAACCCTTTGCATTTCTGACCTACCTTTCTTTATTCGCGGTTTGATCGAGCCAGCAACACAAAATTAGCGAAACCGAAATTCGACTCTAGGTACACTGCATAGACTGGATTCCGGAGAACGGAACCTTAATCAAAAGGTGATAACCGGGCCTCCTAGTCAAGCATAAGCTTTGTTTAATAAGAGGTCCCTCCCTCAGTACTCGATCACCGCAGCCGTAGGTACCACCCAATGATGTTTTGAAAGCTTGTCCAAGAGTCTATGCCATAGGTCATTACCCACTGATCACTATTCCGTAGCTGCTAGGGGCACAAAAGCCGGTATGGGATGGCTCACCGCATCCCATACCGGCGGTACTACAAACTACCTAACGTTATGACACTTCCGGATCTAAACTAACAGTCAAATCTAATAATTCAGTTCCACTAGAATTTAAAGCGTCTAACAATACTGAGCCAAAGATTAAGCCCTCTTCTTTACCACCTACAGTACAATTAGCTTCTTCACGTTTTTCAACGGCTTCCGGGAAAAGCGATTCGACTTCTTCAGTAGCATCGTCATTGATCTGTTCCGGTCCACCATTTTCAGAAGCACAGGTATCAGTGACTTTGACCCCCAGGGCAGTACAGGTAAACTCCCACCCAGGTTCACCTTTGCCATTACTTCTTATTGAGTCCCGATATCTAAGGCCGGATCCTTGCGTCAGTTGCGTTAACCATGGCAGGTTTATCGGTGCAGGCGCTTCGCACGTAACGCCTGAAGTCATTGTTTCTGTCGCCGTACACACAACTTCAACTATTTCACCTTCACCATTCGAGTAGATGAAGCCTAAGCCTTTAAGGCCCGTACATAATATATCTGGCCTCAAAGTCGCGTTCATATCTTCCAATAATACTCCCGCAGAGTTGACCGTCGCATCCACATTGACCTTTTCCGTTAAGGCTATCGTAGCGCCATCGACTAACCACTCTGCTGTTTCAGTCGCAAAAGCAGACTCAGCGGGCACTACGCTGAATGCCAGCATCGCAAGCAGTGCGGCTCCTAGTATATACATCATTTTCATTTTAAATTACCTTTCCTCGCATGAGGTTCGATATGGCTGGACACAACACTCGCTCTTGATAGATGGAGCGCAATGGCCGACCTTATATGCACCACAATGACTGTCATTCCGCTGATGGGATTGGCTGCTTAAATGTAGCTACGGCAAGAACAAACGACAAGCGGACGAAACTGCCGTCCAAGCATATGAGTGACCCGTGAAGAGTCGATACCAGCAACCAGGAGGCATAGTGCTCGCTTGGGTCAAAAGTAGCGTCATTCAGACTGGTCAAGCCCAATGGCCAGCGCTAGGCTTACGGCTCCTTTCGACCGCTGCTCATCGTCACCGCTGTCAGAGAACCATCTCGTGAGTCTTACCAGACATGGGGAACCACCAATTCAATCGCCCCAGCAGGACGACGCAAGCCGGAACGAGTACGCACCGCACGATACTGACGTCCAGCACGATCGCGATTGCCATGCCTGCCCCGAGCTGCCGCATTGCTTCCAGTGATGAGAACGACAGCGCGGCGAACACGATCGCCACGGTCAGCGCCGCGAGGGCGATCGGCCGTCCACTCCGGATCAAACCGATCGACGTCGCCGTCTTCGTGGAATGTCCAGCCCGCACCGCCTCTCGTATTCGGCTCAAAAGGAACACCTCATAATCGATCGATAGCCCAAACACTAGGACGAAGATGACGAGCGGGACGAAAAACGAGAGGCTCGAGCTGGAGCCAGACGAGGGGAACCAGTCCAGCAGAACTCCCAGTGTGGCAGCCACCGAGAGCACACTGCACAACACGGCCTTGAGCGGCACCACTATCGAGCGCAGACCGGCTGCGAGCCCTATCAGACCTATGAGCATCGCTATGGCTATGACGAGCGGCGTTCGGGATGCAACCCGGCTGGTGAGATCGATCTCACTCGCGGTAACCCCCCCTACCATGGTTGTTCCCTTGGCGCCATGCAGCTCTCGCCTGAGCTGGCTGACCGTGTTGCGGGCGGCATCGCTGTCGGGCGCGACCTTCAGAACGACATCCATCGCATACCACCCATCCTTTCCTTCCACTTCACGCCAAATCGTTCGCTCGTTTGGGGTTCTTTGGATTAGCTTGGCTACGCCTAGTGGTTCCTTTGTAACGATTTCGACCAATCCATCCGCGCCTGGGCCAAACACCGCCGATACACGTTTGAGCTCTCGCGTCACTGGATCGCTGCTCGGTAGACCACTCACGTTGCGAAAGTCAAGCTGCAGAGAGATGGAAGGAGCCGCCAGCGCCAAGAGCACAGCTAGGCTCATCAGAGCAGACGCGATCGGGTGCGCCGTGACGATTCCAGCCAGCCAGCGCCAGAGCGTCCTGCGACGTGAGGCCCTGGCAGCCGGGCGAAAAGTGAAGCGGTCGAGACGATCATCAAGCAGCAGGATTGCCGCCGGCAGTAGCGTCGTGGACGCCGATACGGCGACTATGCCGGCGACGATGCCTCCGAGGGCGATGGACGAGAACAGTCCGACGCCGACGGCCATCAATGATGAGGAGGCAAATACGATCGTCATTCCCGACAGCATCACTGCGCGACCTGCCGTCTGCATGGTCCGACTGATCGCCTCCTCAACCGAGCCAGCCGATTGCCTCTCCTCGCGAAAACGGGTAACTATGATCAGGGCATAGTCAACGCTAAGACCGAGAGCCAATGCGGAAGCAGTATTGATGATGAAGATACTCAGACCGACTTGCAGACTGAGAAGATGCAAACAGATCAAAGTTGTCGCCAAGGAGATCGCTGCGAGCATGATAGGCAGCGCAGCCGCCACAACTGATAGAAATGCAATGACGAGGAATACAAAAATCAAAGGGAGCGCAATTTGCTCGGCATGCGCTAGATCCTGCCGGACAATCGTCGAGTAGCGCCGAGAGACGATCACTCCCCCTACGAGTCCAAATGACACATAATCGGCGGAAGCCCTCTTCAACACATTTTCGATTTCCGGCACGTAACGCTCGGCCGCCGTATAGGACAGGTTGAGGCGTATCGGGACGATGGCCAGCAGGGCACCTCCCGCTATGCTTCCTTCGACTTCTTCGGATTCCGTGGCAACGCGCTCGACGGAGATCACATTAGGTAGTCGCTGTAGCCGTCTGATCGTTTCTTCGATGTCAGAGCTACGTTGCTGTCCGAGCATAGTCACTGCGGTGCCGGTGGACAGTTCTTTTGGCGGAGGACGGTTGGCTCTCAGCACGGCGAAGATCGTTGTCCCGGTATTGTCCGGGATGTCACGACGGAGGGTTTCATTGACGCGCGCGGTTTCCGATCCCGCTACAGAGTAGCCCCGTTCGTCGATGTCGCCCAAGCCACCTGTCGCTACCAGCCCACTTATGAATGCTATAGACAACCACATGGATATCACTACGCGGGGTCGAACCAGTGAGATGCGCACGAGCTTTTCATACATCGCTACATCCTCACTAGGTCAAATCGCCGATGTGCCCAGAGTGATACGCGCGCCGATCATCGGGTCGGCGATGATCTCTCGGCACCGATATCTTTGCGCCTTTCCGCTGGGCGTCTTTGGGAATTCGCCGGGACCCAGAAACACAAACTCGTGGATCTGCAGTCCGCCACGCTCCATCGTAGTTCGGTATAGCCGAGCCGCCAGGGCCGCCATATTCACCTTGCCGGCGTTGACCTCCGCCACAAGCGTAACCCGCGGGCGCATACCGTTGTGTATGTCGACGATCGCACAGTTGCCTGTTCTCACATCGGTGTCCGTGCCCGCGACTCGCTCGAGCTCTTGCACATAGATGTTGCGACCGGCCACGATCAGGAGATCGTCGCTGCGTCCACTGATGAACAACCTGTCCTCGTGAAGGAAGCCAAGGTCACCCGTGCGTAGCTCATTGTTGTGAAAGCGCTCTGATGTGAGCCGGGCATCGCCGAAGTAACCCGATGCGAGACTGGGGCTCCTAACAAGGATTTCGCTATTTGTGGGATCGATGCTCACGTCGATACCCGGCAGCGCGCTGCCGACACACACCAGGCGCCGAGCGCCGGGGTCTTCCGAGTCGACGATCAGCACGCGGCCATCTGCCAGAGCGGCATCTTCGACGTCGATGAACGACGGCGCGGCATGCAGGTTCTCGATCGTGACCGCGAGCGTCGCCTCCGCGAGCCCATATGCTGGGGTGAATATCTCGCTACTCAAACCCCTTGGCGCGAGCGCATCGGCGGCGTTTATGAGTGTTTTCCACATGATCTGCTCTGCGCCTACCAGGCACAGACGCAACCTGAGTAGCTTTCCGCTCGGGTGCGCCAGCGCTGCGCGTGCCGCGATCCCAAGCGCGAACGGTGGCGCGGCGGTGACGGTAGCGCCAAAGTCCGCGCAGTCGTCAAACCATGTGCGCGGCGCGCCCAGAAATCGCTCCGGCGGAGCTATCACGCCGGGAATACCATTATACCAGCCCAGAAGCGCGCAGCCGAAGAGCCCCATGTCGTGCGACATCGGAAGCCAGGAATATCCGAAGTCTCGCTCGGGATCGATCGCCGCGTGTTGGGAAAGCATCGACAAATGCTTATCGATCGCGTCCCTCGTCAGTTCCACTCCCCTCGGCTCGCCAGTGGTTCCCGAGGAAAACTGAATAAACATTGTCTCCTCCCCCGACGGTGGCATTAGATGTCCGGTGGCTGAGGTCTCGATCAGGCCTCGACAGCCGAGCACATCGACACCGATAGTGGTGCCTTGCGGCATCAATGCCAAGAACCTGTCTTCGGCAACCAGACACTCTGAATTCAAGCGCGCACATAGACGACGCACTTGCGCGGCGTAGCTAGGGATGCTCATCCCGCGCGCGATGATCGGCAGTGAAGCCACTCTTGCGCCCGCAAACCACGCTCCAATAGCACAGGCGATCGCGTCCGGCCCATTGGTAATCACTGTCGCCACGATGCTGCCCGGACCTACCCCCCGCCGTTGTAGCCCAGCGGCTACATGCTGCGCATCTTTCACGACCTCGCCATACGTGCGCTGGCGGAACGTGGACCCCTCCCACTGCCAGATATCGCGGGCGAGTATGCCGGCGGACGTGAGCTTGTCCCAAAACTCCATCGGATGCGCCTCCTCACACCAGGTTTTCGGCACACAAATTGACTCGGAATCCTAACCAGCGCTTTCAGCGACGACAATTACGGAAGGTCTGCGTCATCCTTGACATGAGTTCCAAATGTCAACCATCATCGTACGCATGAGCAGTAGCGAGATATCGGTGCTCGTTCGTCGTGTCGCGACTGGTGTGCCGCGCTATCTCGGCGAGCAATTTCCTCCAGTGCAGGCGATGACTCTGAGCGTGGGGGCGCTTGTCGTGTGGATCCTCTGCGGGCGAATCGCGGGGGACATCTCGTTTCACCCGCTGGCCGTAGTCGCCCTGGCCACAGTGCTGCTCCTGTTCCTACAGCTACGGCTACTCGATGACGTGCACACCTACTACGTCACGGCTGGGAGCGGCAAAATCGGTGGTGCAAGCATCGGTGGCCTGTTCTGCGCAGTCGCCGCGGCGACGGTGGTGATCGCGATCCTCAACCTAGCCCACCCAGCGATGCTCGCGACCGCGTTGGCGAGCACGCTGCTGATGATCGCAAGCTCGTTCGTGATCCGGCTCGAGCGAGTCTTTGACCGCACGAGTCGGCTGATTCTCGGCCGACTGCCGATGTTCGAGATCGCTCCTGCCGCGGCGCTGGGCTACGTGTACATCGCCTGGCACACGGCTACGTCCGTGTCACTAGCGGCTGGAGATGTCGCCGCCGCCGTCGGAATTGTGTGGGCCGGCTTCGACGTATGGAAGCTCACTCGTCACCTCGGCGATCGTCCACGGGAGCGGATCTATGACATCGCGTGGCCACTCGTGCGCTGGTTGTGCCTCGGCCTGCTGGCGCTCTCGCTCGCGCTCGTAGTCGTGCTCGTCGGTCAGGCCGACCTCTCGACAGCGTATCTTGCCTATGCAGTCGCGGTGATCCTGCTATTCGCGCTGCTCTCGCGTCCACGGCGCGCCGCGGATCTGAGTAGGCCCTGGTGGGCAGGCCTGCCGTTTCCCGCGGCGATGATCGCCGGCGTCGCCGTCCAGCTGCTCGCGGTACTGTGAGCAGAAGCGGCGGGATCGCGCCCGAGGATGACCGCGAGGACGACACGAGCAGATCGACGCCAGCGGCTCGCCACTCCTCCTTCGGCAAGCTGGCAGCGACCGCCTGCGGCTACCGGACCCTGCTGATCGACCGCGACAACGGCGTCGCGGTCGTGACGCTCAATCGCCCTCGGCGGCTGAACGCCATCGACCTGCGCCTTGACGTCGAGCTGAGGCACGCACTGCTGGCGTTGGACGACGAGCGCGAGATTCGCGTCATCGTCGTTACTGGCGCCGGCCCAGCGTTCTGCATGGGCCTTGACCCAGAGGAAGCCGACGGCGTCTGGACCGCGCGTGGACGGCACGAGCGTGAGCGGTTGGCGATCGAGCTCGGATTGCGTGATGTCCCTCCGTGGCAACTGCGCACGCCGATCATAGGCGCCATCAACGGCGCGGCGATCGGGGTCGGGCTGACATTGCCGCTGCAATGGGATATCCGGATCGTCGCGGACGACGCCGAGCTCAGCTTCGCGGCCTGTCGTCGGGGGCTCATCTCAGAGGCGAACTCGCTGTGGATCCTGCCACGACTGGTGGGACTCTCGCGGGCGCTGGACCTCCTGCTCCGTGGCGAGTCCTTCTCGGGGACCGACGCGGCACGCTGGGGACTCGCTACCGAGGCCGCGTCGCGCTCGCGTGTGCTCGAGCGAGCTTGTGAGATCGCGCGCGACATCGTCGTCAACACATCCCCCGTCGCCGTCAGCCTCACGAAGGAACTCGTTTACCGGTTCCTGACCGAGCCGGATCGAGACCGGGCACACGAACAGGAGCGGTGTGCCTTCCGCTGGATCAGCGACACGCCGGACGCCTCCGAGGGGCTGCGTGCCTACCGCGAACGTCGCACGCCGCGATGGCAAACGCACAAGAATCTCACCAGGACACGCAGCGACGAGCGTGAACAAGAGGCTTGAGCCCTACCCTGGAGAGCAGCGGCTCCTGACCGCTCGAGGTGTCTCACTCGCCACCGTCTCGGTTGGGATCGCGGATGCCGAAACCGTCCTGCTGTTGCTCAACGGGGCGGGCGCCAACCTGCTGATGTGGTCGCCCGTACTCGACCCGCTCCCCCCGCGATACGGGGTCGTGCGCTTCGATATACGCGGCACGGGACGCAGCCTCGCTGAGCGGGCCCCACTTTCGCTTGCCCACTATGCGCAGGACGCGGCGCGCGTACTCGAGCTGCTCGACGTGTCAGAGGCGATCGTCTGGGGAACCGGCCTGGGAGCACGCGTCGCGCTACAGCTCGCGCTGCGCCACCCGCGGCTGGTAGCCGCGGTCGCCGCCTATGACGCCGGGCTCGGTTCGCCGCCGTCTCGCTCCGAGCGTATCCAGAGCCGCAGGCGGGCCCGTGCCGCACGAGCGGCTGAGGGCGTTAGCGAGGCGCCGACATCAACGCGCTGGTTCCTGCACCTCGATCCCCGTCGCGCGCAGGACGCGGCCCGGGCGGCGCGCTCGGACTCGCTCGTCGCCGATGACCTCCATTCCGTCACGGCGCCCGCGCTGGTGGTGGCCGGACGCCAGGATCGGAACCTGTTGGGCGCCGAGGCCCTCGCGTCAGCGCTGCCGCGCGCGAGCTTCGCGGTCATGGAGTGCACCGGGCATGGATCGGTGATCGAACGTCCCGAGCTCGCGCGCGAGCTGCTCCTCAATTTCCTCGAGGGGCTTAGTCCGATGATCAGCCGAGCGCGAGTGGGTCGAAGGACCCATCTCCGATCGCCTTGACGTAGCGCTCATAACCAGCTCTCACGCGTACGCACTTCACCGATTCACCGAGACCGTCGAGAACGCGCTCGATCCGCTCGGCCAGGGTCACGGGAGGATCGGGCACACAACCAAGCCAATGGACATGCCTGTCATTTCGCGAACCCTCCATGACGTTTTCACGCATGAGCCGCCTCAGCTCGTCTCGGTCCTCCAGCCACTCGCAGCTGAGCGACTCGCGATCGGACAGGACCTCCGGGAAGACGACCACGCCCAGCGGCGCGGCCGCGACCTGGCCGACGCCCGCGAGTCCCACGAGGCTCCTCGCGTCAACCAGGGCCTTGCCGTCACGGTCATAGCGGACCGACCTCGCGCACACCAGCGGCCTCAGGAAGGGGTCGCGCTCGAGCGCCATACGATGAATGTTGCAGCGAGCCGGCATCCCACTGATCGCGATCGCACCTCGTTTCTTCGCGCACAGCTTGACACGATCGCAGGAGATGAGGTTCGCCTTTCGCCTCGATAGGAATGCCAGCAGTGAAGCCGTCTTGCCGCAGTTGCGCGCGCCCGCGAACGCCACTCCGACGCCGTTCAGCTCGATTGCCGACGCGTGGAAGACGACACTTCCATCTCGCTTCTCGAGCTGGCGGAAGACCTGGTCGCGAACCAGCGTGCGCGCTTGCAGCCCAACCTCTGTCGCGCGCTGCCCGCATAGCAGGATGCGTCCGCTGAGGCGATCGCACATGACCTCGATGCCGGTGACGGGTCAACGAAAGAGCGTGAAGCGCTCATCGACGAAGATGGGTCTGCTCGCTCGCAGGAAGACTCGCATATCGGTGACCGCGCGCACCGAATCCTGTCTGCCCTCACATACCCAGAGAAGAATCTCTGTCTTCGTATGCTCGGGTGCTCCGTCGAGCAGCCGGTAGTAAGGCGCGTAGAAGTCCCGTAGCGCGTCGAGTTGGCTCGCGTCGCCCGCGATACGCACTGTCGAGTCCTGGATCGAAGCCCAACATGAGCGCTCGACGGCGTCGGCCGCGTGGACGAGGCGGTGCTCGATCTCAGTGCGATCGCTCACAATCGCGCGAAGACCTCAGCGGTATGAGCGAAATCCTCCTCGGTGAATGGCCCGTCGAGCAGGACGTGGCGCACACCGGCGCTCGCGTAGCGTCTGAGATACGCGGCGACAGCGTCGTAGCTGCCTACAAAGTAAGGCGCATAGGACATCGCCCAGCGGTATGGACCAAGCCAGAAGACCTCGTCGTGGAGGTCCTCCTCGAGCGATCGTCGTGCGAGCGTGCGGACCCATGTTGACTCTGACCGCGTCTTACGGATCGTCTTGAGCTCTCCGAGCCTGTTCGGTTGGAAGCGCTCGTTGGCCTCAGCCCATGCTTGCTCGCTCCGCTCACGAGCCATGATTCCGATACGGATCGCGAGTTGCAGCTCGGCGTGTTCCTGTCGCAGCGGCACGGCGAACTCCGCCGCGAACTCCGCGCATGGCGAGGGATGCGCGACAGCCACATCGGCGGCGTCTTGAGCCAAGGCGACTCCGGCGGGCGAGGAGCCGGCGACGAATATCCGCGGACGCAACTGCGAAGGCATCGCCGGCTCGAGTTGAAGGCGCTCATAGCTGTAATGGTCCCCCTGCCAGTCGATCGGCTCACCTTCGGCGTCGAAGATCGCCTTCAGTACGAGCAGAAACTCCCTGGCCCGCTGATAGCGTGCGTCGTGCTCGAGGCTATCGCCGACGGCGCGTAGCTCATCGCGGGTGGCGCCCGTGACCATATTAACGTCAACGCGACGTCCATACAGGTGCGCCGCGGCGATCAGCAGGCGTGCCGCGACGTGCGGCGACATCCCACTCGGCTGCAGCGCGACGAGTGGGACGAGCCGGTCAGTCGCGGCCAACACTGTGGGCGCGAGCATCCACGGGTCAAGCGCGTGAAAGTTCGTGTGCAGCAGGGTTCCCTCGAAGCCATGTTCCCCGGCGAGCTGCGCGACACGCCGCACAGCCTGCAAGTAGGTTGGCTCAAGGTACAGCTGGGTGTCGCGCACACCCGGGATCACTGAGTACAGCGCGATGTCCTTGGCGCTCACGGTGTCGTTCGCGGCTTTCATCTACCGCTCTCCGCCGCTGCCATCGCCCCTCTCGTGACGGCGGCAGCGTCATCTGGCACATGGTGACTGGGGATCTGAGTCTCGTGGAGCGCGCTTGCAAGACTCGCCGCCGTCGGACCGTCGAGCATGAGCTCGAGTGCCAGCTCGATGTCGAAGCGTCCCTCCAGCGCATCGAGCAGCTCCAGCGCCATCCGGGAGTCGAGTCCCAAGTCGTTGAGGGGTGTATCCGCGTCGAACTGGCTCGGATCCGCGCGGAGAACATCCCCGATGGCCGTCTTCACCGCACCGAGCAGCTCGGCGGAGCTCGAATGGCCGTTTAGCTCAGTCATCGCGCCCGCGCCCCCGATCGCATCGCGCTCGGCGTGATCCTCGACAGGGGTCACAGCGAAGTGGCCCGGCGGGAGCTCGAGGATCGAGTCGAGCGCAGCAAGCGCGTCCTGGCGAGCCAGCGTCGGGCGCCGACCTAGAGGCCCGCTCGCCTGGCGTGCGTTCACGCCCACTCCGGCCCAGGCCGCCCAGTCGATTGTCGTGGCCGGCCGTCCGGCGTCACGGCGGGCTGAGACGAGCAGGTCCAGCGCGGCGTTCGCCGCCGCGTAGTCTGCGAGTCCGATTCCGCCAGCCAGTGCCGACAAGCTCGAGAAGCAGACGAAATGCCCGAGATCCAGATCGGTGGTCAACCGGTCGAGCACGATCGCTCCCTCGAGCTTTGCACGGAAGACCTCGAGCAACTTGCCGGGAGCGACGCGCTGGGCACGCTCGCCCTGACCGGCGGTTCCCGCCGCGTGAATCACCCCATGCAGAGCCCCGTATCGGTCGAGGATCGCCTCCAGAATCTTCCGCATCACAGACTCCTCGGCGACGTCGGCAGACATGACTCTCACGCTCGTCCCACCACGCTCGATCTGCTGAAGCAGGCTAAGGCGCCCGGCGAGCTCCCCGTCCTGGACACACAGTCGCTCCCACGTCGTCCTGTCGGGAAGCTCGCGACGACTCGTCAGGATCACCGCTCGAGCTCCGCGCCGCGCGAGCAGTTGCGCAGCGGCGAGACCGAGGTCGCCAAGGCCCCCAGTGATCCACCACACCTCGCCCACGCGTGACTGAACCTGCTCGCGCGGGTCGGCGAGAGCGACCTGTCGGCGCGTCCACACCCGCCCCGCCCTGAGCGCACATGTCGTTGGCAGCACGCGTGAGCGTGTGATCGCCGCGGCCGCCTCGTTTGCGAGCGCGCCATCGTCTTCGCCGGCCACGTCGATGACGTGGACACGCACGCCACCCTGCTCCTGCTCCAGGACCGTGCCGAACGCAGCGAGCGCTCCCCGCGGCGAGATCGGCGAGCGTCGCGCGCCGGGCGCATCGCTACCACACGTTGTGAAGGCCCAGAGCTCGAGGGCGCTACGCGTCTCGCGCGAACGTAGCGCCCGTGTGACCGCGTGAAATGTGCCCACCCCTCGCCGCAACTCCTCGACGGTCTCCGCCGCCTCAGACGCGCAGGTTCCGAGCAGGCAGATACCGCCGAGCTCCTGCTCCGGGCGAAGGGCATGCTCGAGCAGACGGTCCACGTCGTGCTCCGCGGGAGATGCCTCCAGCATGATCTCCGCGCCGGCCCGTTCGAGTTGCTCGGCGAGCGCGCGACCGAGACCTTCCGAGCCGAGCAGCAGCCACCTGCCTGTGAGGGTCCGTCGAGCTACCGTGTCGTGAGCGTGCGTGCGCCACGTCACGGTACTGATCTCGACGGCACGGGTTGCGTGTCTGGCTGCGGCCGGCGGGGTCTCGAAGATCCAGTGGCGGGCGCGCTCGAATGCAGGAACGGGCAGCTCGACGCGACGATGACGGCGGGAACACTCGAAGGCATCCCAATCGATCTTCGCGCCAGCGCGATGCAGTGCGGCAAGGACCTCTAGGAGCCCAACCCACGGGTCTTGCGCGTCAGACCAGCTCGCCAGCAGACTGTCGGCGGGAATCGCTGCCGCCAGCGGGGTGGCGGCGAGTGCCACCGCCGTGCCAGCGCCGAGCTCATTCAGGTGTCCGGCGAGCGCGTCCCCGTCATGAGCTCTCGAGGCGGCAACTCGCCACCAGTGCCAGGATCGCGATCCATCAACCCGCCCGACTGGGCTTATCAAGAGTGTGCCCGGTCGCTCGCCGACCCTCTCGGCGCTGTCGTCCTCGCCGCCCAGTAGTCGCGCGGCGGTCCTGCGCTCGAGCGCTCCCAAGGCAACCGCGGCGCCGAGTAGCGCTGCGCCTTCGGCGACGCACGCGCGCGGCTGCACCCCCCAGGCGAGTAGGCATTCCACCATCGCACCGGCGGCCGCGGCGGTCTCGGCGTTGGGCGCCGGCTCTCCCGTGGCGCCTGCGGAACACAGTGCCTGCTCCCATTCGGCGAGCGAGCTGTCGAGCAGCTCGTGTTGGCCGAGCAGACGCGCTCGGGTGTCGCCTCCGAACTCCCCGCCGAGCAGCAGGATCGGCTCTGCTGAGCTCTCCGGAGACGGTCGTTCGATGCCCTGGAGCCGACCGTCACGCACCGCATCGAGGGTCGTAAGCAGCTCGGTCTCGGAGCGGACGACCGCCGCTAGACGACATCCGAGCTGGGTTCGTCCTCGCGATAGCGTCGCGCAGACGTCGGCGAGCGACCATTCCTGCTGCGCGTCGAGCGCGACTCGCAGCTCCTCCGCCAGCCTGCGCAACCCCGTTCTCGTGCGACCCGAGAGGACCAGTGTCTCCGCAGGGCGGACTCGCGTCGGCGGCGCAGTATCGGGCGGTGGCTCCTCGACAATCACGTGGGCGTTGGCTCCGCCGAAACCAAACGAGCTGAGACCCGCACGCAGCGGTCGCGGCCCCTCCCACGGTTCAGCCTCGTGGGCAAGTCGGAGTGGCCCGTCCCCGAAGGGGATCAGCGGGTTTGGTCGCCGCGCCGCGTTTGACGGTGCCAGCGTACGATGGCGCATGCAGAGAAGCACCTTCACGAGCCCCGCGATCCCGGCGGCGGCCTCCAAGTGGCCGATGTTCTCCTTCACCGAGCCGAGCGCGCATGACGCTGGCTGCTCGCCACATATGTCGTAGGCGCGCAGCAACCCTTCGGCCTCGATCGGGTCTCCGAGTGGGGTTCCGCTGCCGTGCGCCTCGATGTAGGAGATGTCGGCCGGTGTGATCCCGGCTGCCTTGAGCGCTTTGAGGATCACATCAGCCTGGGATGCCGGGTTCGGCGCGCTGATCCCGTTTGTGTGACCGTTGTGGTTGATTGCCGAGCCCTTGATGACCGCATGGATGGTGTCGCCGTCGCGCCGCGCGGCCTGCAGCGGCTTCAACAGCACCGCCGCGACGCCCTCCCCGCGCACGTAGCCGTCGGCGTCCGCGCCGAATGTGTGACAGCGTCCGCTGGGCGAGAGCATGCCGAAGGCGGCAAACTCGTCGAACCAGTGTGCGGAGAGCAGCACGTTTACGCCCGCTGCGACCGCGAGCTCCGCCTCGCCGCGGCGCACACTCTCGCATGCGAGATGGAGCGCGACCAGAGAGGATGAGCAGGCGGTCTGGACCGGCATGCTCGGCCCGTCGAGGTTAAACGTGTAGGAGACGCGGTTGGCGAGGATCGCCGCTGAGGTGCCTGCGCCGACGCCCAGGCTGAGCCCAGCGCGAGCGGCCTCCCAACGATAGTCATCGTTCATCACGCCCACGAAGACACCGGTGCGGCGCGGCGTGGAGCGTCCGCCACGACCGGCGCGCTCGAACAGCTCCCAGACGGTCTCGAGCAACAGGCGTTGTTGGGGATCCAGCAGCGGGGCCTCACGCGGCGCTACCCCGAAGAGCAGAGCGTCGAAGTCCTCTACGCCGTCGAGCATCGCGGCGAGACGACCATCGCCGTCGCTTGAGATTCCACGACGTTGCAGCTCGACGGTGGCGTCCTTGACCGCGCAGCGTCCGCTCTTTACAAGCTCCCACAGCGCCGCCGGCGACCCGGCGCCCGGGAATCGACCTGAGACGCCTATCACGGCGATCTGCTCTCCCTCGCTCACCGCCGCGCCGACCGCTGCCTCGCTGTCTCCAGCGGGTTGTGGCGAGGCGACTGTCTGATCGTCACCGACGCGCTCCAGAGCGTCGGGATGCACGGACGTGATGTGCTGGGCGAGCGCCCGAACGGTTACGTGCTCGAACAGCAGCGTGGGGTAGAGCGGACGCTCGAGTGCCTGACTGAGACGGTCAGCCAGCTCGACTATCTGTAGCGAGCTCAGGCCGAGTGATAGGAACTCGGCAGATGTGTCTATCTGCGTTGCTGGAACCCCGAGCAGCTTGGCTGTCTCGGTCCTGAGCAGCAACTCGGCGTCCTTCTCCAGCGCGCCCGCCTGCGCGAGATTCGGTCGTGGCGGCACTAAATCGGCTGTCGCGTGGGTCTGCGCGCCCCCAGGCGCATGCAGGACCTGTTCGCCGGTCACGGTTTGACGCGCCCCGGCCTTTCCGAAGCGCCGGATGTCTGAGCGCTCCTCGACGATCACCTGCGTCGTGGATAGCCGCAGCGCCGCGTCGAATCCCTGCAGCGCCTGAGCTGGGCGCAACGGAGTCCGACCAGCCCGCTTGAAGCGTCTCAGGATCTCTGGGTCACGGCCCATGCCGACGCCGTCCCACAGTGACCAGTTGATCGTCCGGGTCAGCCCGCGGCGCGTGCGGCTGCGGTGCTCGGCGAAGGCGTCCAGGAAAGCGTTGGCCGCGGCGTAATCGCCCTGTCCGAACGCGCCGTAGAGCGCGCTGACGCTGGAGCACAGCACGAAGTGCCCAACCGGGTCAGAGGCGGTGAGCGCGTCCAGTAGCCAAACGCCGCGAACCTTGGCGTGCAGTACGGCGCGTAGCGTCTCGGGATCCTTGGAGCGCAGCAGGCCGTCTTGCAGGAGACCCGCCGCGTGGATAACGGTCCGGATCGGGCCGAGCTCGCGTCGGGCCTCTTCGAGCGCGGGCGCCAGCGACGCCGAGTCGCCGATGTCCGCGCGTAGGACGACTACGTGACAGCCTCCCCGCCGGAGGCGCTGCAGCGCAGGCGTAGCATCGGCGTGTGCCTGCTGCTCGCCGCGTTGCAGCAAGGCGAAGGCACGCAGGCCGCTCTTTGCGAGCTGTTCGGCGATCGCGATCGCGATTCCACCGAGCCCTCCGGCTATAACGCATGCATCGGCTGGGGCGCCGGCGCTACTCGATGGTGGGACGACGGGAACGATGCGCGGGATCCATCTGCTGTTCCCGCGCAGTGCCACGATCGTCTCCTCGGTCCGCCCGCCGAGCTCGGCGAACACCAGCTCCCAGGAGCTTGGGTCATTCGAAGGCACGTCGATCAGACGCAGGTCGATTCCGGGCAGCTCCCACGGAACACAGCGCGCCAATCCTGTCAGGCACGCGCCCTCAAGCGCGCCTCTGGCGGGTTTGCCGCAGAGCGGCCACGCGTCTGCGGTCAGGACTCGCAGGAACGCCTCGCGACCGTCTTGCGCGAGTGCGCGGGCAAGCGCGAGCAGCGCTTGGTTGGACCGCTCGATCCGAGCTTCGAGCTCGGGCAGCGACGTCGAGGGCGTCTCCGTGCAACTCCACGCATGGATAAGCGTTGGCGCTTCATCGCGCAGGCCTCTGGCCAGCTGCAGCACATGCAGGAAGTCCTCGGCTCTATCGGGCACCACTTCATAGCGCGTGCCGTCAAGCGCCCGCAGGCTATCGCCCGCCAGCACGTTGACGAGCGGGACGTCATGACGTGCTGCCCACGCCTCGATGCATGCGCCGACGCCGAGCGTGTCGGCGAGCAGGATGAGCGGCCCGTGTAGTTCGCGCGAGCCGAGGGGCCTGGCCGGTTCCCATCTGACCGTTGCCAGCAGCTGGCCGGTGGCGATCGGTTGCCCATGAGCATCTGGGTCTCCGGTCTGCCTGTATCGCTTGCTCGTAAAGCGGTGCAAGCGGGCGCAGCGACGCCCCTGCTCGTCGAGCAGCTCGAGGTCGAAGACGATGATCTCGGCTCGTGTCGATCGGAGTCGATACCAGGCGAAGCACGATGCGGGCAGTGGACGCAGTATCTCCACCCGCTCGATGTGGAACGGGATGAATGGGTCTGTTGACGGCCCCCACCCACTCCCCGCCACCGCGAGTCCCGCGCCGGCTGTCGTGGCCGCGTCGAGTAGGGCGGGGTGAAGCGATCGTGGCCCGGCGCTGCGTGCCCTGCTCGTGAGCTCGAGCTCGGCGAGCGTCTCCTCGGCGCCGACGCGCAGCGCGCGCAGCGACCGGTAATAGGGTCCGTGCCTTATTCCACAAGCACGGATCGCGGCGTATACATCCTCGCGGGCGCGATCTTCCGGTAGGCGCGCGCGCAGCGCCGTGAGGTCGACGACGGGCGCCTGCGGCGGCACATCGCGCTCGAGCCGGCCGCGTACGTGCAGGACATCCTCGGGCTCGCCCTCGATGGAGCTCGTTCCGGTGAAGCGAGTCTCCCCGTCGGCGCCTGGGAGGATCGTCACGGTGGCCTCCCGCTCGACGCCGATTTCACACTCCAGCGGCGTGAGGAATGTGACATCACGCAGCGCGAATGCGCCTGTCCGCAATCGTCTGAGAGTCTCTGCGACCCCGTCGAGCCATGTGACTCCCGGGAGCAAGAAGCGGCCGAGCACCGTGTGGTCGGCGACATCCGGCTCGTTGGTTGTGAAGCGGCGTCTCCAGGAGACATCACCCGGGTTCCCGCCGTCGCGCGCCGTCGCTTTCAGGCCGACCGGGGATCGTTCCGCCCGCTCGTCTCGCTCGTGTTTTGGCCCCGCGGTTGTGAAGATAGGCAGAGCACAGGGAACCCTGCACAGCGGATAGGTGGGCAGCAGTGGAGTCTGCTGGCGGCTCGCGGGTGTGGGGCCAGCGGGATCGAGTGATACGCCCTCGACCCACATTTCGCCCGCGGCGCGCGTCAGCGAGGCACGTTCGTCGCCGTGCAGGGACAGCAGCGGCACGTATCGCTTCGTCGCTCCGCTGGCGAGTTGATCCTGCGCGAGCGTCGTGAGCACCCGCCCGGGCCCTACCTCAACGAGCAGGTCGGGCATCGTTTCGTCTAGGCGCCGTAGTGCCTCGGCGAAGCGTACGGGCCGACGGACGTGCTGCACCCAGTAGTCACCGTCCGCCCGCTCGAGCTTCTCGCCCAGAGATGAGGATATGTATTGCAGCGAGCAGTCACGCTCCTGCAGCTTCGCGGCTATAGCCGCGAAGCGTTCGAGCATCGGGTCCATGAGCGCGGTGTGGAAGGCGTGCGAGACCGACAGGGGTTGTACGCGTATGTGGGCGCTCTGGGCGGCGTGGCGAAAGCGGTCCACCGCCTCGCGGGGACCGCCGACGACGGTGCTGTGCGGGGCGTTCACGAGTGCCAGCTCGACGCCGGGGGAGGATCGCAGGAGCACCTCCAGCTCTTGCTCGGCTGCGCTGACGGCGAGCATCGCGCCCGGCTCGCAGCATTCCACCATCAGACGTCCGCGCATGCTCACGGTATGGCATGCCTCCTCGACTGTGAGCAGGCCGGCGGCACAGGCGGCCGCGTACTCACCGATGCTGTGGCCGAGGACCACGTCGGGGGTCACGCCCCAGCTGCTCAAGAGCTCGGTGAGCGCGTACTCGAGCGCGAAGGTCGCCGGCTGGGTGGTGTCTGTCCTGTTCAGGAGCGCTCTGTCACCGTCGAAGGCAAGCCGCTCTAGAGATAGATCGCAGCAGCTGGAGCAGCGATCGAAAGCACTACGGAAGACCGGCTCGGTCTCATATAGCGCGCGGCCCATGCCGGGATACTGTGCTCCCTGTCCCGGGTAGAGAAATGCGATGTGGGGCTTACGCTCTCGCGGCGCGTGTCCACGCGCGACGTCCGTCTGGGTGGCGGAATCCTCCTGCAGGTCGGCGAGCCGCTCGCTCAACTCCTGCGCACTGGAGCACCATGTCGCCAGGCGGTGCTCGAACTCCCCCCGCCCGGTGGATAGCGAGCGGCATACGGCCGCCGCCGACCAGTCTGAGGCGCAGCGCAACGAGTTGGCAAGCTGCGCGACCCGTCGCTGTAGCGTCTGCTCATCGTGGGCGGACAATCTCAACAGATGCGGTCCGGGCGCCTGCTCCTCCTCGACGTCGTCTGGGGCTTCCTGGAGCACGACATGGCAGTTCGTGCCGCCAAATCCGAACGAGCTCACGCCGGCACGGCGTGTTCGCTCGTCGCGCGGCCATGGCTTCGTCTCGAGAACGATCTCCAGCGGCGAACCGTCAAGTTCGAGTCGTGGATTCGGTCGCTCGCAGTTCAATGTCGGCGGCAGCTCGCCGTGGTGCAGGGCCAGCACGACCTTCAAGAGCGAGGCGACGCCGGCGGCACAGTGAAGGTGGCCGATGTTCGTCTTGACCGATCCAACCCCGCACGATCTAGCGGCGGCGCCCGCACTCTCGAGGACTTCGCGGAGGGCCTGGATCTCGACTGGGTCGCCGATCGCGGTGCCGGTCCCGTGGGCCTCTACGTAGGAGAGATCCATCGGCGAGATACCGGCGCGGGCGCATGCGCGGGCGAGAAGCTCGCGTTGCGCGCGCAGCGACGGTGTCGTGGCGCCCATCGTGTGACCGTCGTTGTTGATCGCCGAGCCGAGCAGGAGCGCGTATATGTGATCTCCAGCCGCGAGTGCGTCAGACAGCGGGCGCAGCAGCACGGCACCGACGCCCTCACCGGGCACGTAGCCGTTCGCACGCTCGTCAAAAGCCCAGCATCTCCCGTCCGCGGAGAGCGCGCCCACCGCGCTCAGCGCGATGTAAGTCGCGGGTGCCAGCAGCAGATCGACCCCACCGGCGATCGCCATCTCGCATTCTTCGGCGCGAATGCTCTGAGCCGCCATGTGCACAGCAACGAGCGAGGAGGAGCACGCCGTGTCGAGGACGATCGCCGGGCCGCGAAGGTCGAATACTTGGGCGGCACGAGCCGCGATGAAGTTCTGTGCGTAGCCGACGGCCGCCTCAGCCTCGTCCGTGGTGTGTCCTTCGGAGTGGTTCTCGCTGCGCGCTCCAGCGAAGACCCCTACCGAGGATGGGCGCCGCTCGACAGCTGCGTAGCCACCGTCCTCCAGCACATTCCAGACCGCCTCGAGGAATAGGCGCTGCCGCGGGTCGATCGCGTCCGCGCGCTGCTTGGAGATACCGAAGAACTTGGGGTCAAACGTACCGGCCTCCGCCATGAAGCCCCCCCATCTGCTCACGCTGCGGGTACGATCGCGACCAGTTGGGTCCCAGAAGGCCTGCTCCGCGGACCAGCGATCCGCCGGTAGCTCGCCCACGGCGCTGCGGGCGGAGCTCAGCAGCTCCCAAAAATCAGCCACGGAATCTGCACCGGGCATCCGGCATGCGATGCCGACGATCGCGAGACTCTCATCGTCGCGGGATGGGGACGCACGCTTCTCGCGAAGCGGCTCGCCCGTGACCGCCGTGGCAGCTGGCGGCCTAGCCGACAGTTGCTCGCGATCGGCTCGAGTAGTCTCGAAACGCTCCCGCAGGTAGGCGGCGAGCTCGCTGATCGAGTTGTGCTCGAGCACAACGGATGGCTCGAGCACGACACCGAAGCGCTGCTCGAGCGCACCGAGTATGTCGAGCACGTTCAGCGAATCGATGCCGTAAGAGTCGAGGCTCGCCTGCGGGTCCAGCTCGGCGAGCGCGAGTCCGAGGCGCTCGGCGAGCATCGCGCGCAGCCAGTCATCCAGCGCGGCCGAACCGTCTGCGCTGGGCGCCCGCGCCCCACGCGTGAACTCGTGTGTGGAGGATCGAGGACGTCGCGTGGGCTCCAATGCCAGCAGCTCTCTCCCCGCGACCGACGGGTGCTCGTGCGGCAGCACAAGCACCGTCCGCGCATGGTGGTGGCGGAGTGCCGCCCGCAGCACGCGTATCGCGTCCTTGCTGCCGAGCAGCTCAATCCCGAGCTCGCGTTGGAGTTCGGAGACCGGACGCCCCACTCCCATGCCGGCGTCGCGCCAACGCGGCCAGGCGATTGCCAGTGTGCGACCGGGCCCGCTGCGGGTGCGCGCGAACGCGTCCTGGAAGGCGTTTGCGGCGGCGTAGTCGGCCTGGCCCGCGCCGAGCACTCCGAACACGCCGGAGATCGACGTGCAGAGGATAAAGAAGTCGAGCGGGTCGCCCGCGGTGAGATCGTTCAATATCTGGGTGCCCGTTACCTTCGCTGCGAGCACCTCGGCGATCGATCCCGGTGTCTTGGTGCGCAGCGAGCGATGGACATGGTCCATCACGCCGGCGGCGTGCACGACGCCTCGGATCGGCCCGTGAAGCGTGCGCGTCTGATCCAGTACACGGTGCATTGCGTCTCGATCCCCGATGTCGGCGCTGCGCGCGATCAAGCGCTCCCCGAGGCCATTGCGGGGCGCTGCGGTTCGGCTCAGCAGCAGGATCGTCCCGGCGCCTTCTTCAGCGAGCATTCCCGCGATCACGCCACCGACGCCGCCGGTGCCGCCCACGACGACGTACACGCCCTCACCAGCGAGTGGCTCCGACGGAGCCAACCTCGGCGTTCTTGTGCTCCTCGACTTGAGCTCACGCGACCAGAGCTTTCCGTCTCGGAGCGTCCCCTCCAACGGCTCCCGCGCCGCCATTGCGGCACACATCCATGCGGCTGCCTCCTGTTCGCCGGCGTCGCCGAGGTCGATCACGGCGGTGCTGACTTCCGGGCACTCGTAGGCCAGCGCCCGTGCGCCGGCGAGCAGTGCGGCTGCCTCGGGTCGGATCTGCTCGCCGGCGAGCATGCCCTCGCCGCCGCGCACCGCGAGCACGACGCGCGGGACGATCCCCGGCCTGGCTGCGCGTGCGAGCTGCTCCATCACACTGCCGGTCCGGTGCAGCGTCCTAGCGAGCTGTTCGGTGCTCAGCTCCTCGGCGAAGATAACGGCGCCCACGAGGGCGGCGGGCTGTGCGGAGGAATCATCCCCCGCGGGAGATCCTCGCTCATCGAACTGTGGAGCGGTGCTGACGAGATGGTGCACTGTGCCCGCGTTGCTCATGATCGTCCGGCGGAGCTCTCCGATGAGCCCCGCACGTCCATCGATGATCAGCCATGCGCCGCTCGGTCTCGGGTCGGGGCTGATGCGATTCTCGGACTGGCGCCAAACGGTCTCAAGCAGCCATGAGTCCCACGTCGCGCTCGAGCTGCCCGCCGTGTGCGATTCGACTTGCTCGGTCGGTGTGGAGGGCTCTCGTTCGGCTGCCGCGTCGATCCAGCAGCGTTCGCGTTCGAAGGGATACGTCGGCAGCAGCGCGTGCGGCGAGCCGTCGCAGCCGACGCGCTCCCAGTCAACGTCCTCGCCACGGAGGTACATGCGAGCGAACGCTTCAAGCGCGGGCTCGCGCGACGGGCGCAGAGATTTAGCGCCGGTGATCGCGCCAGCCGGCTGGGTGCCGGCGACGCTCTGCGCGGCTGCGATCTCCGAGCGCGCCGAGCCACAGAGCAAGCCGACACTGCTATTCCCGCGCGCGAGCGCGTCCAGATGGGCGAGCAGCTGCTCGCGGTCTGCCGCGACGACGACGGCGCGGCAGACCAGGTGTGCGCGGCCGCGCGCGAGCGTGGCCGCCACATCCTCCAAGCGCAGCTCGGGATGCTCGCTCAACCAGGCGTGCAGCCGAGCGGCGCTCCGCCGTAGCGCACGGTCCGTTCGGCCGGAGAGGACATATAGCCGTGGACGCGCCGCGCGCGCCTTGCTCGGCTGCGGAGCAGGCGCCTCCTCCACGACGATATGGACATTGGCTCCGCCGAAGCCGAACGCGCTGACGCCGGCGCGACGCGGCGCGGCATCTAGTGATGTCCAAGCGCGCAGCTGCCCGGCCGGATGGACTGGCGATGCATCCCAGTCAACGCGGCGATTTGGACGTTGCAGATGGGGCGTCGGCGGCAGCGCACGGTGCTCGAGCGCGAGCACCACCTTGATCAGCCCCGCGATCCCAGCCGCCGCCTCGGCGTGACCGATGTTGGCCTTGATGGAGCCAACCGCGCAGAAGCCGACGCTGCGCGTGTGCGCCCGAAAAGCGGCCGTTAGTGCCTCGATCTCCAACGGGTCGCCGAGCGTGGTTCCCGTCCCGTGAGCCTCGACGTAGGCGATCGAGCGCGGGTCCACACCGGCGCGCGCCCAGGCGTCGAGCAGTAGGTCCCTCTGCGCGTCGGGGTTTGGCGCCGTCAGGCCCGCCTTCGCGCCACCGTCGTGGCATGCGCTTGTCCCCTTGATGACCGCGAGCACTCGGTCGCCGTCGCGCAACGCGTCAGACAGCGGCTTGAGTAGTGCCATACCGGCGCCCTCGGCGCGCACGTAGCCGTCGGCGCGATCGTCGAAGCTGCGGCAGCGTCCCGTGGGAGAGAGCATCCGCGCGGCGCTGTTGACCACAAAGCCACGCGGACCGACGAGCACCTTCACCCCACCGGCGAGAGCAAGGTCGCAATCCGCGGCGGCAAGACTCCGGCAGGCGAGCTGCACCGCCGTCGCCGAGGACGAGCATGCGGTGTCGATGACCATGCTTGGGCCGATCAAATTGAAGAAGTAGGAGACGCGGTTGGCCGCCATGCAGCTGCTGTTAGCGCCACCGGTCGCCGAGTTAGCCGTCGGCTCGCCGAGGGCGGCGTATTCACTCGGCTCGACCCCCAGGAAGACTCCGGTCCCTCGGCGCCGCGGCGTATCAGCGCCGTAGCCGGCTCGTTCGAAAGCCTCCCATGCGAGCTCGAGCGCCAGTCGCTGGTGCGGATCCATCCGCGCGGCCTCGCGCGGAGAGACGCGGAAGTGCAGCGGGTCGAATCCCTCGACGTCCTCGATCAACCCGGCCCACTTGCTGACAGTACGCCCGGCGACCGATGGGTCGGGGTCATACCACTGGTCGGGGTCCCATCGCGACGGCGGGACTTCGACCACCGCGTCGCCGCCTCGTGCGAGGAGCTCCCACAGCTCCTCGGGCGTTGCGGCTCCAGGTAGACGACACGCGACCGCGACGATCGCGACGTCCTTTGCTAGTGCCACAGGCCGGCGAGCGGCACTGTCAATCTCGGCCATCGCGCCTTTGTATACGTGCGACCCGTCCGCCAGGCACGCCGACAGACTCGCGATCGTCGGGTGCTCATAACAGACGGTCGGCGCGATCTCGCGGCCGAGCCGGTCGGAGAGCCGCTCGAGCAGCGCGACGAGGTCCAGAGAGCTCATCCCGAGGTCAAAGAAGTTCGTGTCGTGCGCCAGCGATCCCGAGGGCTCATCGAGCTCGGCTGCGAGGATTTCGCTGACCAGGTCGGCTATGCGATCGTGCGCCAGCTCGCGATCCCCCACCGGGGAAGTCTGCTTCAGAGCCACATCCTCGCTGCCCACATGCGTGGCTTGCATACCTTCCAGCAGTTGCCTTCGCCGCGTTTGCGACAGTCCGGCGACGAGTACGCGCTCCCAATTCGAGCACAGCACCGTGTCGAAGGCCGCTAGGGCCGTGGAGACTCCAAGCGGGGCGAAGCCAAGCCGGCTCGAGCGTGCGTCGTGCCCGCTGCGAGCGGCCATGCCGACATCCGCCCAGGTCGACCAGTTGACTGCGACGACATGCTGTCCTGAGCTGCGCCATGCGGAGGCCAGCGCGTCGAGGCATGCGTTGGCGGCAAGATAGCTAGCCTGCCCGGCGTTGCCGAACACCGTCGAGGCTGTCGAGCAGAGCACCACCACGTCAGGCCGCTCTGACGCGAGTGCCCGGCGCAGAGCCCACGCGCCGCGTACCTTCGGCCCGAGCACGGCGGCGCAGCGCGCCGCGTCAAGGTTCACGAGCAGGCCATCATCGAGCACGCCGGCCGCATGGATGACAGCGTCGATATGTCCATAGCTTGCGCGCACGCGCGCGACAGCGTCGCTCAGCGCATCCGGATCGTTGACGTCAACCTGCATCGTCAGGATCTCCCCGCCGGCCGACTCGATCTCGAGCAGGTGGCGCAGGCGCTGCGCGGTCTGCTCGTGGGGCTCATGCTCCTCGACCCAGCCTCCCCATGCTTCGCGCGGCGGCAGCGACGAGCGCCCGAGGAGCACCAGACGCGCCCGAGCGTGCCCGGCCAAGTGTCGCGCGAGCGCTAGGCCGACACCGCCCAGACCACCCGTGAGCAAGTAGGTACCGCGTTCAGCGGCTCGCCACAGCGGTAGCGACCCGGGAGAAGCCACGGCCGGGATCCACTCCTGCACGAGCCGCCGACTATCGCGGTAGACGACCGCGCCCTCGCTCGCACCCGCGAGCTCCCCCACGGCCGCGCCCGCGACGTCCGCCGGGGAATGACTGTCGGAGACGTCTAGCCAGCAGGTGCGAAGCTCACCAAGCTCCGCAGCGCCGGCGCGAAGCACTCCGGCGACGGCGGCAAACTCACAGGCCCCCGCATCCTCACCGGGGAGCGTCTGGGCACGGCATGTGACGGCCAGGATCTCGCGCAGTCCGCCCCGCCGTGCAAAAGCGCCCAGCAGCCGCGACAGCTCGACGGTGACAGCCAGGGCGCGTTGCGCTGCCTCAGCGGGTTCAATCGCGGGCGACCGCACCCGCTTGTAGGAATGCAACCAGATGACCGTCAACGGCTGCTTGGGCAAATCTCCGAGCCACCCTTCCAGGGCGCCGTCTTGGCGTGCTTGCAGTCCATGCGGCACGATCGCGGCTTCGCAACCCGTCGCGCGTAGCGCATCAACCGTAGCCTCTCGCAGGGCCCCGGGCTCTCCGGCAACTAGCACCAACTCGTGCTCGAAGTCCTTGAAGATCGGTTCGGCCTCACGCCACACGGGTCGATAGAGGAGCTCCTCAACCGTGCTCTCCCGAGCACCCTCGGCGAGCGGCTCAGACGGTCTCGCCGGCCCGTCGCGCCGGTCGTGGAGATCAGCTGGCAGGACGAGTCGAGGTTTCCCGGCGCGATCCTCTCGGGTCGGCCTGCTCACAACCGGCTCGCCTGCCTGCTCGACGACAACATGGCAATTCGTGCCTCCAGCGCCGAAGCTGCTCACGCCGGCGCGCCGTGGCGAGGGGCCCTCCCAACGGGTTGGCTCGAGCGGGATCGCGAAGATGCGCGGGTCCAGCCCCAACCGTGCGCCCGCGTGCCTGAAACCCACGGTCGGCGGTATCTCGTAGTGCTCGAGCGCGAGTATCACCTTGATGAGGCCCGCTATACCTGCCGCCCACTCAAGGTGGCCGAGATTCCCCTTCACCGACCCGAGTAGGCAGGGCCGCCGTCGAGCAGAGCTGTGTTCGGCGCCGCAAAATGCGCTCGCGAGCGCTCGCAGCTCGATCTGATCTCCGAGCGGTGTCGCGGTCCCGTGTGCCTCTATGTAGGAGAGCTCGGACGGGTCCACCGCGGCCCGCCGCCACGCCTCGGTCAGGACGTCAACCTGCGACTCGGCACGCGGCGCGTTGATGCCGTTGGTGCGACCGTCACTGCCCGTCGCCGATCCGCGGATCACGACGCGAACCGGAAGCCCCTCTGAGCGGGCGTCCTTCAACCGTGCCAGCATCACGAGCGCGAGGCCCTCGCCGGGAACCATCCCATCCGCCTGCTCGTCGAAGGGCCGGCAGGTACCGGATGGCGAGAGCATGCCGTTGCGCGCCATCATCAGGTAGCGCGAGGGAGTCACCATCAGGCTGATCCCGCCGGCTATCGCGAGGTCGCACTCGCCCGCGGACAGCGCACTGAGCGCCCTGTGGACAGCGACCAGTGAGGAGGAGCATGCCGTGTCCACGACCTCGCTTGGACCGCGCAGGTCGTAGTGGTAGGAGACGCGGTTCGCGAGCAGCGAGGTGAGCTGACCGTTGAGCCATGCGTCCGGCGCTGACTTCTCGGCGAAGCCGGACTGGGTTGCACCGATGAAGACGCCGGTGCGTGAGCCGGCCAGGCGATCGGCGCACCCGACGGCTTCGAGCAGCTCCCACGAGAGCTCGAGCAGCAGCCTCTGCTGTGGGTCGGTCCGCGCCGCGTCGCGTCGGGAGAAGCCGAAGGACCTCGCGTCGAAGTGCTCGACGTCGGTGAAGAATCCCCCAACCCAAGGTAGCTCCAGGCCATCGGCTCGCGTCCAGCGCTGTTTGGAGATCTCCCCGAGTGTGCTGCTCCCATCGCTCAAGAGGCCCCAAAACGCCTGCTCGTTGGCTATGCCCGGAAAGCGGCAGGCGAGACCGACGACTGCGACCGGTGCGACCGTCGCCCGGTGGTCTTGCCCATCCACGAGCGGATCGCCGCCGGCCGGGATGGGCGATTGCGTCGAGCGCCCGTCAACTCGACGGGCGCTCACGAGGCGTGCGAGCGCGGATATCGTCGGGTGGTCGAATAGGTCGATGACATCGACGCAACCCGGATAGAGCTCGTCTAGGAGCAGTGCGAGCTCGACCGCGCCGGCCGAGTCTCCGCCGGCGTCGAAGAAGGGCGTCTCGGTATCTGCGGGAGCTGAGCCCAGCACCAGCTCCCATCGGGCTGCGATTGCAGCGGCCAGCTCGCCCAGGGTTTCGCGAGTTGTGTCATGAGCAGGACTGCCGCAATAGGACATCGAGCTTTGCCCCTTCCTGACCAGCACTATGGAGCTCGCTGGCCGGATCCGCATCTTTTGAATCGTGGATGCGGTCCTGTGGGCCGCTATCTCTGGGCGAGCAGCCGCGCGCCGAGAGCGCAGGACTTGGCGAGCGCCTGGCGCTCGTGCGTCGCCAGCTCCCGCCAGGAGCTGCGCGGACGGCGCACCAGCTGCGCCGCGCGTCCCAGCCAGGCGGGATCGGGGTCTAGATCAGCGAACTGGGCGACGCGTGTCAGCTCGCGTTCGGGGTTGGCGAGCAGGCCCTCGTAGGAGATCGGCAGCAGCGCCGCGCCCAGTCGTCGCATCGGCTTCGCACTGGCCACTATCTGCGCCGACCACATGGCGCCGAATTGCTCGAGCGGGATCTCATAGGCGTGGTAGGCCTGCACGTCGAAGCTCTCCGGGAGCAGCAGCGCGAGCCGCGCAGGCAGCCGCACGCCGCGCGGTCTGTGTGAAGAGTGGAAGGGATCGACGCCGATGCGCTGGCGAAGCGCCTCGGCGATCGCGCCCAGCCGAAATGCGTGATGGTGACTCATCGAGACCGCGCAGTCTCGTCCGTCGCGGAAGATGTGCACAAAGCGTGCGTGCGGGAAGGCGGCGACCATCGCTGCCAGGAAACGCAGGGAACTGCCGGAGCGCTCGACCCAGCGCGAGCGGCCGAAGCGCCGCGCAAGCCAGTCGAACAAGCGCACGTAGTGCTCGCCCGCCGCCGCGGACGGCAGGGCCAGCGCGACGGCGTGGATCTCATCGAAGAGCTCGTCTGCCTCGCCCAGGTACGGCAATGCCGCGAGACAGATCGGCGGTACCCCGCGGGCGGCTCCAAAGCGAGCGTCGCTGTTGGGCTTATAGAGAAACTCGGGCACGGTCAGCCCGTGCCGGTACATGAGTGTCGGCTTCGGTCGCGGCTCACTTAGGATCCGCCAGAGGCGCACGGCGCCGATCGGCTCGGTTGGGAAGGCGTGTGGGCTGAGCGAAACCAGGAACTCGGAGATGCTGAGAAGATCGGGATGACGATGGAGCATGTCGGCGAGCAGTGTGGAGCCGCATCGGCCTGTGCCGACCACGAACAGAGGAGGGATGCGCGTGGCGTGCGTCTCACGCATCGTCGTCGTCCGGCGCGGTGCGATCCTCCAGCCCGACGTGATGTTCGGGCAGCACGAACCTGCCTTTTGCCCGCGCGAGCACGAAGCGCTCCGGGTCGAGTCCGACCACGAAACCGTGGCCGGCGAGCCACTCGCGCACGATCGTATTTCGCCCGGTCGCGCGCCAGCGTGCCTCGATCCTTGGCACGCCGGCGAAACGCTGGGCGATCCACTCCAGGAAAGCGGTCTCGAAACCTCGGTTTAGGACACGGCAGCTGACCGCGAGATTTTCGAGCGCGACGCGCTCCGCGTCAACCTGTGCGAGCGCGACCAGAACTATGCCGTGGTCACCATGACGATCGCGCAAACGTCCCTGGATACAGCAGCGGCCGTCATCCTGGAAGTAGCTCCGCCACGCAGCGTCGTTCAGCTGCTCGCCGGTGAGGTTGAACTGATTCGTCTTGTCCAGTAGCTGGCGTGGTCGGACCTCGGCAGCGGACGCGACCATGTCGAACTCCGCGCTCATTTCGAGTCGATGCAGAAAATCGTCGAGCGTCTGGTGCTTGGGACGTTCGCGCTCTGCGCGTTCTCTGATCTCATACAGGCTGGCGCGTCGCAGATCCTCCGGGGTCCTTTGATCGCTCGCGAAGAGCCCGAGGAGAGTCTCGACGAACGAGTCGAGCTCTGCCGGGCGAGGGAAACGAAGCGCCGTCACCGCGGGAAGCTCTGCACGGACCTCCGCCAGCTCGATTCGATTGTTGTCGATGAAGACCAACGACTCGGGTCCCACTCCGAGCTCATCCGCGATCTCGCGCAACATGCTGCTCTTGCACCGCCACGAGCACCGAGTCGCCGAGAACGCCTCCAGCGCGAGGCGCACGCCTGCGCGCTCACGCTGCTGTGGATCGGACGCGAAGTCGCGCAGCACATTCAAATCGCCACGGCTGCAGATCGCGAGCAGCGTGCCTTGGGAGCGCAGCAGCGCGAGCAGTCCCTGATAAACACGGTGAATCCAGCCGGCACCCTCCGGGTGAGAGGTTATGCCGGCGGGACCGTCATCCCCCAGTACGCCCTGCCAAAGCGTGTCGTCGAGATCGGTGACGAGCACCTTCTTCGGCAGCGGTTGCCTGGCAAGCAGGTGATGGACAGCGCCGGCCACGCGGTCGAGCACAGCCAGGCTCAGCGGCGTACCGGTGTGAAGCCAGGATCCCGCGCTCTGCAGTTGGGCGCTGGCAAGGCCCTGAAGGATGGCGCCCCCATCGAGTACGGAAACGTGTGAGAGGACCAGGAGACACTCCAACAGTCTCACCTGCAAGCGCAGGGACGCCGCGTGAAGCGTCGTCGCACAGGTGGGTGGTGCGAGCGTCAGCGGTGGTGGTGGGATCAGTGGCGGCACGACCACGACCGCTGCGTTGTATCGCGACAGCTCCGTGGTCAACCAACCGCTGAACTCCTCGACCCGCTGTGGAGCCTGGGCCAAGCAGTCTCTCACCTGCTCGCGGGTCCACAGCTCCATTGAGCGATAGCCGAGCTCGGGGAAGACATCGTCGAAGGTGAGAATCACAACGGCTGCCTCCACATCTCCAGCCAGCTGACTGAGGCCCGTTCGCAGACCTCCGAACGGGCTGGAGCTCAGCTCGTAGCTGATGCCGTCGACGGCGCCGTGCGCCTGCAGGTATGTCGCAAACTGACGCGTGTCGATGTTCGCAACTAGTCCTACCGGTTCACGACGGGCACCCGGCAGCGGGCGTACTTGCAGGGCTTGCGCGTACTTCATGTCCGCGAACGTCCGTTCATTGCCGGTAGGAGCTTTCGGCAACCGAGATCCTCGAATGCAAGCGCTGCCTGCTTGAAGCGCGAGATCGCGGCCCACGACGGCAGTGAGGGAATCGCGCACAGGAAGATTGGCTTTAGTACAGCGCGCGCGACGTCTATGAGGAAGTCCCTCCAACAGGCGTCCCATGCGTAATCGGTTACACCTGCCTGGCATAGACCACGCCAGTAGCGCCCAACCAATATCTCGCCAAGCTGTCGGCGATCCTGCGGATGGCAGTGCAGGCAGAGCAGATCGACAAGGTCCATTGTCCCGCTGCCAATCTCACAGAATTGCCAGTCGACCACCAGGGGAGTTCCGTCCCGCTCCTTGAAGAAGAGATTCAGTGGATGGAAGTCACCGTGACGGAGCGTTGGGGGGCCCGCGATCGACTCGCTCAGCTGAGGCACTGCAGCGAGCACTTCGTCGCACAAGCGTCGCTCCTCGCAACAGAGGTGTCCATCCGCGGCGCGGATGAACACCTGCATGTCGTTCTCACACGGCGCTTCCCACACGGGCGCCTCATTCGCGAGTCCCGCGAGCTGCTCTGGCGCACATATCCATTGCGCGTGAAAGCGTGCCATCCAATCAACGGCGGCGCACAGTGCGCCGTGACCGAGACCGAGCGGGGAGCTGTGTTGCACACATCCAACAAGACAGTCCTCGAGCAGCAGACAGAATTCTCCGACATCATCGCCTGCGTGATTCGCGGCATAGCAGCACGGGAGCGGCGCCGTGCAGTGCGGCGCCAAATCGCGATAGAAACGCACCTCCCTGCGGTAGTGACCGCGGACCGTCGCGAATGCCGCGGCGGCGGGATGTGGGGATGCAATCTTGAGAACAAGTGTGTCTGGCATGTCGCCCTGGCGTCCATCTTCGAAGCTCAGTAGCAAACGGACAAGCAGAGCGGAGGTGCTCTGCAGACTGATTGGGCGACGCCGGACGCTCACAATTGAGGCGCTACCTGCGATCCCAGCGTCAGAGAGCATCAGGACCAGCGAGGCTGTGTCGAAGCTCGCGTCAAGGCCCGCTGGCATCTGGCCCCGCCTCAGAAGCGCGGCTTAACCGTCACTCGCCGGGGACTCGTGCATCCATGCCAGTAGCTTGGCAGCGAGGCCCGTGTAGTCGCGTGGCGCCATCGCAAGGAGCCGCTCTTGATCCTCTGCGGGGATATCGACTTGTGCGATGATCTCGATCAGCTGTTCGCGCGTGATGCTCGCACCGCGGGTGAGTCGCTTGAGCTGCTCGTACGGATTTCTGCATCCGGCCTTGCGCATCAGTGTCTGAATCGCCTCGCCGAGGACCTCCCAGGCCTCATCTAGGTCAGCCAGCATCGCCGGCCCGTCGGCTTCTGCGGTACGCACACCCGCCAAGGCGGTGGTGATCGCGAGTCGTGAGTGGCCGATGGCCACCCCGACGTTGCGAAGCGCTGAGGAGTCGCTGAGATCGCGCTGCAGGCGCGACATTGTGAGCTTGGACGCCAGGTGCATAAGCAGTGCGTTGGAGATCCCGATGTTGGCCTCTGAGTTCTCGAACTGGATCGGGTTCACCTTGTGCGGCATCGTCGATGAGCCGACCTCGCGTTCGACGACGCGCTGCTTTATATATCCGAGTCCGATATACGCCCACATGTCGAGATCGAAGTCGAGCAGCACGTTGTTGAAGCGGACGATCGCGTGGAACAACTCCGCCATGTAGTCGTGTGGCTCGATCTGCGTCGTCAACGGATTCCAGATCAGCCCGAGACGCTCGACGAACATGCGAGAGATCTCGGGCCAGTCGACATTTGGATAGGCCACTGAATGGGCGTTGTAAGAGCCGACGGCGCCATTGAACTTCCCTAGATATTCGATCCCTGCGATCTGGCGGAACTGTCGCCGCCAGCGTAGGACGAACACCGCAAGCTCCTTGCCGAGCGTCGAGGGTGTCGCCGGCTGACCGTGGGTACGTGTGAGCAGCGGAAGCTCGCCGGTTTCCTCGGCGAGCATGGCCACCGCATCGACGAGCGCACGAGCAGGCGGCTCCCACTCGGATGCAATCCCCTCCTTCAACATGAGGCCATACGCAAGGTTGTTGATGTCCTCTGATGTGCATGAGAAGTGAACGGCCTCGCGAACGTCGGTCATTGACGTCTGGTTGACTCGCTCCTTCAGGAAGTACTCGACAGCCTTTACGTCGTGGTTGGTTTCAGACTCGAGCAACTTGATGCGTTCGGCATCCACGACCGAGAAGGCTTCGACCCAGTCTCGCAGTTGTTGACGCTCTCCCTGCTCGAGCGTACGCACATGCGTTAGCTCTGGCAACTCGCTCTGCAGCGCAAGCCATTCGACCTCCACCACGAAGCGATGGCGCATCAAGGCGAGCTCGGAGAAATGGCTGGCCAGCTCAGCGCCTTCGTGCGCATAACGACCGTCCAGTGGAGAGAGGCGCCGCAGACCCATCGAGTCCAGCCTATAGTCGAGCCCGCCACTCATAGGACATCTGCCAAACGGTACATCGCTTGCTCCTCGCGATCGGCAACAGAGCTTACAAGCTTGGGCAGGCCCTTCAGCTTCTTCAGCAGGAAGGGCCGCCGTGGCCGTCCCGATCGTGCCGCAATGTCATGTTCTTGGGCTACCGCGGCGAGCAGGTCCCACTGCCGAGCAATCTGGCGGAAAGCCGCCCCGGTTTCGCCCGCCGCGACCGATCCGACGAGCCGCGCGCCTGTCTGGAGCCAGCGTCCGTGCTCGAGCCGGCTCGCGCCCACGTCGGGCATTGTGCTCAGCAGCCGTGCAGCCTCGTCAACCGACCTATCCAGTGCATCGGTCAGCTGGAAGGCGAGTTGGCGGATCGCCGCCACGCCGACGACAGCTTGGTCAACTGGAGTGGCCAGCATCGACTGGACGTTCTCGGAGAGCGTGCCTGTCCAGACCGCACGACGGTATGCGTCGGCATGAAATCGGGAGCGCCCCGCGCTGCGCACGTAAATGTACCGGTAGCGCTCGTCTCTGGGCAGAACCGGCGATCGGCACCACCACTCCAGCTCCTCCCGCGCGACATCGGATTCGAGGTCATAGCGTGGGAAAGGGTCGATGTAGCGGTAGCGCCAGCCGCTTTTCACCGCCAGGATCACGAAGTGCGGTCGATGCGCCAGACCGTGGTATTGAGAGTGTGGGTAGGCGTGATGGTTGACGGACACAGCGACCGGAACTCCCGCCCCGAGCAGCTCGTCGATGAGCGCGAACAGGTCCGCTGCGCTTGCGGCGATCCCGCACGCGAGCTCCACACCCGTAGCCTCGGCGATATCCCCAAAATAGTCGCCAGCAGTACGATAGATCCTCGACCGTTCGCTGCAATCGTGTTCGCACACACCGAAGATCAGTCGTCGGAAGAGAAGAGCCGCGGGATCCTCGACGCCGACGGCCGTGAGCAGTGTGCCTACACAGGCGTCTTGGCAGTTCCCGTGACGAAAGCGTTCCATCATCGGGCTGGTTTTGCCCGCGGTGCTTGCGCCGGTCGCGCAATCGACTCAATCTTCATCTCAACACGGTCGGCCAGCTTCTTCGAGTGTGAGCTCGACTAGTTCGAGCAGCTCATCGAGCTCAAACTCCGCGCCTATGCTTTGCTCGAGCGCCTCGACCATCTCAACTGTCTCAAGCGACGAAATGCCGAGATCCTCCAGACGGCAGGAACCGATATCCGCAAAGTTGAGCCCGGACAGCGTCATCCGCACTCGATCCGGCAGCACCGCGATCAACCGATCGTGAATCGCGTCGCTCATCGCCACGCCGACCCCGCCGTGATCGCTTCGATCAGCGCAGCCGGTGAATCAAGCGGCAGGTTGACCAGCAGGCGATCTACAAGGTCCCGGTAGCGTTCTCGCAGTACCCGACCGAGACGCTCCGGTGTCGCGACAACCGCGAAGTCATCGACCACAGCGTCGCTCACGAGCGCTGTCGCCTCCTTCCAGCAGCCGAGCCGCGCTAGAGCACACAGCCGGCGGTGCATCTGCTCGTGTCCGGCGGCCCGAAGCACCGGCCCATACTCAGGTGTGGCGGCATGGAAGGCGATGCGCCGGCGGACACGCTCGCGCGCCGCCGCCACAGCGGTCTGATCGCAACCTGTGATGACCTGGACACAGCACACCGTGGTGAGCTCTGCGCGATCGCGGCCCGCCGCGCGTAGAGCGTCCGCGAATACCGGCAGAGTTTCCGTCCGCAGGCCTCGCGGAGTGTGCAGCTCGTGCACGATGACTCCGTCGGCAACTTCGGCCGCCAGGCGCGTCATCCGGGGTCCGACCGCCGCCAGATACACCGGCGGCGCATGTGGCGCGCAGGCGATTGGACGAAACGCGGGAGGCATCAGCCTGTGGCGCCAAAATGTTCCTTCGAAGCTCAGCCGCTCGCCCGTCTCCCAAGCTCTCCAGATAGCCCTCAGCGCGGCGATGAACTCGCGTATCCGTGCGCGCGGGCCGCGCGCCTCTACACCAAATCGGTCGGCCAGATGCGTGCGCGTCTGTGTTCCAAGCCCGAGCACGAACCGTCCGTTGGAGGCGCATTGCAGGTCGTGGGCTGCATGCGCGACCTGTACGGGATTGCGCGGTAGGGCCACCGCTACAGCCGTCCCAAGCGTGCAGGAGTTGGTGTGCTCTGCCGCCAGCGCGAGCGGGAGAAAGCAGTCTGAACGCGTCTCGGTTGTGAAGAGCCCGTCGAAGCCGGCTTGCTCCAGCAGACGTGCGAGCCGCGGCACATCTGAGAGCCCCTCCGACGGCAACCGTACATCAAGCTTCATCGAGCGCTGGCTCGCGTCGTGCTTGGGGTATATCGGTGTATGAATATCGCGCTAAGCCCATGAAAGCTTCTTCTCCTCAAAGCGAAATCGTAGGAGGAACAACGCCGTGAAGACAAGCGCAAAGCCAGCGAGTACTCCCGCCGCCAGGAGCGCCTCTCCGTTATCGCGGGATCCAAGAATGACTGTGCGGTAGCCTCGCAGAGCCCAATAGCTCGGGGTTACAGGAGCGAATGTCTGGGCCCATTTGGGGATCGTGCTCAGCGGCGTCAGCGCCCCGCCCAGCCCAGCGCAGATCATCGCGCCGAGATTGGCGATCGAGTTGAGCTGTTGCACGGTGGCGGCGAAGGCGCTCAGGGCCATGCCAAGGGTTACCAGACAGAAGCTGAAGGTGACCGCGACAAGCAGGATCTCTAGCACGGAGCCTCGAATCTCGAGCTGCAAAAACAGGACTCCCACCCCAAATAGGACAGCGTGCTGAGTGAGGATAATCGCAAACGGTGTCACGACCTTGCCCACCATCAATGCGAGTGGATGGATCGGTGAGGCGCGCAGTCGCTGCCACGTTCCCCAACCATGCTCGCGAAAGAGTGCAAAGCCGACGAACGCAACTACAAAGAATGCAAACGTGACACTCATACCAGGCACGGATTGCACCGTGCCGTTGGAAGCTCCGCCGGGAAGGCGCGCAAGGGCCATGTTATATGCCGGGGTGATGAACACCATTACCACGAGCGGCATGCCGATCAGCACGACCACCGGGAACGGGTCAGTTCGCACGATGCGTAGCTCATGACGAGCGATCGTTGCCACATCGCGAAGCCAGTCACTCACGAGCGTACCTCCTCATATCGATGGCCGGTGACCCTCAGATAGACGTTCTCGAGACTCGGATGGACGACCTCAATCGATTGCAGCTCGCGTGCTCGCGGCCCCAGAGCGGCGAGGACCCGACCAAGCAGCGAAGGGGGATCCGGCGTCGATAGGCGGATGCGCCCGTCTGCCCCCGAGATTGCACCCGGGAGCTCGATCGGCTCCGCGCCGGGGAGAAATCCCAGCTCGACGACGCTCTCGCCATGAGCCTTGATCAGCTCACGCAATGTTCCGTGAACGAGCACGCGACCTTGCTCCAAGATCGCTACCGACGCCCCAAGCGCCTCGATCTCTGCGAGATAGTGCGTGAGGTAGCAGACAGCCGACCCCTGGCCGGCGAGATCGCGCACGAGCCGCAAAAGCTCCATGCGGGTGTCGGTGTCCACGCCAGTTGTCGGCTCGTCGAGGAGCAACAACCGCGGTCTGTGAAGTACAGCGATTGCGGTGTGGAGACGGCGCTGCTCGCCGCCGGAGAGCCTGCCGGCGAGACGGTCGAGTTGGGGTGCTAGACCCAAGGCCTCGGTAACCTGGTCGATCTGGCGGTGCAGTTCAGCGCCGCGCAGTCCCGCTAGCTTCCCGAAGTACTCGAGGTTGCTGAAGACGGAGACCTTCGGACATATGCCCAGCGTCTGCGGTGCGAAGCCGATCGCTCGGCGCGCACGACGAGGATCGACGCTGACGTCGAGACCATCGATGACCACCGAGCCGCCATCCGCCCGGATCAATCCCGCGATGATCGACACGAGCGTGCTCTTGCCCGCGCCGTTGGGTCCAAGCAGACCGACAATCTGCCCTGCTTGCACGCTGAGGTCTACCGAGTCGAGCGCGAGGATGCTGCCGTAGGACTTTCGCAGCCGCGACACGCCAAGAACGATGTCGGTGGAGCTCACTGGGCGCTCTCGGAGAGGATCGTAACCGTGCCGTCGCTTCCGTTCAGACCGACTCCCATGCCGGTCTTGACTTCTCTCGTCAAATTCTTGATTTGCACGATCGTCGGGACATTGAGCTCGCGTGCGACAATGGCCACGTGCGTCAGAGGACTGCCTCGCTCGACAAGCAGCGCCGCAGCCGAGGGCAGAGCGGCGATCCACCCCGGATCGGTCCGATAGGTGACGATCACGGCGCCGTTGACGTCCAGAGGCGCATCGAGAACCTTCGCTTCGCCCTCTACTTGCCCGGGACAGCAGCCGAGGCCGTGCAGCCGGCGCTCCCACCGGTGACTATCCGCAGAGGGCGTGAGCGTATCGCCCTGCCAACTTGGACGCTCGAGGTTTCCGTTCCAGTACATGGGACCGCGTGTGAGAAAGCGTGACGGCGCGGTGAGCCGTTGGTAAGTGAGTAGCTGCCGCTTGCGCATCGCGATCAGGGGCGCGATCTCTTCGTGGGAGATCGTCCCCTCAAAGCAGCCGCGTAGCTCCTCCAGGCGTAGTTGGAAGATGTCGCTCTGCTCCTCGGTGATTCCCATATGCACCATCTCCTTACCGAGTGCGCGGAATATTCGCCGTGCGAGACCAAATGCTCGCGTGCGACAGAAACGAACCTGCTCGCGCGCCGCCAGCGACGACTGCGCCTTGCGACGCAGGACCTCGTAAAGGGGCCTTCGCAGACGACCCATGTGCTTTGCGAGGTAGTCGTCGGGCTCATTCTCGAGGTCTTGCGGCTCCTCACTCTGTTTCTGTCCCTCTCCCCGTTTCTCGCTCCTTGACACACTTCGAACCGGATTCGACAGGGAGCTGCGGAGCAGCTGGAAGAAGACCGAGATGTCCTCACGCATGCTCGGCTCCTCGAGCTTGAGCTCGTTCACGCTGCGATAGCCATACTTGACGATGTAGTCATCGACGGCGGCTAGGAAATCCCGCTTGTCATTAGCGGCGAGCCGCCTGTGGACAGCGTCAGGCTCGGTCTCACGAACGATCCGCTCGAGCTTGGGGTCCGCGAGCACCATCTCGACGAGCTCGTGCAGACGACGCGCCGGTTCAGCCGATTCAACATCCCCGCGGGGCTTCCCGACGTTCCAGTAGAGCCAGCGCGGGGCGTCTGGCAACCATCGCTGTGTCAAACCGAGCAGCAGTCCGATTGAGGTCAGGATGACCGCTTCAAGTGCGACCATCGGCCCCCAGCTGGGCAGCAGCTCGCGGTCGAGTGTGAGCATCTGCTGGTAGAGCTCTTCGGCGGACATGCTCTCGTAGTCGAGCGCATCGAAGCGAGTAAAGCTCTCACCGAAGCGGTCGAGGAACTGTCGGACGTTACGTCTGCTCGTGAAATATCGCCAGGTGAAGACGATCGAGACGACGACGCGCACAGCGAACTCGGTGACCCGCGAGCGATGCGGTAGCGGGCGCATGTCTCGTGCGAGCTCCTCGCTCAACGCCTCCTCCACACCCATCGAGAGCTCCATCATCCGGCGCTTCATACCAGCGAAGGGCAGCAGATGCTGCATGCGGTACCAGTTCAGAAGGTTGTAGTAGACACGACCGTTGAAGTAACCAAGGCGGTTCGCCTGCCATTCGTCCATGTCGCGCAGCAGGCACTCCGGCACCATCAGGCTCTTGCAGTACCAGCGGTAGACTTGGTGATATACGTGACGCGCGAAGGTGAATGTGAGCGGCGAGGTGATGCCACCGTAACTCTCGATGATGTTCGAGTTGTCCCATACGCGTAGCTGACCAGTCGGGGCTTCATGGGAAACGGTGTCCTCACCGTTCACCTCGCCCAAGCTCGTTACCGGCCGGCTCTGCAAGATCCAGAGGACACCCTCCTCGATGGCCCACTCGATGTCCTGCGGGGCGCCAAAGGCATACTCGATCTCAAGGCCCACACGTGCGAGCGCGGCAATCTCCCTATCGGTCAACGACAACTCCGATTGCTCGGTCGCGGGCACCCGGACGGCGACGCAGCCGGGAGCGTCTCGCGACGGCATATATCGCTCGCACTTCTCACCGACGTGTCGCTCGAGCAGCCTGCCCGTCGAACGGTCGAGGACGATCGTGTCCGCATCGACAGCACCAGCGACAAGGCTCTCGCCGAGTCCGTAGGTCGAACTGATGACAAGCTCATGACTGTTTCGGTTGGAAGGATTCACCGTGAAAAGAACCCCGCTCTTCTCGGCCCTGACCAGGCGTTGAATGATCACCGCGATCGTGGTCGCATGCGAGCTGAGCTCGTGCTGCCTGCGGTAGAGGGTTGCCCGCTCGGCGAACGTTGACGCCCAGCAGCGCTTGACGTGCGCGAGGACCTGCTCGAGACCGCGCACGTTCAGGAAGCTATCGAACTGGCCCGCGAACGAGTGGTTGAGGGCGTCCTCCTCCGCGCCCGAGGAACGAACGGCCACGGCCCCGCCGCCCACCCGCTCATAGGCTTCGCTAATCACCGCGACGACGTCGTCTTCGAGGGGCGCCTCCATAATGCGCGCGGACAGCCGCCGGTTGACCTCAAGGCCAGCATCCGGCGCATTCGCCTCCTCGCTCAACCCCGCACTCTCCACGAACCGATCGAAAACGTCCGTGCCGAGGACGACCCAGACCGGCACCAAGCAGCCTCGTTGCACCAGGGCGTGGAGATGGAGCGCCTTGCCTCCACCCCTGCGTGCGAGCTCAACGCGCTGATCGTACGCGGTCAGCGCCCTCATGAGCTACCGCCAATCCAAGCTTGCTCGGCGGGACGATCCGCGCCGCAGCGAGCACGAGCGCTCCGTTGGACTCTTGGCGAGTCGGCCTCGGTCGTGGCCTCAGCGCGTTTTTCTGCAACGCCCAACGCAGCCGTCAACGCGGTCATTGCCAGCTCTATGTCCTCATCGCTTGTCACCATCGGCGGTAGCAGCCGGATCGTCTGTGTGCAGCCGAGACACGGAGATACGAGCACACCTTGCCGCGCCAGCTCGAGCAGGACCTCACCGGCGGCTCCGGCGCTTGACAGTTCGATGCCCTGCAACAGCCCGACACCGCGAACCTCACGTACGATCGCCCTGTGGGTCACGGCTGCGGAATCGAGCCTCGCACGCACCGCCGCTGCGACTATCTGTCCGCGTTCGGCGTATTCGTCGATCGCGCTGAGCGCGGCGCTGCCCGCGGCGCAGGCGAGCGGATGTCCACCATAGGTAGCGGTATGCCACATCGGATCCGCGGTAAGCGGCGCATAGAGCTCTTCGGTCGCCACAAGGGCGGCCAGCGGCACGACGCCGCCACCCAGGGCCTTGCCGAACAGGACGGCGTCGGGCGCGAGCTGGGCCTCCAACGCCATCGAGACCGGGCCGCACCGACGCAGTCCCACCTGCAACTCGTCGCTGATTACAAATGCGCCCGTGTCGTGTGCGTCTGCGCACCACCGCCGAAGGATCTCCGTATCGATTTGCCGGACGCCCGCCTCCGCTTGGATGGGCTCGACGATGAGGGCGGCCACGTCACCCTCGCCGGTGGCGCGACGAACGCCATCGGGATCGTCTGTGTCTAGATGAACGACGTGCCCCAGCAGCGGCTCCAACCCGCGGCGCAGAGACGGACTGCACGTCAACGCGAGCGCTCCGAGCGTCTTGCCGTGAAAGCCCCCGCGTGCTGCGAGTATCGTCATCCGGCCGCTGGCGCGACGAGCGAGCTTGATCGCGGCCTCGACGACATCGGCTCCGTCGCTGCCCAGCCAAAGCCGTTGCAGAGGAGCATCGCAGCGCTCGACCAGAGTCGATAGGAACCTGGCGACATCCGAGTTCGCGAGCGTGCGTGTCGCCGCCGGCATTCTGCTCAGGCAGTCGTTCACCTCTTCGATGACACTTGGCGGGCGATGCCCGAGCAGCGTGACACCATAGGAGCCGAAATCAACGAGTTCCCGCCCGTCGGAGAGACGCACGCGGGCCCCGGTGGCGTGTGTCTCGATCGCACCGGACCCCATGATCTTTGCGGCGAGCGCCGTACCCGGAGAGAGCCGCCTGCGCAGCGTCCCAAAGACCTCTTCGTCGCGTATCTTACGTGCGCTCATTGTGCGACCTCACGCTCGATGCCTCTCAACATCTCGATCGAGTTCTCGCGCAGGGACCTTTGTGCAACCGGGTCGAGCATCTCGGCGAGCAGCGGGATGCCGATCTGAAACGAGACGTCAAAGAGCACCTCGGTGTAATCCGATCCGCGCTCGGTGAGACTCCATTGACCGTCGAGTTGCGCGAGATCACCACTGAGCTGGCGGAACGTCACCGTCCAGATCTCTCGATCGAGAAACTCGACCTCTTCCCACTGAAGGACGGCTCCTTGCAACAGAACCGACCACGCGCTACGGCGCTCAGATGGCTCGCGCTGCTCGACGATCATCACCGAACGGACACTGTCCATCGAGGCCGGGAAGCTCTCGATGTCTATGACGGCATCCCAAACGGTATCGATCGGTGCAGCGATCCCGAGCTCCAGGTGAACGTCGGGCATCTTCGACTACCGCAGCTTCCAGCGCGGGGGCAAAAGATCAGGCTCTCCTACGGCTTCGAGTAGTGCAAGCCAATCCCGTGCCATTGCGAGCGCAGGAAAGTACCCCTCCGGTGTGAGCGGATCTGGCACCTCGCCGACGATCGCCTGAACGCGTGCGACAAGCTCCTGGCAGCGCGTCGCGATGGCGATGGCCGAATCCTCCTCGCCGCGTACGAGCATCCAGCAGTCCTCCCACAGTTCGTGTCCCCTGATCCGCTCCAATGCCCACGCACCACGCATATGCGACTGCGGAAGCGGACGGCAGGTGTAACCGCTGACGGCGATTATCACAGCGCACGATTCACCGACGGCGCGTCCTATCCGACGAGCCAACCCTCTTTGATCGGCCCTCCGTGCTCCATCGAGATCCTCCAAGTGTGATGCCAGTGGCAGCCCCATGATCCACATGGCCGTGCAACGCGACCAAGCATATCGGCGTGCGTCGACGGGAACCTGCTTCATCGTGGCACCCAATCGACCAGCAAGAGATTCTCCAGCGGTACGCCGGTTGCCCAGCGTAGCGTCGCGAGCCCGCGCTCATACAGTCGGTAGCAGAACGTCGTCACTGTCAAATCCAGCTCTGCGCAACTCCAACTATTCGGGCTTGAGCCGTCTGTCGATCGCGCGGTCTGCAGCGTGAGCCAAGCGGCAACGTCATTCTCATCGAGCTCCCACAGGACGCCGTGCTCCTTGGACACCAAGAAGCGCTTGCCGCGCACTTCCACTAGACGCAATCCGTCGATGGCCCACACGGCGCTTCTCGAGAGCGTGGAGACCGTTAGATCCAGCCCGCTCAGCTGGGAACAGAGCTCTACAGCCCGCCGAACGAACCCGTCCGAGTCCTTCTCGGGGTCTGGCAGCGCGGCGAACTGCTCATACAATGCTTGCAGATCGGGTGCGTCGCGTAGCAGGCGTTCGTGCAGCCACTTGTCCCCAGTGAACGGCAGGCCCCGTGCCGCAACGATCATGTGGAGGGCATCCTCGACTCCCCTGCGTCCGCTCATCGTACTCGCCGGCGCAGATCCGACCGCATCACCGAGTTGCGCCGCGAATACCGACTCGCGCATACGCTCGGCGTACTCGCGGACCACCAGATCGCGCGCCAGCTCTCGGTGATCGCGGGAGAGGCTCAGTCTCACCGGCGGACCATCAAGCTGAATTCCAAAAGCGATCCGGTGCACCAGCTTCAGATCGGCCTCCTGTTCAACCGTGCCAAACTTGTCGTACAACGGCTCGCTGCATGCCAACACGCGATCGGCCTGCTTGAAGATCTCCTCCACCTGATCCTGACCACGTCTCCACACGTCTACCCGCAGCGTTGCCATGAAGTGCTCGAGCGGCACTCGGGATCCATCCACAACGCTATCTCCTGTGATAACCACGTCGAGATCACTGCGTTCATTTCCCAGCCCAAACGCAAGCGAACCCCCGGCGATGACCGAAGTCCCACTGTCACGCAAGTACCCGATCGCCTGGAGCACCCCCTCAAGGTCTAGTCCGTGATACTCGCGTATGTGCCGATCCAGCTCATCGCGACGGATCGAATCCTCTTCAGAGCTCATCTGTCCGCCCGCCATCAATCGTCGGGCCTGTGCTCCACGGGCGTGTCGGCATGCGCGCAACCAGTTCATTGGCATCCGCCCAATAACGCGCTGAGCGGACCAAGCACGTTTCAACGTCAAGGATCTTGTGTGTCGGCTGAAACGGGTCCTTGATACGAAGATATGGCTCGTAGCATCGGAGCAGCTCGACGATCTGGCGCTGACGGGGCGATAGATGCTCGCGGACGAACGGTAGGAAGAACCGCTCCCAGCTATCCGGCGATATGACTCGAGGCTGCTTCAGGGGCGAGCACCCTCGCTCGCTACGCCAGCTATTCAGTGCGTCGATCATCGTTGCTACCGTCGTGTGGACCGGTGGCGCGGCATCGCCGCATGCGACGGTGAGCAGCTCATCGCATTCGCTTTGTCGCCTCTCAGCGACTTCGGCGATCACCGCCGCGAGATCGTCAACCGGTACCACGTCAATGTGGCCCCCGGGCGTGCTGACCAGAGCGGGGATCGTGCTGGAGGCCATACCGCGCAGCACTGTGTATATACCTGTGAAGCGTGCAGCGTGTCCATCGGAGCGCCGTCCGACGACGAGCGTGGGACGCACGATCGTCGCACCGGGGAATACTTCTCGCACCAGCCGCTCGGCGCACGCCTTGGACCACTCGTATGTGTTTCTATAGTTCCCTGGATCCGTCGAAGAGACGTCGTCCGCCATCCCCCCTGCGTATGCCGTCGAGAGGTGAATGAAGCGTGTCCCGCGGCCGACAAGCGGCCGTAGGGCTTCGACTGTCGAGACATTCGCCTTGCGCGCTTGCTCGAATGACATCGTCCACCGAGTGTCGGCCGCTGCGTTGACGATGACATCCCACCCGCGGCGTAGTTGAGCTGGTGGTTGATCGCGTCCCATATCCCAAGTCGTGATATCCCTGTGCTGTCCTCCCCGGCGACAGACCCCAACCACCTGCCAACCAACACGTCTAAGTAGCTCTACCAGCTCGCTTCCCACAATTCCGGTCGCACCGGTGACAAGTATCGATCTGCGCTCCTCTGCGATTGAGCGTAGCTCATTTTCTCTGCCTCGAGGAGCGCTGGAGGGCACAGCATGAGAGTGGACATTCATAGGGCGACCGAACTCTCCGACGACAGCGCCGACTTCACAATCAGATTCTCGACGTCCACAACAAGTTTGATCGAGATGGCGTCCTGCTCGTCTACCTCCGCCAGCTCCAGTTCGTGCTCGAGCGTCATCATCAACTCGATCAGACCAAGCGAATCGTAGCCCAGATCGTCAATCAAGCGCGAGCATGATTTTGTCCTCTCACCATCAATCGGCGCGATGGCACCAACCACGCTACGTACATACTCGCGCAGTTCATGCTCGTTGCGGATATCATGCTTCACTTCTGATCACCGGTAAGCGGCTATCCTCAGAGTGGGACGGAGAGAGCGTCCGGTTGAGCTCTTAGCTCAGCGACGGCCCCATCGACCTTCGATAGCTCTATCCTGTTGCCACAGTAAGGACAAACCAACGTCTCCGTCTTGCGTCCCGGCCTGTCCGTATCTTGAGTCGAGCGTTTTAGGTGTCGCCGCTGGCCACGTAGCTCGACCCGTAGGTCGGAAACCGAGAGCTTCTCGCCGACCGCGCGATCAAGCCAATAATCCTGCTCTTCCGGCTCAGAGAGGCAAGCGTCTCATGGTGGCTCCAGGATAGATTCTCCCGACGTCGGGAGATCTCAAACTTGGACGCAACGTAGACCATGTTCATCAAGGTCTGCACGTCGTATCCGGTTATGCGCGCCGCCCGTATATATCGCTCCCCAAACTTGGAATTGCCGTAACGAATCCAGTCGCCGAGTCCCCATTGACCGCAGCGCCCCATCGCGCCCAAACGACGTCCGGCGGCCGTCCACTCGGCTAGATCCATTTCGCGGACGGGGATCCACGCGACGGATGTGATCCCCGACGAGGGCCTCGCTCGTCCACCATCTGTAGCTTTTGGGACAATCTGGGGAGTCGTGGATTGACTGGGCATGACAGAGGTAGCAAATCCCTAAATGGGTTCCTTATCGATTCAAAGTTGGCAATGGGACTACTATTACCACTCCATAGCGGCTGATACCAGACGCAATGTGGTCGGTGGTGCATACCACTTTGGACGGTTGAGCTTAGACGTTGTCTCAAAATGAGGTTTGGAGTCGTAGGAAGCAAAGCTGACACGCTCTCAGCTTGAGAAACGCGAGCCGGAACCGGTCGCTGCGCTCATAGCACTGCCGTAGCCGGCGGGGCTGGTGAAGGTGGCTGATAGTGCGCTCCAGGACCCACCGCTCCCGCCCAAGCCCTGACCCGTTCTCAGTGCAGCGCTTGGCGATCACGGGGACGATTCCGCGGCTGCGGAGCTCGCGGCGGTACTTGTCGTAGTCATAGCCGCGGTCAGCGAGCACACGGTCGGTCTTCCCGCGCGGACGCCCGACCTTGCCAGCGATCGGAGCGTCACGGCGCAGATCGATCAACGGCAACAGCTGCGTGACGTCATGGCGGTTCCCGGCGCTGACCGTGACCGCCAGTGGCACACCCTGGGAATCGGTCAGGGCGTGGGTCTTGACGCCATTCTTCGCGCGATCGACCGGGGACGGGCCTGTGAAGTGCCCCCAAAAACCGCGCGCTGGGAAGAGCCGTCAACAACGCCGGTGCTCCAGTCGATCCCGTTCTGAGCATTCAGCTCAGCCAACAGCTGGTCATGCAACTCGTCCCAGACCCCTGCCTTGTCCCACTCGTCCATCCGCCGCCACGCCGTCTTACCCGTGCACCCGGCCTCAGACGCAGGGACCATCGCCCACTGACATCCCGTCTTGAGCACATACATGATCGCCTCAAGACAGGCACGATCATCAACACGCCTGCGGCCGGGATAGCGCCGCCGGCGCTCCACCACCGGGATCACCGGCTCCACCCGCGACCAGAACTCGTCACTAACCAGCCGCTGCACCATGCGCCACATCCTCTCCGATCGCGTTGACGCACAACTACTTCTGGCTACAACCAACCAAAACCTTCATTTTGAGACTACTTCTTAGTAGCCTCTAGTAGCGAAAGCGTGGTACTCTGTACCCGCCGGATGATCCCGCTGCTCAGCGCCCTCTACGATCCAAGGCCCCTCACCCGCAAGAACTGACTTTTATCTCACATAGTCAATCATTTGACTGTTCGAGCTGCTCCAAGTGCAACGCGACGTGTAGCTCGGCCAGGCATTTGTGCAGCGGCATCCCAATGAGTCCCTCGGCGGCAAGTACACGGTTCTTTACGGTATGACGGCCGACTTTTAGCGCATAAGAGGCCGAAGTTGCGTTGCATTCCACATCAATGTAAGTACGCAGTGTTCGGCGTAGAATCGCACCTCTGTCTTTCTGATCACCGAGAGGGGTCAGATAGGTCTGCTTGAGCGACTTGGCGAGAGTGGCATTCGAGAGTGCCGCGGCGAGCAGACGACAATCGGCATACTGCACGGATTTCTCCGGGCTCAGCAGCGCCACTGGCAAAGCGTCGAGGGCCTGATCGTGCGTTAGGCGCCATCCATCTATGCCGTTTCCCGGTTCGCCGACTGAAAGCGACAGTTCTGTACCCACATCGGCCAACACGCGCTGATTGTCGGCAACGGTAGACATTTTTTGTCCACCCAGCCATCCCCACCAGGTTCCACCGAACAGTACGACCAATAGCTTGCGATGCGTGGATGTCCGAACCTTTTGGAGAAACTCATCAGCTCCCGCACCAGAGGCAATCAGTCCAAGATGCCAGGAGTTGTGAATCTCATATTCCAGCTCGAGCAGCCCAGCTGGGTCCGTCAACTCACCCGAAAGCAGTTTCCTCACTATCTCGAGCTTGTGTCCCTCATCAGGCGAACGCGTGATACGCTCCCGCTCGCTCTCGTACTCCCGTTCCACCAAGGCTGTCAGGCGTTCAAGAAACAGCTCCTGTGTTCTGCGGATGCAATGCAACGCAAATCCCTGGCTTGACCAGCCACATTGCTCCGCCTCCCTCATTACAAACTCACCCAACTCTCCGTGTCCGGTGACATAGCGACGTAGAACTGTCCCCAAATTGACACCCATACGTGCGGCGCGACGTGCCTGCAATGCCACTGTGGGTGGAATTGGCGCAGACCACTCTGGTCCCCGTTCGATGCTCTGGAGACTGTGGTCCACGACGACGGCTATGGTCTCGCGTACTCCTATCTGGTAGGCAGGATCCTCGCTTCCTATCGGATCTGGCGCGACCTCCTGAATATGCGCATAGATTGCTTGCTCGATCTCCCTACTACGCGATCTCAACCGCAGAGCGATCGACCGACCTACTTCGTCAGGTGACCTTGCGAAATTGCCTAAATGGATGCTCATTAGCTGCCACCACAAGCGGCCGGAACACAAGTGTATGATCGCAATAGGCGAACGTGACATTGCTTGGGTGTCAGTTTGGCATATCGATCGACAAGTACACGTAGGCCAACCGTTGGGAATTTTCGGACCCGATACGCCTCTACACGCATAACCATGATTGCTTTCCTCCAGAGCGCGTTGATCCAACCTACTCGAAGTCCCTGCCAAACATGTGGTGCCGGTTTAGGAGCGCCTACAACCCTCCCTCACACCGGCACCACAATTTACTTTGGCGCCATGACACTTCTGGAGCTAAACTGACCGTTAGAGCTAATAATTCGGCTCCATTTTCGCTTAATGCATCCAAGAAGAGCGTACCAGTCCATAAGCCCTCCTCTTCACCGCCCACCGTATAGTCGGACTCTTCGAGAACCCCAACCGCTTCTAGGAACACCGATTTAACTTCTTCAGTGGATGTGTCGTTTTTCCCCAACCCCTGGTCAAGACCGACCGCCCTGGTTTCACAAACCGGTATGGGGCACATCCACAGCGCCCCATACCAGCACCACCATCTGTTTAATATTACGACACTTCAGACGCTAAGCTAACCGTCAAACCTAATAATTCGGTCCCGGCTGCATTTAATGCCGTCAAAAACCCTGAACCGGAGATTAAGCCCTCTTCTTTACCGCCTACAGTACAACTGGCTTCTTCACTTTTTTCAACAGTTTCCAGACCCGTCACTTCGACTTCTTCAGTAGTCCCGTCATTTTTTTGCGTTGATTTCAAATTTTCACCAGTACAAGTGTCAGTGACTTTTATCCCGAGCGCAGTACAGGTAACCTGAAACCCCGGTTCACCTTTACCATCGCTCGTTATTAAGCCTAAAAATTCACCGCTGGATTCCTGATACAACCACGTTAACCATGGCAGATCGACTGGCACAGGCGCTTCGCACGTCACGCCCGATGTCATAGATTCCGATGCCGTACATTTACCTTCAACCACCTCACCTTCTCCGTTTGCATAAACAAACCCTAAACCTTCAACTTTAGTACATAAGATATCCGGTTTCAAAGTCGCGTTCATATCTTCCAATAATATACCCGTAGAGTTCGTTGATCCGTCAACATTGATCGCTTCTGCTAATACCGTCGTCGCGCCATCGACTAACCACTGCGCCGTTTCAGCCGCGGAAGCCGACCCTGCGAACGCGAACATCGCGAACAACGTGACACCTAGTATATGACTCTTCTTCATTTCTTGATCTAACCTTTCCCTTATCAGAAACATGGTTGCCCTCTTCCGAGGCTTATGTGGAATGCGATTACCGCGCCCCACACAAGCATGACTACAAACTACCCAACGCTACGATACTTCAGCCGCTAAACTAACCGTCAAACTTAATAATTCAGTTCCGGATGAATTTAATGCTGTCAAAAGTCCTGTGCCAAAGAGTAAGCCCTCTTCTTTACCACCTACAGTACAATTAGACTGTTCACTCTTTTCAACTTCTTCCAGGGCCTCTACTTCGACTTCTTCAGTAGCTCCGTCATTTTTTTGCGTCAGTTTCAAATTTTCACTAGTACAAGTATCGGTGACTTTTACCCCGAGCGCAGTACAGGTAACCGTAAACCCTGGTTCACCTTTACCGTCGCTCGATATTAAGCCTAAAAATTCACCGCTGGATTCCTGATACAACCGTGTTAACCACGGTAGGTCTACCGGTAGGATAGCTTCGCACGTAACGCCCGACGTCATAGATTCTGAAGCCGTACATTTACCTTCAACTACTTCACCTTCTCCATTTGCATAAGAGAACCCTAAGCCTTCAATTTTAGTGCATAAGATATCCGGTTTCAAAGTCGCGTTCATATCTTCAAATAATATACCTGTAGAGTTTGTTGATGTGTCGATGTTGATCGCTTCTGCTAATCCTAGCGTCGCACCGTCAACTAACCACTGCGCCGTTTCAGCCGCGGAAGCCGACCCTGTGAACGCGAACATCGCGAACAACGTGACACCTATATAAATCTTCTTCATTTCTTGATCTAACCTTTCTTGTTCGAATGATGTTGCCAGCCTCTTTCGAGATTTGATGTAGAAGGACAGAGCACTAATCCATAGTCAAACGCAGAGTCCGACCCTATACGTACTAGCCCGCATAAAAAGATTCCGAAGAATAGCATCTTACTGCTAATCGACGACAACCACTGCGCTACACCAAGCAAAAGGGCACCAGTGTTTCTCACTCCGACAAGGCGCCACACAAGACCACCAGCACGATCAGCCAATCGCCAGTGCTAGAGCCAAACCTAGCCGCCGCGCCCACGCACACGGGGACCGCCACAAGGCCCAAAATATCCTGCCCGCAAAGCCTGTCGGCCGAGACGACGAGACACCAGCCGATCACGAGCCTGGCGCAAAGCACTCGACGCCCACAGGAGCCAAGGTGGCCAACGCCCTCTGGTGCCCAGGACGGAAAGCCGACGAGCCAGACGATCGCCTTGTTCGCCTTGCCCGCAAATGGTTATCTCTATCGCAAGAACAAACAGAACGGAACGGTGTGGGACGCGCGGACCGCGCGTCCCACACTAGTATCACTACAAACTACTCACCACTACAGCACTTCAGGTGTTAAACTTACCTCCAAACCTAATAATTCGGTCCCGGCTGCGTTTAATGCGGTTAGGAATTCAATGCCCACGATTAAGCCCTCTTCTTTCCCTCCGACAGCACAGTTAACTTCTTCGGCTTTTTCAGTGGATTCGAGGAATGCCGACTCCACTTCTTCAGTGGCTGAGTCATTTGTCTCTGTCGATTTTATATTTTCGCTAGTGCACGTATCTGTGACTTTTACGCCAAGGGCCGTGCAGGTCACTGTCCAACCAGGTTCTCCTTTCCCATCGCTTTTATACTCCTCGAAATACACCCCACTAATCTGTATCAACTGTGTTAACCATGGAAAATCTACTGGTCTAGGCACTTCGCATGTCACGCCGGACGTCATCGATTCAACTTTCATGCATTCCCATTCGACCAGTTCATCTTCGCCATTTGAATAAATGAATTCTAAACCTAAAATTTCGACACATAAGACATCCGGTTTCAAAGTTGCGTTCATGTCTTCGTATAACAGTTCGCCTGTTATATCAACGTTTACCTTTTCCGTTAACGCTATCGTCGCACCGTCCACTAACCATTGTGCCGTTTCGACCGCGAAAGCCGACCCGGCGGATACAACATAGAATGCGCACATCGCGCACAATGCGATGCCTAGTATATTGAGTCTCTTCATTTCTCAATCAACCTTTCTCTCGTCCGAAGCCCGCTTGACGGCCTCCTCCGAGACTTGATGTGGCCGGACGGCACTCCTCACCATCAAGGAGATGTAGAGTCCAACCCCTATGTGTGGCCTGGATCAGGAGTCCACAAAACGGAATTATGCATCACGCACATCCGTGACCCTAACGATCCATCAAATAAGCACGCCGAATGTTTCCCACTTCGCGGTTAAGCTATTAATATTACGTAGAGTTCCCTTAGGACGCTCCACTTATATCCTGTTATATGGAATGATTTGTTTAGTTCGACACTAAGTGACTGGACACAGCCCACCGTCCAGATTGACCGCCGCGCCCGTGACATAAGAAGCCCGGGGGGAAAGCAGGAACGAAGCGAGGTCCGCGAACTCCGTGGCGTGGCCTACACGGCCCAGCGGGATACCCGCGCTTGTGACCATACGGTCGTAGTAGGCCTGGGGCGTGATGGCGGCGTCGGCCGCTCTGCGTTCCAGCTGGCCGCTTTCGATCACGCCGATCAGCACCGCGTTGACGCGTATCCCATCGCTCGCCAGCTCCCGGGAGAGGGCCTTGGTGAGCGCTAGGCCGGCGGCCCGCGAGACCGACGTCGGGGTCGAGAGAGCATCCGGCGCCTTGCCGGAAGTCGCCAGCGTGTTGAGCACCGACCCGCGGCTCGCGCGCAGGGCTGGTAGCGCCAGGCGGGTGAGCCGTACCGCGCCCATTAGCTTCAGCGCGAGGTCCTGCTCCCAGACACTGTCGTCCTGGTCGGCGAACGATCCAGCGGCCAGCTCGCCCGCGTTGTTGGCCACGCCGTCGATCCGGCCCCAGTGAGCCGCGGCCGACGCCACGAAACGGGTGAGATCCTCGACTCGCCTCACGTCGCCCGCGACATCCAGCACTTCCCCGCCGGTCTCGCGCAGCGCCTGCGCCGTCGCCGCTAGCCGCTGCGCGTCGCGGGCCATCAGCGCGACACCGCGCGCTCCTTCACCCACGAGTCGCTGCGCCAGCGCCTTGCCCAGCCCGCTGGAGCCGCCCGTGATCAGGAAGACCTTATCTTCCAGCTGCAGGTCCATCGCTCCCCACCCCTGTGTTTATGCTACATGCCCTCCGGCGTGCGTCCGTCGTGCCCGACGTAGCCGTCCTTGCCGCCCGCGCACACATACACGGTGTCCCCCGGTCCAAGGATGCGGATTTTGCGCACCGTGGAGGCGTCGACACGCGCGAAACAGCCCTCATCCAGACGGTGCACGGAGCCGTCGCCGAACTGCATCTCGATCGCGCCACGGTGCACGAAGTACAGCTCCTCCTGCAGATCGTGATAGTGCCATTTCGTTTCATAACCGGCGGGCCGCACGAGCGCGTTGACGCCGAAAGCGGTCACGCCGAGGCCGCGACGCACTTTGCGAAAACCGTAGCCGTCACCGAGATCGTCGATACTGCCGACGGCGTAACCCTCACCGACGGTCACCCCCGGGCACGCGGAGCTCACACCGCCACCGGCTCGTCGCTGAACAGCCACGGTAGGCGATGGCCGATCAACTCGCCCTGAAAGCGCCTACGCCGCCCATACACGACCCACGTAGTGTCAACCTCGCCGTAGCGTTCGAGCACGCGCAGGGCATCGGGATGCTCGTCGGCGTAATCGGCGAGCGTCACTCCAGCGTCGTAGGCGCCGGCGAGCAGGTTGCGAGCCACGATCGGATTGGCGGGCTCTTCCACGACGCGCTCAAAGCACGACAGGTCTGGATATCCAAGCGCGGCCGGCACGATCCCGAGGCTCTTCGGACGCTCGACCTCGGCGCGCGCCAGCAACGCCATTTCCTTGGCCGGGTAAAGGAACGTGTCGATGACGAACACTTCGTGGCGGTAGCGCTCGGTGGCGACGTGCACATCGGGGTGCGCGCTGCACTGCACCAAGAACGCGTTGGGCTGCGCACGGACCTGCTCCAAGCCGTCGAGCAGGTCGCCGACCAGCTCTACACGCGCGTCTGTGAGCCCTTGAAACTCCAGGTAGCGCAGCAGCGCGTTCTCGTGGCAGGTGCCCGTCGGGCCAAGTGTGATGAACGTAGGAGCAGTCACACGATCACAGGGTGTAGCTTAAACATCACAGCCTCCAACCACCCGCGGTCCGGTTGGACCTGGTGGGGCCAGAGCCGGAGCGCTTAGCATGCGTGCCAGCGCCCCGGCCCAGACCTTGCCCATTCAGTCCCTTGGTTGGCAGGGGCCATGTCGAGTCCTATCACAGATCGCGCCGTATGCCAATCGGAATGTGTTCCGTGCCGAGCTGATTGAACTCATCCGAAAGCAGGACTTGCGGCATTTTCCCCTGCACAGCCCGGGCTTTCCCGGCTCTCACCAGCCGACACACAGTTAGAAACAATTTTGGTCTGTTGGACGCATGGTCGAGCGCCCGCCGGGCAGATCGCCTCATCCAGCAGAGCTCGACGGCGCGGCCTCAACGCCCGATCGCCGCGCGCAGCGCCACCGCGACGCGTTCGATGCGATGCTCGTCGAGCGTCGCGAAAAACGGCAGCGCGAGCGAGCGGCCGGCGACGTCCTCGCAGACCGGGAACTCTCCCGGACGGTGACCAAAACGCTCGCGGTAGAAGCTCATCAGGTGGATCGCCGGCAGGTAGGGCTTGCTCTGGATGCCCTGCGCGGCGAGCGCGCGGACCGTCTCGTCACGGTCAACGCCGTGCGGCAACTGCACGACGAACACGAACCATCCCCGCGTCTGTCCACCGCGGTCCTCGCACGGTAGAGCGAGCCCCTCGATCCCCGCCAGGGCCTCCCTGTAGAGCGCGGCCACACGCGCGCGGTCGGCGAGCATTCCCTGCAAGCGCTCCAGCTGCGCGATCCCGACCGCGCACGCTATGTCCGAGAGCCTGTAGTTGAACCCAAGCCGGTCGTGATCGAGCCATCCCATGTCCGGCGCGCGCCCCTGATTGCGCTCGGAGTCGATGCGCGCCTTCATGGCCTGCTCGCCGAGCGTCACCATCCCCCCCTCCCCTGTGGTGAGCTGCTTGTTGGCGTAGAACCCAAACACCGCCGGATTGCCCCTCCCACCGACCGGCGTCCCATCCGCGTGGGTAGCCCCAAGCGCCTCGCAAGCGTCCTCGACGACCCCAAGACCATGTCGCTCGGCGATCTGCTCGAACGCGTCCATGTCGGCGGGATAGCCAAAGATGTGCACCGGCAACAACGCCCGCGTGCGCTCGGTGAGCGCCGTCTCGGCTGCCTGGGGGTCCAGGTTGAGCGTGACAGGGTCGATGTCGGCGAACACGGGCCGAGCCCGCTCATACAGCGCGACGTTCGCCGAAGCCACGAACGAAAACGGGCTGGTGATCACCTCATCCCCGTCGCTCACACCGACAGCCCGCAGCGCGAGATGCAGACCGGTGGTACCGCTGGAAACAGCGCAGGCAAACGGACTGCCGACCCGCTCGGCGAACAGACGCTCGAATAGCGCCACGCGCGGTCCAAGCGACAATTGCCCGGACCCCAGCACTTCGGCCACGAGCTTCTGCTCGAGCGCGCCAAGCACGGGCGCGGCCAGTGGAATGGCGTCCTGATCGCTCAACGAGAGACCCGTGAGGACATCACGATCGGCGCGCCCCCCGGTCGATCGACACTTTCTAAGACCGCAAGCCGCTATCGTCCGCCGAGCGAGGAGATGTCGCTGCCGGGATCCGTGTGTGCGGCTGAACGCCATACTCGAGCGAGTCCACCAGCGCGTCCCAGGAGGCCTCGATTATGTTCTCCGAGACGCCGATCGATCCCCACACCCGCTCACCGTCAGAAGCGTCGATCAGCACGCGTGTCACCGCGTCGGTCCCCTTCGCCTCATCCAGGATCCGTACCTTGAAATTGACCAGCTCGATGTCGTGCAAATGCGGATGCAGCTCTCCGATCGCCGCGCGCAGGGCATTGTCGAGCGCGTTCACCGGACCGTTGCCCTCGGCGCTGGACTCGTAACAGCGCTCATCCGGCCCGGGCGGCGCCCAGATCTTGATCGTGGCCTGCGTCTCGACCTTGCCGTCGGCGCGCTTCTCGAGGACCACGCGCCAGCAGTCGAGCCGAAAGAGCGGCGCGTGCACGCCCGCCTCGCGACGCATGAGCAGCTCGAAGGAACCGTCGGCCGCCTCGAACTGGAAACCGTGGTGCTCGAGCTCCTTGACGCGCTCCACGGTGCGCACGGCCGCGTGCTCGTCGAGCTCGACGCCGACCTCGGAGGCCTTCTCTAGAACCGTCCCACGGCCGGAGAGCTCCGATACGAGCATGTCGCGCGCATTGCCGACCAGCTCCGGCTCGATGTGCTCGAACGTCGTGGAAAGCGTGCGAACGCCCGCGGCGTGCAGACCGGCCTTGTGCGCGAACGCGTGCTTGCCAACGTACGGCTGCGCGGCATCAGGGGTACGGTTCAGCAGCTCATCGATCAGATGCGCGGTTTCGGTGAGCCGCGCGAGCCGCTCGGGTGCCAACAGGTCAAAGCCCATCTTCAGTTGCAGGTCGGCGATGATCGTGATGAGGTTGGCGTTGCCGGTGCGCTCGCCGATCCCGTTGATCGTTCCCTGCACGTGTGTGGCGCCCTCTTCGACGGCGACGAGCGTGTTGGCCACCGCGCAACCGCCGTCGTTGTGCGTGTGGATCCCCAGCTCAAGGTCGGGCATGGCGGTGCGAACGCTCTGCATGACCGAGCGCACGCGCGCGGGCAGCGTGCCCCCGTTGGTGTCACACAGGACCACCCGCTCGACTCCACAGCTATGGGCCATGCGCACGCATTCCAGTGCATAGACGGGATCGACGGTATAACCGTCGAAGAAGTGCTCGGCGTCGAACACGACACGCTTCTCGTAATCTTCTTTGAGGCACACGATCGAGTCTCCGATCATGCCCAGGTTTTCCTCTTCCCCGCCGCCGAGCACCATCTCCACGTGCATCACCGAAGTCTTGCCGACGATCGTGCACACGGGCGCGAACGATTCCCCGAGCACGCGGATACCCTCGTCCTCCTCGACGACAATGCCACGACGGTGGGTCATGCCGAACGCGACGATCTCCGCGTTGGCGAGCGTCTCGCCCGAGAGCAACTCGAACAGCTCGCGCTCCTTCGGGTTGGACGCCGGGAAGCCCGCCTCGATCAGGTGCACGCCGAGCGCGTCGAGCGCGTGCACGACACGCAACTTCTCCTGCACGGTGAGTGATAGCCCGCCTCCGCCCATGCCGTCGCGCAGGGTGGCGTCGTATAGCTGCATTTGGCTCATCAGCCCGTCGGACTCGGCGCGCTTGGCGTGCCCCATTGCGGGGCACGAGCGGGTGCGCTGAGAACGTCGAGCCATTCGCGGTAGCGCTCGGAGCGGCCGTGGATCGCGTCGTCGAACGCGCCCTGCAACAGGCGTGTGACTTCACCCGGCTTGCCGGCACCGATCTTGTGATCGTCAACCTCCACGACGGGCACCAGCTCGGCCGCGGTGCCCGACATGAACAGCTCCTCGGCGAGATACATCTCAGCGCGCGCGATGTCGCGCTCCACCACCTTGTAGCCAAGATCGCTCGCGAGCTGTATCACCGAGCGGCGTGTGATGCCGTCGAGGATCGAGTTGTGATGGCCGGGCGTCACGATCTCCCCGCCGCAGACGATGTAGATGTTCTCGCCCGTGCCCTCGCACACGTAGCCGTGATCGTCGAGCAGGATCGCCTCCTGATAGCCGGCCTTCAGCGACTCGACCTTGGCGAGCACGTTGTTGAGGTACTGACCGCAGGCCTTCGCGTGCGGGATCAGCGAGTCGGGGCTGATGCGCCGCCACGAGGAGACCTTCGCGCGAATGCCGTTGGTCGTGCCCTCCTCGCCCAGGTAGGTTCCCCACTCCCAGCAGGCGATTGTCACGTCCACCGGCGCGTCCATCGGATTCAGTCCCATGCTGCCGTAACCGCGGTAGACGATCGGTCTGATGTAGCAAGAGCGCAGGTTGTTGTTCGCGACGAGCTCGCGTGTGGCGGCCTGCAATTCCTGTGCGCTGTAGGGCACCGACATGTAGTAGAGCTCGGCCGAGCGCAGCAGGCGCTCCATGTGCTCGGCGTTGCGGAACACGGCCGGCCCGAGCTCTGTGTCATAGCAGCGCACTCCCTCAAAGACACCCGTGCCGTAGTGCAGGCCGTGTGTGAGGACGTGGACCTTGGCGTCCTCCCAGGCGAGGAATTCACCATTCATCCATATGAGCTCGCTTGTGTCCACTTTGTCGTCTCCTGGTTAAAGGTGCTCGAGCACCGAGCGCGTCGCCTGCGCGGTGCCGGCCTCGCCACCGAGGTCGGGGGTGCGCAAACCACACTCGAGCGCCCGTTCAACAGCCGATTCTACAGCCGTCGCCTCGCTTTCCAAATCAAGCCCGTGGCGCAGCATCAGCGCGGCGGACAGGAACATCGCGAGCGGGTTGGCGATCCCCCGCCCAGCGATGTCGGGGGCCGACCCGTGCACGGGCTCGAACAGGCCGGGCCCAGATGTGCCGGGCGAGCCCTCAGGCGAGCCGGTATCGGCTCCCAGTGAAGCGCTCGGGAGCATCCCGATCGAGCCGCTGATCATCGCCGCCTCGTCGCTGAGGATGTCACCGAACATGTTCTCGGTGAGGATCGTGTCGAAGTGTTTGGGGGAGGAGATCAGTTGCATCGCGGCGTTGTCGATGAGCACGTGCTCCAACTGGATGTGAGGGAACTCGCGTGAGTGCACTTCGATCACGACTTCGCGCCACAGGCGCGAGGTCTCGAGCACGTTGGCCTTGTCCACGCTCGTGACCTTCGCGCGCGCCGCGCCGAAGGCCGTGCGCGCGATCCGCTCGATCTCCTCGCGCGAGTAAGCGCACACGTCGGAGGCGAAGTCCTGGGTGCGTGTCTTCTCACCGAAGTAGATCCCGCCCGTCAGCTCACGCACGACCAGCAGGTCTGTGTCCTCGATTCGCTCGCGCCGCAATGGCGAAGCGTCGTATAGCGCGGACAGCGGCTTGACCGGACGCAGGTTGGCGTACAGTCCGAGCCCCTTGCGCAGGCCGAGCAGGCCCTGCTCCGGGCGCGGCGCGTGTGGATCGGTGCTGTCCCACTTCGGCCCGCCGACCGCCGCCAGCAGCACCGCGTCAGCGCCCCTGCAGGCCGCGAGCGTCTCGTCGGTGAGCGCCACGCCGTGCAGGTCGATCGAGGCTCCGCCGAAGGGGTGGGACTCGAACTGAAAGTCGCCGACGGCGCGCAGCAGCTCCAGCGCTGGCGCGAGAATCTCAGGGCCGATCCCGTCGCCGGGAAGCGTGACGATGCGGTGTGTCATGTGTCTCCTTCCTGAGGCGAGAATTGTCGCTACAGCTCACAGCAACTGGACCGTAGCGCGTGCTGGCGTTAGAGAGCTGTCGTTACCGGGATGGGCGGGCCTGAGCGATCGAGCTCGCGCTCGTAGGCGGAGATTTCGTGCTCGTGGGTGAGCGTCACGCCGATGTCGTCGAGCCCGTGGAGCAGCCGCCGGCGGATCTCGTGGTCGATCTCAAACGCGACTTCGCGCTCGGCGAAACGCAGCTCCTGGGCCTCGAGATCGATCTCCGCCTCCCCCGCGTGCGCGAGCGCTCGGCAGTCCTCCTCGCTGAGCTCGATCGGCAGCAGCCCGATCTTCGTGCAGTTGGAGTAGAAGATATCGGCGAAGCTAGGCGCCACGATCGCCTGGAAGCCATAGTCCTGCAGCCCCCACGGGGCGTGCTCGCGCGAGGAGCCACAGCCGAAGTTACGACCCGCGAGGAGGATCGGGTTGGCCGGCAGATCCCAGCCGGGCTGCTTGGCCCAGTCATAGAACAGGAACTCGCCGAACCCGGTTCGCTGCACCCGCTTCAGGAACTGCTTGGGCATGATCTGGTCGGTGTCAACGTCGGCGCGGTCCAGATGCGTGACCTTGCCTGAGATCGTGTGTATCGGCTCCATGCTCAGCTCCAATCGCGGATATCGGTGAAGTGACCTTCCACGGCGGCCGCGGCGGCCATTTGTGGTGAGACGAGATGCGTGCGCCCGCCGCGCCCCTGGCGACCCTCGAAATTGCGGTTGGAAGTTGACGCACAGCGCTCGCCGGGGGCGAGGATGTCGGGGTTCATGCCGAGACACATGGAGCAGCCCGCCACGCGCCAGTCGAAGCCGGCGTCGCGGAAGACCTTGTCGAGTCCCTCGGCCTCAGCCTGAGCCTTGACCTGCTGGGAGCCCGGTACGACCATCGCGTTGACGCTACGTGCCACTTTGCGCCCGGCCACGACGGCGGCGGCGGCGCGCAAATCGCCGATGCGCGAGTTGGTGCACGAGCCGATGAACACCCGGTCGATCGCGATCTCTTCGATCGGTGTGCCCGCCTGCAGTGCCATGTAGCTCAGGGCTCGCTCGGTCGCCTCGCGGTCGGCGGGGTTCTCGAACTGTTCAGGCGAGGGCACCGTCGCGTTGACGGGCACAACCATCCCGGGCGTCGTGCCCCACGTCACTTGCGGAGAGAGCGCGGCGGCGTCGATAGTTAGTTCGGTGTCGTAGTAGCCGCCCGCGTCGCTGCGCAGCGCACGCCAGCGCTCGATCGCGGCGTCCAGCTGCGCGCCCGTGGGCGCGCCGGGGCGCTTCTGCTCGAACCACGCGAACGTCGTGTCGTCCGGTGCGATCATGCCGGCGCGCCCGCCCGCCTCGATCGTCATGTTGCAGACGGTCATGCGGCCCTCCATCGAGAGCGCTTCGATCGCCGGGCCGACGTACTCGACGACGTGTCCGCCGGCGCCACCGACGCCGATCTGTCCGATCGTGGCGAGGATCAGGTCCTTGGCGCTCACGCCGAAGCCGAGCGCGCCCTCGTACAGGATGCGCATCGAGCGTGGCTTGTGCTGCACCATGCATTGCGTCGCCAGCACGTGCTCGACCTCGCTCGTGCCGATCCCGAACGCGAGCGCGCCGAACGCGCCGTGGGTGGCGGTGTGCGAGTCTCCGCACACGATCGTCATGCCCGGCTGGGTGACGCCCAGCTCCGGGCCGATCACGTGCACGATCCCCTGGCGCTCGGAGCCCAGCGAGTACACGGGCACGCCGAACTCGGCGCAGTTGCGCTCGAGCGTTTGCACCTGCACGCGCGAGAGCTCGTCCTTGATGCGCGCCGCCACGGGAGTGCCGTCGGTGGGCGTGTTGTGATCGGCCGTCGCAAGCGTGCGGTCGGGTCGGCGTACCCCGCGCCCCGCCAGACGCAAGCTCTCAAACGCCTGCGGACTGGTCACCTCGTGGACGAGATGCAGGTCGATGTACAGCAGGCCCGCGCCGGCCGCGCCGACCTCGTGCGCGTCCCAGATCTTGTCGAACATCGTCTGTGGTGTGCTCATAGGGTCTCTCGCTCTCTAACTGTTCGGACACCGGAGCAGGGTCCGAAAGGGTGGGTGCGCGGCGATCACGCGTTCTCCTAACTACGTCTCAGGCCCGCCGAGACGACCGCCAAGAAGGCCGCGGGCTGCTTGGTCGGGTTCTCGAAATGGTGAGGCAGGTCCGCGTCGAAGGTCACACAATCGCCCTCGGCCAGCTCGTAGCGCTGGGCGTCGCAGACGAGCACGACGACGCCCTGCTCGACGAGCGCCGTCTCGCGGCTGCCGGGCTCGTGCATCGGTGGATCCTCAGGCGCGCCCGTGGCGCCGCCCGGCGCGAGCGCGTGGCGCGAGAGCTCCGAACGCTGGCCGGGCTGAGCGGCGGTCATGATCTCGAACTGGTGACCGCGCTTGGGGTTGCCGCCGCCGCCGCGCTGCTGTGCGCGCACGACCGTGACCGCTCCGCTCTCGTCCAGGCGTAGCAGTTGGGAAAGACGCAGATCCAGACCTGAGGCGATTCGAGCGGCGACGGTCAGCGTGGGGCTTGTCTCACCGCGCTCGACCTGCGAGAGCATCGGAGCGCTGACCCCGCTGCGCTCGGCCAGCTCGCGCAACGACAGCGACGCGGACTCGCGCAGCGCCTTCACGCGCGCGCCGATCACCTTCGAGTCAAACGCGTCCCAGCGCGCGTCGGAGACCGCGCTCTCAGAATGTTTCCCGGCCTTCGTAGGCGTCATACGAGCGTACGTTATCACAGACAACCCGTGCGCGAACCACGCCGATCGACAGTGCTCGCACGTACGCGCGCGCGGCCGCCTCGATGATGTCGGTCGAGACGCCCTGCCCCGCGCCCGTTTGTCCTTCGACCTCGACGACAACCGAGACCTCCCCGAGCGCGTCCTGGCCCTCGGTGACCGCGTCGACGCGGAACTCGCGCAGCGCGGCGTTGACGCCCGTGGCGGCGTTGATCGCGCGGAAGATAGCGTCCACCGGACCGTCGCCCGAGGACTCACCCGTCTTGAGCACCCGCCTGCTTGCCGTGTGCTCTTTGGGTGCGCTCTCCAGGGCATCATCCCCCGCACTGGAGGGCGCCCCGCCATGGGACGCGTCGTCCTCAACGCTGACGTTGACGCGCGCGATCGGTGGGCGCACCGAGGACGCGCTGAGCTCGAAGTCCACGAACCCGTAGGCCGCCACGTCGTCGCCGCGCAGCTCCTCGGTGACAAGCGCCTCCAGGTCCATCGCGGTGACCTGCTTCTTGCGGTCGGCGATCTCCTTGAAGCGCTTGAAGGCCGTGTTGAGCGCCTGTCCGTCGAGCTTGAAGCCCATCTCCTCCAGGGACTGGCGCAGCGCGTGGCGCCCGGAGTGCTTGCCCAGCACGATCGCGTTGCTCTTCAAGCCGACGGTGGTGGCGTCCATGATCTCGTAGGTAGCGCGCTCCTTCAGCACGCCGTCCTGGTGGATGCCGGCCTCGTGCGCGAACGCGTTGCGACCGACGATCGCCTTGTTGGGCTGCACGGGATATCCGGTCAGGCGCGAGACCAGCCGGCTGGTGCGCGCGATCTCGGTCGTCTCGATCCCCGTCCACAGTCCCAGTGCGGGCGCGCGTGTGTGCAGCAGCATCACGATCTCCTCAAGCGACGCGTTGCCGGCGCGCTCGCCGATGCCGTTGATCGCGCACTCCACCTGGCGGCAGCCCCCCTGCAGGCCCGCCAGTGTGTTGGCGACCGCCAGGCCCAGATCGTCGTGGCAGTGCACCGAGACGACCACGTCGTGCAGGGCAGGCACCAACCGGTAGAGCTGCGCGAACATGGCGGCGTACTCGCCGGGCATCGTGTAGCCGACCGTGTCGGGCACGTTGATCGTGGTAGCGCCCTGCTCCAGCGCGATTTGGATCACTTCGGCCATGTATTCGATATCCGAGCGTGACCCGTCCTCGGGTGAGAACTCGACATCCTCGGTGTGGGAGCGCGCGTGTGCGACCGCCGCGCGCACCTGTCCCTTCACGTCCTCGCGCGTGGTCTGCAGCTTGCGCTCGATGTGAATATCGCTGGTCGCGATGAATGTGTGAATGCGCGGACGCTCGGAGTCGCGTACCGCGTCCCACGCCGCGTCGATGTCCTGCTTTGAAGTGCGCGCCAGAGCGCAGATAACCGGGCCGTCGACTTCACGGGCGATCGCCTGCACCGCCTCGAAGTCGCCCGGCGAGGTAATTGGAAAGCCCGCCTCGATGATGTCCACGCCCAAGCGGGCCAGCTGCTGGGCGATCTCCAGCTTCTCGTTCTGGTTCAACGCGATCCCTGGCGACTGCTCACCGTCGCGCAGGGTCGTATCGAACACCCTCACACGCTCGCGCTCGTTTCTGCTAGCTGCCGTGCTTGTCATGTCGCTCGCTTCTCCAGTTCTCTCGCTTTAGCGCTTCTCCTTTTGGTATGCGGCTACGCGGCCGCCACGCGTTATTCCCCCCGAGGGGGGAGCAGGAGAAGCGCGAGTGAGAGCTGACGCGACATGCTCAACGCAGGGTAGCACCTGCGTCCTGGGCTTGCGAGGCTTTCCGCGATGCGCACGAGCGCCCCGGCGCGCGTGCTGGACGACGGTCTAGGGGACCAGGACCACCTTGCCGATGTTGCGCCGTTTGGTGAGCACTTCTTGGGCGGTGCCCGCTTCCTTGAAGTCGAACGCGGCCTCCAGCACGGGCTGGATCGTGCCGTCCTGTAGCAATTCGCTCAACGGCTCGATCCATGGTTGCAGCGTGTCGCGATCCTTCCACAGGCTGAGCATGTTGAGGCCGATCACTGCCTTTGACTGCGACATCTGCTTGACCAGCGAGAAGCGCGGCATGCGCACGAGGGTGCGCAACGCCGATCCGAGTTTGCGTTTGCCGCCGGACACGACTCCCGCGGCGCCGAACGCGATCAGCCGTCCACCGGGGCGCAGCATCTCATAGCTGCGGCGCAGGCTGCTGCCGCCGAGCGGGTCGAGGATCACATCAAAGCCCGCCACGCCGCCCTTCGCGTGCGCCAGCTCGTAGTCCAGTATGTGGTCGGCCCCGAGCGACTTCACGCGCTCGTGCTTGTAGGACGAGGTCGTGCCGTAGATCTCCTGCGCGCCGAAGCGTCGCGCGAGCTGGGTGGCGGCGATCCCGACTCCCCCGCCGGCGGAGTGAATCAACACCTTCTCGCCCGCGCGCAGGTTGCCGTAACCGACGAGCGCCGCCCACGCGGTGGCGTAGTTGACGGGGATCGCGGCGCCCTGCTCGAAGGTGAGTCGCTCGGGGAGCAGGACCACGTCGCGCTCGGGCACGCACACCTGCGAGGCGTAGCCGCCGAACATGGTGGGCGCGATCACGCGTTGGCCGTGGGTCAGCTCCCGCACTCCGTCTCCGACGCCGATCACGGTGCCGGCTACCTCGTAGCCGAGCACACAGGGCGGCGCGGGCGCGTCGGGGTACACGCCGATGCGCGCCATCACGTCGGCGAAGTTCACACCGCAAGCGGCGACCTCAATGCGCACCCATCCGGGTCGCAGCGCCGGCTCGGCGCGTTCGACGACTTTGAGCACGTTCGGCCCACCGTGCTTGGCGATCTCTACCACTTGCATGACAGTGCGAGACTACTCCATCAGTTGGGATTTTGGTTCGTTCTGGGGCACGTCAGTGGGCTCCTGACCCCATGCGGGGACGCGTGGGGGCGCCGCCGCGACCCCACGCTGTGGTCAACTCAGCACGACCGTCCAGCCGGCGACAAAGCCGTCGGAGGCGACGATCTCATCAACGACCGCCCCCGGCACGTGAGCGTCGGTCGTGACAACCATCGCGGCGAGCCGCTGCTCGGCAGCCGCCGGTCCCCCGGAATGGATGACCGGTCCCGCGGAAGGGGTGAGCGGTCCCGCGGACGTGGTGGCGTGCCTCCCGGAAGGGGCGGCTTGTCCCCTAGAAGGGGGATCGGGTGTGTGTCCGATGGCGGCCGATGAGATGTTGATGCCGTGGGCGCCGAAGATCGTGCCGACACGCCCGATCATGCCGGGCAGGTCGGCGTAGCGAAAGACGCACACGTTCGGCGTCAGCTCGATCGTCAGGCGCCGACCTTGCACCTCGACTAGGTGCGGCACGCGGTTGGGGCCGATGCCGGTGCCGGCCACCGCCACCCGCTCGCTGGCCGATCGCTGGTCGGTCGCTACGACGGTGACGCGGATCAGCTCGTTGAAGTCCTGCGCCTCCGATACGGACTTCTCCTCGACGACGATCCCACGTTGCTGGGCCATCGAGGGCGCGTTGACGAGGTTGACCTGCTCCTCGGTGCGGCCCTCCAGCGCTCCCTCGATCACCGCGAGCGTGAGCAGGCGCGTGTCGAAGTCCGCGATGCGACCCATGAAGGCGGCCTCGATGCGCTCCACCGAGCTGCCCTCCGCGAGCGCCATCGCGAGACGCCCGAGCCGCCGCGCGAGCGGCAAGAACGGTCCCAGCATCTCCATGTCCTCCGCGCCGACGGAGGGGATGTTGACCGCGGTCGACACGACCCCGCCGGTGAGCGCGGCGACCACCTGCTCGGCGCTCTGAAAGCCGGCGCGATCGGTGGCCTCGGCCGTGGAGGCACCGAGGTGCGGTGTGACGACGACGTTGGGATAGCCGTCGAATAGCGGGTACTCGGTGATCGGCTCGGATGGAAACACGTCGAGCGCTGCTCCCCCCACCTTGCCTGAGTCAAGCGCGTGCTTCAGTGCCGCGTCGTCGATCAGCCCGCCGCGCGCCACGTTGAGGATGCGCACGCCGTCGCGCATCTTCGCGAACTGCTCCGCGTTCAACCATCCTTCGGTCTCGGGCGTCTTGGGAAGGTGGATCGTGATGAAGTCGGCCTGTTCGCACACCTCATCGCCACTGGTCGCCTTCTCGACCCCCAGCTCGCGGTAGCGCTCGGCGCTGACGAACGGGTCGAACGCGAGCACGCGCATGCCGAAGCCCCTCGCGCGCTGAGCGACGAGCTGGCCGATGCGCCCGAAGCCGATGATCCCTAGCGTCTTCTCATACAGCTCGACGCCGGAGAACTTCGAACGCTCCCACTTGCCGCCCGTCAGCGACGCGTGCGCTTGGGGGATGTTGCGCGCAAGCGCGAGCAGCATCGCCATCGTGTGCTCGGCCGCGGTCACCACGTTTGACTGCGGCGCGTTGGCGACCACGATTCCCCTCTGTGTCGCGGCCGGCACGTCAACGTTGTCGACGCCCACGCCGGCCCGTCCGATCACGCGCAGGTTGGTCGCCTTTGCGATCAGCTCGGCGGTCATCTTCGTGGCGGAGCGGATCAGGATGCCGTGGTAGGCGCCGATCCGCTCTGACAGCTGCTCGTCGCTCCAGTCGACGCCGAGATCCACCTCGAAATGTTTTTGCAGCAGTTTCACTCCAGAGTCGCCGACCTTCTCCTTGACCAACACCTTCAATCGTTCGTCGGTCATAGCCACTCCTTTCGGCATCGACGCCTAACGCCGAGGGCGGTGGTGGGACAATCATTGGAACTCCCTCCCACCCCGTGCGGCGTGCTGAGCACCCCGGACGACCTGTCGATCGGTAGCCAGAACGCCGCTCTGACGCCGCCATACGCGTTCATGGCGCGATCCTCTCTACGACCCATTCAATACACGCGGTGAGCGCCTGCACGTCAGTGGGCTCCACAGCGGGAAACATGCCGACGCGCAACTGGTTGCGCCCGAGCTTGCGATACGGCTCGACGTCGACGATCCCGTTGGCGCGCAGCGTCTTTGCGAGCAAGGCGCCATCGACACGCTCGTCGAAGTCGATCGTGCCAACCACCAGCGAACGGTTGGCTGGCGTCGCGACGAACGGCGTCGTGTACTCGGTGTGCTCAGCCCAGCCGTACAGGTGAGCCGCGGACTCGCTCGTGCGCGCCACACACCAGTCAAGGCCGCCCTGCTCGAGCATCCAGCGGATCTGCTCGGCCAACAGGAACAGCGTGGCTAGCGCCGGGGTGTTGTAGGTCTGATCCTTGACGGAATTGTCGAGCGCCGTGGCGAGCGATAGGAACGCGGGGATCCAGCGTCCCGAAGCCGCGATCCTGGCGATCCGCTCCTGGGCGGCGGGACTGAGCAGCGCGACCCACAGTCCGCCGTCGCTGGCGAAGCTCTTCTGCGGAGCGAAGTAGTAGGCGTCAGCCTGGGAGACATCAAGCGGCAGGCCGCCCGCCCCGGAAGTCGCGTCGATCAGCACGAGCGCCTCAGCCGCTCCCGCGGGCCTGAGCACGGGGACCATCACGCCCGTGGAAGTCTCGTTGTGGGCCCATGCGATCGCGTCCGGCAGATGCTCGCCCCCACCCACCCCGCTCAGCGCCGCCTGCAGCTGCGCGGGGCCCGGAGCGCTGCCCGGCTCGGCCTGCACGACCGTCGGCTCCCCCAGGAAGGGCGCCTCGCCGGTGACGGTGGCGAACTTTTGGGAGAACTCGCCAAACGTAAGATGCAGGGCGCGACGCTCGATCAGACCAAACGCGGCGGCGTCCCAGAACGCGGTGGCGCCGCCGTTGCCGAGCACCAGCTCATAGCCCGCGGGCGCTGAGAACAGCTCGGACAGGCCCGCGCGGATCTCCGCCACGAGCCCCTTCACGGGCTGCTGGCGGTGTGAAGTGCCCATCAGCGCCGCGCCGTCTGAGGCCAGGCGCGTGAGCGCTTGCGGCCGGACCTTGGAGGGCCCACAACCGAAGCGCCCGTCGGCGGGCTTCAGTTGATCGGGGATTACAAGCCGGGTGTGTTGCGCTTCGGGACTGTGCGTCATGGGGCTTCCTCGCGGTGTGTCGGAGATCGAAGGATGCCCAGGCGCGCGGCGTTGATGCTCGTCGCTCCCCGGTGGTGAGCTCCACCTAGTGCGCCAGTCGCGACGAACGCGAGTGTAGCGAACACTTCCCTGCCGACTCGCGCGCAGCCGGACAGCTCGCCGTCGGGCTCGCCGCGATCGATCGATTCGCTAGCCCCTGCCATGCGGCTCGTCCCAGTCGGGCGCAGGCCCAACCGGGATGATGTGCTTGGGGTTCAGCTCGTCGTGGGTGGTGTAGTAGTGGCGCTTGATCTGGTTCATCGCGACTGTGCGGGCCACACCGGGCCACTGGTAGAGCTCGCGCGTGTAGCCCCACAGGTTCGGATACTCGACGATCCGCCGGCGGTTGCAACGAAAGTGCACGTGGTAGACCTCGTCGAAGCGCACGAGTGTCGGAAACAGGCGCCAGTCCGCCTCGGTCACGCGCGAGCCCAGCAGATAGCGCTGCTCGCCGAGCAGCTGCTCGAGCCATTGGAGACTCTCAAACAGCTTTGTGAACGCGCGTTCGTAGGACGTTTGGCGGCGCGCGAAGCCGGCGTTGTAGACGCCGTTGTTGACGGTTTCGTACACGCGAGTGTTAACGTCGTCGATTTGTGGGCGCAGCGCCGGCGGATAGAGGCCCAGCTCAGCGCCGCGGCCAAGGGCGCCGAGCGAGTCCGACGCGGCCATCATGCGGATGATGTCGCTCGACTCGTTGTTGACTATTTTGCCGGTTTGCGTGTCCCACAGCACGGGCACGGTGACGCGCGCGTCGAAGTTCGGATCGCTCGCTAGATAACCCTCTCTCATGAAGTCCCAGCCGTGCTGCTCATCGACGTAGCGCCCGACCCAGTGCTCGGCACTGTGTGCCCGACCAACCTCGAAACGCTCACCGGTGAACGCCCAGCCACGCTTGTCGCGAAACGGCGCTACATAGGAGATCGGGACGGCGTCCTGTAGGCCCGCCAGCTCACGCACGATCACGGTGCGATGGCACCACGGGCACGCCAGCGACACATACAGGTGATAGCGGCCCGGCTCGACCGCAAACGCAGTGGGCTCCCCGCCGCTCAGCTCAATCCCGATCCAGTCGCGAAAGTGGCTGTCTTGGCGTTTGAACTCTCCGCCCGCGAGCTCGCTATCCATCACTGCGTCAACCGTGCGGCGCTCCCGTTGCTTGCCCTGATCGCTCACTTGCCCAGGCCCTCACGCCCAACCGCACGACGCTCCCATTGCCTGCCCTGATCGCTCACTTGCCCAGACCCTCACGCCCAACCGCACGACGCTCCCATTGCCTGCCCTGATCGCTCACTTGCCCAGACCCTCACGCCCAACCGCACGACGCTCCCATTGCCTGCCCTGATCGCTCACTTGCCCAGACCCTCACGCCCAACCGCACGACGCTCCCATTGCCTGCCCTGGTCACTCACTTGCCCGGGCCCTCACGCTAGAAGGAGGATTTGATCCAGGCCATGTGGGAGCGCAGCTCGCCGCCGACGTGCTCGACCTGCGTGTCGGCCTGCTCAGCGCGCATGCGCTTGAAGTTCTCTTGGCCGGCGCGGTTCTCGGCGATCCACTCGCGCGCGAAGTCACCCGACTGGATCTCCCGCAGGATCGCGCGCATTTTCTCGCGCGTCTCGTCGGTGATGACGCGCTTGCCGCGCGTGTAGTCGCCGTACTCAGCCGTGTTGGAGATCGAATAGCGCATGCCGGCCAACCCCTTCTCGTACATCAGATCGGCGATCAGCTTCAGCTCGTGTAGACACTCGAAGTAGGCCATCTCCGGGTCATAGCCAGCCTCGACAAGCGTTTGGAACCCTGCTTGCACGAGCTCAGAGGCGCCCCCGCAGAGCACCGCCTGCTCGCCGAACAGGTCGGTCTCGGTCTCGTCCTTGAAGGTCGTCTCGATCACCCCGCCGCGGGTGCAGCCGATGCCCTTGGCGTAGGCGAGCGCCAGCGCGCGGGCGTTGCCGGTGGCGTCCTGGGCGACCGCGATCAGACCTGGTACGCCGCTGCCGTCGCTGAACTGGCGGCGCACGAGATGTCCGGGGCCCTTCGGCGCGACCATCGCGACGTCCACGCCCGGCGGTGGCTTGACCTCGCCATAGTGGATCGAGAAGCCGTGGCCGAAGAGCAGCGCGTTGCCCTGCGCGATGCCGTCTGAGATTTCATCCCACACCTGATGGTGCAGCTCGTCGGGGACGAGCATCATCACGAGCTCGCCGCGTGAGGCGGCCTCCACAGGCGAAAGCAGCTCCAGGCCCGCCTCGCGCGCCTTGGGCGCCGAAGCGGAGTCCGCGCGCAGTCCGACCACGACGCTGACGCCGGAGTCCTTCAGGTTGAGGGCGTGAGCGTGGCCTTGTGAGCCGTAACCGATGATCGCGACGGTCTTGCCGTCGAGCAGTGCGAGGTCTGCGTCGTCGTCATAAAGCATGGGGCGCAGACTATCCAACCCGACGCTGAAGTGGCCGGGCCGCGGTCTATTCAGGGCCTATCCGGTAGGAGGCCCTTAGGCTGTGCCGACTCCGACGAGCGTGCGCATCGGTATCTCCAGCGAGCCGTCGGCGGCGGTGAACGGCTCGAAGCGAGCGGCCAGGCTCCTGCGGATCTCGGCGATCTGCCGCTCGGGGCACGCGAGCACCGCGTCATGGAAGGAACGTGCGATGTCGAGCGTCGTCTCCCAGAACTCCTCGAAGCTCGGCGCGCGCTGGGTCAGCTTGAGCCGCTCCACCCATACTTCGGTGAAGCCCGACCGTTCGAGCAGGTCCCGGACGCGCTGCTTGTCGCCGAGCGCGAACGGGCCGGGCGCGTCGGGCTCAGGTGGCTGGGTGAGCCCACGCTCGAGTAGCTCGGTGGCAGGCAACAGCGCCCACGGGTTGTGCTCGATCGCGTCCCATACTGCGAGCGCGACGTGCCCTTCGGGTCGCAGCACGCGGCGCGTCTCTACCAGCGCGGCGGCTGGATCGGCCATCAGCATGTAGCCCCACCGACACAGCACGATGTCGACGCTCGCGACCGGCAGGTCGATCCATTCCGCGTTGAGCACCTGAAACTCGACGTTCGTGAGGTTGAGCTCACCCGCCCGTTTGCGCGCGCCGTCGAGCATCGCGTCGGCCTGGTCGCTCGTGATCACCCCGCCGACGGGCGCGACCAGCTCGGCGGCCAGGAAACCCGTCTCACCGAGACCTGCGGCGAGCTCGAGCACGCGCTGCCCCGGCTGAGGATCGGCCGCGTCGATCATCCAGTGAGACACCGGCGCGGAGAGCTCACGAATGCTCGCCTGGCGCGCCACCCAGCCGGGGGCGGCCTCTTCCCAATGGTTGAGACTCGCCGCGCGATGCGCGCGCGCATCCTCACCCGCCTGCCCGCGAGCCGAGCCGCGCGGGCGGTCATCTCCGCGTCCTTCCTCCGGTTGCACAGTGCTCATCTGAGAGTCCTCTTATAGATCCCTTCGCAACAGCTTGCCAGAGCGCGTGCGCGGGAGTGGCGTCGATACGAGCTGCACGCGCTTGGGAACCTTGAACGAAGCCAACCGGGCGGCGCAGTGCTCGCGCAGTGCGCTTTCCTGCACGTCGGCTCCCGGGACCACCACGACGATCGCGCTCACCGCCTCCCCCCATTGCGGATCCTCGCGCCCGAGTACCGCCGCCTCGAGCACGCCGGGGTGCGCTTCCAGTACCGCCTCGACCTCGCTCGGGGCGACGTTCTCCCCACCGCTGATGATCGTGTCGGCCTTGCGTCCGCTGACGTGCAGGAAACCGTTTTCCTGCAGGCGTCCCAGATCGCCGGTGTGTAGGCGCCCGTCGGGGGCGATCGCCGAGCGCGCCACCGTGGGCCCGGACAGCAGGATCTCCCCGTCCGGCGCGATCTGTGTGCGTGTGCAGAACAGCGGCACACCGGCGCCAAACTCGCCTGGAGTACCAGCGGGCGTGATCGTGACCGCACGCGCCGGTCGATCGCGCTCCCCGACTCCTGCGCCCAGGGTCGCGAGCGGCACGGTGGCCGCTTGCGAGCAGCACTCTGTGAGCCCGTAGGTCTCGATCACCGGGACGCCCGCCGCTCGCGCTCGCTGGGTGAGGGCGCCCGGCACGGGACCGCCGCCGGTCAACGCGCAGCGCAAGTGAGGAGGATCACGCAGGCCCGCGTCGAGCAGGCGCGCGAGCGTGGTGGAGACGAGCGAGACGAGTGTGATGCGCTCCTCTTCCAGCGCACCCAGCACAGCCTCAGCGTGAAACCGCTCGTGCACGACCGCGGTGGTGGCGTAGATCGCGCTGCGGATCAGGATCGATAGGCCACCCACATGGGAGAGCGGCAGCGCGCACAGCCAGCGCTCGTTTGGATCGACTCCGAGCGCGACGCCGCAGCCGAGCGCGCTCCACAGGAAGTTGCCGTAGGTGAGCTCCACGGGCCGCGGCGCCGAACTGGTGCCGGACGTGTGGATCACCGCGCAGACGGCGTCGAGATCGTGGGTCACTGCGTGCGCGGGTGTCTGTTCCCCGACCGCGTCTCGCGGCGCGGCACCCAATGGCTCCTCGATGAGCACACCGGCGCCCGCGACAATCCGTGTGCGCTCCTCGGCGGTCAGACGCAGATCCACCGGGACCGCTATCGCGCCGAGCAACAGGCATGCGTGCAGAGCCTGCGCGAACTCGATCCCGCCCGCCAGCGCGATCGCGACGCGCTCACCGCGCCGCGCTCCGCGCCGCGCGAGCTCGTCCGCTCCCACACGGGCTGAGCGCCAGAGCTCCTCATAGGAGGATCGCGCATCGGGCGTTTGGAGCGCGGTCAGCGTCGGCGCCGAGCAGGCGGCGCGCTGCAGCCATGCATCGACCTGCATGGCTCACAGGCTAGCCTTCGCCGTGAATCGTTGGCGTGCGCCCTAAGAGGAGACGCAGCGCCTTGGCCTAGACAGGAGCGTTGAGCAACCTTGACCACCACGTGGATCCCAGCAGGCAACTACACCGACATCCGCTATGAGAAGTCAGCCGGAGCGGGTGGGGCGCGATCGATCGAGCCCACCCCCAGGATCGCGAAGATCACGATCAACCGCCCAGAAGTTAGAAACGCTTTCCGGCCACTGACGGTCGTGGAGATATCACAAGCGCTGGAAGCGGCGCGCGAGGACACCGAGGTGGGCGCGATCGTGCTGTGCGGCGAGGGCCCGCTCGCGTTCTGCTCGGGCGGCGACCAGCGCGTGCGCGGCGACTCGGGCTACCTCGCCGAGGACGAGGCGGGACGGGACGGCGTCGGACGTTTCCACGTGACCGATCTGCATGTGCAGATCCGCCGACTGCCAAAGCCGGTCGTGGCGATGGTGGCGGGATACGCGATCGGTGGCGGCCAGGTGCTGCAGCTCGTGTGCGATCTGACGATCGCGGCGGACAACGCTCGCTTCGGGCAGACCGGGCCGCGCGTGGGCTCCTTCGACGGTGGCTTCGGCGCCGGGCTGCTCGCGAGCATCGTGGGCGCGAAGAAGGCGAAGGAGATCTGGTTTCTGTGTCGCCAATACGACGCGCAACAGGCACTCGATATGGGGCTCGTGAACACGGTCGTTCCACTGGAACGCCTGGAGGAGGAGACTGTGCGCTGGTGTGAGGAGATGCTGGCGCTCTCCCCGTTCGCGCTGCGACTGTTGAAGGCCAGCTTCAATGCTGCGGAGGACGGGTTGGCGGGCGTGCAGCAGCTCGCGCACGATGCCAACCTGCTGTTCTACGGCAGCGAGGAGGCACAGGAGGGACGCGATGCCTACAAGCACAAGCGCGACCCCGACTTCGCCCGCTTCCCGCGCAGGGCATGACTTCACAGCGAACCATCGCCGCGCCCGTCCACAACGGCCCACCTGGCACCAAAGCGTCGAGCACGGTGCACATCTGGGTGATGGCGGCGCGCCTGCGCACGCTGCCGGCGGCGATCGCGCCGGTGCTCGTGGGGACTTCGCTCGCGCTAGGCGACGGCCACTTCCGCCCGTTGGCATTCGTGGCGGCGCTGTTCGGCGCGGTGTTCATCCAGGTGGGGACCAATCTGTCCAATGACTACTCCGACGCGCGCCGGGGCGCGGACACCGAGGACCGACTGGGCCCGGTCAGGGTGACCGCTGGTGGGCTCGTGCCGCCAAGCACGGTGCTGCTGGCCACCTACTTGACGTTCGGGCTGGCAGTGTGTTGCGGCGTGTATCTGGTGGCCGTCGCGGGCTGGGAGCTGATCGCCGTCGGCGCCGTGTCGATCTTGGCCGGCGTGTTGTACACGGGCGGGCCGCGACCGTACGGATACGAGGGCCTGGGCGAGCTGTTCGTGTTCCTGTTCTTCGGGATCGTGGCGGTCAGCGGGTCCTACTTCGTGCAGGTGCAAGAGCTGCCCTGGCAGGCGTACGCGTGCGCGGTACCGGTCGGGCTGCTGGCGAGCGCGATCCTGGTGGTCAACAACGTGCGTGACCTGGAGACCGACCGGCGTGCCGGCAAGCGCACGCTCGCGGTGCGTCTGGGACGGGCGCGCACGCGCACCCTGTATACGGCGATGGTGGTGGGCGCGTTCGTGCTGATACCCGTACCGTGGATAGTTGGGTCGATGAGCGCGTGGCTGCTGGCGCCGTGGTGCGCGATCCCGCTCGCGGTGCCGCTGATCAGGACCGTCAGAGAGCGCGTGGACGGCCCGTCGCTGAACGGCGCGCTCGCGAAGACCGGGGCGCTGCAGCTCGTGTTCTGCGTGTTGTTTGCCGCGGGCATCCTCGCGAGCGGTGGGATCTCCTCCTGAGGGGCCACGCGCTATGAGGCTCGGCGTACGGCGCCATCGCCTGCGACTCTCCCAAGCCCTCGAGACCTCCTATGGGGCGCTGTCCGAGCGCGAGCTGCTGTCGGTCACGCTGACCGACGAGGACGGTGTGAGCGGCTACGGCGAAGCGACACCGCTGCAACCCTACGACGGTGTGAGCATCGAGCGCGTTGAAGCGGCGCTCGAGCGCTACCGGCCGGTGGTCGAACGCACGGCGGGCGTCAACGGCGCGCGGATCGTGGACGCGTGCCGGCGCGCAGATGACCTGCCGGAGGCGTTCGCGGCGATCGACCTCGCGCTGTGGGATCTGGCGGGGCGTCGCGCGGGGCGCCCGGTGGCCTCACTGCTGACCGACACGCCCGCCCGATACGTGGAGGTCAACGCGACTCTCTCGGCGCTCGACCGCGCGGGAGCCGCCGAGCAGGCGCTGCGTGCCACAGCGCAGGGCTTCGGTTGCCTGAAGGTGAAGGTCGGCACAGGCGATGACGCGGGCAGGGTCGCCGCCGTGAGAGCGGCAGCCGGCCCACACGCGGCGCTGCGCTTGGACGCGAACGGCGCGTGGAGTGTGGAGCAGGCGGAGCGCGCGATCGAAGCGCTGTCCCCCGTGGGCTTGGAGCTTGTCGAGGAGCCGGTGCACGGCATCAGCGCTGTGCGCGAGCTGCGCGCGCGTGTGGCGGTCCGTGTCGCGATCGACGAGACGGCCGCTGAACACGGGGCGCTCACCGCAGGCGTAGCGGACGCCGTGTGCTTGAAGATCTCACGCTGCGGGGGTATCTCGGGACTGCTCGTCGCCGCAGCGCTCGTGCGCGCGTCAGGCGCTGAGGTGTACGTCGCCTCAACGCTCGATGGGCCGTTGGGAATCGCCGCCGGAGTGCACGCCGCCGCGGCGCTCGCTTCGCGCGGCCCGCTGCCCGCGTGCGGGCTTGCGACGCTCGCGATGTTCGACACTGGCTGCACCGAGCTGGCACCCCACGCTGGGCGGATCACCGTACCCGTGGGCCCGGGGCTCGGCGTCGAGCCTCTCTCGGAGTCCACCGAGACAGACCCAAGGACCTGTTGACAAACGTCGGTGGACATGACCGCTTCTCGCCAATAGCCTCTCGCAACTTCGAGGGGCTGGGTTTGGGGAGAGGCAGTTGCTGACGTCGCTCGCTGGGATCGGTCCAGAGCAGTGCAGGGCACGTTTACCCTGCAACAGCGGCTCTCGTGCTCAGGGCACGATTAACGAACAGCGAAGGGGTCACGATGTCCGAAATTCGGTTGCGCACACTCGCCGCGGCACTGAAGTCCACTCGCCGAGCGCCGGCGGCAGATCGGAAGCCCTGCGTCGGATGTGCACGTCGATCGTGGGCTCTAACGCTTGCGCTATGTGTGGCGGGCAGCTGCGCGTTCGCGACGGCGGCTGCCGCCGCGGAACCCTCGCCGATCGTGCAGAGCGCACTCTTGGAAGCTCCGTTGGCGCTTGCGTCGCAGGGCTCAGCCCCTGTGCTCAGCGTGTCGGGTGAGACGGTCAGCTGGACGCCTGTTGGCAGCGAGACCTACTACGAGATCGCCATCTCAAACGCACCGCGAGGCGCCGCGGGTCGCACGACCGAATACCTGAGCGTCGTACGCACCTCAAGCGAGATACAAACCTACGCCTTGGCGCTGGAGCCCGGACAGACCGTCTACGTCGGCGTCAGCCCCGACAACAGCTCCAGCTGGTCGGTGCAGGAGGCCACCGTTACGGCCCCAAGCGAGCCGCCCGCGCCAGAAGCACCGGCGCCGACACCGCCGATAGTGGAACCTCCGACACCGAAATCGCCCGTTAGCGAACCGCCCGTTACGGAACGCTCCGTGCCACTGTTGAGCGTGAAAGGCACGACCGTCAACTGGACAGCCGTGGCGGGTGTCTCCGAGTACACGCTCGCCACAATTCTCAACCCGACCACCACGCGCAACACGACATACATGGTGGTGACAGGCACGAGCTACACGCCCCCCGCCGTTCCCGGTCAGACCGTCAGCTACGGCCTGTCGGCGAGCGTGCCGGGCGAAGCGCCCTGGGCGACGGAAGTCACGATCACCTATCCGACGACTCCCGCTCCACCGACGCCCACACCACCTTCCACACCAACACCTCCTTCCACACCAACACCACCGTCCACACCAACACCGCCGTCCACACCCACACCACCGACGACTCCAACCCCACCGGTCGCTCCAACGCCACCTGTTGCTCCAACCCCGACGGGGAAGATCATCGGCACGAACGACGGTGCCGGCTGGGGCGAAGCGCCCGCCAAGACGATCATCGCGGGCCACATCACTTGGAATCGCGTGGAAATAGGCGCCCAGTGGAACACGGTCCCGGCCTCGCTGAGCGATGGCTTCAAGGTCCTTGCGATCGTGGGCAACACCGCCAACGGCACTCCCCTCAGCCAGCTAGAACCAAGCCAATGGGGCGCCGAAGTGGTCGAGCAGATCGAGGCCAATCCCGGCATTGAGATCGCCGAAGCGGGCAACAAGGTGTACTACAAGGGCGGCATCGCCAACCCTGTGCAGTACGGAAAGATGTATCTCGCGGCAGTGAACGCGATGAGCGCGGCGGGCGTTCACATCCCGCTGCTGTTCAACATGTGGGGAGACTACGACGCCGCGAGCGGCTTCTCCTCGGATGAGAGCGGCGGCGGCTGGCTGCGTGAGGCGGTCAACGGCGTGCCCGGCCTTGCCGCCGCGATCCGCGCTAACGGGCTCAGCACCCACCCTTATGGCGCGCTCACCGAAAACTACGAGGATGACGGCGGTGTTGGGGCCGTCGTCGTCCAGGAAGCCGTCGCTCAGGCGGTGCTCGGCTCGATCCCACCGTTCTATGTCACCGAGATCGGCTACGCCATGAGCAGATGCGGCGCACCCGACGGCGCCTGCTCACAACAGGATCAGGCGGACGAGATGCAGGCAGCCTACGCCGTGCTGCTCGCCGACCCCCACGTGGCCGGCATCTGGTGGTTCGAATCCCACGACGACGGCGAAGGCGAATTCGGCTTTATGAACGGCGACAACACGACGCGTCCCTCCTTCGACGTGCTGTCGTCGATCGCGCGGGAACAGGGACAGTAGTCGCTATGAGATCGCTTCAGCCACGACGTTAGGATCCTCGTAAGGCAGGGCATGGCCGCCCGCCACGATCAGCAGGCGTGAGTCGGGCAGCAGCGAGACCATCCGCTCGCCGAGCAAGCGGAACTTGAGATCGCGCTCGCCCACCAGGACCGTGACGGGCATCCTCATCTCGCTCAACCGATCCCACAACGGCTGCATCTCGCCCGTCCCGATCCCTCTCAGGGCGGCCGCGACGCCGTCGGGACGGTTACGCGTCTGGTCGGCACGAGCGTGCAGACCGACCTCAGGTGGATCTTCGCTAAACATCGGTTGCGCCCGCCAGCGCGCGACGAACCGCTCGATCGGCTGGCGCTCGATTTCGTCGGCGAGACGGCCGTCCTCAACGCATCGGCGTGCTCGCTCAGCCGCCTCGTCGATGCCCGCGGTGGTGGAGATCAGCACCAGCCGCGCGATTCGCTCGGGAGCGCTCAGGGCAACATGGAGGGCGATCCTGCCTCCCATCGAGTAGCCCGCGAGCACGAACCGCTCGGGACTGCGCTGAAGTACGTGAGCGACGCAGCTCTCGAACGTGATCGGCCGCGGCGCGTCAACCTGCTCGCCGTGTCCCGGTAGGTCCAGCGCCAGCGCGCTGTAGCGTTCCGAGGGCAATCGCGCGATCGTTTCCTGCCACGCGTGGCGGGTGCCGCTGAATCCATGCAACAAGACAACGCTCTCCAGCACGCCCGCATCCTATGAGCTCAGCGATCGACATTCAGAGGCTGCTCGGCGCGTTCGTGGAGGAGCTGGCGCGCTGCGGGATGCGCGCTGCGTGCACTTCGCCGGGGTCGCGCTCCACACCGCTCGTGCTGGGCCTCGCGCACGAGCCGCGCGTGCGCTGCTACTCGCATGTGGACGAGCGCTGCGCCGGGTTCTTCGCGGTCGGGCTCGCGAAGGCCAGCGCGCTGCCGGTGGCCGTCGTGTGCACGTCGGGGACGGCCGTGGCGGAGCTGTTGCCAGCGGTTGTCGAGGCGCGCGAGGCGCGCGTGCCGCTGATCGTGCTGAGCGCCGATCGCCCACCCGAGCTGCGCGAGCTGGGAGCGGGACAGACGATCGACCAGATCAAGATCTTCGGCGACTTCGCCAAGTGGTTCTTCGAGGTCGGCACGCACGAGGCGACAGCACAGCGGGTACGTTGGATGCGGGCGCTGGCATGCCGCGCGTGGTGGACGGCTCTGGAGGGCAGGCCTGGCGTGGTGCACCTCAACTTCCCGTTGCGCGAGCCGCTGGTGAGCGACGAGCGGCCGTCCTCCACCGGCGGGGGCCGCCTGGACGGCGCGCCATTCGTGAGCCGTACTACACAAGCGTCGGACGCAAACGACGCGGCGCGTTGCCTGCTCGAGCTGATCGGGGCGGCTCGACGTGGAGTGCTCGTGGCGGGACGTCACGAGCGTGACACGCCGCTTGGAAGCGCCGCCGCCGCTTTCTGTCTCGCCACGGGATGGCCGCTGCTGGCGGACCCCATGTCGGGCGCCAGGCGCGGACACAGCGCGATCGCGCATTACGACGCGCTGCTGCGCGAGCCTGGGTTCAGCGCCGAGCACACGCCTGAAGTCATTGTCAGAGTCGGGGACCTGCCCGTGTCCAAGCCGTTGCGCACGTGGCTGGCCGAGCTCACGGACACGACCCAGATCGCGCTCGATCCTGAGTGCGCGTGGCAGGACCCGGCGAGTGTTCTGTCCGACTCCCTTTCGGCCGAGCCGGCGGCGACGCTGAGCGCGCTCACGTCGATGCTCGCAAGCTCCCCCACGACCGCTCAACGCGATGTGTCCACGCTCAGTGCCGATCCAGACTGGTTGGCAAGCTGGCGCAGCGCTGATGAGCGTGCCGCCGAGGCGATCCTCGGGGTGCTCGCGGCGAGTGGGTGCAGCGAGCCCGCGGTGGCGGCTGAGCTCGGCGTGCTGCTGCCCGAGCGCACGACGTTGTTCGTGGCCTCCTCGATGCCGGTGCGCGACATCGAGACGTTCTGGCCCGTGCGCGCCGACCCGCCGCGAGTGCTGTGCAACCGCGGTGCGAACGGGATCGACGGGACGGTGTCCAGCGCGTTCGGGGCGGCGGCCGCCAACCGCGGACCGGTGGTGTTGCTGATCGGCGACGTGGCCCTGGCGCACGATATCGGCGGTCTGCTGGCCGCGCGCCGTCTCCAACTGAAGCTGACGATCGTGCTGCTCAACAACGAAGGCGGCGGCATCTTCGACTTCCTGCCCGTCTCCGAATCCCCGACGGCGCTGGCCGAAGACCACTACACGCGCCACATCCTCACCCCAACCGGTCTGGACTTCGCGCAAGCGGCCGCGCTGTACGGGCTCGACTATGAGACTGTCTCAGAGCTCGCCGCTTTCCGAGCGGCGCTCGAGCGAGCGCTCGCGGCTCCCCGTTCGGCGATCATCGAAGTGCGCACCGACCGCAAGACAAACGTCGAGCTGCACCGTCGCGTGTGGAGCGCAGCGGCGAGCGCGATCAACCGCTGAGCAGAGGAAGTAGCGCGGCCAACTTGACCTCGGTCTCCCCTAGCTCCGCGCTGGGGTCGGAGTCGCGCACGATGCCGTTGCCGGCGTAGCAGCGTGCGACGTTGCCGCGCAGCAGCGCGCAGCGTAGCGCTACGCAGAACTCGCCGTCGCCGGCCGCGTCGGTCCAGCCGACCGGGCCGCTGTACCAGCCGCGGTCGAGACCCTCAAGCGCTGGGATCAGCTCGAGCGCGGGAGACGCCGGCTCGCCGCCGATGGCTGGGGTTGGGTGTAGCAGTCCGGCCAGTTCGATCGCCTCGATGGGCGCGGCCAACTGTGCGCGGATCGGCGTCGCGAGATGTTGGATGTTGGCGATCCGCACGAGCGTCGGCTCAGGCGCAGCGGCCACCCAGATCGCGTGGCGGTTCAAGTTGCGTTCGATCCGCCGCACGACGATCGCGTGCTCCTCGCGGTAGCTCTCGTCGCGCATCAGACGCTCGCCAAGGTGCGCGTCAACGGCGGGGTCGGCGCTGCGGCGGGTGGAGCCCGCGAGCGCGATCGTGCTGACGCGCTGACCCTCGCGCCGTACCAACAGCTCGGGACTCGCGGCGATCAGTGTCGCGTTCCCGCGCCCGACGCAGAACACAAAGCATGAGGGGAACGCGTTGCGCAGGACACCGAACACGGCCGCCGGGTCATACTCGCACGGCGCGTGTACCTGTACCTCGCGGGCGAGCACGATCTTCTGGATGCGCCCGGCGCGGATCATCTCCACAGCGCGGCTGACGGACGCCTCGTAGTGCTCGGGCGGCATGCCGCTGGAGACCTGGAAGCGTCCGGTCGGGGCCGGGTCGAGCAGCGGCAGCGGGCGCGTTGAAAGCTGCTCCAGTCGGCTGTTCAGGCCGGCGAGCAGCTCCGCGCTGGTGTCGTCGGGCTGGGCGAGCGCCGCCAGCGTGAGCCGCACACGGCGCTCCCCTTCGCGCAGCTCACGGGCAAGCGCGACTTCGGGAACGAGCAGCGATGCGGCCTGAAAGCCACTCCAAGCGGGCGAGACGCCTCCGTCGGGATCGAAAGCGAATCCTCCAACCGCGACCGGGCCGCCACCGTCGAGGTCCCCCGGCGTGTCGGCCACGGCCGCCGCCGACAGTGAGCGCCAGCGGTCGGCGACCGACGCGAAGCGGTCGGCGCCGGAGTCCTCCAAACAGGCGATCTGACCCAGACCGGCGAGCGCAGAGCCACCACGATCGGGTTGCTCGAAAACGAACCACGGCTCGCCCTCGCGCCGCGACGCACACACCACAGCGGATGGGTCAACGTGGCTCGGCAGAGCACATGTGATCGTCGCGAGCGTCGGATGCCCTGTGCGCCGCGCGCGTTGAAGCGCCAGCTCCAACCGCGCGCGCAACCGCTCAAGGTCTGGCTCAGTGAGCGTGAACGGCGATCGCTCGTCTGTCCTAAGCGTCAAAGGTTCGACTCCAAGCGTTTACTAACCCAACCAAGCCCCTAGACGCCCGTTGACCAAGCTGGCCGATCGGAGATCCCATCGATCTCCGATCGGTAAGGACGCACTGACCGAAGTGTGCTTTGCACACGAGGGAGGGAGGACGCAGTAGCGCGCCGGTCAACGGGCGTCTAGGTCTCTCCGCGACCGCGCGCGATTGCTATCTCGCCGGTGCGCATCATCTCGATCAGGCCGAACGGCCGGACCATGCTCTCGAACGCCTCGACCTTCTCAGTCGTGCCGGTGATCTCGACGATCACCGAGCGCTTGGTCACGTCAACGACCTTGCCGCGAAAGATCTCGGTTATCTGCATCAGCTCGCCGCGCTGGGCGCCGTCGGCGGAGATCTTGAACAGGGCGAGCTCGCGCGCCACCGTGTCGTTCGGCTCCAGATCGCGGATCTTCAGCACGTTGACGAGCTTGTGCAGCTGCTTGGTGACCTGGTCGATTGGGTGGATCGCGCCGTCAACGGTGAGCGTGACGCGCGAGATGTGATCGTCGTCGGTCGGTCCGACCGTGAGCGTGTCGATGTTGAAGCCGCGTCTGGCGAACAGGCCCGCGATGCGGGTCAGCACACCGGACTTGTTCTCCACGAGGATTGATAGGACGTGCTTGCGTCCTGAGCGCAGATTGCCAGAGGCTTGTAGCTGCTCGAGGCTGAGCGGTTCCTTGGTGGCCGGTTCTCCCATCAGAACGACCCTCTATCCACAAAACCCACGTGCCTGCTCATCCCACCATCTCCCTGGCGGCCTGCCCGGCGGGAATCATCGGGTAGGTGTTCTCCTCGCGCGTGACCTTCACGTCGACTACCACGGGACCGTCGGTGTCGATCGCACGCTTCATATCCCGCACGAGTGTGGTCTTGTCCTCGAAACGCATGCCGGTCGCGCCGTAAGCCTCGGCCAGCTTGACGAAATCGGGATAGTCGCCCGTCTCGACGTGGCTGTAGCGCCCGCCCCAGAAGAGCTCTTGCCACTGGCGCACCATGCCGAGGTAGCCGTTGTTCATGATGAACACCTTGATCGGGATTTTCTCCTGCGCGCAGGTGGCGAGCTCCTGGGCGTTCATCTGTACTGAGCCGTCGCCCGCGATACAGCAGACCGTCCGGTCGGGACAACCGACCGCGGCGCCCATCGCGGCGGGCAGGCCGAAACCCATCGTGCCGAGCCCGCCTGAGTTGATCCAGCGCCGCGGCGCTGGGAAGTCGTAATACTGCGCGGTCCACATCTGGTGCTGGCCTACGTCGCTGGTGATGATCGCCTCGCCAGCTGTGGCCTCGTGCAGCGCCTGCACCATGTATTGCGGCTTGATCTCGGTGTCGGCGCTGTCCTCGTAAGCGAGCGGGTACTGCTCGCGCCAGCCCTCGATCCGCGTCCACCACTCAGCCAGTCGCTCGGGGTCCGCGCTCAGCGCGCGGTACTCCACCAACAGCTTTGCGAGCACATGCTTGGCGTCGCCGACGATCGGTATGTGGGCTGGAATGTTCTTCGAGATCTCGGCCGGATCGACGTCGATGTGGATGAACTTCGCGTGGGGCGCGAACTCCGAGAGCTTGCCGGTCACGCGATCGTCGAAGCGGGCGCCCACGGCACAGATCAGGTCGGCCTCGTCCATCGCGTAGTTGGCGGCGCGCGTGCCGTGCATACCCGGCATGCCAAGCCATTGTGGGTGGGGCGCTCCGAACGCGCCAAGCCCCATCAGGGTGCAGGTGACCGGGAAGCGATCGGCCGTCGCGAACTCGACGAGCTCCCCCGAGGCGTTCGCGTTGACGACCCCTCCACCCGCGTAGATCACGGGACGACGGGCGGCGGCGAGCGCCTTGGCGGCCTGGCGGATCTGCTTCTGGTTGCCCTCGAGCGTCGGCTGATAACCCGGCAGGCGCACGTCGGCGACGGGCTCATAAGGGATCTCGGCCTTGGAGAGGTCTTGCGGGATATCGACCAGCACCGGGCCGGGGCGCCCGCTGCGTGCGAGAAAGAACGCCTCGTGGATCGCGCGCGGAATTTCAAGCGGATCCTGGATCATGAAGGAGTGCTTGACGATCGGCATCGTGATGCCGATCGTGTCGGCCTCCTGGAAGCCGTCGGTACCGAGCAGCTCGGTGCGCACCTGCCCAGTGATGAACACGACCGCCACGGAGTCCATCATCGCGTCGCAGATCGGCGTGATCAGGTTGGTGGCGCCGGGCCCGCTCGTGGCGAACGCCACGCCAACCCTGCCGGTCGCCTTGGCGTAGCCCTCGGCGGCGTGACCGCCGCCCGCCTCGTGGCGCACGAGGATGTGACGCAGCCCGCCGTCGACGAACGCGTCGTAGGTCGGGAGGTTGGCGCCGCCAGGCAGGCCAAAGACGACGTCCACGCCCTCCGCCTTCAGGCACTCCATCACCGCGTCCACTGCACGCATCGCACCGACCTCCTTCCTTTTTGCGTTGGGGCCAAAGAATTGTGAGGGCGTCGGTGAGCCCCCCATTCTTTACAAGCCGAGTGTACCAGTGCGGTTTTCGCCCCAACTGGGCGCGCACCTGCGTTTTGAACGCGTCTCAGGAACTGCCGATTGCAACGCCGATAGCGAGCACGATCGCACCCCCGACGGTGACTACCAGCAGCGAGGAGCGCAGCGAGACTTTCAGGAAGCGGTTGCGAACCCACGCGATCGCGAACAGCTCGACCGCCACCACGATCCCCGCGACCAGCAGCGCCCTGTGCACGTTTGAGATGAGGAACGGCAGCGTGTGGAAGATGCCGCCCATCGTGGTCATCGCGCCCGTGATCGAGCCCCGCACGACGGCCGAGCCACGACCGGTCTGCTCGCCGGTGTCCGACAGCGCCTCCGACCAGCCCATGCTGACACCCGCGCCGAGCGCGGTGGAGAAGCCTACGAGCAGTGCGGTGTGGGAGCTGGAGGCGATCGCCGCGGCGAAGATCGGAGCCAGTGAGGAGACGGTTCCGTCGATCATGCCGACGAGCGCCGGCTGCACGACGCGCAACACGAAGTCACGCTCGTCCTCGAAGCCCGCACCGTGGATCAGGCGCGAGCTGAGCGAGCTGCCTGGGTGGCGCGCGGTCTTCACATTTGTGCTCATCGGAGACCAACAGCCTATGCAAAGAGTCGGCTTAGGACGGCCTAAATCTGGCTTAGGTAGGCCTAATGTCCAGGTTATGTCCGCAACTTGGAGCCTGCGCGTTGGACCTTCTTTGGAGCTTGCGCGTTGGACCTTCGCGCCGGTGCTCAGCGCGCGTGCGCGGCGATATCCTGCTCGACCGCCTCAGACACGAGTGGCTGTTCGGGGAATTCGAGCTCCTCCCCGCAGCGTGTGCAGAGCGCGTCGTAGATCTTCGTCACGCGGCCGCATTTGGGACACTGACGGCGTAGCTCCTCGCGCTCGAAGCGATAGGCGATCGCGGCCATCAACCCGAAGACCGGCACGACCGCAGAGATCAGGAACCACAGCACGAACGAGCTGCCCTTGATGCGCCCGACGATTCCGCCAGCGAGCCCGAAGCAGAACGCGATGACTAGATAGGCCATCTGCGGGACTGCATCGGAGTCATCGCGCGCGACTCGCTACAGCAGGACCTTCACAGCCCAGATCACCGCGACGATAGCCAGCACCACGACCGCGACGCCCGCGATCGCGACGGCGATGCCGATCAGGACGTGCAGCAGGAAGTAACCGACGACCAGCAGGATCAGAACCGCGACAACCGTCCGTCCGATCGAGCCGGAGGAGGAACTGCTTGAAGATGGCTGGCTCATACTTAGAGCGTATCGCAAAGCTAGCCGCTCGAGACGGGTTGCACGGCGCGTCTCGCCTTGACGTTAGCCGCTGTATCGCGCGGAGCGTCTGACTTGCGGCGCTGGACGGCATGCGCCAGCAGCGCGCCGGCGAGATGAACCGTCCCGGCCGCCGCGATCAGCATCGGCCCAACGACCGTCCGGCTGGAAGAAGTCGCGATCAGCCAACTCAGTTCGTTCGGGTTGATGACATATGCCCACAGCACCATCACGGCCGCGCCAATCGTGGCGAGCCCATAGAACGCGGCTATCCTGCGAAGCCCACGGGTCGCCAATCCGGCGATCACCAGCGCGATTGCTATGGGGAGCAGGTAGTACCAGTTGCCTTGGTTGGTGACTTCGGAGAACAGCGCGTCGGTCGCCGGGCGAATTCGATCAGCATGTTTCAGCAGGAAGGATGGTTCGAGGCCACGGACGATCGGCATTTCATCCGTGATGTGATGGGCCGCCAGCCAAAGTCGCCAAGGCGCGACCATGATGACAAAGGCCGCGATCCCAACCAGTAGAGGAGCCACTGCCCGCCGACGCTGCAGCCCCGGCACAGCGATGACGAGGGTGATGATCAGCGCAACCGCCAGTGCGCTCACCGCTGCGGTCAACCCCTCGTTCTTGGTGCTTGCTGCGGCTCCCAGCAGGATCATCGACAGCGCCAGATCGCGTCGGCGTCGAGCTGTGACCCACAGCCCTAGCGAGAGCACACCGACCATCAAGAACAGCCCCATCGGCACGTCCGCGTACATCGTCATCAGCTGATCGCGAATCGCGGGGATGACGGCGAGCAACCCGACCAGCGGCGCCCAGATCGCGGGACGAGCCACGCGCGAGGCCAGATACGCTGTCGCCCACAGGAAAGCGACAAACAGAACCCAGAACCAGGCGTGCAGGCTCTGTGTGTCGGCGCTGCCAACCACACGAAACCAGGTCAACTCGTATAGCGGCAAGAGCAGCGGATAGTCCGGATGCATGAATGCATAGGCCGGTGCAGTAAAGAAGGCGGTCGGTAGGTGCCCATAGTCAAAGAGCAGCGTCGCCTTGCGCGCCCAGATCGACCACGAGTCCCATACCTGCAGGGGCTGAACAAGCGCCCAGCGATAGGTGAGGACCGCGAACACGGCGAGCGCGACGACCACGCTGGCGGCCGCCCAGCGCTCGGCGTCCAGGCGCCTGCCATACACGACGGCTTTGGCCAAATGCGTCGACGCCCGCGTGCGCGTGCGCGTCCAGCTCGGCCGGCGCAACCTCGGCCGGCGCAACCTGCTCCGCCCTGCGCGTCGCCACGCGTCTCCCAGTCCGCTTAGCCCGATGAGCACCGCCAAGGCTCCAAGCGTCTCGATGTCAACAGACACGCCTACGCACAAAAGCGCGATACCCGCGAGCAACACAACCGCGACTCCCACCAGGAACGCCAGACCCAGCGCCGCCGCCATGCTGGCGAAGCTGAGGTCGATGAATCGAAGCGCAGCGAGTATCCCCAGCCCTGCGAAGCAGTAGCCTCCGATGAGCACGATCGGGCCTAGCTCAGCGCGCATTCGATCTCCGCGCCAGCATATAGCCGGACGCGAATTGGCTTATCGTCCACTTGCCGCGTTGTTCAAGCGCCGAAACTCGTTTGGCTCCGTAGAAAACTATCCAGTCCGCTTCGCGGAGCTTCGGAGTTGCGCGCTCTGGAAGCAACTCGTATGTGCTCCACTGGTATAGTTCTGGTTCTTCAGACACGCTCGCCGGCGTCAAGTAGTAGGTACCGCGACCGTGTGTGTCTGCGAGCATCTGCTTGCGCGCCCATGCCAGGAAGGCATTGTTGGCGCTCGTGTCCCCCTCGTGCTGTGCGTCAAACGACGACACTTCTGAGGCGGTCGCGGTCGATTCCGGTAGTTTGCTTGCGATCCGATAGGCGTGGTACCAAAACAAAACGCCCGCTCCGAGCGCGACCACAACTCCGACGCCGGCGATTGGAAAGCGCTTCAGCGACGGCGAGAAGCTGACGAGCAGCCGTGCCAATACGAGGCCGCCCACCAGAATCGCCAGCGCCTCGAGGATCAGCGCCACAGCGTCGAGAGAACGCGGTCAAGGAAGCGCCGGGCCGCCGTAGCCATTGCGCGATTATGCTGGCCGCCTTCCGCTAAGTCAAATAGTCAGAGACATTAGACGCAACCCGTTTTGTGCCAGTCGTGCGTCCCGCTTCCGCGGAGATCGAGCAGCCGACGCCTATAAACAGCCGCTGAGCGCTGACGCCGAGCGTGACAGATAGAGGGCGCGCCCGGGCAGGCTCACAGACCCTACCCGGGCGCGCTCCAGTCACTACGAGGAGGGGACTCGCAGTGAGGCTTGGCCCTACTTGGCCTTCTAGCGTCGGCTTGACTACGTGACCCGTGGCACGTTCCCCGAGCACGGCGCCGGAGGACGGTCCAGCCCATGGGAGCGTCCGACGCTGGTGAGTCGGTAGCGTCGAATGCGGACTCCCTGACCCGGAACATCCGCGGTGTCCTCTGGCAGCAGGAGAAACCGCCGAGGAGCCACGGCCATCGAGTTTGAGATCGGTCTGTTCATGACGAACATATTGGCGTGAGACGCGCCTTTTGGCTTTGGCCTACCGTCCAAAATGTCACGCCGGCGTTTGTTGGGAGTGCTGACATGCCCCAGTCCCGGTAGTGCCGACATGCCCCGGTCCCGTGGACCAACCGATTTGGTCGCGAGGCCAGCCACGACCCCAGGACGCTCGAGCCACGCGGTCTGCTCACGGCACGCGCGCCTAGCCGTAGTAGCGGGCTATCACCTGAAGTTGGCTAAAGATGTCGTGCGCCAGGAACAGAACCACGATCACAGCCGCCGTCGCAGGGGCCCACCGGCGTCCCGCTCCACGCACCGCCAGGGTTAGCACAGCGCCCAACAGCGGGAGCATCGGAAGCAGGTAGCGGGGGTCGCTGTATGCGGTGGAGTGGTCCACAATGTCAGCGGAATATGAAGCGAGGCCAACCATCACCAGCACCCCGAGACAGATCGTGGCGTAGGTGACGAGCTCCGGCAGCCGAGCCCGCAGTCTGTCACGTTGCACGATCAGCGCCCGGCCACAGAGCAACACGATCACTCCCACAGGCACCAGGGCCACGTTGTTGACCCAGGCGGGGAATCTGGTGTCAACCCAACCGTACAGGCCCACAAGGTCATCGAACCACACGTCCCGATATGTCGAAACTCCTTCAAAATAGTGCGTCATGCCCGGCAGACGAGGCGCGTAGAAGTCCCAGACGTAGCTGATCTCATGCAAGGTCGAACCGCCGGTGAAAAGTGAGGTGGCCCCCGACGTGAAGCCGAAGGTCGGATGATTCGATAGCACATTCACCAGCGCGTAGAGCGCCACTGGAGAGCATCCGATGCCGAAGATAATCGCGGGAGACACAAGCCCCTCCCGACCCCTGCGTCTGGCTTCGCGAACGCCAAGCAGGACCGCGCCGCTGAACACGCCAAACGCGACACCGACAAAGTTGAGCTTGGTCATGAAGCCGATCGCGATCAGAAGCCCGATCGCGATCGCCAACCGTCGAGTGAGTCCGCGGCGAAATCCACGAGCGAGGCATAGGAACAAAGCGGCGGACACCGTGTAGAGCATCGTGTCCGGGTTCAGAGTGCCTGACATGAACCCGAAAAGCGGCTGGACCGCGATACAGACCGCGCCGACGGTGGCGGCCCACGGCGCGCCCGGCAGTGCCTCGCGAAGAAAGAAGAAACTCAAGAGCACCGTGAGCGCCCCCAGCAGCGCGCTGAGCAGCCGCATCAGCTCCAGCTGCGTGAGTGTGTTCTCGGCCCCGATCGCGTAGGGAACCGTCTCAAGCGCGTAGTACAAAGGCGGCTCTGATGTGGCGACACCCGCTTCCCCCGGTCCTTCGCGCGAGAGGCCGGCGTTGACGTAGCGCATGAGCGTTCGTTGCTCGCTCATCGACGATATGGCGGGAGTCTGTGGCGAGAAAGCCACCCCCGCCTGATTGAGCCCGTTCAAGACGAGTCCCTCCTCGGGCGAGATGAGCCCACTTTCGTGCGCAATGTCGTGAGGCAGCGTCCCGGTTTCGGCCAGCAGTTGAACATAGGCGAAATGGGATGGCTCGTCACGGCCTTGGAAAGGCGGCGTGATGATCGACCACGCGGCGCCGTTCAGAAAGGCGATCAAAGCGCACACCCAGGCGGCGGTCGGCACACGCTTGAACGCCGCTTGCGCGCCAATCGCCAGTCCGCGTCGCGCGCTCGGAGCTCGCTTTCTGACGGTCGGCCGGCGCGCGGCATGCGCGCGCTGAGACTTGAGCCTTCTCCTAAACGACCGTGAGCCGACCGAGGCCTTATTCGCCGGAACGCGTCGAGTGGCCTTGCTCATGGCAGCTCCCTCCACGCCAGCTGTATGACGAGCACCGCCATGGCGGCCACGAGAGCGCCCACAAGCAGCGCTACCCACGACCCGCTGATCGCGTGACCGATTCCCATGTGCCTGGCAACCGACAGCGCGCGCGACCACCAGGTGCCACTGCCGGACGCCAGATATTCGACGCTCACCCTGCCCGAAAACCGCTGCCCTTCGGTCGTCAGCGAGGCCTGTCGCGTCAACGTGTTGACTCCGTAGAACCACACACGCTCACTATTGCGTGGAATCCCAAGACAGAGCTTTACATTGGAGACGCTGCGACTCACCGGCTTGACAGGCACCGTCACCGAGCTCGTCGTCCAATCGGCGGATCGTCGGCCTTCTGTCAGAATCCGCGAGCCCGAGTAGACTCTCACCCATAGGGCGGGACCGACCCCCGCCCCGACTCCAAGACGGACTGCCGATGCACCGCGCGGGAGCACTTCGTTCGCTTGGCAGACCGCAAGATGACTAGCCGTGGTGGCTACCTCTTTTTCTCCGATCGCGCTCACGCCCACCACACGTAGCGGAGAGCGCGACAGCGTAAGAGCACCCATGGCGAGCATCAGCACCAGGCTCACTGCCAGCATCACCTTGGCGTTCCTCACGGCTCTCCCGATCTCCAGGGCATGATTCAGATCCGCCCCATCCTAAAGGATTGAACGCTCCGATAAGTTGGCAGCAGCGCCAACTAATGTGTCAAGGTGACTCAGATGCCGAGCTGCTGGTGCACGAGCCGCGTGACTTCGCCGCCGTCGGCGCGTCCCTTGGTCTCGCGCATCACGTAGCCGACGATCGGGCCGATCGCCTTCGCGTTGCCGCTCTTGACGCGCTCGGCAGCGTCGGCGTTGGCGGCCAACGCGGCGGCCACGACGGCAGCAAGCTGGTCGTCGCCGTCGAGCGCCGCGAGTCCCTCGGCGCGCACGATCTCAAGCGGATCTCCCCCCTCGGCGACGAGCCGGTCGAGCACCTGCCGGGCCGCGCCGACGCTGACGCGCTTGGCGGCCGTCATCCCGCACAGTGCCGCCAGCGCCGCCGGCGTGACCAGTGAAAGATTTGGGTCCCCACCCGTCCCCCCTATCTCGCTGAGCCGCGCAAGCAGGTCGGTTGCGATCCAGTTGGCGAGCGCCTGCGGCGGAGCTGGCGGATCGACGTCCGCGGCCAGCGCCGCCTCGAAATAGTCGCCCAGCTCGGCGCGGAACGCGAGCTGGCGCGCGCTGTCAGCGCTCAGGCCGACCTGCTGCTCGAAGCGCTCGGCGCGGGCCGCGGGCAGCTCACCCATGGCCGCGGCGGCCACGTCGAGCATCTCCTGGCTGACCGCCACCGGCACCAGGTCGGGCTCGGGGAAGTAGCGGTAGTCGTGCGCCTGCTCCTTGGAGCGCAGCGAGCTGATGTGACCGGAGTTGGGATCATAGTGGAGCGTCTCCTGCTCGACCCTGCCGCCACCGGCCAGCACCTTTTCCTGGCGGGCCAACTCAGCACGAATGCCGCGTTCGATGAAGCGGAACGAGTTCATGTTCTTCAGCTCGGTCTTCGTGCCGAGCTCCTCGCTGCCAACGGGGCGCACCGAAATGTTGGCGTCGCAGCGCAGCGAGCCCTCCTCCATATTGACGTCCGAGACACCCAGCTGGCGCATAGTGGTGCGCAGCAGCCGCAGCCACTCCCCCGCCTGCTCGGCGGAGCGCAGGTCGGGCTCGGTGACGATCTCCGCCAGCGGCGTGCCGCCGCGGTTGAAGTCGACGATCGAGTCCTCGGAGGCGTGGATGCGACCGCTTGAGCCGACGTGCACCAGCTTGGCGGCGTCCTCCTCCAGGTGCACGCGGTGGATGCGCACGTCGGCCAGCTGTCCGCCGAGGCACAGCGGCTCGTCGTATTGAGAGATCTGGTAGCCCTTGGGCAGGTCGGGGTAGAAGTAGTTCTTGCGGTGAAAGATCGAGCGCGGCGCCAGCTTGGAACCGACCGCCATGCCGATCATTAGGCCGAAGTGGATCGCGCGCGCGTTGGCGACCGGCAGCGCGCCCGGGAGGCCGAGGCACACTGGGCAAGTGCGCGTGTTGGGCGGCTCGCCGAAGGACAGCTCGCAGCCGCAGAACATCTTCGTGCGGGTGGCCAGCTGGATATGGATCTCAAGCCCGATGACGGGTTCATAAGCGGTCATGCGCCCGACCCCCCTCTCTGGTCCGCGCGCGCCGACCGCTTGCCTGCGCGCGTCGGACAATCGAATTCGAGCCGTTGACTCATGCGCCCTCTCGCGGGGACCCACCATCGCGGTGAGCAGGCAGGCGTGCGGGAGCCGGATCGAACCCGATCGCGCGCTCCAGCGCGTGGGCGGCGTCAAGGACACGGTTCTCGCTGAACGCCGGCCCGGCCAGCTGCAGGCCGACCGGGAGTCCCGCGCCGTTTGGCCCGAGCCCATCCTGCGCACCGGCGAGTCCACACGGGATCGAGATCGCGGGGATGCCGGCCAGCGACATCGGCACGGTGCAGAAGTCGTTGAGATACATCTCAAGCGGGTCGTGCGTCTTGGCGCCTAGCGGGAAGGCGACCGTGGGGCTGGTAGGCGTGACGACGAAGTCCACGCGCTCGAACACAGCGCGGAAGTCCTGCACGATCTTGGTGCGCACGCGCTGCGCGCGACCGTAGTAGGCGTCGTAGTAGCCGGAGGACAGCGCATAGGTGCCGAGCATCACGCGCCGCTTGACCTCCGCGCCGAAGCCGTCGTGGCGCGTGCGCGTGTACATGCCAATCAGGTCCTCGGCGCCCTGCGCGCGCAGCCCGTAGCGCACACCGTCGAAGCGCGCGAGGTTCGAGGAGCACTCGGCGGGCGCGATCACGTAGTAGGCCGCTAGCGCGTGCAGGGCGTGCGGCAGGCGCACCTGCTCGACGCTCGCGCCCAGCTCCTCGGCTAGCGCGAGCGCGGCGTTGAACGCGTCGAGCACGCCCGCGTCAATGGCGCCGGTGAGCTCTGAGGGCACGCCGAGCCGCACGCCGTCCAGGCGCTCGGCGCTCGGCAGCACGATCTGCTCGGGGAAACTCAGCGAGGTCGCGTCGCACTCGTCGCGGCCGATCATGTGGCCCAGCATCAGCGCGGCGTCGCTCACATCGCGCGTGAGCGGACCGGCCTGGTCCAGCGAGGAGGCGAACGCGATCATCCCGTAGCGCGAGGCGACGCCGTAGGTGGGCTTCAGGCCAACGATCCCGCACAGCGCGGCGGGCTGGCGGATCGAGCCGCCGGTGTCGGTACCGAGCGCCCACGGTGCCAGGCCGGCCGCTACGGCGGCAGCGCTGCCACCGGAGGATCCGCCGGGCACGCGCGCACGATCCCACGGGTTCAGAGTGGGCCCGTAGGCGGAGTTCTCGGTCGAGGAGCCCATCGCGAACTCGTCTTGGTTTGTCTTGGCCAGCAACGCGGCGCCCGCGGCCTGCAGCCGCCGCACGACGGTGGCCGTGTATGGCGGACGGTAACCCTCAAGGATGCGCGAGCCCGACTGGCTGGGCACGCCAGCGGTGCAGAACAGATCCTTGACCGCCAGCGGCACACCGCCGAGCGGCGTGTCCGTCGCTGCCTGCGGGGCATCGCCGTCGGCGACCCATGTGAAGCAGTTGAGCTCGTCCGCCTGCGCGCGCGCGCGGTAGGCCTCGAACAGCTCGCTGGAGTCAAGCTCCCCGTTCGCGATCGCGCGGGTCGCCGCGACGGCGGTCAGCTCGAGCGGATCGGCGGCGGTCATCGAGACCCGCCCCCCTCGGCTATCTCGGCCGCGCGGAGTTCTGGTTGCTCATCGCCGCTCGCACGGGCGCGGTGGGTCAGGTGAGCACAAATCATGCTTGCGGACTGGGCACGAGAAAGCCCTCGCCGCTGACCGCGGGCGCCTGCGCGAGCACGACCTCGCGCGGCAGCGACTCGCGTGGCTCATCGGCTCGTAGCCGACCGGTCAGCTCGGTTATGTGTGTGGTCGGCGCCACTTCATCGAGCTCGAGCTCACCGATCTTGGCGATGTGGTCGAGCACCGCCGACAGCTCGCGCGCCATCGGCTCGATCTCCTGCTCTGCGAGTTGCAGACGCGCGAGGCGCGCCACGTGGAGAACTTCGTCGCGATCGATCATCGCGGCGCATTCTACGGAGCGCTGTGCGCCGGACCGCGATACACGCAGGCACGCCACTTCCCAGGGCCCGCGCGTACCGGTCCCTGCCGTGTAGAGGATGGTCAGCCAACGGTCCAGCGACGGGTTAGGCGGAGGCAGGTTTGTGCGGCTCGGGCGTCGCCGGCGGGTACAGCGAGCTGCGTTCGTCGCGCAGCGATAGCCACGACCCGGCGAGGATCAGCACGGCGCCGACGAGCGCCAGCCAAGCACCGGAGCACAGCGAGAACGCACCGTGCGGGCGCTCCAGCACGCGCACGACGGCAGCGATCACGCCGATCAGCCCAAATAGCGTGCTCCACACTGCGGCGGCGACCGGCAGCGCGGTGGAGCGCTCGGTGAGCGTGGCGAGCACCAGCACGAGCGCCACCACGGCGGCGAGCATCAGCAGCACGACGGTCGGGCCGAACGTGCTCCAGGCCGACAGCTCGCCTTCGAGGTTCTCATACCACGGCAGCGTGAGCGCGATGATCACGCAGATCGCGCCCAGCAGTGCGATCGACTCGCCAAGGCGCATGCGTCGCAGGCTCATGTCGCGCCTTCCAACGACTGTGCGTCGCGCGGGGAATCGAGCCTTGCCTGCGCGCGCGCGGCGAGCAGCGTGTTGCGCAACAGCATCGCGATCGTCATCGGCCCGACGCCACCCGGCACGGGTGTGATCGCGGAGGCGATCTCGCGAACCGCCTCGAAGTCAACGTCCCCGACGAGCCCACTGGCGGTGCCCGCCTGTTCGGGCGTGAGCCGGTTCATGCCGACGTCGATCACGACGGCGCCGTCCTTGACGAACTCCCGCTCGATCAGTCGCGCACGGCCGACGGCGGCGATCAGGATGTCCGCGCGGGCGCACACCCCACGCAGGTCGCGCGTGCGCGAATGACACACGGTCACCGTGGCGTTGTCCTGGAGCAGCAGCTGCGCCATCGGCTTGCCGAACAGGTTGGAGCGACCCACCACGACCGCCTCGGCGCCTTCGATCTGTGTGCCTGCGCTCGCTAGCAGCTCCATCACACCCGAGGGGGTGCAGGGACGTAGGCCGGGCCGGCCCAGCGACAAGAGTCCGGCGTTGAGCGGCGTGAGCCCGTCGACGTCCTTGCGCGCGTCGATCAGGCCGGTGAGACTGGGACCGTCGAGCTGGGCGGGCACGGGCAGCTGCAACAGGATGCCGCTGACCGCGGGATCGTCATTAAGCGCTCCCAGGCGCCCGGCGACCTGCTCGAACGTAGCGGTATCCGGCAGCCGTTCGTCAAACGGCGTCATCCCGACCTCGGCGCACGCGCGCTGCTTGCCGCCAACGTAGACCGCCGACGCCGGGTCCTCGCCGACGAGCACCGTCGCAAGACCGGGCGTGCGACCGCTGCGCTCGGTGAACGCGTGTACCTCCTCGGCCAGCTCGGCGCGCACGCGCGCGGCGACCGCCTTGCCGTCGATGATCGTGGCGGACATCACACGCATCGTATGACCCGCACCAGCGCTATGCGTCTCCGGGCACCGTCTGCTCCACGATGCTGTTCGGGCCACGCGGCGAGCTCAGCGGCGACTGACCGGCGCGTAGTCGGCCATTAGCTTGCGCTCTGAGCCGTCGCCGGCGAAGCGCACGACGATGATCCCGCCGGGCTCAACGCCGGTGATCACCCCATCGCCGAACGCGGCGTGCACGACGTCCTCGCCGAGCCGGTAGCTGGCCGCCGGGCTGTCGGCGCGCGATGCGGAGGACCAGCCGCCGCTGCCCCCGCCGGACGCGGCGAAGCTGCCCGTTGCGGGGCCCACTCCAATGCGCACACCTCCTGGGCGTGGCGCCGGCAGCTCGTCGCGTTCGCACAAGTCGGCCGGGATCTCCTCGAGGAAGCGACTAGCGATCGAGTAGCTCTGCGCGCCGAACACCGAGCGCCGACGCGCGCAGGTGAGATACAGCTCGCGCATCGCGCGCGTCACCGCGACGTAGAACAGTCGCCGCTCCTCCTCAAGACCCCCTTCGTCGATCGCGCGCTGGTGGGGGAACACGCCCTCCTCGCAGCCCACCACAAACACGATCGGGTACTCCAGTCCCTTGGCGTTGTGCAGCGTCATCAGCGTCACCAGACCCTCATCGTCGCGGCGTGAGTCGCCGTCGGTCTTCAGCGCCAGCTCCTGCAGGAACAGCTCCAGTGTGTCGCCGTCCGCCTGCACCGTCGCGTCGAACTCGTGCGCCACCTCCACTAGCTGCGCGAGGTTTTCGATGCGACCCTGGGACTCGAACGCCTTTTCGCCGTGACCGACCGCCTCCGCTTCGAGCGCTTCCACATAGCCGGTGCGTGCCAGCACCGCGTCCATCAGGTCTCCGACCAACATGCCGTCGCGCGCGAGCGCCGCGAGCTCATCCATCGTCGCCATGAAACGCTGCAGCGACTTGATCGCAGCGACGCCCAGGCCAGGGATCCGATCGGCCGCAGCGACAACCTCCCACACCGATTGACCGATCGTGGCTGAGTGCGCGACGATCCGCGACAGCGAGGTCGCGCCGAGGCCGCGGCGCGGTGAGTTCGCCACGCGCTGGAAGCTGACCACGTCGAACGGATTGGCGATCCACGCCAGATACGCGACCGCGTCCTTGATCTCCGCGCGCTCGTAGAACTTGGTGCCACCGATCACCTGGTAGGCGATCTCGCGCCGTACCAGGGTGTCCTCGATCACGCGCGACATCGCGTTGGTGCGGTAGAACACCGCGATCTCCGCGCGCGAGGGGTGGGTGGGGTCCTCATCCATCAAGCGCTCGATCTCCCCCACCACGAAGCGCGCCTCGGCGTGCTCGTCGTCGAGACCGTGCACGCGGATCGGGCTGCCCTGACCTTGTTCGCTCCACAGGCGCTTGGTGATCCCGCCGCGGTTGTTGGAGATCACAGCGTTGGCGGCTGACAGGATCGTCTGGGTTGAGCGGTAGTTCTGCTCCAGCTTCACCACGCGCGCGTCGGGGAAGTCGTCGCTGAAGTCCAATATATTGCGTACATCGGCTCCCCTGAATCCATAAATTGACTGGCTGTCGTCGCCCACGACCGCCAGGTTTCGATGTCCGGGGATATCCACGCGCTCCCCGCGCGTCGGCTTAGAGCGACCACCGCCGACGAGCAATTGCAACAGACGGTACTGCGCGTGGTTGGTGTCCTGGTACTCGTCCACCAGCACGTGGCGCCACGCCTGCGCGTAGCGCGTACGGACCTCCTCGAACAGCTCCAGCAGGTTGACCGTGCGGAACAGTAGGTCGTCGAAGTCCATTGCGTTCATGCGGTGCAGCTCGCTCTCGTACAGCCCATACACCTCGGCCAGCACTTCCTCGAACTGCGAGCCGCTCGCTTGCGCGCAGTCTGAGGCGCTCAGCAGTTTGTTCTTGGCTTGGGAGATCTGGCTGTGGATCGCCGCGGGCGCGAAGCGCTTGGGATCAACCCCGACCTCTTCGATACAGCGCTTGACCATCCGCCGCGCGTCGGCCTGGTCGTAGATCGTGAAGCGCGAGCTGTAGCCCAGTCGCTCTCCCTGCGCGCGCAGGATGCGCGCGCAGGCGGCATGGAAGGTCATCAGCCACATACCCCGCGTGTGTACGGGTGGGTGGGCCATCAAAAGTCGCTCCACGCGCCCGCGCATCTCCTGCGCGGCCTTGTTGGTGAACGTGATCGCGAGGATCTCATTCGGTTGGGTCTGCCCGCTGAAGATCAGGAACGCCACCCGGTGAGTCAGCACGCGTGTCTTGCCGCTGCCGGCGCCCGCCAGGATCAGCAGCGGCCCCTCGCCGTGGGTGACGGCCTCGCGCTGGGGCTCGTTGAGGCCCTCAAGCAGCGCCTCGACACGCTCGGAATACTCGTTCTCGGCCATCTCGGCAGCATAGAAGCGGGGTCGGAGGCTAGCCGCCGCGGCTGGACGCGCGGCGGGCGCCGTGGCCCGGTCTGCGCGCACGCCGGGCCGCGGCGCCCGTCCGTAAGGTTCGCCGTGTGCTGTTGACCGACGAAGTCCGTGCCGCCTGCGCGCAGATCGCAGCGGAGGCCCGCTTTGTTCAGATCGACCTCGACGCGGCCGCCGAGCTGCAGCCGGCCCAACCACCTGCGCTTGACCCCGAGTGCCACTACCTGGAGGGGGAGCCGGCGGACATCGCCGACTACATGCTGGCGCTCGACGCGATCAACTTCGGCTCCGGCTGGTTTCCCACCCTGCGCAAGGCCACGCTGCACGGCGAGCCGCTCAGCGGCTACTTCACTGTCGCGTGGAGCCTCGCCGAACACGTGCGCGCACACGGCCCGCCCAGCTCCGCGTGGCTAACGAGCGTGAGCGCCGTCGAGATCGCACAGATCCTCGGTCAGCGCGCCGACCATGAGCTGATGAACCTCTACGCACAGGCGCTGCGCGCGCTGGGGCGGTTTTTGGCGTGCCCACCCGCCCCGTCGAGCGTGCCCGCGCGGCGCGCACTGGACCTGGTCGAGGACTGCGGCGGCTCAGCCGAGCGGCTAGCACAGACGCTCGCCCACGGCATGGCGATGTTCGACGATCGCGGCTTCTACAAGCGCGCGCAGATCGTCGCGAACGACCTCGCGCTGGCGGGTGTGGCGAACTTCGACGATCTCGACCGCCTCACGATCTTCGCCGACAATCTCGTGCCGCACGTGCTGCGTTGCGACGGCGTGCTGGTCTATGACGAGCTGCTCGCGGCGCGTATCGACGGCGGGGAGATCCTCAGCCTCAGCGGCGCCGAGCGCGAGATCCGCGCGTGCGCGCTGCACGCCTGCGAGCTGATCTCAAAGCGCACCGGCGTGCCGGCGCGAATGATCGACACGTGGCTGTGGACCCGTGGGCAGCTGCCCGAATATAAGGCGCGCCCGCGCCATCGCTGCCGCACAGTGTTCTATTAACCGCCGGCTGGATTCGGTCCCTTTACCGTCCGCAGCGGACGCACATCCGCGGGCGGCTGAGTCTCGTCGCCTGAGAGCTCGGCGACCGCGCGCTCCAGCGCGCCGATACGACTGGCCAGGCCCTGGATCGCCTCGGCGATCGGGTCGGGCAGGTGAATCCAGTCGGCGTCGGGACCCTCGGGGCGGCGCCCATCGACGCGCACGGGGTGTCCGGGGTTGCCAACCACCGTGGAGTTGGGCGGCACATCGGTGATCACCACGCTGTTGGCGCCGATCTTCGCACCGTGCCCGATCGTGATCGGCCCCAGCAGCTTCGCGCCCGAGCCGATCGTCACGTTGTCCTGCACGGTTGGGTGGCGCTTGCCCGCCACAAAGCCCGTGCCGCCGAGGGTCACTCCCTGATAGAGCGTCACGTCGTCGCCGATCTCGGCTGTCTCACCGATCACCACGCCGGAGCCGTGATCGATGAACAGGCCTCGGCCGACGTTCGCGGCCGGATGGATCTCGATGCCCGTCAGCGCACGGCCCACGAGCGCGATCGAGCGTGGCAGTAGCGGGATGCCGGAGGAGTACAGCGCGTGGGCCACACGGTGAGACACCAGCGCTTGGATTCCGGGCCAGGTCGCGACGATCTCAAAAGGGCTCACGCCGGATGCTGCGGGATCGCGATCACGGGCGGCTGCCACGTCGCGACGAAGCTCCTTTGCGAGGCGCGCGGCGGTCCCGATTCCCAACATGCAGAAAGCGTAGCGGGCCTACGACGGCGCGAAGAACGCCTGCGAGACGTAGCGCTCGCCCGAATCGGGCATGATCGTCACAATTCGCTTGCCTTTGCATTCGGGACTCGCGGCGAGTTGCAGACTCGCCCACAGCGCCGCGCCGCAGGAGATCCCAGCGAGCAGCCCTTCGCGCTTGGCGCAAGCCCACGCTGTTTGGATAGCGTCGTCGTCGGACACCGCGATCACCTCGCTGATCAGCTCCCGGTTGAGCACCGGCGGGATGAAGCCCGCCCCGATGCCCTGTATGCGGTGCGGCCCAGGGGGCTCGCCCGAGAGGACCGCCGAACCCCGCGGCTCGACGGCCACGACCTTCAGATCGGGGTTGCGCTCACGCAGATACTCGCCCGCGCCGGTGATCGTGCCGCCGGTGCCGACGCCGGCGACGAGCACGTCAACAGATCCCTCGAGCGCTCGCTCGATCTCCGGACCAGTGGTTCTACGGTGGGTTTCGGGATTGGCGGGGTTGGAGAACTGGTCGGGCAGGAACACGTCGGGGTCGCGTGCCATCTCGCGCGCGGCCTGCACCGCCTCGCTCATGCCGCCAAGGGACTCTGTGATCTGCACGCGCGCCCCATACAGCTTCAGCAGGATCTCGCGCTCGCGGCTCATCCCCTGCGGAAGCGTCAACACGAGGTCATAGCCCTTCGCGGCGCACACGAACGCGAGCGCGATGCCGGTGTTGCCGCTGGTGGCCTCCACGATCGTGCTGCGTCCCGGCTCGATGCGCCCCTCGGCCTCGGCCGCCTCGATCATCGCCACGCCGATCCTGTCCTTGACCGACCCACCGGGATTCTGAGACTCGAGCTTGGCGAACAACCGCACGCCGTTGTCCGCCGCCGGTCCCTCCAGCATCCGTGACAACTCGACGAGCGGCGTGTCCCCCACCAGCTCGGAAATGTTGATCGGGATTCGGGACATATCGTCCACGACAATAGTGGGCAGGCCGCATGCGCGACGTGCGACAGGTTGGGCGAGCGAGCGGCGCTCACAGCGCCGGGCGGGTCGGCAGACCCCCGGACGCCGCTCGCGCCAATCGACTACCAACTGCTGGTCGAGCCGCCCGAACAACCGTTCTTGCTGCTTGTGCACGTACGGGTGATCACGCCGGCGCTGTTGAGCGTGATTGTGAATTGGTCGCCCGTGTTGGCGGCTTCGGCGACCAGCTTGTAGCCCTTGCCTTCTTCGGATTCTTCCGCTTGCAGAAGACAGGCGCTGCTGGTGTTGGGACACGCGATCAGACTTGGCTCATATTTTCTCAATTCTTCGAGGCCTTTCGGTTCTGCTCCCCAACTGAATCCGCCGCCGCGCTCAGTCGCGTACGTCTCCGCGGCGACCTGAGCAGTGTGAAGGAGTTCCTTCGCCGACACGTCGTACGCCTTGCTCTTCTGACTCGCAAACGAGGGAACAGCGACCCCGACGAGCAGGCCGATGATCAGGATGACGACCAACAGTTCGATGAGAGAGAAACCGTCCTCGTTGCGCGCGCTCTCTCTCGGGAGGCGTGAGAGACCGATGAACTTATCCGGCAGGTTTCCGGGTGCGCGGCGAGACGAATCTGAAAACACGATAGCCCTCCGTGGCTGTCACTGGCGGCCGAGCTATCTCGTGGTCGAGATCCCTGACTTTGCGTCCCCGTCTCGCAACGGGTTTGCCTTTTCAGTTCGATTGATCGAACAGACAGTGTAAACCGCTGATTAGGTTCCACGCACAGAATGGACAGATGTACTAGACGCACGCCATCGGCCGGCGGGTGCGTCCAGGATCTCCCATCGCGGTCGCGGTGAGCGCGCCCAGGCCGCCGACGCTCAAACACCCAGCCGCGGCGTTCAAACACCCAGCCGCCGACGCTCAGACCTAGTCGTTTAGATGTAGTACATGCTCGTGCCGGCGTCGCGTGCTTCGCGCTCGATCACGTCGGCGATCGTGGTCTGCGCGAGCACCTCACGCGCGGCCTTGGAGGCATCACCGAAGACCCCTTCGGCGTCGCGACCGAGTTGGCCGTCGAGCATCTCCACGATCTCGAGCACCGTGACCCGCGAGGGATCGCGGGCGAAGCGGTAGCCGCCCTTCACGCCGCGCTGAGAGCTGACCACGCCGCCGCGACGCAGCACCGCGAACAACTGCTCGAGAAACTGGACCGGCATGTCACGCCGGCGGGCGAGCTCTCCGATCGGCACAGGATCCGAGCCGCCGGAGCGCCCGAGCTCGGCGAGCGCGGCCACGGCGTAGGGAGACTTGCTGGTGATCGAAATCATCGCGCTTGGTGCGCGATGCTACGCGTCTAGAGCCAGCCGCGCTCTGTGGCGATCAAAACTGCCTGGGCGCGGTCGACCGCGCCCAGCTTGCCGTAGATGTTGTGTAGGTGCGTGCGCACCGTGCTGGTGGAGAGTGTGAGCTCGTGGGCGATCTGCTTGTAGACCTTGCCTTCGGCGAGCCGCTGCAGCACACCCAGCTCGCGCCCGGACAGTGGACAGGGGTTGACCATGCGCTGGCGTTGGGCCGAGGAGCTCGGCAGCTCGTACATGACGCGGCGCAGCTCCTCCGGTCCGAGCCCGAGCGCACGCGCACAGGTGAGCATCTCCGCGGGCGCGACGGGCGCCCCGTGGGCGTAGTGGGCGAGCATGTCGGCCAGTCGCACGAACGCCGCCTCGCCGCTGGCGTCGGAATTGTGGTGGCGCTCGATCACCGTGGCGATCGTCGGCGGGAGGCCCCAGCGGCGAGCCAGCACGCCGCCCACCAGGGCGTGGTCGACGCCCAGCTCGCGCCGTTCCTGATGGATGCGCTTCTCTGGAGTCAGACCATCCCGCTTGACTTGAGCGACATAACCGGGATAGGCGTGCATCAGCACGAGCTTGCCGACGTCGTGTAGCAGGCTTGTGACGGTCAGCCGGTCACGATGCTCATAGCCAACCTCGGCCGCGAGGCGATCGGCGGTGTGCTGTGTCGCGAGCGCGTGCAGACGGAAACGCTCCGGCTCGGTATCCCACCCTTTGGAGCGCTCGAAGAAATCAAATGTGCGGACACGGCTCGCGATCGACTGTACCGCCTGGGGCGTGAGCCGCTCGACGGCCCCCACGACCGTCTCGACTCGTTCGCTGGGGCCCTGTGCTTGGTTGGCGAGGCGCATCACGGCGATGATCAACGCGACGTCGGACTCGACCGCCGTGACGATGTCGGCGGTGGCCACGTTGTCCTTGGAGATGACAGACAGCAGACGAGCACGTGACTCCGACAGCGCGGGGAACGCATCGAGCGCCTCGAAGGCCAACATCAGGCGACGGCCGTGACCCTCGTTCTGGTGGCGCTCGCCCGATCCAGCCGACCCGTTGGGGCGGCTTTGAGCGGCGAGCTCTTGGTTTATGTCGCGTCCGTGCTTGGGCTGTGTCGCTGTTGCCTGTGTAGGCATAACACCTGCTTTGACGTGGTCGGCGTCCGAGCCGTCCAAGGGGTCGTCAGTGGTCCTATCGGCAGCCATAGACCGATGGTTGAGCGGTGACGCGACGCGACTCGTCAGCGCGTCTTTCAAAATCACAACCGTTCCGCTGATGGGCGCGCACGGCGAGCCCTGGAGAAACTTCGCGGAGACCGTCAGCCGGCGAGCGCCGCGTCGATGCGGCGCAGAGTCTCATCGCGGCCGAGCAGCGCGACGCTCTCGAAGATGCCGGGTGAGATCGTCGTGCCCGCGATCGCGACACGCACCGGCTGGTAGACCTCGCGCGGCTTGACGGCGTGACGCTCGACGATGCTGGCGAGCGCCGCCTCGACGCCCTCCACCTCGAAGTCTTTCGCTGAGGAGAGCTCGGCGCGTGCGTCGCGCAGCATCGCGAGTCCACGCTCGCCCATCCAACGCTCGCGCGCCGAGTCATCCGGCGCGACGCCGGTGAAGAAGAAACGCGCGAGCGGCCAGAAGTCGGCGAGCGTTTGGATCTTCTCGCGACTGATCGCCACCGCGCCCCGCAGCAGCTCGCGATCGCCGCGGACGGCGCCGGCCGCGGCGAGATCGGTGATCTGAAGGAACTCGAGCACGCGCTCGGCCAGCTCAGGGACGGGCAGCTCGCGGATGTAGATCCCGTCCAGCCAGCGCAGCTTAGTCTCGTCGAAGCGCGCGGGGTTGCGACTGACGCGCTCGAGCTCGAAGCGTCGTGTGAGCTCCACCGTGGACATGACTGTGGCGTCATCGCCGGAACCCCAGCCCAGCAACGCAAGGTAATTGCGCACCGCCTCGGGCAGATAGCCCGCGTCGCGCAGCTCCTGTACGGAGGCGGCGCCGTGGCGCTTTGAGAGCTTCTTGCCGTCCGGACCGTGCAGCAGCGGCAGGTGTGCGTAGAGCGGCTCCGGCGCGCCGGAGCCGAAGCCGACCTCTTTGGCGGCCTGCAGCACGAGCAGCTGCTTGGGCGTGTTGGAGAGGTGATCCTCGCCGCGCACGACATGCGTAATGCCCGCGTCGAGGTCGTCGATCGCGACCGCGAAGTTGTAGAGAACCGAGTCGTCGGCACGCGCGATCACGGGATCGTCGAGGTGCACGTGTTCAAAGCGTGTGTCTCCGCGGATAACGTCGTGCACGACGGTCGCTCCGCCGGCGGGCACGTGCAGTCGCACCGCGCCCTCTTTCTGATTTCCCGCCCACCCCTCGCCGCGGAATCCGCGCTCGGCACCGTGGAGCTGCTTGTAGGCGGCGACATCGGCGGCGGTGGCGCTGCAACGGTAGGCGTGCCCGCTGTCGAGCAGCGCCCGCAGCACCTCCTGATGGCGCGGCGCCCGCTCGCTCTGGAAGATCGGGCCCTCGTCCCAATTGAGCTCCAGCCAGCGCAGCGCGTCGAGGATTTGCGCCACATTCTCCGGGGTCGAGCGCTCGCGGTCGGTGTCCTCGACGCGCAGCACGAACGTGCCGTTGCCATGGCGGGCGAGCAGCCAGTTGAACAGCGCGGTGCGAGCGCCGCCGATGTGCAGCGCACCCGTGGGTGATGGTGCGAAGCGAACCTTCATAAGATCTCGCCGCCATGCTAGTCGCACACGATCTCCACGCGAAGCTGACACCGATCGGGGCTCATCCGAGCGTGGGTCCTACGGCGCCACACACACGCGGACGTCCGCCGTGCTGATCGGAGCGCACGTGTCCCCGGCGGGCGGCTTGCCGAACGCGATCGAGCGGGGTGTGGAGCGCGACTGTCGCGCGATCCAGATCTTCAACCAGTCGCCGCGCATGTGGCGACCGACCGCCTACCGTGACCAGGACGTGCGGGCCTTTCGCGAAGCGATGGCCGCCAGTCCGATCGACGCGGTGCTGATCCACGCCGTGTATCTACTCAACTGCGCCAGCGAGGATCCGGATATTCGTGAGAAGTCGCTGGCGTCTCTGACCCAATCGTTGCGGGTCGGCCACGAGATCGGAGCGTGCGGCGTGGTGCTGCATCCCGGATCGGCCAAGACTGGTGACCCGGTCGCCGCGGTGAAGCGCGCCGGTGAGACGATCGCCGAGGCACTGGCCGACAGCGAGGGATGCCCGCTGCACCTGGAGAACACCGCGGGCGCGGGCGGCACGCTGGGACGCTCAATCGACGAGCTGGCCGCACTGCTGGACGCCGCGGGCGCCGGCAAGCGGTTGGGTCTGTGTCTAGATTCCTGTCACCTGTTTGCCTCTGGCTATGACATCCGCACGCCCGCCGGCATGGACGAGCTAACCGCCGAGATCGAGCAGAAGATCGGCCTGGAGCGCGTGGGATCGCTGCACCTCAATGATTCTCAGACGCCGCTCGGCTCAAACCGCGACCGACACGCGAATGTTGGTCAGGGCGAGCTTGGGGAGAGCGGCTGCGCAGCGTTCCTGGCCACGCCGGCGCTGCAGGATCTGCCATGCATCCTGGAGACGCCGGGTGTGAACCGCTCCGGCGCCACACGCGAGGAGCTGCAGCTCGCGATAAAGCTCCATGAACAGGGTGTGCGCGAGCGCGAACGCTAAAAGAAGCACAAGCGTTCCTGAGCATTGGGCCTCGGCTTCTGATGGTCGGCTCTCCGAGTCGGCGAGGCGTCAGCCGGTGGCGGCGAGCGCCACAGAGGGCGCAAGTGCCTGTTCCAGCTCGGCACGTACCCCAGGGGTATGCTGAACGCGATAGTTCTCCCCGAGCCGCAGCATGCGTGTGCCGGCGCTGGTGATCATCTTGAGGATGACCTCGGCCGGACCGTGGTTGGTCTGGATAATGTCCTTGACGTCCTCGATCGCGCTTGCCGGCAGGCGTGTCGCGTCAACCTGCAAGCGCACGGGTTGCGCCACCGCGGCCCGCGCGACGGATGTTGCTCTGGCTTCGCTGTTGGCACGCTCGATCTCCTGCTCGCTCGGCGCGAACTTGTTGACCGATTGCACGACGACGCATGTCTTACCGGCTTCCTTGTGGTTGACTCGACCCCTGATCAGCACCACCTGATCGACCGCGAGCGCTGCCTCGTGTTCGGCGAGCGCCTTGCCGAACACGAGGATCTCGACTGAACCCTCGAGGTCGTCGAGCGTCGCGAACATCATGTGATCGCCGTTGCGAGTACGGATCTTCTTGGACTCGGTGATGATCCCGCCGACGGTCACCCAGTCCTTGTCGCGGCGCTCGGCGAGCGCGGCGAGCGCGCAGTCCACGCGCGCCCTGAGCGCCTCGCGCATCGGCTTGAGCGGGTGCGTGGAGATGAACAAGCCGATCGCTTCCTTCTCGACGGCCAGCAGCTGCGGCTGGTCGAACTCCTCGGAGGGGATCGGCGGATGACTCAGCTTGAACAGGCCTTTACCAGCCATCACCGACCCATCCGCATCCCCAGCGCCGGCGAAGGATGGCGCGGCCGGCTCGAGATCAAAGATTGAGCCCTGGCCGACGAGCGCGTCCTGCTGCGCCTTCTGGCCGGCCGACTGGGCGGTTTCGAGCACGCTGAGCATCCCCCTGCGACTCGCGCCGGTGGAGCCGAGCGCGCCACACTTGATGAGCGCCTCGATCGCCTTCTTGTTGACCGCGCGACTGTCCACACGCTCGCAAAATTCCCACAACGAGCTGAACGGACCACCCTCTTCGCGGGCGTGCTTGATCGCCTCGACCGCCTGATAGCCGACGCCCTTGACGGCGTCGAGGCCGAAGCGGATGTTGCCGGCCCCACGGGGTGACCCGCTGTTGCTGTGCGTGTCCTCGGGGACTCCCACGGTGAACTCGTGGTCTGAGAGGTTCACGTCGGGCGGCAGGATCTCGATACCCATCTCCTCGCAGCGGGCGACGAAGAACGGGACCTTGTCCTTGGTGGACATCACCGAGGAGATCAGCGCGGCCATGTACTCGGCCGTGTGGTTGGCCTTCAGCCAAGCGGTGCGATAGGCGATCAGCGCGTAGCAGGCAGCATGGGACTTGTTGAACGAGTAGTCAGCCGATTTTTCGTTGGTCTGCCATAGAAACTCGATTACCTCGGGGCGGGTGTCCGACGCGCGACAGCCCGCGACGAACTCGGGCTTCAGAGCGGCCATCGCCTCGCGGTTCTTCTTACCGATCGCCTTGCGTAGATCGTCGGCCTTGGCACCGGAGAAGCCGGCGATCTCCTTGGAGATCTGCATCGCCTGCTCCTGGTAGAGGATCACGCCCTTGGAGGACTCGAGGATTGGGCGCAAACGCTCGTCGGGGTAGGAGATCTCCTGCGGGTTGCGCTTGCCCTTGGCGTACACCGGGATCTGGTCCATCGCGCCGGGGCGGTAGAGCGCCACGAGCGCCACGAGATCGTTGAACTCGTCGGGGCGCACACGCTTCAGCGCCTCGCGCATCCCCTCGGACTCGAATTGGAACACGCCGATCGAGTCGCCGCGGGCGAGCATTTCGTATGTGCGCTTGTCGTCGAGCGGCAACGCAGACATGTCCAGGCGGGCACCGATCTGTCCGACCACGCCCTCCGGGCGTGGTGCCCCGCCCTCCGACCCAGTCCCCTGCGCTGTGTGCCCCGGTGCCCCATCTCCGTTTGAGCGCTCGATGATGTCGAGTGCGTCCTCGATCACGTCGAGATTGCGCAGACCCAGGAAGTCCATCTTCAGCAGGCCGATTTCCTCGATCGGCTTCATCGAGAACTGCGTGACGGTGCGATAGGAGCGCTCACCGTCCTCGTCCGTGCCGGCGTCAGCCAGCTGCAGCGGCACGATGTCGGTCAGCGGCCGGTCGGCGATCACCACCGCGGCGGCGTGGATCGATGAGTTGCGCACGATCCCCTCGAGCCCTCTCGCCACGTCGATGATGCCGCGCGCCTCGGACTCCTCGTCGTAGACCTTGCGCAACGGTTCGCCAGCTCTCAAACAGTCCTCGAAGGACGGCGCTCGACCCATGATCGGGTCGGGGATCAGCTTCGCCAGACGATCACCCGCGCCGTAGTCGCGGCCGAGCACACGCGCGGCGTCACGGGTGGCGGCGCGTGGGAACATCTTGCCGAAAGTAACGATTTGGGCGACCGACTCGCGCCCATACTTGTCGGTGACGTAGCGCATCACACGCTCGCGTCCGCGCACCGAGAAATCGATGTCGATGTCGGGCATCGACACGCGCTCGGGGTTCAGGAAGCGCTCGAACAGCAGGTCGTAGCGCAGCGGGTCCACGTCGGTGATCGACAGGCAATAGGACACGATCGAGCCGGCCGCCGAGCCGCGTCCGGGTCCAACCGCGATGCCATTCTCCTTGGCGAACTTGACGAAGTCCCACACGATCAGGAAATAGGCGTTGAAGCCCATTCGGTCGATCACCCCGAGCTCCATGTCCATGCGCGCGAGCGCCTCGGCGGGCGGCGGGTCGCCATAGCGGACGCCCAGTCCGAGCTGCACCTGAGAGCGCAGGTAGTCGCGCTCGGAGCTGCCGTCGGGGGTCTCATATTTGGGGATCAGCTGATTGTCGAGCTCCAGCGCTACGTTGCAGCGCTCGGCGATCTCGATCGTGCTTGAGATCGCCTCGGGCCACTCGGCGAACGCGCTGGCCATCTCAGCGCTGTCGCGCAGATAGAACTCGTTGGTCTCAAACGTCATCTTCGGGGCAGCGAGCGTGCTCTTGGTCTGCACGCACAGCAGCGCGGTGTGGTGGTCGTAGTCCTCGCGGCGCAGGTAATGAACATCGCCGGTGCCCACCAGGCTGCCGCCCATCTCCCGCGCAATCCTGACGATCCCCTCGTTGCACTTGTCCTGCGGCGTGAGCCCGTTCTTCTGGACCTCGAAGTAGAGATTGTCCTGACCGAAGATGCGCACGAGATCGTCGGCGTGGGCGCGGGCGTCCTTGAGACGATCGTCGAGCAAACGCTGACAAAAGCGCGAGGCGAGGCAGCCGGTGAGCGCGATGATGCCCTCGGAGCGCTGCTCGATCTGGGCGAGGTCGAGCGTCGGCTTACCCCTGTGCAGGCCCTCGAGGAAGCCCGCGGAGGACAGCTGCACGAGATTGCGGTAGCCGGTGTCGCTGGAGGCCAGCAGCGTGAGGTGGTTACGCTCGACGCGTCCCGGTCCTCTCGCGGCGTGATCCTCCACGAGGTAGATCTCACATCCAAAGATCGGCTTCACGCCGTGCTTGGAGCACGCCTTGTGGAGCTCGACCATCCCATTCATCACACCGTGATCGGTGAGCCCGAGGGCCGGCTGTCCAAACTCGGCGGCGCGCCGGGCGAGCGCATCGATACCGCACGCGCCGTCGAGCAGCGAGTACTCGGAGTGGACGTGCAGGTGGGCGCAGGACGGAGATGTCACCGAGGCTGGATGCTAACCCTCGATCCGGCGGATGACATCGAGCCCGCGGTGAGTCCCCAAACAGCGAGACGCGCGTGCCGAGAGTACTCAGACGCCCGTAGCTGACAGGCCCTGGGCGCGCGCCGTCCACTGCAGAAACATGTCCACAGAAGTCGCGTCGCCCCTGACCAGCGTTTTGTGCTCGGCCGGAGCTTGGGTGCCCGCGAGCAGGCAGATGAGCGCATGCCCGCTGAGAGAGATCGTGGCCACCGATTGTCCTACAGCGGTACGGCTCACGAGGATCGGCTCGCCGTCGCAGACACGAACATAGATGATGACTCCCGAGTCAGCCAGGATCTCGAAGGCGAGCTCGAAGCGTCAACCGGTCGTCCAGGACGGGTCGATCGCCTCGGCCATAACGAGCAGCAGCAGACCGGGCCACACGTCGATCTGCCCGGTCGCCAGATCGGCGAGTGCGACCGGTTGGCGGCGCGCCTTCAACAGCCCTCGCGCGCGGCGTCTGCCTTTACGTATGCGCAGACCGGGGCGTCTCCGCGACACTCCTCCGGCGGCGATCTCACTGAACGCCGCAACGGAGCCCTCGAGCGAGAAATCCACCGAGCCGCGCGGTTCTCTGGAGATGGTCGTCTGGACGGGGTCGAGCGCCACGTAGAAGGTGCCGAGCTCGTTGATCTTGATCTCGTAGTTGAGCGATCCGTCAACGACCTGCCGCTGAGCGGGTATCAGCTCGATCACGAGTTCGGCCGCGAGCTTCGCATCGCGTTGCGCGGCGAGCCGGCGGATCGCCGGAGCGAGCCACGAGACTCGCTTCTCCGGTACCGACAGCAAGCGCGGCTGCAACGCGACCGGCTCCGACGTAACGATTTTCGCGCTCACCGTCCCGCTCGGACCGAGGCCGCTAAGCGGCGATTCCAGTGCGGGCGGCTCCTCGCGGGGCACAGCCCCAACGCTCATGTCCTGCACCGGGATCTCGACGACCTCGACCACAGGCGCCTCGACCACAGACGGCTCCTCTGCAGGAAGCCCATCCGCAGGAAGATCATCCGCAGGAAGATCATCCGCAGGAGGCTCCTGTACGGACGGCTGGTCCGTATGCAAAGCCTCGGTCTCTACGTCATCCACCGCCGGCGGCTCGATGACATGAGGCTCGACGCTCGAGAGCGACTCCGCCGCCGGCACGTAGCCCGTGTATGCCTGCTCGACCTCGACATCCACCGATGCCGGCTCGACAACCGGCGACGCATCCATGACCTCGGGAAGCTCCTCTGCGCGCGGCTGCTCTGCACTTGGCTCCGCTGCACGCGGCTGCTCTGCACGCGGCTGCACCGCTGCGGCGGCCTCGGCCTCCTTGACATCGGCGACGCGGGCACGAAGACGTTCGACGGCGGCGACGAGCGCGTCCGCCATCTCGCGCCGGTGGGCCGCGTCGCGCTCAGAGTCGGGCTCGGTGGTGTGCTGGAGCAACCCGGCGTCGGGCGGCTCGGCGGCGAGCTGCGCGCGCAGATCGTCGGCGGTGCGGGTCAGCTCGAAGCGCAGGTCCTCCATGCGGGCGCCCATCGCGGTGAGCTCGCGCACGTAGGTCTCGCGCTCCCAGACCACCTGCTGTTGGAGCTCCTCGCGCAGAGTGGTGAGCTCGCGCTCGAAGCCGGTGCGCAGTCCGCTGGCCACATCCATCAGCTCGCGCACGATCGGTACCAGGCGCGCGTCGCGCTCACGCAGCTGGACGAGCTCGGCGTCGAGCTCGCGAACGTGTCGCTCGGTCTCCTCCAGGCGCCTGCCGAGCTCCTGGATTTCGGCGCGCATGTCGCGCTGCAAACGCTCGCTACGCTGCTCGGCCTCGACCCGTAGCTGCTGCTCGGCGAACTCACGCTGCTTGACGTCGCGTACGTCTGATTCGCGCTCGATCAGCTGCTGGGCGATCCGCTCGCGCTCGCGACCGACCTCTTCCAGGCGCCGCTCGAGTGCAGCCAGATGAGTCTCCAGGTTGCGCACCGCGGCCTCCGCCGCGTCGGCTCTACGGATGACGGCGGGGTCGGCGTGGCGGGCACGACGCTCTGCGATGACATCCGCGGCCGCCTCCGACTGTGAGCCCACGTTCGGGGTCTCGCTCTCCTCGATCATCATCGGCGCCCACCCTAGTGGTGCGCTCGGACGGCAATATCCGAGAGTCTTGACTACTTGTTGCGCAGGCGCCAGGCCATGCGCGACTGCAGCGACCACAGCTCGATGAAGCCAGGTGAAGCCGTTTGTGAGAACAGTCCCCCGGACTCGCTGAAGGAGGCGAGCGTTTGGTCATACACGGCGTTTGGAGAGGAGCGTGTCGTGACCCGCGCGTGACCCTTGTAGAGCTTCAGACCGATCGTGCCGGTGACCTGCTCGTTGACGCTGTCCATGTAGGCGTCGAGGTCGGCGCGCAGCGGCTCCCACCAGAGACCCGCATAGACCAGGTAGGCCCATTGGCGGTCAAGTTGAGCCTTGAACTGGTTTTGATGGATCGTGCAGACGAGCTTCTCGAGCTCTTGATGAGCTGGAAGCAGGATCGCGGCGGCGGGAGTCTCGTAGATGTCACGCACCTTCAGGCCAACGATCCGATCCTCGATGTGATCGACGATCCCCACGCCGTGTCGCGCCGCGATCTCGGCGGCTAGTTCGAGCAACGCGACGAGCTCCAGCCGTTTGCCGTTCAAGCCGACGGGAACGCCACGCTCGAACTCGACCTCGACCGTCTCGGCCTCATCGGGCGCAAGCTCGGGGCGGCACACGAGCTGGAAGACGTCGTCGTCGGGCGCGTGGTCGAGATCCTCGATCCAGCGGCCCTCCGAAGAGCGGCCCCAAAGGTTGTCGTCGATCGAGTAGGGGGCAACCTCGGCGCCGGGCTGGGTGGGGAACGTCTTGATCGGAATTCCGTGCTCGCGGGCGTAGGCGATCTCCTCCTCGCGGCCCATCTGCCAGGAGCGCACGGGTGCGATCACCTTCAACTCGGGCGCGAGCGTGGCGACGGTGGCCTCGATACGAACCTGGTCGTTGCCCTTGCCGGTGCAGCCGTGGGCGATCGTGTCGCAGCCGCTGTGGCGCGCGTAGTCAACGGCAAGCTTTGCGATCAGGGGACGCCCGAGTGCCGTGAACAGTGGATAGCCGCCACCGTAGAGCGCGTTGGCACGGATCGCGGGGGCGACGAAGTCGCGCGCGAACTCCTCGCGGGCGTCAACGACGTGACAGTCGAGCGCGCCGAGCTGGCGTGCCTTGCCCTCGATCAGCTCGTAGTCCTCGCCGGGCTGGCCGAGATTTACAGTGAGGCAGACGACCTCCGCGTCGTACTGATCCTGGATCCACTTGAGCATCACGCTCGTGTCGAGACCACCGGAGTAGAGCAGCAGCACGCGGTGGACGTGCTCAGGGTCGGCCTCGTAGCTCGCTGTGCGCACGGTAGAAATATTTGCCTTGGGGCTCACAGCCGCGGAAGGCTACTGCGTGTCGTCGCTGCGGGGACGTTCCATCAACGGGTAAGGAGCGCAGGGCCCACCGAAACCCAGCTTCGTGTAGAGACCCTGCGCGTCGGCTGTGTGCAGTAGCCAGCGAACATCCCAACCTGGGCCAGCGTCCACGATCTCGCGCACCAGCTCCAACCCGAGCCCACGCCCGCGATATGGACTAAGGACGTAGACGTCGGCTAGATACCCGACGATCGCGCCGTCATGGACGGCTCGCGCGAAACCCACTTGCGCACCGTCCCGGTAGAGACCGACAACACGCGTGGAGCCGCGGATTGCGCGCTCGACAAGGTCTCGCGCACGTCCGGGGCCCCAGTAGGACTCGCCGCTGATGAACGCGTGCACCGCGTCAACATCGACTCGATCGGGATCGTCGTCGAGCTCGAACCCGCCTGGCAACGCACGCCGCACAGTTCAGTCCTCCAGCGCCAGGGCGAGCCGCGCGAGCGCGTCGTCTACATCAGCCTCGTCGACGATGAGCGGGGGCAGCAGTCGCACGGTGGTGGGACCGGTGGCGTTGACGACCAGCCGCTGCTCGAGCAGCGCGCGACGCACCACCTCCGGCGCGGAGAGGTCGATCTCGCACGCAAGTATCAGTCCGCGTCCGCGCACGGCGAGCACGTGCGGCAACTGGGCGAGGCCGTCGGCCAGACGCGCGCCGAGCTCGCGCACAGAGGCAAGCAGAGCCGGATCGTCGGTCAGCTCGAGCGCCGCGAGTGCCGCAGCGCCAACCACCGGCCCACCGGCGAACGTAGAGCCGTGGTCGCCGGGTTGGAGCACATCGGCGAGGCGCGGACCGGTGATGAGCGCGCCGATCGGCAGCCCGCCGCCGAGCGCCTTGGCGCTGGTGAGCGCATCTGGCAGGACTCCGGTTTGCTCATAGGCCCACAGCGTGCCGGTGCGACCCATGCCGCACTGGATCTCATCAAAGATGAGCGCAGCGCCGTGGGCGTCGCAGGCCGCGCGCGCGGCAAGCAGCAGTTCTTCGCCCATCACGTTGACGCCCGTCTCCCCTTGGATTGGCTCGAGCAGCACGGCGGCGGTGTGCTCGTCGATCGCGCCGGCAAGCGCGTCGGGCTCGGCCGCGACCGCGCGAAAGCCGGGGACCAGCGGCGCGAACGGCGCCTGCTTGGACTCCTGCGGGGTAGCCGACAGGGCACCGTAGGTGCGCCCGTGGAAGGCGCCCAGTATGACCACGATATCCCCGCGCGGGCGGGCCTTGCGCGCGAGCTTGATGGCGGCCTCGTTGGCCTCAGCGCCGGAGTTGCAGAAGTAGACCTTGCCGCCGAGGCTTGATTTCGACAGGCGCTCGGCCAATCGCATGGCGGGTCCGGTGTAGTAGAGGTTGCCGGTGTGCATCAGCGACCCGACCTGCGCGCGCACGGCGTCGAGCACCCGCGGGTGGCAGTGACCGAGATTCGTGACCGAGATGCCGCACAGGAAGTCGAGGTAGCGCGCACCGTCGGCGTCCCATAGCCACGCGCCCTCGCCACGCACGAACTCGACCGGGAAGCGCGCGTAGGACGGCACGACGTAGTCGCGCTCCAGCTCCTGCAGCTCGGCGAGACTCATGCGTGCCCCGGCGGGCTCAAGTGGAGGCCTCGATCTTTGTGCCGATCCCCGCGTCGGTGAAGAGCTCCAAGAGCAGCGAGTGGGGAATGCGCCCGTCGATGATGTGGGCTGAGTTGACACCCTCGTTGATGGCGTGCACGCAGGCGGCGAGCTTGGGGCGCATGCCACCCTGCAGGTCCGCCAGACGCGCGGCGACATCGCCGGCGGCGGCCTGGCCGATCAGGCTGGCGGGGTCGTTGGCGTCCGCTAGCCAGCCGGCGACATCTGTGAGGAACACGATCTTGTGCGCCCCGAGCGCGCCGGCGACGGCGCCGGCGGCCTCGTCGGCGTTGACGTTGTAGGAGTTACCCTCGCGGTCGGCGCCGACGGAGGCGATCACGGGTATGTAGTCGCTTGAGACGTGGTTGAGCACGTCAACGTTGACGCGCTCGACCTGACCGACGAAGCCGATGTCCTCGCCGTCGGGCGCCGCGCGGCGCGCGATCCGAAACAGCGAGCCGTCGTCTCCGCACAGCCCGACGGCGGGTTGGCCGTGGCGAGCGAGGCGCAGCACGATTTCCTTGTTGACCTTGCCGACCAGCACCATCTTGGCGACCTCGACGGTGGCGGGATCTGAGACGCGCAGGCCGCCGACGAACTGCACCGGCAGGCCGAGCCGCTGCATGTAGGAGGTGATATCGGGGCCGCCGCCGTGCACGACGATCGGGTTGAGCCCGACGTACTTGAGCAGCACGACGTCGCGCGCGAACTCCTCGCGCAGCGCATCGTCCTCCATCGCGGCGCCGCCGTACTTGATGACGACGGTCTTGCCGTGAAACTCCCTGATGTAGGGAAGCGCCTCTAGGAGCGTGGCTACGTCTCTCATCAAAACGACCTTTGATCGATTGGCTCAGGGTGGACAGGACATGGACACGCAGGGCAAGCTGAGCAAAAAATAAGAGACCCTCCCACCCCGCGTGGCGTGCTCATGTACGCGTGCTGGCCGATCGGAGATCCCATCGATCTCCGATCGGTAGGACACAGCTCAGCGCCGCCATGCGTGTTCATGTCGTGTAGTCGGCGTTGATGGTGACGTACTCGTGGGAGAGGTCGGAGAAGAAAACCTCGGTTTCCGCTCCGTCGCCTGGGAGCGTGATCTCGTAGTCGATTTCCTTGGCTGCCAGCGCCTTGGCCAGCGCCGCCTCGTCGTAGTCAACCGCTATAGAGGCACAGCACACCTGGGTGCCCGCGAGCGTTATGTCCATCGACAGCGGCGAGCGATCAGATCGCCACCCACCCGCTCCCCCGCCGCCCAGCGCGCCGCCGACAGCCTGCACGATCCTCCCCCAGTTGGGGTCGGCGCCGTGCAGCGCGGTCTTGACCAGTGGCGAGTTGGCGACCGCGCGCGCCGCCGTCTCCACCGTGTCCTGGTCTGCACCGCGCACAACCACGCGTCCGATCCTTCGTGCGCCCTCGCCGTCGGCCACCATCAGGATCGCTAGCTGGCGCATCAGGGCGTCGAGCGCCTCGCCGAAGCGCAGCTCGTTTTCGCTCTCGGGGGCGATGTTCACGCCGCTCTCGCCGGAGCCGATCAGCACGGCGGTGTCGTTGGTGGATAGCTGACCGTCAACCGTGCAGCGGTCGAACGAGCGCTTCAGGCACACCGACAACAGCAGCTCGGCGGTCTCGGGCGCGAGCGCGGCGTCGGTCTCCACGAAGCAGAACATCGTCGCGAAGCGCGGCGAGATCATCCCTGCGCCCTTGCACTGCGCGCTGAGACGCACGACGCCGCAGGGCAGCTCGACCTCGAGGTTGGCGCGCTTCTCAAACGCGTCGGTCGTTTGGATCGCCTGTTGGAAGGCGGTGTCCCCGGAGCGGGCGAGACGGCCTTGAGCGTCGAGGATGCCACGCAGCATCTTCTCGACGGGGAGGTAGTCGCTGATCCCACCGGTCGAGCTGAGCAGCAGCTTCTCGGGCGCCACACCGAGCGCCATCGCGCCCGCGCCCTGGGTCTTGGCGGCGTCTTCCATGCCGCGCCGCCCGGTGGCGGCGTTGGCGCAACCGGAGTTGGCGAGGATCGCGCGCAAGCCCGACAGTGCGCAGCGCTCGCGGCTGAGCATCACCGGCGCGGCGGGAGCGCCAGTGTCGGCGAAGCGCGCGGCGCTCACCGGCGTCTCTGTGTCGCACACCAGCAGACCGAGATCGGGATTGCCGGACGGCTTGATCCCGCACGCCACGCCCGCGGCGCGGAAGCCCGCGGGCAGGCCAGCGTCGGGCCCAAGCTCGCGCATGTGCGCGGGCGCCTCGACCCAGCGCGAGTGAAAGAACGGTTGCGGCGGTCCGGCGGCGGTCCGATCGCCCCACACGTCTTTGCTGGCGCTCACCGCTACCACTCCCCACTCGTGCGTTGTGTGGATGTCTTCACAGCAGGCCTTCCGTCTCGGGTAGGCCGAACATCAAATTGAGGTTCTGCACCGCCTGCGAGGAGGTGCCCTTCCACAGGTTGTCGATCGCCGACAACACCACGACCTTGCCGGTGTGCGCGCTGACCGCGACGTGCACGCGGCAAACGTTGGTCTCGCGCACGTCGCGTACCTCGGCCGGCGCCGCAGCGATCTCCACGAACGGCTCGCCGGCGTAGGCATCCTCGTACATCACGTCCAGCTCGTCCTGCTCAATCGCGCGCGTAGGCGTCACGTAGCAGTCGACCAGCTCGCCCTGATCGAGCGGCACGAGGTGCGGGGTGAACTGCACGCGCAGATCGGCGAGCGAGCGATCCAGATCGGCGAGCTGCTGCTCGATCTCGGGCGTGTGGCGGTGCTGGACGATCTTGTAGGGCAGGATGTTCTCACCGCTGTTGGAGAAGTGCGTCTGCCAGGTGGCCTCGCGCCCGGCGCCCGACAGGCCCTGCTTGGCGTCGATCACCAGGTCTGAGATCAGCCCGGCGCGCGCGAGCGGAGCCAGGCCGAGCACCGAAGCGGTTGGATAGCAACCGGGGTTGGCCACGATCGCGGCGCCGGCGATGCGCTCACGGTGAAGCTCGGTGAGCCCGTACACCGCCTGGGCGAGTAGGTCCGCTCGCGGATGAGCGCCGTACCAGCGCTCGTAGGTCTGAAGATCGGCGAGGCGGAAGTCGGCGCTCAAGTTGACCACCCGCACGTCGCGCTCCAGCAGCGCGCCGACGGTGGGCGCGGCGGCCGCGTGCGGGTAGGCGAGGACCGCCGCGTCGATCTCGCCGAGCTCGTCGATGTCGAGCTCCTGCAGTCGCAGGGCCACCCGGTAGCGCGGATAGAGATCGTCCAGGCGCTCACCCACCTGCGAGCGCCCGGTCACTGCGGCCAGCTCAAAACTGGGATGGCGCCACAACAGGTGTGCCGCTAGCGCGCCCGCGAAACCGGTCGCACCGGCGACCAGCACGCGCGGTGAGCCCTCCTGGAAGCGCTGCTCAGCCACGCAGTTCACCCCCAAGCCCGCCCAACGCCGCGACGATCCGTTCGCGCACGGGCGCGACATCCTCGTCGGTGAGCGTGCGATCGGGCGCCCTGAATGTCAGCGCGAGCGCGAGCGAGCGCCGCCCCTCGCCGACCTGTGGCCCGCTGTAGACGTCGAACACTCGGGCGCCGTCGAGCAGCTCAGCGGCGGCGCTGCGCACCGCGCCCAACAGCTCCGCGGCCGACACCCGCTCGGGCAGTACGACCGCCAGGTCCTGACGCAGCGCTGGGAAGGAGATCACGTCGTGATAGGCGCCGTCGCGGGCGGCAAACACCAGCAGCCGGTCGAGTTCCAGCTCCATCGCGGCGGCGCCGTCGATGTCCCATTCGCGCGCGACCAGCGGATGCAGCTCGCCGAGCCAACCGATCGGCTCGCCCTCGCACAACACCGTGGCGGCACGTCCGGGATGCAGGAACGGCTGGGCGCCAACCTGGCACTCGAGCTGCACGCCAAGCGCCGAGCCGAGTGCCTCCAACACCCCCTTGACCGCGAACAGGTCGGCGCGGGGCGGGTCCGGCGCGCCCCACGTGGCGGGCGCGATCCGTCCGCTGAGCAGCACCGCGAGCGCGCGCTGCTCGCGAACTCCTGTCGCTCCCCGGGCGCCGGTACGCTCGACGGCGCCAGCGCCGTCGTCAGGAGCGTCCCTGTCGTGCTCGAGAACGAACAGCGTTCCCATCTCAAACACGCGCAGGTCGGCCATCCCGCGCGCTGAGTTGTGCGCGGCCACGTCCAGCAGCGAGCCGAGCAGGGTCGTGCGCAGCAGCGACTGGTCCTCTGAGAGCGGATTCTCCAGCACCGGCGCACGCCGTCGTGGGTCCTCAGCTCCCAGCCGCAGTCGGTCGTGGAGTGTTGGCGCGGTGAACGTCCAGCCCACCACCTCGTAGAGCCCGCGGCCGACGAGCGCGTCCACCGCGCGGCGGCGCAAACGCTGGATCGTGGTGAGGCGACCGTAGGCGCCGGGCCCGCCGCCGCGCACAAGCGCCGCTTCAGCGGCGCGGTGGGTAGCGGGCAGGCTCGCGGGCAGCGCGCCCAGTCCGTGGATGCGCGCGACCTCCTCGATCAGGTCCGTCTCGCGCGTGATGTCGTTGCGGCGCACCGCCGGCACTGTTACGTCGAGCCCGTCCGGCGCCTCGCTCGTGCCGAAGTCCAGTGCCCGCAGGATTTCGGCTTGGCGCGCGCGTGGGATGGGCATGCCGAGGATCTCCGCGACGCGCCGCTCACGCAGGCGGATCGTCAGTGCAGGCGTTGGCTTCCAAGCCACGTCGATCGTGCCGGGCACAACGCTCGCGCCACACAGCTCGATCATCAGCCGCGTGGCGAGCGCCTGAGCGTGCGCACACTGCTCGGGCGCGAGGCCCTTCTCAAAGCGCGCCGAAGCCTCGCTGCGCAGGCCCAGCGCCCAGGAGCTGCGATGGATGTTGGGACCGCTCCAGTTGGCGACCTCCATCAGCACGCGCGTGGTGTTGGACCCCACCTCCGAGCGCTCGCCGCCCATGACGCCCGCGATCGAGGTTGGCCCCTCGGCGTCCTCGATCACGACCATCTCACCGTCCAGCGTGCGTGTCTGACCGTCGAGCGTGGTGACCTGCTCTCCCGCGCGTGCGCGCCTGACCGTCAACCGTCCACCGGCGACGCGCTCGAGGTCGAACGCGTGCAGCGGTTGTCCGCAGAGCAGCATCACATAGTTGGTGATGTCCACTACGTTGTTGATCGGCCGCTGCCCCGCCGCGCTCAGCCGCGCCTTCAGCCATGGCGGGGAGGGCGCGATCGTGACCTGCTCAAAGACGCGGGCGGTGAAGCGGTGGCACAGGTCCGAACACTCCACCACCACTTCAGCCGCGGGTCCCTCGCCGGTCGGCTGGAAGCTAGAGGACGTGGAGGCAGCCCCCAACGAGCCCTCGCTGCCGGGGTCCTCGCTCCAGGGCTCGGGCTCAAGCGGCGCACCGGTGGCCGCGTGCAGCTCGCGCGCGACCCCATACACCCCGAGACAATCCGGCCGATTGGGGGTGATCTCGAGCTCCAACACGTCCGTGGAGATCGCGAGCACGTCCGCCAGCGGCGTGCCGGGCACAAGCTCGACACCCGGCAGTAGCTGGTCGAGCACCATGATCCCGCTGTGATCGGAGTCGATCTGCAGCTCGTCCGCGGCGAGGATCATGCCGTTGGATGGCACCCCTCTGAGCTTGGCGGCCTTGATCGCCGTGCCGTCGCCCATCACCGCGCCGGGCAGCGCCACCGCGACCGTCTGCCCGGCGGCCACGTTGGGCGCGCCGCACACGATGCCGGCGGGCTCGCCTTCGCCCACGTCCACCTCACACACTTTCAGCCGGTCGGCGTTCGGGTGTGACTCTGACGCCAGCACGCGCCCCACGACGAACCGCTCGACGGTGGGCACCCCGTGGTGGATGATCGTCTCGACCTTGGTGCCGGTCATCGTCAGGCGCTCCTCGATCGCCGCGGTGTCGAGGTCGGGGTCGCAGTACTCCCGTAGCCAATTGAGCGGGACCTTCATCCGCCGCTCCCCTTCGGAGAGTGGTGGGTGTTAGGTGTGGAGCTGAGGATCATCCGAACTGCTCCAGGAAACGCAAGTCGTTTTCGTAGTAGAGGCGTAGGTCGGGGATGCCGTGCTTGAGCATCGCGATCCGCTCAACACCCATCCCCCACGCATAACCCTGCACCTTCTCCGGGTCATAGCCGGGCGCGTTGCGCTCGCTGGTCGGCACGTAGGAGTACACGTTGGGGTCCACCTCGCCGGCGCCTAGCACCTCCAACCAACCCTCGCCCTTGCACAGCGGACAGCGCGCACCGTCACCCATGAAGCCTTTGCCGGAGCAGTGAAAGCAGGACACGTCCACCTCCACGCTCGGCTCGGTGAAGGGAAAGAAGTGGGGCCGCAGCCGCACGTCGCGCTCTTCGCCGAACACGCTGCGAGCGAACGCCAACAGCGTGCCCTTCAGATCTGCCAGCGTGATGTCTTGGTCAACCGCGAGCCCCTCCACCTGGTGGAACTGAGGGGTGTGCGTGGCGTCGCTATCGGGGCGGTACACCCGCCCAGGAATCACAACGTACAGCGGTGGCGGGTGGGCCTCCATCGCGCGGATCTGCATCGGGGAGGTGTGGGTGCGCAGAACGAGATCGTCGGGCTCGCCCAACATAGCCACACCGTCGGTCCCGGCGGTGAGCAGCGCGCCGCCGCCGACCGGCGGGCGGCGTACATAGAACGTGTCGGTGCGTGCCCGCGCGGGATGCGTGGGGCTGTGGTTGAGCGCGTCGAAGTTGTAGTGGACAGTCTCGATCTCCTGACCCTCCAGAACCGTGAACCCAAGGCCCAGAAAAATGTCTTCCAGTTCGCGCATCGTGGAGGTCAACACGTGCAGGCGTCCGACCGGCTGTGGGGGCGTACCGGGCAGCGTCACATCAACGGTGTCTGCGCGCAGCCGCTCGTCGAGCTCGCTCGCGTCGAACTGCGCGGCGCGCGCCTCGATCAGCGCCTCGAGCGCGCGTCGCGCTTCGTTGGCAGCTTTGCCAACCGGGCCGCGCTGCTCGGGCTGGAGGCTCGCCACGCCGCGCAACATCTGCGGCAGCTCGGCCTTGCGCCCGAGGTAGCGCACCCGCAGCTCCTCCACCGCCGCGCCACTGGACGCAGCGACGATCTCCTGTTGAGCCTGCGCGCGCAACTGTTCGATCCGCTCGATCATGACGTGGGGACCCTAGTCGAGGGGCGTGTCATCTCGTAGAGAGCCACCGTGGCCGCCATCGCTGCGTTGAGCGACTCGGAGGCGATCGGTATGTGGGCAATGTGCTCGCAGGCCGCCACCAGCTCATCGGGCAAGCCGTCGCGCTCGGCGCCCACCAGCAGCGTCACCGTCGGCGATCCATGCTCTCCCCTGCTCCCAGCACGCGTTGGGTGGTCCGTGCTGGCCCCGTCCCCAGCGCGCACTTGCGCGCCGCTGGCGCCCTTCGCGATCCGCCAGATCGGCTCGCCCGCGCCGGCCACAAGCGCAGCCCGCTCGCCGGGCAATTCACTCATGTGCTCGACCTGCGCGAGTCCCACCGTGAAGATCGCGCCCATGCTGGCCCGCACTGCCTTTGGCGAGTACGGGTCGGCACAGCCCGGCCCGAGCGCCACACAGCTTGCGCCAAACGCAAGCGCGCCACGCAGCACAGTGCCGACGTTGCCGGGATCGCCCACCCCCCAAAGACACACGCACAGTGGGCCAACCGCCTCGGTGAAGCGCTGCTTGTAGACCCCGATCGCACGCGTGCCGGAGCCGAGCGTGGACACACTCGCCAGCACACCCGGATCGACGTCCTCGAAAGCGGCTCCGCCGATCGCGGTGCCGGTCGCTCGGTATCCCTCAACCGCGGGGCTGCCGGCTGCGATGGCGGCCGCGATCAGATCCTCGCCCTCGGCTACAAACAGACCGCTGCGATCGCGCTCGTGGCGGCGGCGCAACTTGCGTAGCTCCTTGAGGCGGGGATTTTGTTGGGAGGTTATGACTGTCATCTCGATCGGGATTGTCGTGTAGTTGTAATTGTGGTCTGCGCTTGGGACGCTTCTCGGTCCTCAGCCTCTCGTGGCACAAAAAAAGGCGCCGGTCCCGAAGGAGCAGCGCCCGAGAGGTTCACAGTGCCGGTTGCCGGGTCAGGCGGCCGACGCCTCGCGGGCGGTCTCGGCAAAACGTCGGAACGTGTCGGCGTCGCGCACGGCGATGTCGGCCAGCACCTTGCGGTCCAGCTCCACACCAGCCAACGAGAGGCCGTGCATGAATTGCGAGTAGCTCATCCCGTTCTGGCGCGCGGCGGCGTTGATGCGCGTGATCCACAGCCTGCGGAAGTCGCGCTTGCGGTTGCGTCGGTCGCGATAGGCGTAGGCGTCCGCCTTCATCAGCGCCTCCTTGGCGCGTCTGTAGTTGGAATGCGCCTCGCCGCGAAAACCCTTCGTCAGCTCGAGTGTGGCCTTGCGCTTCTTGCGCGCCGCCACCGACCGCTTGACGCGCGTCATTTGCCTACTCCCAAGAGTCTCTTCACACGTGGGATGTCGTGATCGGAGAGCAGCACAGGTTGCGCGAGTGTGCGCTTGCGCTTCGGTGACTTCTTCTCGAGGATGTGGCTGGAGAAGGCGTGTCTGGCCCTCACCTTGCCGGAGCCGGTCACCTTGAAACGCTTCTTCGCGCCGGAATGAGTCTTCATCTTGGGCATGGGAATCGTAGATCGAGGGTCCCGGCTCGCCGACCTCCGGTCGGCTGCGCCACCCTCGAAGCGATGATTATGACACGGAGCCGTTTGGCACGCCGTCGTGGGCGTCCACGACCGTGTCGGCCTCCGGTGCGCCACCCTCCCCCGAGCCCTCGCCCACGGCCTCCGCGGGTGCAGGCGCAGCGCCATCCCTCAGGGCATCCTCACCAGCCGTCTCCACAGCCTCAGCTGTGTGCACAGCCTCAGCTGTGTGCACAACCTCAGCTGTATCCACAGCGCCGGGCGTCTCCACGGAACCGTTGGATGGCACGTCGGTCGCGGGCACAGCGGCGGCGCCATCGACCGTGTCGGCCTTGCCCGCGAGCACCGCCTTGGAGGGGCCGAGCATCATCGTCATATTGCGCCCATCCTGGGTTGGCCGCTGCTCGACGGTGCCGAGCTCTGACAGCTCTTCGGCGAGACGATCGAGGATCATGACGCCGCGCTCGGGATGGGTGACCTCGCGACCACGGAACATGATCGTGATCTTGACCTTGTCCTTGTGGCGCAGAAATCGTTCGACGTGGTGCTTCTTGGTGTCGTAGTCGTGCTGGGCGATCTTCGGGCGGAACTTGATCTCGCGCACCGTGATCTGCTGCTGGTGCTTGCGCGCCTGCTTGACCTTCTGGGCCTGCTCGTACTTGTACTTGGAGTAGTCCAGCACCCTGCACACCGGCGGTTTGGCCTCCGGGGCGACCTCCACCAGGTCGAGGTCGCGTTCTTGGGCGAACTTGACGGCGTCGGGGGTCTTCATCATCCCGACCTGGTTGCCCTCGTCGTCGATCACGCGCACCTCGGGCACGCGAATGCGCTCGTTGGTCCTCGTGAGGTCCCGCTCGGGGGGCCGGCGGTCGAACCTGCGTGGAACGGCCACTAGCTTGTGGGGGTGCGCGTCAAGTTGAGACTACGCGCTGCGCCGTGAATGGATTCCGAGCTTCAAGGCGGCCGAGTATAGCGGGCGCGGCGCCCTGCGCAAGGGTTTTGCGTGCGAGCAGGTTCGAGTGTTCCTAATCGAGCGGGGGCTAGCGGACAGGCTCGCGCAGTCCGCGCCCGTCGATCTCGCTGCGCAGGCGCTCGATCAGATCGGCTACGCCCATGCTGCCGAGATCACCGGTGGTGAGCTCGGCCGCCTCGCCGTCGCGCGACGCGGGTGCACGGGTGCGCAGCGACACGCTGTCGTGCTCGGCCTCGCGGTCGCCGACGATCAGCATGTTCGGGATCTTGCGCAGCTCGGCGTCGCGAATCTTGCGAGCGACCGACTCGCCACGCCCGTCGAGCTCGACGCGCACGCCCGCCGCGCGCAGACGCTCGGCGACCGTCTCGGAGTAGTCGCTCAGACGGTCTGAGATCGGCAGCACGATCGCCTGTACGGGCGCGAGCCACAGTGGGAACTCTCCGCCATAGTGCTCGATCATGATGCCGATGAAACGCTCGTAGGAGCCGAACAGCGCTCTGTGGATCATCAGCGGGCGGTGCTCGGCGTTGTCGGCGCCGGCATAGGTGAGCTCGAAGCGCTCGGGCATGTTGTAGTCGAGCTGCACCGTGCCAAGCTGCCAGGAGCGAGCGAGCGAGTCGGTCATGTGCATGTCGATCTTCGGCCCGTAGAACGCGCCGTCGCCCGGGTTGAGCTCATACGCGAGGCCTTGGGAATCGAGCGCGCTCGTGAGCGCGCGCTCGGCGCGATCCCACAGCTCGTCGTCTCCGACGCGTTGCTCGGGCCGGGTGGAGAGCTCTAGGCGCACGTCGAAGTCGAACAGGCGGTAGGTGGCGAACGCGAACTCTAGGCAGCCGGCCACCTCCTGCTGCACCTGCTCCTCGGTGCAGAAGATGTGAGCGTCATCCTGTGCGAAGTGGCGTGCGCGCAACAGTCCGTGCAACACGCCGGAGGCCTCGTTGCGGTGCAACAGGCCTGGCTCTGAGTAGCGCAGCGGCAGATCCTTGTAGGAGTGGCGGGCGGCGGCGTACAGGTGCGCGTGCCCGGGGCAGTTCATCGGCTTGACGCCCATCTCGCGCTCCTCGACCTGCACGGTGAACATGTTCTGCTTGTACTTGCCCCAGTGCCCGGAGGTCTTCCACAGCTCTGAGTCGTAGATCAGCGGAGTCTTGACCTCGGTGTAGCCACGCTGTGAACCCATCTCGCGCGAGAGCGCCACGAGCGCGTTGTACATGCTGGTGCCCGCTCCCGTCCAGAACGCGGCGCCGGGCGAGACCTCTGAGAAGTGAAACAACCCGAGCTCGCGTCCCAGCTTGCGGTGGTCGCGCAGCGCGGCCTGTTGCAAGCGCTCTAGATACTCGCCGAGGTCGGCCTTAGTGTGAAACGCGGTGCCGTAGATGCGGGTCAGCATCGTGCGCGTGGAGTCTCCGCGCCAGTAGGCGCCTGCGACCGACCGCAGCTTGAACGCGCCCACCGTCTTGGTGCTTGGCGCGTGCGGGCCCCTGCACAGGTCGGTGAAGGGCCCGTTGGTGTAGAGCGAGACGCTCTGGAGCGGCTCGCTCGCGCTCGCCGCCTTGACGAGGTCGTCGATCAGCTCCACCTTGTAGTCCTGGCGCGCGGCCACGAACCGCTCGCGCGCTATCGACACCGGCACGTTCTCGCGTTCGAAGCGCTCCCCCGCGTTCACATGCTCGGCCATCCGCTGCTCGATTGCCGGGAAGTCGGCCTCTGAGATGGAAACGCCGTCGGGGAACTCGAAGTCGTAGTAGAAGCCGTCCGCGATCGCCGGACCGATCGAGATCTTCACACCCGACCACAGTTCCATCACAGCGCTCGCGAGCACGTGCGCCGCGTCGTGGCGAATCAGAGCGAGCGAGGGCTCGCCGCTCTTTGATGTGAGGATCGCGATCCGCGCGCCGTCGGGCAGCGGCGTGCTCAGGTCGCGCACATGCGGCCGCTCGTCGGCCTCGGGATGGCTGACCTCGATCGCGAGCGCCGCTTTGGCTAGGCCGGGCCCGATCGCCGCGGCCGCATCGACGCCGGTGGCGCCGTCGGGCAGCTCGAGCGTCTTGCTGTCGGGGAGTGTCACCGTGATGGACATACTCAGTGCAGGCTACCCGCCCACTGTCCGCTGTGGCAGGCGCGGTGAGGCGCGCACCGCGATCGGCCCGCGCACGTGCCCGCGCGCGAAGCGCAGCACCGCAAGCGCCGGACTGGCCGAGTACGCCCACGGGCAGCCAGGGTCGGTGAAGTGGGTGATCTCGATCGTGTTCATCGCCCTCTACACGAGCACGCGTTTGCGAAAGCTGCGCAAACCGAGTGTCAAGAACAACGCGCAGAAGCCCACGAGCACCGGGTAGACGGCTAGCAGCGACATGTGCTGCGCTTCGGTGAGCGCCGCGCGCATGCCCTCGGCGACGTAGATGAGCGGGTTGACGAGCACCAGTATCTGCAGCCAGTGGACGCCGCCGAACTTGACGGGTGCGAGCCGCGTCCACTGGTAGTAGGTGCCGCCGAGGAACGTGAGCGGGAGCACGACGAAGCCGAACATCAGACCGATGTTGCGCGGTTCAAACACGGTCCCGAGCCACAGCCCGAGTGAAGTCATCGCGATGCACGCGAGCGGTATCAGCGTGAGCACGACAGCCCAGTGCACGGTCAGATGCGCGTGCACTCCTTTGGCGTGGATCACCGCCGCGATCGGGAACACGATCACCGCGGCTAGCGCGCCCTGCACCGCGCCCGAGAGCACCTTCGCGAGCGCCACCAGCCAGATCGGGCACGGCGCTTGCACGCGATCCTCGATCTCGCGCGTGTATCCGAACTCGGCCGACAGCTGCAGCGCGACCGCCTGGATGCCCTGAAACATGATCGAGATCGCCACCACGCCCGGCACCAGCACGGTGGCGAACGCCGACTCGTGCGCCACGCCGCCCCCACCGCCAACGCCCTGGCCGATCGTCGGGAACACGTATAGGAACACGAACACCAGCAGGAACGGCTGGATGATCGTGCGCACAACGAATTCGGCGAAGTTCTTGCGCAGCACGACGAGGTCGCGCAGGATCAGCGCGCCGAGCGCGGTGCGGCCGGCCGCCCATGCCGAGCGCGCCGGTGTGAGCGCGAACTCATGCCTGGTGGGAGCGATCGGCGTGTGGTCTGTCGTCGTGGCCATTAGCCGCGAGCCATCTCGAAGCCGTCATGTATGGGTGCCACGGTCGCCTCGTCGCCCACCGGCGCGCAACCGCTCGGCGCTTGGTGGAGCATCAGTCGCGCAGCTCCTTGCCGGTGAGGCTGATGAACACGGTCTCGAGGCTGGGCTCGGCGACGGACAGGTCGGCCACTTCGTAGCCGGCGCGCTCGGCACTGTCAACGACGCGCGGCACGAGCCGCTGCGCTCCCTGCACGTGCAGCTCCACGCCGCCGTCGACCGTGCGCGTGCGCGTCACCCCCTCGATGTCGCCCGTCAGCGCGTCACCGAGCGCGTGCATGTCGCCCTCCGCGCGCACGGTCACGATCGTGTCGGCCCCCACCGACCGCTTGAGCTCCGCGGGCGTGTCGAGCGCGAGGATCTTGCCGTGGTCCATGATCGCCACGCGTCCGCATAGCTTGTCGGCCTCCTCCATGTAATGGGTGGTGAGCAGAATCGTCTGTCCTTCGCGGTTGAGCTCGCTGAGGATGTCCCATAGCGCGAGGCGGCTCTGCGGGTCAAGACCGGCGGTCGGCTCATCAAGGAACAACACCGCCGGGCGATGGAAGATCGCGCGTGCCACCATCAGCCGCTGGGCCATCCCGCCGGAGAGCGCGAACACTGACGCCTTGGCCCACTTGGTGAGCTGGAACTGCTCCAGCAGCGCGTCCGCGGTGTGGGCGGACTCGGCGGCGGCGATCCCGAACAGGCGTCCGTGAAAGTACAGGTTCTCCCACACCGTCAGCTGACGGTCGAGCGTGTTCTGCTGGGAGACGATCCCGATCAGTTGCTTGGCGAGCGCGGGGTGTGCGATCACATCGACGCTGCCGATCCACGCCTGCCCACCGGTGGGGATCACGCGCGTGGTGAGCATCCCCGCGGTCGTCGTCTTGCCCGCGCCGTTGGGTCCGAGCAGTCCAAATATTTCACCTGCCGTGACCGTCAGGTCGAGCGCTGCGACCGCCGCGAAATCCGTGCCCTCATAAACCTTCGTCAGCCCAACCGTGCGAATCACCTCGGCGGCGCCGTCGAGCTGTGCGCCGCTTGCCGTCGTCAACCCGCTGCTTGCCGCGATCATGCCGAGAGTGTATGACGGACTCCGGAGACTCTTGACGGCCGCCCTGGCCTGCCCGCGGCGCGCCGGCTTGCTTACCGTTCGCTCAGGTTTCTGGATATCCGCTCGGCCGCCTTCTTCACGTGCGGGCCAAAGGTCTCACGCAGCGTCTCCACACTGTGTGTCTGCGCGGGAGCTGTGACGCTGATCGCCATCGGCAACGAGCCTTCGATAGTGGGGATCGCAGCCGCGATCGATCGCACACCGGGTGCTTGCTCTTGATCGCAGATCGCGAGTCCGTCAGCTTGGATCCGCACCAGCTCGGCTACCAACTCCTCTCCGCTGGTGAGTGTGTTGGGACCTTCTCGGGTGAGCGTGAGTCGCGCGAGAAGCTCACGCTGCCGTGTGCCTCTGAAGCTCGCCAGCAGCGCCTTGCCGAGCGCGGTGCAGTGAACCGGGATGTGCGCGCCCACACCGAGCTCGAGGTCGGCCTGATACTGGCCTGCGCGATGTCCCAGCAGACGCTGCGCGTAGATCACGCGTGACTCGTCCAACACTGCGAGGCTCACGGTGTGGCGAGTGGTCTTACGCAGTGCTTCGAGGATCGGCCGAGAACCGGCTTGTTGGATGAGTGTTCGAAGAACCGAGGCGCCCACGTCGGCGGCCTTCGGCGAGAGCAGGTACTTGCGCCTGTGATCCTGTTCCAAAAATCCGAGTGCCGTGAGCGTCGCGGCGTAGCGGTGGGTGGTTGAGCGGGTGGTGGCCATGATCTCTGCGATATCGGCGACCCCTAGCGTGGACGCTTTGCCATTGAAGCCGTCGAGCAGTGCGAGCCCGTATTCCAGCGATCTGGAGAAGCGCGGCTCGGGCTCGGCCGCGATGCGCACGGCGCGTCTGCCGGGCACCTTGCGTCCGTGAGCGACTTCGTCCTTACGGCGCGGCAGCGTGAGAGATTGCCGATCTCGCTTCATCGTCTTCACATCCTGACAACCTCCGATGCGCCTGAATAGCGACGCCTCTCTATTTTTTGGATTTGATGGCGTTCTTGCTCTACCACGCCGCGCCTGACAGAATCGTGGCCCGACCGAGAAGCTAGCGACGGTCGCGCCGCCGCAGAATCACACGCGAGCCGGCGTGGGGCGTGACGATCACACTGCGCCACCGCGGACCCTCCATGCGCCTGCTCGCTGGGTGCACGGTCCGCTCGGCGAGCACAGTGCGCAGTACGGTCTTCATCTCGAGTATCGCCATGTGCCGGCCAGGGCAGCGCTTGCGACCTCCCCCCCACGGTATCCACATGCGTGGATCGGGCGTGCGGCCCAGGAACCGCTCGGGGCGGAACGTGTGCGGATCGGCATAGACACTCGGGTCGTGGTGCGCCAGGTAAGTGCACGCCAACAGCTGTGCCGGTGGATGGTAGGTCCAGTCGCCGATCTCAACTGGACTTGCGACTACTCTGGGGATCGCGAAAACGAACACGCAGCGATGGCGCAGGACCTCCTGGATCGTGGCCGTGAGGTACTCCTCGCTTACGCCAGCGTCGATCTCACACAACAGACGGTCCCGTGCGGCCGGGTTGTGGGCTAGTAGCTGAAACGCCCAGGCCAGCTGCGAGGCGGTCGTCTCATGACCCGCGAGGATCAGCGACATAATGTTGTCGCGCCCCCGTGAGCGCGATGCAGAGGAGCCGTCCAGGCTCTCGCGAGCGCTGAGCGCTCCAAGCAACCCGCCCGCGAGTTGCTGCGTCTCGCCGTGCTCCCTGAGCGCTCCAAGCAACCCGCCCGCGAGTTGCTGCGTCTCGCGGTGCTCCCTGAGCGCTCCAAGCAACCCGCCCGCGAGTTGCTGCGTCTCGCCGTGCTCCTCGATGAGCTCGGCGAGCAGCTGGTCAACCTGTGCCCTGCGGCGCAGGAAGTTCTGCCACGTCCGCCTACCGGGACCGTGACGCAGGCGAGGCTCGACGAACACAGGACTGGATGTGATGCTCAGCATCTCCAGCACATGGCCGTGGAGCAGCTTTAAGCGGTCGTCGAGGGAAGCCGTCAAGCTGCCGGTCATCGTTCGTAGGATCACCTCGAGCGTCATCGACCGAAGCTCTGGATGTAGAGCCACGACTGTGTCAGTCGGCAGACCAGCCAGCGTGCGCTCGGCCACGTCGGCCACCATGCCGGCGTGCTGCTCTACGGCGCGAACGTGGAAGGCCGAGATAAATGTCTTGCGAACGATGCGATGCTCATCGCCGTCTGACAACATGAACGAGCGTTCGCCGACGATCGGCGAGACGGTGGCGCCACCCTCGCCCGGACGTAGGGCATCCTCGGGAGCGCTCATCAGAGCTCTGATCTCCTCGGGCTCGCTGGAGAATACAAGCGGTGGATGGCTGGTCGGGCGCAACGTGAAGCGTTGGCCGTACCAGCGCCGACAAAAACGCAAATAATGGAAGGGCCATCTCCAGAACAAAAATGTTTGCACTGGGGCCGGCAGTGGGATCCGTGGAGGTAGCTCATGCTTGACGATCTGCTTGCGCGTCGCTTGTGAGTTTGGCTTTGCGCGTTGGCGCGTCACTCGTGAGCTTGGCTTTGCGCGTTGGCGCGTCACTCGTGAGCTTGGCTTTGCGCGTTGGCGCGTCACTCGTGAGCTTGGCTTTGCGCGTTGGCGCGTCACTCGTGAGCTTGGCTTTGCGCGTTGTCGCGTCACTCGTGAGCTTGGCTTTGCGCGTTGTCGCGTCGTTTTTGAGTTTGGCTTCGCGCGTTGGCGCGTCACTCGTGAGCTTGGCTTCGCGCGTTGTCTATCGAACATGCGCCATAGACGAGCGATGGGGAGCAGCAGTCGGGTAAAAGAGCCGCCGGCGCTCGCAAGTCGCCTGGTCATCGTCTGCGTTTGCGGACTGGTCGGTGGGCCGGCAGAGAGATACATCGCGACCATGCTTGCCGCCAGTAGGACATGGCGAGGTCCATTTGGCAGTCGGCCCATCGCACGAACGGTCAACGCGAGAATCTCACCCAAGCGCTCACCGGCGGCATTCTGGTCTTCATAGTGCGCGATGTAACTGTGACTGACGTTGGCTTGGTCCTCGGCCGCGTCGGCGTAGCTGTCGAGCATCGTGATCGCCAGCGCCATCCAGGGGAAGTAGGCGGCGTGAGCCTTTGCGGCGAGAACGGAGTCGCATGTGGGTTCGGCGGCGAGCGCCAGCAGCGCGTGCGGCAGATACGCGCTGCTGGCGGCCGTGCGCTCGAACCATCGCAGCTGATCCCCCTGGCGCCCGCGTTGCTCAACCCAAGTCTTCAGCTCCCGCTCGCGTTCTCGACGATCAGGCAGGTGATTGATGCCTTGAATGGCGCATTGTCGTACTCCCTCGAGGATCAGCGGCTTGATCTGCGCGTATGACGGCAGCGCACGACAGCAACTTCGACACGTTGCGACCAGCTCTTTGATATAGCCATCGTCCTCACGCCAATGATGATGGCTGTAATAGTCGGAGGTGGGCGCATCCGGGTCCAGCGCCTCGACAAGCGCGCGGTGCAGTTGATATCCGTTCTCCTTTCCCGCATCGGCGCCTCGCTCGCTGACATTGTCGAGGAAATCCCATAGCGTTTGATATGCGACGAGCAGTCTCAGCAGCTGCGGCTCGCGGCGTCTTGTCAGAATGCAAAAGAGCGCGGCGCCTCGTGCGTTGTCGCGCTTGAGTCCTAGGGCCCGTAGGGCGTCCTCGCGCAGCGGCGCATCCGGTATCTCCCCGGCGCGCGCTCGCCATGCATCGAGCTCACGCGACGCCGCGGGCCATGCCCAGGTGAGCGTCCGAGCCATGGCGGATACCAGCGCGAATAGCTGTCGCGGTGAGACGGGCGCAGGGTCACTATGCCGGTAGGGAAGATATCTGCCGAGCGCGCGCGATCGGCATTGTTGACTACGCACGCCGGCTAGGAGCCTCGCGCGTGCGGCTATTTCGACTTGGGGAGTCGCTCCCATGGCCGCCACATTCCGCTAGAGATTATTGTCGGGGAGCCACGCTCGCCACCCGATGACCAGGCACGGCGACGATGATCGCTCCGGCTACCGTCACGAGCAGGAAGCTACCGATCGCCGTTGCTGCGCCCGATGAGAATATGACCGGCATCCCGGTGACCGAAAGCAACGCGTGGCCGAGCAACAGCTGTCCGTAGATCCCGAGCCCCGCGCCAAGCAGGCAACCGACGGTCAGCAGCGATGCCGACTCGCACATGAGAGCCGCCCAGAGCGTGCCGGTGACATATCCCTGCACCTTCAGCCGCGCGAACCGACGCCGGCGCTGCCAGATCATCGCGCCCATCGCGGTGCTCGTCGCTAGCAGCCCCGCGAGCAGCACGAGCGTCGATATCTGGGTAAGGCGTTCCAAGCCCTGACGACTGGCCGTTTGCTGTAGTTCATCGCGCTGCTGTGCGGTTTCCACGGTCAATCCTCTGGCCGACCCAAGGACGCGCTGTATCTCGGTCTGGACCTGCGACGCGGCGTAGCCGTGCGCCAACATAATCTCATAGGCGCTCGGATCGGCGCTGCCCCAGGCACGAGCGTAATCGTCGGAGTTGAGGATCACAGCGCCGGGTGGCCATCCCAGGTTCGTGCTCAGCGCGGCGAGCTTCAGCCTGATGGGACGCGGCGCCGGCAGTGTGAACGATTGGCCGACACGCAGATGATTGTGGAGCGCCAGAGACTGTGAGAGCACGGCCCAGCCACGATCGTGAAGCTCCACGTTCGCGACGGCCGCGTTGCCATCGACGAGCTGTCTGGAGGGAATCGGCATCCTCGCGTCGCTCGGCGGCGCCAGTACCCATACTCGACGATCGCCATATTCGAGCAGGCTTCCCCGGTAGATCCCCACCGAGCGTACTCCGGGGAGCTGTTGCAGCTTGGGCAGGATCGCCGCATGAAATGGGGTGGTGGCCAGCAGGTTGTGCGGACCGAATGGCAAAACCCACAGGCTGCTCGCGCTCGTGACTTCGTGGAAGAGGCGGTCCAGGCCACTCTGCAGGTCCTTGTGCGAGCCCTGGATCGTGACGCTGCCGAAGACGGCCACCGCGCCGGTTGCCGCGATCGCAAGGGAACGGGCTCTACTGCCCCTCTCACGTAGCTGCACCACTGCGATGCGGTTGGCGCCGGCGAAGATCGCCTCGGGAAGACGATCTACTATCACCAGGAATCCGTCGAGCAACGGCGCCAACAGGCAGATCAGCGCGAGGACCAGCAGCGAGACGCCGAGCACCGCCAACTGCGGAGCCGTCACCAGGACGAGCGTCGTGATGCCGAGGCATGTGAAACCCACGAGGACCATGCTCAGCGTCCATGCGCGTGGAGTTTCTCGAGCGCGCGCGGGCTCGGTGCGGCGGGTGCGCGTCCAGATGTCTCGCAGCGGCGTGAGCACCCCGATCGAAGCGGCCAGTAGACCGCCACACACGGCGACGAGCACGCTCTGCCAGCTCACGATCCTGCGCGAGCCAACCGGGAAGCCAAACGATAGGTAGCCGGCGTTTGAGTGGAAAACGGTGACTGACAGCAGCTCACCAAGCGCCAAGCCGAAAACGGACGCCAGGACGCCGAGCACCAGTGCGTCGAAGAGAAGCGCTTGGACCACGTGCAGTCGTGTAGCTCCGTTGCGCCGTAGTTCTCGAACGAGACCTTGGCGAAGATGCACCGTCAACAGCATCGAGCTATAGGCGAACATGAAGCCTACGAGCGCGCAGATCGCCGCGAAGGTGCTCGTTGACTGGTTGATCGGACCGGCAGCCTGGTCGAACACCGTCGAATCGAAGTCGGCCGGCTCGACATTGATGTGCCCACCGGCGAGCTCGAGCAAGGCTCTGTTGACTTCGTGCGCGACGCCGGGCTGTGGTTGGACCAGAACCCGAGTGATCCTGTGCTGCATGCCAGTGAGCGCCTGTGCGTAGGACAGTGGCGCGATAGCCACCGGGCTGTTGGCCAGCGCGCCGATGTCCCGGCCCGTCAGTTCGGTCGCCACGAGACTCGCGACGAGCGTCGCACCGATCTGCAGATGGACGGTTTGGAGCGGCCCCGCCCCAGTTGCGCGCGCCACGGAGCTCGGCAGCGCCAACGCTCGTTGATGAGCCAGCTGACCAGCACTGAAATGAAGCAATACAGGGCTCACCAGGTGCGCCATGCGAGGTTCGACACCGATCAAATCGACGTTCTCGCTGCCCGTCGGACCGACCAGGCCAATCCGCTGCTCGAGCACGGGCACAGCGTTGCGCACACCCCTCATGCTCTGAATCTCGGAGAGCAACCGATCGCTGAAGCCATTTGAGTCGCGAGCCTCGAGCTGGAGGGTCGCCTTACCGATCACGCTGTTCGTCAACTGTGCCACCGAGCCGTTGAGGCTCGTGCTCGCGACCTGGGAGGCGAACAGCAGCGCCACGCCGACCGCGATGCCGAGCACCGCGAAGATCTCCTGCACCAGCACGACCCGTGCTTTTAGGCGCACCAGGTAGAGATGGGCGACGTTGGAGAGTCTTCTCACGAGTGGATGACCCGGCTGTCGAATGGGGGCGTCAAGAGCTCCTGGAGCCGGTAGTCGGTGATCTGACCGTCGCGCAGCGCAAGCACGCGATCGGCGAACGCGGTCGCCTGTGGATCGTGTGTGACCAACAGCACGGCGGTCTGTCGCTCACGGCAAATCTCGCTGAGCAACTCCAGGACCTCACGACCGCGACGCGTGTCGAGATTGCCGGTGGGCTCATCAGCCAGCACAAGCTTCGGCTCAGTCGAGAGGGCGCGCGCGATCATCACGCGTTGGCGCTCTCCCATCGACAGCTGATCCGCTCGATGGCGCATACGCTCACCGAGCCCCAAGCGCACCAGCATGGGTTGCACCCGCAGCTCGGCTCTGCGTGTGTGTTCGAGCATCCACAGCTTGATCGCGGCGTTCTGCACAACATTTCCGCCGGGCAACAGATCGAAGGTCTGATCGATGAAGCCGAGATCGCACAACCGGTAGCGGGACTGCTCGGCATCGGAAAGCAACCTCAGATCGCGTCCACCGACGATCACGCTCCCCGCGTCCGGCTGGATCAGAGCGGCGATCAGCGTCAGCAGTGTCGTCTTGCCCGACCCGCTCGGCCCATACAGCGCGACAAGTTCCCCTGCCGCGACCGACAGCGACAGACCATCCACGGCACGTATGGGCTCCTCGTTGTTGACCCGATAGTGCTTTACAAGGTCATGGATCTCGAGCATCACGAGCAAGCACGACTCGCCGGGTCGCTGGGGAAGTTGATCACATTCTCCTGCGGCCGCGGGCCGATCGGGGGTGGCACGAGCAGCCTACCGCCAGACAGTGTCGCCAACCTGTCAAACCAGGTCGTTGCGTTGGCGTCTGAGACACTCATCAACACAGCCAACCCGTCTTCTTCGGCGATCGAGTGCAACAGGCGACCGATCTGCTCGGTCGCGTCGATCCCAAGCGTCGCCGTCAGGTCGTCCACCAGCAACAGCTCCGGTCCGCGTGCGATCCCCTGCGCGATAGCGGCGAGAGCCCGCTCGGAGTCGGCGAGACTCATCCATGGCTGGTCGGCGCACGCTCCGGCGCCGACGCGTTCTAGCACTCCCAGCGCCTGCTCATAGGCATCACGCTTGCCATGAGTCGCCAGCAACGGCAGCGCGACGTGCGCGAGCACGGGTAGGTTGATGTCCGGCCCAATCGGCTCGGCGAAACCGATCTGCTGGCGCAGCAACTCTGAGCGACGCCTATCGGATAGGCGACACAGATCCTCGCCTTTGAACAGAACTTCACCACGGGCGGGCGACTCGATGCCCGCGGCCACACGCAGCAGTGTGGTCTTGCCCTGTGCGCGCCCGGCCAGCACAGCCACGAGCTCCCCCGCACCGACGTCGAGCGATACCTCGGCGAGGACCTGCACGACGTGACGACGCCCCCGCGGAAACATCAACGAGACATGCCGCAAAGAGAGCAGTGCGTCCATCACGCCATCCGCCGGATCACCGTCCGAGGATGAGGCTCGATCCGCATACGCCTGTGCTCCTCTTCCAGGTACAGGCGAACCTGCTGCAACCACTTGATCCTGCTCTCCCACCACGCCTGATCGCCCGTGCTGACCACAAGCTCCATACGCCCTCGCCAGTCCCGCGGGTCCATATCCCGTCGGCGGGAGCGCACACGCCAGTTCAGACCCTGAAGCTTGCCCGCACAAACCGTCTCCGCCTCGCGCACCACGTCGATCATGCGCGGTAGATCGGCGGGCTGGCATAGCCCGATCTTCGCGTGTAGCTCCTCGCGCACGGGTGGAGTCGCCACAGACGCCCACATCCATCCGCAAAAGCGCTCGGTGCCGGCGGGCGTCACTTCATACGTCGTGCTCCCGGCACGCGACCTACCATCTGAGACGATCGGCTGCGGGGCGTCGGCCGCACGAACGTACCCCTCATTCACGAGCCGCTTGATCGCCTGTCTGGCCGTCCCGTGCGCGTAATCAGCAGAGCCAAAACGGTCTCCCAGCCGTCGATCAAGCTGGTAGCAGTTGGAGGGCTGCTCGACGAGCAGACCCAGGACCACCTCCCGGCCAAACCCATCCGATGCCCTCGCGACACGTGCCATCGCGACGGATCGTATTGAAATTTGGTAGCACGTGTGGAATTTTTACGCCAAGTCTTGACAATAAGCAAATCTTTCGATTTGGTACGGATAGGTTGCTGACGAACTATGTCGCTCAGGAGCAGGCAAAACCGGAGATCTGAGATTGATACCAAGAAACGTTGGCTAGATGAAGTCAGCTACAACGAAGCGTTGTGTGACGCGCGAGCGTGTCTGGCATAGCTCTGTCCCTCAGCCCGAAAGCGGGCCGGCGTGAGCCCATAGCGACGGCGGAACGCCTTAGCGAAGTGCGGCGCCTGGCGGAACCCGACGAGCCGCGCCACGTCACGCACAGGGATTGACGGCTGCTCGATCAACAGCTGGGCGGCCACATTCAAGCGGCGCGCGAGCAGATCCTCGCGAAAGGTGACCTCGCCAAACTGGGAGTAGACGCGGGTCAGCTGGCGCGGTGAGCTGGCGAGCGCCCGCGCTACCCCATCGAGCGTCAACGGCCGCCGATAATGACGTACGATCACAACGCGTGCGAGCAGATACAGGCGGCGGCGCTGCTCGATCGTGGAGGGGCGCATAGCTCCTTATCCGACCGTCACTCCCGACCGGGACCGATTGTGTCTAACCGACGCGGCGCCCACCGCCACTCATCGGGTTCTGGAGTTGAGCTCCGATCCATGCAACCTGCCTTCAATATTCTTTAGTTCTTCGGGTTCTGTACGTTCCCGACCACACATTTCACCAAGTTTTTTCTTAAAAAAACAACAGCGTGAAAATAGGTTCTGCCTGGGCATTTAATCCTTACTATTTGAAGGTCTTGTATTCGCGGGAAAACAAGTCCTGTTCTACTGAGATTGCGCCAATCTGACCTTCACGCGAATATGCCGGCCACACGTTCGACAGCCGAACGGTAGGAGCCGCCGAACAGCACCGCGTGCACAAGCAGTGGAAGCAGCTGCCACAGGCTGACCCTCTCCCGCCAGCCGTCCGCGAGCGGAGTCAGCTCCTCGTAGGCCCCGAACACACGCTCAGACGGCGCGCCGAACAGGCGCAACATCGCCAGATCGACCTCGCGGTGGCCGCCATAGGCTGACGGATCGATCAGCCACGGGCGACCGCCCACGTCGGCATGGACGTTGCCGTCCCACAGATCGCCGTGCAAGCGCGCCGGCGGCTCAGGCGGGCCCGCGAGCTCCTCCAGGCGCGCACACACGCTCTGCACCGCAGCCGCCCCGGCACTGCTCAGCGCGCCACGCTCGTGGGCGATGCGCACGAGTGGCAGCAGACGCCGCTCGGCATAGAACGAGCACCAGTGCTCACACGGCTCGTTCGGCAAGCGCAGCGAGCCGATGCGAGCGTCCACCCCGAGCCGCTTGCCAAAGCCGGGGTCGCCGAAGCTCGGGGCGCCCGCGGCGTGGATGGCGGCGAGCCCACGGCCAAGCTCCTCCGCGCCCGCGGCGTTCAAGCGTCCCGGCTCGACCCACTCGAGCGCCAGGTAATCGTGTGCGACCTCAATAACCCGTGGCGTCCGCAAGACTCCAGGCTCGGCCAACCAGCTCAGAGCGGCCGCCTCAAGCGCATACTCACCTTCGCCCGCGTCCGCGCGCGTCTTCACGAACGCGTCCTCACCCTCCAACTGCACGTGCCAGGCCTCGTTGATGTCACCACCCCCCACGCGACGCGCGTTGCTTGCCCCGCCAGGCAGGGTCATCGTGGCTCACACACCCACACGCCGAGCCATCGCGGGTCGAGCGCCACCGGCACGCTCATCACAGCTCGACAGCGCGCACGTGCGCGAGCAGTCCCCTGCATGCGGCCTGCACCAAGTCGAGCACGACGTCAAACCCGCGCTGATCGTCGTAGTAGGGATCGGGCACATCGAGATCGTCGTGCCCTGAGCTGGCGGGATCGAACTCGCGCAGTAGGTGAATCTTTGCGCGCGAGGGCTGATCCGGCGCGAGCTGGCGTAGCACGCGCTCGTTGGAGCGGTCCATCGCAAGGATCAGATCGAAGCGCTCGAAGTCCTCCGTCCGCACCTGTCTGGCCACGCTCTCGAGCGCTATCCCCCTGTCACGCGCGGCTTGTGTGGCGCGCGCGTCCGGCGGCTCCCCCACGTGCCAGGCGCCGGTGCCCGCGCTGTCGAGCTCGATGCTTGACCGCAGTCCCGCGTCGGCAACCAGCCGGGCCATCACGCCCTCCGCGGTCGGGGAGCGACAGATGTTCCCCAGACACACAAACAGGATTCTCACTGCGCGTGGTAGCTCACTGCAACGAACAGCAAATCCAAAAAATCAACCGGCGTGGCGTGCGCCGCCGGGAACCGGGATGAGCGCGAGCTCGCGCTCATCACTCCTCCCCCAGCTCCAACACCGCCAGGAACGCCTCCTGCGGGACCTCCACGCGACCGACCTGCTTCATGCGCTTCTTGCCCTCCTTCTGCTTGCTCAGGAGCTTCTTCTTGCGGCTGATGTCCCCGCCGTAGCACTTCGCGATCACGTCCTTGCGGAACGCCTTCACCGTCTCGCGCGCGATTATGTGCGAGCCGATCGCCGCCTGGATCGGCACGTCGTACTGCTGGCGCGGGATCCGCTTGCGCAGCTTTTCGGTGAGCGTGCGTCCCATGTCGTACGCCTTGTCCTTGTGCACCACCATCGACAGCGCGTCCACCGCGTCGCCTGCCAGCAGCACGTCGAGCTTGACGAGGTTCGCGCCCTTCATCTCACTCAGCTCGTAGTCAAGCGACGCGTACCCGCGTGTGCGCGACTTCAACTGATCGAAAAAATCCAACACTATTTCCGCGAGCGGCAAGTCGTATGTCATCTGCACGCGCTCCGGCGAGAGGTAGTGCATGCCCGCCGGCTCCCCGCGGCGCTCCTGACACAGCTCCATCACCGCACCCACGAACTCGCGCGGAGCGATCACCTGCGCCTTGATGAACGGCTCGCGGATCTCCGCGATCGTGCCGGGGTCCGGCATGTCGGATGGGTTGTGCACCTCAAGCTCCTCGCCGCTCGTCAAGGTCACGTCGAACTCCACCGAGGGCATCGTCGCGAGCAACTCCAGGTCGTACTCGCGCTCCAGGCGCTCGCGCACAATGTCCATGTGCAACAGACCCAAAAAGCCGCAACGGAAGCCGAACCCGAGCGCGTCGGAAGTCTCGGGCTCCCAGGACAGCGCCGCGTCATTCAGCGTCAGCTTCTCCAGCGCGTCGCGCAGATCCGGATAGCGGTCGGAGTCGATCGGGAACAGCCCGCAGAACACCATCGGCTTGACCTCGCGATAGCCCGGCAGCGGCTCGGATGTGCGCTTCTCCGCGCGCACTTCGGTCGTCAGTGTGTCGCCCACGCGCAGCTGCGTCACGTCCTTGATGCCGGTGATCAGGTAGCCCACCTCGCCCGCTGAGAGCTCCTTCACGGGGGTCATCGTCGGTGAAAAGAAGCCGATGTCGTCGATCTCCGCGTGCGTGCCCGCCGCCATCGCGCGGATCGCCTCGCCCTTGCGGAACACGCCGTCCACCACCCGGATATAAGCGATCACGCCCCGGTATTGGTCGAACTCGGAGTCGAAGATCAGCGCCCTGGGCGGCGCGGCCGGATCCCCTGAGGGGGGCGGCACGCGCCGGATCAGCTCCTCCAACACTTGCCCCACACCCTCACCAGTCTTACCGCTGATCTTCAATATCGACTCCGGCGGCTCGCCGATCAGCTCCGCCACTTCGCCCGCCACGCGCTCGGGCTCCGCGCCAGGCAGATCGATCTTGTTCAAGCACGGGATCAGCTCGAGCCCCGCCTCGACCGCCAGGTAGGTGTTGGCGACCGTCTGCGCCTCCACGCCCTGAGAGGCGTCCACGACCAGCAGCGCGCCCTCGCACGCCGCCAGCGAGCGCGACACCTCGTAGGTGAAGTCCACGTGCCCCGGCGTGTCGATCAGGTGCAGCTGGTAGATCTGTCCATCGGTTGCCGTGTAGGCCACGCGCACCGCCTGCGCCTTGATCGTGATGCCGCGCTCGCGCTCGAGGTCCATCGAGTCCAGCACCTGCGCGCGCATCGAGCGCTCGTCCACCGCGTGCGTCAGCTCCAGGATGCGGTCCGCCAGCGTCAACTTGCCGTGGTCGATGTGCGCGATGATCGAGAAGTTGCGGATGCGGTCCTGGTCCATCATCGATCCCACCGGGAAACCACCCCCGCAGGGGGTGCAGGGAAATCGTGGTTGCGAATCAGGTGTTGGTCCATGCGGGTCCAAACTGTAGAGGCGATAGCCTTACGGGTCCGGCAGATCGCCCACTCGACCTGAGCTTCGGCTCGACCGGGCAACGCATCCCCTCGGGGATGGCCAGTCTCGGGGTCGGGAGTGTCATAGCCGCCCAGGCATACGACACAAGTCCTGGGACGTAGTAGTTCAGTGGTGATCTATGACCGGACCAGGGCCGGGTGAGCGCGAGCTTGCCCGGCCCTTCTGCGGTGTCTGGCACCAAAAGCGCCTACCTTGATGCGGGCGTGTGCACAAGCGCGCGGTCACGCGCGCCCGAGTCGCAGTCGCGCGCTGATCAGACCGTGGACCTGGTGGGCCTCGGGCACCCGCATGAGGAGCACCGCGCGCGAATACACACCCAACCCCGCGAGCGCGGCGGCGCCTACGCTGAGGATCTGCGCCGGCAGAGAAACACCGAGCAGCGACTCCAGCACGTACCACACCGCGTAGGACACGCCCGCGAGCAACGCCGAGGCTACACAGATGCGAGCCGTGATCATCGTCGTACGCGCCCCTTCCAGACGCCCGTTGAAGCCAATCCGGAGACGACGCAGCAACAGGCCCGTCATCACGACGTTGGCGGCCAACGTCCCGATCACAAGCCCCGCGATCCCCAGTGGCTTGTAGAGGCCCACGCTGACGATGATGTCCACGACGATGTTGATCCCAGCCAGGCTGGTCGGGATCCACGGGCGCTGCACCGCGAAGAACGTGCGCGTCAACAGCAGGTTCAAGCCGCCAAACGGCAGGCTGAACGCAAACCAGAACAGGGCGATCGACACCAGGTGGGTCGACTGGCTCGTGAATTCCCCGCGCTGGAACAGCAATCGCACGATCGGGACGGCCAGCACAGCCGTGAACGCCGCCGCCGGGATCAGCAGGAGATTGATCTGACGCATCCCCGAACCGACCGTGCGACGCATCGAGGCAACGTCGCGGCGCGCCGCCATGCGGCTCATCACCGGGAACAGGACCGTCGCGACCGCCACGCTGAACATCCCCTGCGGCAACATGTACACGCGGAACGCGTTTTCGATCGCGCGCGGCGCTTCGTCGGACACGAGCGTGCCAAACGCCGAGTTGATCAGCTGGTCGAGATTGACGATGCCCAGGCCGATTGTCACCGGCATCATCAGCAGGAACACACGGCTCACGCGCGGATCGTGCCAATCGATCGACAGTTGTAGGCGAAAGTCGATCCGCCCAAGCGCGCCCAGCGCCATCAACATTTGAATAGTCGTGGCCACCAGCACGCCAATCGCAAACGCGTAGATGCCGTTTTGCCCGTGGAAGTGCGGGTGCAGTACGACGAGAAACGCGATAATGATCACGTTCCAGATCGCCGGCGAGACCGCCTGGAGAGTGAAACGGTCATAGGACTGCAGGATCCCCAGTAGTAGCCCGTTGAGGCCGAGGATCAGCACAACCGGGAACAGCACCCGCGAAAGCCCAACAGTCAGCGACACGGTCGCACTGTCGAACTTAGCACCGGTGAATAGCGGCATGAGCACCCCCGCCGCGAGGATGAAGAACGCCGTGATCGCACTGAGCGCGATCAGCAGGATCCAAAACAGCGTGGATGCCAGACGGAACGCCTCGCGCCTCTTGCCCTGCTGAAGCAGGTCTGTGAACACCGGCACGAACGCCGCCGATAGGGCCGCATTGGCGAACAGCTGCGCGACGAAGTTAGGGACCAGAAAAGCGATCGTGTAGGCCGACGCGGCGGCGCTCGTGCCGAAGTAGCTCGCAAACACGATCTCACGCAGAAGTCCGGCGATACGCGAGAAACCCGTAGCCACCGAGAACATCGCCGTGTTGCGTGCGACGCTGTGCGGGGACTTCGGCCCGGTCGGTTGCTCTGCCGTCTCGGGACTCACAGACACGGGGCGCTATAGTACGGCGCTGCGCGGCGCGCCCCGGCAGGCTGACGGGGCGCGGCGTCTATCGATATGGCCAACATCGCATCACAGAAGAAGCGCATCCTCCGCTCTGAGCGCGAGCGTCTTGAGAACCGCCAATACAGCTCGGCCATCAAGACCTATTTCCGGCGTCTGGAGACTGTCGTGCAGGATGGCAACAGCGATGCCATCGCCACCGAGCACCGCCGGCTCGTGAGCACAATCGACAAGGCCGTCAAGCGCGGCGCGTTGCATCGCAATACCGGCGCACGCAAGAAGTCCCGCGCCGCCCGGCTGCTCGCGGGCCAGAAGTCCTAGCCGCGACCGGCCCCAACTATCCGTCGGTCAGCCGCGACGGCCAACCGTCCGCTGATTAGTCGGCGATCGCGAGAATCGCGCGCACCGCGAGCGTGTCTTCCTGCAGCGATGAGCGCTGCGTGCGCGAGCCGCTCAACGGCGCTCCCCCACGCGTGTCCAGTTCGAGGTCCGCGATCCGGCACAGCGCCGCGCGCAAACGCTCGGGCTCTGTGCGCGCCACGTCTGCGATGAAGCGGTCCGCGGCGCGCGGGGGCATCCGCAGGCCACGCTTGATCTCCGCGGGCGGCTCACCGGCCTGCAGACGCACCGACACCGCCTCGGCGTCGCGCAGCCGCTGAGCCATCAGGTACACAAGGCCCGACAGACGCTCGCCTTGAGCACGCAAGCGCAGATAGGAGCGCGTCGCCTCAGTCGCGTCGCCACCTAGGAGTGCGTCGGCGAGCGAAAACGCTCGCCACGCCTGCGAGTGCGCCGCGTGCGCCTCAATGTCATCGGCGTTCACGCGGATCGGACCCTCGCTCTCATCCGCTGCGAGCGCCAGCTTCTCGAGCTCGCGCAGCAATCGCTGCTGGCGCTCGCCCACCTGCGCGACCAGCGTCTTCGCCGCGAACGCGTCCAGCGAGAGGCCCATGCGAGTCGCCTGTGCGCGCACCCACCCCGCGAGCTCCCACGGCTTGATCGTGGCCTCCGCGACTATCTGACCCTTCGCGGCCTTCACCGCGCGATGCAACGCCGTCGGCGCCTTCGTGCGACCCTCCTCGCGCGCGAAAAACGCGACCGTCGTGTCCGGCGGCATCTGCGCCATCGCCGGCTCGATCCGCTCGGCAACCTCGGCCTCCTTGAAGCGCTCCGCGCCGTCCACCACGATCACGCGACCCACCCCTCCGGGGCGTGTGCCCCCAATCGCGAACGTCATCGTCGCCAGGGCCAGCGCGACTCCTTCGGGTGACCCCGCATCGCCCACAAGGATCTCCACACTGCCCGCGTCGCCCTCGGATTCAGCCAGCGCCTTCAGGCGGGCACGGCGCTCGCCGATCGCTCCGTGGTCGTCACCGTGGATCAAATACGCGGGCTTTAGGGCGGGCATCACCGTCGAGTCTAGTGTCCTAAACAACGGCCGTCTCGCCCACTGTGCAGAGGGTTCTCAGGCGTTCGCGATGATCCGCAACCCAAAATCGTCGGGGGTCGCCGTCACCCTGTGGAGATGGACGACACCATCGTCATCGCGAAGGCTATCTCGCCACAGAAACGCACAATCGAGATCACTGAGCGCAAGTGGGCCTACATACAACGTCACGTAGAGATGCGGGGCGAGTTGGAGCTGCTGCTCGCAGCAATCCGCCAGCCCGACCTCCAAGAGCCCGATCCCTGCCCCGGGCGCGAGCGCTACTGGCTACACACGCAACCGCCGTTTCGGTTTCGTTGGCTGAGGGCCGTAGTACAGTTTGAAGGCGACGTTGACCGCGTCGTCACGGCATTTGGACAGGACAATGAGCCCGAGGGCCTACCGAGATGACGATCACGATTGGCACTATCCAGTTCGACCACGTCGACTACGACGCTGACGGTGACGTCCTCTACCTAAGTGTGGGAGCGCCACGCAACCCAACGGACTCTTACGGGACTCCAGAGGGTCATAACGTTCGCTACGACGAGACAGGTCAGGTCATCGCGCTAACCCTCGTCAACGCCAAGTGGCTGCTCGAACGCGACGGAGAAGTACATGTAACGATCCCCAACCGAGTCTCAGCGGACACGCTCGAACCAGCGATGGCAGGCTGACTAACGCTGCTCCGGGATAGTCTCCGAATCTGCTTACGGTCCGGCGTACGCAACTCACCATATGTGATGCGGCGCACACTTCTTCACATATCGATCCAAGAAACTGGCTGCCTAGCCAAATAAGCTTGTGGAAGGGGCCGCCGTGCAGAACTTGATGCTGAAGCTCGATGGCTGGCTGAGACGCCGCCGGATGCTGGTGCTGGGCGTGTGGCTCGTGCTGGTGGTCGCAGCCGCGCCGTTGGCGGCAAAACAGAGTGAACACCTTTCGGGCGGCGGCTACGCTATCCCCGGCTCGCAGTCCAAGGAGCTGTTGGCGCGGCTGCCGGGCATCGCGCCGGGCGCGCAGCGCGCGCAACTGGCGGGTGTGCTGGTACCAGCCGTAGGGGCGACCGCCGCTGAGATGAGCGCCGGGCTCGTGCGTCTCGCAGAAGCCACGCGGGGCACTGCTCACGTCAGCCTCTCCCCCACCGTGCGTGCTCAGACCGGGCGTGCGATACAGGCCGCCGGACAACGTCAACGCACGCTGATCGTGCCGTTTGACCTGACGGTCAACGAAGAAGGCGCGACAAATGTGGCCGAGGCGTTGCGGGGAAAGCTCGATCTGAATGGCCCCGACAATGGTCCAGTGGCGCTGCATCTGGTTGGCCAGAGCGCGCTGTGGGCGGGCCTTCAGGATCTCAGCAAGAAGGATCTGGCGAAGGCCGAGGCGACCGGTTTTCCAATCGTCGCGCTGATCCTGGTGGCGGTGTTCGGCTCGCTGATCGCGGCGACGCTCCCGCTGGCGCTGGGGGCCGTGTCGGTGCTGATCACCGGCGCGATCATCTATCTACTGTCGCTGACGATGGAAATGTCGGTGTTTGTGACAAACATGGCGTCGATGATCGGGATCGGCGTGGCGGTCGACTACTCACTGTTCGTGTTGGCCCGTTATCGCCAAGAGATACGAGCGGGAGCCGCGCCCGACCACGCACGTGCGACCGCGCTCGCGACCTCTGGCGTGGCTGTGATCTTCTCCGGCGCGACGGTCGTGACGGCGCTCGTTGGTCTGTACATCGTGCACGCTGCGGCGATCCGCTCGATGGCGCTGGGCGCGATCGTGGTCGTGACGGTGTCGGTGCTGGCAGCCTCCACGCTGCTGCCAACGATCATCTCGCTGCTGGGCGCGCGCACGCATGGACGCGGACGCGTGTTTGCGCGGCTGGCGGCGCTGATGGAGTCGCTGCGCAACAAGGCGCTGCGGAGTGTGCGGCGCGGCTCGGGCGTGGATACGTCAGCCTCTGGCGAAGGGCTCGGGTCGGGCTTTTGGGTGCGCTGGACCGCGCTGGTGACTCGCCGCCCCGCGCTGACGGCCGCGACGGCGGCGATAGTGATGCTTGCGTTGGCGACCCCGGCGCTGCACTTGAACACGGCTGACGGTGCGTTGCGTCAACTCCCAAACGGCAACGAGACGCTACGCGGCTTTCAGGCCGCGGCCGCGATCACCGGGCCTGGCGCGATCAGCCCGATCGAAGTGGTGGCGCCGGCGCACGAGCAGACAACAGTTAGGCAGTTGCTGAGCGCCGATCCTGAGGTGCGCGACCTGGAGCCCACGATCGTCTCGAGAAACGGCCGCGAAGTGTTGATCCGCGCGATTCCCCGCCACGACGGAGAGTCTCCTCAAGGCAGGGCGGCTGTGGCGAGACTGCGCGCGCGTATGGGGACGGGCGTGCTGATCGGCGGCGTGGCCGCGTATCTGAGCGACTATCACAACGAGGTGATCGGCTCGTTGTGGAAGGTGGCGCTGTTCGTGATGACGGTGACCTTCTTCGTGCTGTTGTTGCTGTTGCGCTCGATCGTGTTGCCGTTGAAGGCGGTTGTGATGAATCTGCTGTCGGTGAGCGCCGCGTATGGCGTGCTGACGCTCGTGTTTGGGACCGTCGAAACGTTGATCCTGCCGCTCGTGTTGGCGGTTGTGTTTGGGCTCTCGATGGACTACGAGGTGTTCCTGTTGAGCCGCATCCGCGAGCGCTACGCCGCCACCGGCGATACTCGACGCGCAGTGGTCGAAGGGTTGTCCTCGAGCGCCGCGACGATCACGAGCGCGGCGCTGATCATGGTGTGCGTGTTCTCCGTGTTCGCGCTCACCGGAGTCCCCTCGATCAAGGAGCTGGGTCTCGGCTGTGCGATGGCGATCGCGATCGACGCGACGATCGTGCGCTTGGTGCTGGTGCCGACGGCGATGGAGCTGTTTGGCAAGTGGAACTGGTGGCTGCCCCACGGAATCGCACAGCGATTGCCTGACACATCGATCGAGGCGCTCGGCCAGCACGCGGTGGCGGCGGTGGCCGGTGCAGAACGCCGGACCGCCGTCAGCGCACCACAAAATTGACCAACCGCTCATAGACGGACGCTGAGCAAGTAATGCAAGGACGCAGCGACCGCCGTGTGCGTCGCACACAAGGGAGCGAGCACGCAGCAGTGCGCCTCAGCGTCCGTCTAGCGCACAACGAGGTTAACGAGTCTGCCGGGCACGACGATCTGCTTGACGATCTCGCGCCCGTCGATGTGGGCGCGCACGTTCGGAGCGGCAAGACACAGCGCCTTCAGCTCCTCCTCGCTGGCATCGCTGGCGGCCTGCACCCGGTCGCGCAGCTTGCCGTTGACCTGGCACACGAGCTCATAGGCGTCGCGTTCGAGCATCTCAGGATCGGCTTGCGGCCACGGTTGTTCCCATACCCGCTGGCCGGTGAGCAGCTCATAAATGTCGGAGCAGACGTGCGGAGCGAACGGGAATAGCAGCGAGGCAGCCGTGGCCAGGCCGAAGCGCAGCGTGTCTAGCTGCAACTGCTCGCGCATCCGCGAACAGTCCTTGAGCAACTCCATGACCGCGGCGATCGCCGTGTTGAACGCGAAGCGGCGTGTGTCTTCGGAGACCTTCTCGATCGCCCAGTGGACCTTGCGCACAAGCTCCAGGTCCTCACCAGATAGGTCTTCTTCTGTTCGGGTCGGTGCATGCACCGACCCGCCGAGCCGCACATGTGCGGCTCGGGGCAGGGCCGCATGCGGCCCTGCCGGCTGCCCCGCATGCGGGGCAGCCTTCCCCCCCTTCTCGGCTGTATCGACTCTCTCCGCCGTCTCGGCCGCCAGCCGCCACAATCGTGCGAGGAAGCGGTGGACACCCTCGACACCCTCATCCGACCAGTCGGCGTCCTGGTCGGGCGGGCCGACGAACAGGATGTAACAGCGCGCGGTGTCGGCCCCGTAGCGCTCGACGATCGAGGCGGGCGAGACGACATTGCCCTTGGACTTGCTCATCTTGGCGCCGTCGTTGGTGACCATCCCCTGGGTGAACAGCGCCTTGAATGGCTCCTGGAAGTAGAGCTGGCCGAGATCGGCGAGCGCCTTGCAGAAGAAGCGCGCGTACATGAGATGCAGGATCGCGTGCTCAACACCGCCGATGTACTGGTCGACGGGCATCCATTGGCGCAGCGCGGCCGGATCCCAGGCGGCGTGTGAGTTGCGGGCGTCGCAGTAGCGCAGGAAATACCAGGAGGAGTCCACGAACGTGTCCATCGTGTCGGTCTCGCGGCGCGCGGGATCACCGCAGAGCGGACACTTGGTGGCAACCCAGTGCTCGGCGGTCGCGAGCGGGGAGCGTCCGCGCGGCGCGTAGTCCTCGATGTCTGGCAGCACGACCGGCAGCTGCTCCTCCGGCACAGGTTGCGGGCCGCAGCGCTCGCAGTAGACGATCGGGATCGGGCAACCCCAGTAGCGTTGGCGCGAGATTAGCCAGTCGCGCAAGCGGTAGTTGACCGACGCGTGACCCTTGCCTTCGCGGTCGAGCCACTGCACAATCGCGCGTAGCGCTTCGCGGTTGCCCATACCGTCAAAATCGGGGTGAGAATTGACCAGCGGACCGTCGCCCGTGTAGGGAAGCCCGTCCGCCCGTCCATCCCCCAGCCCCTGCTCGCCTACCGACCCCTCACCGTGCGGGATGCGCGCGTCGGTGTCTCCCTGATCCTCCGACGAGCTGAGCGGGCCTTCTATTACACGGCGGATCGGCAGGTCATACGCGCGCGCAAACGCGTAGTCGCGCTCGTCGTGGCCGGGCACAGCCATGATCGCGCCGGTGCCGTACTCCATCAGCACATAGTCGGCTACATACATGGGGATCTGCTCGCCGTTGACGGGATTGGTAACGCTGCGCCCGAGCGCCACCCCGGTCTTGGGCTTCTCGAGCGAGCCGCGCTCGACGCCGGACTCGGTGAGCGCGTGGTTGACGTAGTCGCGCACGGCCTGCTCCTGGGCGGTGCCTTGTACCAAGCGCAACACGTCGGGATGCTCGGGCGCCATCACGAAGAAGGTCGCGCCGAACAGCGTGTCGGGCCGCGTGGTAAACACCGGGTAGTCGATGCTGAGCTGCTCGCAACGGAAGATAACCTCAGCGCCCTCGGAGCGCCCGATCCAGTTGCGTTGCATGGTCTTTACATGCTCGGGCCAGTCGATCTGCTCGAGGTCGCCGAGCAACCGCTCGGCGTAGTCGGTGATGCGGAAGAACCATTGCTCAAGCTGCTTGATTTCGACGATCGCGCCGCAGCGCTCGCAGCGTCCCTCGGCGTCAACCTGCTCATTGGCGAGCACCGTCTGGTCGTGAGGACACCACTTCACCGCGGCCTCGCGACGGTACGCGAGCCCCGCCTCGAACAGCTTCAGGAAGATCCACTGCGTCCAGCGGTAGTAGCTAGGTTCGTGCGTGCCGAGCTCGCGCGACCAGTCGATCGAGATCCCCCACGAGCGAAACTGGCGCTGGAACGACGCGATCGACTTGGCCGTGGAGTCGCGCGGGTGCACGCCCGTCTTGATCGCGTGGTTCTCCGCCGGCAGCCCAAACGCGTCGTAGCCCATCGGGTGCAGCACGCGACGACCGGTGCGCCGGTGGAAGTGCGCGATCGCGTCACCGACCGCGTATTTCTTGAGGTGCCCGATGTGGGGCTCACCACTGGGATATGGCAGCATCTCAAGCACATATGAGCTTGTATCGATGTCCCGCCCCCCCGCCTCCCCCGCGATCGCGTCGTTGGACACCTCCCAGGTGCGCTCGTCAGCCCACACCTTCTGCCAGCGTGGCTCTATCTCCTGAGGGTCGTATCTGCGCTCTGCCATCGGACAGCGCAGGTTAGCGGTCGGCCCCGGACGGTTCTCCGAAAACGAAACCGCTCGTGCACCCGCACACGCGCGCTGAGCTCACCGAGACGGCGCCGCCGACAGCTCACGACCGGGAAGCGCTGGACTCCTCACTCTGCTCAAAGCGCGCGCGGGCGCGCGCCGCCTGCACAACCTCGGCCGGCGCCTTGCGCGGCGAGCCGGCGTCGAACGGCGGTTGCGGGTCATACTCGATGCCGAGCTGGATCGCCTGCGCCGTCCGTTCGCCCGCTACGCGCGCGGCGAGCGCGAGCGCCATGTCGATGCCAGCCGACACGCCCGCGGCGGTAACGATCTTGCCGTCGAACACGACCCGCTCGGCGCTCGGCTCGGCGCCGAGCCTGCCGAGCTCATCGAGCGCCAGCCAGTGACTGGTGGCGCGCTTACCCGCGAGCAGGCCGGCCGCCGCGAGTATCAGCGAACCGGTACACACAGACGTCGTCCAGGTCGAGGTTGCGTGGGCCGCGCGCAGCCACTCGTGCACGGGCCCGTCATCCATCAGCGTGTCCTGACCGAACCCGCCGGGGACAACCACGATCTCGGGGTGGGAAAGCTCGTCGAGTGTGGCGTCGGCGAGCAGCCCGAGCTGTCCCGTGTCGGTGCGCTTGGGACCCGCTTGCTCGGCAACGAACGTGACGCGCGCGCCGGGCAGCCGGCTCAGCACCTCATACGGCCCGACAGCGTCGAGCGCGGTGAAGCGGTCATAGATGAGGATCGCGATGTCCATGAATGTTTGCCACTACTAACCCTAACGCTTACCAGCCTTCACTTGTACGGCCAGCTTCGCCGCGAGCCGGTCGCCCTCCTTGACGGCGCGGGCGTGCGCAGCTTGGGGCGCGCTCGCGGCGACCGCCTGACCCGCGGCCGCGCAGTAGGCAATCGCTTGCACTACGCCTTCGCCCCCGCCTTGCCCTTGAGCTTCGCCAAGACACTCGGCTTGATCTGGCTTGTGCTCGTGATGAGGTAATGCTGAGCCGCAATCGCTGTTCCTCCCAGCGCGAAAAAGAGCGCCAGGCTCGAGATGATGGTGCTCAGTGACGGTCTGCGTAGGCCCATGTGGAGTCCCCTTCCTAGATTTTGGTGATCGCAGGCGACGGTGACGATAGGAGCCGTCGGCCGTTCAATCCGATTCGTTCCGTGATCTGGGACCCCTCAGTGCAGTTCGGCTCGCCGCCGACCGCACTTGTCGGTACCCCCTTTGGATTAGCTTCACCCCTTTTGGATTAGCTCCGCCCTGTCCCGTCGCGCGGAGCCGGACATCACGCTAATCGACGAATACTGTCAATCGCAACTTGTGTTTCTCACTCTTTCACAAGTGCGCCAGCTCGATCAGGGCTATCGATACCACCGATGCTCGAGCTTCACACGCCGAGAGTCGCCGAAGTGCCGAGCACCTGTCCCTCGGCGCCGAGTGCCTGCGCCGCCACGTAGCGCGGCGCACTGGAGACCGCGATCGCCGTCTCGAAACCGCTGCGTGACACGATGCTGACTGGCGCAAGCGCACCTGGGCTGGCACCGCCGAGCAGACGCCACGCGGTGAGCGCAGTGGCGCCGTTCCAAGTGGCATAGAGGACCAGGCCACCATGGGCACCAGCGCGGACCGCGATTCGAGGCGGCTCTGTGGGGTTGCCGTTCCAGGGGAACTTGAGCGCCGTGAAGGACTGGTATAGGGCTGGCAGGTGGGCGTCGAACAGGACTTGGCCTTGGGGACTGAATTCCGAGAAGTAGGGTTCTTGGCCCCAACCGACCATCCAGTTGCCGTCTGGCTGCGGCTGGAAGTCGCCTTGGCTGGCGGCCAGCAGCGGAGTCGGGTGGTGGAAGCTAGAGACGAGCGTGGCCGTCATGTTGTGCGGGTCGAGTCGCAGCACGATCACGCGCGATTGGGGATGCACCTTGGGTGTGGCGCCGTTGTCGAAAAACGAGATCGTGCCGTCGGACTCTTCACGAACGTCGTGCTGCCAGGCCGGGCGCGAGCTCGGCCCCATCGCGAAGCTCGACTGCTTGCCGCCGAGCCGCCAGATGATCTGGCCGGTGTGACCATCAACGTTGTAGGCGGCCCACGTGTTGCGCGAGTCAACAAGCACACGATCGTCGTGCTTTGAGACCGCGTTGATGTGGAAGTAGTCCCACGGCGACTTCGGTGTGCCGGCGCCCTTTACCGGCATGTAGGAGTCGGCCAGCGCGACGTGGTCGAGCGCGTGCCATTCGTAGCGAACGAGACCCGTCTTGAGATCGATTTCCTGAAACAGCGTGTCGGCGACCGCGCCGTCGCGCAGGCCGCCGTAGGGCTGCAGGTCACAGCGGATCGCGTCGTAGACGGTGAACAGAGCGGTGCCCTGCGGGGTTATTTCGAACGCATGCAGGTCGGGTTGATAGCCGTTGCCGGCGCGCACGATCGCGATGTCTTTGTAGGAGCTGTTGGCGATCACAATCCCGGCTTCGTGCCGGCCGCGCGATACAAGCGGATCCTCCCACCACGTGAGCACCGGTTGACCGTCGTATTGCTGGACTCGCAGGTCGGCCGCTCTGGCGCCCCGTGGGACTGGCTTGAACCAAATGAGCTCACCGGCTTCGTTGAGGACCATCGGCCCGTACTGGCCGGGTCCAGCGTAGGGCGCGAGGAAAATGTCGCCGGGCGCGTGCGAACCCGCGTCGGTGCTCACCGTGACCGCCGGCGGCGCCAGTTCCGGACGCGAGACGAACCGCTGGAGTTCGCTTGGCTTCGGTGGGGGTGGCGGTGGCGGCGGCGTCTCCAAAGAGCGGCTCACAGCGTCCACTTCGGCGATCGTGAAGCGCCACGAGAAGAGCGTCTTGCGCGTGCTCTGACGCAGAACCGCGTGCACCGTCACCGTCTCTCCCTGGCTGAACGACTTGTGCGGTAGAAAGCTAGCGCCGTCGCCCTGCGAATAGGCGACCAGTGCTCCAGGGTGAGAGCCGCTGTGCGAGCCGACCACAGTGACGCTTGAGATGTCGGCGGCGGGAACACCGAGGAAGCTGATCTGAGTGCGATAGGAAGCGTCCAGCGTGTCGGGCGCTGGTGTGACGGTGACCGCACCATTGGCGAGCGCGGCGGAGGTTCCGAGCGTCGAGGGCTGGCACGCCGGCGCCGGACGGGCGTCGGCGTGCGGGGACATGACGATAACAAGCGCGACCGCGGCGGCGAGCACTACAACAGCCGCCATCCAACGGGCTTTGGTGGGCACGGACAAGCCGGAGAGATTACGCGTGACGCGCATGGTGGGCGTCGGCTGGTCGGCGCCCACGCAGCCGTTTGGGCGCCGTGAGCGCGGTGTGACCCCTTACCATGCACGCATGGACCCTGGGGAGGCGCCAACGCGTGTTAGGGACATCGTCGACGCCGCCGAGCGCGCCGCACGGCAGTTGCGCGAGCAGGCCGAGGAGCGCACCGCCGAGCGCATCGCGGAGGCCGACCGCGCCGCCGCCAACCGTGTGCGAGCCGCCGAGGAGGAGGCCGAAGAGATCCTCGCGCGAGCTAGAGCGCAAGCCGAACAGGCACGCAACGAGGCGCTGGCGACGGTAGGCGCGATTCACGCAGACGCGGGCGAGCGAATGCGAGCCGCCGAAGGATTCCGCGGCGAGGCACACGAGCAGGCCGAGACCGCCTTGGCCGAAGCCCGCGAGCAGGCCGAGCAGACACTCGCCGACGCTCGCTCGGAGGCTGGCAGAGCGCGCACGAGCGCGCGCGTCGAAGCGGACGCTGTACTGGCAAACGCACGCGGAAAGGCCAACCACGATTTGGACGGAGCGCGCGAGGAGGCGAGCCGCCTGCTGGAGGACGCGCGTCGGCAAGCTGAGGCGATCGTGGCGGCCGCCGGCGAGCAGTCAGGGCGGATCCTCGCCGGCACCCATGAGCAAGTCGAGCAGGCGCTGTCCGGGAGCGCACAACAGCTAGGGGCACAACGCGCGCAAGCGCAAGAGAAGGCAAACGAAACACGCGCCAAGGCCCGCGCTGACGCCCGCGAGATCGTGGCCGAGGCGCACGCGATCGCGCGCGAAGTGATGCGCGACGGCAGCGAGGTGTCGCGCAACCTGCGCGACCTGTCGGCCTCGCTGCGCAACAACGCGGAGCGCCTGCTTCGCGACGTGCGGCTCACACATGGCAGCATGACCGCAAGACTGGATCAGGCAGCCCCGGGGGGAGCCCCGCGCGGAGACACGACCCACGGGGACAGTCCCGCCCACTTGCGGCGCCGGATCCAGGACGAACCGGACGCCGATCTGGAAGTACCAGAGTTCATACCGCGCGAGTGAGATCGGAGTCGATAAGATGACCCACCCTGGGGCTATAGCTCAGCTGGGAGAGCGTCTGGCTGGCAGCCAGAAGGTCGTCGGTTCGAGCCCGACTAGCTCCATCGACCCTGACGGTGGTCGAACCGCCGGTATTGAGAACGTCGGTTCGATCGCGTCTCGGGCGTCTATGCGGACTTCCTCGGTCAGTTCTTGGAGGATGGTCTTGACGCGCATGGGTCCGCCGTCGTCCAGGGCGGCGCGGACTCTGCGGCGGATCGCGTCGAGGTCGGCGGCGCTCACGCGCTGCGCGGGTTCGCTGTCGCTGAGCGAGGCGAGTTCGCTTGCCCTGGATTCGAGCGCTTTGGCCTGCTCGTTGAGCGCGGCTATGCGTGGGGCGCAGGTGTCCTCGGGCATCGTGCCCGCCTCGAACGCGCGAAAGTAGCGGTCCAGCGCTGCGCGCGTCTCGGTGAGCTTGTGCTGTACGCCTGCAAGCTCGTTCTCGTGCTCGCCGTCGCGCTGCGTAAGTTGGGCGTATGCGTGGTCGATCGCGTTGCCGAGGAGGTCGTTGTCGTTGAGGACTTTCCATAGCTGGCGGGTGATGGCTTGCTCTAGCTTCTCGGCGGGGAGCCTGTCGTTGGGGCAATGCTCGGTGCCGTAGCGGTGCCGCGTGAAGCAGGTGTAGTACGTGTAGCGCCCGTTGCGTCCGTGCGCGGCGGTGCCGATGTATGCCTGCCCGCAGCGCCCGCACCTGACGCGGCCGGTGAGCAGGTATTCCGAGGCGTTGGAGCGCCGTTGCGATTGATCCTCGCCACGTTCTTTGAGGATCGCCTGCGCGCGGTCGAAAAGCTCCCTGGGGATCAGCGATTCGTGCGGCGCCGGATACCAGCTTCCCCGGTAGCGAATCTGGCCGAGATATGAGCGATTGCGCAGGACGGTCAGGACGCTCATGCGGTTCCACGGCCGTCCGGTCTTGGTGCGGTAGCCGTTGCTGTTGAGCCATTTGGCGAGCGCGGTCGAGCCGAGCTGCCTGTTGACGTACAGGTCGAACATGACGGGGATCAGCGGCGCCTCGGTCGGGTTGCGCTCCAGGTGGTCACGATCAGCCGCGATATCCAGGCCGTAGGGGCGCCGTCCGCCGCACCAGCCGCCGCGTGCGGCCTTGCGCTCAAGGCCAGCGAGGATGCGCTCCACGATCAGCGCGCGCTCGAACTCCGCGAACACGCCAAGCATTTGCACCATCATCCGGCCCGCAGGCGTGCCCGTGTCGAATGGCTCGGTCGCTGAGCGGAAGATCACGCCGGCTTGGTCAAGCTCATCGACTATCTGCGCGAGCCCACGAATCGAGCGAGCCAACCTGTCCACGCGGTAGACGAGCAGCACGTCGAAGCGGCCGCGCTTTGCGTCCCGAAGGAGACGCGAGAGTGCGGGCCGGTCGATCACGGTTCCCGTGAACTGGTCCTCGTAACGGAGGTTGATCTGCCACTCTGGCTGACTGCCGGCGAATGAGTCGAGGCGGACGCGCTGCGCTTCAAGGGAGTTGGGCTGGCGCTCCTCGTCGGTGGAGATGCGCGTGTAGGTCGCCACGCGCACCGGCCCGGCGCTCCCTGCCGGGTCTGGCGCGATGGCGAGTGATGCTCGGCTGTTCATGGCTGCTCCTTGGCTCGGGAGCATCCATCTAGATCACATCCCCGGCCGGCTCTCAACCCCTCAAGCCCGCCAGGATCGGCCTCGATCAGTTCCACGATCAGCTCGCCCAACGAGACGACGAGCCGCTGTTCCTGCTCGCGGCTCATTGGTCGCGTGCGGGCAGGAAGCAGCCGCAACGGCGCATCCCTGTCGGCAACGGCCGGGCGCGGGCGACGACGACGCCCGCTGGCTCTCCCGGCGGCGCGCTTGCGGGTGGGAGCGTTCGGGATGGCTGGTTGTGGCTGTCGCTGGCGGCCGCTCATGTGAGCAGCTCCCAGCGCAGCTTTTTGCCGGTCGGGTGCGTGTCGGCGGCGCGGCGGCCTGGCCGGTTCCAGCGTCCACCGCCGGCCTCCCCGACGAGCGTGAACCCGCTCGCACGTAGCGAGGCGCCACCCTCCTCGGGCAGCGTGTAGGTGATGACCTTGCGGTAGCCGAGCGCCTTGACCGCCCGCCACGCTGCCCGGTAGAGCATCGAGCAGGCGTTCGGCGCCCCGTCGGTGCAGCAGCGGCGGACTTCGGCGGTGAACCCGTCATCGAGCGCCCTGGCGATCGGGCGTCCGACCACAGCGACGCCGCGTAGCCGCTCGCCGTCGCTTACACCGACGACGCTGATACAGCCGGGCACGGGCCGGTTGTGGCGGTGGTACTGCGCGATATAGGCGTTTGCGACCTTGAGCGTCGTCGGGACGATTGTTAGTCGCAGCGACGAGCGCTCGTGCGCGTATTGGCTTCTGTGCTTGTCATGTTCTGTCAATTGTCATGGTGCCGGCGGAAAGACCCTTTTACAAAAAGGGGAAAGTCGTTTCGAGGCGTCTGCGGGTACACGCGCGCCCCGTGCAAGATTCGGAGTTACACGCTTACCGTTGTCGAATGTCGTTGTGCTGTGTCGGTGACGATCTGGAGTGTCGATCGAGTCGCCGTGGCGCTCCACACAACGACGGTGATCTGAGCGTCGGTCCTTGCGACGGCGGTTGTCGCTGTCTCGGCGCGGGCGGCGGTCGGTACGGCAAGGATCACGAGCGGGTCGTGTTCGGAGAGAGTGCTGCGGGGTAGCGTCCGTGCGTAGCGCGTCGCCTTCTCGTGGAGGCGCTGTGAGGGCTCGGTGCCTCGGTCAAGCTCCAACAGAAGGTGAATCGGTGGACGGTCGGGGAGGCGAAGGACGCCGTAGGAGTCGGGCGTCAGGCGGCTGTGAAAGAAGCGATGCAGGGTGCGCTCGCCGTACCACTCCGCGAGCTTGCCGCCGGCACGCGCGGCGTCGGCGTGCAGGCGGCAGAAGAACTCGTTGACTTCGATGTGGTGCGTGAGCTTGATCGAGTCCGCGACGCTGAGCGCGGCGGCGTGCTGGTAGCGCAGCTCGGGCCGGGAGATTTGGTGCTCGGCAGCGACGATGTGAGCGCCGGCCTCATCGAGCACCCAATGGTGCGGGGCGCTGCCCTGCCCACGCGGCAGGAGCGGACGGAAACGGTCTAGCACTCGCAGTTGGTAGAGCATCAGCAGCCGGCGGCGTGCGGTCTGCTCGGCGATCCCCGTGAAGTGCAGACGCCCAAGCTGCCCGGTCGTCAACACGGTGTGCTCGTAGCAGTCCAGCGCGATCTGCCGGTCACGGTCGGTCAGGTGCGCCGCAAGGCGCGTCAACTGCGCATCGCTCACTCTCCCTCGGCGAGAGTTTTCACTCATTTTCTCCCCTCTCTACTTGTCGGGGAAATGACGTGGGCGCGGATGTGGCTTGGTTGCTCGGGGTTTCGCCGGCCGGGGGTGCTGCGGTCCTAGTCGCAGCACGGGGCGCAGCACCGATCGCGTCACCCAACGCAGCACCGACCGCCGCCTCCCTGCGTTCAAGGCGCCTGAGCGGTTCCTCCCCGGCGCGAGCGAGCCTGTCCTCTACCTGCGCCTTCGGCGTGCCACGCTGCCGCGCGAAGGCCCTCACCGCGTCCGCCTGGCCGGGGAACGCAGTCGGTAGAGGCCGGGTTGTGAGCGTGAACGCCTGGGTCGGCTCGCCGTCGAGACACAGCCGCACGGCGGCGGTGTAGCGGGGTAGGTGGGAGAGGTCGTGCGCGGAGAGCTCGGGCGCGACCTCGCGCTCGAGGTGCCCGGCGTCATCACGCGACACCTGGAAATAGACCTTTGTCCTGGCGTTCGCGCCAAGCGCCTCGCGCAAGTCGCGCGGAAGCTGCGCGAGATGCTGATGAGCCAAACAGAGTGAGAGCCGGTAGGCGCGAGCCTCGGCGGCTATGTCCTCGAACGGTGTCGGCAGGTTCAGATAGTTGTGGACCTCATCGACATACAAGCTGCTGTCCTGCCGGCGCTCGGGCTCGATACCTGCACGCGCGAGCGCGGCCTGCCATACGCGGGCGACGACGAACGAGCCGAGCAGCCGGCTTGTGTCCTCTCCGAGCGTGCCCTTGGAGAGCTTGGCGAGCAGCAGTCGCCCGCCGTCGATCGCACGCGGAATGTCGAGCGTCGTGGTCGGTTGCGCGACGATTGCGCGTACCGGGCCGCGCAGCAGGAACGCGCGGAGCTTGTTCAACAACGGGCCGGTGACCTGGGCACGCAGCGCGTCCGATAGCTCCCCGTACCACTCCCAGAACGGCGCGAGCACGGAGTCCTCGATCTGCGCTGCGAGTTCGGCCTGCCGCTCCCTATTTGTGAGCAGCGTTGGTACGTCCGCGAGTGTCGCGCCCGGCTGATACATCGTCAGCGTCAGCAGCGCCGCACGGAGGATGTCGTCGGTGCGTGGACCCCAGAATCGCTCGAACACGCGATGGAAGATCCCCACGAGTTGATCGACGCCAAGCTCCCGGTCAGGGCTGTCCAGCACGTTCAGGCCGGGCGGCGCCTCATCCAGCGGGTCCAGCAAGTCAACCTCACTCTCCCGGCCGGCGGGTATGCGTTCGAGCAAGTCCTCTATGAGGTCGCCCTTGGGGTCGATCACGACCGCGCCCCGGCCCGCGTCGAAGTCCGCGAGCACGAGATTGGCGATCAACGTGGACTTACCCACCCCGGTCGGGCCGAGGATGTGCAGGTGCTGGCGAGCGTCCGCGACTGCCAGATTCACCTGCCGTCCCTCGGTGGTGAGACCGAGCGGCTTACCTTCGACTGGCAGGCCGGGCGGTGGTGGAGCGTTGCGCGCGCCGGCCATCACGACGCCGGGGATCGCGCGGGTGGTCGGCAGGTGTGCGAGCGCGGCAAGCTCCCCGGTGCTCAGCAGGAACGCACGTCGCCCCAACCGACGATTACAGACCTTGCTCTGCGCACCGAATACGCGGCGGCGGCGCAGCCATGCACGCGGCCCGTTATACGGAGCGAACGCGCCGAGGATCGCGTGGATACGCCCCCGCGCCTCCCGCCGCGATGAACCGCTGACCGTCACACGGATCAGGCAGCGATACAGCGGAAGCGCGCTCTTGTCCATCACCGCACGCACATCCGGGCTCACCGTGGGGTCATACCGGGGCGGCGTAGGCGTGTTCGTGCGCCACCAGTCGATGAACCGCAGCACACGGTTCGTCGGCACGCCCTGACGTATCCGACGCGCAGCGGCACGCAAACGCCGCTGTTCACGCACGGTTGCCGGCCGTGCGATCACTTGCACGAGCGCGCGGGCACCGTCATCGAACCCCGCGAGCTGGCCGAGCAGCAACGGCAACGGGTCGGGGTCCATCCCCGCGTTCAACGGGAACGAGTCAGGCCCGGCAAGCGTCAACTCACACGCGACGCTCACCATCCCGGCGAGCTGCGGCTCACCCTCGACGGGCTGGGTTCTGACGCTCGCGCCCGGCCACGCTGAGGCGATCGCACGCTCGATCAGCCCAGACGGCACCGATGCCGGCACCCACAGGCGAAACACCGTGCCCGCTTCGCTCGCCGCGACCTCCCACGATAGATGCGGTTGCCCGGCGATCAGCCGTGCCCACCGAGGCCGCAAAAGATCATGGAGCGCTTGCCACAACAACAATCCCCCGGCCGGCTCGACCTCTGGCGGCACCCCGACCGTCACCAGTCGCGCGCTCGCGCCGCTGACAGGACGATGCGCGACAAAGAGGCGAGCAAGCAGCACCACGGCACCGATCGCCAGCACGACGCTGGCGACGATCGGCGCGACGTGCTCCACGATCGAGAGCACATGGTCGAGAACACCCAGGGCTTCGCGCGTCGGCCGCTGAGGTTCGATCAGCCAACGTTCGAGCGTCCGGTTTGGATGGGGAGCAGGCTTGATATAGGCGTTGGAATGAGTCATATGCAGATGGCCGGCGGTGGCCCAGGGCTCAAAAGCCCTTCCACTAAGGAAAGGTCTCTTTTGGTGCCCTAGCGGTACAGCCAGGCGAGACTTTTTCCGAACGGGTCGGGCATCCCAGTAAGGTCGATTTAGCCCCTAAATGGGACAAGCCCGCCAAAGATTTATCTCCGCGACACCCAAACAAGGTCCGATCCGGTGCCCACGCGGTACACGCCACCCGCCCTGTCAGCCGCGTGTCAGCGATTTGGCAGCTGCCTGCCAGCGCGCCGGGCGTGGCGCAGGTTACGACTCGGCTGTCGGCGAGCGCCCTGTCTCAGGGATAGCCGATCTCACCAAGAGCGAGAAGCCGATGTAGACGTGGGCAAGACCCGCAACAGCATCCAGAAACGACATGCGTTGGTACGCCTCTTGGAATGGATCGCCTCTAATGGCGGCGAGCGTCGATCGCTTATCACCCCAGTGGATCAGGTCACCGTATTGGTAGGCACTGATAAGCGTTGTTGGTGACATCTGGCCCTCGCCAGGGACGGCAGGGAAGCGCCCTTCGCTGCGTAGCTTCTGGCCGACTCGGACCTTGAGGTTCTCTTGGAGCAAGCTTGCCCGTGCTTTCTTCCATGCGTCAAGCTGGCGCTGGCGCTCTGCTACGTGCGTGTCTTCGGCGGCTTCGTTGGTTTGCCGCAGGATCTCGTGGACCCGCACAAACCGCGCAGGGTCGCTTTTCTCCTTTGAGTGAAACTGGCGGAACAGAACTGTGAAGCCGCGCGTAATCTCATTGCTGGAAAAGGTCGTCTCGACCTGCTCCTGCTTATCGCTTTCATCGGGTACATGTACTGTCATTTCATTACGTCCGTTGAGAAGTTCGCTTTGGGCGAGTTCTTCGGCGGCGTGGATGTAGCGCTTGATGGCTTCCAGATCAGTCTTCTTCGGAGTCTTCGGCAACGCAGGAAACGCAGCGGGTGACGGTAGACCGAAAACAAACTCCAGCATCTTCCACCAGAACTCAAATCCCTCTGGGTTCGGCGCGAGATGCGATAGTGGCGCAGGAAACTTAAGAGTCGTCGTGGATGTCGCTAGCCACTCGAAACTGCGCCCTTCGACCTTGATTTGACCTCCTCCTGGCTGAGGGATTGGTCCCACTACAGATACTTCCCGCCTCGTCGCCTGAACTCGTCAAGTTCGTGGGCGGCATTCTTGCCGCCCGGACCGTAGCCATGCCTGACAAGAAACATCGGGACGCTTTCATACTCAACCTTAACTACCGCTGCCTCAGCGCGCTTGTCGTGACCAGTTACAAAGAAAGCACCTATTGACGTCTCCTTGCCGCAGCCGCACCAGCATTCGCCGGTGGGGATAACCTTCCTCGGGTCTACCTCTTGGATGTCGCTCATGAGCCACCTTCTTGGATTGTCTTCTTGAAGGCTACCACAGACCGCGCTCGGCAGCGCCCACGTGGGGAGCGAGCTCGAGCCGGCCTGCTCCTACGTCGGCCCATCAACCAACCTGGGAGTCCGAGCGTGGCGATGGCCGGCTGCGCACAGCCGACGCAACGGTCGGGCATACGCCTGCATCCGCAAGCGGACCGCAAGAATAGAACGGTGGACCCACCCGGCAAGACCCGCCACTGCACGCTCATGTTGCTCGTCGCGTCAGTCCTCGCCTACTGCGCGCCCGACGATCTCCAGCAGCGTGCCCTCGCCCGGTACGCCTTTCTCTACGCAGACGCATTGCTCGAATGGGCACGCCGGTGGCGGAACGAACTCAAGCGAGTTCCTGCCACAAAGGCTGTCGCCGCCGAAGCTAAGCCGCTCGCAGACACGCTTGCGTCGATCCTGGATGGCGCTGGCGGTGTCCGCGACTACCTGTCCGCAAAGCGTCAGTCGGTTGCTGGTATGCGCGCCGACGACATCGAGGCCACGCTGCTCCTATGGGCCGCCGTCAACGCGCCCACCGTACAGGCGCTGGGAGAAGCCGCGATCAAGCTATATGACACGCTCAACAGCTCGAACGGGTCGCAGCCGTCGATCGTGCAGCTTCTCGACCTTGGCGAAGCACGCGCCAACGCTATCCACGCCGCCCTGCCCTCTAGGGACCCGGACTACTGGTATCTCGCCGCGGACACCGCAGCCGACCTTCGGCCCTTCACGCTACCCGCGGCGCAAGGCGGGAATCTAGGCCGACTCGTTGCGCAAATCAACGATGTCGCGGGGCATCTGGACACACTGCTTCGGATAGCACCGCTCGTTGGTGACGTGCTGCCGTATGACTGGCTTGTGCGCTCAGCGATTATCGTCGAGCTCAATGCCCTGCTCGACCTTGCGATCGGTGCTCCCCCCGGTCACAAGCGCAATGTCATGTACTGCCTACTGGACGTATGCCGGCGAGGTCGTGCTCAGGAAGCGGCTGATCTGCTTGAACGACTTCGTGACTCAATCGGCGTCGAGGGTTGGGGTTACATACGGTGGGCACGGAACTCGATCGGCGCTCACGTCGATGACAAGCTCACGATGAGTCGCGTCCACCAAGAGCTGATCGAAATGGACTATCAAGGAGTTGTCCTGCTTGCTGAGCATAGCCTCGACTGGCTCGACGCTATTGGCGCTACGCAGCTTGACCTGAAGCTCCTCGTGATCGGCGAGCGCCGCATCGCGTCATGGCCGACCGACCCAGACGATACGACCCCCGGTAAGCCCGCGCCGATGGGGATACCAGGAGCAATCGCCCGCTTCTTCCGCACAATGGACTCGCCATTCCTATCGGTGACAGCATCGACTATGGGCTCTGCCGTCGTCGCTGGCATCAGCGCCGGCCGCAAACCACAGCCTAGAATGAAGGTCGCTGTCCCAACACGCCCCGACGCGCACGACTTCCGCCAACGCCACCTCGAACGCACCCTTCAGCAGCAGTCCGACGGGCACCGAGCGACCGCAGGGGTCACACCGACGCCTTAAGTATGGGGCGGCGCGTTCCACGCGGCTTGGATATGCCGCAGCCGTCTACTCCACAGATACGCTCTCCCGCTGTCGCATATCTCACCCCTGGTCAGAGCGTCAGTATGCGATCGAGGGTCCGGGCGACCTCTGAGGCGGTGGATCGCCCGCCGCGACGTTCGATGAGCCCGGCCCCGTCCAGACGGTCCAGCGCGTCGGTTATGCCGAGCTTCTGCTTTTTCTTCTTGGCGCCGAACGCATCCCAAATGTCCTGTTCTGAGAGCGGCCCCTCGCCGTCGTTGCCTCGTGCGAGCAGGCTTTCAAGGACAGCACTGTCGTAGCTGTGCTCGTGCTCTGCGGCGCGGTCGGTGGACTGGGTGATTTCGTGGAAGTACACGGCAGCGTGCGAACCGGTCGCCAGGTCGTTCCAGCGTTGAATGAGACCCGCCACGCGGAGCCGTTTGAAGCTGGCGGGTACGTGGCCGGGCGTACTGACCATGCGAGCGACCTCGGTTTCGGACCACGGTCGCTGCCGCTCGCTGTCGAGCATGAGATTGAGGACTGCTTGGTCGAGAAGGGCGTGCGCTTCTGATTCAACTGAGCTACGTTGATCGAGCATTTGCGACACGATGTCGCACGTTTCGAGTGAGCTATGGATTGGAGGGTCGGCTGATGTCGAGAGCGTAGTTCCGGGCTCGTGCTCGATGGCCTGTCCCCACCCTGACGTGCGTCGCTGGTTGTGCTAGCGGGGTGCGAAGCTCGGGGTAGAAGCCCAAGGGCGCCCGTTCCATCCGGGGGCCACAGGCGAGGGGAAGACCGGGCGGGTGAATCGCGTGAACCTCCGTTGATGTCTCGTGAACAAGCGGCCTCGCCAGGTGGGATGTAGTAGCGGGGTGTAGGGACTGGTCGCTGGGAAGCGGCAGGCGCCGGCTGGGGAATGCAAGTCAGTCGGGTGAGCATCGCCGTCCTCGGGGTACAGGAGGCACCCAATCCGGTCGCAGCTCGTGCGTGTGGAACGTGGTAACCCCGTCAGGGTCCGGGTTTTGCCCGGTAAGCCGACCGTGAGGGAGGCCCAATCCCCCGGCGGGAATCGGATGACCGAGAAGCGAATGCCGGCGGCCGAAAGGCAGCGGGAAACCTGGAGCATAGATGGCTGGCCCCTCCGCTGGTCGCTGCGGGATAACCGGCCGGATACGGGACATGTGCCCGGACCCGAAAGGGTGCTGACGCGGTCAGGTGAGCCTGTGAAGAGGATTGATGACGATGGCATCGGAACCGAAGGACAAGTTGGACGCCATGATGGTCGTGGCGAACGGACCAGAGGACGAAACTCTCGACTGGGACGCTGTTGATTGGCGTGCCTGCGAGGAGCGCGTACGACGCCTGCGCCAACGGATCTTCACGGCGAGTCGGGCGGGGGACCTGAAAAGGGTTCGCAACCTGCAGAAGTTGATGCTTCGTTCGCGCGCGAACACGCTCTTGAGCGTGCGGCGGGTGACGGAGCGTAATGCTGGCCGCGGGACGGCGGGCGTTGACGGCGAGGTGGTGCTGAGCGCCAAGGCCAAGATGGATTTGGCCGAGGGAGTGCAGTGCTTGTCTGAGCCGTGGCGCGCCCGGCCTGTCAAGCGGGTGTACATCCCGAAGCAGGGCACTGGTGGGAAGCGGCGCCCGCTCGGTATCCCCGTGGTCGTTGATCGCGTGCAGCAAGCACGTGTCGTGAGCGCGTTGGAGCCCGAGTGGGAGGCCAGGTTCGAGCCGAGGTCCTATGGGTTTCGGCCCGGCCGTGGCTGCCATGACGCGATCGCAGTGATCTACGTGAACGCTAACGGCAAGAGCCCGAAGCGCCAGTGGGTACTGGACGCGGATTTGGCGGCGGCGTTCGACCGGATCGACCACCACCACATCCTTCGCCAGCTCGGCTCGTTCCCAGCGAGGGGACTGGTCAAGGGATGGCTGAAGGCGGGCGTGGTCGAGGATGGCCGGTTCGCCCCGACCGAGGAAGGAGTTCCTCAGGGCGGGGTGATCAGCCCCGTGCTGCTGAACATTGCTCTGCACGGGATGGAGAGGGCCGCCGGGGTCCGCTACTACAAGACCGGCAGTAACGCCGGTTGGACGGCGACGGGCTCCCCGGTGCTGGTCAGGTACGCCGACGACCTGATCGCCTTGTGCCATACAAGGAATGAGGCGCTGGGGGTTAAGGCGCGGCTCGCCGAGTGGTTGGCGCCCAGGGGCCTGGTCTTCAACGAGGACAAGACGCGTATCGTCACCCTCGATGAGGGCTTTGATTTCCTGGGATTCAACGTCCGCCGCTACGACGACCGCAAGCTCCTGATCAAACCAAGCAAGGCGGCCGTGAGACGAATCCGGGAACGGTTGCGCACCGAGATGCGGTCCCTGCGCGGGACCGACACGCAAGCGGTGCTCATACGACTGAACCCCATCATCAGGGGCTGGTCGGCCTACTACCGGGGGGTGGTGTCCAGCGAGACGTTCAGCGCGCTGGATGATTACGTGTGGAAGCTCACCTACAAGTGGGCGACCTACAGCCACCCCAACAAGTCGAAGCGCTGGGTCGTCAAACGGTACTTCGGCATGTTCAACCGCTCCAGGCGCGACAAATGGGTGTTCGGCGACCGCGCAAGCGGCGTCTACATGCTCAAGTTCGCCTGGACACGGATAATCCGACACCAGTTGGTCACGGGCGCGTCATCCCCCGACGACCCCGCCCTGGCCGAGTACTGGGCCGAACGGCGGCGCAAGACGCCACCTCCGACGATCGGTAAGGCCAGATGGGGCCTTTACAAGACCCAGGACGGTCGCTGTCCGATCTGCGGTGACTGGCTCCAGCCCGCCGATGACCCGCCACCAACCCCACGCGAGTGGGAGCGATGGCTGGCCACCAACCGCAAGACGATCAAGATCGCCATGCACAAGGACGGTACGTCGGAGAAGAACAAACCCCGTCTCCTACACACCCACTGCCACCGCCGGCACACCGCCAGCAACGACAATGGGACCAGCACTTCTGTCCGCCCGCGAGCCCACGGGGCTTGCTTGAGCCGGATGCGGTGAAAGTCGCACGTCCGGTTCTGAGGGGGGCCGGGCGCAGCAATGCGTCCGGCCTACCCGGCGGGAGCGATTACCTCCTGTGTCACGGTCTCGGGCGGGGCTGCAACCCCGCGCCGGGGCCATATTGTCTGGACGGAATCCAGCTATACAGCGCGGCTTGTGCTCTGTGGGCGCGGTACACGAAGCTGACACGAGGACGCCACGGTCATGCAACGCGCGTCACCGGCAGCGAGCGCAGGGAGTCCGGGGCGAGGCGATAGCCGACACCGCGCGTCGCACGAACCCAGCCCTCGGCGCCCGCGCGAGCAAGCGCGCCGCGCAGCCGCGAGGCATGAGAGTCTAGGGTCCTCGTCGCACCAGCGGAGCGAAAACCCCACACCTCCCGCAGTAGCTCGTCCTTGGTGTAAACCCGCGCCGGATCACGCGCAAGATGCACCAACAGCGCGTACTCCAACCGACGCAGACCGACGCGCGTTGCTCCGAACGTGACCTCGTGCGCTGCCGTGTCGATCCGAAGTTCCCCGTACTCGATCACGCCGGGAACGTCCGCGAGGCCCCGGCGCACGAGCGACTGCACGCGGGCGCGAAGCTCCGAGTACGCGAAGGGTGCGCGCACTACGTCGTCAGCTCCGGCCTCAAATCCGCGCAGCACGTCACCCAGATCGTTGTTCGGGCTCATCCAGAGCGCGCGCAACTCACGCTTGACCTCCGGCGCGAACGCTCCCGCGCGCAGACCCCGCAGCACATCGAGTCCGGCGCCTCGGCGTGTTGCTCGCCCGAAGATGACGAGTTCGACCTCGCAGGCGTCGCACGCGGCGCGCAGCATCGCAGGGTCGCTGGCGCGGCGGACCTCGAAGCCGTCGAGCGCCAGCTCGTCGGCCAGCGCAAGGTTCGCGTACTCCTCGCCGTAGAGGAGCAGTACAGGTCGGCTCTCGCTCGTGGGGGCGATGTGTTCTGTTGAGATGGTGCTCATCCGGCCTCCCTTTCGGCGCACCGAAAGGACACGCGCAGACGAGCACGACGGACTACCCGCAGACAGCTACGGTTAGACCGTGGCATCGAAGGACGCATCTTCGGTGCTACTGGTCGGGCGGGTGGCTCAAACACCCGTCCGGCCGCTTGACTTGTCTATTGACGCGGATGAGATAGCGACGCCCTCGGACAGACCATTGCCGGCGCCGAGAACCGACACGGCCAGTTTCGCTAATCCGCTTCGTCAAGCGAGATCCGCCCGTCGGGAAGCCGCGCCGAGCAGTTCGCATGAGTCGGCGCGGTCGTGCGCTCCGGAGGTCTTCCCGAGCGAGCGTATGGGCGAGATCGGGGCCTGGAGTTCGCCGAGCAGACAGCCACGCTAGGCTCGCGTTGAGAGTCCCGTCCGGATGAGAACGTATGTTCGTATGGTAGCGGGCTCCCGCCGTGCTTGAGCCCGCCGTACGTTCTCATATCGTTTGGAGTTGGTCCCATAGCATGACTGCCCTTCCGCAAAAGCCCGACAAGACAGACCTCATCCTGCTATTGCTCGCTGCGCCGACTACAGATCCGGCGCAGCAGTTCCGTTGCAACGGAATCACTCGACTAGAGAAGCTGCTCTTTCTGCTGGAGCATGAGTTTAAGATCGAGTCGGAGCTCTCGGATTCGTTCGACTTTGAGCCGTACCACTACGGGCCGTATTCGAAGCAGGTCTACGACGCCGTAGACCTGCTTCGGTCGCTCAAGCTGCTCTCAGTCGAGCAGCATGAGGTGCATAGCGGCCTTGACCTCGGCGAGCTCAGCGAGAGTCTCGACCGCACCGATATTGGGGTTGGAGGCGAGTACATCGAACAGCAAGTAATCCTCACCGAAAGCGGTAAGGCTGTCGCAAAGGTATTGAGCCGGCGCCTGAGCGAGTCTGGCAAGCAGGCGCTCACCACCGTCAAGCAACGCTACGGAGCTATGCCACTTCGTCAGCTTCTCCGCTATGTATACGACAAGTACGAGAACTACACGGTTGCTAGTCGCATCAAGGATTCGCTCTGAGCCTTGTCATCTACCTTTGGTATTGGGAGCTTTGCAACGATCGAGCTAGCTTTGCTGCTAGGTCCAGTTGTCCGAGGCTTCGGTGCAGAGGCACGCATTGAGAAGGATCGAACCGACGATATACGCCGGGCTGAGGCTGGCTATGTCAGTGGCGAGGTTGTACCCAGTATCGCTGAGCTTGTTGACGCCATCGGCGACCTACTGCCTGCACGCGCGCCGCAACCCCAAATGATCCGGCGCGCCGCTCTAACTGTTGGTGTGCGGGTAGACGATCTCACAAACGCATTGTCTCCTGACGAGGTACCGGACCCACAGGCAGCTATCGCCGATGCGTTGAGCCGTGGATCGATTACGACCCAACTCAATGCAGTGATTGTTGCCTCCACGCGTTCTCAATCTGTTCGTAAGGCTGAGAAGGGTTTGGTCGTGGCGTGGACTCGACTCGCCTACGTCTGTTTGGCGACCCAGGTCGCGGGTGCAGCAGCCTTCATAGATGGCCTGACGGGCAGCAGTTTCCTACCACATCCGGCTGTGGTACTGGCGCGCGTTGCGCTCGGCGTGTTTGGGATTGCCACCTTGATAGCCGTCGTTCTCGTGCGACAGGCTGAGCAGACCTTGGCACGCACGGTACGTAGTGGGAAGGATGCAAGTGGCCAGCAGAGCTAGTACATCAGCAGTGATGCCACCGGAGCGAGCCTTGTTGCGACCTGTCCTGCGTGGGCTTTTGCGCTTGGGGTGGGCGAACCAGATGAGCCTGGCGGCCGACGAGGTGCGGTGGCACGAGAAGCGGATCGATCTCGTCGTAGCTCCGCCTGGTGGAGGGACGCTTGCACTGGAGCTGAAGGTAAGCGACTGGGGAAGGGCTATCTCTCAGGCGTACGTTAATCGATGGGTAGCCGATCAGTCATGGGTGGTCGTCTGGCATAGTCGCGTAACGCCGCGCAGCTTCGATGCGGCACTTGAGGCGAGTGTCGGGTTGATGGTCGTGACATGGGACACCATCTACCCGATCATTCGACCGGGTAGCCCAGTAGCCTCGCTCCCTCATCATGGTCCGATTCACGACGTTCTAGCCATTCGGCGCACTCGTATGCGTGATCTTCTCGGAAGAGCCTGAGCGACAAATGCCCTTTGAGCACTGGCTTAGCTACTCCCACACCGACCAGGCACTACTGGTCGATGACACCCTCGATGCGACCTGGGACGGTCTAGTTGTCCCTGGAACTCTCGCCGCGTACTACTTCGAGGGTACGGGTGGGTTCGTGCTTGCCCGTCGCCGACCGTACATCATCGATCCACGTACACCGCTGTTGCAGCCAATAGACAGGCGTACAGAGCCGAAGGTCTCGCAGCTTGAGCTTGCCAAGATTCATGCTCCGGATCTGGAGGGTCTATGGCCGACCGTCGAGATTGAGCTTGGCTACTGGCAAGATGACCGGTGGTCCGAAGTGGTGCATCGCGTCCTCGACTTTCAAGAGCGGTATGCCAACAACGCGACCGGGAAGATCGCTAAGTATCAGCAGTTGCTCGTTGAGGCTGGACAGACCCCCGACATCGAGAGCGACCCAGAGTCCCCGACGCGCTATGTACCGCCCTATTTCGCTGCCGACGGACCGACGGACCCGTGGTGGTCTCTAACCCGTGAGGCGATCGAAATATCTGCCAGGCGCTTCGGCAGTAGCGCCGTCTATCCGGTTTTGGCGCTTAGGCCGCAGGCATCTGTCGATACGTTTGCCGCTCTCATCCGAGAGCTGCCGGCGGGCATGGACGCCGTTTTCTGCTGGAGAGGTTCCTGGCAGGAGCAGGACGCGACAGAAGCGGATGTAACAGGCTGGGCAACGACGATTCAAGCTGCGGACGAGCGTGGAATACGTGTTCTCAACCTCTACGGCGGATACTTGAGTGTCCTGATGGGATCCGCCGGGCTTGCGGGAGTCAATCACGGTATTGGCTACAGCGAAGCGCGGGATGTTGCGCGACTGTCGGAGACGGGTGCCCCTCCGACGCGTTACTACGTTCCCGCCTTCCGTAGATTCGTTCCCCGCGCACAGGCCCAGCCGCTCATCGATGGCATACCGCAAGACTGGCGATGCCCATGCAGTGTTTGCGCAATGCGATCGACACCTGGGACACCGCCACTACTTCAGAGCTACAGCGCTGAGGATCTGAAGCGGCATTTCTTGCTCTGCCGAGGTGCAGAGATCGAGCGCGTGCAAGCCGATCCCGAGGTAGAGATTGCCGACCTACGCACCAAGGCGCGTTGGCTCGCGGACAATCCGCCCCGCGGGGGTCTCGGACGTGGCTTTGGCCAAACACTTAGTACGTGGGCGGCATCTGTCGAGGCAGTCATAGGAGGATAAGGAAGCCTCCGAGAAGCATCCGGGCGGCCTGGGAAGTGCCAGCAACAGGATCTGCTCGAACACCTACCATGCTTCGTCAAGCGACATCCGCCCGCCCGGCAGCCGCGCGGAGCGGTTCGACTTGAGATCGGCTGGCTCCATCACCTACCCGTAGGTCGTACCACCAACCTTCTGGTTCGACCGTCGTCCGCCCCGTCCACGTAGCCGTCATCAACGCGAACCGCGAGGACTCGGAAGGTCCGTTCGATGCTTTTGCGGCTGTCTGCTACTCATATGCACGTCGAGGATCTCGCGCGCATATGATTCAGCATGTGGCGATGATCTTGCCTGAGCGCACAGTCGATGCATGGGCAGCGACATACATCACCGGCCGGCGCTGGCGTGCCCGACTGTGGGCACCAACCGAGCAAAAACCCGACGAAGCCTATGACCTGAGCGTGGGGGTAGGAAAGGTCAAGGCAGATCCGCGCGCCCCACACACTGAACAGTGGCCTAACAAGGTTTTTGCTTTCGAGCACAAGGGGGTAGACGAGAGTAAAGTCGGCGCACCCATCATCTGGATCCGGCTCGTCAGCTGCTCAATCACTTTCACCAAGATCTGGCGCGCGGCGGGGGCCTCGTCTATTACGTGCTACCGGATCCGGAATGGAACCGCCACCAGCCCGCTCCGTATGGCACGCACTTTCGGCAGCGCTGTGGTCGCTTGGGATGCCTGCCGTGGAGTTCGCGGACGACGAGGACATGATCGACCACGACGATGCGCTGATACCGGCGCTGCTCTCGCGCGAGGGCGAGATCGAGCCCTTCGCGCGCCTGCTCGTCTCCCGCATCGAACGCGCCAGCACCCCGGATGCATGAGATCGTGAGATACCCTGAGAACATGGACAATGGTTCTCAGCAGAACGCCGATCGTGCTCAGGTAGTTCGGGGGGGCCGGCTCGTGGACGCTACCCCCGAGGTGCTCGCCGAGGTCGCCGAAAGCGCGATGCTGCTCTCCCAGGGCGCCCACCGCGCCATCGAGATGAAGCGCGAGGCCAGCGAAGCGGCAGATCCCGCCGCGTCCGCCACGGCCGGCCGAGCCGCCTGAGGCGCCGCAAAGGGCGGCTCAGCCGACTCCTACCGCTGGTGCCGCCATCAACGCGTGGTTTGCGCGCCGACAAGTTTCGCCCACTCGACGTACAGTGGTCGAACCGACCGGTGGAGGTGCCGCGCGGGGCCTAAGCTGGGCTGTCTCCGGGTGCTCCCGACAGTTGGGGGCTCGATAGGTCTTTGAGGTTTGGACGGGTTCCCCCGCGCGGGGGAACCCGTCCGTGCCTCGGCTCAGGCTGCCTCCTTCACCGCCAAGTGAAGAGAGAGGTTGAGCCTGATGACCAAGGATGACGTGCTGTTCGGCTACCGCCAGCAGCTTTTCGCGGAGGCAGCGAGGACGAACGTCTCAGCAGCGTGCCGGACGTTCGGGGTGCACCGCTCCACCTACTACCACTGGAAGCGCCAGGTCGATCGTCATGGCCTTGAGATGCTGCGTCCTCGAGAGCGCCGCCGGCCGCAGATGCCCAATGCGCTACCGAAGATGATCGAGGAGCGGATCGTGTCTTTCTCGATCGCCCATCCAGGCCTTGGGCCCAGGCGGGTGTCCTCGGAGCTCGCCAGAGAGAAGTGGGGCGGCATCGTCGTCTCCCCAAACGGTGTGTGGAAGGTCCTCTGCCGCCACGGCCTGAACACGAGAGCGAAGCGCCTCGGGCTGATCGCCGGCTACGCGGCACCTTATGAGCCACCCAGAGATCCAGGGCCAGAGCAGCACATCGAGGTCTCAGAGCCTGGTGAGCTGGTCGGGATCGACTGCTTCTACGTCGGCAGGTTGAAGAAGACAGACGGTGCGATCTGGCAGCTCACCGCGATCGACATTGCCTCCTCCTACGCCTGGGCAGAGCTCGTGATCTGCAAACAGGGCAACCCCACCGCCCGGCAGACCTCAAAGCTCGCCGAGCGAGTCGCCAGAGAGCTGAAGGCCGCCGGCTGGCAGCTGCAGCGGATGCTCAGCGACAACGGCAACGAGTTTCGCGGCCTGGACTTCGCGCGCACCCTCGAGAAGCTAGAAGCCCGTCACAGCCGCATCCATGCCGGCAGACCACAGACCAACGGCAACGTCGAGGCGCTCCACAAGACGATCCTCGACGAGTGCTGGAGACCAGCATTCGCTCGCTACATCTACCCGAGCTACACCGGCCTCAAGAGAGAACTCGAGACCTACCTGCGCTTCTACAACAACGACCGTGTTCACCACGGACGACTCACACACGGACGCATCCCCGCAGAGATCGTCTACGGTGCCCGAAAGATGGAGGCAAGATGAGCCGCAGCTGTCGGCACATCTCGGAGGCCGCCCAGCCTAAGCCGCCATCTGGGTTAGCCGTCACGCTGGCGCTTCGCTTTGCTTCCGCCGACTACCGGATTCAAACGTCACCGCAGTCGATGAGGTCCACCAGCGGCCATCATCTGCGCGCCATACGGATGCCACATCGTGCGAATCCAGGAACGCGACATAGGCGTCACCAATTGGCTCGCTGAAGAGAGCGAGGAGTCTGGGTTGACGCCTTTGGTAAAGAAAAAAGCGATACATGAGCACCTGTGCCAAAGCAGCTCTAGCTGCGCCTGTCGCATCGCCCATGTAGAGCACCTTTGCCTCAACCAACCATTCCTCTCCAGGTCAACGCAGCACCAGATCTCGAGGATGCACCGTCGTATCAATGGCGAAGCCGAGGCTGGCGCACCATGCGCCGAAGTCCGCGATGAGTGCCTCGTGCGAGCGGCGCTTGATCAGTTCACGCCCCTCCACACGCGCTATGTAGTCCGAGCTGTCCTTCGGCCTGAAGTTCACGAGCGGATCGTCAAGGCTGCTCTCGTGACGAAGTGCCTCATACTCCCGCCTACCCTCGTCGCTAAGCCTCCAGGGAGTCCCGTACCCTTCAAAGGGAAGCAGTAGGCCATCCCTCACCATGCGGTCGCGTTACCAGGAGACTCGATTTCTCCACTTGGTCTCAAACGGACGCGAGGGCGGGGAATCGAGATCGTCAGCAGTGAAATGCGAGCCAAAAGTGGCCTCGATCCTTGCAAGTGCCTTCGCGCGCGATGCGCTGCCACCCATCTCGCCCAACACCAGGATCAGCCACTGTTGTAGCTGGCTGTGGGGAGTGAGATCCATCCGCGACAAATAGCCTACGACCTGCTCACGGCCAGGGTAGGTCGAGTGCTCGCGCCGTGGTACTGAGCTTCATGATTAGCCGGCACGGGTCTGTCGGCGAGGACTGGAAGTCGTGGGCGCAGTAGAAGTCCGCTGCGTTGCTGTTCACCGCGTTAACGACTATAAGGCGCCCGCCGGCTGAGCGAGCAGCCGTGACGATCGTAGATAGGGCGTAAACCAGCAACTCGGCGCCGAGCCCTTGGCCGTGCAGATCGTTACGTAGGGCCAGCTTAGCCAGGAGGATCGCGGGGATGCGGTTTGGCGCTCCGCGGCCGACGCCCGGTGGAACAGTATCCCGCTCGACTAGATAAGGGGCGATCGCGAAGTAGCCGGCAACAGTGCGAGTAGCGTCCTCGACGAGCAGATATGTACGAGTGCCCTGCCCTGCGGCATTCCGGGCGTGTCGCTGTAGCCATTCGGTGAGGGCACCGTGCCCGCAATCGAAGGCGTCGAGGTCGTGCCCGGCGAGCGGCTCGACCCGGTAGCTCACGTCAACTTGATTCGCCTGCGCCGCGTGGCCGCAGTAGCCGCCCTTACGAGTCCGGGGGCATCCTCCGGCTCATCGAGAGATGCGACGAGCTGGTCGAAGTAGGCAGCTGGGACTACCGTCGATGCTCGCTCCCGCACGAGAATGTCAGCGCGATCCAGCGCAGCAAGGACAACGAACGACGACACTGACTCGCCGGCCAGTGCTGCTGCTTGCTCGATTTGTTTGCGCTCCGTTGATGTGAGTCGCGTCTCTAGGCGCTCTGCCTTGATGGCCACGTGAACCTCCTTAGCTACGTACAAGTGTACGGAGTCACTCCTCGCGCGTCAAGTAGACCTCGCAATCGGCTGGTCAGCGCCGGCATACGCTCGAACACCACGGCTGCCGATTCGCGCAGAAGTTCGCGGGTGTGGTCGCCAGCGGCGTCAAGTTCCACAAGCTCACGGTGCAGGTCAGTGACATACTCGTGGGCGATCCTGGCGGCCGCGAAGTAGCCGTCCAGTTGCCCGAGCGGCCCAGGTCGGTCAATCATCGTGCCAGCGTCGCAGCCACCGCGGTCGAAACGCTCGCCGCCGATGACGTGCGCCGTGAGGCGGCGACCTGGTCGCCGGCGATCGTGCGGCGCTACCCTCAAACGTCAAGACCCCAGAACGGTCCCTGTGCAGTCCCCTTGGGGACAGGCCAAACCGCCGGGGTTTCGTTTGCCCGGTTACTACGCCCAGCGGGGATTACTCCGCATCATCAAGCGACATCCGGCCGCCCGGAAGCCGCGCAGAGCGGTTCGACTTGAGATCGGTTGGCTCCATAAGACGACTGTCGTCAACACCAGACACGGAGCTGTCCGAGATCGACGGATCGGGTTGCTCGCGTGAGCGCCTCGAACGGCGCGGCGAAAGTTGAGCGTCGCGCTCGGCCCCAACGCGCAGCTGGTGCGGCACTAACTGGACGGTGCTACACTTGAGGTTCGTGCCCACCGCTCGCCCCCGCTATACCATCACCGAGACAGATGATGTCGCACGTGCGTTGCATGATGCCGCACGGCAGTGGCCAGAGGACCGCAAGCGGCCCGCCAAGCTCTTGGTCAACCTCGTTCGAGAGGGACATCGAGCAATCACCGTTGATGCGCGGCGTGCGGTCGCTGAGCGGAGAACAGCGATCGAATTTACTGACGGAGCACTTACTGGCACCTATCCCGCCGACTACCTCAAGCAGTTGCGTGGCGACTGGCCGGGGTGATCGTCCTCGACGCGAGCGTCCTGATTGCGCACCTCGATCAGAGCGACATCCACCACACGCTGGCGACAAACCGCCTGCTCGACGCTGCCGCAGAGCAGTTCGGAGCGAGTGCGATCACCCTCGCGGAGGTCCTCGTCGCACCGACCCGTGCGGGTCGCCTAGACGCCGCACGGGACGCACTGCGAAGACTCGAAATCGACGAGCTTCAACTCCCGCCAAATGCCTCGGAGTGTCTCGCCGCCCTACGTGTCGAGACGGGGCTCAAGCTGCCTGACTGCTGCGTATTGCTGGCCGCCGAGGCCGTTGGTGGTGTCGTGCTCACCTTCGACGACCGACTCGCTCGCGAGGCAGCCCGGTTGAGGCTCGATCCGTAGCCCGGCCGATACACGATTACCAGACGTCTCCGTCACGTCATTTCTTGGAGGATGAGCTTGACGCGCATGGGTCAGCCGTCTTCCAGTGCGGCGCAGACCTTCGGCGGATAGCGTCGAGGTCTGCGATGGTCACGCGCTGTGGTCTTACTGCACTGGGGGCTGAGCGAACTGGGCGAGTAGGGAGGTGCCCGCCTCCAGGGCGTCGCCGAAGAGCTCGTCGGGCACGCTCTGGGGATCGGCGATCTTTTGCAGCGCCAAGCCATTGGCTAGTCCGTAGATGACCAGGGCTATGCGCTCGGCTGTCTGCGAGTCGAGCGACAAACCCTGCTGGCCGGAGCCCTCAACAACCATTTCCTTCACCGCGGTCACGAGCTTGCGGGAAGTTGCCGCGAACCGTCTACCAAACCGCGCATCCTCCAGAGCGTGGCGCCACGCCTCGATGAACAACGGGAAGTAGGCCGGCTCCGAGCCGACGAGCTCGGCCCAGGTGTCGGCACCTGATCGTGCGCGGCTAGAAAGGTCGCCCTCGGCGCCGAAGCTCGTCGTGTAGAAATGAACCTGGCGCTCCATGTGCCGCTCCAGCACGGCGAGGAACAGGTCCTCCTTGTTGGCGAAGTTGGCGTAGATGGCTCCCGTGGTCGCCCCGGCCGCCTTCGCGATCTGGCTGAGCGTGGTCGCGCGAAATCCCTTGCGGGCGAACAGCTCCGAGGCGGTGTCGAGGAGCAACTCCCGCGTCTGTGCCTGATGCTGTTCACGAAGGCTGACCACGTGGCACTGGACAATATTAGGAATCTCAGATAGCATACAATATGCGAGATGTCCAATATTATCCACACCTGGGACGCGAAACCTCTCCGGGGCTGGCGCTTACGGCCGTCTAGGCGGACGATCCGCCCTGCGCTTCGGCTGCTTCTCAGCGACGGCTCAAGCCTGACCGCGCGTCAGGTGGCCACACAGGCGCACGCCATGGGGCACACGGTTGAGGCGCTCTCGCCCACCACGATGGGGCTGGTCGGGCTTACCCGTCACGTCCGCAAGCTGCACCGCGTCCCGAGGTTCGGCGAGGACCTTGACGGCTGGCTTGAGGCGACACTCGGGGTCCTGCGCGGCGAACGTTACGACGTCCTGCTTGCGACTCACGAGCAGGTGGCGCTTCTGTCCCGTGAGACCGCGGCGGTGACCGAGACAGGCGTTGCGCTGGCTGTTCCCCCGTTCGAGGCGCTGCGGCGCGTGCAGGACAAGGTTTCGCAGGTCGAAACGCTCGCCGAGTTGGGTCTTCCTCAGCCTTCTTGGCGCATCTTCTCCAGCACGACCCAACTGTTCGAAGAGACGACGCTTCCGGTCTACCTCAAGTCACCCATTGGCACCGCCAGCAACACAGTCTGCTTCATCGACGATATGGCGAGCCTCGACCGTACCGCGCGCGAGTTTGCCGCCGCCGGGGCGCTGGAGGACGGCGGCCTCCTCGCGCAGGAGCCGCTGCCTGGTCCCATCCTCATGGTGCAGGCTGTCTTCGACCGCGGCCGTCTCGCGGCGTGGCACGCCAACCTACGTCTGCGCGAGGGCCCCAACGGGGGATCGAGCCTAAAGGCCAGCATTGCGCCCGAAGGGGTCGAGCAGCATCTGGTCGCGCTGGGCGCCACTTACTCCTGGCACGGCGCGCTGTCGCTCGACGCGGTGCTGACCGAAGACGGCCCGCGTTACATCGACATCAACCCCCGCCTGGTGGAGCCCGGCAACGCATGGCGGGCGGGCGTCGATCTCGTGCAGGCGCTGATCGCAGTCTCCCTCGGCGATCACGTCGAGCCGTCGGCAACACCGCGAGAGGACGTGCGCACCCATCAGTTGCTCCTCGCGGTCCTGGCAGCAGCAGAAGACGGACGCCGCTCGGTCACACGCGAGGTCTTCTGTGCCTTTTTGCGCCGGGCACCATACGACCAAAGCACGGAGGAGCTGACCCCTCGCGGGGGCGACGCCCTCTGGTGGCTGCCCGTGACAGCCGCGACGACCGCGACGCTTGTCTGGCCGCAATCGCGACACTGGTTTACCGACGGCGCCGTCGCCGCCTACGCGCTCACCCCCGCCGCCTGGCGGCAGATCACGACAACAGTCGAGGAGACCAGCGCATGAACATTACGACCATAGAAAGCAACACCCAGGCGGCCCCAATGGAGAGAACGTCGCTCCCCCCTGGGCCACGGGCACCCCGCATATTGCAGACGCGCCGCTACTGGGGCGCGCGCGACGAGTTCATGATCGCATGCCAGCGACGCTACGGCGATATCTTCACGCTGAACGTCGCTCCCGCAGGCATCCTCGTCTGCCTCGCAGACCCCGCCGACATCCAACAGGTCTTCACAGGAGACCGCGACATCTTGCACGCAGGCGAGGGCAACCGCGTCCTTGCGCCGGTGATGGGAGAGAGCTCGGTGCTAATCACCGATGGCGACCGGCACCTGACCCAGCGGCGCCGGATGCTGCCGGCCTTCCACGGCGACAGTGTCAACAACTACGAGCAGACAATCATCGAGGCCACCGAGCGCGAGATGGCCACCTGGCCGAGCCAGACGCCGTTCGCCCTTCACCCGAGGATGCAGGCAATCACGCTGGATGTAATCATGCGCGCCGTCATCGGCGTGCGTGAGGCAGAGCACCTCGACATCCTTCGGCCACTGCTGCGCAGCATGGCCGAGATCAGCCCGCTGGTAATGCTGATGTGGGTACAGCCGTGGTTGCGGCATGTCGGGCCATGGCGACGCTACAACACGACCAAGGCACGTGCGGATGAGATGCTCTTCGAGGAGATCACGCGGCGCGCGCAAGCGCCCGACCTCGCCCAGCGCCGCGACATCCTCTCCCTGCTGATGACCCCTGGCGCCGACGGCGAGCCAATGAGCGACGTTGAACTGCGCGACCAACTCGTGACACTGCTGCTGGCCGGACACGAGACGACCGCAGCCGGCCTGGCCTGGGCCTTCGAGCGGCTACTGCGCGATCCCGTGTGCCTGGCGCGGCTGACCGACGAGATCGCCATCGGTGGCGAGGAGTACCTCGACGCCGTCGTCAAGGAGACCCTACGCGTACGACCCGTCATCTTCGATGTCGCCCGAAAGCTCACGGCCCCGGTCTCGATCCGTGACTGGACACTGCCAGCCGGCGTGACGGTTTCGCCATCGATCGGCCTCGTCCAACGCTCAGATGACCACTACGAGGATGCGCTGGCCTTCCGTCCCGAGCGGTTCTTGGAAGGCGAGGCACCCTCCTACGGCTGGATACCCTTCGGCGGCGGGATCCGCCGCTGCCTGGGAGCCGCCTTCGCAACGTTCGAGATGAAGATCGTGCTGCGCACGCTGCTCTCAAGCGCCAGGCTGACAGCTCCCGATCCACGACCCGAGCAGCCCGTCGCGCGTCACATCACGTTGATCCCAAGCCGGGGCGCCCGCGTGGCGCTGACAGCGAGACTACAGCCCAAGGGAGACCCGCAACCGTGCTGACCGATGATTTTCGCCGCCTACCGCTGTCCATCCAAGTCCAGCTCACGTTCGTCATCCCCCTGCTGGCTGGGGCGGTCTGCGGCTTTCTGCTCGGCATCAGCGAACCGGCCTACTGGATCTCGCAGTTGGTTGTGGCACTGGGCGGAGTTGCGGCCGGCAGCGAGCACCCCAGCGCGGGGCGGGGCGCTATCCGCGGAGCCCTGGGCGGGACCATGCTTGGCGCGGGGCTTCTGATCGCCCACGAGGCGTCGGGTGCCCCAGCGCTGGCCCTGTTGCCGTCGCCGGCGATTCTGCTGGTTGTGCTGACCAGCTGCGGGGGCGCCCTGGCCGGGTTCGCCGGCGCGCACCTCGCACCCAAGCTCCGCTGAGGTCATCCGCGCCGTCCGTGACGAACCGCACGAGCGTCCCAGCTGACGGGTCGATTGGCGCGGATGAGATAGCGACGCCTTCGGACAGACTGTCGCCTAGCACTGAGTACGGCCGCGACCAACCTCGTTACTCCGCCTCATCAAGCGACATCCGCCCGCAGGAGCCGTGCAGAGCGGTTCGACTTGAGATCGATTGGCTCCATAGACAATTATCTTCAACCAGTCGTGCGTATCTGCGGAGCAGGCCTATAGAGCTCCTTTGGCAGCCTTCAGACTGTGACGACCTGCAGTTCGGAATGGGCTTGTGCGATTAGGCTGTAGTCCTCGTCCTGGGTGACAACCACGAGGCCATGCGCGATGGCGTCGCGGCAATCAAGGCGTCGGTGAGCTTCACGGTTCGATGAATGCCAGCGCGGCGGCACTCGAACACCAGGCGAGCTCATGCGACCATCACCCTCTCGCGTGCAATGAACACCGAGGTGTCCAGAAGGCCGCTCTCGGGTGTGCTCAAAGGCTCTCGAGGGTATGGCCCGCGAGCTCATCCAACTCGCGCTGGAGATCTGGATCAGCGGCGCGATCAGCGAGCTGGTTGCGCAGGTCCGGCCCAGAGAGCCAACGTGCACGGCGTCCGTGGGCCACGATGCCTGCGACCGGCTCCCCATGTACGGTAAGCGTCACCCGCTCACTGGCCCTCACGGCGTCGAGCACACGGCCCGTTTGGTTGCGCAGATCCCGAATACCAATATCCATGTGCGACGCCGTAGCATCGGGCTCGCCGATTACTGTGTCAGCCGACACCAACCACCGGGGCTGCCACGACCAACGCATGTTTGCGCACAGCCAAGTGTCGCTGCTTGGTCGAATCGACTGGCACGGTTCGGCTCAGAAATTCTGGCCGCCAGCGTCAAGGCCTGAACGGAAGAGACGACGACCCAGTGGACATGCTGCCCTGGGAAGATGCCGATCGGGCCCGGGAAGATCCTGTGCTTATCGGACTAATTCCGTTATGCTGACGGATCGGCACGCTTTGCCTTCAGCATCGCGATTGCCGCCTTCCGCACGGATCGCGATCCGTGCGACACGTCAGCTAAATAGGAGACATGATGAGAAAAATATTCGTATCGGCGGTAATGACGGTACTGTGTGCGCCAGCGATTTCCGCGACCCCCGCGGTGGGCCACGAATTTTACGGTGATTCGCCGTTTGCGCTGGAAGCCATTTCCAACGCCACGCAGACTTTTCAGCTTGGTTCGACCGATTCACTTGAATGCTCCAAACTCGCACTAACGTACTCCCCCGCGTTAGGAGCGTCGTCGAAACTCGCGCTGGTGGTCAACAGCTACGGGAGTGCCGGGAAATGTATATTTAACCACTCGTCCGTCAGCGAAGGAGCGATGATGGGAACCACCGGCTGCGAATTCGTGCTAGGAAGCTCGATGCTGAAAGAACGGTTTGCCAACAATTTTATTGACGGCACTCTCGGCCTTGAATGCACGATCGGCTTCGAAACGACTAGCTGCGGGGGGAGAATCCTAAAAAACTCGTCGCTCTCCGAATTCGGATGGGAAAATATCAACACCGTCCTTGGTTTATACGATAGTGAGCTATTCTTCGATCTTGGCGGGATGCACTACGAAATAGTCGGTACAGGATGTGGATCGAGCGGCACAAGTGGGGAATACCATGGCTCTATACAACTAGAAGGCGTCATCGTCAAATAGCGCTGCTGAATATGGCCCTCTTGAGGCTGTCGCATAAAGGGGGTGGTTCTGTCCGGTGGGTTTAGTGGGGCTTTGTTAGGTTCATTCGTTTCGCTTGGTGCGCGGGATTGGCAGGCGGGCGAGATCGACGGGTTGTTGGCAGGTTTGGCAGCCGCCGCCGCCGCCCAAACCTAACAAAGCAGTGCGTCACGAACGCTGAGGAGGAAGCGTAGTGCCGGAGACTCGCCGATGGGTGGGCTGTGAGCATCGTAACGGCAGCAAGCTCGAGACGGGCGTCCTGATCGCAGGAGACGAGACCACCCGCGCACGGCGTGTGGCGCTGCTTGCAGCGGTTCGACTTGAGATCGGTTGGCTCCATGAAACCGACTCAATGCGAACCGCTGGTACGCGGAAGTTGGTTCGATGTGATCGCGGGCATCTACGCGGATTCTGTCGATCATGGCTTGGAGCACTCCCTTGGCCCGCGATGGGATGCTTGCCCTTGAGCGCGGCGCGTAGGTTATTGCGTAGCGCATGAGGTAGCACCCGTCCCGCTACGCCGCCGGTGACGATCGCCGAAGCGTTGGTCAGGTCCATGAGAACTCCTCTACGCCGCAGTCGGCGGTCCGAACCAGGTGGTCAGCGCTTTAGGCAGTCCGAGGTGGGTTCGGTCTCCGACCCAGGCAACGTATCCGTCGGGCCGGATCAACACGGCAGTGGGAGCGGCGACTGCGCCAAGTACCGGAAGCTCCCACAGGCCGACATATTCAGCCTTGATCAGCTGGACCCGGTCAGCCCATGGAGTGATGTCAAAGCCGCCGTGCTCACCGAGGTTGAGCAGCACCGGCCTGGCGTTGTGCAGCAGCTCGAAGACTCGGAGCGGGCCGTTGACGGTCACTAGGTCGAGATCGGGCATGCGGCGTCCGAGCAGCGGATGTCCCTCCCCGAGGTCATAATGAATGTCTAGCCCGGAGATGATTCCGGCGAGCCGTTTGCGGGGCTCATCCATGCTCGCCAGCTCCGACACCACATCGACCAGGGCCTGAATGCGATCGTCTGGGCGATGGAGCACGGCCTGCGCCATCGTGTGCTTGAGCGCGCGGGCAGCGACCGGGTGACGCTCGGCGTGGTAAGTGTCCAGGAGGCTCTCCGGGGAGCTCCCGTTGACCACCTGAGCCAGCTTCCATCCCAGGTTCACCGCATCCTGCACACCGAGGCTGAGACCCTGTCCACCGGCCGGGTAATGCACGTGGGCTGCGTCGCCGGCCAGCAGCACTCGTCCGTCGCGGTAGGCCGCGGCCTGCCGCGTCATATCGGTGAACCTGGAGATCCAGGTGGGGCTATGGATCCCGAAGTCAGTACCGTACACAGCGATGAGCGCTTCGCTCAGATCGCGCAGGTTGGGCTCGCTGCTAGGCCCTAGCTGCTGCTCGGTCACGATGACCCGGACCGTCCTCCCATCCTCCATCCTGTGGAGGCCGTGGACGCCGGTGGCGTCGTGACGGATGCCCCGCGGCGGCTCCTCCGTCATATCGACCTCGGCGATCAGGGCGCTCTTCGTCGGATCCCACCCCGGGAACTCGATGCCGGCTGCTTTACGGATCAGACTGCGTCCTCCATCGCACCCGACGAGATATTGCGCCCGCAGCGGCTCGCCCTCGGACAGCCGGACATCAACCCCGGTGTCATCCTGTGCGAAGCCTGTCACCTCACATCCGTAATAGATCCGCACCGGCAGCTCGGCGATCCAGGCGGCCATGATCTGCTCGATCTGGTTCTGCCAGATCCCGAGCGCATACGGATGACGCGTCGGGAAGTCGCTCATGTCCAACACTGTCGTGGCGAACATCGCGGCCTGAGCCACCTGACCCTCCGCGAGGAACCGATCAGCGACCCCACGCTGATCCAGCACCTCGATCGTGCGCGAATGAAAACCGCCGGCCCGTGAGCCGACCAGCACGTGATTGGGACGCCGCTCGACGACCGCGACGTCAACCTTCGCCAACGCCAACTCAACCGCCAGCATCATCCCCGTCGGACCGCCTCCGGCGATCACCACCGTATGCTCGCTCACACCCGCACCTCCGCGCCGAGATCCCGCAACCGCACCGCGAGCTCCACCGTCGGTTCGACGTCCCCGCGCGACCCATACCTCCACAACAACACACGCATTTCATGACTCCCATTCCGTAGGCTCTGGCATCGCGGCCGGCATTATGCAGCACACCCCGGGGCTTGAAACAAGCCCCCCCTTGCGCTATAAACTGAAGTGGAAAGCAGCCGCTGCTTTCCTTTTCCCTTTCGTCCGCCGTAGACGGACGACCTCCTCGCAAAGCGGCGGAGCGCCGCGATTCCTCATACAGCGCGACCTTTCCGGCAAGGCGCCGACACCGCTTCCTCGGTCACGCCGCTCGGCCACTTGGGATGCACGACAGCAGTCAGCTAGGCGGGAGACCAAGCCGATCTGATCCAGGCGCCAGTGCTTCGAGAGCCGCTGGATGCTGCGCGTGACCGCCCAAAACCACCGCTAAAGGTGCCCCGGACGGTGTCGATCTACCCGGGACACCTACTCAGTTCATCTCTATCCCGCTCGGCCCCTGTCCGCCCGCGACAGATAGTGCTGCTCGCCGCTGGCGTCCTCTTGGTGCTTGGCCTGAATCTGATCGTAGACCTCGGTTCGGTGCACCGGGACGGCCTTAGGCGCCTGAATTCCCAGACGCACCTTCGCGCCATCGTTCGACAGCACCGTGATCTCGATGTCATCGCCGATCATGATGCTCTGACTACTCTTTCTCGTCAGGACGAGCACGGGCCTCGCCTCCCTCGGCTCCCCGACCAAGTCCGGCTAACTCGTACGCCAGGTCCAAGGCAAGCACATCGATCACACGATCGGCACACAGACACCCCTTGTGCTGTCATCATCTCGTAGGAGCTTAGCGCCGAAATTCAGATCAGGAGCCGCTAAATTCGTATGCGCCCGCAGCCAGCCAAGCCTCGACAGCGACCATGATCACGCTGCTCAGGAACCCTCTCATGTCGTTGCCCTCCAAAGGTCGCCCTGCGCTTTGGTTAGTCGTGTCACTCGTGTTTGCCGTCTCGCTCCTGTTCGCCAGCCTCCTCTTCGCTGCCAGCGCTCATGCGCAGGGAACAAACGCGCCCGAAAGCACCACGGAAGCGCCGGCTGCCGAGGCAGCGCCAGAAAGCGGTGTGCCTCCAGAACAAACAACGCCGCCCGCCAGCGAACAGGCCTCATCCAAAGGCGAACAAGCCCCTCCAGCAACCGGACAGACACCGCCCGCCTCTGAAGAAACCGATCTCACGGTCGAGCAACAGCAACCTTCAGACGAACGCGAACAATCGCTGTCAGCTACCGAAGAACTCGTTCCCCCAGCCGAGCAGACAGCTCCGGTCGCCGAAGACCCTCCTTCCACCAGCGAACAGACGCCACCGGCCGCTGAAAAACCTCCTCCCACGAGCGAACCAACACCACCTGTAACCGAACAGACCCCTTCCACAGGCGGGAAAGCGCCGCCTATCCTCGAAGAAGCTCTTCCCGCTCACGAACAGGAAACCACCGAAAAACAGGCCGGTAAGGCGGGTGGGGAAGCGATCTCGGAAGAGCGGGCAATCGAAGGGACTGGGGATTCGCAGACATCCGCCGGCGCTTCGGGGACAGACCACAAAGAACCGACAAACGAAGTCGTGCCCGCGTCCTCGCCCGCCGCGACGACTTCCGACACCGCCATGACAATGTCTGTCATCTCGATGCTCGCCGGGGCAAGTCAGACGCCCATCACGCTGGAATCGCCGGCGAGCTCGGCACGCGGACAGGCCCGGCAGGTGGGCCGCGAGCTCGCTGCGTTCGGAGCATCGACGATCGCGACAGGCTCAGTCAGTCGCTGGCTGGACACGCCCGAAACATCGTCGGTCTCCACCATCGCTCTCGCCGCCATCGACGCATCGCCGATCGCGATGATCGCGACAGGTGTGCTCGCCCGCAATCGGGACGGTGGTTCGGCGATCGAGAATCATACCTCCGGCCCCAGCCCCGGCCCCGCACCGGGCGGAACGGGCGGTGGATCGGCCGCGGGAGCGGGCTCGGGCGCCGCCTCCTCGGCGTCGTCCATGCTCATATACGCCCTATTGCAAGCAGTCCCCAATGCGATGCTGCGGTTGTGCGTATCCCAGCCATCGTGGCAAACGTCGTTCTTCGCTCTGATCCCCGAGCGACCGGGCTAGCTCCTTACTCGGTCTCTCAACGCTACGCGGCACGGATCACCCGATCCAGGCCGATTTGGCTACCGGTTCGAAGATCTTTGAAAGGAGCTGTACTCGTTATGAAACCTCATCTGACATCGTCATCGACAACGATAACCAGGCATTTGGGCAACCAGGACAGCACGACCGAAGTGCTCGCGCATCCAGCGAGCATCGGGGATCGTGCCGGTCGGGCACAGGCCGTGCACGCACGTCCGCACCTGGCGCTCGCGAGCACGCCCGTATGGAGACACAAGCTGATCCTGACGGGCAAGCTGGACCATCGCACGGTGGTCGAGCTCGAGGACGAGATCGAGTGTCTGTGCGAAGAAGGCGTAACGATCCTCACCCTGGACCTGTGCCAGATCGACGCGATCGACTCGGTCGGGGCCAAGACGATCGCGCTCCATGGCGTGGCATGCAAGAGGCGAGGACGCGACTTCGCGGTGGTCCCCGGCTCGCCCGTCGTCCACCGTGCACTGGCCGAGGCGGGCGCGGAGAGCCTGCTCGAGGGTGATGCGGGCGAGACAGACGTTCTCCGTCTCGCCGCTAGGGCCTCGGACAGCTCGCCCCGGGACACGTTGACCGTGATGATCAAGAACCTGTGACCGCCTCTGCGGGGCGGTGCGTGCACCGCCCCGCAGAGGCCACAACGCACTCATTGGATGAGGCCGCCAAGCTCGTCTTCGAGGAGTGGGCCAAAACCGTCGCCCCGCAATCAGCGCCTACGCTTGGCCCAAAAGATTCAGCGGTCAAGTTGTGCGATACGCTGCTGGTCTGCCCCTGGTTTCCCGGGTCCGTTCAAACCTGGCTCTATTTTCTCGTTAGCCTGAAAACCGCCCCTCACTTGTGGTTCACCCCATTTGAACGGACAAGACATCAAGCCCGGGAATGGGCTTGAAATGACGCGTGTTGGCGGTTCCAATCCGCCATCCAGCGGACAGGGCGGTGGCGGCAACAAGCCGGTCGTGAGCGCCAACTTGGGCGCCAGAAGCGACCAACCCAGCCCAGAGCCTCGCATGGACCCGCGCCACAAGAAGGTCGAAGGCGATCATTGGGAACGCAGCGAGGATGGACTCGACAAACGCTTCGCGCCGTCCGCGATGCTCCGCTGTAGCGCGATGCACACCGTGCAGCAGCTCGGAGGCTGTGATGGTGGCAATGGCCACGTCCTCGCGATCGCCCAGCTGAGCTTCTAGGCACTGGGCGACCTCCTTCACGGCCCGCTCGGCGGGCAGCGCGCGCATCGCGCGCTCCAATTCGATGAAGACGGTGGTATCTAGGACTGTGCCCATGGATCAGCTGGCGCTACACCGACCGTTTCGAGGACGGCTTCCATATCCTCGGCAAAAGCGGGATCTGGCGGCGCAGCCTGTGCGAGTAGAGCCAGCGCATCCCGCAGGGGCCGCCCGCGACGCGGCGAATGCGCTGTCGCCCCATGATCGTCGGGATGGACGATGACGTAGGCGGGCCGCTCGCGATTGACAACCACGACATCCTCGTGCTGGGAGACTGCCTCCCGAACCCAGCGCGGGATACGCACGTCCTCAGCTTTGATCGTCGCCATGTGGGCATGATAGCAAAACCGTACCTAACCGTACGGATCAGTACGGCTCCCCTCTCGGCCAGCGAAAACTGGCGCCGCCGCCATCAGCGCGTGGTTTGTACCGGCGATTATCAGGCATGCAACAACGAATACACCGTCGCGTCCGGCAGCCCGATCGACACCTCTCCGGGACAGCACACCTTCACGATCAGCGCGGAACTCGCACGTTCAGGGTTCCAGCCTAGCGGTGCCGTCGAATCGTCGGTGACCTACACGGTGCAGTCGCCGAGCGGAGTTGGCGGTTCACCGAGTGGCGGCGGCAGCTCCGGTGGCGCTCACAGAGCGTAAGCTCGAGCTCAGGGAGATCGTGGGCTCTCTGGCGTGTCGGCTAGGACGCCGCCGCGGCGTTGTACTCCTCGTCTGTGACGTGCCGGCCCCATCTGACGGCGTTGCCTTGGTCGTCTACTTGGTGCATAGCGAGGTGGGTCATGAAGCGGTTGGGCGCGGCACCGTGCCAGTGGTTCTCGTCAGGCTCGAAGAACACGCGGTCGCCGGGTCGGATGACCTCGATCGGACCGTCCTGGCGTTGGCAGAGTCCGGTGCCCTCGACGACGTAGATGGTCTGTCCGTTGGGGTGGGTGTGCCATACGGTTCGGGCGCCGGGGGTGAAGTGAACGCTACTGGCCGCAAGGCGGGATGGCTCTGAGGGTGCGGCGACGGTGTCGATGTAGACGGTACCGGTGAACCAATCGCCTGGCCCGCTGTTGGTGTCGAGAGAGTTTCTGATGATCTGCATGGCCTTCTCCTTGTTGTGGGTAAGGGGTACCGACGGAGACGCGGCTAAGCGATGCCGTCCCGACCAGCATCGTGGCGATCCCACCAACGAGCAGTCGAGCGTTGTCAGGCCGCGCGGTGAGTCTAGACATGGCGGCCGCGGTCGCAGCCACCGCTTCAAATGAGAACGGGCGTGTGGGACGCGACGCGTGTCAGTTGAGGTCCCGGCGCCCCATATGTCCTTCGTTTTGCCGACCTGCGTCAATCGTCCGTTTCGCTTTCGCCCAGCGCGTCTTGTTCGATGATCTCAAAGCCGATCTCCTCAGCCTGCTCACCGTCCTCCAGGTCGATTGGCGCGAGCGCTGCTCGCCAGCGCACTTGCGAGATGACTTCGTTCGCGAGCTTGTGGGCCTCTTCGATCGACTCAACGCCCAGTCCGCATCGGACACACGCGCTCCCGTCACCATCTGGGTGGAGCTCGATGCCAAGGCTGACAGGCAGCGGACTGAAGTCATAGATGCTTTCGTTGAAGTCGCCTTGGACTTCGGCAAAAGAGCGATCGTCTGGTACGGCGAACCGTGCGATCGCCAGGAAGCGCATCTGCTCGAAGTCTCCAAACAATTCGTGGCGAACTCCGTGGCGCGTGAGCCGTGCATCGTGCACGACGCCCGCAAGACGGCATTGCTCGAGCTGCTCGCGTATCGCGATCACGCCTCGCAGCGCGTCCGCACAACGTCGAATGGGTTCAACCGCGCCTCCCGCGAGCGCATGGCCTCCGACCGATGTTGCCCAGCCCATCGTCCACTCGATAGCACCAAACACGACGTCAACCGCCGCGGGATGCGCGCATGCAGGCAGGATCTCGAACAGACGCTGCCATGACAGCGCGTCGTGCTCTTCGGACTTACCGGTCTCACTAACGGCAGCCTTGCGTGTGGCGTAGCAGTCAAGCGCCCAGGCAGACACGTGATGATCGCCCGCGATCGCCGGCGGCGGTCCAAGCACCAGAGCGCGTCCATCTGGAAGCTCGCCCAACAGGTTCGCCTTGCCGTCGCGGTAGTCGGCTTGCCAGTGCGCGCGTGCCACCAGTGCGGTCACTGCCCTCCCTTCCATCGACCGCTCTGCGTCACGCTGCTCCCTGTCTGCCCTCATCTGCTCCCTCGCTGTCATCCCCGGGTGTTGTGTGAGGCTCCACTCGGGCTCGTCGTCTCCGGTGATGCGAGGTGGTGGATCGCCGTCAACGAGCTGTAGAGGGGCCCACAGCGAGGCCCGCCGGGAGGGAACATCCTTGGGCACAAGATCGGCGAGTGAGAAAGCCTCGACGTTCGCTAGATACTCGTAGAGGAAGTCTTCGTCGAGGACTGTCTCCAGTCCTGTCTCGAGGTCGTGTTGGGCCTGCTCATACGCCATGTCCGTCAGCGTCTCTCCGCGCATCTCGAGCGCCCCCTCGGCTTCACCGAAGATGATCCTGCCCGCGATCTGCTCGGCGAGGCTTGACAGCGCGAGTCGCACAGGCTGACCGAGCTTCCAGCCGACTAGAAACAACGTGTCCGAGAAGTCGCTCACCAGCTCGTCGTCGAGCATGTCGTGCGCGTCGGGGGGAAGGTACTCCGAAAGCGCGACCGTCGGCTCGAAGTCATTGAACGTGTCAATGCTCACCACAGCCGCGTGACGCAGCGCCTCCTGCGCGGCGGGGTGCTTGACGCCGTAGGCAGAGCCATAGGCTGTGGGCCGTAGGGTGGAGCCCGACGCGACACGGACTCCGTCTGGATATGACGCCGTGATTGGCGCGAAACCGGTGTCCGGGCGCGAGCAGACGAAGGCGATTAGGACATGGCGCTCCAACCATCCTGTGACCCGCACCGCGGGACGACCGGGCGGATGTTCTGCCCTGTGGTCGGCCGGCACGCAGACAAGCTCGCATTGCGTGTGCTCGATATCCCAGTCCTCCAGATGCGCCCGCACGGCTGTGAGCGCCTCAACTGCCTCACGGGTTGGGTCGCGCAGTGGCTCGACCCGTCGCGACGCATCGGGGTCAAGGAGAAACCCGGGCAACTCGCGATCACGCCGCTCGCTGCGGTAGATCCGCTGCGGGCACTCCCCAGACCTCAGCGCCTCGAGCAGGCGGCCTGAGCCGTACTTGTTAGCCCATTCCTCCATCTGTTGGCGGTAGCGCTGCACGAGACCTCCTCGGACACAATGTCGCATACGGTCGCGGGCGCACGTGGCGGCCCGCGGAGCTCCGCGGCGACCGTTCTGTGATCCTAGTGATGAACCCGCGCGTGGTGCATGGTTAGTGAATTCAAGCTCACCGTGGGACGCAGCTCAGTCCGACTGTAGCGTTGGTTCATCCCTTTCGACACGCATCAAGCGCGCTGCTCGATTGGCGGTTGCTCAGGGTGTCTCTGCGATGCCCATCAGTCCACGCAGGAACAGCTCGACCATCTTTTCGTACAGGCTGTCGTCGAGCTCGGGGTCGATGATGCGGTCGATCAGGAATCCGTCGGCCATGAAGAACGTCATCGCGGCGACGTCGGCGGGGCTGACGAGCGGCTCGACGCCAAACGATGCCGCCCAGCGCGCGAACAGCTCGGCCATGCCCTCGCGCAGGGCGCGTTGACGCGCGGCGAACTGCGCGCGGAACGCGTCGTTGCGGGCTGCGTGCGCGGCGAACTCTTGATACAGACGCGGCCACTCGGGGTCGCGGTCCAGATAGCGCAGGAACTCGCCGGCGGCCTGACGGGCCTCCTCGACCGGCTCGCCGGAGCCCGTCAGCGCGACCTGCATGCGGGCCAGGTCGGCGGCGAACTTGTCCTCGAGCATCGCCAGGAACAGCGCCTCCTTGCTGGTGAAATGCGCGTAGAAGGCGCCCTTGGTGTAGCCGGCACGCTCGGCGATTAGGTCGATCGACGCGCCGTGCATGCCGCGTTCGCAGATCGAGTGCGAGGCGGAGCGCAGCAGCGCCGCGCGGGTCGCCGCGCCGCGGGCGGCGCGCGTGGGATAGGTCGAGGTCGAACGGCCGATCGCGGCGGACGCGGCAGGTGTTGGAGGATCCTCGCGAGTCGCCGCGCCGCGCTCTGCACGCCGCGCGCGCTTGCGAGGCGCGGGGGCGGCGCTCAAGCCGGAACGACCTCAGCTTCGGCGCGAGACTCCACCGGGGCGCCGGCGGGACAGCGGGCCGCCGGGCCTCGCATGACAACCTCGGCGTCGTGGCGCGGAGTCTCGGTAATCGCGCGGCGGTACACGCGCTCGGACTGTGGGCGCGAGGGGGTGAGCGTGCGGCGCAGAACCAGCTCACGCAGCACAGCTTCCATCTCAAACTGCGCGAACGCGGCGCCCAGGCAGCGGCGCACGCCGCCGCCGAACGGGATCCACGTGTAGGTATTCAAGGCCCGTCCACCGGGACGCCCATCCTCGTTTTCCAGGAAGCGCTCGGGGCGGAACTCGTGTGGTTGCGGATAGATGTCGGCGCGCCGGTGCACGAGGTGGATCGAGGGTACGATCGACACGCCGGCGGGCAGCAGCCGCCCGCCGATCTCCATCGGCTCGGTCAGGCGGCGCAGCACGATCGAGATCACCGGACGCAGGCGCAGGGTCTCCTGGATCACGGCCTTCAGGTAGCTCTCTTGTCCCGCGCGCAGCTCCTCGGTGAGACGCGCGAGCTTCTCGGGATGGCGGCACAGCCGCTCGACTGCCCACGCGAGCGCGTTGGCGGTCGTCTCGTGGCCGGCGACCAGCAGCGTGACGAGCTCGTCGCGCAGCTCCTCGTCGCTCATCGGGCTGCCGTCCTCGTGGGTGGCGCACAGCAGCAGCGACATGATGTCGTCGCGCTGTGCCAAGTCGCCGGCCTTGCGGCGATCGGCGATCTCCTCGTAGATCGGACGGTTCACGCGCTCCAGCTCGCGGCGAAAGGCGCCCAGCCGCCCGAGGCGCTCCGGGCCGAGCGTCAGCAGCACGACGCCGTTGAGGGGCTTGGTCACGATGTCAAGCAGGTGGCGAAGCTCGCGGCGTAGGGTCTCCATGCGGGACCCCTCCGAGACGCCGAACACAGCGCGCAGCACGATCTCGAGCGTCATCGCCTGCATGCGCGGACGCAGCCGGTAGGGCTCGCCGAGCGGCCAGCGCTCGATCTCCTGCGCCGCCACCGCGCTCATCAGCTCGCCGTAGCGCTGCATCCGCTCGCCGTGGAACGCAGGCAGCATCAGCTTGCGCTGACGCAGATGCGCGCCGTCGTCGAGCAGCAGCACCGAGTTGGGGCCGAGCACCGGCAGCAGGATGCGGTTGGCCTCGCCGGCGTGCAGCAAGCGCGGATCGCCGGTGAACACCTGCTTGATCGCCTCTGGGTCCGACGTGACCACCCACGTGCCTTCGCCCGCGATCTTCAGCGTGAACATGTCGCCGAAGCGCGCTTGACAGGTGTCCAGCAGCCACTGCGCGCGACGAAACCAGATCACGCTTTGCACGGCGCGTGGAAGACGTGGTCCCGGGGGAAGGCTGGTCTCTACGTTTTGCATACCGGTCGGTATCTTTTCACATACCGCCCGGAATGTCAAATGGGCGACTGTGCGCGCTCAGCCTCGGGGAACACATGCACATGGACGCCAGCGTGTCGTCGTGGTCGCCCGCCGCCTGCGCCGGGGGAATCTCGAGCGTCGCCGCGAGACCCTCGCAGCGGCGCGCAGCACGCACTCGACACTCGGGGCACGGCGCTAGCGCAACTCACAGCTCGGAGCCCACGACGCAACTCACAGCTCGGAGCCCGGGGCATCCATCAGCTCACGCAGCTCGATCGGCTGTTCGATCGGCACGCCGCCGCGTGCCGGCGCCGCCGAGATCTTGGCCGCGATCTCGATCGCGCGCGCGACCGACTCGACGTCCACGATCCGGTAGCCGGCCAGCAGCTCCTTGGACTCCGGAAACGGGCCGTCGGTCACGACCGGCGCGCCGCGGCCGTCGTGCACGACGAACTTGGCTAGCGCCGGCCCGTTGAGCGCCTGCGCGTCGAGCAGCTCGCCACGCTCGGTTAGCTCTCTGTTCAGAGCCAGCTGGTAGTCAATGTGCGCCTTGATCTCCTCCGGCACCCAGTGCGCCATCGGCACATCGCAATTCGCGCCGCCCGCGTAGTTCTGCAGCAACATGAACCTCATCTTCACTTCTCCTTGTTTCGTACGCCCAGATTGGCGCGTTCAATTGTGTGTCAGAGCCGCGCGGCGATCGTTCACGCGGTTTTAGCGAGCAGCTCGGCGAGACGTTCGTGGGATTCGTTGAGCCCGCGCTCCATGCCGGAGGAGAGCATGCCGTCGCGCTCCTGGGTCGTGTGGAACAGCGACGTGACCACCACCTTCGTGCGCTCGCCGAGATCCTCAAAGCGCACGCTCTCCACGATCACGTGGCCCGGCATGCCCTCCCATTCAAACGTCTGCACGATGCGCTCGGGCGGCGTGACCTCACGGTAGACGCCCCGGAAGCCCTGCTCCCGACCGTCGCAATCGTGGGAGACAAACCGCCACACGCCGCCCGGCCTGACGTCCATCTGATCCACGATCGTGGTCATGCGTCGTGGACCCCACCACTGGGGTATCAATCGCGGATCGGTGTAGGCCGCGAACACGCGATCCCGGGGCGCGTCAAACACGCGCTCGCTGAGGATCTCGCGATCCGAGGGTGTCGTCAATGTGGTCGCACCGGTCATGGTCTCCTCCTGGGTGTCGGTCATCGTGGTCATTGCTGCGCTCCTTTCCTGTGCTGTTGGGTGTTGGCGGTCGTTGGCTCTCTCTCAACGCGCTCGAGCAGCTCGCCGAAGCGCTCGAGCCGAGCGTCCAGCGTGCGCCGATAGGTCTCGATCCATTGCTGGGCGTCCTCCAGGCGTCGCGGGCCGAGGCTGCAGCGACGAGTCCGGCCGGCCTTCTCGGTGGCGACGAGCCCAATGTCCTCCAGGATTCGCACGTGCTTCCTGCACCCGGTCAGCGACATCCCAGACGGCTCCGCCAGCTCGGTGATGGTGGCGCTGCCCTGACCCAGCCGCTGCAGGATGCTCCTGCGCGTGGGATCCGCGAGCGCCGCGAACACCTGATCGAGCCCTAGCTGATACTGAACCATATAGTTCAGTATAGCACCAGAGGCTGGAACAGCTGAACTACGATGTCAGGCTACAGCGATGCTCGATGATCAACCGACGCTCACCCTCCTCGACGCCGCTGCGTGGCGAGCGTGGTTGAACGCGCATCACATGGAGTCCAAGGGGCTGTGGCTGAGACTCGCGAAGAAGGGCACCACAGAGCCAACGAGCCTCACTTACGCGCAGGCGCTCGACGAGGCACTGTGCCACGGCTGGATCGACGGTCAGGTCCGACGCCTCGACAAGCTCACCTACCGGCAACGCTTCACCCCGCGGCGTGCGCGCAGCGCGTGGTCGAAGCGCAACGTCGGTCACATAGAGCGCCTGACAAGCGAAGGACGGATGGCACCCGCCGGGCTCGCCGCTGTAGAACGGGCCAAGACGGACGGCCGTTGGGATATGGCTTACTCAGGCCAGGCCGTCATAGGCGTCCCGGCCGATCTCGCCGTCGCGTTGAGCGCCGAGCCCGCGGCGCAAGCGATGTTCGACATTCTCACCAGCCAGAACCGTTATGCCGTGCTGCTGCGAATCCACAACGCTAAGCGCTCCGACACGCGAGCCCGGCGTATCGAGCGATTCGTGGCCATGCTGGCGCGCGGCGAAACGCTTCACCCTCAGAAGCGCTCCCTGCGCGATCGTTCGGGGTCGGGGTGAACCTGGGCTGCTAAGAGTGCCTCCAACGCTCACCTACATCCCATCACGACAAACGCCCGGTCGAACACCTTGCTCGCAAGCGCCCGCGATGCCCGCCCTCGACCCACAAATCAACTAGATGAGTAGTGCCACGGTTGTGGTGGTGGTTTAGGGGGAGGGGATGTAGGCAGGCAGATCGAAGTCGGCGGTGCTCAATACCAACCGTCAACTCTTGGGAGGGTCACGATGGACGCCGACCTCGACCTGCTGCTTATCGCTGTTTACTGCACTGTTGACGATTTCCTGCCCAAACGCGCAGAAAACGCCAGAAGGAGGATCTCCGACGCGGAGGTCATCACGCTGTGTATCGCTCAAGCAATGATGGGTATTCCCTCCGACGCGCGGTTCTTGCGGGCCGCCCGTCGCCAGCTTGGCCATCTCTTCCCGCATCTACCTGAGCGAACTGCGTACCACAAGCGCAGACTGCGACTGTCGAGCTCGATCGAGGCATTGATCCGTACGTTCGCTGCGCGTAGCCCCGGTTTCTATAGCGATCTTTTGCTGGTTGACTCCACGCCTGTGGAGTGCGCTCGCAGCCGCGAGACCGTCAAGCGTGGCGGTTCTTCCAGTCTCGGTGACGCGCTCTCCAACGCCGGTGACTACGGTTATTGCGCGAGTCATAGCCGTCACTTTTGGGGCTTTCGCCTGCACGCCATCTTCGCCCTGGACGGAACTCCCAGAGCGCTCGCGTTGACCTCGCCAAAGATCGACGAGAAGCTCGTGTGCCTACAGCTGGTCGCTCGATGCGAGCGCCATAGCGGCCAGATGCTGATCCTGATCGGCGATAAGAACTTCCGCGGCAAAGATTTCGAAGCCGAGCTCGCCACACTCGACGCCACGATCATGCGCCCCCGCCGAAAGGACGAGCCCGGGCGCGGCCCCCACCTCGCGCCTATCCGTCAACGCATCGAGAGCATCTTCTGGACATGCAAGGACCTCTTCACACTCGAGCGCCACGGCGCCCGCACCCTGGAGAACCTCCGCGTCCGCCTCGCCACCCGCTTCGCAGCACTCGCCGCCGGCATCGCCCTCAACCACCAACTCCAACGCCCCACCCGATCCCTCGCCTGCTACACCGCCTAACACCCGTGGCACTACTCATCTAGACGGACGGCCGCGGGCTCCACGGCGACCAGCGTGCGTAAACCAGCGTCGCGGCTGGGGTATCGTGAGCTCCTCGCACGTCAACCCCCTCAAGACCACCATCGACACATGGCAGGAGAATCGATGACTCAGCCCAGTCCCGTCAAGACGGTGCACCACCTCGCCAAGGCCCTACACCCCTCGCCACATGCGCTCAGGGAGGCGATGGGCGAGGTCAACGGCTTCAACGCCAAGCTCGCGGTGCTCATCACAAGGCTGGTCGGCACGATGTGGTGCGCCTATCTGTTCACGGCGATCGCCCTGATCGGCCTGGGACCGGCCCTGAAACCGGGCGGCGAGGGAATCATCGCTTGGATCGCCCAGACGTTCCTGCAGCTCGTTCTGCTGTCGGTGATCATGGTCGGACAGAACGTGCAGAGCCTTGCCGCCGACGCGCGCGCCGAAAACACGTTCAATGACGTGCAGATGATCCTCGACCGTCTTGACGTTCACACGCAGGGCGGCCTGAAGGCGATTCTTGATCGGCTCGACGATGTCGCAGCGGGTAAGACGACGTCGGGAGACTGAGGCACGCCTGGCTGCGACGGATGGCTCGGTTCAGCGCACAGCCACTCAAGCTCAAACTGACAGCTGTTCTTGACTTCGGCTGACAGCCGTCCTTGACTTCGGCGCCGCTAGGGCGCCTTCGCCAGATAGTGGTGCCCCGTCTTGACCTCGACGTGGTGGTGATTGACGAGGTTAGTCACCGCCACGCGGTCGCGTGTCACCTTGATCAGCGTCCCTTCGCACAGGTCCTCGGTCAGCCATTCGGTGCCCTGCACTGCCCCAGCCGCGTAGTTGCCTTGCGTCGAGAATTTCCCGTGCGCGTTGGCCCACAGCTTGCGCACCACGTGTTTGCCGGACGCCGCCGCTCGCCCACGCACCGACCCGGCGCGCGCTATGTGCGCGCGCTCACGCGCGGTCGGACACACCGCGAAATCGCCACCACTCAGCTTGGCCACGACTTGACCGTTCTTGCCCTGCGTCAGCACAAACTGGCCGCCGAAGAACTGACCTGTCTGCGTAGTGCCGTTCGGGTTCGCGCTCGTCACACTCACGGTCCCATCGCTCGCTTCGATGACCGACCCAAACGGTATTTGCTCCAGCGAGGCCAGCGACACAAACGCATTGGCCCCTGGCAACTTGACCAGGACGTGGCCCTTCACGGGAGCCACATTTCCGGTCTTGGCCAACACCGGGGGCGGCACGCTCATGGCGACGGGACCAAGTTCACTGGCTATTTTGCCCAAGGGCGGTATATTTTCTGTCACATTACTCGCACCACCGTCCCCGCCGCCAGAGCTCGATGATTTAGTGTAACTGAAGCCATAGGTTGTCGCCGATATTCCCGAAGATGTCGTCACGGTCACTTCCACAGTTCCATTACCAGGCGGGCTAGTCGCGGTAATCGACGAGGCCGAGCCGACGGTCACATTCGACGCGGAATTGGCACCGAAGTGAACGCTGGCGCCAGCGATGAAGCCTTTGCCTTCAATCGTCACGACCGTACCGCCCGCTTCGGGCCCATTTTCTGGGTAGAGGTATAAAATCGTCGGTGTCACCGCTCGGGCCAGCTCTACGATCGAGCTGGCGTTCTGTCCGGCGAGATAGACGTTAGTCCCATCAGGACTTACGGTCACGCGGCGCGCCCCATCGAGGCCGATCAGTTCGTTGGACCCAGCTGCGCAGCCACTCGCGTCTGAAGTGACACATTCGAATGGGCTTTCGAGCTGTGTGAGCGCGCCAGTAGTCGAACTGCGCGCGAAGGCCGCCTCAGCGTTTTCAACCGCGCTGCTCACGTAGACGTTTTCCCCGTCTGGGCTAATAGCCACGCCGAGCGCACGCTCGACCGCTTTGGCCAGCCCACAGCTCGCCGCGGCTCCGGTCTGTTCGGTCGTCAGGCATGCGTTGGGGACCGGGAGCTGGGTAAGCACTCCTGTAGTGGCGTTGCGTCGCAACTCGATAACCGCATTATCCACCGAAGAATTAGCGTAGACATTGTTGCCATCCGGGCTGATCACCAGATCCTCCGGTCCGTCAATCCCTACACCAGGGGTGCATGCTCTGTTGGTTTCGCTAATACAACCTGCGGTACCCGGCAGTTGCGTGAGCGCACCAGTACTTGGAGCTCGTTCAAACGCGACGATGGCCCCTTCCCCATTAGTCGCACCCGCAGCCACATAGACATCTTTGCCGTCCGGGCTAACGACGACACCGATAGCGCGTTCAAGCCCGAGCGCTTTTTCGGTCTGACAGCCAGTCAATCCGGTGCTGGCGCTCGTAATACAGTTGTTCACGCCCGGCAACTGTTCGAGTTCGCCCGTTTCGCTGTTGCGCGAAAACTCGGCGATTGATTCATCGGCGTAGCTGGCCACATACACGTTCTTGCCGTCTGGGCTGACCGTAACGCCATAGGGCGAGTTGAGGCCCTTGGCTTCGTGCGCGACGCATTCGACGTCTTCGCGGCTGAGGCAACCCGTCTCTGTCAGCAGCCCCGTTTCAAGATTACGGCTGAACTCGACAAGGCTGTTGTTTGCCTGAGTCACGACGTAGGCATTCCTGCCATCCGGGCTGAGCGCTATGGCCGCCGGTGACCCCATAGCAATCGCGTTAGTATTCACGTTCGCGGGCGCACAGGATTCTGTACCGGACGTTACACAGCCGATTGGAGTCAGGGCTCCATCAGCCAGATTGCGCGAATACTCGACAAGCGAGCCGCCGACGGCGACTGAGTAAACGTTCCTGCCGTCGGGACTGACCTGCGCCTCGTAGGCATCGTTGATGCCTGAGGTCAACAAAGTGCCGCAACCTGGGGTCACCGCTGCTTCGCTGACGCAGTTGAAGGGCGAAGACAGCTGGGACAATGCGCCAGGCAACGGGGTCGCGGCGACGGACTCGGGGACCGCCAACGGCACGACGCACACGATCGACACGAGCACAAGCGCCAGCGTCGCGATCAGCTTGGATCGCGACAGACGGTCTCCGATGTGGGCTCCAGCGGTTAGCATCAGCGCGTGTCGAGGCGCGCATTATGACAGGAGAGGGTTGACGTGGGAGGTACCGCGTGGCGGCGGCGCAAGACGACGATGCTCGTTGCGGTGGCCTTGCTGGCCGCCGCACTAGGTGGGCTGACCTACGCGACGAACCTGCTGCGACGCAGCGAACTGCAGACGATCGACGCTCGCTTTTCGATCCGGGGCAAGCAGGCGCCGCCGTCAGACGTGGTGCTCGTCGGGATCGACAACACCACCCTCAACGAAATGAGAAATCACGAAATCAGCGCTGAGTTCCCCTTCCCGCGTCGCTACGACGCCGAGCTGATCGAACAGCTTCGTCTCGCCGGCGCGAAGGTGATCGCGATCGACATCGAATTCGCCCAGGAAACTGACATACGCGACGACAACGCCCTAATCGAAGCGATCGGCAACGCGCGTGGGAAGACCGTGTTGGCTACAGCTGACGTCGGTAAGAACGGCGCGGTACCCATCCTTGGCGGCAACCGGCACATACGCGAACTGGGAGCGCGAGCGGCGGAGGTCATCCTCCCAGAGGACTCCGACGGCGTCACACGCCGCTTCGCGTACTCCCACAGTGGTCTCCGCAGCTTCCCTGTAGTTGCTGTCGAAACAGCGACTGGACAATCGATCCGCGCGTCTCGCTTCGGGAGTGGGACACTGCCGATCGACTTCGTGGGGCCGCCCGGCACAGTCAACGAGATCTCGTACTGGAGCGTGTTCAGGAAACGCTTCTCGCCGAACGCGGTACGCGGCAAGATCGTGATAGTCGGATCGACCGCGCCGATCCTCCAAGACCTGCACCCGGTGGCGACCAGCGGCAAAGGCGTGATGGCGGGAGCAGAAATCTGGGCCAACGCGACAGCGACCCTCCTGAAAGGCGTCCCGCTCAAAGACGCCCCCGGCTGGCTGAACCTAGCGCTGATCGTGATGCTCGGATCGGTGGTGCCGCTGGGCAGCCTGCAGATACGCCCGCGCCGCTCGTTGCTGTCAGCGCTGGCGCTGGCGATCGTGTTCACGATCGCCGTGCAGGTGGCGTTCAACACGGGGTTGATCGTGAGCTTCGTCTACCCACTGCTGGCGCTGGCACTGGGAACGCTGGGGACGCTCGCGGTGCTCTACGTGAGCGAGGCGATCGAGCGCGAGCGGGTGCGTTCGATCTTCTCGCGCTTCGTGCCCGCCGACGTGGTCGATCAGGTGCTGGCGAGCACGAACGAGAACCTGCGTCTTGGCGGCGTGGAACGGGACTGTACGGTTCTGTTCTCAGACCTGCGCGGCTTCACGAGCTTCTCGGAGACTCAGCCCGCGGGACGTGTGATCGAAGTCGTCAACTACTACCTCAACGAGATGACCGAGGCGATCCTTGCGGCCGGGGGCACGCTGATCGCGTACATGGGAGACGGGATCATGGCGGTGTTCGGCGCGCCGCTTCAGCAGGATGACCACGCCGACCGGGCGCTGCTCGCGGCGCGCGAGATGATCGGCGCGCGCCTCGAGCACTTCAACGCGTGGCTGGCCGAACAGGGACACGACAGCGGGTTCGCGATGGGAGTGGGGTTGAACAGCGGCCCGGTGATGGCCGGCAATGTGGGGTCTGAGCAGCGCGTCGAGTACACCGCGATCGGCGATACGACCAACACCGCGTCGCGCCTGGAGGGCCTGACCAAGGGCTCGGGGCACATGCTGTTCGTAGCCGAATCGACGCGTGAGCGGATGCACAGACAGCCGGAGGACCTGATGCTGGTGGGTGAGTTCGAAGTGCGCGGGCGCGCCGCCAAGCTCCCGGTGTGGACGCTATCGCCACCCGAGAGCGGCGATAGCGTTTACGAGCGGGGGCCCCGGGTGTAATCTCCCGCACCGGCGATGCGTCACGAATGCTCGATCAGCTCGCTGTCGTGGATCCCCTCGGAGGCCGTGGAGGGAAGCATGCGCGCGGCTTTCGACGCGGGGCTGGCCCACTACGATCCGCCGCCGCCGGAAGCGCTTACCGACCTGCAGGCGCTGCGCGACGAGGACCGCTTCCGCTTCGCGAACGTGCTGAAGGCGTGGGTGGACGTCAACAAGCAGGGCAAGATCTCCGACTGCGGCTACAGCGGCGGCGGCATGATGGGCAGCACCACCATGAAGCTCGGTCCCCTGGCCAGAACCTTTGAGGCGGTTGGGCTGCCAGAGATCCAACGCAAGCCCGAGCGGGGCAAGGACTTCATCCGCTTCGTGCAAACCACGGGCGGTCGCACGGGAGTGCCGGCTCCACGCCGGGTGCGCCGCAAGCCGTTCGTGCAATGGCAGGCGCCGCTGGTTTGGACGACGCTGTCGCTCACGATCCGCGCGGACGGGCGGGCCGAGGGGATTATGGAGGGCGCCAGCCGCTTTCCGCGTCACTGGGTGTATGACGAGCAGGGCAAGCTGTCGCACAAGTCAGGGCTCGCTGACTTCAAGGACTGGTACCGCAAGTCCTTTGGTCGCCACACTCCGTGGGGCGAGCAGGACTCCAAGGCCCTGGTAACCGCTGTCGAGACGGCGCTCGAGCGCACCTTGTCAGAGCAGCTGATGCGCGGTGGGCGCAAGCCGAAGATCAGCAAGGTGAAGGCCGGCACGACTCTGGTCAGACAAGGTGAGAGCGGCTCTGAGGTGTTCTTGCTACTAGACGGCGTGTTGCGCGTTGAGCATGACGGTGAGCGGCTGGCCGAGTATGGTCCTGGCGCGCTGCTGGGCGAGCGCGCGCATCTGGAAGGGGGAGTGCGGACCTCCACGCTCGTGGCTGTGACCGCGTGTCGGGTGGCCTCGGTGCAGGCCGACCAACTGGAGCGCGGAGCGCTGCACGAGCTGTCTGAGGGTCACCGCCGGGAGGGGCAGCGCCGCAAAGGGTCTGCGCGGGGCTGAGTTTCAGTGCGGGTGTACTTCTGCGGTGTACGGGGCTCCACCCCCGCGCCGGGTACTGAGTTCCTGCGCTATGGCGGGCACACATCGTGTGTGGCCGTCGCCCACGACGACGCGCGCGCGCCGACGCTGATCCTCGACGCGGGCACCGGCATACGGTCGGTCACCCGGTTGCTGGAGGATCAGCCGTTCAGCGGCGCGATCCTACTGAGCCACCTGCATTGGGACCACGTGCAGGGACTCCCGTTCTTCAGCGCCGCGGACAACGACGGCGCGTGTGTGAGGTTGATGCTGCCCGAGCAGCGGGATGGTTCAAGTGCGGAGTCGGTGCTCGAGCGCGCGATGTCGCCGCCTCACTTTCCGATGACACCAAGTCAGCTGCGGGGCTCGTGGACATTCGCGACGATCGCGTCCGGTGTGTCCCAGGCGGAGGGATTCACCGTGTTGGCGCGTGAGATCCCCCACAAGGGTGGCCGCACGTTTGGCTACCGCGTGAGCGACGCACACTCGACGCTGACCTACATGCCCGACCACTGTCCCACAGCGTTCGGGCCGGGACCTGACGGCTGGGGCGAGTATCACCCCGCCGCGCTGGAGCTGGCCTCAGGGGCCGACGTGTTGGTGCACGACGCGCAGATGCTCACGCACGAGGAGCTCGGCGTGGAAGCACGCTTCGGGCATGCCGTGTGTGACTACTCGGTCGCGTTGGGCAAACGCGCGGGGGCGCGGCGGGTGGTGTTGTTTCACCATCGCCCCGACCGAACCGACGAGGCGCTCGACGAGCTGGCGCGCCGCTTTGACGCCGCCTCCGGTGTGACCCCAGCCGCGCAGGACGCGGTGCTGGGACTGTGAACGCGGTCAGCACACAAACGACACGCGCCGACGCGCCCGACGCTGTCATCGTCGGCTCGGGTCCCAACGGCCTGGCGGCAGCGTTGACGCTCGCGCGCGCCGGGCTCGCCGTCGAGGTTTATGAGGGAGCACAGACGCCGGGCGGCGGCTGTCGCAGCGAGCAGTTGACGCTCCCCGGTTTCACCCATGACGTGTGCTCGGCGGTGCATCCGCTGCTGGCTGCCTCCCCGTTTTTTGCGCGCGCGGCGCTGGATGGCATCACGCTGAAGACGCCCGAGGTCGCGTTCGCTCACCCGCTCGATGGTGGCCGCGCCGCCACCGTGGTGCGTTCGGTCGAGCGGACCGCCGCGCAGTTCGGCGTCGACGCAAGCGCTTACCGTCGCGTGTTTGGCACGTCGGTCAAGGACGCGGCGGCGATCGTGCCGTCCGTGCTGGGACCGCTGTTGGCTGTCCCACCCCATCCGCTCGCGATGGCTCGCTTCGGGCTGCGCGGCCTGTTGCCGGTGAGCACGCTCGCACGAAATTTTCAGACCGAGGCAGCACGCGCGCTGCTCGCGGGCGCGGGCGCGCATTCGATGCGACCGCTGAGCGCGCCGGGCACCGGCGCCTTTGGCCTGCTGCTCAGTGTGCTCGCGCACGCCTACGGTTGGCCGGTGATCGAGGGTGGCAGCGCGCGCGTCGTGGACGCCTTGACCAGAGAGCTCGCGGCCACTGCCGGCAAGCTGCACACCGGACATTGGATCACCAGCCTGGACGAGCTACCGCGCTCGAGGATCACGCTGCTAGACGTGGCACCCAAGCAATTGATGGAGTTGGGAGGGAGTCGATTCCCAGCGCGCTACCGCCGGGCGCTCGCTCGTTTCCGCTACGGCCCGGGCGTGTTCAAGATGGACTGGGCGCTGGACGGGCCCGTGCCGTGGGCCGCCGAGCAGTGCTACGCCACGCCGACACTGCATATCGGCGGCGCCTTCGAGGAGATCGCCCGCAGCGAGTCCGATGTCAACGCGGGACGCCACACCGAGCGCCCATTCTGCATCGCCGTGCAACCGTGCGTGATGGACCCGACGCGTGCCCCCGATGGACACCACACTTTCTACGCCTACTGCCATGTGCCGTCTGGCTCGACGGTTGACATGAGCGAGCGGATCGAGGCGCAAATCGAACGTTTCGCGCCCGGTTTTCGCGACCGGATTCTGGCACGTCGCGCGACTTCGGTAGCGGAGACCGAACGACACAACCCCAACTACGTCGGCGGCGACATCAACGCCGGCGCGGCGACGCTGCAACAGACGATCTTCCGTCCAATCCTCAGCCTGCGTCCCTACCGCACGCCGCTGGCGGGTGTGTACCTTTGCTCATCATCAACCCCACCCGGCGGTGGCGTGCACGGCATGTGCGGCGAGGGCGCGGCACACGCCGCGCTAAGCGATCTGGGGTTGTAGGTCCAGCTGGACTTGACCGCCGCAGCGGGCGGGGCTCAATCTGTGCGCAGCCTCGTGCTCCAGCAGCCAGACCTTGCGGTCGAGCCCTCCGCCGTAGCCGGTGAGGCTGCCGTCGGCGCCGATCACGCGGTGACAGGGAACGATGATCGCCACCGGATTGCGCCCGTTGGCGAGGCCAACCGCGCGTGACGCTTTGGGGTTGCCCACCCAGCGCGCCAGCTCGCCGTAGCTGATCCTCTCGCCGTAGGGGATCTCACACAGACCCCTCCAGACATGGCGTTGAAAATCGGTTCCGTGCATCTCGATCGGCAAATCGAAATCGGTGAGCGTGCCGGCGAAGTATGCGTTCAACTGCTCCACGACATGCGCGAGTCCGGCGTCGTCGCGCTGACATCCAGCTGGGAGTTTGGGGGTGTGTCGCTGTTCGTGCATCCGCACACCCGTGAGCAGCCCACCAACAGCGGTGAGCGTCAGCTGACCGATCGGACTGTCCATCGACGTGGTGATGGTTGTGGATGATGCTGCGATGGGGGTCATGGAGCCTCCTTGGGGAGATTGACGGCACCGTTGCCGCTCGCTGGCATCGGCGGCCATTGGTTGATGGGGTGATCACTGGCCGACCACAGATATTGCACGGCATACGCACGCCACGGTCGCCAACGCTCGGCGCGCGCTGTGAGCGCGACCGGTGAGGCCGGCAGCCCAAGCGATTCAGCCGCGCGGCGCACGCCCAGGTCAGCGGCGGGGAAAGCGTCGGGATCGCCGAGCGCGCGCATCGCGATAACCCCGATCGTCCAGGGCCCGAAGCCCGGCAGTCTCGAAAGCATCGATAGGGCCTCAGCCCGATCGCAGCCCGCGTCGAGCGACAGTCGCTGCGAGCACAGCGCGTCCGCCAACGCCGCGAGGCTCGCCTTGCGAGTCGCCGGCATCGCCACATCCACACCTTCGAGCGCTTCTGGCGCCGGGAACAGGTGGGTGAGTTTCCCGCGCGTGTCACTCACAGGCTCGCCGCATCGCGTGACGATGCGCGCGGCGTGAGTTCGCGCGGCGGCGGTGGAGACCTGCTGTCCGAGCACTGCGCGTACGGCCAACTCGGAGCCATCGACACAGCGCGGCACCCTGCGTCCGGGGGCGCTGGCCACCACCGGACCGAGATCGGGATCTGCGCCCAGCAGACAGTCGATCGCGGCGGGATCGGCGTCGAGGTCGAGCAGCCACCGGCAGCGCGCGATCGCGGTCGTGAGATCCCGCAGATCGGAGAGCGTCACACGACACACGATCTGCTCGCACGTTGGGGTCAGCTCGACGATGCCGGGGCCATGGGGCAAGCGCAGCGTGCGCCTGTAGGTTTGGTCGCGGACTTCCTCGACGCCTGGCACGGCGGTCGCGGCGAGATGCCCGAATAGGTTGTCGGGGCACAAGGGTTGACGGAAGGGGAGTCTCAGCACGAGCGTGCCGGGCCCGGTGTCCGTCGCTGTGCAGACAGCGGCCGCCTTACGCCGCAGCACGGTGGGAGCCACAGCGAACACCCTCCGGATCGTGTCGTTGAACTGTCGCACGCTCGAGAAACCGGACGCGAATGCGATCTCGACCATCGACAGATCGGTCGTCTCGATCAACACTCGCGCGGTTTGGGCACGCTGGGCGCGCGCGATCGCGATCGGCCCGGCGCCCAGCTCGGCGAGAAGCATCCGCTGCAGTTGGCGGACGCTGTAGCCAAGTCGCGTCGCGAGCCCTGACACACCCGCGCGGTCGACCACGCCGTCGGCGATCAAACGCATCGCTCGCGCGACCACGTCGGCCCGCCCGTCCCACTCGGGCGATCCGGGTGCCGCGTCCGGCCGACAGCGCTTGCACGCGCGGAAACCGGCCTGCTGCGCGGCCGCCGCCGACGGATAAAAGCGCACGTTCTCGCGCTTGGGCGTGATCGCCGGACAGCTCGGACGACAATAGATCCCGGTGGATGTCACAGCGATGAAAAACCACCCGTCGAAGCGGGGATCTCTCGATTGCGCAACCCGGTAACAATGCTCGAAGTCCTCGATCACATCTCCAAGTCTGACCCAGTTCGAGGCGAAAGTCTGGCGGTTTTGCGACAGATGCGTATCGTCCACCGATCCGATCTCGCGTCGTGGCGAGAACCGACGCCACTCGACCGCCATCCTCGACCGCGATCCCGAAGCACGAACCCGCGGTTTCCCGCCACCCCCTACGCCGCGGCGTCGACGAACCGCCGCTTGCGCTCAGACCGCCTGGAAAGCAGCGCGCCCCAGTCAGCGTCGTCCAGTGCGCATGGCTCACTGTCACCCAGAAACTCGCGCAACACGCCCGCCAGCGCCTCGGGGTCTTCAAGGTGGGGAAAGTGCGCGACTCGCGGCAAGGTGCGGAAGCGACTGTTGGGGATCGCCTCGTGCGCTTCGCGTCCGTGGCGCAGCGGGATCGTGTTGTCGCGCTCGCCCCACACGATCATCGTGGGCATCGACTCCAACAGATACAGACGATCGGTGGCGCTGACCCGCTGGCCTCGCACGTCGATCACGGCACGCAGCGTTTGCAGGAATGCCTCGCGCGCTTGCGGACGTTCGAGCGGGCGAAGCGCACGGGCGACGGCCTGCACATAAGCCCCGTGACGCACGCCGCGAGCACGCAGACGGCTACCCGTGTCCCACAGGGCGGCGAGCAAGCGCGGGTGGGCGGCGAGCGACAACACTCCCGACATGCCAGGGAGCGTTGCGGTACGCAACATCGGACTAACCTCATGTCCGAGTCCACCGCTTGAGATCAACACCAAGCGCTGCACGCGCGCGGGAAACTGGTAGAAGAACTGCATTGCCACGCCCCCACCCAGCGAATGGCCTACGATGCTCGCGCGCTCGACGCCCATGGCGGTGAGCAGATCCCGGATGCTGGCAGCGTGCGCCCCCAGCGAATAGTCACCACGCGGGGCGGCCGAGTCGCCGTGGCCGATCAGGTCGGGGGCTATGACCGTGTAGTCCTCAGCCAGGTCCAGGGCGACTGCCTGCCAGTGGCTCGATGAGTTGAGCATCCCATGCACCAGCACGACCGGCGGCCCACTGCCCGCGATCCTGTACACGATGCGGCGTCCGTGCAACTCCATCTGCCACTCGTCGAACTGAGCCGCGAGCGCCGGTGCCGCCCGCGCAGCACGCGGCGGACGGTTCTCTCGGTCGGGCTCAACACGACTGGAGCTCAGCTCAGCACCTCGCGGGCCAGATTAGCAAGAGCGCCCGCGCTGGACTGTTCAGTTGCACCAATCGGGTCTTTCCGACCACAGGCGATCCCACGATTATGAGCAGCCGGCTTCTGCAGCGATGTGCTCCTCAACGGCCTCCTCGATAACCGCCTGCCCACGATCACGCTCAACCAGACAGATGTCTCGATGATCGCGCTGCGTCGCGCTGACGTGTGGTCATCAGTTAGTGAGCTAGAGACCGGAATATGTGCTTGGCGGTGTTGATCGGATGGCGAAGGCGATGCCGAGGTTGCCGCCGTTTGCGCCGCTGGTCTCGATTTGGGAGTTGATGGCGATCACTTCGCCCTCTTCGTTGAGCAGCGGTCCGCCGGAGTTGCCGGGATTGATCGGCGCGTCTGTTTGCAGCGCGCTGATGGTTGCGCCGTCGGGGGCGGTGATGCGGCGTTCGGTGGAGGAGATCACGCCGGTGGTGAGCGTCTCTGAGAGCCCGAACGGATTGCCGATCGCGAATACCGGATCGCCGACCTGCATCGTGCCCGAGTCCCCGAGCACGAGCGGGTGCAGCACGAGACCATTCGTGGGGATCTGCAGCACGGCGAGATCGGTGGAGGGATCCTTGCCAATTACGCTCGCGGGCACCGTGCGGCTGTGCTCGAGCGTAACGGTGATCTTCGACGCCCCCCCAACGACATGCCAGTTGGTGAGGATCGTGCCGTGCGCATCGACCTCGAAACCAGACCCGGTCGCGGTGCCTTGCTGGCCACCTTCGCCCTTGAGGTATTCGCTCGCGGACTGCGGCGCGGTGACGTCGGAGGCGTTGACGAACACCACGCCCGTCGCAGCGCGAGCGTACACAAAGGCGGCGACACTCGACCCACCACGCGCCGCGATGGATCGACCCGAGAGGACGACCGGTGTGCGCTGCACCGTGACCACGGTGTTAGAGGAGACGAACGCTCCGCTCCCGAGCAGAACGCCAGTAACCATGCACACCACCAGTGCGCCACCGCACGCGCCAGCAAAAAGGGATACAGTACAGCTACGTTGCTTCATCGCCCCATAGGTAGATCCGCTCTCGTTACGTTGCCCGCCCTCACGCCGTGCTTGTAGCTCGCGTATTCATAGTTTCCCTATACTTCTTGTTAGCCGTCATCGCCAGGTTTGTTCGGTGTGGGACGAAAGAGCCAGGTCGCCCACGGACGAAGGGACCAATGAAACTTTCGCTTTAGGAAAACCCGAGCTCCTACTCCGACGGTCACCCCAGCGACTACACATGCGGCTATAGTTCCTATTACTGGACTAAGTATTATCCCGACAACGGCGGCTAGTCCACCCACGACGCCAGCAACCGCAATCCGCATACGCAGGGAGAACTCATCTTTTTGTGAGGTCTTCATAGCTAGAGTAGTTCTTCGAGTATACCACCGACACAACCCACGACCGCTCCCGCACCAGCGCCCGGGGCAGCTCCCGCTGGACCAGTAGTAATGAAGCCACCGACTGCTCCAGCTACCTCGCCCTTAGCAGCCGATATCTCGCACGCTTCGATGTATTTCTGAACACTCTTTTTCTTTTTCTTCTTTTTGCCTCCCTTTGCAAAACGTACGCATGGTCCTGGTCCTGATCTTAGGCCACGTAGGGGAATAGTGAACCGAGAAGATTCCTTGGCACTTTCGCCGCCACTGCCCGTTCCAGCTAGAGACTGAAAGAGAGTTGCCCCTTCCATATTAGGTTCCGTCTTCCCAGCGGTAGAGTGTGAGCTAGTTTGATACGAAATATATTCGTATTCTTCTTCTTCCCATTCTTCTTCTTCGCCCCATTCTTCTTCTGCGTATTGTGGGCCGGCTGCTGCTGCTGTTTGTGCTGCTATGAGTCTGGCTGTTTCTTCGGCTGCGAGTCTTGCGGCTGCTTCTTCGGCGGCGCGTATTTGGGCGGCGCGTATTTGGGCTGCTTGTTCGGCGTTCCCTCCGACATATTTTTCGTCGAATTCGTTGGTGCTTGATGTGTACTCTCCGAGTACCCCCTCCGCTGACCGGGGTCGAAGTGAGCTACCCAGTCGAACTGGGATTCGCGTTGAGCGAACTCGGCCTAGCCCGATGCACCACCACGACGCTCGAAGCCGACGGACCCGAAGGATGCCCACCAAACTCGCTGATGGGATATGGGACAGCGCTTGCGGAGATCCCGATCGGCCCGGAAATCGTGCGCGAGACTGCAAACGTCACGATCGTTAGAACTACCGAGCATGATGGGCATCTCGCTCTGCTCATCTGTGCAGAAGGAGAAACACCCGTCAACGCACAGATCGTGTTCCCCGGCCTAGTGTTCCCCGCCACCGAGCCGTTCGGCGGCCGTCTGAAGATGAGCGTCCCGCTCGTAGCGAGCCTCCCCGGTGGCCCCAACGTAGCGATCGTGCATTTCCACGCAACAATCGGGCCGCTGCACCTACGTTACCGCGAACATGTCCACGACCGCACGATCGAGTACGAACCGAAAGGCATCCCACTTCCCGAACACTGTCCACGCGGGGGATTCCGGTTCTCCTCGTCCTTTGCGTTCCAGAACGGGAGCCACTCAAGGGCATCCACCGTGATCCCGTGCCCACCATCTCACTGAGCTACTCTCCCACACGCGACCCCTGGATCCCAGCCGCCGCCAGCGCATAACGGCTCCAAGCCTGACCTGAACAGTCCCCCAGCGCCGGAGTAATTCTGAAGATCGCGGCTGCGTGTTTCTCCTAACCGACGGATGACGACGCTACGCTGGCCGTGGAGAGCCTCGACATGAGTCAAGCGCGAATACGTTTGGACCGGCTCGCGACGATGATCAGCTTCGTTGCCGTCTCTGCGGTCGTGCTTGTGGCATGCGGCGGTTCCGGCAGAAGCACAAGCGCCACGAGCGCCGTCGGCTCGAGCGTCACCCGATCAACCTCAGCCGGCCCGGCGACTGGCGCCTCGCAACGCACGGCGGCTTCTAGCGAAACCGCTCCAGGAATCGTGCGTGCGTCCTCCGGTGCGATCGTGGCGAGCATGCACGCGAGCACTCACCATCCGCGTGTCAACCAGCACTGGCCGATTTCCTTCGCGGTGACCCGCGCCCGCGAGCCGACGAAGGCGGAAGTAGCTTACGAGTACATGTTCGCAGGCGCGGTCGTGGCACACCGTTCGCACTATGCGTTCACCGGCCATTTCCACGACGTGTTCACGTGGCCCTCCTCAGCCGTCGGCTATCCGCTGACGTTCAGAGCTGTGATCACGGCAGACGGTGTGACATTCAACCTTGACTACCCCGTGCAGGTCGTTAACTGAGTCGGCGTCCGCGCGTTCTATCCTCCGCCGGCGCTCCCCGTGCTGCGGGCCGGAGCCTCTCCCCAGAGTTGTTCCAAGCGGTAGAACTCGCGCGTGACGGGTGTGAAAATATGGACGACCACGTCGAGATAGTCCATCAGTATCCAGTCGGCGCTCGTCAAACCCTCCACACGGCGCGGCAGCACGTCGTGGTCGTGCTTGAGCCCCTCGAGGATCCCATCGTGGATTGCCTTTGTCTGACGCTCGGTGTTGCCGGAGCAGATCACAAACCAGTCCGTGTACCCAAGCACCTCGCGCAGGTCGAGCTCGATTAGATCGGCGGCCTTCTTGTCCTGTGCGTAACGGCAGATCTCGCCGAGCAGCTGCTGTGAATCCATCATGCCAGCTCCCGCGGTGGCTGCTGGGCGCCTGCCCCAACGACCGTCGGTGTCGGGGTCAGGTAGAGCTGGTTGTGGGCGATGTAGGCGGCCACCTCCGCGTCCACGAGCTCGTCGATCGGCGCGCCCTCGGCGACGCGCTGGCGCACCATCGACGATGAGACTTCGTAAGGGGGCATCCGCAGGAACACTGTCGGACCCTCGCCGCCGGGAAAAGCGTCGGGATCCAGCGGGGCCAGCGTGTGTAGCAGCTCCGCTCTGCCCATACCGTCGCGCTCGGCGACCGCCAACCGAGCGAGCCGCAGGATCTCTCGAGGCTCGCGCCATGAGCCGAGCGTTCGTGCGACGTCGGCGCCGACGATCAGGGTCAGCTCTGCATCGGGATCGCTGGCGTGGATGCTTCGCAGCGTATCGACCGTGTAGGACGGGCCAGGCCGCTGGAGCTCTAGCGTGCAGACGTCCACGCGCGGATCGCCGGCCGTCGCCAGGCGGCACATGCGCAGGCGGTGCGCGGACCCGGGATCCTGTGCGGCCGGCTTGTGCGGAGGGATCAGCACCGGCGTGAGCAGCACACGCGACAGGCCGAGATCGTGGGCGGCCGCGCGCGCGAGGGCGAGATGGCCGAGGTGGGGCGGGTTGAACATACCCCCGAGGATCCCGACGCGCTCGCGGGCGCGCGTGATCGAAGACGCGGCTTCATGAACCGTGTCGCGCACGTTCTTAGGTGCGGACGTGACCGTCGCCTTCGACCAGGTACTTGAACGTGCACAGCTCGCGCAGCCCGATTGGCCCGCGCGCGTGGAGCTTCTGCGTGGAGTTGCCGATCTCGGCGCCCATCCCGAACTCGCCGCCGTCGGTGAAGCGCGTGGAGGCGTTGACGTACACGCACGCGGCATCGACCTCCAGCTGGAACGCGCGCGCGTTGTCAACGTCTTTTGTGAGGATCGCCTCCGAGTGCCCGGAACCGTGACGCGCGATGTGCTCGATCGCCTGCTCGACCGAATCGACGACGCCGATCGCCAGCGTCATCGCCAGATACTCGGTGTCCCAGTCATCTGTGGTGGCCGGCTGCAGCGCGTCGCGCAGCCTTTGCGCGAGCTCGAGATCGAGGAACTGCGCGTACGGCCCTTCGGTCTGGCTGAACCCCTCCACGAGCGACTCTGCCTCCAGAAATGCAGTCTCATCGGCGCGTATCGTCACACCAGCTTCGGCAAGCTCGATCAATAGCGGCGGCAGGAAGTCCGACACGGCCTTCCGGTGCACGAGCACGGTCTCTACAGCGTTGCAGACGCCCGGCCGCTGCGTCTTGGCGTTGAGCACGATCTCACGCGCATCTTCAAAGTCGGCGGACGCGTCGACGAACACGTGGCAGTTGCCTGAGGCCGCGTAGATGACCGGCACGCTCGCAACCTCCCTGAGGGTCGCCTTCAGCCCCTCCCCGCCACGCGGGATCAGCAGGTCGACCGTGTCGTCCTGGGTGGCGAGCTCGGCCAGCTCCTTGCGTCCGCCGCCCGCCACCAGCCCGATGCAGCCCTGCGAAAGCCCCGCCGCCACGGCAGCCTCGGAGGCGACCTGCGACAGCAGCGCGTTTGAGTGCTCAGCGCTGGAGGAGCCGCGCAGCACGATCGCGTTGCCCGACTTCAGGCACAGTGCGGCGGCGTCGATCGTGACGTTGGGGCGCGCCTCGTAGACGACCGCGATCACGCCGAGCGGCACGCGCACCTTGCGCACGTCCAGGCCGTTGGACAGCCTTCGCCCGTCGATCAGCTCGCCGACCGGGTCCGCAAGAGCGGCGACGGTTTCCACCGCCTGCGCGATCGCCTCGATCCGGCCCTCGTCGAGCGCCAGGCGGTCGAGCAGCGCGTCGCCCATGTTCTCCTCGCGTCCCGCCCGCAGGTCGCGCTCGTTGGCGCTTAGTATCTCCTGCGAGCGCGCGCGCAGCGCGGCGGCGATCGCGGCGAGCGCCGCGTCCTTAGTGACTGTGTCGGCACTGGCGAGCTGCTTGGACGCAGCGCGGGCACGTGCGCAGACGTCGGCTACTGATGAGACGGTGGTTGCCATCGACCTAAAGGGTAGGACCTTCAGTCAACAACCAGATAATCGCGGTGCACGGCCTCATCGGTGGCGCGCGGCAGGATCTCCTGCACGGCCCTTGACTTCAGCCCCTTCACACGGCGCAGCTCTTGCGCAGAATAGTTGCAGATGCCCTTCGCCACGACTCGCCCTGTGGCGCCGCTCGACGTGTCGTGCTCGGCGATCTCAACGGCGTCGCCTGCGTCAAAGGAACCCTGCACGTCCACGATGCCGACCGGCAGCAGGCTTGTGCCCTCATCGCGCAGCGCGCGCGCAGCGCCCGCGTCGATCACAAGCGTGCCGTGGCTTGGCTTGGCGTAGCGCAGCCACAGCTTGAACGAGGAGTGGCGCGCAGCGCGCGGCGGGAAGTTCGTGCCCTCCATCTCTCCGGCCAACACGGCCCGCAGCGCTCCGTCGCGAATCCCGTTGCAGATCACGGCGCGAATGCCGGCGGCGGTAGCCATGTCGGCCGCGACCACCTTCGAACGCATGCCGCCCGAGCCCAGCGGCAAGGTGGTGTGGCCCACTTCGATCTCACCCAACGACTCGAAATCGGTGATCTCGTGCACGAGCCGTGCGTCAGGAGAACGACGCGGATCGGCCGTGTAGAGACCGTCGGTGTCGGTCAACAACACCAGCAGGTCGGCGGCGGTCAGGATCGCTACCTGCGCCGCGAGGAAGTCGTTGTCACCGAATGAGATCTCGTCTGTGGCGGTCGTGTCGTTCTCGTTGATCACCGGCACCACCCGCCAATCCAACAGCTTGCGCAGCGTTTGACGCGCGTTGAGGTAGTGGGTGCGCGCGCTCATGTCCATAAACGTGAGCAGCAGCTGCGCGGAGACGAGCCCACGCTCGCGCAGCAGTTCGTCGTAGACGCGATACAGCTTGCCCTGCCCGACGGCGCTCGCGGCCTGTAGCTCCTCGACCGCGCCGGGGCGCGCGGGCAGGCCCATGATTCGCACCCCGCGCGCGATCGCGCCGGAGGATACGATCACGACCTCCTTGCCTTCGCCGTGTAGCGCGGCGACCACGTCGCAGATGCGCCCCAGCAGCTCGACGCGCAACTCGCCCTCCTCGCCGGCGACGATGCTGGAACCAAGCTTTATCACCACACGCTTCACGCTTGGAGCTTATGCGCCGGACGCTCACGCTCGCCCCGCGGGCGAGCCGGCCGCACGCCTCACGTGCCTGCGACAGGCTCTCAGACGGGCTCGTCCGGATCGAGCTCGAACGCCACTCCCGCGATCTCGAGCTCGTCGCCGGCTTCAAAGCCCTCCGCTTCGAGCGCCCGCAACACCCCGATCCTGCGCAAGCGTCCCTCCAGGTAGGCCATCGCGTCCTCATTGTCCACGTCATAGCGCGCCAGCAGACGCTCCACGCCCCTGCCGGTGACCGCGAAGCAGCCGGGAGCGACGCGCTCGACCGAGAACCCGCTGGGACCGGACGGGCGGAACACCATGTGCTCGGCCAGTTCTGGCTCCGCGTCGAGCGCCCGCGCGTCGCCCGTAGCGGCGTGCTCGCGCTCGGCAGCCGATCCCGTCAACGCCGGCACGCAGCGCAACAGCTCCGCCGCCAACTCTCGCATTCCCGCGCCAGTGGCGCTGGAGGTCGCGATCACCGGCGACTGCTCCCCGAGACGCTCACGCCAGCTCGCGATCGCCTCCGCGACGCGCGACTCGGGAACCAGGTCCGCCTTGGACAGCGCCAGCACTCGCGGCAGGCGCGCCAAACGCTCGTCATGGGCGGCCAGCTCATGCTCGATCGTGGCGTGATTGGCAACCATATCGACGCTCTCGCCACCAGACAGCTCCGGTGCGAGGTCGAGCACATGCACGAGCAAGCGGGTACGCTCCACGTGCGCGAGGAAATCGTGGCCCAGGCCGGCCCCCTCGCTCGCGCCTTCGATCAAGCCGGGGATGTCGGCGATCACCAGCTGACGATCATCGCCGTCCAGTACGCCCAACACCGGTGATAGCGTCGTGAAGGGGTAACTCGCGACCTTCGGTGTGGCCCTCGTCATGCGGGTCAACAGCGAGGACTTACCGGCGTTTGGCAGTCCGACCAGACCCACGTCCGCCAGCAGCTTTAGCTGCAGCTCCAGCCAGCCCTGCTCGCCCGCCAGCCCGCGCTCGGCAAAGCGCGGCGCCTGGCGCGTCGGGGTAGTAAAGCGCTTGTTGCCCCTTCCCCCTGATCCACCGCGGGCTACCACGGCTCGCTGGCCGGCGCCCAGCAGGTCCCAGCGGCGTGCGGCCACGTCTCCCTCGACACCGTCAACCTGCGTTCCCGGGGGAACTCGCACGATGAGCGTCTCCCCGTCGGCACCGTGACGCAGCGAGCCTTCGCCGTGACCGCCGCGTCCGGCCCGGTAGTGCGCCCTGCGCCTGAAGCTCTGCAGGTCGCGCAACGAGTCGTCGCACACCAGCACGACCTCGCCGCCGCGTCCCCCGTCACCGCCGTCGGGGCCGCCGCGCGGAACGTGCGCTTCACGGCGAAAACCGGCACTGCCGTCGCCGCCGGCACCGCCCTTCACTTCGATTCTCGCGCGGTCGTGCAGCGTTGCTAGCTGTCGGCGCTCAGCACGTTCACGACCCTGCCACGACGGCCGGTCGTAAACTGCACGGTGCCCGCCGCGCGCGCGTAGAGCGTGTCGTCCTTGCCGATACCCACGCCCGTGCCCGGCTTGAAGCGGGTGCCGCGCTGGCGCACGATGATCTCCCCGCCCGTCACCGTCTGGCCCGCGAACGTCTTCACGCCGAGTCGCTGCGCGTTGGAGTCGCGACCGTTGCGGCTCGATCCGAGACCCTTCTTATGCGCCATCTGCGGCCTCCTTTGGCTCGGCGGCGGGCTTCTTCTTGGCAGCAGCGCCCATCGAGATGTCGGTGACCTCGATCCGCGTCAGCTCCTGGCGGTGGCCGGTGCGACGCTTGTAGCCGCGCTTGGGCTTGAACTTGAACACACGCAGCTTCTCGCCGCGCTCGTGGGCGACGATCTTCGCGGTCACCTTGACCTTCTTCAGGCCGTCCACGTCAAACACGGCCTCCTCAGAGCGATACAGGATCGGCTCGAGCGCGACGCTCGCGCCCTGCTTGGCGGCCAAGCGCTCCACGAGCAGGGTTTGACCCCGCTCGACGCGGTACTGCTTGCCGCCTGTCTTGACGATCGCGTACATGTCTACTCCGAGGTTGCCTGTGCCTTCGCAGCCGAACGGCGCCGTCCGCCTCTGCGGCCGCGGCGCCGAGGCTTCGATTGTAGGTCATCCTCGCCGCCCTCGCCCCGCGGTTCGTCCGAGGATCGCTCGGCGCGCAGCGCGCGCTCGTCGTCAACGGCGTCATCCACGCTTGTGCTGGCCGCCGCGCGCGCGGCGAGCTGCTCCTCATCGGCCGCCGACTCCTGATCGGACCGCTCGCTCGCCGGCGCCCGCGTCTCGGCGGCGAGCACCGGTGCCTTGAGCGCGACTTTCGAGCCACGCCGGCGCGAGCGGCGCGCGGTCGGTCTCGCGGCCGGCCGTGGCGCGGGCCGGATTACCTCGCCGGACTCGTCTAGCAGCAGCGCGCTTGCGGCGGTGCGTCCGACCGTCTCGATCCGCACCATGCGCTTCTCCCCGACATGACGCGCGGCGCCGACGATCGAGATGATGTAGCCGTCGAGCTTGGCCACCGCGTCGTCCACGTCGTACATGTGCGGCTCGACGATCTCCACCAGCACCTCGTCGCCCTCGCGGAACGGCAGCGCGCGTTCTTCGACCTGCTCGCGCGTGCCCTGGAAAGTGATCGCGAAATGGTCGAGCGTTAGCCCTTCGGAGCCCTCGAAGTGAAACGAGCGCTCGGTCTGGGCCTCAAGTGCGTGCAACACACGCGAGCCCTGACCGGTGAACTGGGCGGTCACGCGCGGGTTGATCTGTACCAGGAACGCCTGCGCGTCGGGATGCTCGACAACCACTTCGCGCAGCCTGCGCTCGAATTCGATCGCGATCGTCTCCTCAGAGCGGATCACGCCCTCCCCGTCGCATATCGGGCACGGACGGCTCATGATCTCGCGCACGCCCTCGGTCACGTTCTGGCGGGTCATCTCGACCAGTCCGAGCCGCGACAGCTCCGCGGTGAACGTCTTTGTGCGGTCCTCGTCCAGCGACTTGCGCAGCGTCTTCATAACGGCGTCGCGGTTGCGTGCGCGCGCCATGTCGATGAAGTCGATCACGATGATCCCGCCGATGTCGCGCAGGCGCAGCTGGTTGACGACCTCCTCGGCCGCCTCCAGGTTGGTCTTGGTGATCGTGTCCTCCAAGCCCGCGCCCTTGCCGCGCCCGATGAAGCTGCCGGAGTTCACGTCGATCACGGTCAGCGCCTCGGCGTAGTCGATCATCAAATAGCCGCCGCTCGGCAGATCCACGCGCCGCGACATCACGCCGTCGATCGCGTCGGTCACCTTGTAGGCGTCGAGCAACGGTTCGGGCTCCTCCCACAGCTCCACCCGCTCGACCAACTCGGGGGCCGTGCGCGCGAAGAACGACACCAGCCGGCGATGCTGTTGCTCATCGTCGACGATCGCCCGCTCGAAGTGCTCGGAGAAGATGTCGCGCACCACCCGTACCGACAGGTCTGCCTCTTGGAAGACCATCGCCGGCGCCTGGGTGTCCTGCACGCGCTTCATCAGTACCTCGTGCAGCTTGTGCAGATACAGCAGCTCGCGTTCGAAGTCCGCTCGCTGCGCGCCGTGGGCGGCAGTGCGAATGATCGCTCCGCCCTGCCCGATCTCAAGCTTCGCGGTCTGGCGGCGCAGGCGCTCGCGCTCTTTGTCCTCCAGGCGGCGCGACACGCCGATTCCCTCGCCGGTGGGCGCGTACACCATGTAGCGCCCGGCGATCGTCAACTCCATCGACAGGCGCGCGCCCTTGGTCTTCAGCGGGTCCTTGACCACCTGCACGACGATCTCCTGACCCGGCTTCAGCAGCTCGGCGATCTTGCGTCCCCCTCCACGCCCCCGCTTGGGCGCGTCCACGCCGGGCAGCACGATCTCATCGACGTGCAGAAAACCGTTCTTCTCCAGGCCGATGTCCACGAACGCCGCCTCCAGCCCCGGCAGCACGTTGTCAACCTTGCCCTTGTAGATGTTGCCAACGATCGAGCGCCCTCCACGGCGCTCTATGTAGAGCTCAGCTATGCGATAGTCGGCTCCCGGGCGGGCGCCGGAGCGCTTGCGCGAGCGCCCAGCAGGACGTGATGGGCCATCCGGGGCACGTAGGGCGCCGGGCGTTCCGGCAGCCTCCAAGAGCGCCACGCGCGTCTCCGCGCGATCGACGCTGACAAGTACTTGCTTTCTCAATTTGATCCAGTCTTTCGAGATCTGTAATGGGCGGGATGGACGGAGTCTCGATGCTCGAGGCCCGTCTGGTAGCCGAATCCCGTGCAGGCGGGCGCTCGACCGTTGCGGTCACGAGTGCGGCCTTGGCTGGTTGTTGTCGGGGAGTTTCGGCGAGCATCTTGTTCAGTAGCGGACAACGTGGCCCTTGTGCGCCTGTGAAGCGCGTGCCTGGATGTAGATCGATTGCAGTAGACCCACGGCCAGCAGTGTTGTTATGACCGACGATCCGCCATAGCTCATGAGCGGTAGCGTGACACCGGTGATGGGCATTATCCCAACTGCCATCCCCACGTTCACGAACACCTGAAACATCAGCATAGCCAGGATCCCAGCGGCCACAAGCGAGCCGAACAGGTCCTTGGACATCGTGAGGATGCGCAGCGTGCGCCATATCAGCAGCGCAAACAGCGATAGCACGAACGCCGCGCCGACGAAGCCGTACTGCTCGCCGACGGCCGCGAAGATGAAATCGGTTTCTGCCTCTGGCACATATTTGCCGTTGATCTGCGTCGAGTTCGCGCCCCGGCCGGTCTTCTGACCGGAGCCGATCGCTACCTTCGACTCCAGCTGCTGATAGCCTTCCTTTTTGGTGGGATTGTTCGTCGGGTGCAGGAAGGCCGTCAGGCGTTCCACCTGATAGGGCTGCAGCACTTGTACGCCGGCCGCTGGCGCGGCCACCAGCACGATCGTCCCCGACACGGCGACCAGGGCGATCAGCGCCGCCAGCTGCTTCCAGGATGTGCCGGCCACGAACAGCAGCATGAACGCGATCGTCATGTACACCAGTCCCGAGCCGAGATCTGGTTGAGCGATCACGAACATCGCGGGCACGAGTGCCGCGAGCAGCACGCGCGCGGTCGTGTCCAGCTCGCGCAAACGCCGCGAGCGACCCACCACAAACGCTGACAGCGCGAGGATTAGCAACACCTTGCCGAGCTCGGACGCCTGGAAGGAAAACAGCGGGAATTCGATCGCGCGCTGCGCGCCCAAAGTGGACTCGTGGCCGAGGGCCAGCACGGCGAGGATGCTCAGTATCAGCGCGGCGTAGATCGGGTACATCAAATGGCGCAAGCGAGCGTAATCGACACGCGAAAGCATCGCCATCAGCGTCAACCCCACGATCAAATAGACCGCTTGGCGGTCCACGAAGTAGTGCGGATCGCCCAGCACGACATTGCGGGTGGCCGCCTTGAGCGTGACGATCGAGCAGATCCCGAGACCCACGACGGCGAGCGTCAGCAGCGGGTCCAGCGGCAAGCGCAGTGTACGGGGTGGGTGGGGTGGGTGGGTCCTATGACTAAAGGATTCCTGGGGCGCGGCGATCGGGCTGAGTGGCGAAGTGGTCATGATCGTGATCACTGGTCCGGGTTGGTGCCGGACTTGAGCGTCAGTGGCTTGTGGAACCACTCGGAGGCGATCAGACGCGCGATCGGCGCCGCTGCTTCGTCGCCGAAGCCGCCCTGTTCGACGGTTGCCGCAATCACGATCGGGTGCTTGGGATCGGGCAGGAAGCACATGTACCACGCTTGTTCTACCTGTCCGGCGCGTTCGGCGGTCCCCGTCTTGCCGTACACGGGGTGTTCGGCTTGGTTCCAGCCCGACCACACATCCGCCGACGTGCCGCCCGGCTCGAAGGTAGCGTCGTGGATGCCTTCCATCACATCATTCAGGTACGAGTCGTTGAGATGGACGTGGTCGATCGGCGGGAAGGGCAGTGCTTGTACCAGCTCGTCGTTGGAATTGTCGATCTCGAGGCCCAAGTGGGGGCGCACGACCGTGCCCTCACCGCCGTTCATGTATGCGCTGGCGAGCGTCGAGTAGGCGACCGCCATCTGCAGTGGAGAAGTCAGCAGTTCGCCCTGGCCAACCGCCAGGTGCATGTTGTCGCCCACAGTCCACGGGCCGATTTCCGAGACTATGTGGCACACGCTCGCGGCCGTCCTCGGGTGGTTGTGTTCGCATTCTTCCTGCCGCTTGTTCTGTTGCGCGCGCCATTTCGCGTCGGGGACCGTGCCTTCGATCTCGTTCGGGAGGTCCACGCCTGTTTCTTTGCCGATCCCGAGCTTCTTGGCCATTTCCTGGATCACGGTGCCGTAGTTGTTGGCGTACTCGCCGACCGTGAAGAAGTAGGTGTCCGAGGAGACCTTCAGCGCATCGACCAGTGGCAACGCACCGTAGTCATTTTTGCCCGAGTTGCAGAACTGCTCCGCGCCCGCCGTGATGCACGACCCGCCACCGAGTGCCTCTTCGGGATTGATGACACCCGCTTCCAGCGCTCCCATTGCGGTGATCGGCTTGAACGTCGAGCCGGTCGGATAGGAGCCTTCCACCGCACGGTTCAGCAGCGGCGCGGGCGGGTCGGGACCTTCGTTCGGGCCGCTGCCGAACAGCGCGGCGGATTCGGCCGGCGTGAGCGGTTTGGCGAACTTGTTGGGGTCATAGCTCGGGTAGGAGCCCGTCGCGTAGATTTCCCCGTTGAGCGGGTTGATCGCGACGTACGCCGCTCCGGAACCCGGGTTGCCTTTGGCCTGGGCGAGCGCCACCCCGTCGCGCAGGGCACGTTCGCCCTCTTGTTGAAGCGCCAGGTCGATCGTCAACCTGAGGTTGTATCCAGCCTTCGGCTGGATTTCCGGCAGCTTGGCCGGTTGGGGCTGACCTTCGGCGTTGACCTGCACCTGACGCACTCCTGGAGTACCACGTAGATAGTGGTCATAGAAGTACTCGAGTCCCGACTGACCCACGACCGTGTCTTGCGGGACGCCCTTGAAGACCTTCGTCTTCAGCTCTTCTTCGCTGACCTGGCCGACGTGGCCGAGCGTCTGAGCAGCCAGTTCGCCGAAGGGGTAGTTGCGGATCGAAACGGGTTCCTGCCTGACCCCGGGAAATTCGTTGTGGCGCTCGCCCAGCAGCGTGAGCGCGGCGGGTCCAGCGTCGGTCTTGATCGTGACTGGCGCATACGGAAGCTGCGCGATACCGACGATCACGCGTTCGTAGATTGTGCGCGGGCGCAGACTGATCACCGGCCCCAAACGCCGGAATAGCTCGCGCAGTTTCACAGCCGAGGCCGGTAGCGGTGGGATACGCACGCCGCGCAGGTGGTTAGCACGCGCCAGCGCGTGCAGCTCGGCCAGCTGCGCGCGCGTGGCCCGCCGATGATCGTCGCGGCGGTGGATCGCGTTGAGCTCGCTCTCATAATCCTTCAACCGTTCTCCGGCCGCCGCGTATTCGGCATCCGCTTCGCGTAGCTGCTTCTGGTATTCGACCGCCTGTTCCTTGACCGATTCGGGCAGTGAGCTCGGCAGGATCTGCACCGCGTTGGTCACGCGGCTGGTCACGATCGGCTGGCCGTCGCGGGCGAGGATGTCCCCGCGCGGGGCAGGGATCGACAGTTCGCGGCGATCGTTGGCCTGCGCCTGCTGTACATACTGTTCGCCGCTGAGCACCTGCAGATACCACAGGCGAAAGAAGATGATCCCGAACATCACAAGCGCGACGCTGCCGAGAATCGCGACCCGCAGCGCAAGTTGCGGCGAGACCGGCCCACCACGCGGCGGCTCGCTTGGGCGCAACCGCTCGATCGTGCTCACCGGCTACCCCTGGAGCTCGATAGCGGACTGAGCCCGCCGGTCGTGTACGCACGGCGGCGACGGCGGCGGCGTGGATCGTCTGGCAGGGCGCCCACTAGACAGCGACGCACCAGCGCCCAGAGCGGCAGCGCGACGACGGTGTCAACGAGCACGCCGACGACGATCTCGCGCAACAGCTCGAAGCTCACCGGAGCGTCAACGCCGAGCAGGAACTCCATCACCGAATAGCCCACCATCGCGGCGCTCGCGGCGGCGGCCCCGACGAATAGCGGCGTGAGCGCCGCCTGTGGATCGCGTAGCTCGCGCAGGCGTCCGCCCCAGTAGCCGATGATCGTAAACGTCAACGAGGTCACACCCAGCGTTTGCATCAAGGCGAGGTCGATCAGCAGCCCGACGCAGAAGCCGGCCACGGCGCCCATCATCGATCCGCACAGAAGGCCGGTAAATGCCACCAGTAGCGGGGTCAGGTCGATACTGACCCCAAACACCGGTACCTCCGACACGACGCTGATCTGAATGAACACGACAACCACCGACAGCACCGCCACGCGCCACACCAGCGAGCCCGGCAGCCACGCCGACCCGCCTTGGACGGCAGCGGCGCGCCGGGCGCTGCTGATCGTCGGGCTCACCCGCCGCTCCCCGTCTCAGCGACCTGCCCGCCTTGGGATTCTTCTTCGGGGCTCAGCGGACGCGCGGGCGTGAGACTGGCCGCCACGTTGTTCAGCGAGGCCGCGCGCGATCCGGCACTGTAAGTCAGCACCTGCACGACATCAAGACTGTGCAGATCGGCGAGCGGGCTCACGTCGACCGACTTGAACGGGCTCTGTTCGCTGACCGAGGTGACCTGGCCGATCGGGATGCCCTTGGGGAAGAGCGATTCGGCCCGGCTGGACACGGTGCCTGATGTCACGACATAGTCGCCCGGCGTAATCGAGGCCGTCGGTTCGGAGGTTGTCGATTCCAAGAATCGCATCAGCAACTTGCCGGGTTCGCCCACCTCCGGTTGCACGAGCCCAATCGTGCCGGTGGCGCTGATCTTGGCCATCACTTCGACTGCGCTGTCGGTGATCAAGCTGACGAGCGCCCCGTCGGAGGCCACTTCGGTGACCTTGCCGATCAGCCCTTCGCCGGTGATGACCGGGTCGTTGACCCGTACCCCGGAGGAGGAACCCTTGTCGATCGTGATCGTCGAGTACCAGATGTTCGGCGACTGGTAGACGACAGTCGCAGAGACCGGATTGTAGTCGGCGATGCTGAGCTCGCTGTCGAGATGGTAGAGCTTGAGAAATTGTCGATAGGAGTGTTCTCTTTCCTGGTTGCCCGTCAGCTCGCCGCGCAGCTTGTCCACCTGCTTGCGCAGTTCGGTGTTCTGGCTCTTGGCGTGCAATGTGCTGCTGAACCATCCAAACAGGTTGCGCACAGGCTTCAACGCCTTGTTGGCGCCGTCCTGAATCGGGGAGACGACCGTCAGAAAGCCGCGCTGCACCGAGTGCAGACCACCGCTGCGGGCCTCTCCGAAGTAGGCGCTCAGCAGTATTAGGGAGAGCACGACGAGCAGGATGAGCACCGCACGCCGACGGCGGACCGTCTTGTCATACACGAATAGCGACCTTCCGAAGTCTTCATCGAACAGAGTACCCACGGATGGGGCGGGCTGACACCGGCGCTCTTCGCCGTCCGGTGGACGCGCAGCGAAGTCCCGCGCTCATCGCCGCCGGCGGCTACGCGAGTTGCGGTTGGAGCGGTGGATCGCCTCGAACTCCTCAAGCGAGCGCCCCGACCCGACCGCCACGCACGTCAGCGGTGACTCGGCCAGATGCGCGGGCATCTGGGTCTCCTCGCGCAGACGCTGGTCGAGCCCCTGCAGCAGCGCCCCGCCGCCGGCCAGCATGATTCCACGATCCATGATGTCCGAGGCAAGCTCGGGCGGAGTGCGGTCGAGCGTCTCCTTGACCGCCTCAATGATCTGCGAGAGTGGCTCCTCCAGCGCCTGGCGGATCTCCTCACTGGTCAGCACAACGGTCTTTGGCAGTCCAGCCACCATGTCGCGCCCGCGAATCTCGGCTTGCAGCTCCTCCTCCATCGGACAGGCCGATCCGATCTCGAGCTTGAGCTCCTCCGCGGTCTGCTGGCCGATCAGCAGCTTGTACTCCTTCTTGGCGTAGTTGATGATCGCCTCGTCCATCTCGTCGCCTCCCACGCGGATCGACTCCGAGACGACGATCCCACCGAGCGAGATGACCGCCACCTCCGACGTGCCGCCACCGATGTCAACCACCATCGAGCCCGTCGGCTCGCCGACCGGCAGGCCGGCGCCGATCGCCGCCGCCATCGGCTCCTCGATCAGGTAGGCCGTGCGCGCGCCCGCCGACAGACATGCCTCCTCTACGGCGCGCTTCTCCACGCCCGTCACTCCGGAGGGCACGCACACGACGACGCGGGGATGAGCCCAACGGTTCTGATGGACCTTCTGGATGAAATGGCGCAACATCTCCTCTGTCACGTCGAAATCGGCGATCACACCATCCTTTAGCGGGCGAATCGCCTGGATCGTGCCAGGCGTGCGGCCAAGCATCCGCTTTGCCTCGATACCAACCGCGTGTACCTCGCCGGTGCGCGAGTCGATCGCGACCACACTGGGCTCAGACAGGACGATCCCACGCCCACGCACATACACGAGCGTGTTGGCTGTTCCGAGATCAACCGCCATGTCGCGGCCGCCGAATCCGGTCAGATACGTGAGGAAGCTCATATTGAGAGTTGGAGCACGCTCTGATTCGGCTTTGCCTCACCGGTCGTCTGACGCCCGGCGGCCGGGGCGAGTCCGGCGGGGAGTCTAGCGGACAGCGGTGTGTCGCCGGCAAGTCTGACAGCGCATTTGCAGGCAAAAGAGCCGGTGAAGCATTCTTGGCTCAGCGATGCGCAAAGATCCTCAATCGGCGGGGTGCCCAGCGACCGGACGTGGCGCTGACGCCCGGAGCAGATCCGGATAGAGATCCAGCAACGTCGCCAGCGGCAACCCGACGACGTTCTCGTAGTCGCCGTGGATCTCTCTCACAAGCATTGCTCCAACGCCCTGAATCGCATATCCGCCTGCCCTGCCGCGCCACTCGCCACAGGCGACGTACCAGTCGATCAGCTCCTCATTGAGCTCGCGGAAACTGACGCGCGTGCGGGCCAGCCCAACCCGCTCGACGTGCGCGCGCAGCAGCGCGACTCCACTGAGCACGGTGTGCGTGGCGCCCGAGAGCCTGCTGAGCGTCTCACGCGCGGCGGCCTCGTCAACCGGCTTGCCGTAGATCTGTCGCCCAAGCGCGACCAACGTGTCGCATCCGAGCACGGTCTCCGGAGTGTCGCTCTTCCCGGCCGCCGCGCGCGCCTTGCGCAGCGCGTTCTCGACCGCCACCTCCGCCGGATCGCCCTGCGCGATCTCTTCGATTCCCGCGGGTCTAACGGTGAACTGGACCCCCAGACGCTCGAGGATCGCACGTCGCTGGGGAGAGGCGGAGGCCAGTACCAGCACAGCGGGCTCGCTCACGACACGCTCCCACCGGCAGGACACCGCGCGACTTCACTCACACACGGTCGCACCGTTGCCCTCCCGCCGTGCTCCCGACCGTCAGGTGGCTAGCTCGGGAAAGAACAGTGCCGCCTCGCGGACCGCCGACTCCGAAGAGTCCGAGCCGTGCACCATGTTCTGGCCCATCTCGATCGCGAAATCGCCGCGGATCGACCCGGGCGCCGCGTCAAGCGGATTGGTGGCGCCGATCGCCTGTCGCGCGGCCTTGACCGCGTCTGAGCCCTCCAGCACCATCGCGACGATCGGCCCGGATGTGATGAACTGCACGAGCTCGCCAAAGAATGGCTTCTGCGCGTGCTCGGCGTAGTGGCGCTCGGCCAGCTCCATGGGCACCGTCATATGTCGCAGCGCGACGATGCGCAAGCCCTTGCGCTCGAAGCGGGCGATGATCTCGCCTGTCAACGAGCGGGCGAAGGCGTCCGGCTTTACGAGGATCAGCGTACGGTCCATGGCGTCCTTTGGGATCGTGGGTATGTTCTAACGAGCTTTTGGGCTCTCAGGTGCTCTGACCGCGGCGCGTTCGGCCGCGCGGGCGCGCGCCGCGGACGCGGGCTTCGCCTCGAGCGGATCGGACTGCATATCGAGATCGGCGTGCGCACGCGAGAGCGAGGAAGACTCGGAGTCCAACGCACGCTCGGAACCTGGGTCGGACACTCGCTCGCGGCGAGTGGCACGACGCGTGGGCTTGCTCGCCGGTAGCTCCGTCTCGCAGTAAGGGCAGATCGTCCATGCGCGGTCAAGCGGCCGCGAACAGCTCACGCAACGCTCCTTGAGCTTGCGCAGACAGCTCGGGCAGCGGACGAAGTCGCGCTCGATGCGGTAGTCGCAGTGCGGGCAGAGGCTGTAGTCCAGTTCATGCAGCCGCGCCTCGGCCGCGCGCAGCTCCAGTTCGCGCTCGCGCACATCGTCTAGATACTCAGGCGGACGCAGGATCATGTACACGATCGTTCCGACAAACGGGAACAGAGACGCAGCCGTAGCACACCCGATCAGCATCGGATCGGCGATCCGGCGACGCGCGTCGGCGTAGGTCCAATACACCAACGATCCATACAGGACAACGGCGAACAGGATCAGCAGATCGATGGCGAGCGTCAAACCGCTGCTTTCGATTCCAAAGTAGGCGATTGGTGGCATCGACTGTTCCTACAGAGCACCGTGGACGTACCTGTCTGCGCAAATACGCGAACCTGTGCGAATTGATACTAGAAGGAACATCCGGCGACGAGTTTAGAGCCTGGAGCGGAGGAATCCTGCCAGAACCCGGTCAGGCTGTTTCACAGAAACAGCCTGCCGAATCCATAACCGGCCGCGAAGAACACGAGGATCACCAGCGCCACTATCAAGGCCACCGCGCCGATCATCGTCAGTACGGACGGGCCGTCGTCGTTCAAGCTCCTCTCCCCCCTTCGACACTGCGCGCCTGGCGCTCGTGCTCGCCGGTCTCGCACAAGCCGGTGCGCAACCCCAGCTCGTGCGCGTGAGCGAGCAGATCCCCAACGAGATACACAGAGCCGGCTGCAAGCACCGCCCCGCCGCCCGTCTGGGCGCGCGCCCAGCTCTGTGCACTCATCAAAGCCTTGGCGGGCTGCGGCTCGCACACGGTTTGCTCGAAGCCAAGCTGACAGGCGAGCGACACGAGCGTCGCCGGCGACAGTGCGCGTTGACTGGGCGGCGCTGTGAACCACGCTCGCTCGCACACGGGTAGCAGCGTGGCCAGCATCCCCGCGGCGTCCTTGTCCTCGAGCACACCGAGCACGAGCGCGAGCGAGCGAGCGCCGATCAGTTCCGGCAAGGACTCCACCAGCGCCGCGATCGCGGCAGTGTTGTGCGCCCCGTCCAACACCGTCAGTGGATCGCGTGCCACTATCTGCATACGGCCGGGCACCAACGTGCGCGCCGCCGCCACACGAACCTGCTGCTCGCGCACTTCGATGCCCACACCAGTGAGGTACGCATCCGCCGCGAGACGCGCGAGCGCGAAATTCTCGCGCTGAAAGGACCCGCGGGCGCCCACCCTCAGATCGGGGGGCGCGGGGGGCGCGCTGATCAGCTGCGCGCCGTGCTCGGCCGCCACCTGACGAGCGAGGCCTAGAATCTCGGGTTGTAGTCCTGCGCCGACCGCCAAAATCGAACCGTCACCGACGACCGCCAACTTCTCGGTCGCGATGTCGCGCAACGTGGGCCCGAGCCAACGTGTGTGCTCCAGGCCGACATTCGTGAGCACGGCCACCGTCGAGTCGATCACGTTGGTCGCGTCGTAGCGACCTCCGAGACCCGCCTCGACAACCACCACCTGCGCTCCCCTGCGCGCGAGCTCCCAGAAGGCGGCGGCTGTGAGCAGCTCGAACTGGGTCACATGATCGTCCTCGGCGAGTGTACGGTTGACCCGCTCGGCCGCCCACGCCGCCTGCGCGATCGCGGCCGCGAACTCGTGCGTCTTGATGTCGCGCCCCGCGATTTGCACCCGCTCGGCGTAGGACACCAAGTGCGGCGAGAGGTAGCAGCCGCTGCGTAGCCCGTGACGCTCGAGGATCGCCGCGATCATGCGGGTGGTCGAGGTCTTGCCGTTGGTGCCTACCACGTGGACCGTGTCGAAGCTGCGCTCGGGTGAGCCGAGCACGGTCATCATGCGTCGCATTCGGTCAAGGCCGAAGCGCATCCCGAACAGCTCGAGCGAGCGCAGATGACGCTCGGCGTGCTCGGGACTCCAAGACTGATTCACAGCGCCTCCAGCTCTGTGCGCAGGCGATCCAGACGTTCACGCTCTCCGTCCACCACGGCCGCGGGAGCGCGTTCGACAAACCCCGGCTTCGCGAGCTTGCTTTGCGCCCGCTCGATCTCGGCGAGCAGCTTCTCCCTGGCGGCGGCGCGCCGCCGCTCGGCCGCGCCGAGGTCGAGCCCCTGCGCCGACAGCACTTCAACCGTGCCTCCTGGAATCGGGATCGAGGCGACCGCCGTGCCGGCGTGTGTGTCATGCGCGGTTCCGTCAGGCCCGTTGCTCGGCGCGCCGGCGGGCAGCTCCAGACGCGCCAGGCGCGCCAGCAAGGGCGCGGTCGCCTCATAGCCCTCGGCGCACAGACGGGCGCAGACGATCAAGCCGGCGCGCGCGCCGACTGAATCGCGCCAGCCTCGCACGAGCGTGATCGCCTCGATCGTGCGCTCCAGCACCGACTCCGCTTCGGGATCGATCAGCGCGTCCTGCGCGCGCGGGTAGGAGCTACCGGCGAGCAGCTCGCCGGTGCCATCGAGATAGCTCCACAGCTCCTCGGTCACAAACGGGATCAGCGGATGGGCCAGCGCCACGGTCTCGCGCAGCACGTACAGAAGCGTGGCGGCAAGCGCCGCGCCGTCGTCATCGCTCGCGGCAAGCGTCGCGCGGTCATCATCGGCGGCCACCGACACGTCGCCCTGCTCGCCGGCGACCGCCGTGATGGGCTCCCCCGCGCTCGCCCCAGGTTGCTCGTCGCCGTCCTCCACACGGTCGGGCAGCCGATGCTTGACGAGCTCCAGGTACCAGTCGCACAGCTCGCCGTAGACGAAGTCGTAGAGACCGAGCGCGGCGTGAGAGAAGTCGTAGCTCTCAATCCGGGCGGCGGTATCGCGCACTATCTGCGTGAGCCGAGAGAGGATCCAGCGGTCCTCGACGGTGCGCGGCAGCGGCGCTGGTTGCAGCGCATACGCGGCCTGCGCGCCAAGGCTCGCATGAATCCTGGTCAGGGTGAAGCGAGCCGCATTGAACAGCTTGTTGGCGAGCGCTTGTCCCTGCTGGACCTTCTCGGCCGAGTAGCGCACGTCCTGCGTGGAGGACATCGCCAGCAGACCGAATCGCACCGCGTCAGCCCCGTGACGGTCGATCTCCTGCAGCGGGTCGATGCCGGTGCCGAGCGACTTGGACATACGCCGCCCATCGGGCGCTTGGATCACCGAGTGAATGTAGACGTCGGAGAACGGCGGGCGCCCGGTCAGCTCCAGGCCCATCATGATCATGCGAGCCACCCACAGGAACAGGATGTCCCTCGCTGTGGAGAGCACGTTCGTGGGGTAGAACGCCCGCAGCTCGGCGGTGTCCGCGGGCCATCCGAGCGTCGCGAACGGCCACAGCGCCGAGGAGAACCAGGTGTCGAGCACGTCCTCCTCCTGACGTACCCGCCCCCCGCACTCCTCACAGCCTGCCGGCGCGGCGATCGCCACGTTGACATGGCCGCACGTCTGGCAGTAGTAGACCGGCAGGCGGTGCCCCCACCACAGCTGGCGCGAGATGCACCAGGGGCGGATGCTCTCCATCCAGTCGAGATACACGCGCCGGTGGTTGTCGGGAATGATCCGCACACGCCCGTCGCGCACGACCTCGATCGCGGGCGCCGCGAGCTGCTCCATCGCCATGAACCACTGCAGTGAGATGAGCGGCTCGATGCGCTCCCCGGAGCGATGCGAGTAGGGCACCTCGTGCTCGTAGTCCTCGCGGGCGAGAATCCGTCCTTCGCGCTGCAGCTCGGCGACCACCGCCGCGCGCGCGCGCATCACGGTCAGCCCTGCGAAACGCTCGCCGGCCTCGGCGCTCATGCGACCGTCCTCGCCGATCACCGACACCTGGTCGAGCTCATGGCGGACGCCGATCTCGAAGTCGTTGGGGTCGTGGGCGGGGGTGACCTTCAACTGGCCCGTGCCGAAGTCCATCTTCACGTAGTCGTCGGCGATCACGGGAAGGTGGCGGCCCACGAGCGGCAGGATCGCCAAGCGGCCGACCAGATCGCGGTAGCGCGCGTCGTCGGGGTGGACGGCCACGGCTGTGTCGCCAAGCATCGTCTCGGGACGCACGGTGGCGATCGTGACGTTGCCACCGCCCTGCAGGTCGTAGCGGATCGAGTAGAGCGTGTCGGTCTCGCGACGCTCTTCGACCTCGAGGTCTGAGATCGCCGAGCGGCTGCCTGGGTCCCAGTTGACGATGTAGCGGTCGCGGTAGATCCAACCCTTGCGGTAGAGCCCGACGAACACTTCGGCGACCGCGCGCGCGTAGCCGTCGTCCAGCGTGAAGCGCTCGTCGGAGTAGTCACAGGAGGCACCGAGCCGCTTGAGCTGCTCGACGATCGTGTGGCCGTAGTGCTCGCGCCACTCCCACACGCGCGCCACGAACGCCTCGCGCCCAAGCCGCTGACGGCTCGTGCCTTCCGCGCGCAGCGCCTTCTCGACCTGCGCCTGGGTGGCGATCCCGGCGTGGTCGGTGCCGAGGATCCACTTCGTGGGGGCGGCTGGAAGCTTCGTTTGGGACTTCATCCGGTTGTAGCGGATCAGGGTGTCCTGCACTGAGCCGTTGAGCGCGTGGCCCATGTGCAGCGAGCCGGTCACGTTCGGCGGAGGGATCGCGATCGAATAGTTCTCGCTCGCCTCCCCGTCGGGCTCAGGGTGAAACAGACCCGAGGCCAGCCAGCGCTCGACGATGCGCGACTCGACCTCCGCGGGCTCAAAGCGGGTGCGATCTTCAAGCCCTTTGACACGCTCGTCCATGGAGCGTGAGTGTAGGGGCGCCTGACGTCCCACCGGCGCCCGGTGAGACCACGACTGTCAGTTGGCGAGACCGCCGAGGTAAGCGTAGGGGTGGAGCAGGCGCCAGTACTCCAGGCCATTGCCCTGAGCGTGGAGCTCGCTGCCGGGCGGAGCCTCGACCCGCAACCTCTTGGCGAGCGCAGCGGCATCGTCCTCGTCGTTGGCACCTACGAGCAGATGGCGCCAGCGTTGGTTAACGGGAATGCCCTCGCTGCGCAGACGCTCGGCGAAGGCACGGGCGTCGTGGTGGGTGGGCACGGTGATGTAGACCTCCCACTCGGGTTCGCCCAGCCGCTCGGACTCTTCTGTCTCGAGTTGCTCCAGGCGTGCGTGCTCGGCCTCGCGCTCGGGCTCAGTGACGGGCAGTGGCTTGGAGGCATCCTCCCAACGCTCCTCGAGCGGATGCCAGCGCGAGAGCGTGACCTCGCTCACGACGCCGCGCCCCTGCAGCGCCCGCTCGACGATCTCCCGCGCGTGTTCGGCGCCCTGCAGCGAGTCGGCGTAGAGAAAGACATCGTCCTGATCGTGGGTGACGGCCAGGCGCGGCAGGGCGCCCGCCGACTTGACCGACTCCAGATTCTTCAGCGCATCGATCAGCGCCCCGGTCGACTTGGTGTGTGCCTGCACACGGAACTCGTCGTGCATGACGGCTACGCCGACTCCTCGCGCAGCGAGCGCTCGGCGGGCTCTTCGGGCGCGGCTTCGGTGACGAGTGTGGGCGTCGTGCCTTTCTCGACCGTGTCGCGGGTGACAACACACTTCTTGACGTCGCGACGGGAGGGCAGCTCGAACTGAACCTCGAGCAAGATCTCCTCGATTATCGAGCGCAGCCCGCGCGCGCCCGTTTCGCGCTCCAGGCCCTTCTCGGCGACCGCCTGCAGAGAGTCCTCGGCGAACACGAGCTCGATGCCGTCGAAGGAGAAAAAGCGCTGGAACTGCTTGACGAGCGCGTTGCGGGGCTCGGTAAGGATCGACACGAGATCCGTGCAGGTGAGCTGGTGAACCGCCGACATCACCGGCAAGCGGCCGATGAACTCGGGAATCAACCCGTACTCGATCAGGTCCTCGGGCAAACACTGCTCGAAGATCTCGCCGGTGTCGCGCTCCTGTTTGGTTTCGATCGCGGCGGCGAAGCCGACGCCGTTGTGGCCGATGCGCCGCTCGATCACCTTGTCGAGCTGCGCGAACGCGCCACCGCAGATGAACAGGACGTTGGTGGTGTCGATCGTGAGGAACTCCTGGTGGGGATGCTTGCGCCCGCCCTGCGGCGGCACTGAGGCGTGCGTGCCCTCGAGGATCTTCAAGAGCGCCTGCTGGACTCCCTCGCCGGAGACGTCGCGCGTGATCGACGGGTTGTCGGCCTTGCGCGCGATCTTGTCGACCTCGTCGATGTAGATGATCCCGGTCTCGGCCTTCTTGACGTCGTAGTCGGCCGCCTGGATCAGCTTCAGCAGGATGTTCTCGACGTCCTCACCGACATAGCCGGCCTCGGTCAGCGCGGTCGCGTCAGCGATCGCGAACGGCACGTTGAGGATCCGCGCGAGCGTCTGCGCGAGCAGCGTCTTGCCGCAGCCGGTTGGGCCAAGCAGCAGGATGTTGGACTTCTGCAGCTCGATGTCCGAATCGCCGGACTGCATCATCTGCACGCGCTTGTAATGGTTGTAGACGGCCACCGAGAGGGTGCGCTTGGAGGCCTCCTGGCCGACCACGTACTCGTCGAGCACGTCGTAGATCGCACGCGGCTTGGGCAGGTTCTCCAAGTCGAACGCGGGCGGGGCCGCGAGCTCCTCGTCGATGATCTCGTTACAGAGGTCGATGCACTCGTCGCAGATGTATACGCCGGGGCCGGCGATCAGCTTCTTGACCTGTCGCTGGGACTTGCCGCAGAAGCTACACAGCAGCTGCTCATTTGAATCGGTTGGTCTAGCCATCTGGCTTTTGTCCTCCTGGCCCCGTCGTCCCCGAACCTAATGTTCGGTTATGACGCGGTCGATGATGCCGTACTCCTTGGCCTCCTCGGAGCTCATGAAGTAGTCGCGCTCCGTGTCCTTGCTGACCTGTTCGAGCTTCTTGTGAGTGTGCTTGGCGATGATCTCATCGAGCCGTTTGCGCACGTCGATGATCTCCTTGGCGTGGATCTCGATGTCTGTCGCCTGTCCCTGAAAGCTCGATGAGACCTGGTGGATCAGGATCTTTGCGTTGGGCAACGCCATACGCTTGCTGGGAGCGCCACCGGCGAGCAGCAGTGCGCCCATCGACATCGCGATTCCGACGCAGATTGTTTGCACGTCGGGCTTGATGAACTGCATCGTGTCGTAGATCGCCAAGCCCGCGTAGACCGAGCCACCCGGAGAATTGATGTAGATGGAGACGTCCTTGGTTGGATCCTCGGACTCCAGGTGCAGCAGCTGAGCGACGATCAGGTTGGCGATCTGGTCGTCAACTGGGGTTCCCAGGAAGATGATCCGCTCGTTGAGCAGACGGCTGTAGATGTCGAACGCACGCTCGCCTCGCGAGGTCTGCTCGACCACCATTGGAACAAGTGGGCTCATGGTCCTCGCTTCAGTTTCGCTTTACAGGCCGGATTCCTTCAGAGCGCATCTTGATCAGACCATGCCAAGGTTAGCTGGCCGATCTTTGATCGGTCGGTGTCCACAGTCGCGCAGCAGCCGTCTCGGCGCCGGTGTCGCCCTGTTGCTGTTCGGACTCGGGGGTCCAGAGCTTCTCGCGTGCTTGAGCCTGCTCGATCGGTATCGGCTTGGCTTCGGCGGCGATCAACTCAACGGCTTGACGAGCGGCGAGTTCTTCGCGTATCTCGTCCACCCGTCCGGACTCATACAGCTGCTCGAGCAGCTTGTGCAGTTCGATTCCCTCACGCTCGGCGGTGGGTGTGAGGACCTCGATCAGATCCTCCTCGCTCGGGACGATCCGCTCGGCCGCGACGACCGCGGCGAGCACCGCTTCGCGGCGCAGCGATTGAGCTGCCTCGGGAGCCAGCTCTGAGATCAGGTCTTCCTCCTCGCGTCCTGTGATCTTCAGATACGCCTCGCGCGATATGCCGCGCTGGGAGAGCGAGTGCAGCATTCGATCCCACATCTCACGAGCCTTTGCGTGCACGAGTGTCTCGGGCGTGTCAACGTGCGCAGCGGCGACCACCGCGTCGAGCGCGGCCTCACGGAACTCGGCGTCCACGCGCTTGCTGTCGGCCTCGCCGAGTCGAGTGCGGATGTCCTCTGTGAGCTCCGCCACCGAGTCGAATCCCATGTCCACGGCGAAGTCCTCGTCAACCTCTGGGAGATGCTTGTGCTTGACCTGCTTGACGGTCACCTCAAACGTCGCGTCCTTGCCGGCGAGCTCCTCGCTCGCGTAGTCGGCTGGGAAGGACAGCTCGATCGTATGAGCCTCCCCGGCGCCGGCGCCCTGCAGACCCTCCTCGAAACCCGCGATCAGGTTGCCCGAGCCGAGCTCCACCAGCTGGTCGCGCCCTTCGCCGCCGCCAAAGGGCTCACCGTCAATCGAACCAACGTAGTCGACGACCACGAAGTCACCGCTGGCCGCAGGACGCTCGACCGTGTCGAGGCGAGCAAGGCGCTCGCGCAGCCCGTCGATCTCGCGCTTGAGCGCGTCGTCCTCGACGACGATCTCGCGACGTCCTACATCGAGACCCTTGTACTCACCCAACTGGGCTACCGGCAACACGCCTATCTCGATCGAGAACTCGAGCGCCGCGCCCTGTTGGGGCAAATCGGCGAGGTCCAGCTGAGGGTCGCCGACGGGAACGATGCCGGCCGTCTCGATCGCGTCCGCGTACCAGTTGCCGAGCGTGTCGCGAACAGCTTCCTCGAGCACCAGCTCACGACCCACCTTCTGGATCACCAGCGGCGCGGGAACCTTTCCCCGCCGGAATCCGGGGAGCCTCATTTCGCGCCCGAGCTGGCGAGCCTTGCGCGCCACACGGGCTTCGATCTCACTCGGAGGGACCTGTACCTGAACGCGCACACGCGACTCGGGCAGCTCGGTGACGGTCGTGGTGAGGGCCGTGGGCACAGCTGCCACGATACCGTGCCGCTCTGTGGCCGCACCCGCACACCGACTGCGTCAGCTGGAGCGATGGTTGTGGACGGGTCCGCTTGGCCATCTGGTTGGCGGCGGTCTGGACTTCGCGCAGGCGCTCGCTGTGTATGTGCGTGCACGACAGAGAAACCGCACACGTTGAGGCGCCGCGCGGCGCGCATCAGCGACCGCGCGGCTGTCCTTGCGGCCCTCAGCTTTAGACGGCGCTCACCGTAACGCTGTCGAATGCGACGGACTTGCCGTGCGCCACCACGAGCACCGGACAGGTAGCGATCTCGACCAGGTTCTCACTGGCGGCGCTGAGCGAGACGCGTCCCTGCTCGGCCTCCGGGCGTGAGCCGACGACCAACAGATCGACGCGTTGCTCGCCGGTGGCACCGAGCTCGGCGTCAAGCGATCGCGCGAGTGCCTCTGCGGTTGCCTGGGCACTGCCGTCGCCGACGACCCCGACCTGGCGCACGTGTGCGTCGCCGCTGTGCGCGAACCCAGCGGGGGCGATTGCGACGGCCGTTGTGCCACCGTTCAGGAGACGCTCGGCGGAGTTGCCGACGCCGATGTGACCCTTGGCTGTGTGGGAATCCGAGCAGAACACGATCACGTCGGCTTCGATCTGCGCGGCGAGCTTGCTGAGCCCCTCCGGCGTCGAGCGATCGGTGATGACGTGACGGGCTGCGTCGCTCTGGCCGAGCAGCTCCGCGCCGCGCCCAAGCAACGTCTCGGCCTCGTGCTGAGCGAGGATCTCACGGCTGGTCTCCGCTTCGGGTGCGTGACGCACATAGGCGAGCGACAGCTCGGCACCGGCGCCGGCGAACAGTCGGCCGAGCGCTACGGCGTCATCCTCGTTGTTGGTTCCGTCGTAGGAGATGATGATATTGGCGGACATGGTGGCTCTTTTCTGTTCGTCTCTTTCGCCCGGCTACTGCGTCGCCTGGCGCCTCTGTGCCGTTGGTGGCGATCGTCTCTTCTGACACGATCTGAAATTGAAGTTCGATTAGAGATTGGCACTTCCCTGCCATCAGTACCAGTGAAAATCATAATCTGAGCTATAAGGACAGCTAATGCTCAACGTGAGCCGTTTGAGAGTGCTCGTGGAGGTCGCTAAACGCGGCTCGTTCTCGGCCGCCGCCGAGCAGCTCTCCTACACCCAGTCGGCGGTGTCTCAGCAGGTCGCCACGCTGGAGGCCGAAACGGGAATGACCCTGCTGGAGCGTCACGCGCGTGGCGTCCGCGTGACGCCCGCCGGGCAGGCGCTGGTGGAGCACGCCGAAGGCATCCTGGCGCGCCTGGAGGCGGCTGAGACGGAGCTCTCGGCGATCGCGGGGCTGCGCGCCGGCCGCTTGCGGATGGCCTCGTTCCCGACCGCGGGCGCGACGCTGATGCCGCTTGCGATCGCGACCTTCCGTGCCGGTTACCCCGACATTGAGCTGACGCTGGCCGAGGGCGAGCCCGAGGAGATCGCGCCACGGCTGCGGGCCGGCGAGTTCGATCTGGCGTTGCTGTTCGAGTTCGAAGAGCCCGAAGCTGGCATGGACAGTCTCACACGCGTGGAGCTGCTGAAAGACCCGCTGTATCTGGCACTGCCGCGCGATCACCGGCTGGCCGTCAAGGGAGGACTGCGTTTGGCAGAACTGCGTGGCGAGGCATGGGTGCAGACCTCGCGTCAGAGCCCGTGTGCACGACATGTTGTGCGCTCCTGCCACGCGGCCGGCTTTGAGCCCAACGTGGCATTTGAGAGCGACGATTATCAAACGGTCCAGGGTCTGGTGGCGGCGGGCGTAGGTGTGGCGCTGATCCCCGAGCTGGCGTTGTCGGTCGTGCGCGAGGACATCGTGATCCGGGCGCTCTCGCCGCGACCGCCGGTGCGTCAGGTGATCGCCGCCGCTCCAACCGATGCCCGTCTCAGCCCGGCCACCCCCGCGATGTTGGGCATCCTGGAGGAATCAGCCAAGCGCTATGAGGCGCTAGGGACCGGCCGCGCCGCGTAGGCAAGGACGATTGAGCGCGCTCGCCACACAGCATGCTCCGGTTGACACTTCGGCTTGGGGTATTTGGATATAGGGTCGTTCTGGTGGCGTCAGTCTGCCCAGGGAAAGCGGATTGGTCCGAGCGTCTGCACCTCGGGCTCCAGCTCGATGGCGAAACTCTCGATCACCCGACGCCGACCCTCGGCCATGAGCGCGATCACGTCGGCGGTTGTGGCTGTGCCGGTGTTCTCGATGAAATTGGCATGCTTGGGCGCAAAGCGAGCACCGCCTACCGCGAGACCGTTGCAATCCGCACTCGCCAGCAATAGCCCGGCGCTGCGGCCTTCGGCACGCGGATCTTCGGGGTTCTTGAAAGTGGACCCGAACGTCTTGATCCCCTGAGGCTGAGCTTCGTGGCGGCGAGTGCGCATCTGCGCGAGCGTGGCCTTGACCGTCTTCGCGTCGGCGAGCACCAGCGCAAATGACACGCGTGAGACGACCTCTCCGGCCCTCAGGTTGGATTCGCGGTAGCCAAACCCCAGCCGTCCGGGCGCGCGCCTGTCGATCCCCTCGGCGGTAACGATCTCGACCCACTCGAGCGCGTCCGCCAGCTGACCGCCGTAAGCGTTGGCGTTCATCCGCACAGCGCCCCCAACGCTGCCGGGAATGTTGACGGCAAACTCGATCCCCGACAGCCCCACCTGAGCCGCGCGGGCGGCGACCGAGGGTAGTCGAGCCCCCCCTCCGCAGACGAGGCGACTCCCTTCGTGCTGTATCAGCGCCAGCTTACGATCGAGCTTGACGACCAGACCCCTCACGCCATCATCGGCGATCAACAGGTTCGAGCCCGAACCCACGATCGCCAACGGCGCCTGGATGGTTTGAGCCCAAAGCAGCAGCTCGCGCAACTGAGCGCCCGAGCCGGCACGAGCGAAGTAGTCGGCCTCACCACCAGTGCGGATTGTGGCCATGCGCGCGAGCGGAAAATCTTGTTGCACGATCGACGGGACCGTCTTGGGCGAGTCCCTAGAGACCATCCGCTCCCACCAGACGCCGAGCGAGCGTGTCGATGTCCCCGGCGCCCATCGCCACGCACAGATCGCCCTCGCCGAGCATCTCGCTCAACACGCCGTGCGCGGCGTCGAAGCTCGGCAGCCACAGCACGGGGCGCCCGCCCGCGCGCTCGGCGGCTGCTCGAGCGATCGTCAGTCCGCTCACGCCGAGATGCGCCTCGGCACGCTCGCGTGCCGCGTAGACATCGAGCAGCACGATCACGTCGGCCTGCGCCAGGGCAGCGCCGAACTCCTGTGAGAGCATCGCCGTGCGGGAATAGAGGTGTGGTTGGAACACCGCCACTAGTCGCTGCGGGTGCAGCGTGCGCGCGGCGCTGAGCGTGGCGGCGACCTCGGTCGGATGGTGAGCATAGTCGTCGATCACGACCGCTCCACTCGCGCTCGTGCCGACACGTTGGAAGCGCCGGCCCGCGCCACAAAAACCAGCGAGACTGACGGCCGCGCCCCGCTCGTCAACGCCGGCCAAGCGTGCCGCCTCGAGCGCCGCGCTTGCGTTGAGCGCGTTGTGAGCGCCGGGCACCATCAGCGTCAGCTCATGTCCGCGCCAATCGAAGCTTGAACCACCATCGTTCAGCCGCAGGTTGGGCGCGTCGTAGAACACAGCCGCGCCGTCGCGCAGCGCGCGCAGGTCGGGACGGTCCCAGATCACCGCTTGCGGTGCGCCCGCCAGGAACTGTCGGAACGCCTCGCGCAGCTCAGCCAGCGACGCGAACGTCGCGTGGTGGTCCAGCTCGACATTCGTGAGCACAGCGATCTCCACATGCAGGCTGAGCATCGAACGGTCGGACTCGTCGGCCTCGACCACCAGCCACTCGCGCGGACGGGTGGGAGAGCCGGCGGACGGGAGAGCGGGAGAGCGAGCGAGCGGGCGAGCGGGCGCCCAATAAGAATTGTCGAGCCCCGCGCCAACTGAGCTGCCCACCAGCCAGCTGGGATCGATCCCCTGCGCGCGCAGCACATGCACGATCATCGACGCGGTGGTCGTCTTGCCATGCGCGCCCGCAACCGCGATCGTGGGACGCAAAGCGGTGAGCTCGGCCAGCAGCTCTGCCCGCGGACGCTCTGGGAGACCACGCTCGCGCGCCGCCGCGCGCTCGGGGTTCTCGGGCGCCACAGCGCTCGAGTAGATCAGCTCGACGCCGTGAGCTGCTGGGATGTTGCGCCGATCATGGCCCACGCGAGCTTCGAGCACACCCTCTTCGCACAATCGTTCCAGGTAAGGCGTTTGCGCCCGATCCGAGCCGCTGATGATCGCGCCGAGGGCGTGGGCGGCGCGTGCATAGCCACTCATGCCGGCACCGCCGACTCCGACGAAGTGCAGGCGACGACCCGCCCACGGTCGTTCGACAGCGTTCATCTCCTACGCCTCGCTTGGGTAGCCAGCCGAGCCCACCCGCGTTTGCCCACCCGCTGTCCGGTGAGCCAGCTCATCGCCCGGCTGCTTTCAGCAGCTCAACGGCGATTTCACGCGCCGCGTCGGGACGCGCGAGACGCCGCGAGGCGCTCGCCATCGCCGCCAGTCGGACCCGGTTGGCGAGCAGCTGCGCGACCGCGCGCGCGAGCTCGGCGGCGGTCAGCTGCGCATCGTCGATCACGATCGCGGCACCCGCCCGGGCCATCCAGCGTGCGTTCGTGCGCTGGTGGTCGGCGGAGGCGTGCGGGTAGGGCACAAGGATCGCGGGGAGGCCGTGAGCGGCGATCTCGAATACCGACCCACCGGCTCGCGCGACCGCGAGGTCAGATGCGGCGAGCGCGTCTGTGAATTCGCCGACGTCGAGGTATTCGCGCAGGTCGTAGCCGGCTGGCAGTGGGTGCGTTGAAAGTTCACTGAAATCTCGCCGACCACACACGTGCAAGACGTGAAACGCGCCCGAGGAGAACGCGCCGAGCGCCGCCTGGTTGATCGTGCGCGCGCCGAGCGAACCGCCGAAGACGAGCACGCACAGCTCACCCGCGGCGATCCCGAAGCGCTCACGGGCACTCGCCCGGTCGGTGCTTCGCCTGGGGATCGGACGACCCGTCACGTGGTAGCGCGATCCGCTGCGACCCTCGATCGCAAATGACAGGCACACGCGTCGTGCGAACGGTGCCAGTGCGCGATTGGTCAAACCGAGCTGGCTATCGGCCTCGGTCAGTACCAACGGAGTCCGTCGTGTCAGCGCAGCCACACCGACCGGTCCGGCCACATACCCCCCAGCTCCCATCACCGCGTCGGGCGCGAGTTCGGCGAGCAACGCGCGCGAGCGCACAACCGCTCTCACCGAGCGGGCGAGCGCGCGAGCGGCGCGCGGCGGACTGCTTCGGCTGAGGCCTTCCACCGAGATCGTGCGCAACGGGTAGCCCGCCGCGGGCACCAGCTCCGCCTCGGCGCGCTCGCCACCGATGAAAATCACCTCGGCGTCTTCAGCGCGCAGCGCGTCGGCCACTGCGAGCGCCGGCACCACGTGCCCTGCCGTTCCGCCCGCGGCTATCACGATCCTCTTCGGCGTCGTGCTCATTGCTCCATCGTGCCTGTTCGCGCGCCTGCGCGTCAGCCACGCGCCGTTTGGTGTCCTTTTCTAGCCGCGCGGCGTCCGTCGCAGCGCTCCTGCCCGCGCGCGGGCGCCTGTCCCGCGCCGGGGCCACGGCGCGAACATGCGCGCTTCCACCCGCGGCGACGTTCAGCAGCAGGCCCATCGCGGCAAGCGTCACGATCAGGCTGCTCGACCCGTATGAGACAAGCGGCAGCGGTACCCCTGTCAGCGGCGCGAGACCGAGCACAGCGAACGCGTTGAGGATCGCCTGGGAGACGATCAGCGAGGTCATCCCAACGGCGATCAGCGCACTGTGGAGGCTGCGGGCGGCCTTGGCGACACGTAGGCCCGCGTAAGCGATCATGCCATAGAGGAACAGCAGTGCGAACATTCCCACCACGCCAAGCTCCTCCCCGATCACGGCGAGGATGAAGTCCGTCTGGGCCTCGGGAAGGTAGAAGATCTTCTGCACCGATTGACCCGGACCCGCTCCGAACAGGCCGCCGGAGCCAATCGCGATCTGCCCCTGCACCGCCTGGAAGCCGCTGCCCGAAGCGTGCGCCCAGGGATCGATGAATGAAGTCAGACGAGCGCGCGCGTAGGGACGCGCGATCGCGTACAGTGCCACTAGCGCCAACGTCGAGCCGCCGATGATCGCGAGGTTGCGCGGCGCAATGCCCGCCGCGACCAGTAGCGCGCCGGTCGTGAAGGCGATCACCATCGCGCTGCCGAGGTCGGGCTGGGTGATCACCAGCAGACAGGCCGCGCCGACCACCAGAAGCATTGGGTTGGCCAGGTCGCGCAGGTCGTGCACACGCTTGGGGCGGCGCGCGAGCAACGTCGCGCTATAAAGTACGAGCGAGATCTTCAACAGCTCCGAGGGCTGAAACTGGAGCGGCCCGCTGCCGATCCAGCGTCGCGCGCCGTTGATGCTTACCCCCACGTGCGGGATATGTACCGCGAGCACCAGCAGGAACGACACGGCAAGCAGTGGCGCGACCAAACCCTGCACCTTGCTGATCCCGTCGCGCGCAAGCACTCGCATCAGCACGAGCCCGAGCGCCCCATACACGACGAACTTCACGAGCTCGCCGGTCCCGTTGCCTTGGCCTTCGAGCAGCGTGCTCGCGGAGGAGGAGCTGTAGACCATAACCGCACCAAAGGCAAGCAGGCACAGGGTCGCCGTCAGCAGCAGGTTGTACTCGAGTGACTGTGTGCGCGGAGCGGAGCGGCGGGCGCCGCGCGGCGAGCGCTCGACTCGCGCGGAGCCGCGATCGACACCGCGAGCTGAGATCTTTGTCCGCGATTTGCGGGCTCCGGATGGTTTGGCGCGCCGTCCGGCTGCTGACATCTAAGCCATCTTCGACGTGTGGCCGGAGAAACCTCCCGGCTCAGCGAGGATCCTGTGGGCGGCGCGCCCGCGGTCTGTTTATAGACGCAGGACGATCTTTTAGGCGCAGGACGATCTCTTGGAAGCGCTGGCCGCGAGCTTCGAAGTCCTTGAACTGGTCAAAGCTCGCGCAGCCCGGCGAGAGCAGGACCAGCTCGCCCGTAGTGGCCTCTTTGTGGGCCTCGGCGACAGCGCGCTCAAGATCGCCACAGTGGCGCACAGACACGCTCGTGTCCTCGAACACGGTCGCGATCGCGTGAGCGTCCTGCCCGATCAGGTACACCATCCGGCAGCTGCGCCGCACAGGGTCACGCAACGCCGAGAAGTCCTGACCCTTGCCCTGGCCGCCGAGGATCAGATGAATAGAGCCCGCGGCGAACGCCTCCAGCGCAACCAGCGTGCTTGCGACATTCGTTGCCTTGGAGTCGTTTACAAAGAGCACGCCGTCTCTGCGGGCGATTTCCTGCAGGCGGTGGGGTACCCCGGCGAAGCTGCGCAGTCCTGCGCGCACGCTGTCGGGGTCGAGCCCGCGTGCCAGGCAGACCGCGGAGGCGGCCATCGCGTTGTCCAGGTTGTGACGTCCCCGCAGCGACAGTTCGGTAGCGCTCAGCAGCGGTTGTGTTTCCCAGTAAAGGACACCGTCGCGCTCCGAGAGTCGAGCACCCGGAAGACTGCCGAACTTCACACGTTGCGCGGCGCCACCCAGGCGGTCAAGCTCGAATCCAGCCGGCACAACCGCTACGTCCGCGCGGCTCTGGCGCGCAAATATCCGCAACTTGGCCGCCAGATAGGCCTCGACCGTGCCGTGACGATCGAGATGGTCTGGGGCTAGGTTGAGCAACACCGCGGCCTCGGGAGCGAACGTGAGCGTGTCTTCGAGCTGAAAGGAGGATGCCTCGCACACGACGGTCACGCGCTCGCCGGCCTGGCCGACGAGCCCGCTGAGCGCCACTCCAACGTTGCCGGCGACGGCGACGGGCAACCCCGCCTCACGGTGGATGTGACCGATCAGCTCGACCGTCGTGGTCTTGCCATTCGTGCCGGTCACCGCGACGAATTCGTTGGGGAGCATCCGCCATGCGAGCTCGAGCTCGCCCACTACGCACACACCGCGCGAGCGCGCCGCCGCGATCACCGGCGCCTCGGCGGGCACTCCCGGGCTCTTGACGACTGTGTTCACACGCTCCAACAACGACAGCCCATCGTTACCCAAGTGAAGCTCCACGCCCGCGCCGACCAGCGCACTCGTGTTGACCGCGGCGCCGCCGTCAACCCCGATGACCTGTTCGCCGCGAGCGCGCAACGCAAGCGCGGCCGCGATACCGGAGCGGGCCAACCCTACAACGAGATAGGGGCCGGGCGGTGGATCGGGGCGTGGTTTCATCTCAGCGTCGATGCGCATCGCGGGGCGTGAGTCTCGTAGTCCCCGCCTGGGGTCCCGTAGTCCCCGCTTGAGTGTGCCGATCGGATCGCGGGGCGTGAGTCTCGAAGTCCCCGTCTGGGTGTGCCGATCGGATCGTCTCGGGCGTCAACCGAGGCTCTGCCGGTAGATCGTGAAACCGATCGCACAGCAGATCGCGGCGACGATCCAGAAGCGCAGGATGATCTTCGTCTCAGACCACGCCCGCAGCTCGAAGTGGTGGTGTATTGGAGCCATCAGGAACACGCGCTTGCGCGTCATCTGGAAGGAGATCACCTGGATCACGACCGACAGCGCCTCGATCACGAAGATGCCGCCGAGCAGGATCAGCAGCAGCTCGGTCTTGGTCATCACCGCGAGTCCCGCGATCGCACCACCGATCCCAAGCGACCCGGTGTCGCCCATGAAGATGGTCGCGGGAAACGCGTTGAACCACAGGAAGCCGATGCACCCCCCGACCAACGCACCTGCAAGCATCGCCATGTCAAAGTCTTCGGCGAGGAACGTGATGCCGATGTAGGCGAGCAGCACGATCGCCCCACAGCCGGCGGCGAGACCGTCAAGGCCGTCGGTCAGGTTAACCGCGTTGGTGGTGCCCGCAACGACCAGGTAGATCAGCACGGGGTAGAAGATCCCAAGATCGACCTGGTAGTCGACGAAGCGCAGCCGCAGCGTGCTGGCGAGATGAGCCTCGTGGCTTGCCACGAACCACAAACCGAGCGAGATCGCGATCGTGACTATCAGCTTCGTGCGTCCCCGTAGGCCGAGCGACCGACGCTTGACGAGCTTCATGTAGTCGTCGGCGAAGCCAAGCAATGCGCACGCGATCGCCGTCGCGAACACACCAACCGAGCGCCATTCGAAGTCGCTGAGGATCAGGTATGGGATCGCGACTGCTATGAAGATGATCACACCGCCCATCGTCGGTGTGCCCGCCTTCTGATGGTGTCCCTGTGGTCCGTCCTCGCGAATGTGCTGGCCGAACTCGCGGTTGCGCAGGAACTCGATGAACTTCGGGCTCAGGAAGATGCAGATGAGCAGGGCGCCTGTGCCCCCGATCAAGACGCGGCCCATCAGCGCGCACCGTCTCTGCCGAGCACAGACGCCCGCGGCCCCGGCTTCAACCGCTTGCTCGTATGCGGACGCTGGGTTGCTTTTTCGACGTGGCTCATGCCGCGGCCCCTGCGCTGCGAAAGCCGTGGGCGCGCAGCGCTTCGCGGGCCACGCTGACATCGTCGAATGGAACTTTCACGCCCCCCGCGAGCTCCTGTCCCTGCTCGTGCCCCTTGCCGGCGATCACGAGCACGTCGCCCGCCCGAGCGAGCGCGACGGCCCGCTCGATGGCGGCCCGCCGGTCAACCTCCGCCGCGATCGGCGGAGCGCCGGCCGGACGCGGCGCGCCACTCGCGCCGGACATGATCTCGGCGATGATTGCCTGCGGGCTCTCCGAGCGCGGATTGTCAGAGCTGACGATTAGCACGTCCGCCAGGCGAGCTCCAATCTCCCCCATCAGCGGACGCTTTCCGCGATCCCGATCGCCGCCGGCGCCGAACACGCAGATGACGCGACCGCGACTCACTTCGTGCGCGGTGCTTAGCACGTTCTGTAGCGAGTCCGGCGTATGCGCGTAGTCGACGAGCACGACGAAGTCCTGACCCTCCTCGACACGCTCGAGACGACCGGGTACACGCACGCCACGTTCCAGCGCTGCGAGCAGCGTGTCGAGGTCTGCTCCCAGCGCATGCGTGACGGCAAGCGCGCCAAGCGCATTTGACACGTTGAAGCGACCCGGCAGCGGCAATGAGAGCGAGCGAGCGCCCGCGGGAGTGCTCAGTCGCAGATCGCAGCCGGCGAGATCGATCTGCACATCATGAGCACGGTAGTCGGCGTCGGTGTCGATCCCGAACGTCACAACATGCTCAAGCTCCGCGGCCAGCCGTCGTCCGTAGGGATCATCGAGGTTCACGACGACAATACCCGGCCTGGCGAGCGGCTCGCCCCCGACGAACAGAAGCCGCTTGGCCTGAAAGTAGTCCTCCATCGTTTCGTGGAAGTCGAGATGGTCCTGGGTGAGGTTGGTGAAGACGGCCGCGGCGAAGCGCACGCCTTCGGTGCGTCCGAGCGCGAGCGCGTGCGAGGAGACCTCCATCGCGCAGTAGCGCTCCCCCCCGTCGAGCATGACACGGAAATCGGCTTGCAGGTCAACCGCTTCAGGGGTGGTGCGAGTTGCGATACGCGCTGTGCCGCCGATCACCGAATCGACGGTGCCGAGCAGTCCACAACGCTCTCCCGTCGCTTCCAGCAGAGCACGCACGAGATGAGCCGTGGTCGTCTTGCCGTTGGTGCCCGTCACACCGACGACGCGCAGCTCGCGGCTCGGCTCGCCGTAGAAGCGCGCCGCGAGCGGACCCATCGCCGCGCGCGAGGACTTGACCAGCAACTCGGGCACGCCCAACCCGAGCGGTCGCTCCACCACGAGCGCGGCTGCGCCGGCCGCGACGGCCGCGGCGGCGAAGTCGTGACCGTCGGACTGCAATCCGGGTACGCAGAAGAACAGCGTGCCAGCCCGCGCACAGCGGCTGTCGTAGGCAAGACCGGATATCTCCAACGAAGCCGAGGTCGGAGAGATGGCCCGCATCCCGGGAATCTCGACACCGGTCAACTCATCCATCCTCATGGCTTTGCGCCCCGTGATCGCAGGGGTGAGCATCGTGGGTGGTGGCCAGCGTCGCGGGACGACCGCATCCAGGTCGCAAGATGTTCTGGCGCAGACCCCAAGGTGCATGAGTCTAGGGCTCGTGCCAGCTGGGTAGTCAGATCGCGCCGGTCGGACCCTATCCGGGCGGGATGCCGAGGTAGGGCAGCGCGAATTCCATGATCTGACCGAAAGCCGGTGCGGCGACAACCCCGCCGTAGATCGAGCCGCTCTGCGGTTCGTTGATGATCACTGCGCACAGCAGCCGCGGGTCTGAGGCCGGGGCAAACCCGACGAATGACGCCACATACGCACTTTGCGAGTATTCGCCGGTGACAGGATCGATCTTGCTGGCGGTGCCCGTCTTGCCCGCCAGCTGATAGCCGGGTATCGAGACCTCGCTCGCCGTGCCCCCCGGTGCCAGCACGCCCTTCAGCATTTCGCGAAGCTCGGCCGCGGTGGCCTGTGAGATCACGCGTCGTCCCGCGGGCAGGGCCACGGGATGCCCATCGATCGAGCCGACGATGTGTGGGGGGCGCAGGATCCCACCGTTGGCGAGCGCCGAGTACGCGGTCGCCATCTGGATCGGTGTGACCAACTCGCCTTGGCCGATCGGCAGATTGCCCATCGAGGATCCCGAGTAGTGGCTCAGTGGCAGTGTCGCGCCTCTTTCCTCGCCCGGTAGGTCAACTCCGGTGCTCGCGCCGAAGCCGAACCGGTGCACCCAGTCGTTGAACTTTTCAGCGCCCAACAGACTCCCGATCTTGATCGCTCCCACGTTGCTCGACTGGGCGAGGATCTGGGCGGTCGTGAGCGACTCGACCGGGTGTTCGGTGTCGTCGTGGATTGTGCGGCCCCCAAGTTCGATCTGGTCTGGTATTTCAAAGCCTGTGTTGGGGGTTATCAGTCCTTCTTCGAGTGCGCCCGAGACGACGACTGCCTTAAATGTGGAGCCAGGTTCGTAGTTGAAGCTCACGGCGCTGTTCTCAAACGCTTCGGTAGCCGAGACGCCTGGATCGTTTGCGTTTACCGCAGGCCAGTCGGCCATCGCGAGGATCGCGCCGTTGCTCGGGTCCATTACGATCGCTGTCGAGTTCTTCGGATGGAACACACGACCGACCGCCGCCAGGACGTCTTCGGCGCGCTGTTGGATGTTCGCGTCGAGCGTGAGCGATATCGACGCGCCGGACTGCTCATGGTGCGTTTCCGCGATCGAGATTGGTTGCCCACGCGCATCGCTCACTACGCGGCGCTTGCCGGCCTGCCCCGCGAGAATCGAGTTGCGCGAGTACTCGAGGCCCATCAGGCCAGCGCCTTCGTGTTCGGTGCCGACGATCCCAAGCACTTGGGCCGCGAGCGTCGCACGGGGGTAGACGCGCCGCATGACCGGAGTGCCCTGTATCCCTGGGATCTTCAGCGCCAGCAGTTTCTGCGCCGTGTTGTAGGGGAGCGCGCGCGCAAGGTACACAAAGCCTGTGTGCTCGCTGAGCTTGGTGAGCACTTGGGCTTGGGTGAGACCGAGCAGCGGCGCGAGTTGCTGCGCTCTGTAGAGCGGGTCACCAATCAGGTAGGGATCGGCGGAAAGTTCCTGCGCTGGTTCTGAGATCGCAAGCGCCACGCCGTTGCGGTCGGTGATCGTGCCACGCTGTGCCGGCACAGTTTCATAGGTGAGCTGCTGGCTTTGCGCGGCTCGACGCAGCGTGCCACTGTGAGGCCCACCCAGATACAGAGCCCGTGCGCCGGCGATCGACAGCAGCACGAAGAACAGCCCAAACAAGTACCCCACACGACGCTGGATGACCACCATCGGCTATTCCCGCGAGCCTGCCTGAGTGCCTCCGCCGGGTCCGCTTGTGCTTGTTGGCGCAGCGGCCACCCGGCTCGACGACGACCCCCCCGTCGCCTGTTCGCCTGCGCTCGACGGTGGAGTTGTAGCGACAGGGGAGGGGGTCGTGGAGGGACTCGCGGCGGAGGCGGATGCGCTCGAACCTGAGCCCGCGCCAGCCGCCGCTTCGCTTGACTGCGCGGCGCTTTCACTCCCCACCGAGCTACTGGAGGAGCTCGAGCCTTCGGCTGAGCCCGTCGCTTCGCTTGTGGCGGCGGTGCTCTGTTCTGTGGTGGCGGGACTCGTACCCGTTTCGCCTACCGTCGCGCCAACCGTTTCAGAGTGGCCGCCGGACGATGCCTGCCTCGCGCTCGAGAGCGCCGCCGCCGCGCGCGCGACATCGTCGTCGCTGGCCGTCACAAAGTGAACCGTTCCCGACGGCGCGAACGTCATCCCAGCGGCGGCCGCCAGTGGTGCGACTCGATCTTCGGCCGAGTACACCGAGTCTTCGATGTTCAGCTGGGCATTTTCGCGTTGCAGCAGAGCCTCGCGCTGCAGTGTGCGTCCGACGCCGGTGTTGAGCTCGAGCACGACGAGCTGCATCGCGACGATCCCGATTAGCGCGAAGGCGAGCAGCCCTATCCACACGCGTCCGCGAATCAGTCTGTCGAGCAGAGCGCTGCTGTCGAAGCGCTCGAACGCATCGACTGCGCGCAGCGCGATACCGGGATTCTGCGTCGAGCGGGGCGCCGCACGTCGGCGCGCCGGCGAATTTGAACGTCGTGGTGGCTGTTTGGGTAGCGCGATACCGGGCCTCGGTAGAGCAACCGAGGCGCCAACCGTGGTCGATCGTCCAATGGGGGGCGATCTTCGATCGGCGGAGCGCGCGGGACCTGACACCCGTCTGGGACGGCGCACCGTGGGGCGCGCGGAGCTGGGCACTTGAGGATCGAGTGATCTGGCTGTGCCGGCGAGCGGCGGGGTCATGCGTGACCTCCTGGATTTGTTGAAGGACCCACCCACCCCACGAGCTTCGTGGCTGCCCGCAGACGGGCCGAAGAGGCGCGTGGGTTGCGCGCTGTCTCATCCGCCGAAGGCATGATCGCGCCGCGTGTGAGCAGCGCCGCCTCGGGCGCACGCCCACAACCGCACACCGGTAGATCCGGTGGGCAGATACAGCCCTGTGCGCGCTCGGCCAAGAAGCGCTTGACACGCCTGTCCTCGAGCGAGTGGAACGAGATCGCAGCTAGCACGCCACCCTCGCGCAGCAACCCCCATGCGCGCGGCAGCGCCTCGTCGAGTTGCCCCAGCTCGTCGTTGACCGCGATGCGCAATGCCTGGAATGTGCGCTTGGCGGGATGTCCGGAGGCAAACCTGGCAGGCGTCGGGATCGCGGAGCTTATGAGCTCGACGAGCGCGAGCGTCGTGTCGATTGGAGCACGCGCGCGACGACGCACAATCGCGCGCGCGATCTGAGAGGCGTGGCGCTCCTCACCGAGCTCTCGCAGGATCCCCGCGAGCCGGCGCTCGTCCCAGCTGGCGACGATCTCGCGCGCGCTGAGCTCTTGACGTGGGTCCATGCGCATATCGAGTGGCGCGTCGTAGGAGTAGGAGAAGCCGCGCTCGCGCGTGTCGATCTGTATCGAGGACATGCCGAGATCCAGGTAGACGATGTCGGCCTGCAGCCGCTCTTGCGCGAGCAGCTGCAGCGCCTGCGCATAACCGCCGCGGACGAAACGTGTCGAGCACGGGAGATCTTCCGCCAACTCCATGAAGCGCTCTTGGGCCTCCGGATCGCGGTCGACCGCCACGAGCGTGCCGTCCCGACCAAGACGCTCGGCGACCAGGCGCGCATGCCCACCACCCCCGAATGTGCAGTCGATCGCGGTCTGGCCGGGCTGTGGATCGAGCAGCTCGAGCAGCTCCTCGGCGAGTACCGGGATATGAATGGCGGGCATGTCAAGCAGGATCGTCATGTCAAGCAGGATCGTCAATGCGCGCGGTTATCTCTGCGACGCTGCCGAGCAGCGCAGGTCGGTGCTCAATCCAGCTGTTGCGATCCCACAGCTCCAGGCGGTCGCCCGCTCCCACCACCACGACCTCCTTGTTCAGCCGGGCATGCTCGCCGAGGAAACTCGGCACCATGATCCGTCCGGCCGCGTCGAGATCGATGTCGTGTGAGCTTCCGTAGAAGAAGCGCTCAAGCTCAGTGAGCCTCGAGGACAGCGGCGGTAGCTCTGAGAGCGAGCGCTCTGTGTAGCGCTCGTAGTCCTGCGGGCGCCACACCCCTACGTAGGGCTTGAGGTCCACCGGCATCGCAAGCACCACCCCCTCCGACAACGCGGCGCGATAGCGAGCGGGAACCGTCAGTCGGTTCTTCGCGTCGAGCGTGTGGTCGAAGGTGCCACGGAAGGCCACGTTGCAAGCTCCAATCAAGTTGGTCGAGCCGCGGTGGAGGAGTGGGAGGAGCTCCTCCACCACGGCTCGCTATCGCGAACTTACCCCACTTTCCCCCACAACGCAACCCCAGTTGCACATTTTCTCCCACAATGCACTCCACGATCCCCAAAAGCGCACAGAAAGCCCTGCTCAACCGCTGGTTTTGGCGGGGGGAGGCGCGCTCTTGCAAACGCCGCACGAGTGCACGCGAACGTGCAGGGGCGCCACGTGTAACGTTCGTTGCGAGATGTCTCTGACCCGACTCCACTCCTAGACCTCAGAAAGGACCGCGTTGCCCACCGCCCCGATCCCCTCGCACTTTTGTCGTTGTCTGCGCGCCGAGCACCCACGCATGAACGGTCTCCGTCTTCTCGCGCCAACCCTGCTCGTAGCCGCGATCGCGATCGCCGGATGTGGATCACCCGGTTCTTCCGGCAACACAGATCCGGCCACCCTTGCGCCAGCCTCCGCGCCGCTCTACGCGAGCGTCGCGATCAAGCCGAGCGGCGGACCGAACGGCGTAGCGTCTTCGGCGGCGATGAAGCTCACGCACCTTGCCGAACCCTATGGCAGCATCGCCCAAGCGCTGCTGAGCACCGAAGGCAGCCAACTCGAATACAAGCGCGACATCGAGTCTTGGATCGGCGACAGCGCGGGCGTGTTCATCAGCTCGCTCGACACTGGCGGGCTTCCTCAAAGCGGCGGCTCTGTGCAGGCATTGCTGGAAAGGGTGCTCACGGGCAAGCTCGCCTCGCTCGGCGTGGGCACGTTCGGCTCTAATGCAACGCAGGGAGCGATCGTGCTAGCCACCTCCAACGTGTCAGGCGCCCGCTCGTTCCTGACCAAGCGAGCGCAGAAACAGCACGCACACACGACGACCTACAGAGGCGTCTCCTACGAAGTGTCCTCCACCGGGGCCGCCGAGGGCATCGTCAAGAACTTCGCGGTGATCGGCAGCGAATCGGGCATCAAGAGCGTAATCGACACTTCCCTTGGAGGCGCGTCGATCACAACGGCAAGCGGCTACTCCAAGCCACCGTCGGACGCGATCGCGAGCGCCTATGTGACGCCCGAAGCGCTGCTGAAGTCCGTGCATGGCTCGAGCGGCGTCGTCAGTCAGGGCATCTCACTGCTCGGCCAGCTGTTCGCGGGCGCTCAGACGGCGTCCTTGTCGGTCACACCCACCGCCAACTCGATCTCGGTACAAGGTGAAGTCCACTCCACGAGTGAATCGGCGCCGTTGTTCGGCCAGGAAGGCGCAAAAGCCCTCGGTGAGCTGCCAGGGAGCGCGTGGCTCGCGGCCGGCGTTGGAAATGTAGGCGCCAATCTTTCGAGCGCGTTCGCGCTTCTGCACGGCGTCGCGTCGCTGGCCAGCTCGACCGTGTTCTCCTCGCTCGGCGGACCTAGCATCGAAAAGCTCTTGACGGCGCTGAGCTCCCCGAAGGCGAAACTGCAAGAAAACTTTTCGAGCTGGGCGGGGACCGGCGCGGTGTTCGTGAGCGGCACCGGACTATTCAATCTCGAAGCGGGGCTTGTGATCGACTCCAACGATCCCGCGGCCTCCCGAGCGGCGGTTGGCAAGCTCGCCAACGTGTTGCGAAGCGCTGGGGCGCTCGTCAGCAACGCGTCGATTCCCGGCACAGACGCGGCGGTGAGCGTCAAGCTGCAGGGTTTCCCGGCGGTCATATTCATTGCCGACGGCCAAGGCAAGTTCGTGCTCGGGCTCGGACAGACGTCCGTGCAGGGCGCGCTGAGCCCGTCGAGCACTCTGTCAACGTCATCCTCTTACTCCACCGCCAGCTCGACTCTCGGAGGCGGCATCGAACCAAGCCTGATCATCGAATTCCCAACGCTGCTTGGCTTCCTCGAAGGAATCGGCCTAACTCAGAGCCCTGGCATATCGAGCCTCGTCCCTTACCTAAAGTCGCTCGGCACGCTGACGGCGGGAGCCAGCAGCCAGTCCGGTGTACAGCACTTCCGGGTTGTGCTCGGGCTTGCGTGACAGCATCGACCGGGCGGGCGCTCGCGCGGCGCACACATGCTCAGCACAACCCACGCCATAACTTTCAGGCGGGCGCACCGCTGAGTGGCGCCCCCTGAGGACCATCATGCTGCGGTGAGGGCCTGCTCTCGGTCTCGATGATGACCCTGCAGGGACGCTTGCTCAACAGATAGGTGGCGGTTGGACCGATCCGCTGCTCGCCGACGGGAGCGTGGATGGTCGACCAGTAGATCACGTCCGAGCCGACCCGCCTGGCCTCTTCGACGAGCGCGGCTCCTGGGTTGCGCGTGCGGATCAAGCCAGTGCGGATCTTGATGTTCGATCTGCGCGCCTTGATGCGCGCGCTCTCCAGGGCGGAGCGACCCTCAGCCTCCTCGGTCTCGAGCCCCGCCTCCAGCGATAGCTGGCTGGGAACCGGCAGCACGAACACCGCGTAGACCACGCCGTCTTCGCCGATCAGCTTCGCCGCGCTCGACAGCGCGCTCGCGCTGATGTCCCCGCCAAATATCGGCACGAGCGCCGTGCGATAGCCGAGCGCCTCGAAGTCCGCCGGACGCTCCGCTCGCTGGATGCGGTAGGTCTTGCGCAGCTCCAGGCCCTGCCGGCGCCGGTAGAAGATATAGCCGGCCATGCCGAAGATCATCCACGGGATGCCGACGATGCGCGCCTCGACGTGCGTGATGACGACCACGAGCCACACCGCCGCGGTACCGATCCCCCCGATCACGGCCGTCAGGGGTATCGAGGATCCCCGTATGCGCACGTTCCACGGCAGCCGGTAGGGGCGCTCCTGGTCGGGCTGCTTGACACGCAGCGCGACGACCGCGATATGCGCGATCGTGAACGACAGCAGCGCCCCAAACGAGTAGAGGTTGCCCAGCACGTTCGTGTTGCCATACAGCACCAGCAACCCCGCCAGGCACGAGAAGAAGACGATCGTGAACCACGGCGTGCGATAGCGCGCGTGCAGCTGGGAGAAGATGCCCGGTAGCTGGCGGTGCTCGGCAAGCGACCACGACAGCCTCGAGATCCCGATCATCCCGGCGTTCGTTGCGATGAAGAGGATCGTGGCAGCCAGCAGCCCGACGTAGTACTTCGCCAGAGTCAGCACGCTGCCATGCAGCCCCAACCGCGAGACGATCCCCAGCACAGGGTCGTTCTGGAACCCGCCGTGGCCTTCGACGCCCAGCAGGGTCTGGAAGTGGTGTGGGTCCCCAGGCACGGCTGTCACCGGTAGCGCCGAGAGCGCGATCAGCGAGATCCCGAGATACACGCCGAGCACCGCGAGCACGACCAGGTTCACCGCTCTGGGCACTTGCTTGCCCGGGTCGCGCGCCTCCTCGGCCATATTGGAGACCGTCTCGATACCCGTATAGGCGAGCATCGCCAGCGACAGCGCGAAGATCAGTTCGTGCCAGCTTGGCACCTTGCCAAGGTGGACCTGGTGGATCAGCAGCGACGGGTTGAGCACCAGCACAGCGCCGACCACCACGAGCATCACTTGCGTGGAGAGGTCCACGATCGCGAGGATGAAGTTGAGCTTTGCCGACTCTCCCAGACCGCGGATGTTGAGACCGGCGAGCGCTACTACCACGATCAGCCCACCGAAGATGTCGCCAGGGTTGTGATTGAGCCCTCCGAGCCCGGGGAAGGCGCTCAGGTAGTGCGGCACAAAGAACGCGGAGATCGCGATCGTGAGGATGTAGTCGAGGCTCAGCGCCCAGCCGGCGAAGAACGACACGAGATCGTTGAACGCGTGGCGCGCGAAGGAGGATGAGCCGCCCGCTTCCGGGTACATCGCGGCGCCCTCCGCGTAGGTCTTCGCGGTCAGCGCAAACAGCCCCCCGGCGAACACGAACACCAGCGGGGTGAGCCCAAGCGCGTGCGCCGCCACGAGCCCAAGCGCGTAGTAGATCGAGGAGCCGACATTGCCGTAGGCCGTAGCGAACAGGCCGGGTACCCCGACCGACCGACGTAGCCCATGTTCGGTGAGGCGTGCCATCTACGCGGAGCGTATAGAGGCGCGCGGTGAGCCGGATCTTCAGTAGGACTCGCGTCCGCTCGAGCGCCACACCCGAAGCGAACGGCTCGGGGCACTCCACCACGCACCACCCCATCGTTCGCACCACCTGAATGCAATATCGCGTGCAGACACAGCAGCCGAGCAGGAGCCCGACATATGATCTCGACGGCTTGGAGCCGATAAGGACTCCAGGCGCCCCAGCCTACTCCCCCCACGGAACCTTTCAGCCATGGAAAAGACACGCCGCGGCAACTACAACTCTGGCGAGGACTTCGTTCTCGAATACGGCGACCTGCGCTTCACGTTCAACGAACGCGACTTCAGCGAACGTTGCGAGCAGGCGGCGCTCAGGCTCGGCTTCGTCGGCGGGCGCCTCGGCGAGGACGAGCTCGAGGATCTGGTCAACCTGGCCGTCAACGGAGACATTCAGGATCCTGCCTCGGCGCTCGGCGAACACGTCAACGATTGCTGGCCGGAACTAGTAGGACCCGCCGAGCGCTCACTCGTGCACTGGCTGCGCCGCCTGGTGTTCCGCGGCGCGTGGCTCGACCAGCGCGTCAACGAGGGCGAGCTGACGTTCATGTTCGTCGAGGAGACCGGCAGCTTCGTCTATGTGCAACACGACCGCGCCGACGAGCCGATCGAACTCGCGCCCGAGCCTTCGTGGGACCGGGTCGCCTACTACAGGCGCTAAAGGCTTCTTTCTACCCCTCCGCCGCCGTCGCGCGAGCGTGGATGATCGCCTCGGCGCCTTCCTCTCCGACGAGCAACTCGGGCTTCAGGGTGCCGCTGTTCACGAGGTCGAGCGCCGGCAGCCGTCCTGTGCAGGTGCGCGCCACGTCGAGCGCGATCACGGTGCTCTCGCCGCCAAACGGACGCGCGGCGGTCGCGATCACGGTGAGCGAACCGTCGGCGGTCAGGTTGCGGGCCGCCGCGAGCACCTTGCGCGCCGTGTGGGGATGCAGGCCGTCGAGTCCGTCGATCAGCACGACCGCGTTGCCACCGCGCGTAGCGATCCGCTTGGCGGTCTCGAGGATCGTCTCGACCGCCCGGCCCTGAGCGTCGGCTGAAGCTGCGAAGGTGAGCGTCGCCGCCGGCGCCACCGGACCCTGCTGCCAGTCGGCTATCTCCTCCGGGCGCACACCGACGAGCACGAGGGTCAACTCAAATCCCTCGCGAGCGGCAAGCGCGCCAAGGATACGACGTAGCGTCTCCGTCTTACCGGAGCGGGCGCCCCCCACGATCACGGCCCTGGATCCACGTCCAAGCGGCGTGAGCCATTCGATCCCCTTCAGCGTTGCGTCATCGGAGTCGAACGCGAGCCGCTCGTTCGGGTAGGAGACCGCCAGATCCTCGTAGCGCGTTGCCTCTGCCACCGCGTCGGCCGACTCACCGTTGATCTCCTCAACACGAACCAGCGACGGGTAACGCTCTGAGCGTCTGGGGGTGCGAACCGGCCCACTCACACGATCTCCCGACACAAGCTCGCAGCGGCGCACCTGAGCGGCCGAGATGTAAACGTCCCCGTCGGAGGACTCGGGCGCCTCGACCCGCAGAAACGCCGAGCCGTTGCCGAGCACCTCCACGACGCCCTTCGCGAGACGCTCTGACTCGTCCGTGCTCTCGCGCTCGCCACGGACTCGTCCACTCCGTGCGGCGGGGACGCTCTCACGCGGGCCACGAGAGCTGTCAGAGGCAGGCTCTGCGATCTCCTTGTCCTGCTCGGTGGAGGACTTGGCCGAGGAGCTTCCGCGCCGCGAGCGCGGTGAGCGCGAGCGACGTGCACTCACCTGACGCTCGGATGCCTCGGTGGAAGAGGGACTGTCGGAGCTGCCGGACCCGCCTCCCTTATCGCCGAGGATCGCATCGATCAAGTCGGCCTTGCGCAAACGCCTGAAGCCCTCTAGTCCGATCTGGTCAGCGATCACGTGCAGGTCGGCAAGCGGGCTGGCCTGCAGTTCGGAACGGTCGAGCACTGTCATGCGGTCTTCTCCTTGGTTGTGGTTGTGGTGGTTGGCGTCCGGCCGCGTTGGACAGCGGCCGGCACCCACATGCGCACAACACCCTAGCCTGCCGGTCCGATGCTCAGGGGCCTGACATGGACGGCGACTCCGCCACCGTGTGCGCTATGTCCTGGTCGTGTCGCAGTTCCTCGGCGAGTGTCAGATCCCTGCCCGGCACGATCTCGCCGGCAAGAACCGCGCGTACCGTGAGGTAGTCCGAGGCGGCGGCGACGTCGTGCACCCGGAAGATATGCGCTCCCGCATCCACTCCGTGGGCGAGCGCCGCGAGCGTGCCCGCCAGGCGCTCGCGCGGCGCTCGCCCGGTGAGCGCACCGATGAAGTCCTTGCGCGAAATTGCCATCAGTAGCGGGCAGCCAAGCGAGTGCAAGCTCGAAACGTTCGCGAGCAGCTCCACCGTTTGGGCCGGTGTCTTGGCGAAATCCGGGCCGGGATCAACTATCAGCTGCTCGCGGGCGACACCCGCGTGCAGCGCAAGCGCGATGCGCGCTTCCAGAAAACCAAGCACCTCGTGTGTCACGTCCTCGTAGAGATCGGGATCCTGCAAACGCTGCTTGGGCGCCGCGCGTGTGTGCATCACAACGAGCGCGGCGCCAGTTTGCGCACACACCTCGGCCAGCTCCGGGGCGCGCAGCCCACTGACGTCGTTGACGATAGACGCTCCCGCCGCGATCGCGGCCCGTGCGACCGCCGGCTTGTAGGTATCGACGGACACGATCGCATCGAGCTCTGTGACCACGCGTTCGATCAACGGTAGGACTCGCTCGATCTCATGCTCGACCTCGACCCGTGGACGATTGGTGCTGGCCGACTCACCGCCTATGTCGAGGATGTCGGCTCCCGCGCGCAACAGCCCCGCCGCGAGCTCCACCCGCTGCTCGAGCGTCCGGTAGCGACCCCCGTCGCTGAACGAGTCGGGCGAGGCGTTGACCACGCCCATCAGCCACGGCCTGGCGCCGAGCTCGAGCACCCTGCCGGCGGCGGTGAGGCGATAGGTGGGAGCGATCGTGGTCATGTGCGAAGCGGGCGAGCGAGACGAACCGCAGAGGCTGAGCGTACGGGGCGACGGGCTCCCGCTGACGGGAAGTCAGGAGCGGCAGCGACGTCTTCCAACCGCATACATAACACTTTACAAAATGAAGTGTATGTAGTCCCAAAGAGTCCCAAAGAGTCCCAAAGAGTCCCAAAGAGTCCCAAAAGTTGAAGTGTATGTAGTCCGAAAAGTCCAAAAAACAACACCACAGCCGCATAGCACTTCACATAGTCCAAAAAGCAAACCACAGCCGCATAACACTTCATATAGTCCAAAAAGCAACACCACACGCCACATAACACTTCATAAAGTGAAGTGTTATGTACCTGCAGAATGCAAAAGTGCATACTGCGAAAGTGCATACGACAACACCAGGCTCACCGATTTCATCCCCCTACAGGTGCTCGCCAAAGGCTGGCATGGACACTAATCCTCCACGGCCCCCACCAGGATCCCCTCCAGACGAGCCTCCTCCAGGAAGCGCTCGGCCTCGACGGCCGTACGCCGCTCGCTCCATCCCAGCTCACCCGCCAGCAGCCCGGCGACGCGCTCCACGGGTGAGGGTGAGGAGCTACCCGCGTCCTCGCCCACCAGCTCGCGGGCCGCGATCAGGCCGAGGCGCGTTCGCCGCAATAGCACGTCGCCCAAGCTACGCGCCTGCTCGCGCCGCGCCGCGATCACGACCTCGGCCATCAGGTCGGGGAGTGCTGGGACGATCGGTTGGGCCAGCTCGGGACGCTCGGCGATCAGAGCGAGTAGCTCGTGCGCTCCGTAGCCGTAGCGGGCCGCGAGTGCCGCCCGCGCCGGCTCGGAGACTCCCTCCACGAGCGCCAGATCCTGTACCGCGATGGCCTGCCCCAGGGGGATCTCCGCGGTACGGCAGGGGGCCTCGCGCGCTTCGCGCTCGACCAAGCGGTCAACGGCCATCTTGGCCATCCGGCGCCAGGTGGTGAGCTTGCCGCCGGTGATCGTGATCATGCCGCTGGAGGTCTCATACAGCTCGGCCTTGCGCGATATGTCAACCGATTTCTTCGTGTCGCCTGTGGAGATCAGCGGACGCACACCGGCGTAGGCGCCCGCGAGCTCGCCGCGACCGAGGCCGGTTGCGAAGAACTCATTGACAGCGGCCAGCAGGTAGTCAACGTCCTCCTCTGAGGGACGCACATGATCAAGCGTGCCTTCGTAGTCGTTGTCGGTCGTGCCGACGAGTGTCCGTCCCAGCCACGGCAACGCGAAGATCGACCGGCCCGCGCCGGCGGGCACGATCGCGCCCCCGTGCAGTGGCAGGTCCTCGTGGCGCAGCGTGATGTGGGTTCCGCGGCTCGGCCTAATCACCGGTAGCTCGGCCTCGTCATGCAGCTCTTGTGGACGCAGCTCGTCAGCCCACACTCCTGTCGCATTGACCACGTTCTCGGCTCGCACGTCGAAGCACTCGTCACTCTCCTCGTCGCGTACTCGCACGCCACTGGCTCGCCCGTCGTGCTCTAGCAGCGCCAGCGCGTGCACGCGGTTGGCGCACACCGCACCGAAGCGCTCGGCCTCGCCGAGCACCGTGAGCACCAGACGCGCGTCATCGGTCTGGCAGTCATAGAAGAGGTAGCCGCTCGTCGGCTCGCGTTTGGCCAGAGCGGGCACAAGCTCGAGCACGTCCTCACCGGAGATGACGCGGTGACGCTCCGGGCTCCACGACTCCCCCTGCTCCAGCACGGCCGCCGTCGGTGGGCTGGACGCGGACTCGCCGCTCGTATGCTCGCCGCGTCCACGGCGGGAGCGGCGCGCGCGCAGGCGATCACGATCGACCGACATCACGTCATACAGATTCAATCCGACTCCCATCAGCCGGTCGGGGCGGGCACCGTCAAAGGCGGGCACCACAAGTGGCAACGGGCGCACGAGGTGCGGCGCGAGCGCCACCAGCAGTTGACGCTCGAGTAGAGCCTCGCGCACGAGCCCAAGATCGAAATGCTGCAGGTAGCGCAGCCCACCGTGCACAAGCTTGCTTGAGCGGCTCGAAGTTCCCGACGCGTAGTCCGCGCGCTCGACCAGCGCGACACTGTAGCCGCGGGCAGCCGCATCCAACGCGACGCCCGCACCCGTTATCCCACCGCCGACGACAACGAGATCGAACTCGTTGGCGAACAGGGCCTCGACCGCGTGTTGGCGTGAAATCACGGTCCCAGTGTCCCAGAGGACGCGGAAGGTCTGTGCGCTCGCTGGTTCGGCTCGCGTCCGAGCTGGCACCTACGCTCGGCGGCCAGCTCGCGCGCGTCGTCACCACCCGGTGCCTACGCGCCTGGAGCTGTGCCGCTACGCGGCGGCCGGCCGACCATACTGAGCGTCGCTCGGGTTCGACCAACCGCTCCGACTCAGCCGTGGTGAGGGTGGCGCTTCCTGTGCTTCTTGCGCCGCTTGTGCTTAGCCTGCGAGGCGAGCGGACCCACCGACTGGCCGTCACCGGAGCTTAGAAAGCTCACGATCTGCGGGCTCGAGACGCGTGTGTAGACACCGGCGAAGCCGGGTTGGGCGCATCCGTTGCCGAAGTCAACCAGCCCGATCAGCACATAGTCCTCCGGGGGGCGGGCGGGCGTGTCCTGGTCGACGACCAACGGTCCACCGCTATCGCCGTAGCAAGTGTCCACGTGTGACTTTCCACCTCCGGCACAGATCATGCTTGGGGTGATCGGCTGTTCGATGAGCGCGTACTGTTCTTCACAGAGCGATTCGGAGACGAGTGGTATTTGCACCGCCCGCAGGGCCGTTGGATAGCTTGCGGTGTGGCCGGGCGCAGGGTTGACATCCCCCCAGCCGCTGGCTGTCGCGATGACCGCGGGGGTGTCGTTGGGATTGCCATACACCGACGCTTTGCCGGGGTCGAGTGGCAACGGTGCGATCCTATTGGCGCCGTTGACGCTTGGCGCGGTGGGACCCGACCACAGCGGCCGAGTGAGCGTGAGCAACGCGACATCGTCCTCGCTGCTCACGGGGTTGTAGTGCGAGTCGAATGCGCTCGACTGCACAGGATCACGGACGCTCCCCGGATCGGTGGGATCAAGTGACGTCGAGCCCGCGAGAACCATCATTTCGTCCGAGCTCCCGGAGTTGGCAACGACGCAGTGGGCGGCCGTGACGACATGCGTGGCGTCGATGATGACCCCTCCGCAGAAGAAGCCCGCCGCCGGTGAGCCGGCCTGTGAGTTGTATAGCGCGACCTGGAAGGGAAAGCTCGCGATCGAGGCGCTCGCGCCGCCGACGATGCTCGCTTTCGCGCGTGGCGCACGGGATACTCGCTCGAGCGCGCGCTGATAACCGCTCCGGGGTAGCTCGCCACTTCCGCCAACTGGACGAGCCACCCCGGAGACCCACACGGTGCACGCCAGCACGCAGACGACCAGCGTGAACCGCAATTGACCCGAAGGTTTGAGGCGATGCAACGAAATCCTGACCCCTCAGATGACTATGTCTCCTCTCCTCAGTTGATTTTAGGATACGATGTACTACATTAGCAATGCATGCTTTGTCTGTATTGCGTACCAATTTGGCACGTGTAGGGAAGCGCGCGCCGCGGCGAGCCCATTAGGAACGTAGAAGACCGCAGAGACGCGCGGCTCAGGCGCAGAGGCCGCGGCTCAGGCACAGAGGCCGCAGCTCAGGCATAGAGACCGCGGCTCAGGCATAGAGGCCGCAGCTCAGGCGAGAGACGCGCAGCTCGACATTTCGCGCCGGGCCCGAACGAAACTTCTTCAGGGATCTGGCGTCAGAGAGCCGACAGCTCGGCTGTGATCTCGCTCACAGCCGACTTGGCGTCCCCGAAGAGCATCGAAGTCTTCGGGTCGAAGTAGAGCTCGTTCTCGATCCCGGCGAACCCGGGGTTCATCGAGCGCTTGATCACGATCACCGAGTGGCTGTCGGACACCTCGAGGATCGGCATCCCGTAGATCGGCGAGGACGGCGTGTTCTTCGCCGCCGGGTTGGTCACGTCGTTGGCGCCGATAACCAGTGACACGTCGGTGCGCTGGAACTCGGGGTTGGCGTCGTCCATCTCCTTGAGCTGGTCATATGGGACGTCTGCCTCGGCGAGCAGCACGTTCATGTGTCCCGGCATGCGTCCGGCGACGGGATGAATGGCGTAACTAACTTCCACCCCACGACTCTCGAGCTCCTTGGTCAGCTCGCGCACCGCGTGCTGGGCCTGGGCGACGGCCATGCCGTAACCGGGGACGACCACCACACGATTGGCATAGGCGAGCTGGATCGCCGCGTCGGCGGCGCCGGTGGAGCGTACGGTGCCCGCGTGTGCCCCGGCGCCTTCGGCGCCCTCCACGGCTCCGCCACCGCCAAAGCCGCCCGCGACGATCGCCGGGATCGAGCGGTTCATGGCGGTCGCCATCAGATTGGTCAAGATCGAGCCCGACGCGCCGACGATCATCCCGGCGACGATCAACGCGGGATTGTTGAGCGCCATGCCCGTCGCCGCGGCCGACAGGCCCGTGAAAGCGTTCAGCAGCGAGATCACGACCGGCATGTCAGCACCACCGATCGGCAGCACCACTGCGTTGCCAAGCAGCGCAGCGACGATCAGCATCCCGATGAACAACAGTTCGGAGTGGGCGCCGGCAACCAGATCGATACCCGCCGCGAGCGCGAGGATCAGCAGCACGAGGTTGACGACCTGCTGACCGGCGCCGAGCGTGATCGGGCGGCCGGGCAGGACTTCCTGGAGCTTGCCGAACGCGATGTTCGAGCCCCAGAAGGACACCGACCCGACGATCGCGGCGAACACTGAGAAGACCGCTACATAAGTGGGCGGTCCGCCGACGTGAGCGGTGACACGTTCGAAGAACACGCCTCTTGTAAATGCGTGTTCGATCGTGTGCGAGCCGTAGGTAGAACCGTGGTTGCGGAACTCGACCCACGCGATGATCGCCACCGCCCCGCCGCCTACTCCGTTGAAGAGGGCGACCATCTGTGGCATCGCGGTCATCTTCACCTGGCGCGCGGCCGGCACCCCGACGGCGACACCGAGCGCGACACCAAGCGCGATCAGACCCCAGTTGCCCTCGCCCGGGTTGAGTAGGGTGGCGATCACCGCGATCGCCATCCCGACGGCGGCAATGCGGTTGCCGCGCACGGCGGTCGTCGGCCCCGACAGGCCGCGCAACCCTTGAATGAACATCGCGAAGGCGATTATGTAGAGGACATAGACGAAGCTTTCGCTCTGCAGGAAGACGACGGCCAACGGCTGGTTGCTCACGTGCTCGCCTTCCCGTCGCCACCCGGCTCGCTCTCCGTACCGGCTTTCACACCCGGTGGGGAGCCCTGCTCAACCGGCGTGGGCTTGGGGCGCGACTTGAACATGTCGAGCATCCTGTCGGTTACGAGGAAACCTCCGACGATGTTGATCGTGCCGAACGCGACCGCGATCACCAGCAGCGCCTTGCTGAAGCTGTCCAGTTCGGCGAGGCCCAGCAGCAACAACCCACCTAGCAACACGATCCCGTGGATCGCGTTGGTGCCGCTCATCAGCGGCGTGTGCAGCGTGTTGGGCACCTTGGAGATCACCACGAAGCCGATGAAGCCGGCGAGCACGAGGATCGCGAGGTTGGTGGTGAGCACGCTTGCGAGGATCACGCTTTCTCCTCGGTCGCCGTCTCACCGCGCGCTGTCGTCCCCGCCGCCACTCCAGGCGTCTCGGCGTTCGCTCCCGCCGCACCACCGGCCGCCACCGCGGCCTTAGCGCCAGCGCCCACTATCTCCCCTTCGCGCACGATGCACGAGCCGGCGACGATCTCGTCGTCGAAGTCGAGCTTCAACTCCAGCTCGCCCTCGGCGCCGCCCTCCTTCGGGACGACCAGCAGATCCAGCAGCGCCAGCACATTGCGCGCAAACAACTGCGATGAGTGCTCGGCCATGCTGGCGGGCAGGTTGAGCGGCGAGACGATCTTCACGTCGTGCTTGACGACGATCTGGCCGGGCTCGGTCAGATCGCAGTTGCCGCCCGACTCGCCGGCGAGATCGACGATCACAGAACCGGGCTTCATGCCTTCCACGGCCTCGGCTGTGACCAGCTTCGGAGCGGGGCGGCCAGGTACGAGCGCGGTCGTGATGACAACGTCGAAGCCCTTGATCGCGTCGGTCAGCGCTTGCTGCTGGCGCGCACGCTCCTGCTCGGTGAGCTCGCGTGCGTAGCCCCCCTCGCCGCTCGCCTCCAAGCCCAGGTCGAGCCACTGCGCACCAAGCGACTGCACCTGCTCGGCGACCTCCGGGCGGACGTCGTAACCGGTCGTGCGCGCCCCCAGACGCTTGGCGGTCGCGAGCGCCTGCAACCCCGCGACGCCCGCGCCGAGCACGAGCACCTTGGCGGGGGGGATCGTACCGGCGGCGGTCATCAGCATCGGATAGAAACGCCCCATGTGCTCCGCGCCCAACAGCGCGGCCTTGTAGCCCGCGATGTTGCTCTGCGAGGAGAGCGCGTCCATCGACTGGGCGCGCGAGATACGCGGAATCGACTCCATCGCAAACGCGGTCGCTTTGGCCGCGGCGAGCGCACGCGTAGTTTGCGGGCTCGTCAATGGCGCGAGGAAGCCGATCAGGATCGAGCCCTGGCCGAGCAGCCTGACCTCCGCCTCTCCGGGGGGCGAGATCTTGACCACGACCTCAGAGCGCCACAGCTCGGCCGTGTCGGTACTCAGCTGGGCGCCCGCCTGCGCGAAGGCAGCGTCGGGCAGCAGGGCGTCTGCGCCCGCGCCGCTCTCGACCAGGACATCGAGGCCCTTGGTCTTCAGCTTCGCTATGACCTCCGGCACGAGCGCAACTCTGTGCTCGCCCTCGGCGGTCTCCTTCGGAACACCTACCCGCATGAAGGCCGGGAAAGTATCCGATCTGCCCGACGACACGCAGTCTGACCTTCCCCGTACCCAGCCGACGGCGGGCACGCCGCGCGCTCATCTGCCAGACTCGAGGGGCCATGACGGTCAACCTGACGCGCATCTATACCAAGGGTGGAGACGGCGGCCAAACCCACCTGGGCGATATGAGTCGCGTGTCCAAGTCCCACCCCCGCGTGGAGGCGTATGGCACTGTCGATGAACTCAACGCGACGATTGGTGTGGCCCTGTTGGCGCCGGGTCTGCCCGCCAGCTTCGCGCAGTGGCTGGCGCGCGTACAGAACGACCTGCTGGACGTCGGTGCCGACCTGTCGGTGCCCGTGCCGGCGGACGGCGCGCCGGACGCCACGCGCAAGGGGCAGGTGCGCCTGCGCGTGACGTCCTCCTACACCGAGTGGCTGGAGCGGGTGTGCGACGAGGTCAACGCCGAGCTCGAGCCGCTGCGCTCGTTCGTGATCCCCGGTGGGACCCCGGCAGCCGCGCAGCTGCACGTGTGTCGCACTGTGTGTCGCCGCGCGGAGCGCCGCGCGATCGCGGTCGGCGGGGACTGCAACCCGGAGGTCATCCGCTACCTCAACCGGCTGTCGGACATGCTGTTCATCCTCAGCCGTGCTGCGAATGAGGACCGGGCGGGGAGCTCCGAATCAAAGTACGAGTCGCTATGGGCTCCGGGCGCGCATGGGCCCGGCTCGGCCGATACGGCCGCCTGAGCTCTCGGCGCAGAGGTCCGCGCGAACCGGCGGCGCGCAGCGCCGCGATCGCAAGGGCGGCCCACAGCGTACCGAGCAAATAGCCCCCCAACACGTCGCTTGGCATGTGCCACGCGAGAATCAACAGCGAGCAGCCGACAGCCGCCGCCAACACGATGCCACCGATCGCGACAGCCCGCCGGCGCGCGGGCGCAGAGACCAGCACAGCGCACCACACGAGCGCCGTCACCGCGGTCGCGTGACCGCTCGGCCACGAGGCGCCCGTGATGTACAACGGCACGACCTGCGCATGTGAATGGGCCACCAGCGGCTTGAGCAGCTCGGCGCTGAGCGGCGCGAGCACTAGCACGAGCACCACGGCAAGACCCACCCGCGGACGCCCGCGGGAGATGGCTATCCCCGCAAGAGCGATCCCCCACACGACGAAGAACGCCGGTTCGAGTAGCGCGAGCAGCAGTTTCGCGGGCACTTCGACGATCGGGCGATCGAGCCGCGTGAAGTCATACAGAACCACCGCATCGTGCACGTGCGTGAGGGGCACGAGCGCTGCCAGCACCCATGTGAGCGCCAACCCAGCAACACACCCCCCGGCCAGCAGCAGCGGGGCGTGTACGCCGCGACGAGCGGCGACGATCGTAGTCGGAGACGCCGACATCCCATCCAAGGGTAGGCGAGTCGATTAAGAGGTTCCTAACCGTGGCCGGAAACGACAGGCGCGATGGGAAACGGCCTGCCGGCGAGCGCGGTGAGCGCCTGTGCCGTGACCCACACCGGCGCCTGCGCGCTCGTGCGCGAGTAACGCACGCTGCCGCCCGGCGCCACGAGGCTCTCCAGGTAAGCCAGTGGCGAGCGGCTGCCTGCGCGTTTGAAGGCGCTCACGTCCTGGCCGGCCGCGTCGAGGCCCTGCACCGCCCACGCGGTCGATTGGGTGTTGGATTCGCCGCCGGGCTGCTGAGGAAAACCGCCGTCGGGGTTCTGGGCACGGCGCAGGTAGGCGACCGCGCGCGCGACGGCAGCGCTCGACCGCTGAGCACCGGCGTCGATCACCGCCTGTAGCGCCGCGGCGGTGTCGTCAACGTCCTCACTGCCGCCACGCCCGGCGAAGCCGAAGCCTCCGTCGGAACCCTGCTGGGCGGCCAGCCAGCGGCCGGCGGCGTTCACGATCCCGTTGTCTGCCATGCTGCCGGCGACGCGCAGCGCGAAGATCGCGAACGCGGTGATGTTGACGAGCTGGTCAAACGAGCCGTCGCTGGAGCGTTCGCGCAGTAGTCTGGCCACGAGGCTTTCTCCGGGGAAGTCGGACACGGGAACGCCGCACGCGTGCAGCGCGAGGATCGTGCGCTCGTCGTCCCCGGCGCCTTCGAGGGTTGAGGCTTCGTCGCGGATCGCGTCCAGCACCGAATGGCCCGCGTGCTTGACGCTGGCCGGGTCGCGGCCGGCCGCGGCGAGCCCAATCGCGGCCCACGCCGAATACAGCTCGCTGCTGCGTTGACCGGGCGCGGGGCCGAAGCCGCCATTGGAGTCCTGGGCGTGTTCGAGGTAGCTGACCTCGGGTGTGGTGCCGGCGTGCGCGGGGGCCGCCGCGATCAGACAGATCGCGATCAGCAGGAGCGACGTTACGGCGGGCGGGCGGGCCGAGCGTCGTGGCGGCGGATTCACGGGCGAGCCGGTCGGGTGGGTGGGCTGCCATTCAATCGTCATGCGCGCGCGCATGCGCCCCAGCAGGCGTGCCAGCTCGGGGCCGAACGCGAATCCGAACAGGAACGAAGCGACCGTGTCGGTGATGTCGAACGGCAGCGCAGCGCCAGCGTAGGCGAGGAACGCGGCGGGCGTGTGGGTCGCGCCGAGCGTCCATGTGTAGAGGTTCATGATCTCCTTGGCCACCAGCGCCATCACCGCGCACGCGAGCGCGAGACCGAAGCGCCCGAGCTGCCTGGCGCTGAGACGGCCGAGCAGCGCGCCGGCGAGGCCCACCAGGCCCCAAGCGGCCATCTGCCATGGGGTGTAGGGACCCTGGCCGAGCATCATGTTGGACGCCAGCATCCCGATCGCTCCGACCGTGAAGCCCGGCAGCGGTCCGAGCGCGTAGCCGACGACGAGCGCCATCGCGGTGATCGGCTTCACGTCGGGCAGCGCCGCGAACGCGTCGCGCCCGAGCGCGGCGAGCGCGGCGAGCGTCGCCACGACCGCGACCATGCGCGCGGATGGGCGCGCGCGCTCGTAGGCCAGCCAGCCCGCGAAGAGCACACCGGCGACGATCGCAAACGAGGCGAGCGGCCAACTCACGACAACACCTCCATCGGCACGGCGAGATCGCGCAGCAGCAGGGCTCCCTGCTCGGGGCGTAGCGCGTCACCGGCGCCACCGAGGATGCGGGCGGTCTCGGTGGCGAAGTACCAGCCACCCGCGAGCAGCTCGGCCGCGGGGCCATCGGCGATGATGCGTCCGTCGGCGAGCAGGATCGCGCGCCGCGCGCACGCGGCGGCGAACTCGGGGTCGTGGGTGGCGACGATCACCGCTTGGCCCTCGCCCGCGCGGCGCTCCAGCTCGCGGGCGAGCTCCCCCTTCGCCTCGCGGTCCATGCCGCGCGTGGGCTCGTCGAGCGCCACCACCGCGGGGGGCTCGACGCCATCGGCGACGATCGCGAGCGCGAGGCGCTGACGCTCTCCGCCGGAGAGGTCGCGCGGGTTGCGCTCGGCAAGCTCCTCCAGCCCCGCGCGCTGGAGCGCATCGGCCGAGAGCTCTTCGCGAACGCGCTCGTGCAGGAGGTAGTCGCCCGGGTTCTGCAGCAAGAGCGCGACCCTGCCGGCCCGTTCGATCTGCCCGCGCGTAGGCACGAGCAGGCCCGCCGCGTGGCGCAACAGCGTGGACTTGCCGGCGCCGTTGCGTCCCATCAGCGCGACACGCTCGCCCGGCTCGACCACGAGATCGACTCCGCGCAGGATCGCGGGTCCGCGCGGGATCTCACACCACACTCCCCGCAGCGCGATCGCCGGGGGCAGCTGCGCGCCGCCACCTTTCGCCAGGCGCGCGCGCGCGCTGGCGGCAAGCCGACGGGCGCCGCTGGCGCGCCGGCCGATTTCCGATGGCTCGTCGCGATCGTCGGCAACACACGGCGTGCCGGGCTGGCCGCGACCGTTGGCCGACGACGACGCTCCCGGGTCGGGCTCGTCGGGGAGCAGTCCTTCACGGCGCAACGTGGCGCGCGCCTGCTTGACGCCGACCGGCGGCGGCGACAGACCGGCGAGCGCGAACAGCTTCGCGCCCGGGGTCTGCAGCGTCGGCTCGGCGCCGGCCGCCCAGCGCAGGAACGTGGCCGGCGAGCCGTCGTGGGCGATCGCGCCGCCGTCGAGCGCGATCACGCGGTCGGCCGCCGATAGGCAACGCTCCAGGCGATGCTCGGACAGTACGATCGTGGTGTCCCACTCCTGGTTGAGGCGGCGCAGCAGCCCGATCAGCTCGTCGCCCGCGACGGGGTCGAGCTGTGAGGTGGGCTCGTCCAACAGCACCACGCGCGGACGTCCAGCGAGCGCGGCGCCGAGCGCCACGCGCTGCTTCTCCCCGCCGGATAGGTCGTGCGTGGAGCGGTCCAGCAGCTGGTCGATGCCGAGTGCCAGCGCGACCTCCTCGACAGCGCGCGCGACGGCGGTGGCGCCGTGGCCGCGGCTCTCCATCGCGAGCGCCAGCTCGGCGCGCGTCGAGCTCATCACGAGCTGCGTCTCGGCGTCGCCCTGCAGCACGCCCACGTGCGCGCCGAGCGAGGCGGGCGGGTGCTCGCGCGTGTCCATCCCCGCGACGGTCACGCGCCCGGCGAACGTGCCACCGTGGAAGTGGGGCACGAGGCCGCACGCGGCGCGCAGCAGCGTGGACTTGCCCTGCCCGGAGCGTCCCACCAGCAGACACAGCTCACCCTGCTCGACCCGCAAGGTCACATCGCGCAGGGCGGCCTGTGACCCGGTGGGGTAGCGGTAGGTGACCTGCTCGAACGCCATCGCGGATCTCAAAATTCGATCCCCCGACGGTCGAGCAGCGGAAACAGGACGGCCACGGGCAGTGCCACGCACAGCCCGATAGTGGCGGCGGATATGGGCATGTGCACCAGCGGGTAGGCGCTGAACGGAGCGATCTCCGCCAGCCGCCCCGCGAGCGCGAGCGCGAGCACGCATGTAGCCGACGCCGCGAACGCGCGGTCGTGGCGCGAGAAGGGATGGCGGCGAGCCGGCGCGCGTCGGCCCCCGGCGGCGAAACCGCGCAGCTCGAGCGTCGCCGCGACGTCCATCGAGCGGTCCAGCGAGGAGCCGACGATCGCGCTCAGCAGCCTCGCGCGCCCGGCGATCGGAGATCGGCCGGTCCCACCGCCGGCATTGCCGGGACGCGTGCGCTGCGCCTCCGCCAGACGCTGGGAATCGGCGGCGAGCACCCCCACCATGCGCGTGGCCAGCGACGCGGTGAGCGCCGAGCGGAACGAGTGGCGGCGGAACACGGCGAGCAGTTCGTCGGGGTCGATCGCGAGGCTCGCGAGCGTCGTGACGAGCATCAGCAGGCCCACCTTCAGCGCGATCACGGCGCCGTACACGAGCGCCTCGACCGTCAGGTCGCCCTGGCCGAACGGCCCGAGGTCGCCGAGGCGCGCGAACACGGTGAGTCCTTCGCGCGAGACGAGCACGTTGACGAGGACGATCGGGACCGCGAAGATCAGCGCTGTGCGCGCGCTGCGCGTCAGCTCTGCCCCCACGCCGGCGCCCACGCCCGCGCCGAGCACCGCCACAAACAGTGCGCCCAACACGAGCGGATTGTCGCTGAGTAGCGTCGCCGTGACCAGCGCGCTCGCCCACGTCGCCGCCACCGTCGCGCGCGTCGCGTGCAGCGGACTGGACAGGCGGCGGTAGAAGAGCGTGGCGAGCATGGCGGTCGCTACATCCTCGCGCTCACGGGCTCGCCGTTGGCACCGGCAGCGGCGCCCCGGAAGGTTCGAGCGCCAGCGCGAAGTGGTCGCGCAGGGCGCGTTCGCTGAGCGCGTCCGCAGCGAGGACGACCCCGGCGGTGTCGGTGCCGGTGATCACCCACTCGGGCGCTTCCTTGCCGTACTTGATCGCCGCGAGCAGCCCCGCGCCCGCGGCGAGCGTGCGCGTCGGCTGCCCGCGCGCGTCGAGCAGCGTGAGCGTGTGGCCACTCGGCGTGAGACGCACATACACCCCGCTCGCGCCGGGTCCCCGTTCGATCGCCTGCGTCGCTGGCGTGCCGCGCACCGCCGTCCAGGTCCCGACGAGCACCCGCAGCGTGCTGGTGTATTCGCCCGGGTCGATCGAGGAGAGCGCCGCCGGCACGCCGGCTTGCTGCAGTCGCGCGTTGACCGTCTGGCATGGCGCGCCGGTGGTCTGCTGGCATTCGATGCGCACCGGCAGCCGCCGGCCTTCGATCCCGTGCAGAAACGGCTCGGGGTAGGAGCCGACGACCGCGGGCACGCTCTCGGCTTGACTCCAATCGTGCAGGTCCCACCACACGCGGTCGCCGGAGTGCACGTCAGTCTCGGCCGCCCCCTTCGGCGCCTGCACGCCGTTGACATAGTAGAACCAGTCCTCTGGTTCGCCGGACAGCGTGCCGCCCGAGTGGCCGTTGATGCTCTCCACGAAGCCACCGCCGTAGCGGGTGGTGAGCTTGTAGTTGCGTATCAACATGCTCATCACGGTTTCCTGACCGCGCGCGTGTGGCGCGCTGGACGAGCTCATCACGCGCGCGCCGAATTCCTTTGTCACCGTGATCCTGACTCCAGATGGCGCAGCCCCGGCGCCAAGCCCGCAGCCGGCGAGCGCGGACAGGGCCAGGATGAGGACCGCCGCGGGCGGCAAGCGCGAGCGCGCACGGGACGGCGCGAGCGCGCCGTGTGCGCGTCCGCTAATCCGTAGCCAAGACCGGCAGTCAGCGAGCGCGCTCGTGGAGTTTGAGCGCGCCCGCGCCACGGTACGGCCGGTGTGGCTGTCAGCCGACACGGAACGTGATCTTTGAGCTGTCCAGCTTCAATTCGGTGTGCTGGCCACTTACATTGGTGGCCTCAACTTCAAATACGTAGCGTCCCGGCGGGAGCTTCGACGGCAGCAGGTAGGAGAAGCTCGATCCCTGCGAGTTGATCTTGAAGAAGCCGCCGTGGCCGCAGCGCGTGTGCTGTAGGCGCTCGAGCGTCCCGTTGTAGATCCAGCAGCGTCCCTTGTAGGAGCGGCGCAGCCGGATCGAGATCGACGTGACCGCCACAGCCGAGTCAATCTTGCCGGCCAGCGTGCGCGGCGCGTGGCGACGGGAATACGTGTGGCCCTCACGCAGGTCCTCGATCTGCGCGGTGATGGCTTGCGCGATCGATGGAGGACTGACCGCGGGCGGCGACTGCCCGGGCGACTCCGATTTCGAAGGTGCCGTCGTACCGCAGGTGCCGTCGTTGCCGGCGTGCAAGCAGATCGTGGTCTCCGTACGGACCGCGGGCGGACCGGATGATGCGTCGTTCACCTTCAGCGTGTAGGACCCCGCGCTCGTGAACGTCAGCGTGGCGTGGCCCTGCGAGTCGGTGGTAGCCGTCGTGCCGCCACCTTCGACGCTGGCGCCAACGGCGGGAGCGGCTTCGCCCTTGGTGTTGTACTGCTTGACCGCGACGGGCACCTCTTCGCCGACGTTGGCGGCGGCGGGGGCTTCGATCTCAAGCGGAGTCGGATTGGGAGGACACGCCGACCCGGAGCATTCGACGAACATCAGCACCCGGTCGCCGGTTTCCATTGCGACTTCGCAGAGGCCGTGTTCTTCTTCGGGCTTGTCATTGAACCAGAACGACCAGAAGTAGTTCGCGTTAGAGCCTTTTTCGAAGAGGTGGCTCTCCCCGTCGATCGATTCGATCGAGTAGCCGAGACCCTTAAACGTTTCTCCCTTCGATTCACCGCCATACCACGTGCCGCTCCATTTGCCCGAGCTAGCGGTGTTCAAGGCTCCAAGCGCGCTGTTGCCTGGACAAGCGTTGGTTGCCGGTTCGCCGGCGGCGATGACGGGCGTAGCGGTAGTCGTAACGAGCGTTGTCGGGACCTTGGTTTCGGTCAAACCCTCGACTCTTACGGTGACCGTCGCGGGCGCGGCGGCGTAGGCCGAGGAGGAAGCGAGCAGGCACGGCAGTGCGACGAGCAGGAGCGCCGGGCGCAGATTGACGAGACGTGTGAGCATGAGCCAACCCCTTTCCACGAGGGCTTTGTGGGCTTGCGGTCGGAGGCAGGTCTCCTGGCTCCCGGGCCTACCCCCCGCGCCTTCCCGATCCGCCGAGCGGCCGATCAGTGGCTGCGCGCGTGCGCGCCGCGGTTGGCATCCCCGGTCACAGTGGCGGGTCCGCGCCGGATTCGCACCGGCTTCCCTTGACCACCGACCGTTATGGACGAGCACATGTTACTCCCGCGTGCCCCCGTGATGCTGAGAGGCACTTTTGGGGGATAGCCTCCGCCCTTCGGGCTGCGGCGATGGCGTTCTCGCGATGGGAGAGCGCTTTGCGGTCGATAACCGGTGTTCAGGCCGCGAGCGTCGCGAGGTCGGCGTCGAGGCTCCCAAGCGCGGCGCGCTGAGCCTCGTCGAGGACGGGACGCTCGGCGATCAGTCGGCGCGCGTGGTCGAGATCATCGGAGCGTCCGAAGGTGAGCGCTGCGCGCACGCGCGCGTCCTTGAGGTACCAGGTGGTGAACTCGCCGTCCTCGTAGGAGCCGCGCACGATCTCCTCGTCCCATTCGTAAGCCGGTCCGACGTACTCCAGCTCGCCCCAGTCGCCGAGCACCGAGTAGAAGTAGGGCACGACCTCATGCGCGACATCGCCGCCGAGCATGTTGAGCGCGGCGGTCTTACCGTGGTTGAACGCGACGTCCCAGTGCTCGATGCGCACATGGGTGTCGTGCAACGGCGAATCGTACTCGGCGATGTCGCCGGCGGCAAACACTCCCGGCGCGGAGCTCTGCAGGCGCGCGGAGCACAGCACTCCGCCACGCTCGCCGATCTTTAGACCGGCGCTCTTGGCGAGCGCGATGTCGGGCGTCACGCCCGCGCCCACCACGACAGCTTCGGCGGGCAGCTGTAGGCCATTGGTCGTCACGACCTTGCTGACGCGCCCACCTGCCTGCTTGCCGTGTGCCCTCTGGGTGTGTTCTTGAGAGTGCTCGCCGCCATCGAGGGCGCCCGTCAGGGTGTGTCCCTCGAAGCGCTCCAGGCCGTCGGGGCCGTGCACCGCGATGCCGTGCGATTCGAGCAGGTCCTGGAAGAAACGCCCGGCTTGCGCACCGAAGCCGCGTTCAAGCGTGGTGTGCTCTTGCATCACGATCGTCGCGCGCTTGCCCATCAGCGTGAGCGACGCGGCGACCTCACAGCCGATGTAGGAGCCGCCGATCAGCACAACGTTCTCGGCGTCGGCAACGCCCTCGCGGATCGCGTCGGCGTTGCCGAGCGTGCGCAGATAGTGGATCTGCTCGAGCTCGCAGCCGGGCACGTTCAGGCGGCGTACGTTCGCGCCGGTCGCCAGCAGCGCCTTACCGAAGCGCAGTTCCTCTTTGCTTGAGAGCTTGGCGGTGCGCGCGCCCGCGTCGAGCGCGGTCACGCTCGTGCGCGTGAGCAGCTCGACTTTCTGCTCCGCCCACCACTCGTCAGGTCGAAATAGCGGCTCCTCGCGGCTCTCCTGCCCACGCAGGTAGCCCTTTGAGCACTCCGGGCGGTTGTAGGGCGGATCGGGCTCGCGTCCCACCAGCACGATCTCACCCTCGGCGCCGGACTCGCGCAGCCAGCGCGCGCAGTTGGCGGACGCCAGGCCGCCTCCGACCAGCAGGTAGTCAACCTCGCGCACGCGCATGCTGGGGACCATAGAGCACCAGCCGAGATCAGCACAGATCTATCGCGACCGATAGCTCTACAACCCCGGCGGGTGGCGCACCGACCAGTGCGCCCACGTCGGGATGTAGGGGAGGATACGCCAGCGCGGGCCGCTTTCCTCGCGATTGGGGCCTACGTCTGTGCCTTTGTAGCTCGTGTCGAGTCGCAGCCCGGCGATCACGATGAACACGTGGTCGGTGGGTTGGGTGGTCGCGTAGATCGTCACCCACCTGCCCGGCCCGGGGTCGCCCCAATCGACGTAGTCCTGCGCGAGCGGGTTGTCGCGCAGGATTTCCGACAGCGGGCGCACTCCCGCTCTGTACAAGGCGAAGTTGACTGTGCTCGAGCAGTCCTCGCTCACGGCGCCGAGCGGGTCGGGGTGGCCGGCCGGACCGTAGGGCAGATTTTGCAGCTCGTTGCCGGCGATCACCATCGCCTGCACCACCGGCGGGGCCTGCGCCGGTACGAGCGCGACGTGGCCGTCGGTTGGCGAGAGCAGCGCGCGCGTGCCCGCGACGAATTCGACGGGTCCCACGCCCGGCCAGTCGGCGATCGACGTTTGCACCGCGCTCGCGGGACTCGCCCCGCGAGCCTGCGGGGCGCCGCGGTAGAGCGAGGCCCAGCGCTGCACTTCTTTGACGTACCACCAGGCGTGGTTGTAGGCGTAGATCGCCTTGCGGTAGTCGCCCGGAGCGCCCGACGCGCGCAGGTAGTTAGCCGCCGAATAGATCGCGTCGGCCGGGTTCCAGCGGTTGGGCGGCCCGTCGCCTTCGGCGTCCACCCCGTACTCGCTGAAGGTCGAGGCGAGGAACTGCATCGGCCCGCCCGCGCCCGCTGAGTTGACGGCTCCCTCCCGCGTGCAGGAGGGAGCCGGGTCCTGTCCGTGGTCGCACTCGACCCTGCCGATCCCGGCCAGGATTGCCCAATCCAGGCCATAGCGCGCCGCTGCCTGCTGGTAGAGGCTGAGGTACAGCGGCGGGATTTCGGCCTCCGCGCGGGCCGATACCCCGAAGTTGCTGACGCCCTCCCCGAGCGACCCCACACCGGAGGATCCCGCGCTGAGCCCGACGATCGCCGCGATCACCGTAAGCGCGAACATCCCCATGGCGCCCACGCCCATGATCAACGCGCCCGCCAGCTTGAGCGATAGACCCGGCGCGACGGTGGGCTGTGGGAGCGTGCCCGCGCTCATCGGTTCGGCTCGCGTCCGAGCTGGCGCTTACGCCCGGCGGCCACTTCGCGCGCGTCGTCCATGATGCGCGATCTGCGGTTCGGCGTGCGCGGGTCGGCGGCTGAACTCGAGCCCGTTGCCGGCGACCCTGTTTGGGGGTTCAGGTTCGCGCGTTTGCGCTCTTCAAGCGTGCGATCAAACTCGTTGTCAACTCGATCGTGCGCGTCAACCCAGCCGTGCGCGTCAACTCGATCGTGCGCGTCTCGACCGGGCGCGCGGCGCCCAGCGGAGGGAGCGCCCGCTCGGTTGACCTCCGCGGCCGCGTCGACGCGCGAATGGGAATCTGGCGCGACACGCGATGGGGACGCTACCGACACGCTTGTGCGTCCCCGCTGGCTCGATGTACGACCCTGCGCGCTGACTCGCTTGGCTTGGTCGGCACGCGCGAACAGCGGATAGCTCGAGTGAGCAGCCCGCGTCGCGGCACCCTCCAGTCGCGTGCGACCCGTCTGTGCGCGGTGACCGCGGCGCGGCGCCTGCGCGGCGCCTACGGCGACCGGACGCGCGTCGTCGGTCGGCTCGCTCCTCAGTTCCGCTTCGATCCGCTGAGCGCGAACGGCGAGCTTCACCGCCCGTCGCGGGTCATCATCCGCGAGCGCGACTTCGCGCGCGTCGCGCACACGTGCCAGCTGTGCTCGCTTGGCCAACGTCTCGGGCCGGGAATCAGGCTTGCGCGACATCGAGACGAAGCCCTTATCGAGCCCGGGTCCACGCTTACGCTTGGACTGCTTGTCGGCCTGTTTATTCAAGCTGCCCGCGCTCGTCTTTTTCACGGCTGCGGGAGGGCGCTTGCGCAGCTGCTCGTCGGGCGCGGGTGGCGCAGGGGCGATCCGTGCGTTGATCCGGGCCTGGCTCCAGCGCACCGGATGACGTGTCACTCCATAGCTTTCCAGCGCGCCGCCGAGCCGGCCGGCGATCGACTTGCGCTCGGGCACGACCGGTCTGCGACCGCCGTTGTGCACAAACGCCATCGCCTGGTGGCGCTTGAGAAACACCGTCCACCAGAACGCCGATATCAGTAGCCAGTCGGTCCACCAGCCGAGCGGCTGCAGCGCGATCAGGATGCGCTGCATCGTCAACAGGGCGCCGAGCAGGAACGAGTGGACGAGCTTTGAGGTGACCGCGCCCAGCAGCCGCGTCGCCCAGCCGATGAACAGCGCGCGGCCACTGTCGCCGAACGCTGGCGCCAGCGCGACGAAGGGGGCGAGCAGCAGCATCAGCAGGCTGACGAGCGCGGCGATCAGCAGACGCACCGCGATCAACCCAAACAGCAACACCATCCCGAGCACCCCACCCGCGATCAGCACTACACCGATAGCGCGTGGGAAGGTGCCGCTGTCGGAGCGAAACTCAGCCTCGGCGGCGGTCGGGCCTTTGCATTGGGTGTCGTTCGTGGTCTGGCACAGGACGTGCAGCAGGGAGCTTCTGTCTTTGACGGAGTTGCGTTCCACGTGGTTGGCCGGGAACGCGAGGAACAGCGCGCCGTTCGTGTCGGCCTCTCGCACCAACTCAGTGCTGTGCTCGATCGTGAGCGCCGAGCTGGTGCCCGAGGAGACGCAGCTCACCCCATCCGAGCTGGGCGTGCATTTGAGTTGTTGCTGCTCGGAGGCGACGACGCTTGCGGCCGCTTTGCGCAGATTCTGGTCCAGCAGCGCTGGATCGCTGCACCAGCGCACGTTGCCGAACTCCAGGAAGCACCACGGCGCTTCGATCGCCCCCGCGAACAGGGCTCGCATGCTGTCGCCGAGCGTCCTTGGAGCGTTCGCGGGCGTCCCCTGCGTGACCACGCCCAACGTTCCGACGCTCGCCTGGTCGGCCCACCGCCCGACCGCTCCGATTGTGCCCAGCGGATTCGCGATCATCCACAGCCCGGCTGCCATCATCGCGAGCGTCGCCAGCGCCTGGCCGAGCGTCTCGGCCACGCGGCGGCGAATCAGCCCGTTGTAGAAGACAAACGCCGAGGCAACGGCGAGCGCCGACGCGAGCCACGGCGCGGTGAAGCCCGCGTGCGCCTCCCGCAGGGAGCTCGCGATGCGACTCATCGTGGAGCCGCCCAGCAGTTCGAGCGTGTAGCACCACTCGAGCATCACGACTAGCCCATGCGCCACCCACACGAGCGCGTTCCATAGCGGGGCGATGAACACGTCCTGGATCACCGACAACAGCCCTCCGTCGCTGAGACCGAGCGCGCCAACGTCGATGTTGACGTCGAGTTCGTAGTCGTTGGTCGGCGCTGGCGCGCCCACAAAGCCGGACGTGTGACAGTTGCTCTGCGCCGCGCTTGAGAGCTGATCGCTGTCGGAGCCCTCACACAGGGGGCTCGATAGGCCGTTTTCCACGAGCTGATCGCCTTCGGCCGCCGGCACGCCAGCAATGTTTTCGCCGCCTTCCGCGCCCACCGTCACGTTCAGCGGCGGCCCATCTGGAGCTCGCGCAGGGGCCGGGGCGGGCGGCGGGGAATGCGTAGGGGTCGGGGCAACCGCAGGGGAATGCGTGGGGGCCGAGTTACGGGAAGCGTGCGAAGCCGCGCGCGGTTTGGCTTGGTACTTGTAGATGACCGCTGCCTCTGAGCGGACAACCGGCGCGAGCCAGGTCGCGAGCGCCACTCCCAGCGCCAGCGATGCCGCTCGCGCGCTACTCACAACACCATGGGCGCAGCGTCGTGTTGCTCACCGTTGCCCGACGCGCCCACGGCATCGTGTTGCTCGCCGCTGGCCGGCGCGCCCGCCGCTTGCGGAGTCGTGGAGAAGGCGCGCAGCAGGGAAGGCACGACGAGCTCGATCTGGATCGCCTCGACGCGCCCCCTGTGATCACGCAGCAGACAGCGGCCGGCCTCCAATTCGAGCAGCCGCTCGCGTGCGCGCCGGTCCTCGTGGTCGAGTCCGAGCAACGCGAGCGCGCGTGCCGCCTCGGCCTCTGAGCGCATCCCGAACACGAACGTCGCGCCGAGCAGATTCTCGAGCGATTCGCGCTCGCCGACGAGCGCGTCTGTGACGAGCTGAGTGCTGATGATCGGCACCGCCAGCTCCGAGCGCCCCATGCGCTGCAGCGAGGCCAGCAGCGTGCGTCCGACCGGATCACCCAGCAGCCGCCAACCCTCGTCGAATAACAATGCTAAAATGCTAACCCATGACGTCAAATAGCCTGCGACTCGACGCCTACGTTCGCGTCTCTCAGGTCCGCGGCCGCAGCGGGCCGAGCTTCATCTCCCCCGAGGTCCAGCGCAAGCAGATCAAGCGCTGGGCGAAAGCCCACGGGCACACGCTCACATGGCACGAGCCAGAGCTCGACGTCTCCGGCGGCAACATGAGCCGTCCCGTCTTCGATCAGATCGTGGAGCGGATCAGAAGCGGGCAGAGCGACGGCGTGATCGTCGCCAAGCTCGATCGCTTCGCCCGCACGCTGGTGGGCGCGCTGAGCACGCTTGAAGAGTTCCAGCGCCACGACGCCGTGCTCGTGAGCGTCGCCGAGAACCTCGACCTCTCAACGTCGGTGGGCAAGGCATTCCTGCGCATCCTGCTCGTGTTCGCCGAGCTCGAGCGCGACCGTATCGCCGAGAACTGGGGGACGGCCACGAACAACGCGATCGCGCGCGGCGTCCATATCGCCAAGTTCACGCCGTTCGGCTACGACAAGGACGCCGACAAACGGCTGGCGCCAAACGCTGACGCCCAGGCGGTACGCGAGGTCTTCCTGATGCGCGCGGCATACAAGACGCGCACGGAGATCGCGCGCCGGCTGGACGAGCTTGCCCCGCGCCCAAACGGGGGGCGCTGGGTCACATCGAGCGTCGAGCGTATCGTCAAAAACCGCGTCTACATGGGCGAGGCCTATCGCGGCGAAGCGGTCAATCCGAACGCCCACGAGGCGATCGTGAGCCTCGCCGAGTGGCAGGCGGCAAACCTCGCGCCCGTACGGGCGTCTCACCGCGGGAAGAAGCCGAACCTACTCGGCGGCGTCGTCCGCTGCGCCGCCTGCCGGTACGTGCTGGCACCGCAGGTCTGGGGCGCTGGGCGACCGAACCCGACACTCGTCTACCGCTGCCGCGAGGTACACAGCGCCGGCGCTTGTCCTGCGCCCGCGACTATTTCCAGAGAGGCCGTGGAGCGCTATGTCGAGGACATCTGGCGCGAGCAGATGGCAGACCAAGCGCTTTCGATCAAGCAAGACTCCCAAGCGCTCCAGACCGCCACCGCCGAGCTCGAAGCAGCAGAAGACGAGCTGCGTGCGTTCGCCTCGGACCTCACGGCCCGGCGCCTACTCGGAAGCGGCTACCACGAGGCGCTCCAGGCACGGGCGTCGGCCGTCAATCGAGCGCAGACAGAGCTGCAGCAGGTCAACGGTCCCGCGCTAGACGCAGGCGCGGTCGCGCGCTACGACGAGCTGCCGGTCGAGGACCGCAAGCGCATCCTCGGCAGTTCCATCGACGCCGTGTTCGTCAAGCCCGGCGACGCGCGCACGCCGCTCCAAGAGCGCGTCACGATCCTTTGGCGCGGCGAAGGGCCGGACGACCTGCCCCGCAGGGGCAGAGACAACGGCCCCATCCGCCCCTACGCGCCCTAGCGGCACGAGCACAACACCTGGATGCCGTTCGTGCGCGATACGAGCGAACGCCTCAAGCGCCGCGCGGGCTGCGGCGGGCGGCATCGGAGAAACCGTCAGCTTCTTGGCCGTGCTTGCCATCCCCCTCTATTCCGACACCAGCGATACAACGGGACGCAAGCGCGCACCTTCTGCGTCCTGCCGGACGCAGCGACACCGCATTGAACAGTGTCCTTATTCCGGCGTTTTCTGGGGGTTCATCGGTATTGCTCCTGTAGAGCGCGCATGTCCGCCATGATCCGCGATTCTCGGCGAGGGCCGGGTGTGGCTAGACGCGCGAGAGCCTCTTCGTCGATCTTGATCTCTCTTGTTGCCTCTCTCTCGCAGACCTCTGCGGCGAGCATGTGGGCCTGGTCAAGGTTCAGAACGTTGATGTGGTCTGTTGCATGCGCGCTCTTTACGGCGCGCTTAACAGCGCGTCCCGGTCCGGTGGCCGCGAGGTAGTAGACCCTGTCGACGTGGCGTGCTCTGGCCCAGCCACGGCAGATCGCGATCAGGCGGGGCGCTGACTTGATCGACAGCTCGATCTCGATCGAGGCGAGGACCATAGCGTCGGGGGAGACAATTGCCAGGTCAGGGCGATGAAGCGCTCGTTGCTCGGCGGTGTGGCCGATCTGAGCGGAGGCGAACACCTGACTGGTGTCACCCTCGATCGATCTGATCATCCGCTCGCTGATGACTTCCCAGTCCGGCAGCCTGTCTTGCAACTCGACGGCGACTTGCGCTACTTGCCAGGCGTGCTCGAAGGCGCCTGGACGCACCCTGCAGACCCCGAGATGGCCGAGGCCTTGCCAACGCAATCCAGCGCCAGTAGCACAGTACATGCCGGGACGACCGTAGAGCACCGCATGATGCTCGAGCAAGCCGTCACGGGTAAGCGAGTTCAACCGCTGGTAGGTCACGCTGCGGCTCATACCGAACTCGCGCATCACGTGCTCGGCACCGGCGGCACCAAGGCGCCCTATCCAATAGACGATCTGCGCATCCCTGTCTGTCTGCATTACCTAACCTTCTTGGCGCATAAAAACCCGTACACACCCCTAATCCGTCCAACGGCAACAAACGGGACACGAATCGACAGCCCGGCACCGCGACCAGGGTTCGCAGACATTCAAGACGCCACAACTGAACACACCCTTGGTGCTGCAGTTCCGTCCCAGCGACCACAATCGGGGACCACAATCGGGGTCGAGATCACGACTGCGACGACGTCAACCTGCCACCAACCACGACCATGACGTGATCACGAACGATGGCGCCCTCGCTCCAACCACGTTCATCCCTTCGACTGCGTTTCGTGCTGGGAGGTTTTTGACCGTCGTGGCCCACCCACCAAGCCTCCAACAATCAAAACCTTACGCGGGCCGCGACGGTCAAAAACCGAACCAGGCCGTCAGGCCTGGCGGTTTACTCCGCTCCAGCGGATTCTAAATCCGGGACGCAGTCCCGGGACGAATCCAGGGGCCTGCAGTGACCCCCACCCTCGACGGCGTCCCTCCGAGTTCGATAGGGATCAGCCCTGGGAAAGCCGACGAAACGGCATGGCGCGACGCCGGGCGTGGCGACCGGCGACGGGGGACCCCTTCGGACAGCTCAGCGGATCTTGTCTCCCAAAATGACGGCCCACCTCAGAACCAAAGCGAGCGATCAGGCGCGGTCCTTGGCGCGGGAGCGCTGCTCTTCCAGGCGCCAGCGCATCTGCGGGTAGCGCGTGTCGTGGAAACGTGGCGGAAGCGCCTCGTGCTCCGCAAGCACTGCTTGAAAGGGATCGACGTCGAGATCGGTTTCGACCGCGCGGAAGTGGAGGTCGTGTATGCACTTACGAAAGATGCGCTCGTTGATGCGCAGCACCGCCCTAACTCGCTCGGGCGAGGGGTCGTCGTCGAGCAGGTAGCGCGACCATGCTCGAGCGCACAGGATCGACGCTTGGAGTTGGCGCACCGCGAGCGCGTCGGTCTTGCCCAGCACTTGCGCGTTGTAGATGCGGCTCTCCATGCAACGCTCGGGATGCATCGCCCACACCCCCACCTCACCACCAGGCTCGTCTGTTGGGATGAGTAGCCGCACCGCCGTGTCGCGAACATCGCGCGCCCGTAGGCCGAGGGGCTGGTCGATGAAGTCGATCTCGCGCTCGACCCCATCGGCGTCTACGAACAGCACGATCCCCGTGCTCGGCGTGTGATCGTCCATGCTCGCCAATCGCATTCGCGCCGCCAGCAACTCCGCGGCCCGACGAACGGCGCGGGCGCTGCCCTCAAAGTCTATGTCCTTGCTCGCCATCGGCATGAGGGCGCCGAGCTCGCTCGAGCGCTCTCCCAGGAAGCGTGTCCAGAAGGTCACCGCCTGGCCGCCCACGAGCACAATCGAGCGGTCGTCGCTCAATGGCTCCAGTAGGCCGAGGATGCGTGCCACCTCCTCATCTCGGAGGGGCGGCTTGACGGTCATATGCGCCTACCCAAGCGAACGCGAGGCGGCGAGATCCACGCGAGCGGCGCGCGCAAACGGCGCCAATAGCTCGTTCTCTCGGCGCAACTGCTCCGCGGACTTACGACCGGTGCGCAGATCGCGCTCGTCTTGCTCGCGCGATGCCTGCTTCTGCGCGGCTCGCGCACGAATGTCGAGATGCTCGTCTTTGTTTTGCATCGCGCCCCCATCGTAGCCGAGGATCTGAGCCGCCAGTCATATTCGGCGTCAGGACTTGGTTCTCGATGACTCGCCATCGTCGTCGAAGGACCTCAAACACACCAAATCGCATACCCCTGAAGTGATGCTGTTTCGTCCCGCGATCGCGACGACGGACGAACAGTCCACGCCAACGTCCCCGTGTCCGAGGAGACCGTTATTTTTGAGTATTGGAGGGAGATCCGCGGTGTACGCTAAAACGCTCTGTTCAATGAGAACAACTTCAGCCGGTCGCGCTCGCGCGACATCAGGTGCATAGCGAACATCGCGATCAGGCGCACGATCTGCTGACCGACTCGCTCGACCTGCGTGTAATCAGCGCGCGGCGTGCCCGGCTCGGGCCCAGGCAGATCACGGATCGGTATGTAGGTCACTTGACACTGACCGACAGGCGCCAGCCTGACCGCGGGGTCGGCGAAGCCGAGCTGGGTGAGCCCGGAGCGGGCGTACACCTCGAGCGCTCTGCCGACCTGCTCGTCGGTTCGCTCGCCCTCGCATAGTGCGTGCACAACCTCCAGGCAAGTTGGGTGCTCAGCCCGGCGCATCACGCGATCCACGGCGCCCACGATCGCCGTCTCCCATGCGGGCTCTGCGCGCACCGGCAGTAGATCGCGCAGAAACGACACCGTCACGTCCTGGCGCAGGTGCTCGGGCGCCACGCGCAGCGGGTCGAGCATTCCGCGCAACACCGGATCCGGACGCAACGTGATCGTCTCGACGTGCGGCGCCACCTCCGCCAGCAGGTGAAAGCGGTGGTCGCCCTTAGGATCGCAATCGATCACGCGGGCTCCCTGCAGGAATCCCTCCCACTTGAGCTTCTGTGCGAGCGTGGTCTTGCCCGAACCGAGCGCACCGACGCTGAGGATCGCCGTGTTGCCGTTGCTGTCGGATCCCTCGCGCAAGTTGAAGCGGACCGGCTGGCGCGAGCCGGTGAGAGTGTGACCCAAGTAGAAGCCGCGACGGGAGCCAACCGCGTGGGTGGCGGTCGGCATCATCGCCGCGGCCTGTTGGGTGGTGAGCGTGTCGTCGTAGCCGACGACACGCGTGCGCTGTCCCGGCATGTGTTGCAGAAACAACTCCAGCTGATCGCCGAGGGGACGATGCAAGCGGACCTCGCCGTAGGCGCGCCGACACATTTCCACACGCTCAGCAAGCTCCTGTTCGCTGGTCGCGCCGACCGCGACCGCCAGTGTTGCGCGCAACAACGGCGGGCGACTCGCGGCCTGCAGGTAGGCCAGCAGGTCGCGCGCCTCCTGAGTGCGCTGGTAGCCCAGATCTGAGACGCCCTGGTCACCGTCGGACTCCGCACGCACGATCTGATCGGCATCCTGAACGCGTCTGCGCGCGATGCGCAGCGCCAGCTCGTTGGGTAGGAAGCGCGCGTTCAGCGACAGATCGACCGCGAACGGCAGACTTTCGACGGGCGCGAACATCAGCTCTACACGAGCGCCCGGGAACGTCGCTCGCTCGGGTAGCGCCCCGAGCACGAGCTGCGCCTGCCAGCTCACGCCAAGCTCAGACTCGACGCGCAGCGCGCGGCCGCGATGTTCGATGAATCCGTCCATCCAGCGCAGTACGTCGCCCTCGAGCGGCGCGAGCATTGCCTCTCCGTTGCGTTCGAAGGCGAGCGCGCGCGGTTCGTGCAGACCATCGACTTGCGGCTCCCCGAGCCCGCGGCAGAATGCGCGACGCACAAGCCACTGCAGCTCTACTCCGCGCGCCGGACGCACCGACAGGAAGTCATCGAGGCGAGCGTGCACTTGGTCGGCGCGCACACGCGCGCGCTCGAGCTCCGCGGCCCGCAGCAGACGCCGGTCGCGCATAGACAGTGTTCGCCCGATAGAGCGCAGCCACTCGCGGGGATGGCGCTCGGCGGCCTGCGACACGTAGGAGGCCACATCACGCTCAGGTTGGCGCAAACTGACAAGGAAGAAAACGGAGGGCCGCGCAAGGCCAATCTCACGCAGCCGCTTGGCGTGCTCCTCGGCGTAGTGCCGACAAACGCGTGCGTGCGCGTGTGGGCCAGTGCTCTGCTCACAGCACTCTTCGACATACCGCTCCAGATCCCAGCGTCCGCCGACACGCACGATCTGTATGTCCGCTTCCAGCGTTTGCAAAGCCGCGAGCAGTGAGAGCATGCGTGAGCGCTTGCCGTCCTGTGCCAACCACTCATACGAGGCGCTCGAGACGGCGAACGCCGCCCACACGTCCTCGAGGCGGGCTCCGAATACACAGTTGCCATAAACGAAGGAGATCGGTGGTCTCATCTCGGCACAACCGGACCCGAAGTCGCACACCACTCCACCGACCAACTCACAGTCACACTTCGGCTCACCGGCTCACCGCTTGACTTGCAGTCGCACACCAGCTCACCGACTACCGCTTGACCTGCAGTCGCACGCCATCTCGCAGCGCGATCACTTGCCCGCGGGCGGGCGGACACATGCTTTCAAGCGCACCAAGCGTAATTTGCGGGCGACCAAACAGGCGACGCACACCGCCCACGTCGTGCTCGCTGCGGACGTGCGCGACGCTTACCAGTACGGCGCCTGGACCTGTGTAGCGCAGCCGTCGCAGCTGAGGATCGGAGCCGTCGGGGAGCACCAGCAGCTCACTGAGCTGCCAACGCCTGCCCGGCACCGGGCATGGCCGGACCCCGGCGAGATGGCGGGGACCGGCCGCGTAGCGCACCAGCGCGCGCGCCGCGAGGTGAAACGGCCGACCCTCGACGCGAATGATCGTGAGCAACGTCGCGCCGGCTGCCGGGCCGGCGAAGTCACGCAAATACCACGGCAGATCGCGCTCGAGCGCACCGAGCAGTGGCAGCTTCGCGACAAGCAGCGCCACGACGACGATCGCCGCGAAATACGCAACTCCGCGCAGCGGTATCCCGCCCGGGTTCAACCGCAGCCTGTCAACACGATAGATGCGCCGCTCGAGGTCGAACACCGTTCTGTAGGAGACGATCTCCATCGTCTGTCCGTCACCGATCAGCCGCGGATGGCAGGCGGCTCAGGAGGACCCGAACAGCGTGTTGACGGTGTCCTGCAATACGTTCACACCCGTCGGAGTGGCGAGCATGATCGCGACAAGGCCAACGGCGAATATGCCGGCCGCCTCCTTGAAATCGCGCTTGAACGCGAGCACGATCGAGGCGATCGCGAAACCAAGCCCGATCAGGCTCATCGCGATCTTGCGCCCCGTTTCGCCCGCCTTCGTCGCGGCTGATTCAAGCGACCCCGTTGCTTCGGTCGGCGCCGCCACTGTCGCGGAAGCCGGCGCGCGGAACGCGGCGGCGACCGCGGGCCTCGCCGGGGCGCTCGCGAGTGTAAGCAGCATGATCGCGAGTCCCAGCGACACTCGCCAGCTCGCGCGTGTACCGAACTTGTGCATGGTTATCTCCTTTGGTGTGGTGTTGACTGAAGTTGTGTTGGCTGGAGTCGTGTCGGCTGGAGTCGTGTTGGCTTTGAGTGGTGTTGGCTGGTGTCAAGTTGGCTGGAGCAGTGTGGGTAGTTGTCACATCGCTGCGCCGTTGGACCGGTTTACGTGTCGGGACTCATCTGGATCGCCGATATCTCCCAGCGTCCGGCGTCGGCAACAACGTCCAGTTCGTAGCCAAGCGTGTATTGCGCGCCGCGTTCGTCGCGGGCGCGCACAACGGCGAGCACCGAGCGATCGGTGACAGACCAATCGAGGCTGACGAGCGACTGCAACATGAGTGTCAGCCCTGGAAGCGACACGCGAGCGCTCGTGGTGAGGTCGGCGGCCAGCTCGGATTCGGAGCCGTCCAGGTAGTTGCGCAAGGCACGTGTCACAACAGTGGTCAGCGCCGAGCTTTCGACTTCGCGCAAGTGTTCGGGGAGCGCCGCGGCGCTCGTGGCGGGCGCACCAACAAACGCTGGATAGCCCGCCAGCGCGAGCCGGCCATTGGCCTCGCGCACGACGGCGACGGTCAGGTAGAGCAGACCGGCCGTGTCGGTTTGGACAGCGACGGTGTATACGTGCTCGTCGGACGCAGGATCGCGGGCCTGCACAACTTGCGTCCACTGCACTTGCTGCTCACCGCTTTCGGGCGGTTGCAGGCCAGCTTCGGCTTCCATCGAGGAGCTGATAAACGGTGCCAGCGCCAGCCGGTGAGCTTCTGGATCGCGCGAGTTCCACGTGAGATATCGCCGCGCGAACAACGTGGCGAAGCCTTCAGCGGCGCGGTCGACGTTTACCGAGCTCGGCGACGAGGAGCGGGCGATCGCCGGTCGCGGCGGATCGATCGCGAAACGCGCGCTCGCGAGCAGGCCCGCGAGCGCCAGTGCCTGCAGCAAATAGCGCGGCAGTTCGCGCGCGATGCGTATGCGCCACAGTGACTGTGTGGTAACGGTCACCGTGGCGTGCGGGTGAACCTGAGAGCTCGGCGTGAGACTCACCGTTCGAAGCCAAACTCGCCGTCAACGGAAGGCGGTGGCGCATCCGGATAGGGAATCCCGGAGCTGGATAGCGGAGGTTGATCAGTCTCGATCCATGTCGCGCCCGGCGCGAGCCCGATCGATCGCCCGGATGAAGGCCGCGGATACGCGCAGACGCGTGCTTGCGGCGTGTGGGTCCGCGGCTCATGAGCGCTCGGCGTGGCGCCGTCCACGGAAGCGGAGGTCCGCGTCAGCGCACTGCCGGACGAGGAGGGGGTTTTCGCTCGCACCGCTCCTGCCCACTTGATCGCCGCTCCTGAGGAGACGGCGGCGTGAGCGTGGGCGCCAGCTGACGCATCGTTGGTGGGAGGGTTTCGAGCGCCTTGCGCGATGACCGACCGTGACGCGACACGTGATCGATGCAGCACGTTCACTACAACAAGGCCGAGCGCGCCCGCGCTCACTCCCACGAACAGGCACAGTCCGACGAGCCGACCTGCACGCGAGCTGTGCGGTCGCGACGATGCGACGGCATGGTCCCCGTAACCGTATCCATCGACCGGCGTGGGGCCTGTTTCCTGTGCCTGCAAATCGTCCTGGGCGAGATACTCGTCCTCCCCATACACCCGATAGACCTGACGTGGAGCTCTGTGCCAAAGCTTCATTTGCGCGCCACCCGTTTCATTTGCGCGCCACCCAGTGGTTGGAATCGAGCACGCGTGCGGCCGGGAGCCTGAATGGGGAGATATTCGGCTCCCGGCCACCCACGTGCGGATGGAAAGCGCCGTGCGATCGTCTCGGCAACCGATCGTCGGCGTCCCAAGAGACGCATCTATGTTGGGGGCGAGAGATATTCATAGATGGGTCCCTGCTCTCTAATCCGACGCACGACGACATGCGGGACACACGACGTCGGCCGCGAGCAACTGCTTGAGTCGGACGCGCCCGCGCTGGGCCACCTTGCGATACTTCTCTGAGGACCAACCGTGCGCGCGACAGAACTCACGGCACCCCAGCTCGCCTGCAAGCTGGCTCGCGAGCACGAGTCGTTGGTCGCCCGAGAGATCCTCTGAAAGCTCGCTGATGCGACGCAGGTCGTAGCGCAGCAGCGTGAGCCCCTCCACGTCAGCGCGTGTGTCAGGGAGCTCGAGCTGGGCCTGCCCGCAACCGTCGATTGGGAGCGCCGTCGCGATGGCCGCCTCGATCGGGCTGCGCCCGCTTAGCGCCCGGCGGCGGTCGTGAATGCGTGACAGGAGCCGCTGGTCGAGCGCGTTTGTGATGTGAGCGTAGCTGGAGAACGGCTTGCCACCGGCAACGCTGGTGAGCAGCTCGAGCGTCGCCTGGCTGTAACAGTCCTCGAGGTCCTCGCGCAGCAGACGATGACGGTTGACCGCGAGCAGCCGCTCGCGGCACGAGCGTGCTACCAGCGCAACCGCTTCGGCACCGTCGAGCGCCCCCCGCTGGCCGGGTCCTCCGACTCGTGTGGAGCGTGCAATAAGTTGTTTGACACTCTGCTGTCGGGTAGACACGTAAGCATGTCGGCGAGAGTGCCCCCAAGGCCCCCCTTTCGATTTGCTTGCGCCCCGTGAATGTCGCGATTCCCGCGATGAGCCTCTGCGCTATCCGCCGATGAGCTTCTCCGACCGATCACACAAGTGGCTACGCGCCTTCGATCGTTATCAGCAGCGCAGCCCACGACTGGGCTTCGTGGTAGCCGTCATTAGGCGCTTCGACGACGATCAGGCAAGTCAGATGGGCGCCTTGATTGCCTACTACGGGTTCTTCTCGCTGTTTCCCTTGCTGCTGGTGTTCGTCACCGTGCTCGGATTCCTGCTGCAGGGCAGTCCGAGCACACAGGAGAGCGTCCTGCACTCGACCCTCAGCCAGTTCCCGATCATCGGCACTCAGCTGCAGAGCAACGTACACTCGCTCAAAGGAAGCGTCATCGCTCTGCTGATCGGGCTCTTTGGAGCTCTTTTGGCGGGCCTTGGGATCACCGGTGCAACGCAGAGCGCGTTCAACAAGGTGTGGCAGATCCCACGTAAGCGCCAGCTCGGCTTCCTCGCCTGGCGCCTGCGCGGACTGGGACTGCTCGCGGTGTTTGGAGCGCTCAGCATCGTCTCCACGGTCGCCGCCGGCGCCGTCACGGCACAGACCGCTGGCGTCGGGGCGGTGCTCGGCGGGATCGTGATCGCACTGGCGGCCAATCTGTTGCTGTTTTTCACCGCCTTCCGGATGCTCACCGCCGAGGAAGTCAACACACGCGATCTGATCCCGGGCGTGATCGTAGCGGCCGTCCTGTGGCAGATCCTGGAGCACATCGGTGGCTTCTATGTGGGTCACGTAGTACGCCACGCCAAGGACACCTCGGGACTATTCGCGTTCGTGCTCGGGCTGCTCACCTGGCTGTATCTCGGCGGTGAGGTCACGGTGCTGGCCGCCGAGGTCAACGTCGTACGCGCGCGAGGACTGTGGCCGCGCAAACTCTTCTCGGACGACTGAACCAACTCCTACGAATCGATCGTTCAACGATCCGGTGAGCCAACTCCTACGTCAGATCGTTCAACGATCTGCTGGGCAACTCCTACGGATCGATCGCTCAGCGATCTGACGTCGCGAGAACGCCCCTGCCGGAGCCCGCAAGGGCGGAGGCTCTCCACACAATCCAAGTCGCCAACATGAGACTTGAAGATCGACCCCACCGCGCTATACTAACTACACTTTCGTAAGCTTATATGGAGCGTATACCGATGGCTTCGACACAACCCTCCCCCTCTTCACAAGGCGCACAGCCACAAGCACCCAGGCCCCTGCTGCGGTTGATCCCGCTCGACGACACGGTCGTCTTCCCAAGCATGGGCATCACGCTCACCATCGACGTGGGCGACGACAAGCGGGTGGTGCTCGTGCCCCGCCACGAAAACGAGTTCCTCGAGGTCGGCACGATCGCCGAGGTCTCCGAGCAGCTGCGCCTGCCCGGCGGCGGCCACGCGGTGGCGCTGTCGGGTGAGCACCGCGGGCTGATCGGCGCCGCGCAGACCGGCCCCGAAGGCGAGCTGCGCGTTGAGGTCGATGAGCGGCCCGACAACGTGCCGGTTGACAAGCGCACACGCGAGCTGGAGCGTGAATACCGCGCGGTGGTCGAGGAGATCCTCGAGCTACGCGGCGACGACGGACGTATCACGGCGTTCCTCCGCGCGATCGTGGAGCCCGGCCCGCTGGCCGACTCCGCCGGCTACTCACCCAATTTGACCTACGAGCAGAAGGTGCAACTGCTGCGCACACTTGAGGTGACCGATCGTCTCGAGCTCGCTGTCAGCCTGCAACGCGACAGCCTCGCCGAGCTGCAGGTGCGCAAGCGTATCCGCGAGGACGTGCAGGAGGGCGCCGACAAGCAGCAGCGCGAGTACTTCCTGCGCAAGCAGATGGAGTCGATCCGCAAGGAGCTCGGCGAGGACGAGGGATCGATCGTCGAGGAGTACCGCAGCAAGATCGAGGCCGCGGAGATGCCCGAGGCTGTAGCCGAGCAGGCACTCAAGGAGCTTGGCCGCCTGGAGCGGATGGGCGAGCAGACCGGTGAGTCGAGCATGATCCGAACCTACCTGGACTGGCTGATAGCGGTGCCGTGGAGCAAGCGCTCAGAGGAGCATCTCGATCCGGTCGCGGCCCGCGAGGTGCTCGACGCCGACCACGAGGGACTCGAGGATGTAAAGGACCGCATCACCGAGTACCTGGCGGTGCGTAAGCTGCGCTCCGACCGCGGTATCGAGGCCGACGGGGGGGTGGGCCACCGATCCGGAGCGATCCTCACTCTGATCGGCCCTCCCGGCACCGGCAAGACTTCGATCGGCGAGTCGATCGCCCGCGCGACTGGACGTGAGTTCGTGCGCATGTCGCTTGGCGGTGTGCGCGACGAGGCTGAGATCCGCGGGCACCGGCGCACCTACATCGGCGCGCTCCCGGGACGACTCGTGCGCGCATTGCGCGACGCCGGGACGATGAACCCGGTGATCCTGCTCGACGAGGTCGACAAGGTCGGTGCCGACTGGCGCGGGGACCCTTCCTCGGCGCTGCTGGAGGTACTTGACCCAGCCCAGAACCACTCGTTCCGCGACCACTACCTTGACGTCGAGCTGGACCTCAGCCAGGTCATGTTTATCGCGACCGCAAACGTCGCCGACACGATCCCGGGCCCACTGCTGGACCGTATGGAGGTAATCCGCTTCGACGGTTACACCAGCGAGGAGAAGCTAGCGATCGCCAAGGGCTACCTGTGGCCGCGCCAGCGCGACCGCAACGGTCTGCGCGAGGAGGAGCTGCGCGTCTCCGACGAGGTACTGCGGACGATCATCGCCGAGTACACGCGCGAGGCCGGCGTGCGCAACCTCGAGCGCGAGCTCGGCACCGTGCTGCGCAAGACCGCAACCCAGATCGCTTCAGGCGAGGTGGAGCCACCGGTGGATATCGACCCGGAGGTCGTGCGCGACGCGCTGGGACGCCAGAAGTTCTTCCAGGAGTCCGCGGCGCGCACGGCGACTCCTGGGGTGGCCACCGGCCTGGCTGTCACCGGCACCGGCGGAGACGTGCTGTTCGTCGAGGCCACCGCCATGAAGGGCGGCGGCTCCGCCGGAAACGGCCTTGTGCTAACCGGCCAGCTCGGCGACGTGATGAAGGAGTCGGCGCGCATCGCGCTCTCCTACGTGCGCGGCCACGCCGATGAGCTCGGCATCGAGGAGTCGGCGTTTGAGAATCGCGAGTTCCACGTGCACGTGCCCGCGGGCGCGATCCCCAAGGACGGCCCCAGCGCGGGCGTCACGATGGTCACAGCGCTCGCCTCACTGCTCTCAGAGCGTCCAGTCAAGCACACGGTCGGTATGACTGGCGAGGTCACACTACAGGGTCGCGTGCTACCGATCGGAGGGCTCAAGCAGAAGGTGCTCGCGGCACATGCCGCCGGCCTAACTGATGTGATCCTGCCTGAGCGCAACCGTGGCGACCTCGATGACATCCCCGACGAGGTCCGCGAGCAAATGGGCTTCCATCCGGTGATGAGCGTCCAGGAAGTGCTCGACCTGGCGCTCGAGCCGGCGGCCAACGTCGCGCAGCTCTCCTAGCGGAGATCGTTCGATGTCGCGCGCCGCCCGCAGATGTCAGCCTGTTCCGTTGGAGGTCCGTCAAGCGGCGGACCTCCTGGAGCGACGCTGGCAGCTGTCGATCATCTACGCGGCTTTGACGGGGGCGCTGCGCTTCAACGAATTCGCCGAGGCGGTGGCGGGCATCTCCCCGCGGATGCTCTCCGAGCGCCTGCGCGACCTCGAGGCCGCCGGCCTAATCGAGCGCACGGTGCTGCCCACGAGCCCTCCGACCGTCGAGTACCGGCTCACCCCACGCGGGCGACGCCTCGCTCCGGTGATCGAAGCGATGCGCGCCTACGCGGAGAACGTCAGCTGACGGTCGCAGCGCCATCGCCACTGACGGCGAGCTCTCCCTCATGACAGCCGGCAGCGTCCAACGCGGCGCCGACAAGCTGGCCCCCCTCACACTCCCCGGCGAGCACAGCGCGGCGGGGATTGCGCACCCCGGTAGCACCCGCGATACCACCCGCGGCAACAAGCAGCGCGGCGATCCCCAGCCCAAGGTGAAAACTTTCAAGCGACGCTTCGTCTGCCGCCATCGTGATCGTGCGTGCCTGCGCCCGTGGCAACCCGCTCGTGTCGGGACGACCGAGCGGCAGCTTCTTGGCTTCCGCGACAGCGGCTTTTGCCGGGACTCCCAACGGCCGCCCGGCAAGATTGCTGTCCAAAGCCGTGACGAACGACGCAGCGACGGCGGCACCGACGGCGGCGGTGCCGAGTAGGCCGGCGACCCTTGCGACCGCGTTGTTGACCGCCGAGGCGATGCCCGCCTGTCCCGAATCCACACCAGCCAACACCGCGGCGGTGAGCGGAGCCACAGTCATCGACAAGCCAAGTGAGAAGATGAGAATGCCCGGCAGCACATCGCTCAGGTAGTCGATGTGCACGCCCACCCGCTGGAACAGCAGCAGACCGCAGGCCGCCACCAGCGGTCCCACTCCCATGAACAGGCGCGGCCCGAAACGGTCCGCGAGCGCGCCAAAGCGCTTAGAGAAGGCGAACATCACAACCGTCGCCGGCAGCGTCGCCAGCCCGCTCTGAAGCGGCGTGTAGCCGCCGATCTGCTGCAGGAAGATCGTAAGAAAAAAGAACAGGATCGCCAGGCCGGCGTACATCGAGAACGTCTCGATGTTGCCCGCCGAGAAGTTGCGCCGCCGGAAGAGCGTCAGCGGCAACATCGGGTCGCGCGCACGCGACTCGTGCAGGACAAAGCACGCTAGCAACACCACGCCCGCCAGCAGCGGGACGATCACCGCTGGACTGCTCCAGCCCAGCCGGGGCTGCTCGATCAGTGCAAACACCGGTCCGCCGAGGCCCATCGCACACAAGAGCGCACCGCCGCCATCGATCCTGCGGCCCATCTCGTGGCGAGGCTTCGCGCGCGGGATCACCGCCAGTATCAACGCCACGCAGATCACCACGAGCGGTAGGTTGATCAGAAAGATCACGCGCCAAGAGGAGATCTGGAGCAGCTCGCCGCCCACGAGCGGACCGATCACTGTGGCGATTCCCCCCCAAGCCGTCCAGCTGCCGATCGCAGGACCACGCTCGGACTCGCGAAAGGTCGCGACGATCACCGCAAGCGCGCTCGGCGTGAGCAGCGCGCTCGCCACCCCCTGCAGCGCACGGGCGGCGATCAGCGCGCCGATCGAAGGCGCCAGCGCGCACAGCAGCGACGCGGCGCCAAAGCCGCCTACCCCGAGCGCGAAGATGCGCCGCTCGCCATACAGGTCGCCGAGCGAGCCACCGACCAGGATCAGCGAGCCGAGCGTAAGCAGGTAGGCGTTTACGACCCACTGCTGAGCCGCCAACCCACCGCCTAGATTACGTTGGATCGTCGGCAGCGCGACGTTCACGACCGTGCTGTCGAGCAGTGCGATCCCTGAGCCGAGCACGCACGCTATGAGAGTCAGTCGCTTGCGAGAGGCGGCGTCGCTCGGAAAGCGAGCGCGGCAAGAAGCCATGCCACGCACGGTAGCCTGCGCACGCGCAGCGCGCCGACGCACGCAGTACAGCTACCGACCGATACAACAACACGATCGAGAGTTGAGAAGCTCAGACAGTCCTGCCGTCCAGTGCCCAGGCGGTCTTGCCTTCGCGCTCGGTCTTTGCCACCACCCCTTCTGAGAGCAGCCGCCGCAGGTTGCCGTTGATATTGGGCGCACTCATCGCGGTGACTACGACGAGCTCGCCAATCGTGTGCGAACCGTGATCCAAGGCCGCGAGAATCGCCTCGCGCGCGGCGCCGCGCGCGGCACGCGTCGGCGTGGACTTCTCCGCAGACGATGGGATCGTGGCGGGGCGCTGGACGTCAGATGCTTTGAGCAGCTTCGCAGAGTCCTCTTCAACTGTCCCGTCGGCCGTGGTCTCCTCAAAGCCCGTGCTCGCGCGCTCGATCGCCCTGACGGCCGAGCCACGACGCGGCGTACGGACTTGCGTCCTAGCCCGCGGAAGCGTCGCCGGAGCAGCCGTCAGGGCTCTGGTGTCCGAGCCATCTTCTTGACGCGTCGTCTCGAGCGCGTCGGCGGCGGCGAGTAGTTGCTCATACTCGCCCAGCAGCAGACGCAGCTCACTCAGGCGCTCATCGATTTCACGGCGGATCGTGCTCAGCAGGTCAGGGGCCATACGTGTCCTTCCGGGTTGGTGAGTTCTCAGGCAGCCCATTGTCGCAGTGAGCGTCAGCCGAGGAAGCCCGCCTGCCATCGTGGCCGGCAAAGTTTTCTATCTGGCAGCCGCCTACGATCGACTGTCGCGCGCCGCGGGCGACGGCGCCATCAAGATACAGGCGCTAGTAGCGAATGTCGCGACCGCGGACTTCGCCGTCAACCGGGGGTGGCACTTCGCGCTTGCGCGACCACACGGCTATCCAGAAGAAGGAGAGCACCAGGCCCACGACGCCCACGATCATCAGCACAAGACCGACTACCTGCAAATTTATGCCACTGACCGTGGCGGTGACCGCATACCGCAGAATCGCGCCGACCGCGATCAGAAAAAGCGAAGTACCGAAGGTCATCTTGAACATGTATGCCCCGAAGTGAAGGTCTTCAATCCTAGGATCTACTCGCCCCACCGGAGGCGAGCTAGTCGCCCGGGACTGGCTCTACCGGCGACAGCACAAGCGCCTTCCCCTTGTCATCGACGGCATTCCACTGGTTATGCTCCGCTCATGTACGAGCTGTTCGTCGAGGCGAGCATCGGCTACGCATGACAGCGTGCCGGCCCGTGAACCACAAGACGGTCGCGGATGGGGCGGCTCTACGGGCGCTATAGCCACATCGGCGCGCCCGCTCGGGCTGCCACTGGTCACAGGCCCAGGATGATCTCGATCAGCTCGTCGCGCTGGTAGCCGTGATGGCGAGCGAGGACGAGCAGCTCGCGAGCCTTGGCGGTTAGCTGGCCGCGATCTGGAGTTCCGGCGACTCTCGCCCCCAAACCACGGCGGAACTCAAGCAGTCCCTCCTGGCGTAGCTGGCGGAGCGCTCGCAGCACTGTGTTTGTGTTCACATCAAGGACGGCAGCCATGTCTCGGGCTGGCGGCAGACGCTCTCCTGGCTTGGCCTCACCGTCTGCGATCGCGCGACGAATCTGCGCTGCCACCTGTTCGTGCAGAGGAGTCGAGTCCACCCTGTCGAGCTTGACGTTCTTCATAGTGCTAGTTATAGTAGCGTCATTGTGCTTCTTCTCGACCGTAACTCTACCGTCAGCCAACCGATTGCGACCACTGGACCGGAGCAGGGTGTGATCGAGGAGGCGCGGCGCAGGCAACGCTCGCGGCGACTTCGCGCGTCGCTGGCCGCCCTGTTCCTGCTGGCTGGCGTCGGAGCGCTGATCGCTGCCACGACGGGCAACACGACGCCTGGAGAACCGCCACTGCATCTGGCAAACGAACCGCTGCCGCCTCCCGCGCGTCACGCGGGATCGGGATCACGGTCGCTCAGTGTGCACCTATCACCCAACATTGAAGGCAGCCAGGCCGGCTGGTGCGTGTTGGTTCTCAACGAGAACGGCAGCGAGGACGGTGGATGTGGGCCATTGCCGACGCAAGCCCACCCACTCCTAAATGGAAGCTCAAGCTGGGGTTGGGGCGAATCGAACGTAACCACGACGGTCGTTACAACCCCACAAGTTGCATACGTGCTAGTCAACCGGCGACGCCGCGTGCCGACCATAGCGTCGCCCGAGTTGCCCTATGGCCTGCGCGTAGCGGTCGTGCATACGCCGCTCCCACGCAACTATGTTGCAAACGGATATCGACCCGAGTGGAGAGTTCCAACGCTCGTCGCGCTGAACTCCCACGAGCGACGCATCAGCGAAAGCCCCGACTACGGTGACGGTCTCCCCTTTCGCGACTGGAATCGGCCCGCAGTGCCCATTAGGGGCGTCTGCCAGCTACACGCATCGGCAGGTCTTGCCGGACTCACCGCCGAGTGGGGCCAGGTAGCAACAGCGATTCATCCCTACCCAGGACGGATTGTGGGGCATGGCTTTCTTTCCTGTGTTGACACTGAGTACTACATCCCCGGCCGGGGCATCCGCGCCGCGGTGCTGCTCGACGCCGCTAATCCCGGACGTAACACACCAGCCGACATACCAGGCCTCGTTCCCATCCCCCGTCTCCACGGTTTCTACAACGGAACCGGCGACTACGACTTCCGCGGACCAATGACCGCCAAGCGCGAAGGCAATGCTTGGATCGTCGTCGCAGGCGGCGGCCAGAACGCCGAGCAAGCGCGAATCCGGCTGCTGCGTCATCTCACCGCAACACTGTCGCTGCCACCGATTCGTTAGCGCTCTCGGCGCGCAACATCTACAAGATCAATCAGCCGATCGCGATGGATCGCAAGCTGCTGCTCGACTGCAACGCTGCGGCCACACGCCGCTGACATCCGGAGGAGCATTCGCCGCGGCATCGCCGCTGACGGATCGGTCACAACTTTCGGGGGTGGCTCCAATATGGAGTGGTGAGTCCAAACGATCTGTCGAGGTGCTCCGATGAGGAACTGTTGGTGCGTGGAGTGCGGGACGCGCAGGCGTTCGGAGAGCTATACGACCGCTATGAGGATCCCCTGCTCGGCTTCTTCCGCCGTGCGACGGGGCGTGCTGATCTCGCCGCGGACCTCACGGCGGAGGTCTTCGCGGTCGTCATTGCGTCCGCAGACTCGTTTCGGCCTGAGCTGGGCAACGTGCGCGGCTGGCTATTCGGTATCGCCCGCCACGAACTCGCCCAGAGCTGGCGACGGGGACGCGTGGACGCCGAGGCGCGGCGCCGTCTCGGGATGGAACCGATCATGCTGAGCGACGAGAACCTCGAACGGATCGACCGCCTGGGCGAGGCAGGCGTCATCGACTCGCTCACGCTGTTGGAGGCGCTGCCGGCCGACCAGCGTGCCGCCGTGAGAGCGCGCGTGATCGACGGCCTTGACTACGGCGAGGCAGCTCGCGAGCTTGGTTGCTCTGAAATGGTCGTCCGCCAGCGCGTCAGCCGCGGACTGCGACGACTCAGATCGCTAGTGGGACCACGATGAACACCCTGCCGCAACTGCGCCGCTCGCTCATCGTTGCCTCAGAACGGCAGGCCGGGGCTGCACCCGTCGGGGACCCGGCGAATTGCCGCAAGGCTCCGCGCTGGGGATGGAGTCGAACCCCGCTGATCTCGCTGGCCGCTGTGCTCGGCCTCGCAGGGGTGGCGTTCGCGAGCGGCGTGATCCAGTTCGGCTCGCCGGCGCCTGTCTCGCCGGTCCGCATCTTCACGGCACCAACAACCGGCGACGGCGCCCTGACGCCTGGGACTGTGCGGATGCTCCCCATCTCGACGCCCGACCCCGTTGGCGGAGCACCGTGGGGCATGCGCGAGTTCACCACGAGCAGGGGACTCGGCTGCATCGAGGTCGCCCGCCTGGTCGGCGGCAAACTCGTTGCGATCGGACAGGACAACGCGTTCGGCGACGACGGCCACTACCACGAACTGAGCGTGGCGAGCGGCGGAGCCGGTTTCGGCGACTGGTGCAGCTCGCTGGACCGTTACAACCGCCTCTACATCAACCAGACCTGGGGCGAGCAGCCGGCCAGCGCCTGGCAGAGTCGCTGCTACGCGCCTGGCTCACCTCCCGGTGGCCACATGCGGGACGAACCCGCATGCCCCCTCGAGGACGAGCGCAACCTCTACTTCGGGCTGCTCGGCCCCGACGCCAAGAGCGTCACGTACACCCTGCAAGGAAAGCGTCACACGCTCGCCACGAGTGGGCTTGAGGGCGCCTACCTGATCGTCACGCGCTCCACACCCGGCCAACTGCTAACCGGCGTAGGCTCGGGCGGTGTGGTCCCCGTTGACGGACCAATCACCGAAATCCACTACCGCGACGGAGCAACCTGCCAGCTCACCGCAAAGAGCTGGATCGGCGGCGCATACGCCTGCACTCCAAGCCTGCAAGTGCCCGTCGGGTACGTTGCGCCGCAGGACCTCTCCTATACCCACCAGCAGGTGAAGACGCCACTACGGGTCAGACTGATCCGCAACCATCAAGGCCGCTACGAGCTGCGGCTCGCGTTCCGCTCGCGCGTCTCACTAACCAACGCGCAGAGCGGCTATGACTTCATCTGGTACGTACCGGGAACGCGCTACGAAAACCACGGCGATTACCGGACTGAATCGAACATCGCCGCAGGCCAGCTCGTGAGCACCACCACCTGTCCGCTCCCCCCCGGCGTGATCTACGGAACCGTCAGTCTCTACGAGCCCAACGAAGTCTTCAAGAGCAAGAGCGAAGTCGTCTACGCATACAAATACGAAAAAGTCGGCGTCCTGGTCGCGAAGTTCTCCGTGGAAGTCCCCGGCAAGCCGACTCACGCCAACCCAGAAGACGTCCGCAACGAATCGCCCCTCGAGTCTTGTTCGCGGCTTGCCACCCTGCGGAGGCCTCACACCGCCAGCAGCGAGGTCCCATAGGCCCTACGCACCAACAGGTTGTGGCGTGCTCGAATGCTCGCGCGCCGACCCGCTCGAAGCCGGTGTACCACTCACTGGTCACTCTCCTCCTCCTTGAGCAGCTTCTTCCAGAAGCGCACACGCTCGCGCATGTGCCCCATTCCGGCGTTGAACGCCAGCCGCGGGCCACGGGGAACCTGGATCCCTCCGCTGGCGTTGCGCAGCTGTTCGAAGCGTCGCAGCGCGGCTTCGTGTTCGGGCAGATAGGCTCTCGCGAGCATCGCCGGATCGGCTCCGAGGAACAGCTTGAGGTAAGAGAGGTCGCGCAACTCGCTGATCGCTCTCCCCGGCTCGGCGCGCCACGCCTCCAGCGCGTCCATTCCGGTCTTCGTGATTCTGTAGATGCGCCGCCGGCGCCCCTCCGGTTCGCGCTCTTCGGTGAGCAGGCCCTCCCTGGCCAAACGCCCGCACTCGGAGTAGAGCAGACTGTGCGGAATCGTCCAAAAGTACTTCGAGCTGAGCTCTGCCACCTGCTTGAGGTCATACGGAGTCGCCGGCTGCGCGTGCTCGAGCATACCCAGCACCAGGTAGGAGGTCTCGCTCAGACGTGGCTCGGACATTTGCGCGCAGCATACATCGCCATATGTATGGTCCGTGCTACATGCTCTAAATCCGAACGTCTAAAACATACCGTCTAGAAGCCCGGTCTCACTGCCGGTTGGATCCCTTAGGGCACCGGATCCGGGATTCGGCTGAAGTCGTTTCACCGCTGAGGAACGACAGTTCCACCTTGAGCGGGAAGAAACGGCTCTTTGGGCACGTCCTGGGCGCGGTCGCGTAGGAGATTAGCTTTTTGCCCTGCTTGAACGCAGCGCCGACCTTGACCTTGATCTGTTCGACCGACGCGTACAGCGCCCCGGGCACCGTTTCGACCAGCGGCACTTCGCCCGTGAACACCAGTCCAAACGGAGGACTGACGTCGTTGCTGAGGGTTCCCTTCGAGATTAGTTCGATCTCAGCGGGCGTGTGACCGACCACGTAGAAGAAGAGGCCGCCGCCCGGGGCGAAGAGCGCCTGCAGCGTCACTTTCTCGTGTACGCGCGATTCGCCAAAGCTCTCGGTGCCACTGGCTTCGCCGAGGGCGCCGGCAAGCGACTGCTTTGGACACCCCGCGGCGCCCTGTTCTTTGAGCGTGGTTTCCGAGCAGGTGGCGAACCCCCGCGTGTTCACCTTCGCGCCGGCGGGGACATAGAACTTGACACCCGTGAGCGGCGAGGGACCACCCCCGTATTCGCTGCCGTTGATCGTGAGCCCTGCTTCCAGGGCGAGCGGGGCGCCAAGGATGGCGCCGGTCCGCGGATAGGTCGCGCTGTGGGGGTTGCTCAGGTCGATCGGGATCGGCACGACCGCTACTTTGAGCGTGACCACGGGTCTCGCGGCGGCGAGCGCCGGTAGGCAGGCCGCCGACACCATGACGCCAATTGCGAGCACAGCTTTGAATATGAGTGCTCTGCGCATCCTCAGCTCCTCTCGTGCTTCGTGGTGGCTGTGCTCTGGTTGCCTGCGGGCGCGGTGTGCGTGGTCCGCCGCCTGACCGTGGACTTGGTGTGCGTGGTCCTTCGCTTGCTGTGAGTGGTCCTTCGCTTACGCGTGTGGCGCGCGACCGGCGGGCACCCCGTGACCGCGATCTTCGTGTCTTGCTTCAGTCGCACCCCGTTTTGGGCGAGGAATTCGGTCGGCATCGTGAGTTTGGAGGTGCACAGGTCGCCGTTGGCCGCGAGCGCCGAGTCGGAGCCCTGGGGGAAGCGCAGCTGGAAGCTGCCGACGGGGACGTCGGGGATCGCTGGGAACGTCGAGCTTGTGATCCCGTTTTTGGAGATGAACGTTTCGCCGTGCAGATACACGGTGACACCGTCGCCCTGCAGCACGACGATCAGTTCGGGGAACTTGGCTCCGCCGTAGGAGACGAAGTAGGCCGGGCCACTCAGACCCACGGGCAACAGCGGTGTGGTGGCGATGGCCGTAGCGACGACCGACGCCGGCGGGCAACTCGCGGGGTTCGCTTCGAATGTCCTCGCCAGGCACGCCTTCTGCAACGTCGTGAGGCGGGCGGGTAGCTGCCTGGGCAGTTCGACCTTGACCTTGGCGATGTTGGCTTGCGTGCCGGGCGGCGCCGGCGGGTATACGAGTTTGGCTTCGAGGCTCGCTCCGCTGGCTCTCGATGTGTGGCCCGAGGTCGAGGCCGAGAAGCGCGGCTTGAACGCGAGCGCCGCGCAGTCGGTGGCCTGGAAGCTCACCAAGGCGGCGCTGAAGCCACCCGCGGAGCCGTCCATCGTCGCCGAGATCGCCTTGGGGTCGCAGCTGGTCGGGTTGAAGATAAATTCGGAACGGTTGATTTCGACCGTGACGCTGCGGGCAAGCGCCGGCACGCCCTCCAGCATCAGGGGCAGCGGGCCGGTGGCGACCGTCACCGCCGATGTTTGCGGGTTGATCTCGAGCGCCGCTCTGACGATCACGTTGCCGAGGTCAAACGGGCCGCCGCGCGCGGGCACGACGACCGACAAGCCGAACGGCGCGCCGTTATAGGGGCCGGTCAGGTAGATGCGCCCGGGCGGGACGTCGAATGGGTCGGTGCCCGGCCCGACAACGACGGAGATCGTGCCGATCTGACTTTCCGGGCCGCACGTGCCTTCCTGGGCCTGCGGTTCGCCGCACAGGGGCACGTGCGCGACCGAGCCGAGCAGACCAGTAGGGATGTGCTCCTGGATCGCGGCGAGGCCCTGTTCTGAGTCTTGGCGCGTGAACGTCGTGACGAATGGGCTGTAGCCGCCCGCCCGGTTGCTCGCGGTACCCGCCGTGAACGCGGGAGCGAACCCGCCCGTATTGCAACCCGAGTTGACCGTGAAGCCGCTCTGCGCTTCGGCCGAGTTCGATTCCGGCGCCGACCAAGGCGTCAGCAGCGCGCTCGTCGTGTAGAGGCCGCACGCGTCGGGCACGAGCGAGGCGCGCGGACCGCCGAAGAGGTTGAGCGTCATTTCGCCGTAGGGAAGCTCGGGTAGGTCCTTGAAACGGGTGGTGAGCTGTCCCGTGAGCTGGTTGAGGCTCACTTCACCAGCCGCCTTGATCTGCACGCCGCTGCCTTCCACGACGACGTACAGCGCGATCAGCGAGCCAAACGGGTTGGAGCCCTGAGCGGGTCCATCATTGCCCTGCTGGGCCAAATACACCGACCCGCCCACGGGATGGTCGAGCAGCGGCGTGCGCGCCTGCACAGTGCCGACCTTCGAGGCTTCCGGGCACGCGGCCGGCGCGGGGCTCGACAGTCCGACCTGCGCTTCACTGCACCCCGCAAGGCCGCTCACCGCCGAGGGCGAGACCACGAGATTCGCCGGCAGCGTCACCACGGCTTCGCGCAGGTTGGCCTCCGCGAGCGAGCCCAGTGCCTCGACTTGCGGGATCTTCAGTGCGATGCTCACGCCTGTCGGCGTCTCGGCGACGGTCGTTTCGGGTCTCACTTCGATCGATGGGGTGAAGCTGAGCTTCCCGCAACCAGTCATCGCCTGAAGCGGCGCTGAGAAGAGGGTCGGCGTCCACACCCCCGGTTCCTGCCACGAGTCGGCGCTCACCGAGCTCGACAGCCGCCGGGTGCCTTCTTCGCCGGGTTCGCTGCCGCATGACGTCGGCAGCGTCAGGAACGGCTGGACGGCGCGCGCTACCGCGATGCACGGCCCGCCCGTGAGCTGCTGGTGGCAATGACTCGGCGCCGAGGGGTCCCCCCACAGCGTTAGCGTGATGCTGTCGGCGCTTGCGATTTGGGGTATGCCGGACACCATCCCGGAGATGCCGTAGTCGCCACCGGCGTGGGCACTGCCGACCAGGTGCACGATGAAACCGACATTGGCGACGGTGAAGCCGAGCCCGCCGGCCACCCGCGGCGAGGACGGCGCGATGTTGAAGACTGGGCTCTCGTGCGCTTCGTACACGGCGGGCACCGGCGATTCCATCGCGATGTCGCCCACCTGGCTGGAGACCGGACATTCCTGGCGGGCAAGCTGCTGTTCGGAGCAGCGCTGCACCGCGAGCAGGTTCACGGCCACCCCAGCCGGCAGCGTCACTTCGACGTCCTTCGGGTCGCCGTCGGCGATTTCGTGGCCGAGCGGACCCACATCCCCGAGGCCTTCCGCGAGCTGCTCGGAGCTAAGCGCGTGGCGGTCGAGCAACAGTGTCGTGGTGAACTCATACGGATGCGACCCCGCCTGCGTTGCCGGCGCTCCGCTCTGTTCTTCGGCCTGCTGTTCGATGCGTTCGATGCCAAACTTTTCGCTCGCGCGCGCCGCGGCGGGAAGCGCGAACAGTGCGACGGCCGCCAATGCGACGGCCACCACCGCGACGAGGGGCTGGAGCACTCGATCTGCGGCACTGAGAACCCATTTGACGCTCCGTTTGCTCAGTTTGAGACTCCATTTGACGCTCATCGCTTTGGCCTCCCGTTGTTGGCGACTTGCCTGCGCGTACGCTCGCGGCGCATCCGCTTGACGCACCTGCCCTGCTTCTTCACGTAGCCCTTCCGGCACGGCGCTGACTTCCGTTTCGGCTTCGCGACCTTCGGTTTCGCGACCGTCGTCGGTTCCACCGCTGGTGCGCTGTTCCCCGCACCCGAGAACAGCTGGCTGACCGGGAGGCCCACGACCGGCGCGGGCGCCTGTGCGGGATGGCAGGCTTCGCCGAGGCACGGCGCCGGCGACGCCGGCGGATTCTGCGCGGCGATGCCGCCCGCTTCGCGCGCGTCGTAGAGGTCGACCAGTTCATCTTCGTCCGAGCTCACCAGCCCCTGGCGCGTGAAGAAGAAGACGTCGCTCGCGTTGGCGCTCACTTCAGCGAAGTAGGACGCTTCGTCGCTGACACCCGAGGAGATCAGATAAAGACAGCCGCCGCTACTCCCGGCCGCACAAGTGCCCGCGCCTTCGCGCTCCCACTCATACACATCCATCTGACTGTTGGAGTCGCCTTCCAGCAGCGCTTCTTCGGTCTCGAAGAACACCCTGCTGCCATCGGAGGAGAGGTTGCGCGGAAGATCCCACGGGTAGAGCGTCGGCGGCGGGATCGAGCCGTCGCTCTCGGAGTGGTAGAGCAGCGCGTCGTGTGTGGCGGGAGTCCCCTGCGGATTGCACGACACGCATGTCACACGTTCGCCGTCGGCGTCATATACGTAGAGCTCGTCGCACAACGTGGGTTGTTCGTGTTCTGTGCAATTCCCGCCCGCGCCGTGATTGTCATAGCCGTCGATGTCCATCCTGGAGCTGAACATGAGCGTGCGCCCGTCAGCGCTGACGCGCGCCGTTCTCACCCCGTCGGCGGGACCACCGCGCGCCACACCGTCGTAGAGCAGCGTGTGGGCGGTCCAATCGTCTTCTTCCCCGTCGCTGCTCACCAGCGCAATCGCGCCTTCATGCCATATATAGATGTTGCTCGCGCCCGAGACCCCGCCGCTGGCAAGCGCGCCCTTGGCGGCGAAATATACGTAGGAGCCTTCCCCGCCGACACCGAGCACACCCTGCACTTCGGCGCCGGGCGGGGTCAGCGCGGTGCTCTGCCCGCCTGCGGTGCCCTCACTGCCCACACCGCCGCTTCCCGTCCCTGAGGCGTCGAAGCTGTAGAGCACGCCAGCTTCGGTGTAGAGCGCGTGCGAGCCATCGGGGGTCGCGGCCTGCCAGCCCGCAGTTCCGCTGGAGACTTCGAACGTCTGGCCCGCGCCGCCGGGTTCCGACTCGCGAAGATAGAGGCGTTCGTTTGCAAGGTCGGTGAAGTAGACCTTCGAGCCATCTTCGGATACGGCGCCCTGCGGAAAGTAGGAGACCCTCCCGAATGAATGGTCGGGCAGCTCGACGACTTCTTCGACGGCGCCCGGACCACGCCAGCCCGCGGCCCCGCCGGCGGAGGGAACACCTCCGTGCAGCAGGTCAACCAGGCTGAGCTGCCCTTCGTGCCATTCGTAGAGGTTGCGCACCCCGTCCGTCGCCGCGCCGATCAGCGGATTGGCCGATTCGAAGAACACGCGCGTGTCACCGTTGACCACTGCCACGAGGAAGAAGCTGACCCGTTCACCGGCCTGTGCCTGAAACAGTAGGCGGTAGGCGCCCGTGCGATTCTCGCGCATGTAGACGGTCTGCCTGCCTTCGATCGCCCCCGCTGCAGATTCGCTGACGAGTGGCGGCTCGTTATCCGACAGCACGAAGCTGTAGGCGAGGTCCTCGCTCACACCCAGCACCGCGCCGAGGCCGCCGGGGTCAACGGCGGGCTCGAGGTTCTGCGTCGGCCATGCTTCGGAGGAGCGCGTGCTCAGGTAGGCGCTGAACAGTTCGGGTGAGCCTTCACCCGCCCCGCCGTCAAGCGGGAACGGCCCGAGCGAGTTGAACGTGACCGCTTCGCCGGAGGGTGCGGCGCGCACGCTCGTGACGGCGCCGAGTGCGTCCGCGTAGTTCTTTTCGACTGGCGAGACCTGCTCGTAGGCGCGACAGTCTGGCAACGCCAGAGCGTAGGGCTCCTCGATGCGCAGCTGTTCGTTGGGACAAGAACTCGCCGCCCCAGCCGTTGCCGGTGTCAGCGCCGCGCAGCATCCGACGCTCGCGATGACGCCGAGTACCAAGGCACCTAGGGCCGCACAGACCCGGCGGGACCCATGGGGCAAGGTGAGGCACGGCGAACGGCGGGCGGAGCGCGGCATCACGATACCTCCTGTAAGATTCAGCATGGATGATCCATTTTGGACGACACAAGCTGAACCGTACCATACAAATGCTGTGTTTTCACACGATGCCGGCACCGTGCCTAACGCTGCTCGTGCGCTGCCGCACGATGTCGGCGCCACGCCTAAGGCTGCTCGGCGTGCAGGCGGACTGACGAGTGCGGATGCCTCGCCGCACGACCACCCGGATCGCGCTGGGCGCCGCCGTTGCGATCATGGCGGTGCTCGGACTCGCGCAACTGCTGCTGCCGGAGCTCGCGGCGCAACGCGCGCGCGACGAGCTTGGCCGCTATGGGGTTGTAAAGAGCGCTACGGTTAGCACAGGCTTGCTGAAATGACTGAAGCGACAAGCACCCGCACAACACAGCCGACGGAGGGCGAGCAAGTCAACCTCCTCAGCCATTACGACGCCGACGGCATGCTCACCGTCCAGCGGAAAAATAACCCTTTCATGCGCTCCCCGACCGGCGGCCGAGTGCTGAGCGCGATGATGCTCCCGCACTTCACAGTCCGGCCGCCCATGGGCTTCGGGGTGCTCACTACGACTGGTCGCAGAACCGCTAAGAAGCGGCGCAAGTGCGTCCATGTGGTCCGCAGAGGAGATAGAGCCTACCTCGTCATGATCAGGCCCCACATAACGCACAAGGTGTCAGCCTGGGTATTGAACATCCGAGCTGACCCAAACGTGTCTCTGCGCATGCGGGGCGGGACGTTTGCGGGTCTCGCGCGGGAGCTGGACGACGACAGGGAATTACAGCGAGCCAGGGAGCTGTACTGTGGGGTGGTCAATCCCTTCGACTACGTCGAGTGCGCATTCCATCGCGGGTGGCGCCCAACCCGCTCGAAGATCGAGGAGCTGCATCGCAGCTGGTTTGACACCGGCATTCCTCTCGTGATTGAGCTTGAGGATCAGTGAAGCCGACGCCAAGCAGAGCAGGAGCAAACGAGTGCCGGAGAGCGCATCCTCCTCGAGCATGTGGCGCGAGCCGAGGGAACCTCTTCGGCGGGCAGACCACCTGCACCAGGTGTGCTTTGGCCCGAGGCGCTGGCGAGACTTCGTCCGTGATCGACTCCCGAGGGCCGTCGCGTCCAGATGGACGACGTGGCGTGGAATCATGTACTTGACCAGCATGTCGAGATGAGCGAGTACCTTGCAGAGACGATGGCCGCGATCCAGACACCCGATCACCGCGAACCCGATCCCAGGGCAGGACGTGAGCGCTACTTTCGCCAGGGAGGCCCCGAGCGCTGGATACGCGTCATCACCGAGTTCAGTGGCAGCGCAGACCGCGTCGTAACGGCGTTCCCCCAAACCGACGACCCGCGACAGGGAGGTTGGCGACGATGACCGTTCATGTCGGCCCATACGAGTTCGATCACGTCTCATACGACAGCGACGGCGACGTGCTTTATCTACGCCGAGGCGAGCGGCGGGAGGCAGCCGAGACATTCAGCACCCCCGAGGGCCACGCTGTCCGGTTGGACGAGGACGGCGAGGTCATCGGGATCACGATCGTCAACGCGAAATGGTTGGTGGAGCGCGACGGCAAGATCGCCGTGACCGTGCCAAGCCTTATCGAGACGAACGCGGATGAGCTGGCAGAAGCCCTCGCAACCGTCTGAACAACCATCAGAACAAGCTCTCCTGCTGTGGCGCAGGATTCGTTGATCGGGGTTGTTTGGGACCACTGCCTGCTTGTCTCGCATACGCACCTACGATCCGGTCTAGAGCGCGATGCTTATCGGGATGCTCGTAGAGGCGTCGGACGAGGTTCCCGCCGTCCTGCTCTCCCGAGCAGATCGCCGGCTGGCTGAAGACCGAGTTCCCCGCCGATCAGACCATCCCCTCGGCACTAACCACAGTTCGGCAGCCTCGCGGTTCGCGACAAGCGCGCAGAGCGGCTACTCGTAACTCTGCGTCACTAGGACGACATCTTTAACAGCCAAAAGCCTTTTCGTAAGGACGAGTTATGAGATTGAGACTCGTACCGCCAGGCCCTCGCACTATCGGTCCCAGTTTACGAGTACGGACGCGAGTGTGAGCCATAATCCTGCTTTGACCCTGTACGACGAGGGACACATTCACAAGTTCCCCAATGCGAGGCTGATGTTCGTGCGCGTCAACTTCGATCGCTTCTGTGTAGCAGTGCCTGCTCGCATCGTCGCCCATTGTTTCCGTGCTGCCTTCGTCATGGACGTGATCTACCGAGAGATACGCCGCGAACAGACGCTGGCCGCCTTCTTCTTCCCCTTCGAACTTTCCCCGCGGAGCAAAGGGCAACGCTCGATTGAGCCGGAAATAAGAGACGAATCCGGAAATCGGCTTGCCATCCGCCGCCACCTGTCGTGTGATCGTGAGGTCCTCGAACTTATAGCTCGACGCGGCGGGCTGCGCACGCGACCTCACCGATTTCTCGGCCAGCACCGCCCCCGGAGACACCAGCACGAGCGCGCCTGCGATGACGGATAGGAGCACTGGCCTCATGCTAGTTACTTGCCCCGGAAATAGTCGCCGCTCCGTCCGGCTCGATTAAGAGAATGGGCCCTGCAAATGGGCTGGTTTCTGATCGAGGAGGATGCTGATGCTGAGACTGTCGGACGGGCAGGTGGAGTCGTTGTGGGACAAGGTGCTGCCGGGCGAGGTGCGGGAGCTGCCGAAGGATTTGGCGGCGTTGGACGAGCTGCTGGGCGATCCGCTGCTGCTGGAGCCGATCGCGTCGAGCTGGCGGCGGGAGGCTGTGGCCCAGGGTCGCCCGACGATCTCTATCGAGAGCTATGTGCGGTTGATGGTGATCAAGCAGCGCACGGGCTGGGGCTACGAGACGCTCGTGCGCGAGGTCTCGGACTCGTTGCATCTGCGGCGGTTTTGCTTGATCGCGCTCGGCGAGCGGGTGCCGCACGAGTTGACGGTGCGCAAGCTCACGCGCCGGCTCGGCGCGGAGGTGATCGAGGAGCTGACGCGCTGTGTGATCGCCAAGGCGTGCCGCGAGACGCGCTTCAAAGCGCGGGCGGTGAGGATCGACTCGACGGTGATCGAGGCGGACGTGCGCTACCCGACGGACTCGGGTCTGGCGCTGGACAGCGCCAGAGCGCTGGCGCGCGAGGCGCGCAAGCTGCAGGCGAAGGTCGGCCGCGAGGTGGGCTGGGTGCGGGATCGCTCGCGGGCGATCGGGCGCCGGGTGCGAATGATGAGCCGGACGCTGGGCCGGCGCACGGGAGAGCGCAAGCAGCAGGTGCTCGAGCTGACCGCGCAGGCCGGCGAGCTCGTCGCGCGCTCGCTGACCGAGGCCAAGCGGCTTCTGTCGGCAGCGCGTCGACGCTCGCGCGGTCGCGGCGCTCGCGCGAAGCTGCGCCAAGCCGAGCGGCTTTCACAGTTCATCGAGCGAGCCGAGCGAGTCGTCGAGCAGATCAAGCTGAGAGTGCGCGGCGAGCGGATCCCCGATCGGCTGGTCTCGATCTTCGACCCGGACGCCAGGCCGATCCGCAAGGGCAAGCTCGGCAAGCCGAACGAGTTCGGGTTCGTGGCGCAGATCTGCAAGGTGACCGAGAACACCAAGCGAGGGGCGCGCGGGCTGGTCTTGCCGGTCTCGACGAAGCTCGGCAACCCGCCAGAGAGCACGCTGCTTCCTTCCACTGCCGGCGAGCTGCAGCGACTTGGGTTGCGTCCGCGGGAGGTCGCGCTCGACGGCGGCTTCGAGAAGGGCCCGACCCAGCAGGCCCTCTCCTCGCTCGATCCACAGCGGGTGTTCATCGCCGGCCGCCAGCAACCTGGGTCGCGCCGGACCCAGCGGCGACTCGGCCGCTACCGCACAGGCGCCGAGGACAGGATCAGCCACCTCAAGCGCGGCTACGGGCTGCGCAGATCCCGGTTGAAGGGCAAGGCCGGGGCGAGAACGTGGACGGCCTGGGCGATCCTCGCCTACAACCTTGACACTCTCGCCATCCGAGCCAGCTGAGAGCATCTCCACCGCTCGATCAGAGCAGAAACCATTTGCCCGGAACGGCCGCGCTCGATCACGAGCGCGGCCGTTTTGGTTCAGCCGTTTATCCGGGGCAAGTAGTTAGAGTATGTCGGCAGCGGTTTGGGGAAGCGTCGATCGTTGAGCGAATGCCCAGCTCCCTTCTCCTCGATTCGGCCTCGCAAGCGGCCCGACTCATCACGTCGATGATTGCTTTGCGGCCCTCGCAGAGCTGCCCATCCTCGACTCCGTACCACTGTGCATCGGCTGCCAGCACTTCGCCCAAGGCCTCCGGGCCACCCTGGATCAAGGCATCCACGCCCGGCGCACCAGCTCAATCTCGGACTCTCGCCAATAGCCGTGATTGTCGCTCATCCACTCGCGGGAGGCTGCGGTCCCTTTGCGGTCCGTTTTTGCTCTCCCTGCGATCCATTGCGGTCTCCAGACCAACGAACAGCCGCGAACACGAGCGAATAGCGTCCCACGAGACCCAAGTGTCTTCGCGGCCTTTCGCCTGTATTCGCTCGTGTTCGTGGTTCTCTAAGGCAATCGGGGCGACCAATACGAGTTGGCTTTCCTATGCGGTTTCCGGCTGGTTTGCAACGGGTTTACAACGGCCATACCGGGCTCATGCCAGGCTTTGCGCCAGCTCAAGCCGGGCATATACCATAACTAGCATACGTATGCCTTGCTACCGGGCCATGGGAGATCGGACCGGAGGCAAGGAGTCGCGGAACTGTCCAAAGCGACAGAATGCGAATTGACGCGGCATCCCTCTCCGGGGACAAGCTGATCGCAGTGTGGCCCACCCAGGGATGGTGGGCCGATCACCCAAAAACGCACGCCGACTCTCGTATCTCATACTCGCTAGTGGCCACCATCGATGCTGGTGACGCAGATATCGATCTCTACGAGCTGATCGCATCGTGTATTGCCGTGCAGGTGGACGCGAGCTAGCGCATGAACATCGTCCGCGAATCGCGGACGACTACTCGGATTACCCTGATTTCCCGTTCATGCCTAGGATCACTACAAGTATCAAGATACTCCCGAGTACAGCTAGCGGCGCTGGGATTGGCCCGATGTACTCGCCAACAGCCGCATCAAGCGCACTCGTTAGCTTTTCGGCGGCGACATCGGTGACCAATTGCTCCGCGACTGCGAGCAATGTACCCCCTCCCTCAAGATCGAGGGCCGCCAAGAACATATCGCCGAGAATAATGGCGGTGGCCTTTTCCTCGGTTTCGACGCCCGCGCGTGACTGTGCGATCTGAGCAACACGCGTCCATGCGTAGTGACTGCTGAGATTGCCTCTCGCATCAACGAGCCGCCCGAATTGATCGTACTCAGCGACAGCGCGAAACCCCGCGTTGAGGATGCGCTTAGTTGCTGCGTCTCTTCCTATTATTCCTGCGGCCTTCATTCCTTTCCCTTTCTAGTTCGGAATTGCCAGCGATGGTCATGTGCCGCCCGTTCCTCCGGCACCGCCACCCTGGCCAGCAGCCATACCGAACAACAGGCCGCCAACTGCCCCCACGAGAGCAGCAAGAGCGGGCGGAAATTCCTCTGTCTGCTCTACCACGACCTGCTGCATTGGCTTCCCACACGCGGGGCACTTGCGAGCGAGCATCTGATCGAAGGCAGTAACGCTCTTTTTGCATTCTGGGCATTTGCATCTGGACGGTCATAAGTTCGGGCAGTCCCATCGAGTTTCGAGGCGCTTCGAGCACCCTTCCGGTCGAGCGTAAAAGCAACAGCCGACGAAGGTGCGATCTTGACGCTTCGGTCCTCGTCCCAGGCAGTCGTCTCCGCCGCCCTCGTGAGAGTGCTGCTCGTCGGGCAGAGCAGCAGCGCGCCGTGAGGTGTCCATCTTTCGCTTCGTGTGCCGTCGCTTCGCTTGCCGACGGTACTGCGGCGGGCACTGCAGTTTCGACGTTAGCCCGAAGGTATGACGCGTCGCCGGATTAGGCGGCCCGCCGTGAGGATAAGGGCCCCGATGAGACCGACGATCCCACCAACGACACCAGCAGGAACGCCGAGCTCAAATACGGCAAACCAAGCAGTCGATGCGTAGGCGGAAAGGCCAACAGCGAGCCCAACGATCCCCCCGATTACGCTGGCTGAGGCCGCTCCGACGGTCACCCACCGTGCGATCAGCGGCATGCCACGCAGTTCGACCGCGATCGCGTTCATAACCCCCTTGAGCGCGTTCATAGCCCAACCGGCGCAATCGAAACCCGCTCGGTAAACGAGCGCGTTTGGGTGAATCCAAGGCGCGCCCGACAGGCGCGCATCGGACGTGCGCTGGGACTGCGCCCAGCGCACCTCATTGCGCCACCGCCGGGATGGCGAAATGGCGTTGCAACTCGTTGGCGTAGGATCTGCCGATTGAGCTGCTGCGCTCGGCGAGCCACTCGCTGAACGCGATCCGGCCGAGGGGCGGGTCGTGTGAGATGAGCAGGCCAGCGGTCAGGCCGCCGATCTCCTCGGGCGTGAGCACGACGTCGTGGACGAGCAGGCCCAGCGCGCGCGAGGCCGCCAAGATGACCGTGGGCGGCAGGCGCAGGATCGGCGAGCGTGCTCCGACCGCGCCGCGAATCGCCCGCACAAGCTCATCGAAGCTCATCGTCTCCGGCCCGGCCCCATCGATGATCGTGTCGCCGGCGATGTGCGTGGATTGCTCGCAGATCCGCGCCAGATCATCGACGTGTACCGGCTGCACCTTGTAGCCGCCGCTCCCTGGGAGCGCAAAGATCGGCATACGTCGCAGAATCCAGGCGATGTTGTTCACGAGCACATCGCGATCGCCGCCAAATACCAGGGTGGGGCGGACGATCGCGTACGGAACGCCTACCTCGGCCAGCGCAAGCTCAACCAGCGCCTTACCTCTGTAGTAGGACAGCGTCAACTCAAGCGAGGGGTTAGCGATGCTGACGTGAACGATGCGCGCCACTCCGGCCCGTCTGGCTGCGCAGAAAAGCGCACGCGAATTGGCGATGGCGTTGGCGAAGGACGCGCGGCCGTGGTCGAAGCGAACCCAATAGGTGTTGTAGAGGGTGCTCACCCCCTCCAGGCTCTGCGCGAGAGCCACCTGGTCGTCGAACCTGTAGGGCAGCGTCTCGACCCGTCCTCGCAGCGGGTGCGGGCGGTCCGGGTGAAACGTGAGAGTTCTCACTTCGCGCCCGGAGTCGAGCAGCCGCGCCGCGATGCGCGACCCCGTGTAACTAAAGGCGCCTGTGACGAGGTCCAGTCCTGTATCGGCGCTCATTGTGATTCTCCTTCCGGTTGGGAAGGCAGCACCGCGCCGAGCAGCGGCGCGTAGCGCTCGCCGAGGTCGAGCAGCGACTCCGCGCGGGCGTGTCCGCCTTCCAGGTGGCTGAGCATGTCAACGCCCAGGTACAGCGCGACGATCGCGAACGCTATGTCGCCCGCTGGGAGCATCGGCGCAAATGGCGATCCCGCGAGCAGCTCCCGCAACTTGTCCGCGACCATGTCGATCCACGGCTGCAAACGGGCGGCGACCTCGCCGCCCAGCTCCGCGTCGCAGACGCCGCCTGCGACCATCTCGCCGAGCACGGTCACATATCCGTTCTCGAGATCCTCGGCGTAGATCGTGCGGGCCACGCTTGCCAGCTCGGGCATCGTCCGCGCCCGCTCAAACGCCGGGCGGTAGGCGTCCATCCGGCGAGCGCTGACGAGATCGAGTGCCGCCAGCAGTGCCTTCTGGACGCTGCCGAAGTGGTAGAAGATCAACGCCTGATTGAAGCCGCCAACGCCAGCTATCTCACGCGCGCTCGCACCGGCGAACCCCCTCTGCTTCAAGGTCTCAAGCGCCGCCTCCGCGATCTTGAGCTTCGTGGAGGCGAGCGTCGCCGCAACACCTTCCTTCGGCGTCTTTCGACGCTTGGCCTGGCTGGGCGACTCCATGACCAGCAGTTTAGCAGTCGCTCAAAGCGATCGCTCAATTTGTGTTGTACCCACGCCACCGCTCCGAGAACGCCTGCACGGACGAACACCGGCGAGCTTCGCTTGCAGCCGATGCAGGAGCGCACGTTGGCCTCGGCGACGCTCCTACTGCGGACGAGCAGCAGAAGTCCGTCGGGCTGAGTCGCTCGCTCCCGCTTGAACCCTGTACCCCAAGCCCCTCCAAAACGACTTTCTCAGGTAGAAGGCCAGATTCATAGTG
>CAVXBL010000005.1:0-73818 GCA_963760155.1 uncultured Solirubrobacterales bacterium
CCGCACTTGCCGCTCGGGGCGGACAGCTCCACCAGCTCGCCGCCACGGCAAACCAGTTCGCCTTGATGATCCTCTTTGGCTCCAAGGCGACGACGAGTCCCGCGCTCCGCTGGCCCACAAAGGCGGTGAACGGTTCGTTTCCTGGGGTCGTCCCTCAATCGCTTCAGGTTCAAGCAGTGGCTTTCTTCCCCGGCGAGAATGGTCGTCCGAGCGTTGCGCGAGACATTAGAACCAGCCTTGAGAAGAAGTTCGCGGGCTATAGGGGAGTAGACGCTTGCCTGGCTGTCGTCGTGTCGGACACGGACGGCGAGGAGTCGTGGTCAGCCTTGCTCAACGGGCAGCCTGCCTATCCCGTTGACGGCTCCGCACCCGTGTTCAAGATCGACCAAGATTTCCTCGTTCCGGGCCTTCTCATTGCTGTTCACGCCCAAGAGCCCGGAGACCATCCTCGCTGGTCTTATCGCACCGCTGGCGCCATCAACACGGCCGCGAGCTTCGAGGATGTGTGCTTGGTGGCACTTGGAGGTTCACCCGCTCCGCGTTAGTCCTGTTGTGAACGGGTGAATCCCGTTATGCCGCGAGACATTCTACGATGCGCTGCTTGTGACGGCAAGGGGAGTTCCGCAATTGCATCCTCGATGCGGTCATACCCATTATTGCGGAGAACCTTTTGTATCCCTTCGCGGATGATGGTGTCTCGAACGATGAGGCTCCGTGAATCGTGATCGTCAAGTGTGTTGATTTCAGCCCAAGGTATGTTGGGCGCGTCTTGGGGTCGGTCGAAACTCTCAGGAATCTCGACACAGGTCTCCAAGGAACGGTCGCCAAAGTTGATCTGATAGTTCGGACCGAGAATCGTTGGCGCGGCATCCTCGCAAACAAGTGGGAAGACGGCTGTGCCGATCTCCTCTATAACCGTTGTCGCAAGAGTGTGTAGAAGCTCATGCAGTTGAGAGAGTGACAGGCGGAGCCGGGAAGACTGGCTGTCCGTTCCCGCGGTGCTCTCGATAACGTCAAGCACGCATACCACACGAGTACCGAACTGAAATCCTGGAGGAAGTTGAAGGGTGGCCTTTGCCCGCAGCGTGAAGCCGGCATCAGGAGATGCGCCCCAGTCACGCTTGAAGGTAACTATCTGGCCAGAGTTAGGATCGAAACGCAGCCAATTGGGGGATGCCGATGATTGGGTCTTCCCGACTTGGCTGGAGGCCCAGGTCTCCAGGCTTGATGTGAGCAAAGCGTCCTTGAGTCTGTCCTTGATATCGGTTCGGAGTTCGCCGGTGGCTGGCCGACAATCAGGAGCGACGACGACCCGAAAGACGCATCCGCGTTCATCGTGATCCAATGGCGTTGCGAACTGCTCAATTCGGAAGTGGCCAACGAGTGGATTTACCTGGCCCAGCGCTACCAAACTGGCTTTGCGTTGAGCGATAATGGCCGCGTGTAGCGGCTCAGGGCGATCAGATGAGCGGATATTGCCGCCAGCCGCGATCTCGTGGCCAGCCTCTATTGGGCCGGCGGCATCTATATCGCCCCCGGCTCTGATGGCGTGACCAGCCCTCACCCCTGGACGTAGCGCTCGCGAATCCTCCTGATGCCACGGGCCGAGCCGTAGCAGAGGCGCCAGCATAAGGCCGGCTCCAACGATGGCGAGAGCGGCAACAAGCGGCCACGAAACCGCTGCCACGCCTACGCCGACGGCGGCTGTACAAAGGACGCCGCCCACAGCACTCCACGCCGCTCTGTCTTCATGGGTTGGAGGCCAACGCACGGCTGAACAGTACGCCCCAGGTCTGTCACACGAACCAGACAGACGCCGCGCCGAGCCGTCGCTACGCGGTTTGCAGCACTCCAGTCTCGGCGTAGAGTCGCCGGACCTCGGCCAGCCACTTCGCCGGTATCTCCTCCTCCAAGCGCTCAAGGAACGTCGCGGTCGCACCGCCGGGAACAACACGCAGCGGCACGACGTTCTCGGGCAGGCTGTCGGGATCGAGCGCCCGCGTGATCTGATTCGCGAGCTCTGGCCGGGGCGCGTAGGCCATGTACTGTTCGGTCGTGTTCATGCGCTTGTGCCGCATAAGCGCCTGAATCGTCCTCACGTCTACGCCCTTGGCGGCCAGGCTCGTGCCGAACGAGTGGCGCAGGTTATACATCTTGATCGGCTTCAATCCGGCCTTCTCCCGCGCGAGCTTGAACGCTTCGCGCAGCGGGCGCTCCGGCAGTGGCCGCTCCGGGTTGGGCTCGTAGGCGAAAACGAAGTCCTCGTCGCTGGTCGCATAGCCCCGCTGCTTGAGCTTCGCCAGAGCGCGAGTCAACCGGGGCGTCATGGGGATGGCCTCCGAGTCGCCGGTCTTGGTCGTGTCGAGCTGGCCCAGCACCCAATTGTCGTAGGGGCGGATGACGCCGACCTGGAAGTCAACGGCCCCCCACCTCATGCCAAGCGCCTCGCCGGGAAGGCGTAGACCCGCGTGGCCGCCGCAGAGCCAGAACGCTTCCTCCAGAACATCGGGCGCGTGTGTGAGGAGGCGGGCAACCTCGTCGGTGTCGTAGAAGTCCTCGCGGCGCAAGATGCTTTCGCGCTCCTCGCGCTTGCTCGCGCGCTTGACCTCAGCCAGCGGGTTCACGTCGAGCCAGCGCTTGCGCACGGCGTAGTCGAAGGCGGCAGAGAGGACATCGCGATACTCGTTGCGGGTCTGCGGAGCGGCGCGTTCCACGAGCATCCACACCTTCGTCTTGCGACGAGCGATGATCGAGCCCTCGGCTTCGAGGGCCTTCGCCTTCGCGAACGTGACGCACTTGGGACGCTGGGCGTTCAGCGGTACGACGCGGTAGGCGCCGCGGCGGCGGTGCTTCCAGGTGCCCGGCATTTCGTCGGCGAGCTGCACGGCCTCGGCCTTGGTGGCGACCTCGACGGCCTGGCTACCGGGCGGCTGCGCCGTCCAGCGTCCGACCTCGATCCGGCGAACCTCTTTGCCTTCGGCGCGGGCCTTCTTTGCCGACTTCTCGCCGCGCAACCTGTAGGACTTGAAGTCCGCGAAGTACGTGCGCAGACGGCCGTCGGCGAAGTCGCGCAGTGGAGTGTCGGAGCCGAGATCGCGGTACATGCGCTCGGTCATGGCGTTGTAGCTGGCGAGCGTCGAGCGCTTGAGGCCCTTGTCGCGTTCGCGCTCAGCGATCGAGCCGTAGAGGGCGTCCGCGAGCGTCGCCTGCTGCTCGTCGGGCTCGGGGAGCTCGACTACCGTCTCCAGCTCGCGCAGGATCGCGTCAAGCCGCTCATCGGCGTCCTTCGGCGTCAGGTGCTCGGGCGTCGGGCGAGGTCCGTTGCCTGCCCGCCAGATGATCGCGCCGCGCGACGACTTTCGGCCTGAGTCGCGGACGTGCGCCGGGCCGAGCCGGCGTCCGCCTCGTTCGCCATCCTGGTCGTACCAGAAGGCCCAATAAGACCGTCCGCCGCCGCTCTTGTCGGGACGGACCTGTAGGTGCCCCGTGGGGCGAGATTTGCCGCTCATGTTGCTGTAGACCTCCATCGACTCGAACCGGCCAACGAGGTCCGAGTCGGGAGGCGGATTCCTCTAGGATTTCTAGAGAGGGCTACGCCCAGGCTGAAATAGGGCCTGTATCTACGGCGAAAACCCGCTAGCTACTTGCCCCGGAAATAGTCGCCGCTCCGTCCGGCTCGATTAAAGAATGGGCCCTGCAAATGGGCTGGTTTCTGATCGAGGAGGATGCTGATGCTGAGACTGTCGGACGGGCAGGTGGAGTCGTTGTGGGACGAGGTGCTGCCGGGCGAGGTGCGGGAGCTGCCGAAGGATTTGGCGGCGTTGGACGAGCTGCTGGGCGATCCGCTGCTGCTGGAGCCGATCGCGTCGAGCTGGCGGCGGGAGGCTGTGGCCCAGGGTCGCCCGACGATCTCTATCGAGAGCTATGTGCGGTTGATGGTGATCAAGCAGCGCACGGGCTGGGGCTACGAGACGCTCGTGCGCGAGGTCTCGGACTCGTTGCATCTGCGGCGGTTTTGCTTGATCGCGCTCGGCGAGCGGGTGCCGCACGAGTTGACGGTGCGCAAGCTCACGCGCCGGCTCGGCGCGGAGGTGATCGAGGAGCTGACGCGCTGTGTGATCGCCAAGGCGTGCCGCGAGACGCGCTTCAAAGCGCGGGCGGTGAGGATCGACTCGACGGTGATCGAGGCGGACGTGCGCTACCCGACGGACTCGGGTCTGGCGCTGGACAGCGCCAGAGCGCTGGCGCGCGAGGCGCGCAAGCTGCAGGCGAAGGTCGGCCGCGAGGTGGGCTGGGTGCGGGATCGCTCGCGGGCGATCGGGCGCCGGGTGCGAATGATGAGCCGGACGCTGGGCCGGCGCACGGGAGAGCGCAAGCAGCAGGTGCTCGAGCTGACCGCGCAGGCCGGCGAGCTCGTCGCGCGCTCGCTGACCGAGGCCAAGCGGCTTCTGTCGGCAGCGCGTTGACGCTCGCGCGGTCGCGGCGCTCGCGCGAAGCTGCGCCAAGCCGAGCGGCTTTCACAGTTCATCGAGCGAGCCGAGCGAGTCGTCGAGCAGATCAAGCTGAGAGTGCGCGGCGAGCGGATCCCCGATCGGCTGGTCTCGATCTTCGACCCGGACGCCAGGCCGATCCGCAAGGGCAAGCTCGGCAAGCCGAACGAGTTCGGGTTCGTGGCGCAGATCTGCGAGGTGACCGAGAACACCAAGCGAGGGGCGCGCGGGCTGGTCTTGCCGGTCTCGACGAAGCTCGGCAACCCGCCAGAGAGCACGCTGCTTCCTTCCACTGCCGGCGAGCTGCAGCGACTTGGGTTGCGTCCGCGGGAGGTCGCGCTCGACGGCGGCTTCGAGAAGGGCCCGACCCAGCAGGCCCTCTCCTCGCTCGATCCACAGCGGGTGTTCATCGCCGGCCGCCAGCAACCTGGGTCGCGCCGGACCCAGCGGCGACTCGGCCGCTACCGCACAGGCGCCGAGGGCAGGATCAGCCACCTCAAGCGCGGCTACGGGCTGCGCAGATCCCGGTTGAAGGGCAAGGCCGGGGCGAGAACGTGGACGGCCTGGGCGATCCTCGCCTACAACCTTGACACTCTCGCCATCCGAGCCAGCTGAGAGCATCTCCACCGCTCGATCAGAGCAGAAACCATTTGCCCGGAACGGCCGCGCTCGATCACGAGCGCGGCCGTTTTGGTTCAGCCGTTTATCCGGGGCAAGTAACTAGAGCCAGATCGAGGTTGAGGCGCGCGAATCATAATCCGCGTGTCGGGGGTTCGAGTCCCTCCTCCGGCATTCCGAATGTCCTGCAAACACGACGTTTTTAGTGTAGCGCAGGCTGCGGACAAAGTCCAAAGTTTCCCCAGGAGTTTCCCCAGCGGTCGCCCGCTGGCAGAGTCGCTAGCTGTGGGCGGGCTCGGGCAGCAGGACGCGCCTGCTGCCGTCGGCTGAGACGAGTACGACTGCCCGCTGTTCATCGAGGGCGCTCTTGATCGCCTTCTCGGTTTTGGGGGTGTCGGCGTTGATGAACGCGGCGCGTTCGGGGTAGGGCGAGCGTTCTTCGATGGCAAGCTCGATGGCTTCTTCCATGACTCGCATCGCCGGGGAGTCGTTCGTATTTGTGCTCATCGCGCTTGCCATGCCTCGATCATCGATTGGTAGGTGCGCTTGATCTGCTCGATCGCGGCGCGCATGCCTTCTCCAAGGGTACCGCCGTGGAACGCCTCCGCCGGTTGCTTTCCTTGCGCTCGCGTGTAGCGGTGCATCTCGTTGATGCCGTGCGCACCGTCGTAGAGCCGGATCGTGCGCCTCTCTCCGTTTCGCTCGACCGTGAGTAGCACTGCATAGTCTGTGACGTCACGTCCACGCGTCTCGAACCGAACGTACATGCGGTCGTTGGAGACGTCGTCCAGCTCAACGAAGTACTCGGTGTTCATCCATCGGCCGATCCGTCGAGCTGGCCCCAGACCGGCATCTGGCTCCAACAGCGGCCGGAATATGGCTCTTCGGCAGGTTGGTTCATTGGTTTGTGAGCCAGTTTTCGAGCATGGTTTGGGTGAAGCGGATGTGGCGTCCGACTCGTAGACAGGGAAGGCGTCCTGTGCGTACGGCGTCGTAGACCCAGCTTGGCTTGACGGCGAGTAGTTCGGCTGCTTGCTCTGGGCGTAGTAGTGGTCCGTCGAGTCGTCGCGGTCCTTGTTGGGTTTGGGTGGTGGGGTTCATTGGTGTGCCTCGTTTGGGTGATGGATCGTGGTGATCGTGGGCGGCTGTCCGTTGCCTAGGGTGATGACGAGTGCTTCGCCGGTGTAGAGCTGCTGTATTCGGCTGGGATGGATTTCGTAGTCGTAGTCGCGGCGGCGGCTGCCGCGACCCGTGGGACCATGGCCAAGTAGGCGGTCCTCGGTTTGATGGGTGGAGACCCAGACTGGTTTTGAGCTGGCGACTTTTGCGATGGTCTCGGCGGATTCGGGCACGTTCTGTCGGTGAGCGATAACGGTCTCGACGTTCCCGAGGATCTGGTCGCGCAGGCTCGCATCGACGGTGCGCATGTCGGCGAGCTCCTGTGTGGCGAGCAGCAGGCTGATCCCGGCGGATCGTCCGCGGCCGAATAGTCGCGCGACGTGTTTGGCCGCTATCGCTGAGAACTCGTCTATCAGCACGATTGTCGGGATCGGGTCGCGCTGGAGATGAGACGCAAGCGTTACGAGATCGCTTACGAGTGCCGCTGCCACCATTTGCGCCAACAGGGGTCGCCGGTCTGAGTCCAGCGCGAAATACACGACCGCCCCGCCAGCCACCGCCGCGCGGAGATCGATCACGGGCGCTGCAGCAGGATCAAACCACTGGCGGACGTCTGACTCAGCGAGGATGGATAGCCGGTCTCGGGCGCCGGCGAGATCACGTCTTTGCCGGTCGTTCAGCGAGTCCAGGTACTCGTGGATCGTGTTGGCTCGTTCCTCGGGTAGCTTGCGCGCCGTGACTTCCAGCTGGTCGGGCTGCAGGTGGGCCATGAGCGACGGGACCGTGACCTGGACATGAGCGGCCTGCATCGTTCTTACGGCGTGGCCGAGATACCTTTGTGCTAAACGTAGATAGTGGGGCTCTGTGAACACCTCCCCCACGAGCGCCTTATCGGCTATCTCGCTATCGGTGCCGTACGCGTAGGGGTTGTACGAGCACGGACCGTCAGGTGTCCACTCAAGGAACCTCCTACGGGAGAGCAGGGCGGCTCGTTGCAGCTCTGAGCGCAGCATCTGATCGCCCTTCGGATCAATAACAATCGCTCCATGACCATTCGCGATCAGCCTGCCCGCGATCCACGCCTCGCTCACGGTCTTGCCTGACCCGGTGGCACCCAAGACGAGCATGTGCGATCCGGCCCTCTCACCAACAGGGATCGACACGGGATATCCACGTCCATCGCGACCGACGGTCAAGAACCCCTGATGCACCCAACCATGACGAGCGACACGCCGGTCGTTGAAGAAGCGCACAAGGACACCAGTCATCCGGAGTCGTGCGTGCGCGATCTCCGCGAGGTCGCGACCATGCGCGAGATCGCTCGCATGCCATTTCGCACCGATGATGCAACCGATAACACTCGCACCACCGATATCGCTTGCAAGCCATCCCGAGAAGAGCCCGAGCACCATCAACAGCGGGAAACCAAACAGACCCCATGTCCAGTGCAGCCCATACCTGCGCAGAACGCGCGCGAGCATTCGACCACCGAAGAAGGTCAACACAAGGAACATCCCGAAGTCCAGCGGGACATCATTGACCGAGGACATGAGCCACCTCCTGATCTGAGCATTGGTCTGCCGCCAGTGAGGGCACGTCATCGAGACCGAGCACCCGTATGCGGTCTGTTGTCTTTGTCGCTCGCGCGGCCCGCAGCACAGCCCGAGCAGGACCCGGCGCCGCCAGGTAATACACCCGTTCGACGTGACGAGCCCGCGCCCATCCGCGACAGATCGCAGCGAGCCTTGACGCCGACTTGATCGACAGCTCAACCTCGACAGTCACAACACGTCCATCGGGATCGGTCAAAGCCAGGTCGGGACGATGAAGCAACTGACGGTCACCGACCCTGCCGACCTGCACCGAGGCGAGCAACCCATCACCGTCAGCCTCAACCGACCTGATCTCGCGCTCACTCAGAACGCTCCAACCAGACAGCTGCTGATGCAGTTCGACTGCAGTCTGGGCGATTTGCCATGCATGCTCGAAACCACCCGGACGCACACTGCATGCACCAAGGCGATCAAGGCCCTGCCAACGCAGCCCTACCGTCGTCGCCGTGTACATGCCCGGGCGACCAAACAACACGGCATGATGCTCGAGCAGGCCATCGTGCGCGCCGTCCTTCCTGACGGAAGGCACCCTTCCGGGCTCCTCCGCGCGACGACCACCCCCCAACCAGTCGGAGCCCAAGCAAATTCCAGCCAGACTGATATCTGCATTTCGCCAGTTACCACGCGGATCGGGGTCGTGGCGGCGATGACCGCCGTCCAACCGTCGTGACTGTTCATCAGCAGCACGTAGGGACGCACTGAGTCACCGCCGACCTCGACGTGCTCGGGCAGTGTGGCGAGCACCCATACGCGGCGCCCGCCGTGCAGGCTGCCGGCCGTCTCGAAGTTAATCGAGCTACCGAGCAGCTGGTCAATGAAGGCGAACGCTTCGTGATTCTGCACGATGCGGTTATCAGAAGCTTCTGATAATCGCATTTATCTCCTGGGGCGGGTTATGTGAAGTGTTGACTGGACCGTCAGTTTCGGCATAGAGGCGCTGAACCTCGCGTAGCTACTTCGCCAGTATCTCCTCCTCCAAGCGCTCAAAGAACGTCGCCGTCGCACCTGCGGAGACAACACGCAGCGGCACGACGTTCTCGGGCAGGCCGGAGGGATCGAGCGCTCGCGTGATCTGACGGACGCCGACGTAAGCAAGTCGGTTGCCGCTATGAAGAATGCCGTGGGTCCACAGGTCGAAATGATGCACGCAAAGTTGAGCCGTGCTGGCGTGACTGTTGACGTGGCGGAACTGAGAGAGCGTTTGCTCCGCCAGATCGTCGAGGCGGACAATATTCGCGAGCACCTTCGTCGCGAGTTTCCGACAACCTCCGAGCGGGTGTTGACTGAACTCGGTGTCGAAGAGCGAGCAATTATCGACGAGCGCGATTTCAACCAACTGCATGCTGGCTCGGTCGTCGCTGTGCGCCAGCGCTTCAACGACCGCCTAGCAGAGGCCGTCCCAGCTATCGGCGCTGACCAAGCGAGCAGGCTGGCACACGGAGCCGTAGGTCGGTGGCTGCTGGAGTGTCCCTTGGACTTCCCGGAGCCTGATGACCGCCGTTGAACGCGATCTTGACCAAGTGCTCGATCGACCCTTTCTGTTTCGTGATCGGCCGATGTCGGCTCCGTCGGATCTACGTCCCGTGTGGCGTGTGCCTGTCGTCGTATTGCTCGTCGGCCACTGTCGTGGCCAGCAAGCGACCCACGAGCAGCTTCATGTACTCAACTGGGCCGTGCGATCCGCTGACAGCACCGAGTTGCTTGGCGAGTACCTCGCGGGTGAGATCCCGCCTGATCGGGCGATCGTCCGAATGGAGCCAGCACTGGATCGCGTGGTCGCCCTTGCTGGTGGGTTCGGTCTGACGGCTTGGAAGGGCAAATTCTGGACGCTGACTGAGTGTGGCAGCGGACTCCTTGTGAATCTCCGCACAGATGACGGATTGCTCGTACGTGAGAAGGAGTTGCTGAGTGCTCTGCCCAAGCCGCTGACGCAGACAGCGGTCGCCGCACTGCTGCGGAGGGCGCCGCGATGAAGTTGCAGCTCGTTGCGTCCGAGGTCGTAGTTGTCGCCGAGCATGGACGATCACTGTATACCTCTCGACCGAGCAGTTGAGAACCTCCGCGCACAATTGGAGGACGCGTCAAGAGATCTGCCCCTCGTCGAACAGGTCGCCGATAAGACCGCTGATGAGCTGCGCCGTGCGGAGGATCGCATGGGCCGGCTCGCAGCTCAGCTAGCAGCCGCCAACCGAGACTTGGCTGAGCAGCGTGGGGAGTTCGAGGCATTGAACGAACGGATTCGGGCGATCGAGGAGGATCGCGAGCGCTACCAGGACGCCATCAGGCTATCCAAACTGGGCTCAGTTCAGGCGTTGGCGGTGGCCGAGTCGCGCTGCCCCACTTGTAACCAGCATCTCCCAAGCACACTTCTTGGCGACCATGCACGGCCCGTGATGACACTAGAGGACAACAAGGCACTACTCGATGGGGAGCGCCAGACGTTCGTAGCCATGCGCGGCGACGCGGAGAGCGTATTGCAGGCGAGCGCTCAACGGATCGTCGGTCTCCGGCGTGAGCTTGACGATGTCCGCGCCGAGGTCCGCGCTTTGAAGGCGACCCTAACCCAGAACGCGAAGGCACCATCGCGAGCGATCATCGAGAAGCAGGTCCGCCTTGCTCAGCGAATCGAACAGTTTGAGGGCGTCTTCGACATCATCGTCGCACTCGACGCCACGCTCGGGCCGCTCGCCGAACGCAACCGACATCTACAGGCAGACCTCAAGCGCCTCTCCGGCGAAGGACACACGTCTGAGGATGAGGCGCGCTTGAGTGCGCTCGCCGACGCGATCCGCGACCAACTCGGTTGTTATGGATTCTCCTCCGTGCCGCCCAGCGAGATTGATATCGCACCAGACAGTTACCTGCCCCAGCGCTTCGGCGAGCCTCTACTTTCTAAGGACATCTCGGCCAGCGACAACGTGAGGCTTGTGTGGGCCTATATCACGGGCCTATTGGAGCTTGCACGTAAGTTTCCAACGCCGCATCCGGGCCTGGTTGTATTCGACGAGCCCGGTCAGCAGGATATCTCCGACGACAGCCTTCAAGGCCTCTTCTATCGTCTCTCCGAGACTGCCGGTTATGCCCAACAAGCGATCGTCGCTACGTCAAAGCCGTATGACAAGGTAACCGAGCTGCTTGGCCCGTCACCCGCGAGCCGTAACGATTTCACTGGGCACGTCCTGCACACCGAGAACACGCAATAAGTGGCACACAGGCCGCATTTCGCGCAGAGACGAGCACATGGCGATCAGAACGGGTGACATGAGGCAGTCCACTGAACCGTGGCGTACCTAATCAGTCAGCGTCCGCGTCCAATGTCGCGATCAGATATCTCGCGCGCTGAGGCTCGCAAGATCTGATCCGCGTACGGAAAAAACCAGCCCAAGCGGAGCGGGTCGCGGGTGGGATCCCAAGTGTGATCGGGAACCTCACGGTGAATAATTGATGGGACACGCCCTTGGTTTCTACTCATACGCTGCGCGAGGCGTGTAATCCGGTCGGGGTCTTGTCCTTCTTCTCCGAGTTGGTCACGGGCGAGGTACCAGTCAGTGCCGTCGCGAGCACGGGTGGCTTGGACGTAGGCAGTCTCCTTGCTTGTTTGCCAGCCGCCAGTGAGCACGACAGCGCGGTCTACGGTTGCGCCCTGCTGACGGTATACGTGTTGGGCGTAGGCGAGCCGCAGCGACTCGGCCTCTTGGCGTGCGAGCTGCAATCGGCGGTCTGACCCGTCGAGCGTGAGCGTCAGTGTCCCCTCCTGGTCGATGTTCGTAACTTGGCCGCGCGTGCCGTTCTCGACGCGAGGTTGGCCGGGTGGGCGATGCTGGACGACGAACGCGACGTGATCGCCTTGCCGTAGCCCGTAGTGAACGCTCATGAGTGGAGTTCGTTGGGACCGAGTTCGCCGCGTTGGGCGCGTAGGTGTTGTGTTCGGGCGTTGAGCCTGTCGATCTCCCTGTTCGACGAGTCTGCGATCAGCGTGACTTTGTCGATCCCGACTTCATCAGTGAGCCGTGCCCAGGCTTGAACGGCGCTCGCGGCTGCTTGGTCGCGGGTGTCGGCGAGGTGGAGTCGGCCTTGGGCCTGGTAGTGGGCCATCGCGCGCTCTGGTTCGCCCGCGCGGAGTGCTTGCCACGCTCGTTGCTCCTGTGGGTCGGTGGTGCGGTGGATCGTCTCCAGTTCCGCATTCGGCGCATCGCTCGTGAGCCGGTCGAACATTCCGCCGGGACCTATCGAGGGAAGCTGCTTGCCGTCGCCAACCGCGATCAGCTTCGCACCTGAACGCTCCACCAAGTCCGTGAGGGCGTCGAGGCGCTTATGATCGACCATCCCGGCCTCATCGAGGATGATCGTCGTATCGGGACCGACATAGACGGTTCCGGTGTTGGCTCGGGCAGTAAGCGCATCGAGCGTGAGCGTGTTCCCCTGGAGCGCTGGACTGTCGTTTCCCAGCCGCTCGGCTGTGGAGCCAGAGACGGCGATCCCGATCGTTTCACGGCCTGTCAGTTGCTCCGCTCGCGCTACGGCGTCGATGACGACGCCCTTGCCCGTTCCCGCCGGGCCGACAAGCACGCTCGCACGCTCGGGCCCAGTCAGGACGAGCAACGCCATGTCTTGTTCATCGGTGAGCGGAGCGCCGATGCGCTCTGCGACCTCTCGCGCAGCGTTCATCCGTGCGGTATCGCCAACATCTCGTCCGGCGGGTTGTGCGATTGTCGCTACTCGCCGTTCGATTGCCTGCTCCTGCGCACGCACGGCGAGTGTCGTCATACGCCCGCCTTCCAACGTCAGTACCCGCCTGTCGCGGATCATTTGGTGGGCGACCCCGAGCGCTTCGTTTGGCGACAGCACTCCAGCGGTCTGCTCCAGGGCGACAGTGTGCAGGTCGCGCAGCTCGAAGACGGCGTGCCGTTCGGTGAGGCGTTCCTCGATCCGATCCTCCACCGGCCGGACGGCTGGCCGGGTGCGCTCGCCGGCGAGTAGTCGCAGTGCCTCATCGGGACCAAACTCGTAGCGGTTCGCGGTGTCCCTCCACACGCTCTCCAGGTCGGCTCGGTTGGTGAGCTTCTTTGCGCGGCGGTTCTCAAGCGCGAGGTCGCGCAGCTCGCCACGCTCAGGCACACGGCCGCCTGGGACCGCCCAAGAGCCGATACGGCCGTCGAGAGATTCCCCTCGATCCGCTGCTCACCACGGCACTCAACGAGCACTACGCGGCTACGGAGTGGCCGGACGACGAAGACCCCGTATTTCCAGCGGCCAACGGATCGCCGCTCATGCCAAACAACGTTTTCCGGCGAGTGCTTCAGCCCGCCCGGGAGGCCGCAGACCTTCCGTGGGTCGGCTTCCATGCTTTTCGTCATACCTGCGCCTCCATCCTGTTCGCGGAAGGCCGCAATGCCGTTCAGGTCCAGCGCTGGCTCGGCCACCACTCGGCCGCGTTCACGCTCGCAACCTACGTCCACCTGCTCGACGGCGACCTCGGGGAGCCGCTGGCAATCCTTCAGAAAGGCGGCCACGATGCCAAATTGGCTGGATAGCTTCCGCAGAAGGCGTTACGCTCTGAATAGCGATGACCTTGCAGATAGAAAATGTTGACGTTCAGGTGCTTCTCGACGAAGAGCAGAGGGATCGCCGCGCCGATGAGGAGGCGCTGCGCTTTGGACGTAAGACGCCCGAGCAGCTCAAGCGCGAAAACGAGGTCTTTGCGCTTCCGGCAGATCGCATTCGGCTCAACCTCGACTCGGCGCACTCCCTGTCCTGAGCGTGAACGATAATCCGGCAACGTAGGCGAGTCGCATACTCTTTCGCCTACCGTCGTTAAACGACTTAGCCCCGGCGACATGACCGAAGTCAGCGGTCCACCGGGGCTTTCCAGCCGAATTATAACCCCACCGGCAGCAAAGCACAATGACCCCTGATGCCAATCATGCAGGCCAGCCCAAGGACGGGCCGTGGCTGGAGCAGTGGTTGAGTGCCCCTCGCCTTCAGAGATACCTGGATGAGGCAGGCCAGGACCGAGTCAAGGCGCTCGCGCTATACGACTGGAACGCCCGCGCTAGCGCGGCGGTCCTTCGCGACCTCGCACACTTCGAGGTCGCACTTCGCAACGCCTACGACAGAGCCTTGACGGGCGCCGCGCCTACGACATACGCGCACTGGACGCTGGCCGCAACGATCGTGTTCCCACCCCTGCACCGCACCAAGCGCGCCCATGGCAGGGCACCATCATCCGTGGATGTCAATCGCAAGTCACGCGAAATCATTGAGACGGCAGTGCGCGATGCGGGAGGCCCGTCGGCGCCTCCTGGCAAGGTCATTGCGAACTTGACCTTCGGCTTCTGGCGCTATCTATCCTCGAAGGCCCACGAGAAGGGCTTGTGGGTGCCCTACCTACACACCGCCTTCCCGCCCAAAACAAGCCGCAGCGACATCGACGCCCGCGTTGGCCGCCTACACGACCTGCGCAACCGCGTTGCCCACCACGAGCAGCTCCTAAATACAAACCTCGTGGCACGACTCGAAGATCTTCTATGGGTTGCTGAACGGCTTGATCCGTCGCTTGCCCAATACATCTCGGCCACCACCGACATTCCGTCGCTGAATCGGTCCCGCCCCTGAGCAGCAGCAAATGTGCTGCTGTCCTCGGCCACGGACCCAGCGCGGGGTGCAAACAAAGTGCAAACATGCCCCACACCATTCGGCGACAAAGCTCGTAGCGACCTAGATGCGAATCCCCAGCAATAGAGCCAATCTAGCCGACAAAGCGACACCCCACTACACCCATCGGGCGGAATCATAATCCACGTGTCGGGGGTTCGAGTCCCTCCTCCGGCACCATTTGATCCATGTTCAAACCACCCCCACCAGAAAGGGCGGTGGCTGATCCAGCACCCACGGGGGCCAGCTCTGGCTCTCGTGGGTGCTGCTCATTCTCGATCACAACGCCCTCGGCGGCCCGCTGACGCAACTCCTGCTCGATAGCATCCTGTAGCGTCTCGTTGGCCTTGACGGCCACGGCACGGCGCAGCTCAGGACTAAGACGTTGTCTCAAAATGAGGTTTGGAGTCGTAGGAAGCAAAGCTGACACGCTCTCAGCTTGAGAAACGCGAGCCGGAACCGGTCGCTGCGCTCATAGCACTGCCGTAGCCGGCGGGGCTGGTGAAGGTGGCTGATAGTGCGCTCCAGGACCCACCGCTCCCGCCCAAGCCCTGACCCGTTCTCAGTGCAGCGCTTGGCGATCACGGGGACGATTCCGCGGCTGCGGAGCTCGCGGCGGTACTTGTCGTAGTCATAACCGCGGTCAGCGAGCACACGGTCGGTCTTCCCGCGCGGACGCCCGACCTTGCCAGCGATCGGAGCGTCACGGCGCAGATCGATCAACGGCAACAGCTGCGTGACGTCATGGCGGTTCCCGGCGCTGACCGTGACCGCCAGTGGCACACCCTGGGAATCGGTCAGGGCGTGGGTCTTGACGCCATTCTTCGCGCGATCGACCGGGGACGGGCCTGTGAAGTGCCCCCAAAAACCGCGCGCTGGGAAGAGCCGTCAACAACGCCGGTGCTCCAGTCGATCCCGTTCTGAGCATTCAGCTCAGCCAACAGCTGGTCATGCAACTCGTCCCAGACCCCTGCCTTGTCCCACTCGTCCATCCGCCGCCACGCCGTCTTACCCGTGCACCCGGCCTCAGACGCAGGGACCATCGCCCACTGACATCCCGTCTTGAGCACATACATGATCGCCTCAAGACAGGCACGATCATCAACACGCCTGCGGCCGGGATAGCGCCGCCGGCGCTCCACCACCGGGATCACCGGCTCCACCCGCGACCAGAACTCGTCACTAACCAGCCGCTGCACCATGCGCCACATCCTCTCCGATCGCGTTGACGCACAACTACTTCTGGCTACAACCAACCAAAACCTTCATTTTGAGACTACTTCTAAGAAGCGAGTCGAACGGCTCGGTCAGCTCGCCCACCACGCTGTAGTCATCGCCGATTAGTAGGCGCCTAAAGAACGCGAGATTGAATTGACGCCTGAGCTTGTCGGCCGCCTCCCAGTACGCAGCCTGGCAGTCCCCGGCCCGCGTCAACGCCCGGCTTAGATTTGTCTCGGCCCTCTTGAAGTCGGCCGCTACCTCGACCAAACGGCTTTCGGTGGTGTCGATCTCACGACTGAGCCGTTCTTGCTCGCTCTTGAGCAGGCCGAGCGGGATGGCGTCGGCGTAGTGGGCATCGAGCAACTTCTTTCGTTCGGCCGTCAGCCCGACGAGCCGACGCTCTTGGGATCGACGTTCACGGTCGGCGTCGAGCCGCAGGTTCGACAGTTCTTCGCCCAAGAAGGCCCGAACTTCGGCTAGCTCGTCCACGGGAAGCTGGACGGTCGCGTAGTAGCGGGCTATGGCATCCTCGACCTTCTCGATTCTCAGCGCCCGCAGCGTGCAGGTCGTCCGTTTCTGCTGGCGCCCTATGCAGAGGAAGTAAGGATATGTGCCGCCCCGTCCTTTGGCGTAGCTGACGATCAAGCGGCTGCCACACTCAAGGCAGAAGATGGAGCCCTTGAGATAGTGCGGATGCTCACAGTGCTTCTCTCCGGTCAGGTACTTGGCGGTCAATAGCTCCTGAACCCGCTGCCATGTGTCGTTGTCCACCAACGGCTCGTGCTTGCCCTCGTAGACGACCCCTCGATAGCGGACGACGCCGACGTAGTACGGGTGGCACAGAAGTCGATGCAGGTGCGAGACGGTCAGCGGTCGAGCCGGGATTTTGGGACCGGGCACGGTCGTCAGCCCGCGCCGCGTCAGCTCAGCCAGCAGCGTGCGGATAGTCCAGTCGCCGGTCGCATACGCTTGAAAGGCCCACCGCATCATCGGCGCCCGCACAGGATCAACCTCGACGGTGCTCACGCTCGCAACCTATGTCCACCTGCTCGACGGCGACATCGGTGAGCCACTGGCGATTCCTCAGACTGTCCGCAATGATGCGAAATGACTACAGAACTTCCGTGGAAGGCGTTATCCTCGACAGAGCGATGACCGTTCCAGTCGAATACGTCGATGCACAACAGCTCTGGGATGAGAAGGAGAGGGCTCGCCGTGCCGACGTGGAGGCCCTACGCTCCGGGGAAAAGACTGAGTCGCAGCTCAAGCGCGAAACTGAGGCGTTTGCTTTTCCGCCGGGCCGCGCTCGTATCAATCTGGACTCGGCCCGCTCCCTCTCCTGAGCGAGAATCCGCCAGCCCTGGATGTTGAGGCGCTCGATGCGATCGAGGTCTCGGCGTCTCCGCTGAGCCTGGATGAGGCTCAACGCATAATCGCCCGCATCGAGGATGTGGTCCGCGATCGGCACGTCGTCCTCGTTGGAGGACAGGCGGTGTCTGTGTGGATTGGCCAGCTCGAAGATCGCTTGGACGACAGGCTCACGACAGCGCCTGTAGTAAGCCGAGACATCGACTTCCTGGGCAACACAGCCGACCTCCAGCGCGCAGGCAATCTGCTCGGCGGACGGGTCCATGTGGCCGGATGGCAACGCCGCACGCCGCTGGCGGGAGCGGCAATGTTCCTCGACAGCGACGGTCACAAGCGGCGCCTGGACTTTCTCGAAAGCGTCTACGGCATGAACTCGGAGGACATCAGGACCACCGCAATCGAGATCGACCTATTGCCAGTGAAGGCCGGCAGGTGCCCGTGTGGGTCATGCACCCCGAGCGCTGCATGGAGAGCCGCGTCCACAACAGCGCCCTCGCCAACAAGCAGACCGATCTCGCATGGCGCCAGCTCGAAGCATCCGTCGCCTGCGCCCGAGCCTTCAGTCGCCTACTGCTCGACGAGCGCGGCGAGGCCGCCATACGCGATGTCCTGAAGCTCAACGAGCGCATCTTCCGCTTCGCCCAAGAAGACCGATACTCAAGGCTGGCCGCCGAACGAGGCGTCGAGGCTTCGATGCCGTACTCGATGACGAGCGCCTGCCCGAGAAGTTCAGGACTGTGCGACTACCTCAAATGCAGAAGCGGATTCGGAGCTTGCGCGAAGGCTTGGCCCGAGGAATGGTCGATAGCTGATGCCTGAGCATTTCCGGCGCCCGATCTTCGCTCGCGTATAAAGAAGTTCGCGGAGACGAGCAACCGTCGCGGCGGTGCTGAGCATCGTCGCAAGCTGCTCGCCGACCTGAGCGGGCGCGTCATCGAGCTGGGAGCAGGCAGCAGGCAGCAGGCAGCGGCGCGAACTTCGCGCACTACCCTGCATCCGTTGACGAAGTTCTCGCCGTGGAGCCCGAGCCCTACCTGCGCCAGCAGGCACTCGGGGCAGCAACGGGTCGTGCTCGGTGTTGGCGAGTCGGCGTGCAAGACGTGCGAGCTGGTCAGGGAGAACTGCGAGCTGGTCAGGGAGAACTAGTGTGCTCTGGCCGATCTGCAGCGTGACGGACTGTTGATCGATGTGGAGGTCGTGGACTCGTAGCTCGGCAATACGCGCGACCGGCTGGGCGTAGAGCAGCAGCGTAGAGCAGCAGCAGGCAACCAGAAGCGGTCGAGCGTGTCGAGCGTGTCGTCGGTGAGCGGTCGCGCGATCAACTGGTGGCGTGTCTCTGCGCGTCACGGCAACGTCGTCGCAGATGAACTGCTCGAGGTGTCCTGGCGCAGATAGCTTCACTCCGCGTTCGGTGAGCGCGCCCTGTAGGTCTTTGGTCGAGAACATGCCGCGCTCGGCCTGGCGCACGGTCGCGTAGTAGCCGGGAATCTCCTCGCACCGCGGAATCCACCACCCGGCGTCCGGCATCTCGCCGCGGTCGATCGCGATGGGCTCCTTCGCCACGTCCCAGCCGAGCCCCGACGCCTCGATCGCCTCACCGACAGTCGCCGGCGGCTGGTCGAGTACGGCGCCGAGCCCGTGCCAGGGAGTCTCGCGCACGGAGAACATCGAGTCTGAATCTGTGAGTCCAGCGGACATACTGCCGCCCTCCTTTGGGTGGGTCGTCCCGCCCGGTGCGGGGCCTGTCGCAGCCCTGGCCGCAGCCCCGCAGGGATGCGAAAATGGATGGGCAAGCCGGCTCCTGCATCTAGGGGGTCCAACCGAAGGAGAATCTCGGATGCGGAAGTTGATCTATTCGATGAATGTCTCGCTGGACGGCTACATCGCCGGACCCGATGGTGCGCCTGACTGGGCGGTATCCGACGAGGAGGTATTTCGGTTCCACACCCAGCAATTGCAGGAGACTGGTGTGTATCTCTGCGGACGGCGGCTGTACGAAACGATGGTCTATTGGGAGACGGCTGAGGAGAGTCCGCTTTCCGCGGAGCACGTCGAGTTCGCCCAGACCTGGAAGGCCCTGCCGAAGATCGTGTTCTCCACGACGCTGGAGAGCGTGGTGGGCAACGCTAGACTGGCCGGAGATGGTGTGGGCGAGGAGGTCTCAAGGCTCAAGGAACAGCCCGGAAAGGACATCGCCGTCGGCGGCGCCGGCCTCGCCGGCGCATGTATGAAGCTGGAGCTGATCGACGAGTGGCGGCTGTTCGCCAACCCGCTCCTACTCGGCGGCGGCACGCCTTACTTCCCGACCTTGGACCAAAGGATCAACCTTGAGCTGATCGAGACACGCACATTTGGCTCTCGCGTCGTCTACCTTCGCTACAGGCGCGTGTCGGACAGCCTCTAGGTGGTCGTCCCACTCGCACACCTTGGCGGGACCGGCGACAAGCGTCCGTGAGCGGGCGCGGAAGCCGCACATCGAGTCGTGCCAGCTACGCGGTGAGCTGTGCTCCGGTCTCCGCGGCGAGCCGTTGAACCTCGGCCAACCACTTCGCCGGTATCTCCTCCTCCAAGCGCTCAAGGAACGTCGCCGTCGCACCTGCGGAGACAACACGCAGCGGCACGACGTTCTCGGGCAGGTCGGAGGGATCGAGCGCTGGCGTGATCTGATTCGCGAGCTCCGGCCGGGGCGCATAGGTCATGTACTGTTCGGTCGTATTCATGCGCTTGTGCCGCATGAGCGCCTGAATCGTCCGCACTTCTATGCCCTTCGCGGCCAGGCTCGTGCCGAACGAGTGGTGCAGGTTATACATCTTGATCGGCTTCAATCCGGCCTTCTGGCGCGCGAGCTTGAACGCTTCGCGTAGCGGGCGCTCCGGCAGGGGCCGCTCCGGGTCGAGCTCGTAGGCGAACACGAAGTCCCCATCGCTGGTCGCATAGCCCCGCTGCTTGAGCTTCGCCAGAGCGCAAGCCAACCGGGGCGCCATGGGGATGGCCTCGGAGTCCCCGGCCTTGGTCGTGTCGAGCTGGCCCAGCACCCAATTGTCATAGGGGCGGATCACGCCGACCTGGAAGTCAACGGCCCCCCACTCTCGGCTTGATTTCGCCGCCCGGAAAGGTGTGCTGTGCGGCCTGTAGTCGTCCCTGCCACACGGCCTTAGCGCCGAGGTCACCGGTCCTGAAGCACATATAGCCGGCACCCGTCGCGAGTAGTACGAGCACGACACGCAGCGCCGCGAACATCGCCCTGCTCGACAGCAGCCGATCGACCAACGTGAGGCCGGTTGGCATCCCGCCGCTGATACGTCGCGCGGCGAACGTGACGATCAGGACAGCCGTGAACGGCACGTAGACGTAGGCGAGGATGTGCGCGGCCTGCGCGTGTTCTGAGATCAGTTTCGCGGCCTCGCCTTGCAGGTTGAGTGCCGCACGCAACGCCGCTCCGGCCTGCATCGTCAGGAAAATCGAGCTCATTGCCACGATCGCTACAAGTGCCAGTGCGATCCCATATCGCTCTAGCCAGTCGGTCCTCGCCATGAACACGATTGCGGCGATGATCGTCACAGGGATCAGTACGACCGGCACGTGTACGAAAAGCGGATGCGCGGGCAAACGGTCGTAGATCGTGGTGACCCGGATAGGCAGGGTCAGGAAGCCCACGAACCCGAGCAGCGTGAGAACGAACTCGGCCCGCCGCCAATCGACTCCAGCCTGCCGTGGCGCTGCGATGGTCTCGCTATTCACGCGCCGGAGAGTAGAGCCAATTCGTTAAGCGCCCTGTAAAGATAAGGAATCTCTCATCAACGACGAGCCGGGCGGAGCACTACGCAGGCGATAAGACCAACTGCGCGACGCCGTAGCCGGGCACGGATGCGGGCGCGATGCACACGAGAACACTCAGCGCACGCCACGCTCGGGAAGGTTCGCGACGCGCCGGTGTCAATAGGTAGAGAGGACAGTCATGCGCCTGACGCGCCCATACCCCGATATTCGGAGGAACCATGAAGCGAACCTATGTTTTCCTGGCCCTCGTCTTGGCGACTGCGGCACGCGCCGCGACGGTCGCCAGCGCACAGAGCAATCTCCCGGCCGCTCACCCAAGCCGCGCTGCCACGGTGCAGCTACGTCACACCAGCCTCGGCAACATCCTCGTCAGCAGCTCAGGCCGCACGCTGTACGAGTTCACGAGGGATCACGCCAAGAAGAACAGTTGCGCGGCGATCAGCGGGTGTTCAGCAGTATGGCCGTCGCTGAAGGCAAGCGGTCGTCCGACGGCCGGCTCGGGCGTCAAGGCTTCGCTCCTGTCAACGACCAGCGGCAATCAGGTGACCTATGCCGGCCATCCGCTCTACACCTACAGTGGCGATAGCGGTCCAGGGAAGACTTCCTACGTTGGCGCCAAATCGTTCGGCGGCACTTGGTATGCGATAAACGTCTCTGGAGGCACGGTCAAGTAGCCCTGGGAGTGAGGGCCGCAGGTGCTCGCACGCCACGTCTAGCTGCCGTCGGGAGAAGGTGCGATCTCACCGCGGTCTGCCTGTTCAAGGTCTGCGGGCAGCGGCGCATCAGCGGCGCGGGCGAGGACGGTCAGGCCGATGCGCCAGCGGATAATCGCCGCGCGCTGAGCCGCCTGCGGTTGGGCAGGTTGGTGAGTTCGTCGTCGGCGAGACCGGCGACAAGCGCGTTCAGGTAGGCATCCTCGAACACGTAGGTGTTGGCGTAGGGGACGTTGAGGGCACGCAGCTGGGCGGTTGGTGGATCGACCGCTGCGATATCGACGCGAGGCAGGCCGCCCGGCGCATGGGCCACGCTCAGTAGCCGTAGCCGCCGCCGCTTGAGCCACTACCGCTGGACTTTTCCGATTCCGATGCGCTGCCTGTGCTTGACGGGGCGCTGCTGGAGCTGGCTGTAATGACGCTCCAGGTGCCTACGTCTTTGATGCCCTGTCCATTGGTTTCACCGGCCTGCTTGTCCTGTGCGAACGTGTAGAGCGGCGTGCCCTTGTACGTGACCTGCAGGGTCCCTTCGGGACACTTCACGATGCTGAGCGAGCCGACTTCACCGCTGGGAGCGTCGCTGGACGGCACGATCAGCGGGTGCCACACACCCACACAGGCCGTACTCGTGCAGATGAACTTGCCGCCCTGCTCGCCACTGAGGTGATACAGCGTCATCCCCTGGCTGTCCACCAGAATCGTGCCGAGCGAGCTGGAGGCTGTCTTCACGACGACGGCACTTGACGAGCTGCTACTTGTCTGCGTAGCGGGCTGTGTGCTGGCTGCCGAGCTAGCCGTGTTGCTGGATGAGCTGCCGCCGCACGCGACGAGCAGGAGCGACATGGCGAGTGCCGGCAGGGACAGCTTCAGTAGATGGCGCATGTGTTTACTCCTATGGATAAGTCGGGACACCGCACTGTCGCGTGAGTCTCTACTTAGGGAGACTCCGCGCAGGCGTGTTCCCTTCCGACGGGACGATCTCAGCCCGTCGTAATGACCTTGCCGGACGGTGCGATGACATACCAATGTCCGCCGTTGGCTTCGATCGCCTGTCCGTTGTCCTGGCCGGCTGCCCTGTCGGCAGCGTAGGTGTAAAGCGGCCAGCCCGCATAGGTGACGACACTGCCACCTTCGGGGTCGGAGCCGCTGCCCAGCAGCGAAGCTTTCATCTGAGGCGACCCGGCGGCGGTTTCCCCGCTCGCGAGCCTCAAAGGCGGCCACACTGCCGCGCACGAGGACACGCACGTGACCTTGGAGTGCTGGTCGGGCGTGAAGGTGTAGAGCGTGTGGCCTTCTGAGTTCACGAGCACCGCCCCCACGTTGGGCAGGGTGCGCACAGAGAGGCTGACCGCCTTCGTCGCAGTAGACGCGGCCGTGGTCGTCGCGCTCGATGTCGTCGGTGTGGCCGGCTGGCCTTCGTGCAGCAGGTTGAGCATGTTTTCGCCGTCGTCGACGAAGTAGATGCCCTTGCCTTCCGGGGCGATCGCCAGACCGAACAGTGAACCCGCTCCAGTCTTCTTGTCGGCCGTCTGCACAGCTATCTGCTGGCCGGCGGGTGTGGTTTCGACCATGTTGCCATCGCCACCGTTGCTCGTGATGATGTTGCCGTTCGGTGCAAGCACCATGCCAAGCGGTTCCTTGAGATGGCCGCCTTCGGTGAGGACCATGCCGCCTTTCGCGGCCGGGGTAGTGCGCGTCATTGCTTCGGAGATCGCGAGGATCTTGCTGCCGTCGGTCGAGGCCACGTACAGCGTCCCGTTGGAGGCGAGTGCGAGCCCGGTCGGGCCGAGCACGAGCGCTTCTGGCGAATCGATCCAGGGGATGCCGTTAGCGATCACCGTTTCGCTCAGCACCTTCGGCATCTGTCCTTCGCCGGATTCCAGTTCGATCCGCAGCACGGTCGAGTTGTCGATCGTGTGGATGCCCTTCGCGGCACCGCCATTGAGTGCGTTGCTGACGAACAGGCTGGTCTTGGAGCCTTCACTCTTGGCGGTTGAGTCCCAGGGGCCCTGGATGTTTTTGCTGGCGATCGTCCCGACTGCCTTGCCTTCGCTGTCGAGCACGATCAGGCACCCGTACCGAGCGGTCGCTGTCTTGCCGTTGGTGGTCGGCAGGCTGCCCACGACGACGTAGCCACCGGGCAGGATGTCTAGTGCCGTCGTCAGCCCGACACCGCCTGGGCATGAGCCTGGGAGTGTCTTGGCGTCGATCATCGCAAACGGCGTGACCTTCCCGGCGGTCGAGACCTGGATGATTGTAGTGCCGGTGCCCTGACCACTCTCCTTCGCGCTTTCCTTGGCGTTGAAGTTGCTAATCAGCATCTGACCCGCCTGGAGCTTGCCCACGCTCGTGGGAACGAACACGATGCCGTAGGGATTCACGTCGCCGTTGGCCGGGACTGTCGAGGCGACCTTGCTGACGCTCGTGAACTTGGCCAGGAACGGGCCGGAACTTGGCGTCGATTCAGCAGACGTGCTGGCGCTCGCTACCGAGTGGGTGCTGGACGAACTGCTGGAACTGCCACAGCCAGCGACAGCTAGCGCAACACCAATTAGAGCAAGGATCGACGTTCTAGGCACTGGGGGTGTCTCCTGTGGTTCGGGAATATGACGAGACGGGTTTCTGAGCGCAGTAATCGGCGCACGGCCCGCCATCGCACGCTTTCCTGTATGACTCCGCCATCGCGGGATTCCTTCCCGGCGGGGTTCCGATCTTTTTCCCGCCCAGCGTGGCCTCCCACTCTGAGTACCTCAGAACCGCTCGCGCTTGCGTGCTGGGAGGGCTCGGGCACGGTTCATTGGTGTGCCTCTTTTGGTGATGGATCGCGGCCGCCGGAAACCGACTGGAGAAGCTCCGCGGCGATCACGGCACTGCCGCGATGCCACGATCGAGCGGGTTTGAGTGTGCGCGCTCGAGCTACACACGTGCGGCGCTGCTACACCCGTGCGGCGCCAACCGGCGTGGAGCTGATCGTGCCGGAGACCGCCAGGTCGGCAGGCCGCTCCGGCACCGCGTCGGCGAGCCGGGCGGCCTGTTCGCCCCGGCGGCGTGGGCGCCACACGCGCATGTACTGCGCCGCGACGTAGGAGCCGAGCACGATCGCAAGTGCGATGAACTGGCCGATGAACGTCTCCCAGTTATTGAACAGGCTGAACCAAGTGCCCATCCAGCCGGGAATCTGCAGCCACTGAATTTCGGTGGTGCCGATCCAGCCGGCCAGCTGCATCTCGTTGACCTCCTCGCCGACCGACACCAATAGAACGAACAGCAGCATCACGCCGGTGATGATCAACAGTCGTCTGTAGGGCAGGCGCTGGTGCAGACCGAAAGTCAGCACTCCGGCGGCGGCCGTGAACAGTGCGCCGATCACCACTCCCTCGAGCACAACGCTCGAGCCATACAGCTCACGGAGATTCTGCAGGAAGATGACGACCTCGAAGCACTCGCGATACACCGAGGTGAACCCCAGCAGCGCGAGCCCCAGCAGCATCCGTCGCTTGTTGGTGTCCGGATCGGCCGACAGCAGACCGCGGCGGCGCTTGTGGTGGTTGGAGATCCAACCGGTCCAATAGACCTTGTGGAAGAACCAGTTCATTACGATCAACAGCACGATCAACGACGGCAGGCCGGTCGCGGCCTGCACGTCGAACTCGCCGCCGTGAAAGCGGCCGATCAACCACACGACGAAGAACCATGTGGCGATCCCGGCCCCGATCGCAGTGGCTCCGCCCGTGACCACGGGACGACGGTAGACGCGATTGGCGCCCAGGAAGCTCGCTGTCACCGCGGCCAGCACGAGGATCGTCTCCAGACCCTCGCGCAGCACGAGGATCGCACTGTTGATGACCACCGTGGTGTGGCTCAAGCGATGTCCGGCCGGCAGCGCCGTCGGATCGGTAGTTCCCCCGTGAGCATGCCATCCGAGCACAACCGCGGTCACGCACACCCCGAGCACGAGCACCGTCCATACGTAGAAGCTCTTGCGCTCGCTTGCTCGCTTGCGCGCGTGGCCCGCGCCGTGCTCGATTGTTGCCTGCGTACTGGTCATCCAACAGTCTCCCTGGATATCCTACTTGGCCACTTGGTTTTGCAGCGCGCGAAGCCTACCACAACTTAGGCTACCCTAATTAGGTCGCCCTAAGAGCACAATTTCCTTGGGTTGACCACGAGCGTTGGTCAGGGTCGCCGAGCCCCATTTCGAAGACTCCTCCACTTTGAAGGCGCCGCGCGGGGCACCAATACCGCAAACACGAGCCCGTCGGCAAGAAACGTTGCAGACCTTCCCATGTGATGCATCTTGCAACGGGGCGTGATACTTTGACCCGCGTTCGTGCCGAATCCTTCTCCCCACGGGGTCGAGGAGCGGGGGACCCAAGTGCAGCCAAAATGGCTGCGGGGGCGAATCGCCACGCTTGTGGCGTAGCGTAATCACGCGAGCCCGACAGCTAACCCCGTAGGCGCCCTGAGACAACGAAAGGACGCTGCGCACATGTCGGGATCCCCGCGTGATCTTGCTGCCCCTGACCCCTGGGAGGCTTCGCTAGCCCGCTCACGGGCACGTCGCGAGCGAACCGCCGGTAAACGCGCCGGCCACTCTCCGATACAGCTTGCCAAACTGGTCGATGCACGCAACCGCCTGCCGTTGCCGCGCAATCTCGCCGACAGCGAGCCGTGGGAGCTGTCGTTGTTGCGCTCGCGCACACGTCGTCGCGCCGGCGAGCTGCAGTTCGTCCCGACAGCCACGCGCGCCCGTCGAGTGTCGCTGGGCACGCTGATCGCGATCGCCGCGGGCCCCGCGGCGGGTCTCGCCAACGCGAGCAGCGCCGCCAACACGACGACATCTCCGGGTCCCGTGCCGCCGCCAACGACAACCGAACACCAGATCCTGTTGGAATACGGCAGCGAAGGCCGTCAGGTGCGTCTGCTCCAACAGGCGCTCGGCGACATCAAAGTGGACGGGGTCTTCGGTCCGGAAACCGAACAGGCCGTCCGCAACTTTCAGGCGAGCGCCGGACTGACCGTGGACGGCATCGTCGGCCCGCAGACGAGCGCCGCGCTGCGCACCAGGACATCCGGTGGAGCGCTCACGACCGATATCAGCAGCATCACACCCGGGGTCTCACAGGAATCCGCCCAGCATCCCTATGTGCCGCCCACAGAAGAATCGCCCGCAGAAGCATCCCCCGCCGGAGGATCCGCCACCGCAGCCGCTGCCGCGGGCGAATCCACAACGCCCACCAACACCAAGGTCGAAGCCTCCGGCGGCACGACAGCCGACGCGCCCACCGATGCCGAGGCGCCCACAAGCACACCGGCCGTGAACCCGGTGGTGAGATTGCAGGAAGTGGTCGGCACCGCCCAGGTCGACGGCACCTTCGGGCCGGAAACCGAGCGAGCCGTGCGCCGGTTCCAAGCAAGTCACGGTCTCACGGTCGACGGCATGGTCGGACCCGCGACATGGCACGCGCTGGGAATCAAGACCAGCGCGATCCTCCACCAGAGTCTCTTCCCTCACAGCCCTGCCCCTCGGTCAACTCAGGTGAGCACTCCCGCGCCGGGCACGGGCGCGGCCGAAGCGACGCCCACGACCGCTACGACTCCCAGCCACACCGGTGGCTCAACCAGTCCCACCGAAGCTGTGCGCCACCTGCAGGAATCGCTGCACATCCAAGCCGACGGCGAATTCGGTCCTGAAACCGAGGCCGCGGTGAAGCGCCTACAGGCAAGTCGCGGCCTCGCGGTGGACGGTGTCGTTGGACCGCAGACGTGGGACGCGCTCGGCGTGAGCGAGCAGATCACGCTGCACCCGCAAGCCTCGCTGTTCCCCCGGACCACCACCGCCGGCGCCGGCGGGAGCGCCGGTGAGGGCGGCGCCAGCAGCAACACCGGCGACGAAGCGTCGGGTGTGGTCGCACGCGTGATCGCCGCCGCCAACGAAATCGCGACCAGGCCCTACGTGTACGGTGGCGGACACGGCTCGTTCCAGTCGGTCGGCTATGACTGCTCCGGATCGGTGTCCTACGCGCTGCACGGCGGCGGTCTGCTCAGCTCACCTGAGGACTCGACGGGACTGGAGTCCTACGGTGAACCCGGCCCAGGGCGCTACATCACGATCTACGCAGACGCCGAACACGCGTGGATGACGATCGATGGACGGCGCTTTGACACGGTCGCCCTGCAGGAATCCGGCTCGCGCTGGTCCGGCTCGATGGCCTCTACCGCGGGGTACGTAGTGCGCCACCCTGACGGGTTGTAGCTCGCCCGCCGGAGCGCCTGTGAAGCGCCCGCGGGAGCCCGCGCGCCGAATACCGTCCCAAGCGCGGCCTAACTTGATGTCTCATTCGACTAACAACCGCGAAGGGAGACATCGATGCTCGCTCGGGCGCGCACGTTCACGATCGAAGGACTCAACGCACGCGCGGTAATCGTTGAGGTCGATATCAGGCCGGGGCTGCCCGCTTTCACGATCGTCGGCTTGGCGGATGCGGCCGTGCGCGAGGCGCGCGATCGCGTTCACGCGGCCGTGCTCAACTCTGGTTACGAGTTCCCGACCCGTCGGATAACCGCAAATCTCGCTCCCGCCGATGTGCCGAAGGTCGGCCCGGGGTTTGACCTTGCGCTCGCCTGCGCAGTGCTTGCCGCCAGCGGACAGATCCCGAATGAGCTGCTCGAAACGCACGCGTTGTTCGGAGAGCTCTCGCTCGACGGCGAAGTACGCGCGAGCCAGGGCACGCTCGCGGTCGCCGAGGCAACGATGAAGGCGGGCCTGCGAATGCTCGTGCTGGGACCTACACGAGCACGCGAGGCGATGCTCGTCGAGGGGCTCTCGATCGGTGTGGTCGAGCGCCTCTCAAGCGCGGTGCGCGTGCTCTGCGGGGGCACGCCAGATCCACTCCCAAAGCCAACGGGGCGGCCAACCAACAGCGTGGCTCGACAGCGCCCAGACCTCAGCGATGTGCGCGGTCAGCCGGTGGCGGTGAACGCGCTCATGATCGCGGCCGCCGGCGCCCACAACAGTCTGCTGAGCGGTCCGCCCGGAACGGGCAAGACGATGCTCGCACAGCGTTTGGCGTCGATCCTGCCTGCGCTCACCCGCTCTGAGGCGATCGAGCTGACTCGCATCCACAGTGTCACCGGCGGGCTGAACAGCGACGAGCTGTTGTCTGAGCGGCCTTTCCGGGCGCCGCACCATTCGATCACAACCGCCGGGTTGATCGGTGGCGCACGGCGCGGATGGGTCGGAGAGGTCGTGCTCGCGCACAACGGTGTGCTGTTTCTCGACGAGCTGTCTGAATTCGCGCGTCCCACGCTCGACGCGCTGCGCCAGCCGCTGGAGGAGGGCCGAGTGGCGATCGTGCGAGCACGACATTCAGCCGTTTACCCGGCTCGCTTCATGCTGATGGCGGCCACCAACCCATGCCCATGCGGGTACGCGGGCGAGACGGACCGCTGCAGGTGCAGCGAATCGGACCTCGCCCGCCACCGTCGCCGTTTGAGCGGGCCGCTGCTTGACCGCATCGATCTGCTCGTGCGCATGGAGCGCCCCGGATCCGCTCGCCTGTACGACACGCCCACCATCAACTCTGCTCGGGCTCGTGAAAAGGTAATCGAAGCACGCGAACGTCAGGCCGCGAGACTACGAGACCAGGGGATCCTGGTGAACGCGCAGATGGACGCACGCACGCTGCGCGAGCAAGTCCGGCTCGATCGGGCATGCGAAGCGATGCTAGAGCGCGCCCACACGCGAGGCATGCTCAGCGTCCGCGGCGCACACCGCACTTTGCGCGTGGCACGCACAATCGCCGATTTGAATGGCAGCTCGAGTGTCCTGACAGAGGATCTTGTTCAAGCGCTTGCCCGGCGCCCCGAGGCGTGCCTGTCCGGTAGGCGCGCGGCGTGAGAACGAACGACGCCTGTCTACGATGCGCGCGGCGTCGCTGGCTACTCGCGAAGTTGAGCGGCCGACTCGATCTCTGCGCGCGTGACCCCGAGCGCTTGTGGAGGCTGCTCGAGCTCGCGGACATAGACCTGATCGAAGCGATCGGTGGAAAGCGCCGCGCCGAGTTGCGCGCCGCCTACGCGCGATTTGAGCCACAGGCGAGCAATGCTGGCGAGTTCGCGCAGAGCATGTGCCGCCATCATCGCGCCTATCCGCGGGGCCTGCGCGGCAAGCGTCTTGCTCCGCACGCGCTCAGCGTCCGCGGTGGGGTCGAGCGTTTCACAGAGATGCTTGATGACGTGGTCGTCGCGATCGTTGGGACTCGCAAGGCGACCGACTACGGCATCGAGACCGCCCGTGGGATGGCTCGCGGTCTCGCCGCGTCCGGCGTGACTGTCGCGGGAGGGTTTGCCGAGGGCATAGCGCTCGCCGCGCACTCGGGCGCGCTCGAAGCGCGCGGCGCCACATTCACGGTGACGGCGGGTGGGCTGCGACACTGCTCGCCTGCGTGGTGCAGAGCGCTCTACAACCGTGTGAGCACCGAGGGCTGCGCGATCTCCGAGGCGCCATCGAACCTGCGGTCGCGCTATTGGGGCGTGCTTGCCCGCGCACGCACGCTCGCGCTACTCGCCCAGCTCGTGATCGTGGTCGAGGCCGAGCAGCGACCATCGGAGTTGGCGTGCGCGCACGTCGCGCAAGCACTCGGCAAGCCCGTGGCGGCCGTGCCGGGACGGGTAAGCTCCCCCGCTTCCAGGGGAACGAACTCACTGCTGATGGACGGCGCACAGCTCGTGCGCGAGCCCCAGGACGCGCTCGACCTGCTGTATGGCGTAGGTGCGCGCAAGACCACCGAGTCCTCGATAGAGCTGGAGCCACGGCTGCAAACCATGATCGAGCGGGTTGGGGCCGGAGAGGACACGGTCGCGAAGCTGACCGCACACGGCGCTGAGCCCAATCAGCTGGAGCTGGCACTCACCGAGCTGGAGCTGCGCGGACTGCTTGTGCGCGGCGACGGCGGACGGTATCTGCCCAGCGCCGAGGCACCCATCAGATAGAGCGAGCGACGAAGACTCCAAGCAACCCGCCAGAGCACCATCCGCGAGCGCCACACACGCAGGTCGAGCGACCGACCTTCCGCCCACCGCGCGTAGCAGGACGTGCAGCCCTATCGAACACGCAGCCCGATCCTTTCTCTATAGTTAGGCGCCCTACGCGGCTGTAGCTCAGTTGGCTAGAGCGTCTGCTTGCCATGCAGAAGGTCGAGGGTTCGAGTCCCTTCAGCCGCTTCATGTGGTGTGTCGGGACATCGGAGACTGATGTCTCGGCACATCGTAGACAGTTCAGGGTTGTCTGATTGGCTGGTAGTCGCGTGTGGGGTCGAGCGTCAGTTCGCGGATGAGCTGGCCGGTTTGCGGGTCGATGATGCGGATATGTCGATCTGCGATTAGCAGCTTGATCGGGCGGCCCTTGTGGGCTCTGCCGATGCCGATGTGGTGCAGGCGGCTGTGGTGGCGTAGCGTCACGGTGCCGGTCTGGTCAACCTTGTCCTCGCGGACGCGAAAGTGGGTGTCTGGGGCTGGGTTGGTGGTTGGCCTGGCCTTGAGCCGTGCGCTGTATGCCTGTAGCGGGGTGCGACCGTTCAGCGCTCTGTGCGGGCGGATCGTGTTGTAGTAGTGCGCGAACGTGTCGAGCTGGGTTTGAAGCTCCTGGAGGGTCCTGGCGGCGGGCTGGCGGGCGAGGTAGCGCTTGAGTGTCTGGTGCAGGCGCTCGATCTTCCCGCACGTCTGGGGGTGGTAGGGCCGGGAGTTCTTGAAGGTGACGCCAAGGCGCTCGAGCTCTGACTGCAGCAGAACCTTGCCTTTGCGCGGGGTGGCGGTGAACACCGCTCCGTTGTCGGAGAGCAGGCTCGCCGGCGGGCCGTGCAGGCCGGCGGTCTTATGAAAGACCTCGACGACGTTGGGCGCCTTGACTGTCGAGAACGCTTGAGAGGCCAGGAACAGGCGGGAGTGGTCGTCGATCATGTTCAGGATCTCCACGCCGGTGGTGTCGGCGAGCTGCCAATGCGTGACGTCGGTTTGCCACATTTCGTTCGGTAGCTCTGCTTGGAAGCGGATCAGGCTGCTGGCAGGCCGCTTCTGCGGCTGAGCGACGATCAAGCCCTCCCGCTTGAGAATCCTCCAGATCGTTGAGATCGACGGCACCCGGTCGCTCTGGCCAATCTCTTGCGCGAGGTGATAGGCGATCGTGTGCGCCCCAGCATCATGGCCTTCCCGTTCAAGCCGCTCGCGTAGCGCGACGATCGCCCACGCGAGATCCTCGGGTGTTGCGTGCTTGCACGACTTGGGCCGCCGGGAGCGGGGCTCCAACGCCTCATAACCCCCGTCCCGGTAGCGCGCCAACAGCTTGTAGATCCAGCTGCGATGCACCCCATGCGCCACCGCCAGCTCACCGACCGGCACACCCCCCAACACATGCGCCTCGACCAGAAACCGCGCCATCCCCACAGGAGAACCCCTCTCATTCGATGTCTCCTATGTCCTGACACATCTGTCGCCTATCAGCTGAAACCACACACCTTCAGCCGCTTCAAAAAGCCCCGCAAGATAGCTGAGCCCGAGAAGTCCACGCCGCGCCAGCAAAGCACTACCGAACTCGCCGCGACGAGCCCGTGAGAGCCACGTCGGGTAAATCGCCGCGTCTTGGTCGTCGGCGCCACCGCGGACAGGCCGCAACTTCCTCGGGTGCGTGAAGCGAACACAGTGCGTCGTAGTTCTCGCGGCCTTTCAACATCAGCCGCCGGGTTCCACGGCGGCTTGTGGGTCCTGCGTGCGTGCTCGCTCTATGACTTCTTACGCAATAGGTAGTTCGGATTCTTGGTCACTACCTCATAGCGTCCGCAACCCTTGACTTGCCGAATGACCTTCTTGACCTCCCAGTCAGATTCGTCGGCCGAGTCATCAAAAAGGATCAGACCACCAGGAACAAGATATTGGTCGCAGTGTTCGAAGTCCCTAAGACGTTGTCTCAAAATGAGGTTTGGAGTCGTAGGAAGCAAAGCTGACACGCTCTCAGCTTGAGAAACGCGAGCCGGAACCGGTCGCTGCGCTCATAGCACTGCCGTAGCCGGCGGGGCTGGTGAAGGTGGCTGATAGTGCGCTCCAGGACCCACCGCTCCCGCCCAAGCCCTGACCCGTTCTCAGTGCAGCGCTTGGCGATCACGGGGACGATTCCGCGGCTGCGGAGCTCGCGGCGGTACTTGTCGTAGTCATAACCGCGGTCAGCGAGCACACGGTCGGTCTTCCCGCGCGGACGCCCGACCTTGCCAGCGATCGGAGCGTCACGGCGCAGATCGATCAACGGCAACAGCTGCGTGACGTCATGGCGGTTCCCGGCGCTGACCGTGACCGCCAGTGGCACACCCTGGGAATCGGTCAGGGCGTGGGTCTTGACGCCATTCTTCGCGCGATCGACCGGGGACGGGCCTGTGAAGTGCCCCCAAAAACCGCGCGCTGGGAAGAGCCGTCAACAACGCCGGTGCTCCAGTCGATCCCGTTCTGAGCATTCAGCTCAGCCAACAGCTGGTCATGCAACTCGTCCCAGACCCCTGCCTTGTCCCACTCGTCCATCCGCCGCCACGCCGTCTTACCCGTGCACCCGGCCTCAGACGCAGGGACCATCGCCCACTGACATCCCGTCTTGAGCACATACATGATCGCCTCAAGACAGGCACGATCATCAACACGCCTGCGGCCGGGATAGCGCCGCCGGCGCTCCACCACCGGGATCACCGGCTCCACCCGCGACCAGAACTCGTCACTAACCAGCCGCTGCACCATGCGCCACATCCTCTCCGATCGCGTTGACGCACAACTACTTCTGGCTACAACCAACCAAAACCTTCATTTTGAGACTACTTCTAAGTGCATATTCCTCGGAATGATTTCCGTCAACAAAGCAAAAGCCCAGCGGTCCGCCAAGCGACACGTCCCGAGCGAAGACGTCCTGGACTTCAGCGTTTCCAGACCACTGCTGGAAAAACTCGTCAGACGTTGCTTCTATAGTGAAGGGAAGGTCCTCACCGTTGAATCGGCGCACCGATCGGACAAAGGACTGCATGACGTAGTCGCGAATGTCGGCGTGGGACACCAGCGCCGCGGATGGCAAAGGAGTCTCCGCGCCCTCGAAAATCCACTTGTCACAACTAAATAGTGGACTGGTCCTGTTGTGCTTTCTCTTGAGATACTGCACGATGTTCACCGATAGACCACAAAAGGACCCTATCTCTAGCATTGGAGCATCAGGAGCGGTACGGACAGCCAAGTCGAATAGCAAGAGATTACCTGGGTGTTGCATGCCAGCATTGACGAGCAGCAACCAATCTAGATAATCGTCTCGAAGAATGGTAGGCTGGCGAACCGCGCGTAATGCGAGTCGCCACGCGGCATTCGTGGCGGGGATCAACCGGCGATTCTGCGTAACGCTCACTTACTTCCTTCTCCTCATCAAAAAGGGCGCAAAGCGAGAACTTTAGCAGGTCGCATAATAGATGTTACCGAGAGCTGGCCGTTTTAGCTGATGCAATCCTCTCTCGCTTGCTAATCGCTACGCAGAAGGTCGAGGGCTCGAATCCTTCAGCGGGTTCATAGCACTGAGCTCAGGTGTCGCGCAGCGAATAAAGAAGTCGCCAGGCCCTGAGCACCGGTCCGAGCAACATCGCGAGTGGGCCACCTGAACGGAGCAGCATCCGGCTCGTCGTCCGCGTGTCGGGCGTGACAACGCTGTCCTTGGACAGGTATAGCGCGACCATCGACGCAACGATGATCGCGTGACGCTCGCCGTTGTGTAGCGCACAAGCCTCACGGGTAGCGCGTTGGGTGAGCTCGTTAATGCGCCTCACAGCGATATCCACCGACCCATAGCGAGCAAGATAGCTGCTTGTATCGTTGAGCTGATCCTCGACTAGGTCGTCATAGCTGTCAAGTAGAGTCGCGGTCAACGCGATCCACGGAAAGTACGCTAAATACACATCCAGCGCGTAGTTAGCTCTCGGTGCGGATTCGGAGGCCACTGCCATCAATGCCAGAACCGTCAACCAAGCGCTAGCGGCCCCAGCCGTCTCATACCAATCAAGCCCACTGCCGGCATTGCCTTCCTGCGCAGCCCAAGCTTCCAACACCGCTTCCCGTAAAGCTACGTCAAGCTCATGGTTGAGGCCCTGAACCTGAGCCAGCGTGGCCGCACGCATCAGCAGCGGTCGTACTCTCCAGTAAGAGGGCAACGTTGCGCAATTCTGGCGACACACCCGCACAAGTCGAGGGAGGTAGCCGCCATCGTCCCGCCAAGGATGATGGCGATAGTAATCGGAGATTGGCCGCTCTATATCCACGGCATCGACCAGCGCAAGGTGAAGCTGACGACCATTTGCTATACCAGCGTGAGCGCCTCGCTCTATGGTGCTGTCGAGAAAGTCGCCCATTATCTCGTACGCCACAAGCAGGCGCAAGAGTTGCGGGCATCTTCTCCTGGGGATAGTCCAAAGAAGCGCTGCGCCGTCCGTGTTGGGACGCTTGTGCTCGAGTGCCGCCAGCGCGTCGCCGCGAATCGTCGCATCTGGTATTTCAGCCGCGTGCGCCTGCCATCTTTCAACCTCCCGTAAGACTCCACGCAGTCCCCACACCAGCTCGCGCACGACGACTAATCCCAGAACCCACGCCTGCCCTGTGGATATGCATCGAGTGTTGGTTATTCCCCCAGGCATGACGGTTGCTGGAGGGCTGGCTTGGCGGCGTTAATCTTGAAGTGCCGGCTTCACCTGTGCGGCTAGATAGCCGGGGAAAGCCACCACCGCAAGCGCGATTGTAGTGACAATTGCCCAACTCGCGATCGCCACCGGGATCCCGACCGAGAACACAACAGGGAAACCAGTGACGCTCACCAGCGCATGGCTTAGCACAAGTTGACCGTACAAACCGAAGACGGCACCGATCGAACATCCTGTTCCAAGCAGCAGCGCGCTCTCCCACAAGAGCGCTCCCCACAGCTCTCCTTGGCCGAACCCGTCGACCTTCATCCCAGCCAGCCTTGGACGACGCTGCCAAATCATCGCTCCCATCGCCGCAGCCATCGCCAGCGCGGCGGCTATGAGCACGAGCGCTGCTATCTGTGTTAGCCGCGTGAGCCCCTGCCGCTGTCCGGCAATCTCATTCTGCTCGTGTCGCGCGGCGCTCTGTACAACAAGCGCCGTATTTGACTGAAGCACTGACTGCACCTCGCGCAGACCTTCTTCGATCCCAACCCCAGACTTGAGATTGATCTGATAAGCACTCAGATCGCTACTGTTCCACGCATGCGCGTAATCCTCCGCATTCATAATTATCGCCCCGGGTGACCAACCGAAGTTGGCAATTATCGCCGCCACTCTAAATCTCATCGGTCGTGGCGAAGCCAACGTGAACCACTCCCCCACGTGGAGATCTTGTTCGTTGGTCAACGCCTGCGACATGGCGACCCAACCGCCCTGTCTTAGTCGTGAGCTTGCGAGCACCGCATCGCCTGTGATGAGCTGATCCGCGGGCACAAGTCGAGTGCTTTCCTTCGGAGCACCTATGACGAGAACGCGTCTGTAACCAAGATCGAGAAAGCCACTGCGATAGACGCCAACGTTCCTAATGCCCGGAAGGCGACTGAGCCTTTTGTTGTATAGATCTTCAAACGGTGTTGTCGGCAATGTGGTCGAACGACCAGACGGTGACACCCACAAATCCGTACCAAGACTCAGATCAGCGGCAGAGCGAGTGAGCCCAGTGCGCAGATCGCCCTGAGCATCCTCGATCGCGACGCTTCCGAACACTGCGACCGCACCAGTTGCGGCAATCGCCAGCGAGCGCGCACGAGTTGTGCTTGACAATAGCTCGATGAGGGCTATACGTGAGGATATTCCCATCATGGGCCGCTGCATTCGATCAATCAAGGCAACGACTGCGTAGAATGCGATGGGGAGAATTAGCAGCAGCGCCAGGGTAAGACTGGTGAACGCCAACACGGCCGCCCCAATCGTAACGATTCCTCGTAGGAGGATGGCAGTCGTTAGAGCAATACAGGTCAGACCGCCGGCGAGCGCAATGATCGATCTCGCCTGCCTTGACACCCTCGTCGTGTGTGATCCATTTGGACTATAGCCCACGATTTCGCCTCGCAGGGGGATCATCACGCCGACCACGGATGCCAGCAGACCGCCGGTAGCGGCGATAGCGACGCTCTGCCAGTTCACGACACGCATTGACCCGACCGGAAACGCCAGTGAGAGGTAGGCTGGTTCGGCTTGGATCAACTTCCACGAGAACAACTCGCCAAGCGCCAGACCACATAGGGTGCCGACGACTCCCAAAGCAAGCGCATCGAACAGCATGACCTTCAGGATCTCAAGCGGCGTGTATCCATCAAGACGCAAATCGCTGATCAGATTGCGGCGTTGAGGTACTGTGAGCAGCATTGCATTGAACGCAAACAGGAATCCGACGAGCGCGCTGATCGCTGAGAACAACTCAGTCGACTGAACCGTCGGACCCTCTGCCTGGTCGAAAACGGCCGCGTCGAAGTTGGAGGGTCGAACGTTCAATAGCCCTCCCACTAGGCTTGTTAGCTCTGCGCGCACCTTGCTGTCCTTGCCCGGATAGGGCTCGACGAGTATGCGTGTCACCTTGCCTGTCATCCCCGTTAGCATCTGCGCCTTCCCAAGCGAGCCGATCGCGATCGGGCTACTTATCCCCGTCCCGACTTCGCTCGCGTCGAGCACAACCGCCACCAGCGTTCTGACGTTCTTGGCGCCTACCTGCACAGTGAGAGGCTGCAACGATTTGACCCCGATCTTTTCGGCGGTCGGCGCGAGTAGCGCCAGCCCACTCTGCGTAGACAGCTGTTGTGGATCTATCCGCGCCAGCAGTTGACTTTTCAATCGCAGGAAGCTCGCGTTCACACCAATCAAGTCGACCGTCTCCGCTCCGTTGGGGCCAACCACGTTCACGCTACGCTCGAGCACCGGCGCGGCGACTTGCACTCCCTGGAGCCGCCGCACGTCGGTGAGCATTCGCTCGCTGAACCCGTGCGGGTCACGCGCGATGATCTGCAGCCTCGAGGAGCCCACGAGCCCATTCGCCAGCTGCGTGACCGAGCCCGCGAGGCTCGTGTTGGCCACTTGTGAGGCGAATAGAAGCGCCACACCGACGGCGATCCCCGCGACGGCGAGCAACTCCTGCACGAGCCGAGCACGTAGGCGCACCCGGTAGAGATAGAAAATCGTTGACAGTCTCATGATCGGATCAATGTGCGCAAATCATTGCGCACGATTGACAATTCAACAGGCACCAGACGGCACATAGACCGGGTCTGGCTCGTACTCGATAAGCCGTCCGTCGCGCAGCGCATGCACGTGATCGGCAAACGCGGCGGCTCGAGGGTCGTGCGTCACGAGCAGGACACCAACGTGACGTTCGTGACACACCTCCGTGAGTAGTCCAAGCACCTCTCGTCCGCGGTCGGTGTCGAGGCTGCCGGTGGGCTCATCCGCGAGCACGAGACTCGGTTCGGTTGACAGGGCTCGCGCGATCATGACACGCTGGCGCTCTCCCATCGAGAGCTGCTCGGCCCGTTGTAACATGCGTCCGTTGAGTCCAAGGCGTTCGAGCAGAGGCGCGACTTGGCGTTGCGCGTCGCGTCGCCCGGTGCTCGCCAGTAGCTTCAACGCGGCGTTGTCATCGGCCCGCACGCCTGGAATCAGATCGAGCGACTGGCGGATGAATCCGAGCTCGGAGCGCCGGTAGTAGGCTCGCTCGCGCGCCGAGAGGGTGGACACTTCTCGACCGTTGACCGTCACGCTTCCGCTGTCAGGGATCAATAGGCCCGCGATCAGCATAAGCAGCGTTGTCTTGCCCGAGCCGCTCGGACCGTAGAGGGCCACCAGCTTGCCGGGCTCAACCGACAAAGACACGCCGTTGACCGCGCGCACGATCTCTCCCTCTCCCACGCGATAGTGCTTGACGACGTTGTTGAGCTGCAGCATTAGAGAAGCCCACCCCCGCCTTTCGAACCAGCCGATCGACGCTGCTCAGGCACGATACTCCTGGCGCGCCGTGCGAGAACTTCGAATTGACCTATCATCCCGTCTGTCGAGCGCGGCGCGTAGTCGTGTAACACCACAGCCACAGTCGCGCAACCCATAAAGGACGCTATTTGCGCGCATTTTTGGTCTCACTAAGCCGTGAGACGAGTCGGAAACATTTGGAGAAAACGCCACATCTACCACACGCCACATCTACCACACGCCACATCTACCGATACAGCCGACTCCATGTAGGCTCCCATCCTCAATGGAGCCAAGAAGGTCTTTCAAAATGAGGGTACGCCTCGACCAGGATGGTCCGCTGAGCATCCTGTCGATCGACAACCCGCCGCTGAACCTGTTCGACCAGGAGCTGATGGGCGAGCTCTCCGAGTCCATCGGGGCGCTCGTGGCTGAGCCGCCGCGCGGGCTGCTCATCAGAGCCGAGGGCCGCGTCGTGAGCGCTGGCGTGGACGTGCACGTATTTGATGGTTTGTCTAGCGAGCAGGCAACAACGATGTGGGTGCGCCTGCTCGACCTCGTGCACCAGCTGGAGGAGCTTCCGCTGCCGACTGTGTTCGCCGCGCACTCCCTGTGCCTTACAGCGGCGTTTGAGCTATCGCTTGGCTGCGACATCCTGCTGGCCGCCGAGTCGGCGCGGTTCGGGCTCGTCGAGACGGTCGTCGGGCTGACCCCCGCGATGGGTGGCACGCAGCGCCTGGTCGAGCGCGCCGGACCAGCACGGGCGCGTGAGTTGGTGATGACGGGCGAGCTTTACAGCGCCGCCGTGCTCGAGCGCTGGAATGTGGTCAACCGGGTGCTCCCCGACGACGGCTTCGACGAGACGGCGCGCGCGTTCGCGCGCAAGCTCGCCGATGGACCGACGCGCGCGCATGCGGCGACCAAGGGGATCGTACGGGCAGCCCTCGATCATGGCGGCGCACGGGCAGCGGACGAGCGCGTCCCACAAATCGCCGGTGATCTGTTCTCCACCGAAGACCTCAAGCGGGCGGTGAGCTCGTTCCTGGAGCGGGGTCCCGGGCACGCCACTTACGAGGGCCGCTGAACGTCAGCGCGTCGTCACACGGCGACCGGACGATACTCTCGCGTCGTGGGGTTCTGCTCCAGCAATCCCACCGCACGCAGCGTCTTCACGTACCGGTGTGTCGTTGACGGCGACATCTCCAGCTCTTTGGCGAGATCGATGATCGCTCGCCACGGCCTCTCGGGACCGAAACAGGAAAGGATCGCCAGCCCACGCAGCAACGACTGCGAAAGCTGCGGGTCACTCAACGCATCAGCGAGCGCCAACTGAGTCGCGTCGTGCAATGAGCCGCGCACCTCACGACCCCCGTTGGGCGCACGGTGCGCGTTGTCAAGCGCCGCGACCAGCAGGCTCGACATCGTGCCGTTACTGACTAGGCCGGCAGAGCGAATCACCTGCTCGATCTGCGCCTGCGAGAGCGCAATCGCAATATCTTGGTCCTGTCTCATGACTCTGATCACCCCAATCTCACCGCTTATCGGACGCGTGAGGTGAGCCCGCATAGGGCTCCTACACCGGCCATAAAGCCAGCGTTAGAGCCCCACGCAGCCACCCCAGATGGGCGCCCCTTAGATCTACTCCTCGATATTACCCTTATAGTTGCAAAACAATCAATCAGTAGTAATCGAATGTTTCTCTTGCGTACGCGAGCGCTCTTTTGGATCACTCTCGTTCCAAGTGCGCTGACAGCCTTCGGATAATCGGAGCGCGCACGCGTTCTGAGCTCGCTTCGGGGAGACACTCCGGCGAGGGAGCTCTGATAGACACTCTTTCAATGAGTGCCTCGCCGACTCGACACCGCGCCGTCCGCCGTGCCGGTCTGGTGATGGCAGCGCTACTGCTCGCGGCGGTGCTCGCATTCGCGCTCAGCAGGCTGAACCTGGCGCGCGCGGCGCACGCCCTGATCTCGGCTAGCCCCGGCTGGATCGTGCTGGCGCTGGCACTGATGATGCTCTCGCTGCTGGCGCGCGCAGCTTCCTGGCACGAGGTTCTGCGCGCAGCGCTGCCGGCGAGCCCCATACCGTGGGCGGCGGTTGTGCGCGCCCTGATGATCGGCGTGATGGCCTCGGCGGTCTTCCCGGGACGGATCGGTGAGCCGACGCGCATACTCGTGCTCAGCCGCCGACTTCAGGGACCAACAAGCAGCATGTTCCCGGTGGTCGCCGGCACCGTGTTCTCGCAGACGCTGATCAACCTTGCGGCGCTCGGGATACTGGCGGCGGTGACGTTCTCGAGCGTGCCGCTGCTCGAAGGCCACAGCTCGGCGCTCGAGGCTGTCCTTGCGGCGCCCCTGTTCGTTGCGCTATTTGTCTTCGGCGTCCCACACCTGCTGCGACTGACCACGCGCTCGCGCAACGTGCGTATCCGGGCCGCGGCGATCGCGTTCACGGCGCTGCTGCAGTCAGCGCGCCGTGGCCTGATCGTGTTCGCGAGACCTCGGCGCGGAGTCCCGGCGGTCGCCGCGCAACTGCTCGCGTGGGCACTGCAGTGGGGCTCCTGTTACATGGTGGTGCTCGCGCTGGGCCTCCAGCATCGTGTCACACCCGCGGCAGCGGCGGCGATTCTGCTGGCGATCAACGTCAGCGCGGTGTTGCCTGCCACACCATCCAACGTCGGCGTCTTTCAAGCCGCCTGTTTGGTCGTGCTGGCGGCCTACGGAGTCGGGGCGGGCACGGCGCTCGTGTACGGGATTATCCTGCAGGCGGTCGAGCTGCTGACAGCGCTCGCGCTGGGCATCCCCGCGCTGCTCAGAGAGGGCATGACCTGGCAGGAGATCCGCCGCGGAGGATCTGCCGTCGAGTCAGCCGATCGATAGCGCGCGAGCAGGAGTCACCACGCCGACGTGGCGAGAACCACAAGGCGGGGGCGCTCAACCGAATAGAGCGCGCACCGACTGGCGCAGCGAACGCGTCGTCTGCAACACCGCTGTCGGCTCATAGCCGCAGTGGGCCATGCAGTTTTCGCAGCGCGGATCCTTACCGCGACCGTAGGCACTCCAGTCGGTCGTCTCGATCAGCTCCTTGTAGGTGGCGGCGTAACCGTCGGACATCAGGTAGCAGGGGCGCTGCCAGCCAAACAGCGAATAGCTCGGGATCCCCCATGCCGTGCAGTCGAATTCCGCCTTGCCCTCCAAGAAGTCCAGGAACAGGGGACTGTGATTCAGACGCCACTTCTTACGCCGCCCGCCCGCGAACGCCTCGCGGAACAGCTCGCGTGTCTGGCGCACACCGAGGAAGTGCTCCTGGTCGGGCGCCTTCTCGTACGCGTAGGCGGGCGAGATCATCATCTCATCCACCCCCAGGTCGTCGTTGAGGAAGTCCAGCACCTCGCGCACCGTCTTGGGCGAATCCTGGGTAAAGAACGTTGTGTTAGTCGTCACCCGGAAGCCGGCCGCCTTAGCGGCTCGGATCGCCGCCACTGCCTTATCGAACACACCCTCGCGTTCCACAGAGGCGTCGTGGCGCTCTTTCAAGCCGTCCATGTGAACCGCCCACGCGAAGTACGGGCTCGGCTTGAAGTCCGCCAGCTTGCGCTCCAGCAGGATCGCGTTGGTGCACAAGTACACGAAACGCTTGCGCTTGATCAGCTCCGCCGCGATCAAGTGGATCTCCGGATGGATCAACGGCTCGCCGCCCGCGATCGACACCATCGGCGTGCCGCTCTCCTCGATCGCGCCGACCGCCTGCGCCACCGACATGCGCCGGCGCAGCACGTGCTCGGGGTGCTGGATCTTGCCGCAGCCCGAACACGCCAGGTTGCACTGGAACAACGGCTCTAGCTCGACGATCAGTGGGAACATCTCGCGCCGCGCGAGGCGCTGGCGCATCAGATACCACCCCATTCGCGCGCCCTGCCTAATCGGAACCGCCATCACGACCTCGCTTGCTCATCATCATGGGTCCTTGGGTCAATCCTAGGGACCCGATCCGCCAGCACCGAGCACAATGTGCGCTCCCTGCTCGCGCACCAGTTCGTCCAGCGCCGTCGCCACTCGCCGCAACGATAGCGCCGCGCGCGCCGCCCCCGCGAGCGTCAACAGCGGACGCGTGACTTCGCGCGAGGGCGTGTCGGCTACCACACGGATCACCGCGAACGGCCGCCGGCGCGCGCCGGCGGCCAGCCACACCGACTCCATGTCCACAACGATCGCGCCACGCTCGCGCAGCTCGACGCGCCTCTCCCCGTGGGCAATGCGCGCGACCGACACGACCGTCCCGCGGCGCACGGCGATGCCGCGACGTTCGAGCGCTTCGGCGAGCGGCGCGGCCGAGGGGCATCTCACACGCAACTCCTGCTCGCGCTGCTCGCCGTCGAGCAGCGCGTCGGCGATAACGACGTCGCCTGGTTCGCAGCGCTCGTCGAGACCCCCGCACACACCCATTACGACGAGCGCGACAGCCGGATCGCTTCGCAGCTTCGCGACCGCCGCCAGGGAGCGCTCGCGGCCCATCCCCGTCTTGTGGATACGCAAGCGCCGCGCGCCAGTCCTGATCGCTAGCGCCTCGAGTCCCAGCGGCGCGGTCACGAGCACGTCGCTCATCGCACAGCCACTCGGTGCGGGCTGACGCCCAGGTGCAGCAGCGCCTCACGTGCCGCGGCGTGACCGCTCAATACCGCTCCCTCCAACGTCGCCGGCCAGCCCGTGTCAGTCCATGCGCCCGCCAGCAACAGCCCACCAACCCGGGTCCGAGCGCCCGGACGCAGCGCCTGCGCGCCCGGCGCCGCACGAAACGTGGCCGCGTGCTCGCGGCTGACGTGCACGCTGCGCACCGCGGCCTCGCGAGCTCGTGGAAACAACTCCTGCAGAGCACCCACGTAACGCTCGCGCAGCCGCTCGGAGGAGAGCCGCATCTCAAGCTCTGCCCCCGACAGAGAGATCGCAAGATACTGTCCGTCGGTGAGCCCAGCGGCGTCGGTGCGATCGAACACATACTGCACGGGCGTCCCTACACCCGCGGCGAACCCCAGCTCACACACACGCCGGTCATACACCACGTGCACGTTAACGATCGGCGACTCCCCCAGCGCGCTCCAGCGCGCGGCCTCAGCACCCAGCAGCGGTTCCAGCAGAGCCGCCGCTCGTCGGTGGGGAATGGCGGAGACGACCACGTCCCCGTCGAGCTCGAATCCGTTGGCCCACACACGCAGTCCATCCGGGACCTGCCACACACGCTCGACGCGCACACCAAGTCTCACGTCAACGTCGGCCTGCGCGAGCGCGTGCTCGGCGGGCACGCCCAAAGTCTCGCTCAGCGGGCGCGTGTGAAAGCCGATGTCACCCGCGTCGTTGCGTTGCAGCAAACCCGTGCGCAACACAAACGCACCGAGCGCAAGCGAGCCCTCGGCAGCACGCAGGTTGAGCGTCGGTAGCGCGATCAGATCCCACAGGGCGGCGACGCTGGAGACGTCCTGAGCATGCTCGGCCAACCATTCGCCGAGCGTGCCGGGCGCCGGGAGATTCCGTGCGTGTGTCAGCTCGCCCTCACCGGGCTCGCCCAGCGACCCACGACCGCGTGCGTCTGTGGCCGCGCGCTCGCGCTCCAGCGCCGCGCGCGGGTCCAGTCGCGCGAGCGCGAGCGCCGCGCGAGCGGCACGCCAGCGCTGGGCGACCGTCAGATGGGGATAGCGTGCCAGCGCGCCAGCCAGGTGCAGCGGCGCCGGGAGACACCCGCGGCGCAGCAACGCCGGCTTGGCGCCCGGACTCAGCACAGGGATCTCCAGACGCGGTTGGATACTCACACGCTGTGTGCTGCCGAGGCGTGCCAGCAGCGCGCGATAGGCCGTGCAGCAGCGCAGGAACACGTGCTGGCCGTTGTCGAGCCTCAGCCCGTCACGCTCGAACGAGTACGCCGCCCCGCCGAGCCGCGGACGGACCTCGAGCAACGTCACGCGCGCGCCTGCCTCGGCGCAGTCGAGCGCCGCGACGATGCCTGCCACGCCGCCGCCCAGGACGATAACGCGCGGCCGGCTCAAAGGGCCACGTTCAACGGGCGACGCTCACCAGGCTGCGGGTCGCCACCCAAGCCTTCTCCCACGCCGCCAGCGACACCCTGTGTGCGCGCGCCAGCTCCGGATCGGCCTCGATGCGGGCGAGCACGCGTCGGTAAATGCCGCTCATCGCGAGCACGCACGCCGCGCTGCGCCGATCCAATAGTCCAACCAGCTCCATCCCCTGCTCGAACCATTCGCCCGCGCGACGCACCTGGAAGCGCGTCAGCGCGTCCAGCTGTCCCGGCTCGCCTTCAAAGCGCCCATCGCTGCTCAGGTGGTAGCGCACGAGGTCCTCGCGCGGCACATACACGCGACCGGCCTCGGCGTCTTCGCGCAGGTCGCGCAGGATATTCGTCAACTGCATCGCCACGCCGAGATCGTCGGCGAGCCCGGACGCCCGTTGGTAGTCGCGCGCGCCGAAGATCGCCACGCACAGCCGTCCGATCGAGCCGGCCACCCTGCGGCAGTACACGAGCAGGTCCTCGAAGCGCTCATAGGTGGTGTCTGTCACGTCCATCCGCATGCCCGCGATTAGATCCGTAAGCGCCTCGATCGGCAGCGAGAAGCGCGTCTGCGCGTCAGCCAACGCCGCGATCACCGGGTCGGCGCTCGCGCTCGACATACCGTCGAGCGCGAGCGCGACGGCGTCGAGCAGTTCGAGCTTCTCGTGCGGCTCGATGCGGCCGTCGCCGATGTCGTCCACGCGTCGCGCGAACGCGTACACGGCACACATCGCACCACGCTTCTCGCTCGGCAGCAAACGGATCCCATAGTAGAAATTGGCGGCCGCCGCGCGTGTCAGCGACTCGCAATGCTCGTAGGAGTCGTGCACGCGTGCGCTCATGCGCGGCTCTCCGTGAGTACGCTCGCGAGCGCGCGTAGCCGCCCTGCCCGGCTCGCCTGCCGCACGCCGCCCAGCACGTCGAAGTGGGCTCGCTCGATCTCGTACAGCGCCGCGCGGCCACCCGCGACGAAGGCGGCCACAGCGAGCTTCGGGCGTCCCGCGATGCTAGCCACCAGCGGCACGCCAGCGCCCAGCAGCTCCCCTGCGCGTGCGCGCTCAAACGAGATCGTTTCACGCAGACGATCCGCGGCGCGCCCGAAATCCTCAGCTTGAGCGGTGCGAGCAGCAAGAACGCCGCCCAACTCCAAATCCAACCCACCACGCGAGACGAGCGTAGCGAGCTGCTGCTGTGAGCAGCCGAAGCGCACGAGATCTTCCTCGGGCAGATACACGCGCCCGCGCCGCGCGTCCTGGCCCACGTCCTGTAGGTGCTCGGTCAACTGCAGCGCGGTGCACACGCTGTTGGAGAGCGCGATCCGCTCGGTGCTGGCCAGCCCGAACACTCCCAGCACGAGCTCGCCGACCGGGTTGGCCGACAGCTCGCAGTACGCGCGCAGCTGCTCCCAGGTCTGATAGCTGCCGACGCGCTGGTCGAGGCGGTTGGCGTCGATCAGGCGCACGAAGGGGGCGCGCGGCAGCGAACACTCGGCGAGCGTGGACTGCAGGCGCCTCAGCAACGGATGGCGTGCCGCGCCGGTGTAGGCACGATCCAGTTCGTGCTCCAACCAGTCCAGCGCCGCGAGCCGGTCGCCCGTCAACTCGTCGCCGAGCTCGTCGGCGAACCGTGCGAACCCGTATACGGCCAGTAGATGACGACGGTCGCGGCGCGAGAGCACGCGCGCCGCGACGGGGAAGTTCTCGCCGTCCGCCCGCTCCATCACGGCGCGAACGTCCGGTGTGCCCGGCGGCGAGAGCTCCAGCGGCACAGCTCGCATCATCTGCCCGGGATCGACGAACATGGCGACAGGCGGCCGAGCGCCATCACGGGGAACACGAGACGGTAGAGGTGGTAGTTGATGTAGTAATCCGACGGGAAGCCCGTGCCGGTGTACTGCGGCTCATCCCAGCTGCCGTCCTCGCGCTGGGTGTCGATGAGCCACTGCACGCCCCGCGCGACGGCGTTTGAGCGTTGCTGGTCCGCCGCGTGCAGCGCCAGCAACGCCCACGCGGTCTGCGACGCGGTGCTGGGACCGCGCCCGACCCACTCCGGGCTGTCGTAAGAGCGGGGGTCCTCCCCCCAGCCGCCGTCGTCGTTCTGGTGATCTGTGAGCCAGCGCACCGCGCGCGTTATGCATGGGTTTGACGGCGCCACGCCCGCCGCGACCAGCGCGGGCAGCACCGCGCTGGTGCCGTAGATGTGGTTGACCCCCCAGCGTCCCCACCACGAGCCGCCCGGCTCCTGGTGGTCGAGCAGCCAGCGCACCGCCTCGCGCGCCTCTGGATCGGAGGCGCGACCGAGCGCGACGAGCATCTCTAGTGCGTGCGCCGTGACGTCCGCGCTGGGCTCGTCGATCACCTCGCCGAAGTCCAGAAACGGCAGCTCACGCACCAGCTCGCGCGCGTTGTTGGCGTCGAACGCCCCCCACCCACCTCCGCGGCTCTGCATGCCCTCGGTCCAGCGCCGCGCCCGCTCGATCGCGCGCTGCACGCGCTCGGGGCGCTCAAGTGTTACTCGGCGCAGCGCGAGCACGACCTCGGCCGTGTCGTCAACGTCGGGGTAGTTGACGTTGGCGAACTCGAACGCCCAACCACCAGGGTGCAACGCCGGTCTCATCGCCCGCCAGTCGCCCGGCACGGTGACCTCCTCGCCGAGCAGCCACTCCCCAGCGCGTACCAGTGCGGGATGATCGCCCGCCACGCCCGCGTCGCTGAGCGCGATGACGCTCAACGCCGTGTCCCACACCGGCGACTGGCACGCCTCCAGCCGACGAACGCTCGAAGATCGGCCAGCGCCGGCGGGCGTCGAGGCGGATCGACTATCGATCTCGCGCGGATCGTTTCGTTCGTCCACCATGAACCTGTCGAGGCCGCCAAGCGCGCGCCGCATCAGCGGATGGGTCAGTGGGTATCCGTTCAGGCGCAGCGCCATCAGCGAGTAGACCCATGGCGGCTGGATTCCCCCCCACGACCCGTCGGCCTCCTGGCGACGCACGATCCAGCGCTCCGCCCGGTTCATCGCGATCCTGCGCAGTGGCGCCAGCGGACGGCGCTCATACGCGCGCAAACCACGATCCAGGCGCGCCAGCCATCTGCCACGGGCGCTTTTGGGCACGGCTCGCCTCCAGACCGTCAACCCGCGCAGCTCGCGCAGGTCGAACGGCAGCTCGTGACGCGGACGGTGGGCCATCACGATCGACAGCGCCACGATCGTCTGGCGCGCCCAGCAAGCGAAGTCATAGATATTGAGCGCCACCCACTTCGGCAACAGCACGATCTCCGGCGGCAACGCCGGCACCTGCTCCCACGGCCACAATCCAAACAGCGCGAGCCACACGTGCGTGAACACGCGTGCCCGCTCGATGCCGCCCTGCTCACGAATAAAGTCGGCCGCGACGCGCATGTGCTCGGACTCTGGCTCATCGCCCGCCAGCCGCAGCGCCCAGTAGGCCTCGATCGTGGTCGACAGCTCGCCCGGCCCGCCGTAGAAATTCGCCCACGTGCCGTCGGCGCGCTGCTGCGAGCGGATCCACGCAGCCGAGCGTTCGGTGTCCTCAGGCCGGCGGATCCCGAGGAACTCACGCAACAGCATGTCCTCGGCGTCCATCGTCACGTTGGTCTGCAGCTCGCCCTTCCACCATCCGGACTCGTGCTGCAGTGCGAGCAGACGGTCGCGCGCGCGCTCCAGCGCCACCTGTGCCTCGCTGACGGTCTGGGCTATCTGCGATGACATGGCGGTGGACGCTAGAGGGTTTTCCCTGACGACACGGGGACCAGCACCTCCGGAGGCGCTTCGGGCGTGATCACGTGTTCCCGTAGAAGCTTCTCTGAGATCGTGACAGGCGTACTGGATGTGAAGCGGTACACGATCAACCCATGAATGTCGCGGCGTTCTAGGAGCTGGAAACCGGGAGCCGGAGGAGCTTCGGCGAAGCGACGCAGCGGAGCGTAGCCGGTCTCGTCTATCTCGGTCACCCGCACGCTTCTGTCAGACGGCAGGCCCTGCAGGGACGGCAGGTAGTACTCGAGCGGCGCGGAGCCCAGCTCGACCGTGGTGATCACGTGGGCGGGCTGAGCCTCGCGCAACAGCTTGGCCACTCCCGACCAGTCACCACGCTGCAGGCGCGGGCTGAGCGCTACGTCAACGGTGAGCACTAGGAAGCTGAGTGCCAACAGCGCCGCAAACGCGATCCCGAGGCGCCCGCTGCGCTGGGCGGCGATCACGATCGCCAGCAGCGCGCTCAGCGGCACCATAGCCGCCACGAGGTTGCGTGGAGCGAGGTAGTCGGCGCCCAAGAACGCCAGCGCGATCGGGATCAGCACCCCGCAGGCCGTGACCAGCAGCGCGATCAGCGCGCCGCGCTCCTCGCGCGGGGTCAGCGTGCACCACAGGCCCCACACGAAGCCCGCGAGGATCACGATCAGCACGAACAACTCGATGCCATGGCCGAGCGCGGAGCCGGTGTAACCCGTCAGGTAGTACTGCGGGATCGCTTCCAGGCGACTGCCCAGCGCCCATTCCCCGATCCACTGTGTGCCATGCCCACCCTGCGCGAGCGCGAGCGGCACCAGCGCGGCGCCGACCAGGACCGGTAGCGTCACCGCGCACAGCACGCGCATGAGATTTTTTGGATTTGCTGTTCGTTCTCGCGATGAGCGCTCGCCATCTGAGGCCGCTGCCACCGTGCCGCACACTAGCCACACCACCATCGGGATCAGCAGGAACACGGCGAAGTAGTGAGTGAGCAGCGCCAGCGACGCGGTCAGGGCGAACGCCACCAGACGTCGAGCGCTGGGCGCGCGCAGCGCGCGCAGGAAACACAGCAGCGCGAGCGCAGCGCACAACACGAACAGCCCGTAGGCGCGCGCCTCCTGCGAGTACCACACGAACAAAGGGTTGACCGCCACTAGCATGGCGGTGAGGATCGCCACGCGACGCCCCGCCAATTCGCGACCGATCGTCCACGCAACCGCCACCGTCGCGATCCCGGCGAGCGCCGAGAGCAGCCGCAGGGCTACCACGCCGCTGCCGAGCACACGTGCGAGCGCCCACTCCAACACGTACCACAGCGGCGGCGTGTTCTCGGTGTGCACCACGTTGTGCAGCGTCGCCCCGAGGCCGGCGCGTAGCACGTGCACGGGCGTGAACGCCTCGTCGTACCAGAAGCTCTGCGCGCCCAGCGTGCTCAGCCTGAGGATCGCAGCGAGCAACACGATCGCCGCCAGCGGCCACCAGTTAGGCAGGGTCCTGAGAGACCACCGGCGCGCAAGCGGGTGGTCGGCCGCCGGCGCCGTGGCGGCCTCGCTCACTGGCGCTCGCCCTTCAGCGGGATCCGCTGGGCGCTCGCCGGCGCAGCGCCCAGTCCACACAGGTTCTCGGTGACGGCGCTGCCGAAGCACCAGAAGCGGTTGGCCTTCAGGTTGGCATGGTAGGCGGGCAGGTAGTAGCCGCCCCTGGCTGACCGTTGGCCCGCGCGCACCGGCCCGGTCATGATCAGGCAGATCTGGTTGCGCGCGCCGGGCGCGCCGGGGCTGACGTTTCCGCACGCCACGTCGCGCGTGGTGTACCCGGTTATGTCCTGCTCGGTGGAGACGTTCACGTAGTCGTGACCCGTGATCGTGCGCCATGTGCGCAGGTCGGCCTTCAGACGGTGGTTTTCTTTGACGCGCAGCACCACCAGGTCGTTGACCGTGGCAACCGTCAAAAACAGGCCGAGCAGGATTAGGATGGTCGTCTCGGCCAGCCGCAAGCTGCCCAGTCCGCGGCGCTCGTGCTCCAGTGGGCGGGCCCACTCTGGCAGACGTGCCCACCCGCTCGCCTCGGATGGGCCGGGCGTTGTGCTCATTGGGCATCCTTTGGCTGCTGAGGACGGTGAGGTAGTTCTTCTTTTCTCATGAGACGGGCGCCAGCAGCGGCGCGAGCTGGTGAACGATGAACAGTGCCTGCACCGCGAGCGTGGCGATCAACAGGCGGCGGTCGCGGCTGACGGCGGCCAGCGGCAGCGACCACAGCAGGTACCACGCGAGCACCCACGTGCTCGTGACCGCGATCGCCAGCAGCGTCCAGCCGGACGCCGCCACCCAGTCATAGCCGCGCCACGTGCGCCACATCAGGTGCGCCACGATCAGCACGAGCGCAGCCTTGAGCAGGTCGTGGTCGATCGGGAACACTCCGGGCTTGCCGAACAGGTGCGCGATCTCGGTCGGAAAACCGTCGATCGACACGAACGCAGAGTCGCGGTTGAGCGCCGAGATGATGTCCACGCCGTGGATGCCGAACACCGCGTATGCGATCAGCGCGACGGCCACCGCCGCGACGGCGGCGCCCAGCAGCGGCGCGAGCCGGCGGCGGCTGAGCAGGATGAACGGCAGCAGCACTATTCCCGTGGCCTTGATCAGCGTAGCGCCGACGACGGCCGCCCCGCCCCAGGCTTCGCGGGCGGCGCCTCGCTCGCTTGAGAGCGTCAACGCCACGGCCGCCATGATCAGCAGCGTCATGATCAGGTCGTTGTGGGCGCCGCCAAGCCCGTAGATCACCCACAGCGGGTTCACGCCCACCGCGATCAACGCGAACTTGGGGTCAAGCGCCCGCATCCGCGCACAACGCCAGGTCAGCGCGAGCGTACCGGCCGAGGCGAGCAGCGCCTCGAGCTTCATCCCCCACAGCGCACCCACAACGCCGAGCGGCGCGAGCGGATAGGACAGCAGCGTGTACAGCGGGCCGTAGGCCGTGGCGACCTTCGTCCAGTCGGTGCCAACGTAGCGGTACACGGGGTCGCCGACGATCGCGTCCGGGCCGTGCAGGTAGGGGTTGATGCCGTGCTCGACCCCCATGCGCGCGTAGGCGATGTAGCTGAACACGTCGGTCAACAGCAAGATCGGACCGACGAACACGATCAGCTGCAGCGCGACGGTCAGCGCGATCGCGAAACGCGCGGAAACGCGCCCAACAAGGGCCAGCATGCCCGCGAACGCCCCCGTGTAGGCGAGCAGCGCGATCAGGAACACGCGGTAGCCGAGCCGCTCGCCGACGCCTGAAAGCCATCCGGCGATTTGCGGGGACTTCGGGATCAGCGGTGAATGGCCGACCGCCCCGTCAAGCACAATCTCGACGGTGGCCGCGAGCAGCACAATGCTCAGCGCGCCCGCGAGCAGCAGCCAGCGACGGGCGCCATCGGCTGAGATCGCTCCGTCTAGGTGTCGCGATTGCTGTGCGACGACCGAGCTCAACGAGTCGGTCCCCAGCGGACCCTCACAACTGAAAGCGCAGCACGTCGAGTGCTCCGGTCACTTCAAACACGCGATGCACAGGCTCCTGGCCGGGCAACAACACGAACTCGTAACCATGCTCCCGAGCCAGCTCGTCAGCTAGCAATAGCGCGCGCAGGCCACTCGAGTCGATGAACGCGAGCTCTCCGAGATCGACCACCACACGCGACGGCGCCTGCTGGTCGATCGAGGCGAAGCGTTCTTCCACCCTGCGCGCGGAGGACAGGTCGAGCTCGCCTTGCAGAGAGACCGTAACGGCGCCATCGACGAGCGCACTCGAGATCTCGAGGCTCCCGGGCTTCGGAGGATGCCCGCTCATTGCCGGGACTCTAGTGCACCGTGAGGCCCGATCACGGACGGAGCCTGAACGATCCTCCGCGGCTCAAGCGAGCGCAGTCCAAACGGTCTTCGTCTCCAGATACCCATTGAGCCCGTCGTGGCCGTGCTCGCGGCCCACGCCCGATGCCTTGAAACCGCCGAACGGCGCCGCGGGATCCGATCCACCCCAATGGTTTATGTAAACCGAACCGGCGCGCAGCATGGCCGCGAGGCGGTGCGCGCTCGCCACATCGCGAGTCCACACGCCGGCCGCCAACCCATACTCCGTGTCGTTGGCGCGCCGCGCGACTTCCTCCAGAGTGTCGTAGGGAGAGGCGACCAGCACCGGCCCGAAGATCTCCTCACGCGCGATGCTCAACTGATCGGATGTCGTGCTGAACAGGGTCGGCTCGACGAACCAGCCACCGCTGTCGGCCAGCGCGACACCACCACCCGCCAGCAGCTCCGCGCCCTGCTGCTTGCCGCCATCGATATAGGACATCACACGGTCGCGCTGCTCGGCGGAGACGAGCGGACCGAGCTGGGTCTGCGGATCGAGACCCGCACCGAGCCGCGTCGCCTTCGCGCTCTCGGCCAGTGCGCCCATCACCTCGTCGAAGCGCTCGGCCGGCACGAACAGTCGCGAGCCCGCGTTGCACGCCTGACCCGAGTTGAAGTAGATCGCCTGGTAGGAGCCCTTCACGGCCGCCTCGATGTCAGCGTCGGGGAGGATCACGTTGGGGGACTTGCCGCCCAGCTCAAGCGTCACGCGCTTGAGCGCACGACCGGCCTTCGCCCCGATCTCGCGTCCGACGGCCGTTGAGCCCGTGAACGCGATCTTCTCGACCTGTGGATGGTCCACGAGCGCGGCGCCGGTCTGTCCATCACCGGTGAGCACGTTCAACACGCCCGCTGGAAAGCCGACCTCGAGTGCCAGCTCTCCGAGGCGCAATGCGCTCAGGGGCGTCTGCTCAGCCGGCTTGAGCACGATCGTGCAGCCCGCCGCCAGCGCCGGGGAGATCTTCCACGCCGCCATCAGCAGCGGAAAGTTCCACGGCACGATCTGTCCGCACACGCCCACCGGCTCACGGCGCGTGTAGCAGAGCATGTTGGGCGCGCTCACCGGCAGCACGCTGCCCTCGATCTTCGTCGGCCAGCCGGCGTAGTAGCGCAGGTGGGCGACCGTGCCACGCACGTCCACGTATTGGGCGAGCTTCACCGGCTTACCGTTGTCGAGCGACTCGATCTGGGCCAGCTCTTCCTGGTGGTCCTCGATCGCGTCCGCCAGCGCCCCCATCAGCCGGCCACGCTCAGCCGGCGCGAGCGTCCTCCACGGGCCGTCATCGAAGGCCCCACGCGCCGCGGCGACCGCGCGCGCGACATCCTCGACGCCCGCCTGTGGCACGACGGCGATCTCACGACCGCTGGCCGGATCGAGCGTGGCGAACGTGCGCCCGTCGGCGGCCTGCACGCGCTCTGAGCCGATCAGCAGGCCGTGTGTACCGGCGATGAACTCGCGTGCGGCGTCGCCGAGCGCGTCGGGAAGGGCTGTGGGTGCAACAACGGTCATTGCGGCTCCTTAGGGTCTATCTCGTCTGGTCTCAGACACACATGTGGGGCGCCGGCAAGAGACCTGCCGGAGGGATGTGCACGCTCTCTCTTTCTCAAATTTTGCCATGGTATATACGTTGTTGCTCGGTTGCGACACTCAAGCTCACGGTGTCAGGACGATCTTGAGCGCCTCGCGGCGGTCATACAGAGCGTACGCTTCGGGCGCGTCCTCGAGCTTCATGTGGTGAGTCACGAGCGGTCCTGGGTCAAGCTGCCCGGCGGACATCATCGCGAGCACCCGATCGACGTGAGATATCACGTTGGCGTGCCCAGCGCACACATGCAGCGACTTGATCCACAACAGCCCCATGTGCAGCTCGGCGCGCTCCGCGTACACGCCGACCGCCTGCACCGTGCCGCACTTGCGTGTCAGCCGTAGCGCGAGCTCAAAAGCCTGCGGATGGCCGACCGCGTCGATGCACACGTCCACACCACGCCCTTCGGTGGCCTCGCGCGCTGCCGCCCGGGGATCATCCTCGCTGAGGTGCACGGGCTGGGCGCCAAAGGACTCGGCCATCGTCAGGCGCTCGGCCACAGTATCGATCGCGATCACGCGCGCCGCGCCGCTCGCCTTCGCTGCCTGTATCGCGCACAGCCCGACCGGCCCAAGTCCGAGCACAGCCGCCACATCCCCGGCACGCAGGCCACTGTCGGCGACAGCGTGGTAGCCGGTGCCCATCACGTCGCCGGCGAACAGCGCCAGCTCATCGCTCATGCCTGGCGGGATCTTGCGCAACACGAGGTCCGCGTTCGGGATCAGCGCTCGCTCGGCCTGCGTGCCCTGCAGCGAACCAAGCGCCGCGCCATGGCCAAACGTGCGCGAGGAATCACACTTGTGAAACCACCCACGGCGGCAGAAATAGCAGCGTCCGCAGGCCGTTTGAAAGCAACCGAGCACGCGGTCGCCCGCCAGCACGCTGTGCACGTCCTCACCAACGGCCAGCACGGTGCCCACGTACTCGTGGCCGATCGTGAACCCCGGCTCGATCTTCACGCGGCCGTGATAGATGTGCAGGTCTGAACCGCACACGCCCGTCGCCTCAACCCGAACGATCGCCTCGTCGGGATTTGAGATCTCCGGCTCCGGCACATCGGCTACGAGCACTTCGCCTGGCCCTTGGAATGTGACTGCGCGCATCGGTAGGCAGCCTAGTAGAAGCGGCGCGCGCACTGGGCGCCCGACCGCGGTCTGGCGCGACCCGTGCCAGATTGTTTGTCTCTGACCGGGCGTCGCATTCGATATCCACTCCGTCGTGGATTCCGTATGCTGGGGCAATGTCCGGCGATGTGTCCAAGGCGGTTCTGATCACGGGATGCTCCTCAGGGATCGGCGAGGCCACCGCGCGGCGCTTGGCCGATCACGGCTGGAGCGTGTACGCGAGCGCCAGACGCGTGGAGTCGATCGAGCATCTGGCTGACGCGGGTTGCAAGCTGTTGCGCCTCGACGTGACCGATGAGCAGTCGATGCGCGCGGCTGTGCAGAGCGTCGAGCGCGAACACGGCGCCGTGGGTGTGCTCGTCAACAACGCCGGCTACAGCCAGGGCGGTCCGATCGAGCAGGTACCGATGGAGGCGGTGCGCCGCCAGTTTGAGACGAACGTGTTCGGCGTGATCGCGTTGACTCAACTCGCGCTGGGCGCCATGCGAGCACAGCATTGGGGCAAGGTCGTGAATGTCGGCTCGATGGGCGGCCGGCTCACGCTGCCGGGCGGCGGGCTCTACCACGCCACGAAGTATTCATTGGAGGCGATCAGCGACGCGCTGCGCTTTGAGGTGAGGGGCTTTGGAGTCGACGTGGTGCTCGTCGAGCCGGGGCTGATCACCAGTGAATTCGGCAAGACGGCGGCTGCCACCGTCGGCGAAACGGACGCTGGCAGCGTGGATGGGGAAGCGCAGTCTAAGAATCCCTACAAGCAGTTCAACACGAAGCTCGCGGCGATGACAGCCGACGTTTATGAGGGTCCTATGCGTCATCTCGGAGGCGGTCCCGACGTCGTTGCGAAGGCGATCGAGAAGGCGATTTCGCGCCGCAAAGCACCGTCGCGAATGCTGCTCACCCCATCAGCTCATCTGACTGTGCTGCAGCGCAAACTGCTGCCGGACAGGCTGTGGGACGCGATGCTGCGTACCCAGCTGCCCGAGCCTCATTGACAGGCTCTTAGGCAAACGCCTCGAGCTGAGCACGCGGGCGCCCGACCTCGAAACCCTGCGCGTAGTCAACGCCGTAGTCGCGCAGCAGGCGCATGGTGGGCTCATCGCCGACGTACTCGGCGATCGTCTGCTTGCCCATCCCGCGGGCCACGCCGACGAGCGCCTGCACGACGAGCTGATCCTTGTGGGAGCTGGGCAGAGCGCGGATGAAGTCGCCGTCGATCTTCAGGTAGCGGAACGGCAGATGCTTGAGGTATTGGAAGGAGCCGAAGCCGGCGCCGAAATCGTCGAGCGCGACCGAGCTGCCCAGCGTGTGCACGCCTTCACAGAACGTTTGGGCGCGGCTCATGTCGCAGATCGCAGCGGTCTCCGTGACCTCGACTATCAAGCGCTCTGGCTCGACTCGGTGGCGAGTGAGCTCCTGCTCGATGTGAGTGAGCATCCCGTGATCGGTGATCGACAACGCGGAGAGATTCACCGCCACACGCGCGTCACGGTCGACGAGCTCGTCGCCGATCAGGGCGAGCACCCTGCTGATCACCAGCCGGTCTATCTCCTGGATCAAACCGTAGCGCTCCGCCGCCGGCAGGAAGCTACAGGGCGGCGTGAGTAGCCCGTTGGGCTCATCGGCGAGCCGGATCAACGCCTCGTAGTGAGACACAGCCCCGCTCTGCAACGAGACGATCGGCTGGTAGTGCAGCACAAATAGGTCCTCGCGTAGCGCGTGTCGCAGACGCTTGAACCACGGCCGGTGGTGCAGCCCGGCCGCTGAGGAGAAGCCGCTGTCGACACGGTCGGGATAGCGTCGGCGGCGATCATCGCCGGAGCGTATGTCGCGCACTCGGATGACCATGTTCGACGTGGTGTCTGTTGTGGAAGTTGGCATCGCGTCAGATATTCGCCTGCGCTCGCGCCAAACTGCGGACGTCCGCGGGTATGTGGAGGTTTTCGACCTAAACCGGCAATCAACCTGCTCAGAGCGCATCAAAACTGCACAATCATGCCCAAATAGGCGCGTCTATCTCACTTCAGCGGTGCAAGCAACGCGCGTCCTCTGCACCGCCGACCCAAGCGCGCGAGGACGTCTCAGCGCGAGCAGGAAAAGGGTCTGCGCGCGCGGTCAGAGACGACGAGCAGCAGCGCGAGCAGCACGAAATTCATGACGACTGAGGAGCCGCCGTAGGCGACGAACGGAAGCGTCACGCCGGTGAGTGGGATCACGCGCGTGACGCCGCCGACGATCACGAACACCTGCATGGCGACGACGAACGACAGGCCTACGGCCAGCAGCTTCGAGAACGAGTCGCGCGCGAGCATCGCGGTCTTTAGGCCGCGCGCGACGAACAGCAGGTAAGCCAACAGCAGCGCGGCGGCCCCCACAAGCCCGAGCTCGTTGACGATGACCGCATAGATCATGTCGCTTTCCGGCACCGGCAGGATCGGCTGACGGGTGTGGGGAAGCACCAACAGCGACTGGTCAAAGCCTGTTCCGAGCAGTCCACCGTCGGCCTGCGCAAACAGCGATTGCGCAAGCTGGTAGCTGCCACCCTGTTGGTAATACAGGGACTTCTCGAAGGGGTGTTCCCAGGCGAGCACGCGGCTGTGCACATGGCCCACATGCGTCGCGACGAACCAAGCGCCCGCTCCGAACAGCACGAGCCCGACCAGCGGGAAGGAGAAGCGTCCCGTAGCTACATACAGGAGCGCGAGGAACGCGCCGTAGAACATCAGTGAAGTGCCGAGCTCGCGCGTCAGTAGCAGCGTGGCCATCGCCGCACCCCACACCACCAGCATCGGGCCGAACTGCTTCATCGGCGGAAGCGTCAGGCCCATGATGCGCCGTCCCGCGGTGACCAGGATTTGGCGGTTGTCGCGCAGGTAGCTTGCGAGAAAGATCACGATCGCGACCTTCGCGAGCTCCGCAGGCTGGAAGGAGAGCGAGCCGAAATGGATGTCCAGATAGGCGCCGTTGACCTGCTCGCCGATCACCGGGAAGCGCGGTAGCACCGCCATCACGATCCCCACCGCAGCGATCGTGTAACGGTAGCGCTCTAGCACCCCCACGCCCCTGTGCCTGAGCCACACGATCGTGACGGCGAACAGGATCAGGCCGAGCACCATCCACAGCGCCTGCTGGCGCGCCAGCGACGGGTTGATCCTGTAGATCATCACGATCCCCACGCTCGCCAGCGCCGCCCCAAGCGGGAACAGGTAGGGGTCGGCGTCGGGCAGCGCGAAGCGGATCACCAAGTGTGCGGCCAGGCACAGTCCGAGGAACAGCGCCCCGTAGGTCAGCGACAGGTTCGAAGCGTGGTTGAGCGTGACGTTCGTGGAGGCGCTCAGCGAACTGTTTGCCTGCTGGATGAAGATCGCGGTGAAGCCGGCGGTGACGAGCAGGGCCGCGGGAATCAGGCCGAGCAGCTCACGATTACGGGGCTTGAGCACGAGCCGAGCGTAGCGAGGCGCGCGGCGCTGGATAGCCGATGCTGCCGCTAGGCTTCGGTTGGTGGGCCAGCCGAGTGGGCGGCGCTTGCCCACACTCACCCATGAGCGTTCCTCCCGCGACACCACTCGACGACGAGCGTCTGCCCTCCCTGGCGCGTGGCATGTGGGCGCGCTTTGCGATCGCCGGCGTGCTGATTTTGCTGTTGAGCGGCGCGGCAACGGCCACGTTCGCGCTGACGAAGCTCAACCACATCGCCCACGAGGTGTTCCCACGCGGCAGCCAGATCCATGTCGCCAGAGGCGTCGTGCAAAGCGCCTACAGCGGCGAACCACAGACGTTCCTGATCATCGGCTCAGACAGGCGCGCGGGCTCCAAGGACGCGTTTGACCGCAACAACCCACCGCACAGCGACACGTTGCTGTTGGTGCGCCTTGACCCGGAAACCGGCCAGAGCTCGGTGCTCTCGGTGCCGCGCGACCTGCTCGTGACGATCACGACCAAATCGGGGCAGACCTACTACCCGCGTAAGGTGAACGCGGCCTACACGATTGGGAGTCTCGAAGGCGGCACAGATCGCGGCGCGGAACTCGTCGCCGAAACGATCGAGCGTCTGCTGCACATCAAGCTCAACCAGGTGATCGACGTCACCTTCAAGGGCTTTATCGACGTCGTGGACACGCTTGGGTGCGTGTACGTGAACGTTGACCACCGCTATTACAACGAACCGAACGGCAACCCTGAAACCAACTACTCCGCGATCAACCTGCAACCGGGCTACCAGAAGCTCTGCTACGAAAAAGCGCTCAGCTATGTGCGCTACCGCCACGACGATTCGGACTTCGTGCGCGTGGCGCGCCAGCAGGACTTCATCCGAGATCTGCGCGAGCAGGTACCGGCGAGCAACCTGATTGGCGAGATCGACAAGGTCTCCAAGGCCGTCGGTAAGGCGGTCACGAGCACATTCCAATCCTCGGCCAGTCAGCTGATCGAACTCGCCAAGCTCGCCGCGTTCTCCCAGGACAAGCCGCTACGACAGGTCAAGTTCCAGGCAGAAAACGTGGACGCAATGATCGGCGGGGAAAGCTATGTAACCTCCTCGCCCACGTTGATCGCCGCGACAGTCAGAGACTTCCTGTATGGCCACGAACAGTTGAAACTAGCCCCGTCGGCGCCAACCCACTCCAAGCACCACCACGCCTCGCAGAGCTCCACCGACGCACGGCTGGACCTATACGCGGTGTCGCCGGAAGGCAGGTCGATGGCACTGGCCGCCGCGCCCGACCTGCCGTTCGCACTGGAGCTCCCGAGCGTGCAAAGCGGTCCGGCGAGCTTCCAAGAGGTGCACCTCTACACGCTCGAAGACCCCCAGAAACATATTCACCACGCCTATGTGTCGGTCTGGCAGCAGAGCGAGCAAGGCGGCTACTACGACGTGGAGGGCATCGACTGGCCGGCCATCCCCCTGTTCACGCGCGCCGCCACACAACAGATCGACGGACGCCAGTACATGTTCGTGGACGACGGCGCGCACATCCAGGACATCGGCTGGCGCGAAGGAAGGGTCGTCTACTTCGTGACCAACACACTGCTTGAGGAACTCTCAAACGCGCAGATGATCGCGATCGCCAAGTCCACCCAACGGATGGACTGAAAACCTCAGCTCAGCCGGCGGCGATCGCCGTCGAGCCGTCGAGCGCGGCGTTGACGAGCGCATCGGCGTGCGCGTTCTGCGCGCGCGGAACAGAGCGGATCTTCCACGCACCGAACCCACGCAACGCGAGCATCGCGTCGCTGTGGAGCGGACGCATCGCGGCGTGCTTGACCTTGTAGAGGCCCTGGACTTGCTTGGCGATCAGCTCGGAGTCGTTGACCAGCTCAACCTCGGTGGCGCCCAACGCGCGCGCGCGCGCCAAGCCGAGCAGCAGCGCACGGTACTCGGCGACATTGTTGGTGACGCGCCCCAGCAACTCAGACGTCTCGTCGAGTAGCTCCCCCGAGGGGGTCGAGACCACACTTGCGGCGGCGCCCGGCCCGGGGTTCCCACGCGAGCCACCGTCAACGTGCACCACGACCTTCATCGCCGCGCGGCGGTGGTACTCGAGCAACCCAGTCCCACGATCTGCTCTACCCCGGACCTTAGGAGCCGTCGACGAGCGGCGGAAGATCGCCCGGGATGCGGGCGCGACGACGGTCACGGATCACGCGACGTTGCAGGTCGCCGTCGGAAGGATGCGAGCCGTGCGCACGGCGGTCGGCCTCGCGGCGGTCGATGACTACTGTCACGTTGTCGTCGTTCTCGTAATGCTTGACGAGCTTCGGGTAGAGCTCGTCGGCCATCGGCTTGGGCACAACGCAATAGATCATTGTGTTAGATCCTACTGTGCGCGGCGGGCGCAGCCAACTGTGCTCAGACGGGCAGCGCGGCAAGTTCGCCACGCTCGTCGGCCGCGGCGTTGGGAAGCCGATCCTCTTCGGGGAGCTCGTCAAGCTCCATGCCCTGCGCGACAAGCCGTGGTCCGGCCGCCTCGTCGCCGAGATCGACCTCGTAGCGATACCAGCACAACTCCCAGGCGACGATGATCGCGACCGTGCTACCGGACTCCTCAAGCGGTCGGACGGTGACCGACGGGGCGCCCAGCGAACGAGCGACGCCCGCTACGCGCCGTGGCTGTTCGCCGGCGTTGAAGACCTCCAGCGCCCGCGCGACCTTCAATGCGCCGCTCGTGACAGTGGCGTGTGTCGCTTGCTCGGTACGCGTGGAGCGGTACTGGTCGAGTCCGTGCTCGCTCGGCGGCGACGCGTGTGCGGCTTGGCTGTCTGACTCCACGCTCCACGTGCCACCCTCAGGCTCGCTCGCTGCGACCGAGCCGATGTAGAGCTCCTGCTCATAAGGCTCCGCGCGCTCGATCGAGCCGCCGTCCAGGAACTCGTACAGCCCATCCTCGGGAAGGTTGTTGTTCTCGATGGGGCCGGCGAGACCCGTGGCGGAACTGGCCTCGCGGCGCAGAGGGCGCTCGGCCGGCTCGCGCAACTGGCGCAGCCGTCCAAGTAGCGAGCCGGCGCGCCGTCCGCGAGTGGGACGAGCACTGGAGACGTGATTGTCGGCCTCGCGCAACCATCCCTCGGCGGCGGCCCGTGGGACACATAGCTCACACACCGTGCGGCGTTGGCCACCGGCGAGAAACACGTCTGGGCTCTCGCCCCGCAGGAGGCTGCGGCCGCACACATCGCAGGCGACCACCGGGTGCGACGTGACGATTGCGCGGGTGACCATCGGTCCATCAGAGTAACCGGACACGCGCGGGCGCGCTCGCTCGCTGGCGCGCGGGGGCGCAGCCTAACCCTCGAAGGAACCGTCCTGCATGTGACCGCGCAGCCGCAGAACAGCCTTGGTGTGCAGCTGGGAGATGCGCGACTCGGTGACGCCAAGAACCTCGCCGATCTCGCGGAGCGTCAGGTTCTCGTAGTAGTAGAGGGCGATCACGAGCTTCTCGCGCTCGGGCAGCGAGGCGATCGAGTCGGCGATGCGGTCCTTCAGGTCGCCGACGTCGAGCGCACGCGAGGGGTCGGGCGCGTTTGGGTCTTCGATCGTGTCCATCAGCGAGACCTGATCGCCGCTGGAGTCAGAGACACTCCATAGCTCGTCCAGCGCCGCGACCGAAGAGTGGGAGATCGCGAGCAGCGACTCGTGGAACTCGGGGACCGTGAGGCTCAGCTCGGCAGCCATCTCCTCGTCGGTGGGCGAACGCTGCAGGCGGTGCTCGAGCTTGGTGTTGGCACGCTCGATCTCGCGGGCGCGGGCGCGCACGCTGCGCGGCACCCAGTCGATCGAGCGCAGCTCGTCGATGATGGCGCCCTTGATGCGTGTGATGGCGTAGGTCTCGAACTTGATCTCGCGCGAGGGGTCGAAACGCTCGATCGCCGAGATCAGCCCGACGAGTCCATAAGAGATCAAGTCGGCCTCCTCGACATGCGGGGGCAGGCCGGCCGCGGTACGGCCGGCCACATACTTGACCAGCGGCGAGTAGGCAACGACCAGCCGCTCGCGCGCACGCGCATCCTTGTCGGACTTATAGCGCCGCCACAGTTCGCGCAGCTCGATCGCTTTGACGTTCGTCTCCAGGGTCTTCTCCCGCCGATCAGGCCCGAGGGTGACTGCGCGCATAGGCGCTTCTGAGTCTGGCGGACTCTACCCGAGTGTAGACCTGCGTTGTCGAGATGCTCGAGTGGCCGAGCAGCTCTTGTATCGAGCGCAGGTCGGCGCCGCCGTCGAGTAGGTGGGTGGCGAAGCTGTGACGCAGGGCATGGGGTGATAGTCCGCCCTGCACTCCGGCGCGTGTGGACCAGACGCGCAGCCGGCGACGCACATCGCTGGTGGAAAGCCGCCGGCCGGTACGGCTGAGAAACAGAGCCTGCCCGTCGGTCGGTGTCCGGCGGATGTCCGTCGAAGCCGAGCCGCGAATAGCGGGCCGCTCCCGAGCCGAGCCACGATCAAGCTCGCCATTGGCTTTCCCGTCAAGCGGGCGAGCGCCGATCAACCCGCAACGACCCCGTTCGATGTAGGCATCGACGGCTGCCATGGCAACCTCGCCGACGGGCACGAAACGTGTCTTTGAGCCCTTCCCCTCGACGCGTAGCTGCTCAGCGTCGTGGTCGATATCGGACAGCTCAAGCGCAACGAGCTCCGCGGCGCGCAGACCGCAGGCGTAGGCGAGCTCAAACAGGGCACGGTCGCGGATGTCCAATGGCCCGCCTGTGCCCTTCAGGGCGCCTGCCCCCTCGGTGGGAATGCTGTCGAGCAGGCGCGCTAGCTCGGGCGCCTTCAGCACACGTGGCAGATACGAGCCACGGCGGGGACTCGCAAGCAGGTCGGCGGGACTCTGCTCGATGTGACCGTGCTCGCGCTGGCTGCGAAACAGCGCACGGATGGCGGCGAGCTTGCGGGCAGTGGTGCTCGCCGACAGGTTGCGCTCTGAGAGGCAAGCGATATAGCGACGGACGTCGCGGACCCCGACTGTGCTCGGCAGGAGCCCATGTGTGTTGGCCCAATCGCCGAATTGGAGCGTGTCGATCGCGTAGGCTCGGCGGGTGCGAGGCGCGGCATTGGTGCGACGCATGTCCTCGTCGAGCTGACCGAGCGCTCGCAGCCATGGCTCGCTGAGACTCGGCCGCGCTTTTGTGGATGGGCTCATCACCACGCATAGTTCGCCGTGGCGGGGCGTGCGCCCTGCCAAGCCGCGCTCAGCAGTTGCCGGCAAGCGTGGGCGCGGGGGCCGCGAGAACCGGCGTGAGCAGGCGCGATAGCTCTGCCCAATCGCGCGCGCCGAGGACATCCTCGACCTCGCAGAGCTCGCTGTTCCAGGGATGCAAGATCGTGGCTGTGCAAATGCCGTGTTCGATCGCCGCGCCGATGTTGAGTGGACTGTCGTCGATCAGGATGTCGATGCCAAGCTCGACACAGCGGCTGATCTTGTCGTAAGAGCAACAGAGCTCGTCGCAAGGGATCCCTAGATTCGTGAGCCAGTGCGCGGTGGCAGGAGCACAGGCGCTGGAGCGGTGACTCGTCACATGGATGAAATGGCCCTGCCTGCTCCAGCTGCGCACGGTCTCGACCGCACCCGGATATGGGACGCTCGAGAGGATCAGCTCGTCGCTATGGCTCTCCTGGATACAGAGCTCGAGCTGGTCGGCGCGCAGGCGAGTGATGCCCCACGTGAACTGCTCGTCGTAGGGCAGCTCGACGCCGAAACGACGCCGGGAGATCTCCGAGAGAACATCCCAGTAGTGGTGCAGCGTCGAGTCGACGTCGATAGCGATACGCATGGACAGGTAGATTATTGGGTGATGAGCGGCGTAAGCACTCTCCCCCGCGAGGATTCCTCTCCCTACGGAACAGAGGGACGCTCGCCGTGGCTCGATGTGGACTGGCGCGAGCACCAGCGTTGGGTGCAGGCGGCGGGCAAGCCCATCAACGTGATCGACTTGGGCGAGGGCCCCGCGATCGTGTTCGTGCACGGCCTGTCGGGATCTTGGCCCAACTGGCTGGAGCAGCTGCCGGTCTTCGCCGTGCACCATCGTGTGATCGCGATGGACCTACCGGGCTTCGGACATTCTCCGATGCCGGCCGAGCAGATCACGATCTCTGGCTACGCACGCATCCTCGATGAGCTGCTGGAAACGCTCGAGGTAAGCGCGGCCACGGTCGTGGGCAATTCGATGGGGGGCTTCGTCTCGGCTGAGCTTGCGATCGCGTTCCCCCAGCGGGTCGAGCGTCTCGTGCTCGTCTCAGCAGCAGGCATCAGCACGAACGGGAGGCGCGATGTGCAGCGGGCAGTGCCGGCTTTGCGCCGGATTGAGCGGGTCGTGGCGGCGTACACGACTTGGGTGGCGGCTCACTCTGAGGCGGTCGTGCGCTACCCGGCGCTGCGCAACGCGGCACTGGGCCTCGTGACGCGTCACCCGCGCCGCCTGAATCCGGCGCTGGCGGCCGAGCAGCTGCGCGGGGCGGGCAAGCCCGGTTTCCTGCAGGCGCTGCAGGCTAACCTTGATTATCCGATCCGCGAGCGCCTCCCTGAGATCGCGTGTCCGACGCTGATCGTGTGGGGCGAGCAAGACCGCGTGATCCCGGTGCGCGACGCGGGCGTCTTCGAGCAGCTGATCGCGGGCTCGCGCAAGGTCCTGTTCGAGGAAACGGGACACATGGCGATGCTCGAGCGTCCAGCTGCCTTTAACGAGCTGCTCGAGGAATTCCTCGACGAGTAGTGCTGCAGGCCAGCTCCGGCAGAGCAACCTTCAAATGGTGACGGCGCCCTCGGCGGCCGAGCCGACCAGCTTGGCGTACTTGCGAATCGCGACGTCGATGTGCTGGTCGGCACGCGGCGGCTGGCTGTAGGCGACCAGGCGCTCGGCTATCTCGGCGTCGGCGAGCGCAACGTCGATGCGCCGACGCTCCACATCGATCGTGAGTTCGTCTCCGTCGCGCAGAGCGGCGATTGGCCCACCGCGGACCGCCTCGGGGGCGACGTGGGCCGCCATGAAGCCGTGTGTGGCACCGGAGAAGCGCCCGTCGGTGATCAGCGCGACGCTCTCCCCGAGCCCCTCGCCAACGAGAGCCGCGGTGACGGCGAGCATCTCACGCATGCCCGGCCCGCCCGCGGGGCCCTCGCCGCGGATGACGACCACGTCGCCTGCGGATATGTCGTGCGCAAGCACGGCTGCCATGGCGTCCTGCTCCCCGTCAAAGACACTGGCGGGACCGACATGATGGCGACGCTCGTGCCCGGCGAGCTTTACGACGCACCCGTCGGGGGCCACGTTGCCACGCAAGATGGCGAAGCCTCCGGTTGGCTTCAGGGGATCTGAGAGGGGACGCACCACGCGCTGTCCGGGGGTCTCGGTGGCTTCGGCGGCGTGTTCGGCGATCGTACGTCCAGTGACGGTCATCGCCTGCTCGCGTAGCACGCCGGCTTCCTGCAGGCGCCGCAACACGAGCGGCACGCCACCGGCCTCATACAGGTCTGTGGCGACATACTGTCCGCCGGGTTGCAGGTCGCACAGCAGGGGCGTGCGCTCTGAGATGACGTCGAACTCGTCGATCGAGAGCGGCACTCCTATTTCGCGCGCGAGGGCGAGCAGATGCAGCACGCCGTTGGTCGAGCCGCCGCTCGTCGCGACGGCGGCGATCGCGTTTTCCAGCGCCGGCTTGGTGATGACTTCGCTTGGCAACAGTCCACGGCGCAGCACATCCATGACCAGCTCACCGCACTGAACGGCAACCTGCAGCTTGCGGCCATCCTCAGCGGGGACCATCGAGGAGCCCGCGGGCGAGATGCCGAGCACCTCGAAGGCCATCGCCATTGTGTTGGCCGTGAACTGCCCGCCGCAGGCCCCCGCGCCGGGCGAGGCAGCCTGCTCAAGCTCATGCAGCTCCTGCTCTGAGATCTTGCCGGCGGCGAACGCACCGACAGCCTCGAAGACTTGTTGGATCGTCACGTCCTGGCCCCTGTAGTGGCCGGGGCGGATCGAACCGCCGTAGAGCATCAGGCCGGGGATGCCCAGACGCGCGAGCGCCATCACGGCGCCCGGAATCGTCTTGTCGCAGCCGGAGATGACCACCAGCGCGTCGAACTGGTGCGCGGAGGCGACCAGCTCGATCGAGTCGGCGATCAGCTCGCGCGATACGAGCGACGCGCGCATCCCAGAAGTGCCCATTGTTATGCCGTCGGAGATCGCGATCGTGTTGAGCTCCATTGGTGTGCCGCCCGCGGCGCGAATGCCCTCCTTGACCTTCGCGGCGAGCACGCGATTGTTGAAGTTGCACGGCATCGTCTCGATCCACGAGTGGGCGACACCGACGATCGGCTTTGCAAGGTCCTCGGCGGTGTAGCCAATGCCATGCAGGTAGGCCCGTGCAGCGGCGCGCTCGGGCCCCTCGATGAAGGCGCGCGAGCGATGCTTGACGTCGAAGGGGACGGGCGTGCTCACAGCGCGAGAACACTACCGGCGCGCAGCGAAGTCCGGTCGGACGAAGCGAGTTGCTCGCGCTCCCAGCATGAAAGACGGATCATGTCGCGACAGGCCTGAGCAATCCTGATCTGACGCCCCGGCAGGTGCATGTTGGACTTCTCGATCAGCGAACGCTCGCTGGTTGTGAGCACGATCCACTTGGCAAGCACGTCGTCCGCGTCGGGTAGACGGGCGCTGCCATAAGGACGAGTGCGGTCAGGGAACTCTATGCAGTACTCCCCAAGCAGAGCCCCGGTGTGGGGCGTGCACGCGAGCACCGGCTTGTGGGGATAGATGAGATACGCGCAAGAGCGTTCTCCGATCGTGCTCCACACGCGCAGGAAGCCGAGCTCGCTGTACATCGCCCATTCCTCCTCATTGACGCATGAACGCAGCAGCACACGAGCGCGCTGCTCGGCGCGCAGTTCGCGCCCGGGGTCATAGCCATCCATGAGCACCGGCTCGGGATGACCCTGAATATGCCCAAAGAGCGCCCCCAGCGTTGGGATTACAGATCTCTTTAGATGCGGTAGAGCGAGCACCCATAGCAGTACGACCAACACAAGCGCGGTTGTAGCGAGAGCCAACGCCATGGGGAGCTAGGCGAGCAGGCCCGCTGCCGAATGGGGGCATAGACACGCTCGCGTGGTTGCGCTCGTGAGTTGCGGCGCGGGACCCATCAGCTGCCACCGGCAGCGCGGGGGAAGAAGATCACGCGCTCGGCGTCGGCGGGTATCTCCTCGAAGCTCTTGACGAGCTCTGCTTCGCGCCGTCCGACGCTGGTGCTCGTAGGCACGGCTGCCCACATGCCGGCGTCGAGCTCACGGCGAAACGCGGTGAGCAGTCGGGCGTGTTGCTCGGGCACCGTCACATCGCCCTCGGCGAGCACCACATCGCCATAGCCCGGCTTGACGCGCAGCAACTTCATCGCAATGGATTATGACAAACACGCCAAGCCCGGCCAAAGCACGAGCAGCGGCCAGCAATCAGACGGCCACGCCAAAGTCGGCGGAGCGAGCTAGCGGAGACGCAAGCGCGCGAGCCCAATCACGTCAACCGGTCCGGGGCCCTCCCCGACGTCGCGCAAGCCGTCGGCGACTGCGGCGCCGACGATCGCACGAGCCGCGAACGCGGCCTGCAGCGGAGTGCGGCCGAGCGCGAGCTGCGCTGCGAGGATCGATGAGTGGGTGCACCCGGAGCCGTGGGCGGCGCCGTCAGGATGGCGCTCGCCGGGGATACTCACGATCTGCTCCGGGGAGGCGGAATCGAGCAAGAGATCGACCGCTCGAGCGCGGTGACCACCGGTGAGAACGACGATCTCAGGACCCAGCGCGAGCACGGCGCGAGCGAGCGCTTGGACCTGCGCCTCCTCCTCGTCACCCAGAACCCAATGCTCGCCACCAACCTGACGCTCGCCACCAACCTGACGCTCGCGGCCAACCTCACGCTCGCCACCAATCTCACGCTCGCGGCCGCCATGACGCTCATGCTCGCCCGCTGTGCTCATATCCCTGTCGTGAGCCACGACGCCCGATCTGAGGCCGGTAAGCGAACGTGCCTCGGGTATGTTTGGTGTGAGGATCGTCGCGCGCGGCAAGATCTCGGTCAGCAGAGCGTTCTGAGCGTGCGTGTCGAGTAGCCGCGCGCCGGACTCGGCGACCATCACAGGATCGACCACTACGGGCGTCCCGTCGGGAAGCTCGTCGAGCGCACGCGCCACGGCATGGACGATCTCGGCGGTGCCGAGCATCCCTACCTTGACGGCATCCGCGCCGATGTCTTGCATGACCGCTCTGACCTGGGCGAGTATGACCTCGGCTGGAATCGGATGCACGGTGCTCACGCCGAGCGTGTTTTGCGCGGTGATCGCGGTGATCGCGCTCATACCGTGGACTCCGCAACTGGCAAACGCCTTCAGGTCGGCCTGTATGCCAGCGCCGCCGCCCGAATCCGAACCGGCGATCGTGAGCGCGCGCGGTGTGCGACTGCCGCGGAGGGTCATCTCCGATCAGGTTGTGGGCTTGTGGCGGCGCGCGAGGAAGATCGCGTAGCTGCCGATCGCGGTGACGAGCAGTCGACCGTCCTCGTGGCGTACCTCGCTGCGCAGCACCGCGTTGGTGCGGTTACGGCGGTCAAGTTCGGTCGTGCACACGATCTCACCCTCGGTGGCGGTCTGGATGTAGTTGATCGAGATGTTGAGCGTCGCGACATGCTCCTCCTCGGAGGTATGCGGCCACAGGGTGGAGCCCATGCAGTAGTCCACGAGCGCGTAGGTGACCACACCGGAGAGCAGACCCGCACCGTTGATCAGCTCAGGGCGAATCTGCAAGCGGACGGTGTCGGCGCTGTCCCACCGCATCCCCATGAAGCTGCTGACGCCATCCAGCCCGCGCACCCCCCGATCGTGAGAGTGCTCAGTTCTAGAGCCGTCGAGCTTTGACGATTCGCGACCCGCCACGCGATCCTCAGCATAGCCGGCTGCGGAGGCGACCTTCATGTCGCTGGGGTTCTCGGGAGTTTCGTTCACGGCGCAGGCTCGGTGTAGACCACGCAAGGATATCTTGCGCTCATCCCCGCCACGCTGTGTGCAGTCGCCATGCGGCCAGTGAGACAAAGAGGCACAGGAAGCCCAGCAGGACGATCGCCGAGACGGTCCAGGGAAGGCTGAAGAAGCCTCCGTATGAGTGAAGGAAGCTCGTGTTGGCGTAGGGTCTTGTAGCGAGCTTCAGGGCCGAGCCGGCGCCGGCAAGCGCCCAGCGTGAGGAGATGAACACCGATAGCGGCTTGATCGGACCCATTTCTGTGACGGTCACGATCGCGCCAGCACAGAGCACTTGGGGCACGAGCAGCGGTGGCAGCAGACTCCCGGCCTGATCGGCTGTTGAGACGAAGACCGAGAGCAGCAGTCCCATCGCCAACGCCGCCTGCGTAGCCAGGAGAAGCAATGCGACGATGATTACGTATGTGCCGGTACCGCGATGAAGCGGCACCAGCGTGAAGGAGACGGCGCTCAGAAGCACCGCCTGAATCAGCGCGAGCGCACCTAGCACGAGCAGCTTGCTGGTGATGTATGGCGCGACCCAGCGGGTTGGGCGGGCTGGGCTGCTTGCGTGGCGCCCGTCGGCTTGAATTCGCCCATACATTCCCGGCGCTACGTCTGCCGGCCACTGTCGTTGGGCGCGCGCGCGTCACCGCCTCGATCCGCGCGCAGTCGCTCACGTTTTCGATCACCGTACCTAGGTTCAGCTTCCAGCATTCGGGCGAAACTCGCGCGTCGGGGTCAAGCGGGTTGCTGAACACCTGAACCAGCGGGTCTGCGATCGGCGCCGGCAGCTCGGCTGCGATCCGGCTGAAGTCGTGAGCGCGGGGAACGGCCCGCGAGTTGAGGACAACGACCCGATATACCGCCAACGCGAGTGCGTACCAGTCACTCTGCGCGTCGTGACGAGCGATGAGTTCGTTCTGCAGGCGCGGATCCTTCCAGTGCTCGGTCCAGTAGGGTCCAATCGTAAAACCGCGCGGGTGAATGCTGTCACAGTCGATCAGTAGCAACGAGGGACGGGGGGCAAGCGTCCAGAGCAGGTTTGTGGCGCTGACGTCGCCGTGCACGAGGTCGTGCCGGTCGAGTACCGCAAGTGCACCCGCAAGCTGGCGGACGATGTGCAGGCGTTGCTTGACCGAGGGCGCTCCCTGGCCCGCAAGATGCCCAAAGCTCTGCGCGACGAGCTTCATTTTCGTGCTGCGGAAGTATTCGCTGCCAGCGCGTGGGATCACGACGCCTGCGACCATGCCACCATCGAGCACCATATCCACAGGCCAGGCGATCCGCTTGACATCGGCGCGAAGATCGCCGCGGTCTTTGATCTTGCGTCCAACCCCCACGAGGTCTTTCACGCGCTCGACATGTCTGTCATCGAGCGGCGCGTGGAGCGCCTTATAGAGCAGCTCCGGGCGATCCTCAATCGCGAATAGCAACCCGCTGCCGCCATTGAACAGCGGGGTATCACCGATGTCGTAGGCCGTACGCCCCCCACAGACAGACCGTGTGGCGCTCACTCAGGCGGTATAGGTCGAACCGCAACGAACGTCAGATCGTCGCTGGAGCGTTGACGTTGATATGACAGCACATGCGCGGCGGCGACCGTGCTCGTCGCCCGCCGCAGTTGATCTCCGACCCAGGCGCACACGGCTGGTGACTGACGCATGTCCTGGGCGAGTCCGTCCGTCGCGAGCAGGAGCAGTGAGCCGGCGGCTACCACGAGCTCCTTCCTGACCGCGATCGACGCGGACCTAGGCAGATAATCGCGCAGCTCTTGGGAGCGCGTCGACGGCGCAGGTCCCATGATCACCCTGGCTGCACCGTCGGCTCCCAGCTCGATAACGCTGCTGTCGCCGACCGAGACGACGCTCACGTGCATATCGCAACCGTCCATCCCGTCGCGACGGTCGAGCACGCGCACGGCGGCGAGCAGGAGCGTCAACGCGCAATGTTGCTCGGCGAGGGCGTCTCCCGGCAACAGCCGCTGGGCCAGCTCGTAGACCTCCCTACCCGCGTGGTGAGCGGCGAGCTCGAGCAGTCGCAGGTCGCTCCTCGCCGCGTCTGCGTCTGTGCTCAGCAAGCTCATCGAGGTCAATGCGCTCGATACCGCCACGTCGGCCGCGGGACCGCCGAGCACAGCTTCTGAGACCCCGTCCGCGACTGCGCACACGAGCACGTCAGCGAGCATCTTGAAGCCGTAAGCGTCCTGGCGTTGTTGCTGACGGTGGGCGTGACCGCGCCCGACTGTGCTGGCGGCCGTGACGGCGAGCGGGCCGATCAGTCCGCAATCGGCGACGAGGCTCGGCCGAGGCCAGTCGGTGGACGCCAGGTGCCGCCGCCAGGTGCTCGCTACGCGTCCGATCGAGGGTGCTCGTGGAAGTTCATGCGTCGATGGAACACCCTGTGGGTGAGGTGAGCGTCCGGTCGCGGGCGCTCGCGGCAACTCATGCACCGGCATAGCGGTCTGGGCACGAGTTGTGCGGGGGTCTTCTTGGAGGGTGCGATCGTACGGCTGCGCGTGTGCGCGATGATCGTGCTGGGCAGCGCTGGATTCGGGCATGCGGTCGGTGACGGCGTCAGGAGCAACCGACCCGCGCGGCTGCGTACGACGCTCTCCCGGCCAGCGTGGTTTCACTGCGTGTAAATGATTGTGTCGTCGTCGGCGCCCCTCTCGGAGTCGATAATCCGCCCGGCCAGCCCTCCCGTGGAGGAAGAACCGCTTCCGCTGGTCAGCGTTATGACGGTGTTCATCACCACACTAAGGATCTCGTCCATCGCCACACTCGCCGCCTTCTGCTTGAGCTCCGCGAGGCTCGGGTCCGAAGCTAGCGTCTTTAGGGTCAACTCGTTGACATCACCGAACCCAAACGTGACGAGCTTGGGACGCAGACGCGAGTTGAGCAGCGACGCTCGCGCCGCCAGCCATTCCGACTCTGTCTCCACGTTGGGCTGGGCGTCGGTGATGAAGAACACGACCGGCCGAAAACCACGCTCGCCCAGCTGGGGCGTGTCCTTTTCGATCAGCTCGCGGGTCCGATCGAGGGGCGCCACATAGCTGGTGCGCGACTGCGCCACGAACTGGGGCATCGTGATGTCCTCATCGATCCATGTCAAGTGACGCACGATCCGCGCTTGGTCATTGAATGAAATGACGCCCAGGGCAACGCTCTCGAGCGCCTCGGGAATCTCTCGAATCGTCTCTATCAGGTCGGGGACGAATCGATTCACGCTCTGCATCGCGTTCTTCATCGATCCAGAGCAGTCAACGACAAGCACGAACGGCGCGACGTCGAACAACTCGCCGTCTGCATATGTCACGCCAGTCATGTCTCCCCCTCTCGCATGGCCTGCATGGCGTTCCTTGCTCGACACGCCAGCTCTTTGGACTCACGCCACGAATAGTCCCGGCAACCCAGTCGAACGCGCGCGACCGGTGCCGGTGCGCTGTGCCGCATAGCAGCCCATGCCGGAATAATAGTAGTCCTAAGAAGATTTCGCTCGCTCCATTAGTTGGCTTGCATCCGTGCAATCGAATATGGGCGGGCACCCACGATGCTGATCAGCCCTCCCGGTCGAAGGCGATCGTCGCAGGCAGATCCTCGCCAATTGGCTCGCGGAGGATCGCTCTGGCACCGTCCGCGAAGAAGACCAAAACCGCGAGCACGACTTGGCTTGAACTCGAGCCGGCGATGCTCCTCTCGCACAGAACCATCCCAAGCGATCCGTACTGTGGGCTACTCCATCCAGCCATCCCCACCTAACTTTGGATCAACCCCAGCACAACCCAAAACAGCCCACCGCACGCGTGATCCCCGAGCAAGCACAGCGACGCCAAGACGCGCGCCGCGCACTCGGGCGCTGCGGCGAGCAGCTTGCCGCAGCGCACCTGCGGCGACTCGGCTTCGCGCTGGTCGCACGCAACGTGCGCACGCGCTACGGCGAGATCGACCTGATCGCGTTCAACGGCGAAATCCTCGTTTTCGCGGAGGTAAAGACCCGGCGCACCAGCAACCGCCGTAAAGACCTGTGCCCGGAGGACCAACCACTGGCGTGGCTCAGATTCAGCCAGCGTGCGCGCATCAAGCGTCTGACCTGCGCATGGCTTTACGAGAACGCCCACGCGCGCCCAAAAGCCAAGACAATTCGCTTCGACGCGGTCGGTGTGATCGTCGACGAAGCCGACCGACTGCTCCGCCTCGATCATATCGAGGGGGCTTGGTGACAGCAGGGAGCACGTGTGATAGGGCGCGTGCGCCAGTATAGCTGTTGTGTGTCTATTTTTTGGTTGGTTTTTTCTTGTTTTTGTTGCTGTGTGTTTTTGACGTCTTC
>CAVXBL010000006.1:0-59343 GCA_963760155.1 uncultured Solirubrobacterales bacterium
CATAGGAAAGACCTGCAAACCTGGGTATTGACATCAGGCTCGGCCTGTTCCGAAGGCTAGACGCGTGACAATGCCGGTTGAACTACGTCGCCAAGCAAGGACAGGCTCATGCGCCCTTCCGGACCTTCCAGGTTTCGTGCCTCTCAGCCCGGAGCGCTTCCAGGTCCACAGTCGATTGCGACCGGTCCCCTCTAGCGTTGCTCGCGGACAGTAGAAGCTGATCGGCACTTTCAAGCTCTCCCTGCAAAATCTCCGGCACAAAGAACTGCAAAAGTCCGGTGATTTCTGAGGCGAGTGGTGTGTTGCTGATTGCCTCATCAAGCATAGGCAGTTTCAGCGAACCATCCACGGGAGCTTCGCCAACGGCATGTCGCGCTTCGTAGGTCTTGCCCGCAACCTCGACGCTCAGCTGCCATCGATGCACAGTGCTCGGGGCACCGTCGTTGCGGACCCGGACAGTGAGCTGCAGGAACGCCTTATGGCCTCGCTCACTGAACATTACACCACCCACATGAAGATCCAAACGGGGACGCTGAGACCCCAGTTCGCTCCGCATTTCGTCTCGTTCCATCGCGACGCTTCGTAGACGCCAAAGCGTGGCAAACCAGAGCGGGGCCATCGCACAGAACGCCCAGAACCAGACCGTCACATGACTCGCGCCTTCGATCTCTTGGACGATGGCAACGACACCGAGCGCGACTCCAGTGACGAACAACCACCACGCCTTGGTGATCTCCCAAGTCTCTCGTAGCGCGCCGCGCACGCCGGCAGTCTACGGAATGGCCAGATATCCCGCCCATTCTGATCGTGGCAGTCTGCACACGGGACTTTCTGCCGGCTGGCCTCGCCCCCTAAAGTCGGGGTATGGCTGACGACGAGCACGATCAGGAGCCCAGGTCCACCGAGCGCGGCCCCCATCCCAATCCCGACGCGCGAGGACCTAATGGCCGCGATCAGGAGAGGCCAGCGAGCCGGACAAGGCCGGGAGGATGAACAGGATCCTGCCGGCCTTGGCCTTCAGGCGTAGAGATAGCCGAGAGTCCCGACCGCTAACCGTGGCGTCTTGCGGATCTCGTACTCCTCAGGTGCCGGCGAGCAGATCAAGAAAGGCCCGTGGCGAGAACACGGGAATCTCCCGCTCAAGGGCAAGCAGGTCTTTGTCCCCTGAGACCAGCGCCGCGCGACGCGCCGACGCAAGGACAACCAGATAGTCATCGTCCGGATCACGCGAGTACACCGGCGGGTCGATATCCGGATCGGCGACGACGTCGGCGCTGTCGGCAACCCACCTCACCAGCTCAGCTGCGTCTGACTCGCTGATATGTGACCGCAGCTTGGGATAGGCAAGCGCCCGCTGAAGCTCGTTCAGCAGCGCCTGGGACGCGATTAGCTCAAACTCGCCCTTGGCGAGCGACCGCAGGACATCGGCTGGGGCACCCCGTGGCGAGAGCGCACCGGAGATGACCACATTGGGATCGAGGACTACCCGCACCCGTCAGTGCCGCGTCTGGTGCTGTGCCTCAACAGCAAGTGCAGCAGCCTCGCGCTCGGATAGGTCGTTGCGCTCCCAGAGGCGCTCGAGCAGGTCGAGCCCCAGATCGCGACGCAGTGATTCCTCGATCACCTGGCTATCGCCGCGGCCCGTACGGGCCGCGCGCAGCTTCACCGCCTTCATGACCGACTCGTCGATTGTGAGCGTGGTGCGAACCTTGGACATCATCATTGCACTTTAGCATCTAGACGCGCGCACATCAAGATGAGCGCGTGACAAATCTTTGACAAAGGTCAGTTCGTCCGATGCGTCCGATGTGTCCAGGAGCTCGCACAGAATGGACGATCTGGACGCTGGCGGACGTATATGACGCGGGCGTACAAGGTTGAGGGCCTTGTGGACCGCTTGGTCCGTGGTGGTTCGAGTCCACTCGGGCGCATAGAAATAGCTGCAAATAGCGGCCCTTTGACGATTTGTGATGTGTTTGTGATCGCGTACAAGACCTGCGTGACACAAGTCGTGACAAATCCGAACATTTCCCGACCAACGCCGGTCGGGTTTTCTTAGCCCTCCGAGTGCTTGCTCGCCCGATCGGCCCGAGTCCACATGCCCGGCAGTTGTCAGACGGAACCTGGCCCGTCGAGCCTCTTCAACGGTCGGCAGATCTGTGGTACACCCGCTATCGGGGTACGGTTGCGGCGCATGCTCGGGCGTCTGCCCGTAGTCGGCTGAAGAGTCGAGTTTCACGGTGCGCAGTCTGGTCGTCGAGCAGCAACCGCTCATCGGGTCGAAGCTGGGTGAGAAAGGCGAAGCGTTCACGCACGGCGTCGCAGATGGCTTGCCGGTCAGTGGTGAGCCTGCGCGGCACGAGCTGCTGGATGTCCTCCCAGCGGAAGCTGACAGGCTGGATGCGCGCGAGGAAGAACTCCGGGTCATACCTAGATGAGTAGTGCCACGGGTGTTAGGCGGTGTAGCAGGCGAGGGATCGGGTGGGGCGTTGGAGTGGGTGGTTGAGGGCGATGCCGGCGGCGAGTGCTGCGAAGCGGGTGGCGAGGCGGACGCGGAGGTTCTCCAGGGTGCGGGCGCCGTGGCGCTCGAGTGTGAAGAGGTCCTTGCATGTCCAGAAGATGCTCTCGATGCGTTGACGGATAGGCGCGAGGTGGGGGCCGCGCCCGGGCTCGTCCTTTCGGCGGGGGCGCATGATCGTGGCGTCGAGTGTGGCGAGCTCGGCTTCGAAATCTTTGCCGCGGAAGTTCTTATCGCCGATCAGGATCAGCATCTGGCCGCTATGGCGCTCGCATCGAGCGACCAGCTGTAGGCACACGAGCTTCTCGTCGATCTTTGGCGAGGTCAACGCGAGCGCTCTGGGAGTTCCGTCCAGGGCGAAGATGGCGTGCAGGCGAAAGCCCCAAAAGTGACGGCTATGACTCGCGCAATAACCGTAGTCACCGGCGTTGGAGAGCGCGTCACCGAGACTGGAAGAACCGCCACGCTTGACGGTCTCGCGGCTGCGAGCGCACTCCACAGGCGTGGAGTCAACCAGCAAAAGATCGCTATAGAAACCGGGGCTACGCGCAGCGAACGTACGGATCAATGCCTCGATCGAGCTCGACAGTCGCAGTCTGCGCTTGTGGTACGCAGTTCGCTCAGGTAGATGCGGGAAGAGATGGCCAAGCTGGCGACGGGCGGCCCGCAAGAACCGCGCGTCGGAGGGAATACCCATCATTGCTTGAGCGATACACAGCGTGATGACCTCCGCGTCGGAGATCCTCCTTCTGGCGTTTTCTGCGCGTTTGGGCAGGAAATCGTCAACAGTGCAGTAAACAACGATAAGCAGCAGGTCGAGGTCGGCGTCCATCGTGACCCTCCCAAGAGTTGACGGTTGGTATTGAGCACCGCCGACTTCGATCTGCCTGCCTACATCCCCTCCCCCTAAACCACCACCACAACCGTGGCACTACTCATCTAGGGTGGCGGCGGCGATCGCTCCATGCCTTCAGGACGGCGAGGCGTCGTACGAGCTCGGCATCGAAAGGCCGCTGAGTCCACAGGTAGAGGTCATAGACGTCCTTGGCTGACCCGCCGAGGCGGCGGTTGCAGGCCATCAGCTTCTCGCCGATCATCTCGTAGGGATCAAGGCCGAACAGGTGTGGGACACCGCACTCGACGCGGGCAAAGTAGCCCTGTGGCACGAGCGGGAGGGCGCGCGGCTCGAGCACAGGCTCGAGTCGGTAGGAGATCTGCAACTCGAAGGCACCAATGGCGTCCTGGTGCTCGTAGTTGACTGTCCCTGAGAAGTTCCCGTCGTCCGAATAGCGAAAGCTCGGTACCGAGAAGTGGATCCCGTGGTAGGGGTCGAGCGCAGCGAAGGCAGCCTCGATCTCGGCCTCGAAGCCGTTGCGGTGGGTGGCATCGAAGTCGATGTCCTGGGAGAAGCGGCCGGTCGAACCGAACACGCACTTGCGTAGCGCCGTGCCGCCCTTGAACAACAGAGCGCCTGGCTGCTTGCCGCCGGGTGGCGATCCGATCAAGCCGTGGACGTTGAGCAGTGCAAGGACATAGTGCAGGACGATCTCCTGGTCGGCGACGGCAACGTCGATGTGCTGCCCGACCGCGTACTGGCGCACGAGTGCCGGGGCCAGCATCAGCGAGCGATCTCTTCGCGCAGCGTCTCGACGCCGACGTTGTCGACGACCGCCCATCGGGCCAGACGCCGGCCGCGAGCGCCGTACAGCCGCCGTTCGCCGAGGTACAGATACGAGGTGCCCGCGCATGCGGCCGCCGCCATCGCGAGCGGCGCCGGGATCTCGACGTCGAGCAAGTCGAGGATCACGGCCAGGCGGCGTAGCGCGGCTCCTCCACCCGGACGCTCGCGGGCGAGTTCGACGACGCGAGCCCAGTCTGCGATATCTACCGCACGGCTTGCGATGCGCGCGAGCCCGAGCGCGCCGCCAATGCGGTGCGGGAGCGCCGCGCCGTCGAGCAGGACGCGCTCGGTGCCGGCGAGTCTGATCGTCACCCCATGGCGCTGAACATCATCGACCCCCTCGGCCGAGAACGTCCGCAGTGCGATCAACGCGATCGGCACCTCCCGCCAGGCCTTCGGCGCCCTGGCGCCGACCGGGACGGCAACCTGGACGGCCCCAGGACGGTCGGGGGTGAGACCGTGCTCATAGGCTGCCGACTTGAAAGCGACGTAGTACGGCTGTCGCCAGGTGCTGAGCGCCGTCCACGGATTCGGCGGCGCAAAGCCGCCGGTCTCGGCCAGGACAGTCTCATAGCTCCCCCGCGCGGTTCGGCGCAGCCATCCCTTGCGCTCCAGGCGGCTGAGCGCATCGCGGATGGATGTCGACGTCCAGGCAAAGACCTCGGAGACCTCCTGCAGCGAGACGGTCGCACGCCGCTCAGCCTCGAGCCATGCCACCACGGCTCCCTCCCGCTCGCCCAGCGTCCTTGATGGATATGGTGAGTCAATCATGTGCTCATGTATAGACGAAAACGTCCTTTCAGCCAACTAGCGTCCCTACATGAGCACGAGATTGTGTTGCTCGTCACGCAATCGGCCCATCTGCCCGACTGATCCCGTCCTCCCGCGTCACCTTGATATGCAGATCGCAGTACTCATAGATGTCGTCGGTGTGCGAGATAACGAAAATCTGCTGAAACTCGCTGCGGACGAGCTCTGCAAGCTGGCCGATCAGTAGCCGGCGACGCTCGTAATCCTGACTACCAAAGACCTCGTCAAGGATCACAAATCGCGTCTCGACGCCGCGTTGATGAGCGAGCGTTCGCGAGAGCGCGAGACGCAGGCAGAGTGATGCCAGGTCCTGCTCGCCGCCAGAGAAGCGCCTGAGCGGGTGCAGCTGACCGGCGTCAGCGATCTGGAGGAGGTAGGCCTCTGTCAGGCGGATGATTGGGTAGGTGCCGCCGGTCACCTGCTTGAGCAAATTCGAGGCATCTTGTTCGAGCATCGGCCGCGCCTGGCGTGAGTGGTGCTCACGGTAGTCGGACAGCGCCGTCGCGACAGCTGCGCGAAGCTCGAGCTCCCGTCGCTCACTGTCGACGCGCTTGACTAGCTTCTGCCCGTCGGCGAGTCGGGCGCGAGCGGCGGCGACCGACTGGGACTCCAACAAGATCTTCTGTTTGGCAGCGTCCAGCTCGCTGCGGGACTGCTTGAGCTCCTCGGTCAGTCGGTCGCGGTCGGTGACCGCTTGCTCGTGTGCGCCTTCTCCGACCTCGACCTCGGACACCAGGGCGCGCAGCTGCTGCACCTTTGTGTTGAGCCCGTCCACCAGTGGTCGCTGTGTCTCGACGCGACCTGCGAAGAGCTGGAGTGAGTTAACGTTCTCACGAAGGACAGCGCAGCGGCGAACTGCCTCCTGCGTGCGCTTGAGGTTGGACTGGAGCTCCGCGTGAGCCGCTGGGTCGTAGCCGTTACCAGAGCTCTGTCGCAGCTGCTCGGCGTATGTGGCGACGTGATCCGCTGCACGTGTCTTGCGCTCATGAGCGTCAGCACGTCGGACTGCGATCGCGGCGGCATGCGCCGCCGCCGTCTTGAGGTCCGGGATCGTCGCCGCGAGCTGCTGATAGCCGGTATCAAGCTGGTACTCGGCAGTTGCCGCTTTGCGCGTCGTCCCGGTAGCGATCGTGACCGCGTCGAGTAGCGCCTCGATATCCCCGGTCTCCCCGAGTGTTTGGCGCTGAGCGCGAAGCTGCGCGCCGCGCTCTGCGGCTTTCTTGTCGCGCTTGTCGTCCGCGTCCAAGTCTTTGATCGCGTTTGAAAGCGCCGCTAGCCGCGCTCGGTGGCCATCGATCTTTTGCTCGTAGTCGGCGACGAGGTCGCCGAGCGTGCCCACAAGTGGCTGGTGACATGTGGGGCACTCCGCGGTGTCTGTGTCACCGGCGCCCACAAGCGCGTCACGGTGCTTGGTGTCGTGGGCAAGCTGCGCCTCGGCTTCGGCCTTCTGACCGCGCAGCTCTTGCCGGCGCTCACGCGTCGTCACTATGCGGGCCTCTGAGTCGGAGAGCGTCAGTAGCTCGGCATCGATGTCGGCCGCAGCCTTCGCCCGCTGGTGGGCGTCGGTTGCTCGGCGGAGTTGTTCCTCAGCTTGCTGCCGTATGGCAGAAGCTGCACGCAGCTCTGCCCGAGATCGTTGAGCTGCTGCTGGGTCGTTGCGAGCTTGGCCGCTGGGTCTTCGCCGTCTGTGATCTCGCCGAGGTCATTCAGTGCGTCGGTCGCTTTAGCGAGTTCTTCCAGCGCGCAGCGCTCTTGCACGCGCAGTGCCTCGATCTGCTCGTGGTTGCGCTTGCGCAGATCCATCTCGCGCTCGCGGGCGGTCAACTCCTCCGTGTGAGCGACGACAGGTTCGAGCTGAGCAAGCTCGGTGCTTGCGGTGTGCGCTGCCTCCAATCGCTGACGGAGCCCGTCGAGGATCGTTTGCTCGCGAGCAAGCTCGCCCACTGCCTTCTCGGCAGTTATACGACGCTTGCTGTGCTCGGTGATCTGCGCGATCAGCAAGTCGATACGATTTGTCGCGTCGTTGAGCTGTGTCTCCCGACTGGTGACCTCGGCTTCGAGCCGACCAATCGCAGGTGCTGACTCTTGGGCTTCGCGCTCGCACCGTTCGACTTCAGCGCGGAGCTTATCGATGTCGGGCGCCTCATTGCGCAAGGCGCCGACGAGTGCACTCTGTTCTCGTGCGTCGTGGGCCGCGATGTCGGCTGCCCTGCGCAGATGCTCGATGCCTAGCAGTCGCTCCAGCTGGTCGCGTCGCTCGCTCAGGCTCTTCGACGAAGAGAGTGCCTGCACCTCCTTCTGGCGGGCATAGAAGGTCCCGGAAAACATGTCCTGGGTCAGCCCTATTTGCACGGCCACCTCGTTTGAGGTATCGGTGAGACCTCGCGCTATCTCCTGACCGGTCGCGACGTCGGTTAGCCACGCATCCTTTCCATCAACGCGCTCCACCCGGAGCGTGCGCCCGGCGATCTCGAACTCCAGCTCGACACGGCATTCCTCCCCGTCGGCGTCTTGGCGCAGGACGCGCTGAGCTCCTGGGCCGCGCTTGCCCCCGAACAGCGCCCACTCGACAGCTCCGAAGATTGAACTCTTGCCCGCCCCGTTCGGTCCCGTGATCGAGAAGAGGCCCGACGCGTTCAGGTCCAAGTCGAACTCGGCAAAAGAGCGGAAGTTCGTGCCCCTGAGGTGATGGAGCTTCACGCGCCGATCTCCCCGGCGGCCCGCGTCACGCAGGCTTCCGCGCGGCCGATGAACTCGGCTGCCTCGACGCCTCGCGGCACGCGATGAGAGAGGAAGTCGCGCAGATCTTGTGGCGCCGATGGGCTGGCTCCCGCGGACGCAGCGTCTAGAAACGTGGGGTCGAGCTCAAGGTGGAGGCAATCTCTGAATGCGGTGCTGACCTGACGAAGGTCGATCCCTCCATAGGCTTCTACCATCACCGAGCGGACTGGCAGCTTGACGATTGCGCCAGAGAGATCGCTGCGCTGCGCGGCAGCCACGATCGCCTCCGTGAGATTCTCGGTCTGCGACGCGTTGACGGCCGGCAGGCAGATGTGCCTACGACAGGCAACGGGGTGCTTCGTCATGAAGCTGTCGTCGAGCGGGTCCACTGCCAGGTCGATCTCAACGATGCACTTGCGGGCGTCGTCGGCCCAGGTGAGCTGCTCTAGCGAGCCGGCGTAGGCCGCGTTCTGACGCACCCGATCGAACTTGTGTAGGTGCCCAAGGGCGATGTAGTTGAAGTCGGCAACGGCTTCTAGCGTCTCGCCCGAGAGCTCAACCGACCCAGCCTCAGAAGATCCGACGTGTCCAAGTCCGTCCAGGCCGACATGCGCCACGAGGACGTTGAAGCGACTACTCTCAACCGGCTTGGCTTCCATAATCCATTTGCTCGTCTGATCGCGGTCGTTGCAGTGTGGGATCGCGGTGACCGCCAACTCGCCGATCTCGACAACCTGCGGCTCACGGTGCACAGCGCACACACCCCCGAAGCGCTCTAGGAGCGCAAACACGTGATCGGCAGCGGCTACACGCGGCGTCGAGTGATTGCCCGAAATGATGACGAGCTGGATGCCGGCATCCCGGATGCGTGCGATCTGATCGAGCCCAACGCCAAGCGCCGCCGCTGACGGGTGGTAACCGTCGAAGAGGTCGCCGGCGTGGATGACAGCGGCGGGCCGCAGTTCCAGGATTTTGTCCACCGCAGCGGCGAAGGTGTCATAGACATCCTGCTCGCGAACGTTGCGGCCGCGCTCATTCGCATAGTGCAACTGGCGGACACCGAGGTGGGTATCGGAGAGGTGAACGATTTTCATGCCAGGATCGCGCTTCGATCGCTGCTCGTTGAAGCGGCAGTCTGTCATAAGCATGGGTCACCGGATCCAGTACCGGCGCTTGGGTTGGCCATCCTGTTCGATGCGGATGTCGTCCAGCGCTCCCCCGAGTTGCTCGATGATGTGGGCGGAGACGACGTGATCCTCGTCGCAGGTCAGCAGGATGTCGTCGATTCCCTCGTCGCGCGCGATGATCAGCGCTTCCCGGAGGATCTCGGTTGCGATGCCGCGACCGCGGTAGGCCGGGCGAACCGCGTATCCAATATGACCGCCGAAGTTCTCGAGGAACTCGTTGAGTTCGTGTCGAATGGACACACGGCCCACTAGAACACCGGCCAAGTCGGCCGCGAGGAAGGTCTCCGGCACCCAGCCGGGAACGATGTCAATGCCCTGGCGGCGATTCGCCAATCTCTGCAGATATGCGGTCCACGGCTGATCCGGGTCCCAGCCGAGAAGGAATGGAAAGTCCTCCCTGGACAGCTCGGTGTGTGCGGCGCGAGCTACCTGCTCATCGCTGATCGAGAACGGGCGTAGACGAAGGTTCATCTCGCGCGTTGTATACGAGAAGCGGCGTCGATAGCCGTCACCCCTGGGGTGTTCGCTGATCCCCTGCGATCAGAGGCGGAGTTGGTGCTGCGGATAACTGAGGCGATCGAGGAACGCGAGGATTCTGTCGGGCGGCTGGTATCGGCCGGGTGGGTACCGGCGGGGGCGATCCAGTCGATCGCTTCTTGCTTGAGCTGCTTGTCGGCATGCAGGTAGATCTCGGTGGAGGTGGTGCTCTCATGTCCGAGTGGGTCGTGCTTCTCATATCTCAGGTGTTCGACCATCTCGGCGTCCAGCGCGGTCTTGAGCACGTTCTTGGTCAGCTGATTCAGCAGCCCGCCAGGGCCGACCAACTCGATGTTCTGCTCCTGCGCCTGCGCCAGCAGCTGCTCAGCAAGCTCCCTTCTGATCAACGATATCTGTAGTAATAGGCCCGATCATCACGTCCTGATCGGCCGAATCGACGAACTCCATCATAGTCATCCCTTTCGGTCAGACCAAGCACTTCCACCGTTAATCAGACAGTCCCGCGACGAAGCGGAGCATCAGCTTTCCGTGGGGGGGCTCGTCGCGAGCGAGTCGAGGTGCTCGATGCCGTAGCGTCGCAGCGTTCGCCGGAGGTGATCGGGGATCGGGGTCTTCTCGCCGAGACGGTCGGCACGCACGAAGATATGTACGATGCGGCCCTCCGCGAGCGTGTCGCCATCCCGCGCGATGTCGATCGCGGACACCATCGACGTGTTGCCGAGGTGCTCGATCTCGAGCGTGATCTCGAGGTCATCGTCGAAGTGCGCCGGTGCGCGAAAGCGTGCCCCGGCCTCGGCAACCACCAGGTCGAGACCGTCGGCTGTAAGCGTTTCGTACGAGCCGAGCACCTCGCGCCAAAGCTCGCCCAGGGCAACATCGAAGTAGACGAAATAGTTGGCGTTGAAGACGTGGCCTTGGGCGTCGCACTCGTTGTAGCGAACGCGCAGGCGGTGCACGAACGCGGGCATCGCCTAGGCCGCGGCCTGTAGGCAGAAGGAGGCGATCGCCGCGGAGAGGTCGAGGAAGGTCGGTCCCTCCCCGCGCAGGCCCCGACCGCCGATGCTGCTCCTGACCACATCTCGCACTGCCATCAGGTTCACCTCGCGTGGTTGGATTCGGAACTGCGCGCCCTTGCCGCTACCTTACCATATCACCAACTTTACTGGTAAGATACCATTCTCATGTCGCGGACGCCTGAGACGATCCATCTCTGGGGGGAGACGCTCTGCCTGGACTACGCCAACAGCGTCGACTGGTCGTCCGAGGATGAGCACCTCGATCCCGAGCAGACCGACGTGTTGCAGACGCAGGACGCGCTGGGCCGCTGGGGCCGGCGCGTTGGCCTGCTCAGCGATGAGGTGGGGTCAGCAAGCGCGGACGAGCTACGCCGCGCTCGCGCGCTACGGGACGCTGTTTACCGCCTTTTCTCCTCGATCAGTAGAGCCAAGGAGCCCGCCGAGAAAGACCTGGACGTACTGATGAGCAACTACGCCCAAGCCGTCAGGCACGCCTCTCTGCTGGCCGGCGAGGACTTCTACAAGCTCGACTGGCTGGCACTTGATCCCCGAAGGATCCACTACGCCGTTGCGACCGACGCGATCGCGCTGCTTGCCGACCCCGGCCGTCTGAAGCGCGTCAGCCGCTGCCCGGGCCGTGGCTGCGGATGGCTGTTCCTCAATGCCAGCGGACGCCGCCGCTGGTGCTCGATGTCCACCTGCGGCAGCCGCGACAAGATGCGTCGGTTGCACCAACGCCGCACCCAACAGCTCCCGGCTGACGTAGTTGATCGCGTTCAACTGAGGGAGCACCCCGGCGAGCGGCTTTGAGTGAATGGTGGCGAGTGCGCCGGGCTGCTGGCCGATCGCCGTTAGTGTGGCGCGGGAGCGGTGTACAAGGGTAAGCACGTCGTAGCTTCTCAGTGTCCGCTGGATCTGGCTGCTGAGCACGGACGAACTCTGCACGAGACTCGCGCGCATACGCGCCGAGGCGACGCCGGTGAAGCTCGCCTCGGCCATCCTGACGCGCTCGGCGTTTGTGGCAGCGATCTTCCTGATCCTCTCGATCGTCCTCTCGACCTCGCGGCGCCGGCGCCACAACATCACGGCGAACAGCCGCTCGTCGCCGCTCATATGACTGTCGTACAGCGCCCGTCAGGACGCCCGCTCCTCGCAGACTGCCGGCGCCTTCCCTGCCCGCTGGAGAGACGCGATAGTTCCCATGGACACCTATAGGCAGCCGCTCGCACGCCTAAACTGCTCCATGTGGCACGAACGCGCACCCACGAGATTGGTCCCTCGGCAAGGCCCCTCGCGGTGCCCGAGGATCTGAGCGATCCGTCATTGCCGAAGGCCACGGGTCGGGTGGAGCTTCCGCTGCACATTCGCTGGAGCGGCCCTCCGATGACATACGACCTGGACGATCATGCTGACCTCGCGCGTGTCTATGAGCAGGTCCTCAGGGAGGGCACCAAGGACGACGTGCGCTTTTACATCGACCCCGACCAGCTCGCCGACGTCTTCGATGAGCTGGTTCTACCAGCGCCCGTGCAACAAGCATGGTCCAAATGGCTGGACCGTCACCGCCGCGTCTGACGTGTTGAGTCCGCTCCAAGAGCGGGTTGCGAAGATCGTCGCCGGCTTGGACGAGGCAACGGACTTCGCTCTCGCCGGAGGCGGCGCGATGATCGTCCGCGGTGACATCCAGCGTCAGACCCGCGATCTCGATTTCTTCGGACCGACCGCCAACGCCGTCGATCAACTCGTTCCGGCCGTCGAGCGTGCGCTTCAGGCTGTCGGCTTCACGGTGCATCACATCCAGGAGAATCACGGCTTCGCCCGCCTGATCGTCGAAAGCAGCGAGGATCGCACCGAGCTCGACCTCGGCGCGGACGCGAGACTGTTCCCCGTCGAGCCCGGGAGCCCCGCTCCGCTCTTGAGCGGTGAGGAGCTGGCTGTCGACAAGGTGCTCGCGGTGTTTGGACGAGCTGAGGCGCGCGACTTCGCCGATCTGATGGCAGTCGAGCCGCGCTATGGCCTGGATCGACTCTGCCAACTAGCAGCAGAGAAGGACCGCGGGTTCCTCCCCAGCGTCTTCGCCGACATGCTCAGCCAATTCGGCCGCTTGCGGCGCGAAGAGTTCGAGCTCGATGACGCCGGCTACGAGCAGTTGCGCCACACCGTCGAGCGTTGGCACGAGCAGGCAACCGACCTTACCCGCCAGAACTCGTAAGAATTCGGGCCCGCCGAGCCGTGACAAATCTTTGACAAATGTCAGTTCGTCCGATGCGTTCGGGTGAGCTTGGGGCACTCCCACCAGGACCAACGCCCAACGGTGGCACCTTCGTCGTCGCGAGCGGTAATGTGGCATCCGCGCAGCCATCCCCCAGTCTGCTCGTCGTGGCTGTCGGCTTCTCCTTCGCTGTCGCGTTCGCGGCCGACGCGGTGCGGTGGGTATATGGAAGCGAGCGAGGCGCCACGGCCAATCAGCAACCGCGCTGCCCCGCTCGCTTACATCTATTAGTTGCTCAGCTCAACGTCGCCGTGTTAATGAAAGCGACGATGCCTTTCCTTCGTCGGCGCCTTGGAAGGGGTTTCCGAAGCGTTGGGAGTTTCCCCAGACGGCGGTGTTTCGGTTGACTTTTGGTGTTTGTGTGCGCCGCTGGAGCCGCCGGTCGCGCCGGGGGCTCCTGGGGCTTCGGCTTCCAGGGAGCCGCTTGTTGATTCTCCACCGCCTGTGCCCGTGGCCTGCCCTTCTGAGGACTGGGAGCTATTGGTGGAGTTTTCCGGCGCCAGCGCTGCGATCGGCGCCGGTGTGACTTCGATCACGAACGGCTGGCTTGCGGCGGCGGCATTCAGGGGATCGCCGGGTACAAAGATCCTCACGGTCTTCGTGCCCGCGTCATAGAAGCGGTGTTCGATCGTGTAGGTTGAACCTTCGGTTATCTCAGCGACCTGAATGACGTGATAGCCGGGGCCTTTGGCGTCCTTGCGCTCCAGGTAGACGATCCCCCCAGCATGTCCGGGCGCGACGGCACCCGAGAACGTCACCGGTGCACCCGCCTGCACCTGGGTCTGGGAGACCTGAGCGGTGAGCAGGTACCTAACGCCCTCGTACAGCGCGGCCGAGCGCTCGCCCGCACTCTGTACCCGGTAGAAGGTGCTGTTACCCGGGCTCTCAGGACCGAAGCTGTAGGCGCCTTCGGTGTTGGTCGTCGTCTGGGCGATCGGCGCATAGCGTTGGCCGGTGGTACGCGCATATAGAGTCACCTGCTGGCTCTGGTTGTCCGGGCCGGCGAGCGTCCCGGAGATCGTCATCGACTGCCCGAAGCTGATCGGATCGGTCGAGGAGTTGATCGTAAGCGCTGGGTTCTGCGCCTGGGAGATCTCGTAGGTGAGGACGTTGGAGCGGCTCGGGATGTTGATCCCGCCGCTGCGCACCAGCACCCTGATGTCTGCGTCCCCGGGATAGCGGAAGGTGTGCGTGATCGAGAACGTCCCGTCACTCTGCACCACCCCGCGGTCGATAGCGTGCCATTCATCACCGGTGAGCGCATTCTGGCGCTGCAGGATCACGCGCGCACCGGCATCCGCGGGGTCAACCGTTCCGCTGAACGTCACGGCGTTCGCGGGCCCGGTATACAGCTGGGTGCCTTCCGCGGGGCCGGAGAGGTTGACTTCCGCTTCGACCAGTGCCTCGCGACGAGCGCTCTGCGCGCCGTGGGAGCGAACCAGGAAGAAGCGGTTGGTCGTGACGTCGCCGCCGGCTTTTTCGATCTCATAGAAGCCGTTGGTGTCGGTGGTCACGCTCTGAACATAGGTGAGTCCCGGCGTGCCGCGCACGTGCTGGAAGAGCTTGACCGTCTTGTCCGCCGCGCTGGCCGGACGCTGGCAAGAAAGCCGACCCCAGATCGTGATCGGGTCGTTGGCGGCGATCACCTTCGGCGCCAGGTTGATGCTGACACGGCAACGTCCGGATGGACTTGGATGCTTGAAGGCCAATGCGCTGGGTGGCGCTGTCGCGAGCGCTCCCGTCAAGACCGCAACGGCCGGGATGAGCCTTAGATAACGCATAACGCGTCGTCCTCCTTGTTGGTGGATGTGGACATCTGCTGCTGAGACCATCCGCCGGGGCGAGAGGTTGGAAGGTTGTGAGAAAAGTTGACCGACGCTCGTGCGCCGCTAGCTTTGCTTGCGCTTGTGCTTGTCTTCGGTGCCGGTCGCTTCGGTGCCCGACGCTTCGGTCGCGGTAGTGGTGGTGGTCGTGACCGGGGGCGAGCTCTGCGTGGTCTGAGTCGAAGGCTTCGGTGTAGTGGTGGTGGCTTCGCGCTGTTCGCGTTTCTGCCGCGCTTCCAGTTCGCGGTGTTCTCTTGCTTCTTTGAGTTCCCGCGCCTGGCGCTGGCGTTCTGCGCGAAGCTGTTCGCGGCGTTCCTTTGCTTCCTGGAGTTCCCGTGCCTTGCGGCGGCGTTCTTCACGGAGCCGTTCGCGGCGTTCTCGTGCTTCTCTGAGTTCTCGTGCCTTGCGGCGGCGTGCTTCACGCGCGAGTCGGCGCTGTTCCGCCTGGAGGCGCTTACGTTCGGCTTGCCTGCGCCGACGCAGCCTCTGCTGCTGCCTTTCCAGTCGGCGGCGGTGGCGGATCGCCGGAGCGGTGGGGCCGCTCGCGCCGCTCTGGGGCTGGGTGCTCTGTCCACTTGTCCTCTGCGTGCTGGTCGGTGTCGTGGCGGCGCTCGTGGCTGGCGAGGACGGGAGCACAGACGTGAGCGTCGGCGTCTGCGGACTCTGTGGAGTCGATTGTGAGAGCGGATTCGACAGGACAACTTCGCTCGTAGCAGTGGCGGGCGCTTCGGACCCGCTCGCCACTGCGCCGCTCGAGGCGGTGCTCACATCCGCACTCAGTGTCAATGGGGCCGTCGACGACAGCGTTTCCGGCTTGGCACCCGGCGTCAGGGGTGAGCGATGAGCGCGATCGACGTGCGCGTGCGCCACATGCCGATGGTGCCGATAGGCCAGGTGATGGACAGTGGTGACAGCACCGGTTGTGGCGAGCGCGACGATCGCCCCGCCGACGGCTACTTTGGCGAGTATGCCGCTGCCTGCCACGGCACCCGCTCCGCCACTGCCACCGACGGCCGAAGCTCCCGTCGCCACCGTGGAGGCCGCAGCGCCGACGTTCGCTCCCCCGCCCGCGACGGCGCCGGCTGGAGCCGCGGCCGATCCAACGACGCTACCGGCTTGGCCGGCGCTGCTTGCGGCCTGCAAAGCGCCGTGGGAGAGGATCTTCGCAGCCAGGCCCACGCTTGGCAGCACCGGCAGCGCGACCGCCAGCGAGCGCCGTTGGGTCGCAAGCGCCTCCTGGAAGTCACGGCAGCCGACACACAGCCTGAGGTGGCGGCGCAGCGGTCCGCGGCGAAGTTCGCCGGCGCGCGCGACCGCCAGTTCTTCGCGGATGTCACGACAGGACGCGTTGCGTCCCTCGCGGTCGGCGATCAGGGCGCTGCGCGCCTGGTAGATGAGGGCCTTGACCTTGCTCACCGGGCAGCCCACGATCGTTGCGATCGACTGGTGCGAAAGGTCGTCGAGCTCAGCCAGCAGCAGCGCGCTGCGCTGGTCCTCTGGCAATCGGCCGATGTCGGCCAGCAGCTCGCGAAGGTCCTCCCGCTCGTACACAGCCTCGGCGAGCCCGGCGAGGTTCGCGGTGCGCTCGTCGAGCTCGACGGTGTGGCGTCGAGCTGCGATCGCCGAAAGGCAACAGTTGCGCACGATCGCATACAGCCACGGCCGCAGTTCTCGGGGCACGGTGCCGCCGAGCAGCGCCCGGTGAGCCTTGATGAAGGTTTGTTGCAGGGCGTCCTCTGCTTCGTCCTGATTTGCCAGCATGTGCCGCGCGTAGGACAGCAGCGGGGCATGGTGGCGCTTGAAGATCGCCTCGAACGCGCGTTCGTCGCCTGCTCGCACGCGTCCGCTGAGCTCGGCGTCCTCAGCCGAAACGGGCCTGGATCGCCGAACACCGGGCCGTGAGATGGCTTGGACGATCGACATGGTTTACCGGGTGCCCGGCTGGTGCGAGTGCAATCAGCAGGGGCCATATATAGGTGCCACCCCCTTAACTGGCTGGAGGTTGGCGAGTTGCGCAAATTCTTATATTGGCCGCGCAGCGTCGGTCGGTGCTCGCCGCACCATCTCCGGCGTGATCAACGGCGTACCCGCCGGCACCCAAATCACCGGCAGCCTGCGCAAAGCAGTTCGCGTTGACTTCGGCTGGCTCCATAGACATCGTCTGCAAAGGTGCGGGGGTGTGCCTACTGGCCCTTGTTGCGAGGCTCGCGTTCGTAGCGTCCAGTCAGGTATTCGTCAACCCATGCGTGTGTGCTGCGCCACGTACCGTCGGCCGCCTTGGACGCCTTGAGGCGCCCCCGCGTCGCGGCCACGCGTAGCGCGTTTGCGGAGATTCGCTTGGAGGCCAGAGCAGGCAACGGAATCAAGCGTGATGGGCCGGCGACGGCAGGGACAACGAACTTGTGGAGGTTATCGAGGATGGCTCGGGCGAGCAGCTCTCCGAGCGGCCCATAGTCATCCCGATCGGCGCTTTGGAGTGCGGCCAGATAACGTCGGCGATCGCCCTTGAAGATGATCGCGGGGGGATAGCCAAGCCTGACCAAGAGCAGATTCAGAACGAGCCGGCCGGTGCGCCCGTTGCCGTCTAGAAATGGATGGATCTGCTCGAAGCGCGCATGTACTTTGGCTAGCGCTTCGGGCTCGATACCCTCATCGTCTCGGTCCAGTGCTTGCAGCTCGCGAATCCAGTCGGACACCATCGCAGGGACCTCGGGCCACGGTGGTGGGCACATACCGCCTGGAAACGGTCTGATGTCGTGCTCGCGGAATGAGCCCGGACGCTCACTGTGGCGAGCACTTGGGTGAGGCTCGACATCCCATGCGGGTGTGAGCGCGAGGCGGTGGATGTGACGAAGCTCGGTCAGTGAGAGAAGCTCGCCGCTCGACCATGCGCCAGTGTTGAGTGCCTGACCGTAGACCCAGCTCGCGGCGTCGGCGTACCCACGTACCTCCATGTACTCCCTGAGCTCCTTGTTGCCCACGGCTCGGCCTTCCTCAAGGAGCTGCTCGACCTGCTTGAGCACGAGCGTGTTGCCCTCTATCGCGGTCGAGTGGTGGGCCTCCTCAAGCCATATCCCATGCCAGATACCGTCCGCTTCGCCAGGCGCCGGCAGACCACCGAGCCGGCCACGCAGTTCGCCGATCTGAACACGCAGGCGCTCATAGACGGCAGCTCGCGAGGGACGCCCGCGGTTGTTCTTCGTAATTTTGTTCGGTTGAGGCACTATTCAATTGTACCGCACATCTTTCTAAATGTGCGGCTGACGCCAAGTAAATTGCACCGAACAAATTTCGTCCTACCCCCTTGCGCAAAGCGCCATCCGTCCGCATCAGCGCCGCCGAACTGCGACTGTTTTTTGGGCTTGGCTCTCTTCACCTTCGGCTTGTATCGCCTTCTAACGTTCTGTGTCGAGCCGGATATGCTTGCACGGTGAAGACCAACGTTGTTGTGCTTGGAGCTGGTTTCGGGGGTCTCGAGCTTTCAACAACGTTGTCGGAGGCGCTCGGCGACGACATCAGCGTGACGCTGATCGACAAGAACGACGCGTTCGTGTTCGGGTTCTCAAAGCTCGATGTGATGTTCGGTCGCACGAGGCCGGACGCCGTCCGCTTGGCCTATAGCAAGATCGCGAAGCCCGGCGTGCGCGTCTTGCGGGAGACGATCACCGCAATCGATCCCGAGGCCCGACGTGTGAGCACGGACGCGGGGGTGCACGAGGCTGACGTCTTGGTAATCGCGCTCGGCGCCGACTACGACATGGACGCTACGCCCGGTCTCGCGGAGGCCGGGAACGAGTTCTATTCGGTGGCCGGCGCTGAGCGGTTGGCCGAGATTATTCCGACGTTTTCGCAGGGACATGTGGTCATCGGCGTGTGCGGCGCGCCGTTCAAGTGCCCTCCGGCACCGAGCGAGTGCGCGTTGCTCCTGCATGACTCGTTGACCAGCGCGTGGGGTACGCGACGCCTGCCAGATTTCGTTCGTGATGCCGCTGGGTACACCTGTGCCACCGTCCCCGGAGACCTCGGCTGCGTTGATCGAGGAGTTCGCCGCGCGCGACATAACGCTGATCTGCGGTCGGCGTGTTAGCGCGCTCGATCAGGAGCGTAGTGTCGCGATACTCGACGACAGCAGCGAGCTGTCGTTCGACCTGTTCCTCGGCGTGCCAAAGCACCGTGCCCCCGACGTGGTCATCTCAAGCGGCATGACCGAAGACGGCTACGTGCCTGTGGACTCGGCCACGCTTCAGACGCGTTTCCCCGGCGTGTATGCGGTCGGCGACGTCGCCACGGCGGGCGTGCCGAAGGCCGGCGTGTTCGCCGAGGGCGCCGCGCGTGTTGTGGCGCAAACGCTGATCGCCGGATTGCGTGGCGGTGAGCCGCCGGGGCGGCACCTCGGGCGTGGTACGTGCTACATCGAGTTCGGTCAAGGGCGCGTCGGCAGTGTCAACATCGACTTTCTCTCGGGCCCAGCGCGAACCGGGAGCTTCAACTCACCGTCCGCGGCTCTCCTCGCCGAGAAGGAACGCTTCGGTTCCAGCCGCCGTGCCCGCTGGTTCGGTAGCTGACCAAACCACCGCCAAAGCCGGTTAACTCACGTCATGTCCCCGACACGGCGGTCAAGATGTCCCGCCGGCTTCACGACGGCACGGGCGCTCGGGCACGCGCGCCGTTGGATGAGGCTGGCGCTGCTGCTCGTGGCCGCCGCGGCCGGGATGAGGCTCGCGTTGTGCGCGCCCGTTGCCGCAGGCCAGACCAGCCACGCTCGCCCCTCCTCGCGCTCACTCCCCGCTTCGCGCACGGTTGTGCGCGCCGACGGCGCCGCAGCGCAGCCGGCACCCTCAGAACAGCCGGCGCCGCTGGCGCAGTCCACGCCGCCGGGACCGCCCGCGCTCCCGGTCACCCTCGCGATCGACCGGTTCGCTCCAGGCGCGGCGGTGCCCGAACGATTCCTCGGACTGTCCTTCGAGGCGGCGGCGCTCGGGCAGATCGGGCAGTACGCGCACCGTGGCGACCTGGTGGAGCTGCTGCGTTCGCTGGGGCCAGGCGTGCTGCGCTTTGGCGGCATCACCGCGGATGAGAACGTCGCGTGGACCGACGCCGCAACCCCCCAGCCGGCGTGGGCGTCCAGCGCGATCGGACCGGCGCAGTTGCGCGCCATCGGCGAACTGGCGCGCCGCAGCGGATGGCAGGTCCTGCTGACGGTCGGCTTGGCCCATTACGAACCGACCGCCGCTGCGCGCGAGGTGGCGGCCGCGCACAGCGCGCTCGGACCCTATCTCGCGGCGATCGAGATCGGCAACGAGCCGGACGCGTACGGCAACCACGGCCTGCGCGAACTACCGTGGCTGGCCCAGGGCTATGAGGAACAGGCCAGCGGCTACCGCGAAGCGATCGAAGCGCTGACTCCCGGCGTGCCGATCGCCGGCCCCGACGTGTCGGGCTCCGGCGCGTTCTCCGAATGGGGCGAAGAGGAGGCGCTCGCGCAGACGCCGGCGCTGCTGACTGGGCACCACTATCCGCTGGGATGCGCACAGACGCCTGCGCCGTCGATCGAAACGCTGCTGAGCTCTGAAATCCGGGGACGTCAGGAGCGTTCGCTGGCCGCGTACATGCTGGTGGCGCACCGGCGCGGTATCCCACTGCGGATCGACGAGACCAACTCCGTCTCCTGCGGGGGTGTGGTCGGGATCAGCGACACGTTCGCCTCAGCGCTGTGGGCAACCGGCTACATCACGCAGGCGATGGCGGCGGGCACGGCCGGCGTCAATTTCCAGGGCAACCCTTCCAACTGCGCCGGATACACGCCTGTGTGCGCGCCCGATCCGACGGCGCTCGCGCAAGGGACGCTGCGCGCCCAGCCCGAGTGGTACGCGCTGCTGCTGAGCAGATCGCTCGTCGGCGAGCGCCCGCTGCCCACGACCATCTCAGCCGAAAGCTCGCCCAATCTCGTGGCGGCGTCGTTCTTGGCGCCCAACCGTTCGGTGAAGGTGGTGCTCGTGGACGACGAACCGCAGGGCGCGGCACCGCTCGCGCTGCGGCTGAACATGGGCGTGGGCATGGGCGCGGCGAGTGTGGTGCGCCTCACCGCGCCGTCGCCGAGCGCCACCGAAGGTGTGCTGCTGGCGAGACGCGCGGTCGCGGCCGACGGTGCCTGGCGCGCGCCCGAGGCGCCGGAACGCGTGGCTGTTGACGCGGGGGTGCCGGCGTTCGAGCTCGAGCCGGACAGCGCCGCGCTCGTGACGATCAGCAGAAAACCGGCTGGACCGCGCCATCGCCACCGCGCGCACGGACGCTAGACGATCACACCCCGCGCTGGAAACGCTCAGCGCCAACCCGCGTAGGGCTTGACTTTTGACTCCATGTCAGTCGATCACGCTCCATGCTCTGTTGCTGCATCCATCTTGTTGCCGCGAGGACCGGCGCGGGTGTTTTGTTATCAGCTCGCGTCGAGCTCATCGAACCTGCTGGCGGCGTCCTGCAGACGGTCATCGCCCCAAAACAGCTCACCGCCGAGCGCGATCGTGGGAACGCCGAACACGCCGAGGTCGTGCGCGCTGTCGGTGGCTTCGCGCAGCGCGAGCTTGACTTCGGGGTCACGCGTGGCTTGCTCGACCTCGCGCGGATCGAGCCCGGCGTCAACGGCGGCCTGCAGCACGTGCGTCGGATCGCTGAGATCGTGGCCTTGGCGAAACGCGACGCGCAGCGCGCAGACGGCGAACTCGCGTGCGCGCCCCGCCCGTGCGGCGAAGGTCGCGGCGCGCATCGCGGTGAGGTAGTTGCCGGGCCACGGGTCGGGCCAACGGAGCGGCGGCAACCCGTAGGCGAGCGCGCGTCGCTCGACCTCGGCGATGCCCGCGCGCCGACGCTCGGGATCACCCACCGACCACGACGAGCGACCGACGAGCTTGAACAGCGCGCCGAGCGACACGGGCTGCCAGGCAACGGACTCCCCGAACACATCGTTTATCCGCTCGGCCGCTAGATAAGCGAACGGCGAGCCGCAGTCGAAATAGAAGGTCGCTTGAGACATGTGAGCTCTCCTTATGGTGGATACGCTTGCGACCCGCATCCATATAGATACACATGGAAGACCAGGCCGCATGCGGCCTGGTCCCGGACCGTGCATGCACGGTCCGGCCGGCCGGTACATGTACCGGCCGGAACAGCAGATCTAGACAAGAGAGGTGCTCGATATGACCGCCGGCTCAGCGCAGGCCCCCGATACCGTCGTGTGTCTCCTCACAGCACCCCAGGTTAACGCTCACTCGATCGCCGCGACCGTCGTCGAGAAGCAACTTGCCGCGTGTGTGAACATCGTTGCGTTGGTGCAATCGGTGTATCGCTGGCGCGACAAAGTGGAGCTGGGTGAGGAGTCGTTGCTGATCCTCAAGACGACGCGAGCGGCGATCGTTGCGCTCGAGGAGCTGTTGCGCGAGATTCATCCGTATGAGACCTTCGAGCTCGTCGCGCTCGACATCGTGGCGGGCAGCCACCCTTACCTCGAGTGGATCAAGCAATCGGTAGACCCGGTGCGCTAACTCGCGGCCGACCCCGACCCCGACCCCGACCCCGACGGCGTCGGTGCGTGCGAAAGCTTGCTGGCGCCAGGTGCGCGCCCAAGCCCACAGGCCCGGGCGCGCACCGTCTTCAGTGACCGGGCAGCACCTGCGTGCCCTCGATCTGCACGGCCTGCAGCTCGTAGGGGTTCAGGCCCAGCAGCTGCAGGATTGTTGGCGCGATCTGAGTTGTCTCGACCGCCCCTCCTACAACCGCCGGCTCCAGTGCGCTGGGTGCGTAGACGACCAGCGGAACGTCGCGGTCCTGTGGATCGGCGCCTCCGTGCTCGGCGATCTTGCCTTTACCGCCCGTGTAGACCACTCCGTGCTGCACCACTCCCCACACAGTGGGGTGGCGGGGGTCGTTCACCGGTACACCGAAGTAGTTCGCGGCAGCCACGCCCGCATAGACCTTTTGCAAGCCGGACGAAGCCAGTGTCCTGGGCGCGTTGCTGACGGTGTTGCCGGTCGCCGAGTGCGACATCAGGTAGTTGGCGACGAACTGCGCCGCTTCTTCCGAGCGATCCGACAACCACATCTGGATCGCGTCGTCATCGGTATCCGCGACCACGAGGTTGCCAGCGCTCGGATGCGCCGCCTCCCATGCAGCGTCGATGCCTTCGACGATCGGCCCGTCTGGGATGCGCGTCAGCGCTTCGGGATCGGTCGGCGACTGGCCGTGCTTGGCCGAGAGGATGATCGCCGTGCTGGCGGCCAGCCCCTGACTGTCGATTTCGCTCACCATCGCGCCGACCTGGGTGTTGATGTATTCGAGCGCCCGCTGCAGCAGCGGACCGGGGGTAGCTCCGCCCGGCAGATAGCCGCCGGTGAGGCCGTCCGATTCGGGCAGCTTCTCGGCGGTGGAGACCGTTTGGAAGTTCATCCCAAAGATGCCCGGCACGCCAACATTCTTGGTGCGGCTGTGGTTGTAGCCGTCGATCTCGTTCAGTACCGCCTGCACCTTGTAGGAGTCGTACTGCTCGGTGGCGGCGTTGTCGCTCGTCCATTCATCCCCGGCCGGATACCCGGGCGGTTCGCTTGCGATCTCCGGCGTGAACAAGTCCTCGACACCCTTGCCCGATGGCCCGTCGAGGATCGAGTAGGAGGGGTGCTTGTCGGCCCACGCGGTGCGCAGCCCATGCGCGACAGCCACTTCGAAGATCGTGTTGACCTTCAGGTATTCGTTGGGGTACACCGGCTTGCAGGTGATCGGGTCAACCGGCAGCAGCGCCGGGTTGATCAGCGTCTGCGGGGATTCGGTCATTTCCAGGATGCTCCCCGGCAACCCGCTCAAACCCTCGCCCGCGTCAAGCGCAGTGAAGTTGTCGTCGATCGATTCGTCGAGGTTCACCGCGGCGCCCGTCGGCTCGCCCGGGGTGCATGTGGTCGTCCCCGCCGGCAGCAGGTCATAGTTGTAGGTGTCGTCGTAGTAGATCCCCGTCACGCGCGGATCGCCGCCGGTCGCCTGGGCGACCATCCCGGGGAACGAGTCCGATGGGATCGGGGTCTGTGCTCCGGTGTACTCGACGCCCCCACCCGCCAGCTGCGCCAGCGTGGAGCCTGGGTGGGTAGACACGTACCATTCGAGGTCAGCCTGGTGCATACCGTTGACCGACAGCAGCAGCACGTGCTGAATCGACTGCGGCGAGTGCGCGCCGCCTTTGCCACCGTGACCGTGACCTTTTCCGTGGTCTGAACCTCCGCCGCGACCAAATCCTCCGTGATGTCCATGTCTACCGTTGCCGCCAGAACGGCCCCAGCCATGCCCGTCGCCGGGATGCTCATCACCGGAGCGCCCGTGGCGAGCAGAAGTGGATCTCGCCAGTGTGGCGGACACCGGCAGCGTGAAAGCCGCTGTGCCAATCGCCGCGGCGAGAAGTGCAATACCCAGTCCAAAGCGTCCACGCATCACATGCCTCCTGTTGGCGGATTCCCTTGCAAGGACTTATATGAGCGTCCCCCGCAGCCGTTGTTTCCGAGCGGTTACAGGGTTGAGTGATTCTCGTTACCGACAAGCTCACCGACAACACCATGCAGCGCATGACCGACCGCTGCACACAACCGAAGCCGACGGTCGAGAACGCCTTCTATAATCGGTACCGCAAACGACCATAGGAGGTGAGCACCCGAGGTGCTGTGCAGGCACATCGCAGAGCTCACCCGCGAGTGGACCGGCCGGTTCTGTAACGCACCACCCGTTTGCCGAGTCCTCGTAGAGCAGATCCCGGTGCAGCGTTCGTGACGCGCTTGTTTAGAGCGGGACGCACCACCTTCAAGGCGTTCGAGATACCCAACTACCGCCGCTACTTCGCCGGCCAGGCGATCTCGCTGAGCGGCACGTGGATGCAGATGGCCGCGCAGGCGTGGCTGGTGCTGAGCCTCACCGGCTCGGCCACCACATTGGGTTTGATCGTGGCTGCGCAGACGCTGCCGATCCTGCTGCTGGGGCCCTACGGCGGCGTGATCGCCGACCGTGTGAACAAGCGTCGCACGATGATCGCCCTGCAGGCGATGATGGGTGCGCAGGCGCTCGCGCTCGGCGTTCTCACCGTCACCGGCACCGTGCGTGTGTGGCAGATCGCCGTGCTCGCTGTGCTGCTGGGTGTCAACAACGCGTTTGAGAACCCCGCGCGCCAATCGTTCATGATGGAGATGGTCGGCCCCGAGCATCTGCGCAACGCGGTCAGCCTCAACTCGGTGCTGGTGAACGTCGCGCGCACGATCGGCCCCGCGATCGCGGGACTCTTGATCGCGACCGTGGGCGAGGGCGTGTGCTTCCTGGCCAACGCCGCCAGCTTCATCGCCGTGATCGCCTCGCTGGCGACGTTCGACCTCACCGCGCTTCACCCGAGCCCTGCCACCGGGCGCGGCCCCGGGCAGCTGCGCGAGGGGCTGCGCTACATACGCGGCAACCGCGAGCTGCTCGTCCCGCTGCTGATGATGGCGCTCGCCGGCACGCTCGCCTACGAGTTCCAGGTCACCCTCCCGGTGATGGCTCGCCAGGGCCTGCATGTCGGCGCCGCTGGCTATGGCTTCATGACCGCCGCGATGGGAGCGGGGGCGGTCGCGGGCGGCCTGCTGGTGGCCGCCGTCGGTCGCACTGGCCTGCGTCCGCTAGTGGTCGCGGCGGGCGCGTTCGGCACCGCGATCGCGCTTGCCGCGCTCGCCCCTACCCTGCCCACCGAGCTCGCGGCGCTCGCGTTTGTGGGCTGGGCCAGCATCTCGTTCATGGCAACCGGCAACTCGACGCTGCAGCTGGCCGCTGAGCCCTCGATGCGCGGCCGCGTGATGTCGTTCTGGTTCGTCGCGTTCCAGGGCACAACGCCGATCGGTGGTCCGCTGATCGGCTGGGTGATGGGCTGGGCGGGAGCCCGCGCCGGTCTGGGCGTCGGGGCAGTCACCTGTCTGCTGGTGGCGCTGCTGGGCCTGGTGGCGCTGCGCCGCAGCGCACCGTTCGCGCGCACCGCCGAAACAGCGCCGCGTCCAGCACGCTCGTGACGGTCAGTCCAGCGCGCCCGTGACGGTCAGTCCAGCGCGCCCGTGACGGTCAGTCCAGCGCGCCCGTGACTGGCCCAGCTACGCGCGGGCGTCGCCTAGGAAGTCGATCAGCAGCTCGTTGACGCGCTCGGGCGCGTCGTGCTGCACCCAGTGCGTAGCCTCTGGGATGCGCTCCATACGCAGGTTCGAAACCAACTCGGATGGCGGTTCCGCCAGCTCGCTGCCGAGATGCCGATCGCGCATCCCCCAGATCACCATAGTGGGCGCCTCGATCGGGCGCAGCTGTGCGAGCGCGCCGCGCGGCGAGCGTCGCAGCGCCGCCCTGTAATAGTTGATCATGCCCGTCAGCGCACCCGGCTGTGACCAGGCCTCGACATAGCGTTCGAGATCCTCGTCGCTGAACGCCTCTTTGGAATCGGCGCGCAGTGAGCGCTTGGCGAATGAGAAGTCGTCGCGTCCGATCAGATACTCGGGCAGCCTGGGGATCTGGAAGAAGAACATGTACCAGCTCTTGCGCAGCTGCCTGAGCGTCCTGAAGCCCTCCAGCATGCGCGCGGGATGCGGCACGTTGAGGATCGCCAATCGCCGCACCACATCGGGGTGACCCATCGCCACGGCATACGCCACGGCGGCCCCCCAGTCGTGTCCGACGACATACGCGTCCTGCTCGCCGAAGCTGCGTATCAGCCCCGCGATGTCACCCGCGAGCAGACTGCTGTCATACGCGCGCCAGCCGTGCGGCTTGTCTGAGCGGTCGTAGCCACGCATGTCGGGCGCCACGACGTGGTAGCCCGCCTGGGCCAGCGCCGGTATCTGATGGCGCCAGGAGTACCAGAACTCAGGGAAACCGTGCAGCAACACCACGAGCGGCCCCTCGCCCGCCTCGACGTAGTGCAGCCGCACACCGCCACCAACGTCGGCGTCGCCGTGGCTTAGCTGTGCCTCGGTGACGTTCACGTCAAGCATCGTAGACGTCCACGTCCGCGCGCGATGTCACCTTGTAGTGCTATGAGATTCAAGGAAGACGATCCGTGTCCGTTCTACTGCTAATCGTCGGCCTCGCGATCGGCGCTCTCGCGGGCGCAGCGGCAGCTATGGCGCTCGTGCACTCGGGCCGTGAGCGACTGCGTTCAGAGCTACAGGAGATCTCAGCCGGCAACCGCGAGCGGATGCGCGACGAAATGACGGCGATCTCAGCCGACGTGCTTAAGCAGACCGGCGACTCGCTCGCGCAGCGGCTGGCCGACCAGCGTCGCGCCGAGGAGGAGCGCTCCGCTGGTGAGATGGCCAAGCGCGCCGAGCAGCTCAAGGGTCTCGTGGGACCCGTCAACGAGAAGCTCGGCCGGGTCGAGAACGAGATCGGCCGCCTGGAGCGTGAGCGCAAGCAGGCCCAGGGCGAACTGGCCAACATGGTGCGCCAGCTGCACGAGGGGGTCGGTGGGTTGCGTCAGGAGACGGGCAACCTCGTGTCCGCGCTGAAGCGGCCCACCACACGCGGCTCATGGGGGGAGATCCAGCTGCGCAACGTAATCGAGATGGCCGGCATGATCGAGCACTGCGACTTCCTGCAGCAGAGCACGATCCAGTCTGAGGACGGTCCGCTGCGACCCGACGTGCTCGTCAAGCTGCCGGGCGAGAAGGTGATCGTGGTCAACTCAAAGGTGCCGCTCGACGCGTATCTCGCCCACCTGGAGGCCCAAACCGACGACGAGCGCAGGGCACAGATGGCGCGCCACGCCCGCCAGACGCGCGAGCACATAACAAAGCTCGCGTCCAAGGGTTACCAGCGCCAGTTCGACACGACCCCCGACCTGGTCGTGATGTTCGTGCCCTCCGACGGTATCTACCAGGCCGCGCTCGCCGAGGACCCGGCGCTGATCGAGTACGGCGTGCACCAGCAGGTGCTGATGGCCACCCCCACCACCCTGATTGGTCTGCTGCGAGCCGTGCACTATGGCTGGCGCCAGGAGTTGATCGCCGAATCAGCCCGCGAGATCGCCGAGGCCGGGCGCGAGCTGCACCGTCGCCTCGCGCGCTTCATCGACCCGCTCGCCAAGGTCGGCCGCCAGCTCGGCTCGGCGGTGGGCGCCTACAACGAAGCGGTCGGCTCCTTCGACAGCCGTGTGGTGCCACAGTTGCGCCGCGTCGAGGAGGCCGGAGCGAAGTCCGAGCGCGAGCTGGTGAGCCCCGCTCCAGTTGAGGCGAGCCCGCGTCCGCTCACTTCTCAGCCGGCTGTAGAGCTGGCGCTCGAGACCCCATCCCCCAGTGAGCCTGCGCTTGGGCCGTCGCTCAACGAGGAGCCGGCGCTTGGGCAGGGCGAGCACCGGCGGGCAAACGGCTCGGAGCCCCAGCCGGAGTCGGCTGAGCGCGCGCTCTCAACAGACTGACCCCGCGACGACGGCCCACCCATACGAGGATCACAAGCGCGAGCGCCACCGGCACGGTGGCCGGCAGCTCATCCACTGCGAAGAACAGTAGGTCGAACGCGACCGCCAGCAGCACGGCGAGCAGCGCTCCCCTCAATTGACGCGCGCGATCGCCCACCGCCGCGAGCAGCCCACCGAGGACCCCGGCGACGAACAGGTCCCCATACCCCATCACCGCCGAGCCGAACAGCTCGGCCTGTAGCTGCGGCAGCCCGCCCACGGGATGCGCCGCGTTGAGTGCGTTGTTGGGCTGCTGCAGTAGATCGGAGATCACGAGCGACGCGTCGGCGCAGGCCATCGCCACGATTCCAAGCGCGAGCCAGCGCGCGGGCGTCACGCCAGCGATCAGCGCGCCCAGCGCGACACAGCTGAGCGCCGTCAGCGCCACCGCGGAGCCCTCACCGGCCAGGCCACCACGATCGGCCCATGCGAGCGCGAACAGCGGCGCCACCAGCAACGCCAGCGGGGGCCTTGCGCCTCGCATAAGCCAGCCGAGCGCGAGCGCGGCAAGCAGCGGCACCGCGATCAGCGCTAGATAGGTGAGCGCCTGCGCGCTCGCCTGTTCGGCGACCCGGCCGACCGCCACGAACGCGATCACCGACAGTGGCGGCACCAACCCCCAAAGGCGGCTGTGCAAACGCCCAAGCCACCCGGGCTTCCACGCGCGCGGAAGCCCCACCACTGCGCCCTGGCAAACAGACAGTGCGGCGATCGAAATCCAAAAAGGTGCCACCACGGTCAAAATAGACGCGTATGACGCCCGATCGCGTGTTTCGCCGCCGTCGCGCCAGCGCGAGTCTGAGTGTGATCGTGATTGTCGCGCTGCTAGTCGCCGCGATCGGCTCGCACGGCGACTCCAAGCAAACCCCTTCGCACCCAACAACGCATCGTGTGATCGCGCCACCGTTGAGCGCGGCACAACACGCGGCGCTGGCGGCCAAAGCCGAACAGCAGGCGATCAACTCGGTACTGGCCTACACGCCGGCCGTGACCAGCGGCGGATCGCACGGCAACGAGCTGGCGCTCACGTTCGACGACGGCCCCGGCCCCTACACCCAACAGCTGGTGGCCACGCTCAACCGGTTGCACGCGCACGCGACGTTCTTCGCGATCGGAGAGCAGGAGCAGTACTTCTCCGCCGGCACAATCGCCGAGATCAAAGCGGGCGATGTGATCGGCGACCACACTGAGACACATCCGATGATGGCCGGCCTCTCCCCGCACGAACAGTACGAAGAGCTGTTCGACCAGATGGCCCAGATCGAGCTGCTCGGCGGACCAAGGCCGCGATTGTTTCGTCCACCGTACGGCTCGTTCAACGCGACCACATTCAAAGAGCTGCACCACCTGCATCTGCTGATGGTGTTGTGGTCCGTCGACACCTCCGACTACACGCTGCCGGGCGTGACCGCGATCGTGCGCAGCGCGCTCGCCGGCGCCAAGCCGGGCGCGATCATCCTCATGCACGACGGCGGCGGCAATCGCTCGGAGACGATCGCGGCGCTGCCGGCGATCGTGAGGGGATTGCGCAAACGCGGCCTGCGCCCCGTCACGGTCCCGCAACTGCTGATGGACGATCCACCGCCCCACGGACTGCCGCTGCCGACGAACCTCAGCGGCGACTGACTCTCGACACCGTCGATACGGTAGGTGTGCGGCTCACGGTCCGGCTAGCGCCTCGCCTACGCTCGAGACTCACTGAAGAACTGAAGACCGAAGGCGAAGCTCCTCAGTGGGCCAGCTGAACAGTCTTGACGATCAACAAGATCATCGCTACCAGCAGGTAACCGCGCAACATCAGCATTCCAGCCTTGCGCCCGGGCGACCACACTGGGCGTTCGAGCAGCGCGAGCGGCGGCATCGTCCACGTCAGCCGATCCACGACTGGCTCGTCCTGCTCGGCCATCTCAGTGTGGGTGGCGTGCTTGCGCAACATGTAAGCGCCGGCTGCCACGAGCCCGATCAGGGTGCCCAGGCTGAGGTACTCGAACAGACGTGTCACGTCGACGCTCGGGAACATTGTGCTGGCCATCAGAATCAACGACAGCTCGACCAACACCGCGATGATCACGCTCGCGATCGCGTTCAACCACTGTGGGTTGGACCACGGGCCTAGCACCTCGCGGTCGTTGCACAGCAACAGCAGGAACACGGTGGCACTCGGCAGCAGCACACCGGCCAGCGCCTGCACGGAGGTCGTGATCAGGCCCAGCGGCGCGCCCGGGATCAGCACGATCCCGGCGGCAGCGCTTACCATCAGCGTGAAGCTCGCGTAGAACACCTTCGCGTCGCGCAGGCCACGGTTGAGCGAGTGCCGCGCCCCGAACACGTCCCCGAACGCGTAGGAAGTTGACAGCGTCACCGCCGCCGCGCCGATCAGCGATGCGTTGAGCAGCACGACCGCGAAGAACGCGCCCGCGGTGGAGCCCAGCGTGTGCGCGAGTCCGGTCGCGACAGTCCCCGCGTCGCTGAAGTGCCCCGCATAGGACGTGCCATCGAACGCGAACGCGGTCACCGCGATCAGCGCACCCGCGCCGATCACCACCACGAACGCGCCGATGACGGTGTCGACCCGCTCGTAGTTGATCCAGCGCGGCGTGATGCGCTTGTCGATGATGTTTGACTGCTGAAAGAACAGCTGCCAGGGCGCGACGGTGGTGCCGACCACCGCGATGATCAGCAGCACCGCCGTGGAGCTCACCCCACCCTTGATGCCGGGCACGACCGTGTTGTGGGCGATCGTGCCGAGATGAGGGTGGGCGAGCACGAGCAGCGGGATCACCAGCACGTTGGCGACCACGAACACGTACATGAACCGCTCCCAGCTGCGGAAGCTGCCGGTCGAGGTGATCGCGATCAGTGTCAGCGCGGCGGCGGGCACAGCGATGAACCTGCTCACGCCGAAGTACTCCAGCGCGAGACTCACCCCGATGAACTCGGTGACGATCGTGAGGAAGTTGAGAATGAACAGGTCGCCCACCGAGAACCAGCCCCAGAAGCGCCCGAAGCGCTCGTTGATGAGCCTGGCGTGACCCACGCCCGTCACCGCGCCGAGCCGGATCACCATCTCCTGATTGACGATCAGCACAGGGATCAGCAGCAACAGCGTCCACAGCAGCGTCGTGCCGTAGTTCTGACCGGCCTGCGCGTAGGTAGACACGCCGCCCGCGTCGTTGTCGCCGACCATCACGATCAGTCCTGGACCCATGATCGCGAGCAATGCCGCGAGCCGCGCGCGCGCGCCATGACGTGCTCCGGTGTCGTGCAGCTTGATCGTGCCCAACGCCCCGCGGATGTCGCCGATGTGGGCCTCGTCCAGGACGGGCGGCACGCCGTCTGGGCGTGGCGGAGCGGGCGGCGTGCTCAGCGTCGTCTCCTCGATGCTCTCCGGGCGCTCAGACATACGGCCCGGACTCTAGTGGGACGCTAGGCCTAGTCGCGGGCGAGGCCGAAGCGGCGCCGCCAGCCCGCGGGCAGTGTGAGCTCCAGCACGTCATCAACGGTGACTACCCCGACGACACGCTCCTCCTCATCGACTACGGGCAGCATCACGAGGTTGTAATCGGTCATCGTGCGCGCGACCTCTGGCAGGTCTGCGTCGGTGGGCGCCGACTCCGGCTCACGATCGGCGATATCCAGGAGTGGCGTGTGCGGGTCGCTGCGTAGCAGCGTCACAATCGGCACCGAGCCAGACAGCTTGCCTTCGCCGTCGCGCAGGTAAACGGTGGTGAGCGTCGTCGGCGCGATCTCGCTGGCACGCACTCGCTCCAACGCCGCGCCTGCGGTTTGATCCTCGGCGAGCACGATGCAATCGGGGCTCATCAGCCCACCCGCCGTCGATGGGTTGTAGCCGAGCAGCTTCTCGATCTGGCGTTGCTGGACGGGCGGCAGCAGCGCGAGTATCCGCGCACGGCGGTCCTGGTCGATCTCGACGATCAGATCGGCGGCGTCGTCGGGGGCCATACGCCCGATCACGGCCGCCACCTGCTCGTCTGGGCGCTCGCGGATGAACTCGAGCTGATGGTGCTCGTCGAGCTCCTCGAAGACGTCGGCCTCGAGCTCCCGGTCCTGACCGACAGCCTTGATGATCTCCTCGCCCTCCTCGTGGGAGGCAGCCTCCACGAGGTCCGCGATCTCCGCGGGATGCAAGTTGGCGAGCTTGCGGTGGGAGAAGCGCAGGCGCGCGCTCGGCACGTGATCCACGAACGGCTCCAGCGCCGACCAGTCTAGAAATGCTTGATCGCCGATCAAGTGCTTCAACGCGCGCGGCAGGCGACGGCGCGCGCGAGCGCGCGCGGTGTTCTCGACCCCCACCACCCGCCACCAGCTCTCTATACAGGCGAGCTCGATCTCATGTGCGGTAACGAGCACCGGCGGGTCGGCCTCGACGTCAACAAGTGTGCGACCGAGCACGTCTTGGCCGAGCAGCACCTCGCCCGCTCGGCGCTCGAAGCGTCCGAGGCTGAGTTTCTGACCGGCGAGCCGTACGGCGTCCGGTCTGAGCTCGGCGACTCGCGCGATCGGCACGAACAGCTCGCGCCCTCCGATCCGCGCCTTCAAGCCCGTCACCGGTGGGTAGCCACCGTCGGCGAGCCGCACGATCAGATCCTCGACGCGGCCGAGCCGCTCTCCAGTCTTGTCGAGCAGCGAGCTGCGCAGAACCGTCGAGAGGTGCATCACCGGCTGTGACAAAGCGTCCATACGTTACGGCTCCACCCGGACCATAGCGCCCGTGGAGCGTGTCCGCTACCCATCAAGCAGTCCGCCCAGGCGCCGCGACGTGGAGCACACGCGCTACTCACAGAGCAGTGCCGCCCCCAGCGCTCCCCCAAGATCGCCAAGCCCCGCCAGGCGCAGCATGGGCGGGCGGTCGTCGTTGTAGAGGTGCGGCTTCATCGCGGCGGCGAGACGTTCGAGCATCGGCTCGCCGAAGCGCGTGCCGAGCCCTCCTCCAAGCAACACCAGCTCAACGTCGAGCAGATTGACAGCGGAGGCCACTCCGCTGCCGAGCGCCTGCACGGCGCGCTCGATCAGCCGCTGAGCGAGTTTGTCCTCGTGTGCCAACGCGTGCTCCCACACGCCGCTTGAGAGCGTTTCGCGCCCCCGCTCGCGCATGATCTTGAAAAGGTCGGTGTGGTGGCCTTTCTCGACCATCCGCTTGGCCTTGGTTTCCATCGCGCGCCGTCCAGCGTAGGCCTCCATGCAGCCGCGACGCCCGCACGGACAGCGCGCGCCGCCCTGCTTGACCACTATGTGGCCGATCTCCCCGGCGTCCCCGCGGCCGTGCCACGGCTTACCGTCAAAGACCGCTCCGCCTCCGACCCCGGTGCCCCAGAACACACCGAGCAGCGAGCCAGTCCCCCTACCAGCGCCGAGCGTCAGCTCGGCATTGACGGCCACCATCACGTCGTTGCCTAGCTTGGCGCTGACCCCGAGCCGCTCGGACAGCGTGGAGGCAAGCGGGAACGGTCGCTCCCATTCCGGCAGATTGCCAGCTCGCGCCAGCGTGCCCGCCAGCGCGTTGACCTCCCCGGGCACGCCCACGCCGATCCCGTCGAGCCGCTCGACTTGGATGCCAGCCGAGTCGCCCGCCTCTGACATGCAGGCGACGAGCGCGTCCACAATGGCAGGTGGACCGCCCGTGTGCGGCGTGAGGCGGCGTGCCTGACCGAGCACGCTGTGATCATCTGCACGCATGACGACCGTTTGGATCTTCGTCCCCCCCAGATCGATCCCGCCGTACATGGCCATCGGCGGCCATCATCGCAGACGCGTCCCCCGCCGCCGCCGCGAGACCCTCCTGCCCGGCCGCAACGAGGCCCTTCACTCCCGCCACAAAGAGACTCTCTTCCCCCGCCGTAACAAGACCCTTCACTCCCGCCACGAAGAGACCCTCCTCCCCCGCCGGAACGAGGCCCTTCACCGCGAGGGTCACAGCGGCTCACCGTCTGGCGGTGAGCCTCGCGGAATGCAACGATTTACCTGCTCTTACGGGGTTTCTTCGCACCCTCTTACGCATCCACACCAACATCGGAGATGGCGATGACCGAGCGCACAGGACGTCCCTGGCTGAACTACCTGCTGGGCCTACTGTGCCTCGGCGCGATCCTCACTGCCGTCCTCCTGGTTGGTCCAGCGTCCAGCGGCTCGACAACCGTCACCCGCACCGCCAAGGCGGCCGAAGGAGTCGTGCAGTCAACCGTGTCGGGTAGCGGCAACCTGGCGCCCGCCAGTCAGCTGAATCTTGGCTTTAAGACGGGCGGCACGGTCACCAATATCTATGTGAGCCAGGGGCAGTACGTCACGCAGGGCCGGCTGCTGGCCACGCTCGACCCGCAGAGCGCCGAAGTTACTCTCGAACAGGCCAAGGCCACGCTGCAGTCCGCCGAAGCCAACCTCGCCAGAGAGGAAGAAACCGACGGTGAAGGCTCGACCGGCTCCGGTAGCTCCGGCGACACTGGGGCGAGCGCGGCGGCGGCGGCGGCGGTGCGTCCTGCCACCGCCGAGATCTCCAGCCATGCCCTCGCTGCGTCGGCGAGCGCCTATCCGAATGGGCCGAGCACAACCACACCGTCGAGTACAACGCCGAGCACCACTACGCCCGCGAGCAGCACTCCGACGAGCACGACGCCGACGAGCACCACCCCGACGGTCACCACGCCCGCCAGTGCCACCACACCGAGCGGGACCGTGCCCGCGAGCAGCTCCCCGAGCAGGACTACGAAAACGTCCACGAAAGCCACCCGCGAACCCGAAAAAGAAACGGGCTCCAGCTCGTCCGCATCGAAATCCAGCTCCTCCCCGTCGAGCTCCACGCTCAGTACGGCCACGCGCGAAGCGAACATCGCTTCGGCGCGAGCGGCTGTCAGGAGCGACAAACTGACGGTGCAGAGCGACGAACAGGCAGTGCAGGACACCAAGCTCTACGCGCCCGAGGATGGAACGATCGTCTCGCTCACCGGACAGGTCGGAGAAGTCGTGTCGGCGAGCGGCACCACCAAGGCCGCGAGCAGCAGCCCATCAAGCTCATCTGGATCGGGCGCTTCCGCGGGCGGCGCATCCGCCGCGGACCGTTCTACCGCGGGCTCGACTGGCTCGACGGACTCCTCGAGCTCCTCCAGCTCCTCGAGCTCCTCGTTCGCAGTGCTCAGCGACCTCTCCTCGATGCAGCTCGTGGTGGCGCTCAGCGAATCGGAAATCAGCCACGTGCGGGTCGGCCAGATCGCCACGGTTACGGTCGAAGCCCTGGAAGGCCGCAAGCTCGCGGCGCACGTCAGCGAAGTGGCGACTCTCTCTACCAGCAGCAGCGGGGTCGTCAGCTACGACGTCACTTTCCAACTGGATCAGATGGAATCGGGGTTGAAGCCCGGCATGAGCGCGACCGCCGAAGTCGTCGTCAAGCAGGCCGAAGGCGTGAACGTTCCCACCAGCGCCATTTCGGGCGGCTCGGTGACCATCGTGCGGGATGGTAAGGACGTGCGCCAGCAGGTGGTCGCGGGTCTCGCGGGCAACAGCTCGACGATCATTCTGAGCGGCCTGCAGGCCGGAGAAACGGTTGTTCTACCCCAAGCCACCAGCACGAGCAGCGCCACCAGCCTCAGCTCCCGGCTCGGGAGTCGTCTCGGCGGCGGCGGGCTTGGCGCAGGTGGCGGAGGCGGCGCCTTCCTCGGGGGCGGGGGCGGCGGCGCATTCTTCCGAGGGGGCGGTTGATGCACAGACCATTCCGCGCGCACACCGAGGACTGCGTACGCACGCCGCGCCGCCGACCGCTAGTGGAGCGCGCGCCATCCGCCGGCCTCGCCGCTCCTCGCGCCGGGCCGCGCCGGGCCGCGCCCGTTATCCAAGTGCACGACGTCAGCAAGACCTACCGGTTGGGCGAGATCGAGGTCCACGCACTGCGGCGCGTCTCACTGCGGATCGAGCGGGGCGACTTCGTCGCGATCATGGGCAGTTCGGGCAGCGGCAAGAGCACCCTGATGAACATCCTTGGCTGCCTGGACATACCCACGGGCGGTCGTTATGAGATCGACGGCGTCGATGTGAGCCACATGGACGAGGACGACCTTGCCGACTTGCGCAACCGCAAGATCGGCTTCGTCTTTCAGAGTTTCAACCTCGTCCCGCGCACGAGCGCGGTGGCCAACGTGGAGCTGCCGCTCGCCTACGCCGGACTGAACCGCGCCGAACGCCACAAGCGCGCCGCGGCGGCGCTGGGCGCGATGGGGATAGCCGACCGGCTGCACCATCTCCCTTCCGAGCTCTCCGGCGGCCAGCAGCAACGCGTTGCGGTGGCCAGGGCGATAGTCACAAACCCTTCACTGATCCTCGCGGACGAGCCGACGGGCAATCTCGACTCGCACTCCACCGAGGACGTGTTGAGGATCTTCGCGCGACTCAATGACGAAGGGCGCACCGTGGTGCTGATCACCCACGAGCCCGATGTCGCCGAACAGGCCAAGCGCGTGATCCGCCTGAGCGATGGCGAGATCGTCGAGGACGGGCGCACGGTGAGCGTGCATGACCACCCACCGACGGTCCACGCCCAGAAGTCGGCCCACCACACCCTCGCCAGGAGCACGGTTGAGGCGCGGCCATGATTGGTCCGGGCACACTGCGGATCGCCTGGAGTGGGATCACCGCCAATAAGCTGCGCTCCGGTTTGACGATCCTCGGCATGACGATCGGCGTTGCCTCGGTGATCATTCTGATCGCCGTCGGCAACGGCTCCTCCAAGGCGGTGCAGTCGAGCATCGACAGCCTCGGCACCAACGTGTTGATCGTGATGCCGAACGGAGGGGGCTTTCGCATCGGCGCACGCGCCGCGGCGAGCACAGCCGGTAGCGTCTCCTTGACCAAGCAAGACGCGGAAGCGCTACAGAATCCCAGCCTCGCGCCGGACGTCAAGAGCGCCTCGCCGGTGGTCAACGCCACCGATGCGAAACTCGTGTTCGGCAGCTCAAGCTATGAACCATCCTCGTTCGTGGGCACCACCCCTTCCTATCTGAGCGCCCATAGCTACAAGATCGCCGAAGGCAGCTCTTTTACTTCCGCGGATGTCAGCCAGCACAAGCGCGTGGCGGTGATCGGACAGACGGTGCTTGAGGAACTGTTCGCCGGGCAGAGCGCCGTCGGGCAGAACATCAAGGTCAACGGCAGCAATTTCGAAGTGGTCGGCGTGCTCGCCTCCAAGGGCTCCAACGGTGCCACCAACGAGGACGACGTCGTGATGGCCCCGATCACGACCGTGCAGAACACGCTGACCGGCTCCGGACCGATCGACTCGATCACGGTGCAGGCCAAGTCCGAGGCCGCGCTCAACGCCGCTGAAGCGGAGGTCAGCACCCTGATCGAGGAACGCCATAAAATCAAGGACACAACGGAACCCGGTTTCGAGGTCCTCAATCAGGGATCGCTGCTGGAAGCCTCCAGCTCGACCAGCAGCGTGTTCACTACGCTGCTCGGCGAGGTCGCCGCTATCTCGCTGTTGGTCGGCGGAATCGGAGTGATGAACATTATGCTCGTGAGCGTCACCGAGCGCACCCGCGAGATCGGTATCCGCAAGGCGATCGGCGCCAGGCGCAGCGACATACTCACTCAATTCTTGACCGAGGCCGTGTTGGTGTCGCTGATCGGCGGCCTCACCGGCGTGCTTGTAGGCGTGCTCGGCAGTCAGTTCGAGATCGCCGGCGTGCACCCGGAAATCGCCACATACTCGATCTTCCTCGCCTTCGGAGCCGCGGCCCTTTCGGGCCTGTTCTTCGGCACTTACCCTGCCGCTCGCGCGGCCAGCCTCAGACCGATCGAAGCGCTGCGCTTTGAGTGAGCAATCTTCCCCCCACGAGGAGTCCGTCATGCCCCACGAGCAACCCGCCAGCGGCGACACACCCCCCCAGGACACGGCCGTCCAGACGCATGACACGGCCGCCCAGGCCCCGAACGCGCATACCTACGAGCCGGCGCAGGAACAGCAATGGTATGACGAATCCGTCGAACAGGAGCTACCAGTTCGACCTCGTCGCCGGCTGTTCACACCAGTCCCGCTAGCGCTGCTCGGCGTGCTGCTGATCGCGTGCGGATTCATCGGGGGAGTACTGGTCGAGAAGGGCGAAAGTTCCTCAAGCAGCTCGAGCGCCTCCGGTGGTCTGGCCTCGCGCTTCGCGGCGCTGCGCTCGGGCACGGCCGGTAGCGCAAGCACCGGCACCGGCCGCAGCGCTGCGGGGGCCTCCGGAACGGGTGGCTTCGCCGGCGGCGCCGGGGCCACAGTCGGCCAGGTCGCCTACTTGTCGGGGAACACGCTGTATGTGACAACCTCGGAAGGCAACACGGTGAAGGTCACGACATCGGCGTCCTCCACGGTCACGAAGACGGTCAAAGCCGATGTCAAGGGCATCCATCCCGGCGAAACCGTGATCGTCACCGGGAGCGCCGGCGCAGGCGGCACGGTCAGCGCAGAATCGATCCGCGTTAGCGAAGCCGGCGCCGGCGGCGGTCTCAGTGCTTTGTTCGGCGGCGGTGGTGGCGGCTCCGCCCGACACGGCGGTGGCGGCGCAGGCGGCGAACCCACGCTGTTCGGAGGCTAGGCGTGCAAGAGTGGATCACGTGGGAGCGACGTTCGAGCTTTGAATCACTTCGCCGACGGGGAAGGATCACCCGCTCGTTCATACGCCAACCAGTACATGAAGACTGATCATCTACAAAGGAACTCCATGCCCAACACTCGCACCAGCAGTCGCAGACCCGCGGCCGCCGCTCTAACGATTCTGCTGCTTGTCTGCATCGGTCTGGCGGCGTGCGGCGGCTCCTCGAGCGGCACGTCTTCCAGCGCCAACGCAGCCTCGACAGGCACTACTTCGAGTACTTCGTCGACCGGCACAACCTCGACAGGCTCCAGCACGACCACGCCTCCAGCCGGCGGACGTGGCTCTGCCCGCTTTGCGGCGATGCGCGAATGCCTTCAGAAGAACGGCATCACACTGCCCGCACGTCCGAACGGCTCGGGTGGTCCCGGCTTCCTGGGCGGCGGCGGCGCGACGCTGCCAAAGGGCGTGACGCGCGCTCAGTACGAAGCGGCGTTGAAGAAGTGTGGCGGCGGCAACCGTTTCTTCCGTCAGGGTCAGGGAGCAGCAGGCTTTAGTAGCCCCGCCTTCAGGCAGGCGCTCACCAAGTACGCCGCGTGTCTACGCCAGAACGGCATCAATCTGCCCGCCCCGAACACATCTGCCAGGGGACCGATATTCGACACGAAGGGCATCAACACGAGCAGCCCGCAGTTCAAGGCTGCCACAACAAAGTGCCGCGCCACGCTGTTGGGCGCGTTCCGGCGGCGACCGGGTACCGGTAGGGCACCTGGCGCGAGCGGACCGCCACCCGGCGGCGAAAGCTCCGGTTAGTGCTTTAGAAATCTGCCTAAAGGCTACGGCGACGCGCGACTTGGAGCGCGCGTCGCCTGGCGCGTAACACGCTTAGGGCAATGCCCGAGTGCCGAGCCCGCGGTTGTTGGCCGCGGCTTGCTTGTCGCGAATCGCCGACGCGCTCGGCTTGCTCGACAACTTCGGTGTCTGGAGGTTGCCGACCTGCTCGATCAACCGCTGCCACTCGGTCGTGTTCAACACCGTGCTGGCCACAAGCGACGCCGTTGAGCTCTGACTCGCCGCCGTGCGAGCCGCACTTGCGCCCGCTGCTTTGCGCGTTGCGGCCGCGGCATCGGGCTTGGACAGCTCGACCTTGATGTAGGTCGAGTAGTCGGCCGCGGCGATCGTGCTCGGCGCCCCCGGATACTTCATCAGGCTGACGATCCGCTTCGGCGCGAACTGGCTTTGGATCGTGAGCAGCGTGCGGATCGTGATGTCGGTGATCGTGCCCGTTCCCTGGTGGCCAGCGATCGGGATGCCGTTGATGGCCGCGATGTCAACGGTGTCTGCCTGCGGGAAGGTCGTTATTGGTCCTCTTGCCGTGTGGGCAGTGTGCCCACAACGCAGCTGCCCCACGGTCGGCTTCAACCCGCTGCGCGAGAGGAACACGAGCAGCGCGAGCGCTTGGCGTCCAACCTTGCCGGCGGCCACCTGCTCGCGGTCGCATTGACCGAGCTTGATGTCCGGGTCGGCGAGCACCGCGCGCTGCAGTTCTAGCCGGGAGAGCAGAAACGCGTCGCTCGCGGTGGCGCCCGCGAGTACCGGACCGTCTTTGGCGCCCTGTGGATGCAGTGCGACCTCGAGCTGCTTCCAATTGGCCAAGATCGGTCGCGGGTCGATGGCGCTCTGCGCACCGGCGGGACGGATCGCGAAGCGCAGGGTTGCGTCGGCGTTTTCGCCGTCGGAGCCGAGATGACCGAGCACGGTGCCCTCTGCCACCACCGAACCGCGACCCAGCGCCATCCAACCGTCCGCTGCCGCCTTCAGCTGGGCCGTCCGCGCCCTGACGCGTGCGGCGGCGATCGCGTCGGGGTTGCCCGGGTGGGCGAACACCCGCACCTTGCCTGTCTGCTCAGGCGCTTCTGCTTGGTCAGAGGAACCCGCACTCGCTTGCTTGGAGCTCGCGGGCGTAGCCGTCTTCTTCCTAGCGACGTGCAACGTCAGCGGCAACTGGCGCCCGGCGCTGGCGACCTGCTTGGGCGTCGGATCGCTGCCTGTTTCGCCGCTTCCGAGAGCGCCTTTAGGTACCTGTATGTTTGCCGGCTTGGGCAGGCGGAAGACTGGAGCGACGCTGCCAAGACCGGCGTAGGTGAACACGTCGCCGTAGGTATCGCGCAGCACCAGGTAGCGCCCGAGCTTACGCGACCGACCGATCCCGACCACACGTCCGTCCTCGACGGCGACCACCGGCGCGTTTCTGCGACCCACAAGCTCCGATAGTTGAGATGGCGGGGAGGCGGCGTTCAGCGCGCGTTCAGCGCGGGCGGCGGCCACGGCGGGTGAGGGGGCCAGGCTGGAGCCGGGTATGGAGTTAGCCGCCTGCGCCCGCGCCGTTGACGCGGGTGTGGCAAGCGTCGTCCCGGCGGTCGCGCTCGATGCAGCGGCGGTCGCGCTCGACGTGGCGGCGGTAGCGCTCGATGCAGCGGCGGTCGCGCTCGATGTGGCGGTCGGCGTTGGAGCCACCCCTCCCTGGGGGATGATCGAGCTCGCGCTCAGCTGTGCACCTGCCACCGGCATGCTGCCCTCGGTTAGACCGGTCAACGTGGCGATCACCGATGCCGGGTAGCTCGCGAACAGACGTGCCCGCAGGAGCACCGATTCGACGTAGGCTTCCGAATGGTTGTACGCGAGGATCGCCGCGCGCAGATTGGTTGAGGCGCCGGCCGCATGCAAGTAGCGCGCAGCGGCAAAGACCGCGTCAACGGGGTTATAGGGGTCGGCGTAGCCGGCACCCAGGGCGTCCACCCCATAGCGCAGCCAGGTTTCCGGCATGAACTGCATCCATCCCACCGCCCCCGCGGTCGACACTGACAGGTCAGTGCCAAAATTCGTCTCGACTTCGTTGATCGCCGCGAGTACCTGCCAGGGCACGCCGTACTGGACCGCCGCGGCCTGGTAGATCGGAAGCAAGAACAGCGGTATCCGGTAGAAGTCGAGCGCCTCGACAGAAGCGGCCGAGCCGGCGATCATCGCCGCCAGTGCGCTGGACTGCGCCGCCGCGAGCTGTGGTGGGGGGGCGATATCGCCTGAGCCCTTCGGCCCGACGGACACCGGGGTTGTCGTGGGGGTCGTTGGAGTTGGGTTGAGCGCTTGCCCATTGGTCGTCTGCTGTATCCGCTGCACGAGGACTTTCGGGGCGCTCGCGGGAGGCTGTGCGGCTTCGACGGTGCTCGTCGGGGGCGTCGTGGGTGCCGTCGTCGCAGGTGCTGTGGGTGTCGCGCTGGTGCTCGTCTTAGTCGGTGGTTCGCCGACGGGCGTGGTCGTTGTGGTTGTGTCCGGCGTTGTCGCCGTGCCGGTCGTCGGCGTGCTTGTTGTTGTGGTCTGCGTCGGTGCTTCCGGCGCGGGCGTCGTCGAGGTTCCAGACGGAGGCGCCGAACCTGTCGTTGGTTCAGCCGCGAGCGTCGCGCCCGACAATGGCCCTCCCAGCCCAACTGCGGTCAACCCGCCCCCCGCGAGTGCTGAGAGGATCGCGCGACGCACTCGCAAGCGAGCACCACTCACACCGGACATACTCGGCCCCTGCTCATCGTTGTCTCGTCCCATGGTCGCTTAGAGCAGAGCGCCCGCACTGCCCAGGCGCCCCCTGACCCTATTCATATCGGCAGGGAAGCAGACCTTGGTAAAGGATTCGTAATCGAACCGGGGTGTCGCGCAGCGTGGGTGCATATGAGCCTCCATAGCGGCAGAGCGGCTGGACTGTATAGATGGGCGAGGCGTTACCCCCGAACTTGGCCAAATTGGCCGACTGTGCGCACAGTCGCTTGCAAAATCGTTACGCTTGGCTGGTGGAAGCAATTTTCTCGTTCCTGCAGGTCATCATCGCGGTCGTGCTGATCCTGCTTGTGCTCATGCATTCGGGCAAGGATTCCGGCCTCTCAGGCGCGTTCGGAGTCGGCAGCGGTCAGGGCCCGCTCGGCGGCGGCTCGATGGTCGAGCGCAACCTCAACCGCTGGACCGTGTTCTTCGCGATCCTTTTCGCGTTGAACACGATCCTCCTGCTTAAGGAACCCTGGAAATAGGGTTTTCCTCGCCCGGGCTACGCCCACTCGGGTGATGCTCACCCGCACTGGTCTCGCGACGCTCACCCGCACCAGCTGCAGGGCTAGGGCTTTCACTCTCGCCGGTCTGCTCGCCGCTCCCCTCCCCTCCCCGATCTTCCCCCTCGCCTCCCCGATCTCGCCCCTCGCCTGCTAGATCTCCCTCGCCCTCCAGCGCCTCCAGTCGGTTGAGAATCTCGACCGCCTCGGCACGCAGCGTGCCGTTGATGGCCTCGAAGTCCTCGCGCGAGAGCTTGCCTGTGTGATAGTCGAGCTCCGCGTCGCGGATCTCTCGATACTTGGCCTCGCGGGCCGCCTCGAGCTCCTCCCGCCGCGGCGCCTCGGACTCGGTCGGTTTGTCTGCCTGCACCCCGTCGTGGGGGGTATCTTGCGGAGTGCGCGCCGTCAGCAACGGACCGCTCACCACCGCGATCACCGCCGCCAGCAGCACCAGCGTGAGCACCGCTACCGCGATGCTCATAGGGGATCCTGGCCGTGCCTGCGGGCGTCCGCCGCCATCCTCATCGGTTCACGCTCAAGCGCGCGCCAGGCCCTGCGACGTCCGAGCGCCGGCCAGCGAACGGACCCGACGACGCACCACGCTCGGCGCCGGCCACAGCGCGATCAGCCCGCCACCGGCCACGATCAGCCCACCTATCCAGATCCACATAACCAGCGGCGAGACGATCAAATGGAATTCGGCTGGCGGGGGCGCCTTCATGTATTCGCGCTCCAACACCGCCAGCGCGATCATGCCCTCGTCGGGACGCACGAGCGGAATCGTTTTGTTGCCGATCGTGATGATCCGTTGCAGCCGCGGCGTGTTGATGTTGGGCGCGATCGCGCTCCACACGTCGCGCGTCACGCCCGCGTCCATAGCAACGTGGCTGACGGGCTGGCCACCGATCAGGTGCCCGACAGAGCCCTGGCTGGGTTCGCTGGAGTCGTAGAAGCCCTCACTCGGCAACAGCGTCGCGACGTGTCTACCGCCCTTGGTCACATCGAGCACGGCGCCGATGCTCATCGTGGCGCCGGTGTGGGCCGCGTCGTATTGCGGGGTGATCGTGGCCGTCGGGCGCACGTAGCGCACGCTGTAGGCCCCAACTTTCGTCGACTGACCCGGCGAGAGGCTCAGCTCGGATGCGTGCTGGAAGGATGAGGAGGCGGCCACGCCGACGAACAGCACCGCCATCCCGATGTGCACGATATAGCCGCCGTAGCGTCGGCGGTTGCGTTTGACGAGCGCCATCAACGCAAGTGGCGCCGGCTCGCCCGCGATCGCGCGGCGCACCCGTACACCACGCCAGTACTCCTGCCCGACGCTGCCGAGCACGAACGCAGCGCAGCAGAACATTGCGATCGCTAGCGGTTTGCTGGTGGCGGTACCCGTAACGAGCAGCACTACCAGAGTGAGCAGGCCAACTAGCAGGGGCACCAGGAAGTTGCGGCGGGCATTTGAGCGCGTCGCCCTGCGCCAAGCGATCACGGGTCCAATCCCGCTGAGCAGTACGAGCGCGATCGCGAGCGGCACCGTGTAGCGGTCAAACCACGGCGGCCCCACCGAGGCCTCCTGCCCGGTGATCGCCTCGGAGATCAGCGGGAAGTAGGTACCCCAGAAGATCACGAAGCAAAGTCCGACGAGCACCACGTTGTTGGCGAGAAACACCGACTCACGCGAGAGCAGCGAGTCCAGGTGGTGTTCGCTGCGCAGCAGCGAACGACGCGAGCTGACCAGGTAGATCGAGCTGAGGATCAGTACTCCGATCAGCGCCACGAACGGCACTCCAAGCGTCGCGCCCCCGAACGCATGGATCGAGCTGAGAACCCCGCTGCGCACGAGGAACGTGCCCATGATCGCGAGCGTGCCCGTGGCGAGCACGAGCGACACGTTCCATACCTTCAGCATCCCGCGCTTCTCCTGGATCATCAGCGAGTGGATGAACGCGGTGCCGGTCAGCCACGGCATCAGCGAGGCGTTCTCCACCGGATCCCAGCCCCAATAGCCACCCCAGCCAAGCTCCGAGTAGGACCAGCGCGCGCCGAGCATGATCCCGATGCCGAGGAACAGCCAGGCTGCCATCGAGAAGCGACGGATCAGCTTGATCCACTCGGCGTCTACTTTGCGGGCCAGCAGCGCGCCCATCCCGAACGCGAGCGGCACGATGCACAACGTGTAGCCCGAGTAGAGCATTGGTGGGTGGATCATCATGCTCGGGTGGCGCAGCAGCGGGTCAAGACCCTGGCCTTCGGCCGGCGCTGGATTGGTGGTCTTGAACGGGTTGGCGTAGAACACCATCAGCGATATGAAGAAACCACCGAAGCCGAGCAGGATCGCGGTCGCGTAGGCGCGCACGTCGCGCAGGCGCTTGCGCGTCAGGAACAGCACGAGGCTCGACCACAGCGACAGCAGCCACGCCCACAGCAGCAGCGAGCCTTCCTGGGAGGACCACACGGCGGCGGCCTTGTAGAACGTCGGCGTCGTGGCGCTCGACGTGTCGGCCACAGTGTTGAAGGCGAAATTGTCGCGCAGGAACGCGATCTCGAGCACGGCGAACGCCACCGTGAGGACGCCCGCCAGCGCGTATATCGAGCGCCGCCCGGAGGCCGACCATTGCTCCTGCCCAGTCCTCACTCCGTACAAGGAGGCCCCGATGCCGTACACGCACACGACGAGCGCCAGCATGAGACATGTGCCTCCGAGCAGGGCCATCAGCGGTAGTTCGTCCGGTGAGTTGTCCCCAGGCGCACTAGATCTTGCTCGCGGCCTTGCTTGGCGTCACCGTGTACTTCGACGGACACTTGGTGATCAGCGAGTTGGGTTCGCCCACATAGCTGTCGCCCTGCTTTTTGACGGTCACGATCACCTCGCGTCCTTCGCGGAACGGGTCGGGCACGGTGCCTGTGTAGCTGAGCGCCACGGCAGTTTCCCCGACCCTGTCGCGCACGCCGAAGTACAGCGTGTCGCCCGCGTGGCGCACCGACCCCGACTCAACCGTGCCGGTCAGCTGATAGCTCTGGCCGGGCACGGCCTGGCGCACGAGCTGGCTCGGCGTGACGGTCGGGCTGGCGGCGCTGAAGCTGGTGTAAATCAGAGCGCTCGCCAGCAGCACAGCCGCGCCCAATGAAATCACCAGCCGCACTGTTCGCTTGCGCGCGGGGTTCATCGGTCGCGAATTATCTCAGAACCGCCCGCGTTCGCGCCGCAGCCACGCCCGCCGCCGCGGGGTGGGCCAGGAAATATTGGCCGCGCAGCGAAACCTTCGCACATCCTAAACGTCATAGAAGGTAGAGACCGATGCGAACGAGCCTGCTCCACCCACTTGCCGACAGACGCCGGCGCCGACATCGGCGCACCGGCCGCCACGCGTCCTCGGCGCATACCCCAACAGGCACGCCTCATGACGGGGGGCAGGCAGGCAAGCCGGCCGCGCCGCTGAACGGTAGTGCTGGGACCGAGCAGGACTTCACCGCACCCGAGCAGGACTTCACCGCACAACGGGTGCGCGAAGCTGGAGGCCCACTGGACGAGGCTTGCTACCCGTGCTCGTGCGGGCACTTCTTCATCGCACCGGTATCCACCAGCGTGGCTTGTCCACACTGCGGCGCCACCCAGGCCTGGTAGGCGACCGCCCGATCGGCGGCCGCCGCAAGGCAACGTCTTACTTGATGTGCATCCCGCTGATCGCGCGCGAGATCACGAGCTGCTGAATCTCGGCGGTGCCCTCGAAGATGTCGTAGATCTTCGCGTCGCGGTGCCAGCGCTCGACCGGGAACTCGCGCGTGTAGCCGTTGCCGCCGAGGATCTGGATCGCGCGCTCCGTGACCCACACGGCGACCTCGCCGGACTTGAGCTTGCTCATCGAGCCCTCGGCGTTTTCGAACGGAACCTGGTTGCGGCCCATCCATGAGGCGCGCCATACCAGCAGACGGGCGGCGTCGATCTCCATCTTCATGCGCGCGAGCGTGAACGCGATCGACTGGTTCTCGATGATCTTCTTGCCGAACTGCTCGCGCTCCTTGGCGTACTCGAGCGAGTACTCGTAGGCCGCGCGCGCGATGCCGAGCGCCTGTGAGCCGACCGTCGGGCGTGATGCCTCGAACGTGGCCATCGACGCGTTGGACTTGTTCTTCTTGCCCTCCTTGGCGCGCGCGACACGCTCGTCGAGCTTCTCCTTGCCACCGAGCACATAGCGCTCGGGAATACGACAGTCGTCGAGATACACGTCGGCGGTGTGCGAGGCGCGCAGACCGTGCTTGGAAACCTTGGCGCCTTCGGAGATGCCCTTCGCTTCGCTCATCGGCACCACAAACGCCGCGTGCCCGCGCGAGTTCAGCTCGCGGTCCACGGTCGCGATCACGACGTGCACGTCAGAAATGCCGCCGTTGGTAGCCCACGCCTTCTGGCCGTTGAGCACCCACTCTTTGGTGGCCTCATCGAATTTGGCGGTGGTGCGCACCGCGCTCACGTCCGAGCCTGCGTTGGGCTCAGACGAGCAGAAAGCCGCGACCTTGATGTCCTCGGGTGTACCGAAGCAGCGTGGGATCCACTCGCCGATCTGCTCGCCAGTCCCCTGTCCGAAGATGGCGGCAACCGCGAGTGAGGTGCCCATGATCGCCATACCCATGCCCGCGTCGCCCCAGAACAGCTCCTCGTTGACGATCGGCAACGTGAGTCCGGTGGGGTCAGCGAAGAACTGCGCTAGCCCCTCAAAGCCGTACAGCCCGATCTTGGCGGCCTCTTCGATGATCGGCCACGGGGTTTTCTCCTTCTCATCCCACTCGTGCGCGGCGGGTCGCATCACGTCGGCGGCAAAGCCGTGCACCCAGTCGCGGATGTCCTTTTGATCCTGCGTGAGGGCCATCGAGAAGGTCACGTCTTTGCTCGCGACGTTCGTGATCGCCTCGACGGCGGCCTCGGCAGCCTCGGTTGCCTCGGCGGTTGTTACGTCGGTTGCTGACATGGGACGAATGCTCCTTTGCTGGCTCGGTGACGACTTCAGGTACAGCTGAATAGGCGTTCTGTCCGACTCGGTGGCCGGATCATCACGACCCGGCCTCAACTCCGGGATGACGCGCGAGCGGACGGGCCCGCGAATCGTTCCTCCAATCCTACCGCTAGTTGGCCAGATGACAACCAATATCTAGATACTCACGAAACTCGATCGTATTTATGGTGTTACACTCCAAAAGTTCATCTTCATGTCTTCGATGCAGAAAGTGGCTATGCGCAAACGCACACCTCTAATCGTCCTGTCCGCTCTGCTCTTGCTCGGCGCCGCCGTGCTCGGCCTCGCGGCTTGCGGCTCCTCCGGCGGCAAGCAGATCACGCTTGTGGCCTACTCCACCCCGCAGGAAGCTTATGCCTCGCTGATCTCCGCGTTCGAGGCGACCAGCGAAGGCAAAGGCGTGTCGTTCAGCCAATCCTACGGCCCCTCCGGAGAACAGAGCCGCGCTGTGGCGGCCGGCCTGAAAGCCGACGTGGTCAACTTCTCGCTCGAACCGGATGTCACAAAGCTCGTGAAGACCGGCCTCGTGTCTTCTGACTGGAACAAGAACGCCACTCACGGCTTCGTGACCGAGTCAGTTGCGGTGATCATCGTGCGTAAGGGCAACCCCAAGCACATCACGGGCTGGAGCGACCTCGTCAAGCCAGGCGTGCAAGTGCTCACGCCGAACCCGTTCACGTCGGGCAGCGCTCGCTGGAACATCATGGCTGCGTATGGAGCGCAACTGAAGGAAGGCAAGACCCCGGCCGAAGCGCAGGCGTACCTGCAAACGCTGTTCCACAAAGTCGTCAGCCAGGACAGCTCGGCGCGCAACGCACTGCAGACATTCCTCGCCGGGCGCGGCGACGCGCTGATCGACTACGAGGACGAGGCGATCACCGACCAGAAGAAGGGCTCACCGATCGAATACGTGATCCCCAAGAACACGATCCTGATCCAGAATCCGATCGCGGTCCTAAGCGGTGGCAACACCGCCACTGGGCAGAAGTTCGTCAACTACCTGCTGTCGCCCGCGGGTCAGAAGATCTGGGCGCAACAGGGCTACCGTCCGGTGATCCCGGGAGTCGCGACCCCGGGCCAGTTCCCCACGCCTGTGGGTCTGTTCACGATCGAAGCGCTCGGCGGATGGACCAAAGTAAACAAGCAGTTCTTTGAAACCAATACCGGGATCGTCACGAAGATCGAGCAGTCGCTGGGAGTGTCAACTGCCAAATAACCCCGCATCGCAGGCGCTGGATCGCCCTGTCCGCCGGCTGGCAGCTCATCTGCCGTCGGCCGGCGGACGCCTGCGCAGACACTCGACCACTGCGCTCGGCAATGGGATGCTCGGCGTGTACTTGTCGGTGCTCGTACTGCTGCCCATCGCCGCTCTGCTCGCATCGGCTGCCAGCGCTGGAGCGTCCAGCTTCTGGCAGTCGGTGTCGGGTCCCGAGGCCGTCGCAGCGCTGAAGCTGACGGTGATCGTCTCGGCGATCGTCGTGGCCATCAACGCGCTCACGGGCACACTGATCGCGTGGGTGCTGGTGCGCGATGAGTTCCCCGGCAAGGGGGTCGTGAACGCGCTGATCGACCTTCCGTTCGCGCTGCCCACGGTCGTGGCGGGCGTTGTGCTGCTCGCCCTGTACGGCAAGGGCGGTCCGGCCGGTGTGGACATCACGTTCACGCGCGCGGCCGTGGGCCTGGCGCTGCTGTTCGTGACGTTGCCATTCGTCGTGCGCTCGGTGCAGCCCGTGCTGATCGAGCTGGACCGCTCGATGGAGGAGGCCGCCGGTTCGCTGGGCGCGGGCAGCTGGACGGTGTTCCGCCGCATCGTGCTGCCCAACCTCACCCCCGCGATCCTCTCCGGCGCGGCACTGTCGTTCGCGCGCGCGCTTGGCGAGTTCGGCTCGATCGTGCTGATCTCCGGCAACCTCCCATTCAAGACGGAGGTCGCGTCGGTGTACATCTTCAACCAGGTCGAGAACGAAAACGTTTCGGGCGCCGCCGCCGTGTCGGTCGTGCTGCTGGCGTGCGCGCTGGTCGTGCTCGCCGCGATGACCTGGCTGTCGCGTAGAGGGTCACGCCATGTGCTCTAAGGACTCTGACTACCCCAACTCGTCCTCGCGACCACGATCGGCCCGCCGTGTCCAGCGCTGAGGCAGCCACGATCGCACCAGCCGGAGCGACGCCGGCTGGACGACTGACACGCCCGCCCAAGACGCATAGGCGCGGCCGTGAGGACGCTGCCGGTGCAACCGCCAGGCGGCTCGGCTTGCGCTTGCTCGCGCTCGGCTACCTGCTAGCGCTACTCGGCGCGCCCGTGGCGATGATCTTCTACCGCACGTTCGAACACGGCTTGGCGCCCGTGTGGAACGCGGTCAGCGAACCCAACGCGATGCACGCGTTCTGGCTGTCGATCGAGCTGGTCGCGATCGTGGTGCCGCTCAACACCGTGTTTGGGATCGGTATCGCACTGCTGATCGAGCGGGGACGCTTCCGTGGGCGTTGGTTGCTTGGCCTGCTGCTGGACCTGCCGTTCGCGATCTCCCCGGTCGTGGTCGGGCTCGCGCTACTGCTTGTGTACGGTCGCACCGGCTGGTTTGGCGACTGGCTAACCGCCCACGGCATCCAGGTGATCTTCTCGATCCCCGGGATGGTGCTCGCGACCGCGTTCGTGTCGCTGCCGTTCGTCGCGCGCGAGACCGTGCCGGTGCTGCACGAGCTCGGCACCGACGCCGAGCAGGCGGCCGCCACGCTCGGCGCGAGCGCTTGGCAGACGTTCCGCCGCGTCACGCTGCCCGCGATCCGTTGGGGTGTTGTATATGGGGTCGTTCTCACGACGGCCCGCGCGCTCGGCGAGTTCGGCGCCGTGAGCATCGTGAGCGGGCGCATCGAGGGTCAAACGCAGACGCTGCCGCTGTATGTGCAGGATCGTTTCGAGAACTTCGACACGACCGGCGCGTACGCCGCCGCCGTGGTGCTCGCGCTGCTCGCGTTCGCCACACTGCTGGGGATGAATCAGCTGGCCCGGCGCACCCGCAGGGATACGGTCGCTTAGTGGTCCGCTGATGGCGATCGCAGTCCACAACGTGACCAAGCGCTTCGGCGCGTTCACCGCGCTCGAAGATGTGAGCGTGACGGTCGAGGACGGCGCGTTGATGGCGCTGCTGGGGCCAAGCGGCAGTGGCAAGTCAACGCTGCTGCGGATCATCGCGGGCCTTGAGACGCCCGACACCGGCAGCGTGTCGATCGGCGGACAGGACTTGACGGAGGCGCCCGCGCGCACGCGCGGCGTGGGCTTCGTGTTCCAGCACTACGCACCGTTCAAGCACATGACGGTGTATGACAACGTCGCGTTCGGGTTGACCGTGCGCAAGGTTCCGAAGACCGAAGTCAGCGAGCGGGTCAGCGAGCTGTTGAGCCTTGTGCGCCTCGACGGCCTGGCCAAGCGCTACCCCTCCCAGCTCTCAGGCGGGCAGCTGCAGCGCATGGCGCTCGCGCGCGCGCTCGCGCCGGCGCCGAAGGTGCTGTTGCTCGACGAGCCGTTTGGCGCCCTGGACGTGCAGGTGCGCGGTGAGCTGCGCGAGTGGCTGCGCCGGCTGCACGACGAGATCCACGTCACGACGATCTTCGTGACCCACGATCAGGAGGAGGCGATGGACGTCGCGCGGCAGATCGTCGTCATGAACAAGGGACGGATCGAGCAGGCGGGCGCGCCGCGCGAGCTGTATGAGCAGCCGAGCAACGAGTTCGTGATGTCGTTCATCGGCCCGGTCAACCGCCTCGGCGACGCGCTGCTGCGCCCGCACGACATCCAGATTTTGGGTGGGTGGGACTCCTATCCCGACACGAGCACCATCGAGGCGCTGGTGCGCCGCGTGGTGCATCTCGGCTTCGAGGTGCGCGTCGAGCTGACGCTGCCCGACGGCCGCGACGTCTGGGCGCAGGTCACACGCGAGACGGCCTCCGAGCTGGAGCTCGAGGAGGGACAGATCCTGGCCGCCCGCCTGCCCGCGCCGCGCGTGTTCGGGTAATACCACTCAGCTCTTAGCGAGTCGCCAGCGTGGGACTATCTGGTCGTCCACGCTTCCTCTTCTCTCGTTAGCGCGACGACCTCCTTCGGCAGCGTGCCGGCGGCTACGTCCGCGACGGTCACGTGCTCGAGCACCTTGCGCAGGTTGGCGCGCAAAGCGATCCACACCTGCTGCAGCGACTCGGCCGAGCCCTCATATTCGATCTCCTCGGGTCGCTGCCCACGTACCCCCACAAGCGGTCCCTCCACCGCACGGATGACCTGCGCGAGATTGACCTCATCAGCCGGATAGGCAAGCCAGTAGCCACCTTCCGGTCCCCGCTGGCTGCGCACGATTCCCGCGGAGCGCAGCTGCGTGAGGATGTTCTCCAGGAACGACAGCGGAATGTGCTGAGCTTGAGCGACTTCGTCAACCTTGCGCGGGGATTCCTGACTACCCCCGACAAGCTCCACGACTGCCCGGACAGCGTAGTCGGCCTTGGCGGTCACACGCATTACGGGGATTCTCTCCTAAACGGGCGTGCGGTGGCGTCAGGTATCGGCGACGTCCCTCCAGCCGTCCACTATCAGCCCAACTGATGGGATTTTTCGTGTCGGCGGCTGGCACTTGCTGTACAGTCGCGCCAGCAGAGGCTGCTGATCTCATTCATCGAGAAAGGGGACTGGGAATGTCTGATCGATTGGGGCGTCTCGCGCCGCTCACTGGCGTGCTGTTTGCGGTGGTCATAGTCGTAGCCGCTGTCACAGGCGGGGAAACCCCGGATGCGAGCGCCAGCGCTGCCAAGGTGATCGCCTACTACCAGACGCACAGCTCGAAAATCGAAACCTCCGACATACTGCTCGCGATCGCGTTCTTGGTCGCGGTGTTCTTCGCCGGGTCACTACGCTCCTACATGCGTCGTGCCCCGAAGGCCGAGGGGGCCGCCGCCGTCGTGCTGGTTGGAGGCGCGATCATGGCCGCCGGAGCCGCCTTGGGCGCCGGCGTGGAATTCGGGCTGGCGCACAACATAAGTCATCTCAGTCCAGCTGCAGCGCAGGCGGTGAACGTCGTCAGTAACGAAGTCTTCCTGCCGCTGCTGGCAGGCGTGTGCGTGTTCTCGCTGGCAAGCGGAGTGGCGATCCTGCGGGGCGCAGCGCTGCCAAAGTGGTTGGGCTGGGTGGCGATCGTGATGGGGATCGCCGCGCTGATCCCCCCGGCGTTCTTCCCGATGCTAGTCGTGCTCGTGATCTGGTCCGTCGTCGTGAGCATCCTCATGTATCGCCGCGGCGGCGCTACCGCGGAGACGACAGCGGTCGCGACGAGTATGTAGCCAAGCGACCTAGCGGAGCGGGCGGCGAGTTCACGCTACCCTCGCGTCCTCTTACGACGGCTACAGGAGATTGCGCCGCAAGCGGCGGACGGGGTTCGAACCCGCGACCTCGAGCTTGGGAAGCTCGCGCTCTACCAACTGAGCTACCACCGCACCAGTTTAGATATTACGCCGTCGCGCGCCCTGGAGCACGCCACAGATCCGGTATGCGCCCGGTCTCACGCCCAGGCATTACGCTTCCCTGCCGTGGCCAAACGTCTGTACCTGCCCGCGATCGCCGGTCTGATCGGTCTCGCGCTCGTGGGGCTGCTCGTGTACGGGGTCGCGACCCAGTCGCCGAGCCGCACGCTCGACGAAGCGGTCGCACACGGCTTGCGCCCGCGGGCGCCGTCGGCGGGACACATGCTGCCGCTTCTATCAGGCGACAGCCACGAGTCGCTGGCCTCCTATAGGGGCAAGGTGGTGGTGCTGAACTTCTGGGCTTCATGGTGCGAACCGTGCCAGCAAGAGGCGCCCAAGCTGGAGCGTGCCCAGCAGGAGCTCGTGCGCCACGACGGTACGGTGCTGGGCGTGACCTACCTCGACGTCACACCCGACTCGCTCGGCTTCGTCAGGCACTACCACCTGACCTACCCGAACCTGCGCGACACGACCGGCGAATTCACGCACTCCTACGGCACCGACCAGCTTCCTGAGAGCTTCATCGTCGACCGCGACGGCCACGTCGTGGCGATCTCGCGCGGGGAGATCGACGAAGCTTTCCTGAACCGCGCGGTGTCGCTCGCGGAGACCTCGTGAGCCCGAACCCTTCCTGCGCAGCGGAGTCGGTCCATATCGGGTCGCCTGCCGGGTCGAGGCCCTCCCGATGGCTGGCGACCCGCCGTATGACCCTGTCCATCGTGGCGGTCATGCTCGCGCTCTTCCCCACGCTCGCGTGCGCACAGGCAGGCGCGCTTGCACCGCGCACGACCCTGCTGAAGATCGAACACCAGGTGATGTGCGTTACGTGCAAGATTCCGTTGAACGTGGCTGAATCGCCTCAAGCCGCTCGTGAGCGAGTGTTCATCCGCGGGTTGATCGCTGAAGGCCAGACCGAAGCACAGATCAAGAACGCGCTGGTGGGACAATATGGACCGTCCGTGCTCGCGCTGCCGAGCACGAAAGGTTTCGACCTGGTCGTGTATCTCGTGCCGGCCGCGGTCGTGCTCGCGCTGCTCGTGCTACTCGCGCTGTTGCTTCCGAGCTGGCGCCGCCGCGCACGGGCGCAGGCCGAGCGAGTTGCGAGCACACCCGAGCTCAGCGTAAGCGACGCCACACGCTTGGACGCCGACCTCAAGCGCTTCGACTGAGAAGGCCTTTTTCAACAATCGCTCCTTCTGTTGACGGGTCTAGCAGCCCCTACATTGCCATCGGCGCCTGCACTCCGAGCAGGTCAAGCGCGCTGGCAATCGTCTGAGCGGAGGCCACACACAGCGCGAGCCGCTGAGATTCGATTGCCGCAGACTCCGCTCCAAGCACACGGCAATCGCGGTAGAAGGCAGTGAACTGCTGGGCCAACTCGAGTGCGTAGGTGGTTATCCGGTGCGGGGCTCGCCGTGCGGCTGCTTCGCGCAACTCACCGGGGAAGGCAAGCAACTTCTTGATAAGAGTGCGTTCGGTCTCATGCAGCTGGTCCTGTGAGTCACCGGCGCTTCGCAGCGCTTGCCGAATGTGCTCTGGGTCCGCCCTCGCGAGCATCGAAGCGATCCGAGCGTGCGCGTACTGGACGTAGTACACGGGATTCTCACTCGACTCTTCGCGAGCAAGATCCAGGTCTAGGTCGATCGTGGTGTCGTGCGAGCGCGACAGTAGGAACCAGCGCGCGGCGTCAACGCCGATCTCACACAGCAGGTCCTCCAGCGTGACGAACTCGCCGGAGCGCTTGGACATCTGCGCGCGCGCACCGCGCCGCATCAGGTGCACGAGTTGCATGATCAACATCTCCAGGTGCTCGGGATCACCCCCCAGAGCCTCGTAGGCTGCCTTCATGCGCGCCACGTAGCCGTGGTGATCGGCGCCCCATACGTCGATCTGGCGCTCAAAGCCACGCTCGCGCTTGTCTTGGTGGTAGGCGATGTCCGAGGCGAAGTAGGTGTGCTCGCCGCTGGAGCGCACCAGCACCCGGTCCTTGTCGTCGCCGTAGTCGGTGGTGCGCAACCACAGGGCGCCCTCGCTGCGATAAGTGTGACCTCGCTCCTCCAGCAGCGCGAGCGCGTGGGCAACTGGGCTGACCGGCTCGCCGTGCACGTCGAGCAAGTCCTCGCGGGCCTCGTGCAGCGCGCTCTCATACGCCCAATGGTCGAAATCCAGCACGCGGAAGGCGCCCAACGAGGACTGCATGCGCCCAACCATCGCCTTCACCGCGGCCGCGCCCAGCTCGCCGGGATCGCGCTCGGCCACGCTATCGAGCCCGAGCTGGCGCTCCACCTCATTGACGAGCGGCACGACATAGTCGCCGTGGTATCCGTCCTCGGGAACTTCTTCCCCGCGTGCGAGCGCACGAACCGATTCGCCGAGCTTGCGCACCTGCGAGCCCGCGTCGTTGACGTAGAACTCGCGCTCCACCCGGTGTCCGTGGAAGGTCAACACGCGCGCGAGCGCGTCGCCATAGGCCGCGTTGCGGGCGTGCCCGACGTGCATTGGCCCGGTTGGGTTGGCCGACACGAACTCGACGATGATCCGCTCGGCGACCGCGGCGCCATCACGACCGAAGCTCTCGCCCTCAGCGAGCATCTCGGCGAGCGCCGCGCGGTGCCAGCCGTCGGCAAGGAACAGGTTCAGGAAGCCCGGTCCCGCCACCTCGAAGCGCTGCAGCTGCTCGCCAAGCCGCGCCGCCAGCTGCTCGCCGAGCCGCTGGGCCAACTCGCGTGCCGGCAAGCCCGCCGCCGGAGCCAGCAGCAGAGCGGCGTTGGTCGAATAGTCGCCGAAGTCGGCTCGTGGCGGGCGCTCCAGTGTGATCGCCTGGTGCGCGGCTTCTGCGCCCGCGAGCTCGCTAGCGAGGCCGAGCACGATCTCGCGCAAGCCAGTCTCAGTAGTTGTTGGGCTCACCGGCGAGGATCTTATGTGCCGTCATGCACCGGCGCGGACGACCCCTCCGGGAGTGCTCGCCCAACCCCACGATCTGATCGCTCAGCGCTTGCGCGACACAATCGTTCCGCGGCGTTGCCGTGAGATCACAGCTCCTCAGGATCGGGATCTAGCCGTACCCGAACGCGATCCTCCGCACGGGTTGCGATACTAGCGGTGTGAACGATGAGAACCCAGGCGCCGAGCGCCATATAAACATTCATCTCTCTCCCGAGATCATGGGGGGCGTATACGCGAACTTCGCGAACGTCAGCCACTCCGACTACGAGTTCACGGTGACCTTCGCGAGAGTCAACCACGAGGTCGAGTCCGAGGAGGTTCCAGGTGTGGTCGTGTCGCGCGTGAACCTCTCGCCACGCTTCATGCGCGAGCTGATCGACGCGATGGAGGACAACTACTCCAAGTGGCGTACCCGCGAGGGCATCAAGAACCTGCCTGAGTACGGCGGCGCCGAGACCGGGGAAGCCGACGAGTAGTGACCCGACCCCGACCGTGTGCCCTGGGTGGGCGCGCGAGATGAGATGAAGGTCGCGGTCGTCTCGGACATTCACTCAAACCGGCAGGCGTTTGAAGCCGTGCTCGAGGCGATCGCCGACAGCGACGCGTCCGAGTTGTGGTGCCTCGGCGATCTCGTCGGCTACGGCGCCGACCCGGACACGTGCGTGGAGCTGGCGCGCCGGCACGCCGCTGTGTGCCTCGCCGGCAACCATGACATGGCTGTCGTCGGAGAGCTGCCGCTCGATGACTTCTCGCGCGGCGCGAGCATCGCTGCGCAGTGGACACGCGAGGTGATCGCGCCGGAGAATCTCGCGTTTCTCGCCGAGCTGCGACCGCAGGGTCAAGAGGGATCCATCGGGCTCTACCACGCCAGCCCACGCGACCCTGTTTGGGAGTATGTGCTCTCGGCGTTGCTCGCCGAGCTGTGCCTCGACACCCAGCCGGATCGCGTGTGCCTGATCGGCCACTCGCATGTCGCGTCGTCGTTCGTGCGCCACGAAGGCGAGGCCGCGACCGGAGAGCCATGCCGCGAGGGCGCCGAGCTGGACATCTCGACCGGTGAATGGCTGCTCAATCCGGGCAGCGTCGGGCAGCCGCGTGACGGTGATCCGCGCGCTGCGTGGCTGCTGCTCGACCTCGACGGAGACACGGCTACTTACCGGCGGACCTCCTACGATGTGGCAGGAGCAGCAGCGGCGATCAGGACGGCACGCCTGCCGAACTCGCTCGCCGAGCGTTTGGAGTACGGACAGTGAACATGCGAACGCCAATCCGCCTCATCGTGGTAGCCCTGCTCGGCGCCGCCACTGCCCTGCTGGTGTCCTGCGGAAGCTCCGGCGCCGGCCTGATACCGGCCGCCAAGGCCGAACCCCTGCAGAGCGATTTCGAAGCTGTGGTTCAGGCCGCCGAATCGGGCAACGGTAATTGCGCCGGGACCGAATCGGCGCTCGGCAAGACCGAACAGGACTTCCTCAAACTCCCGGTGACCGTCGATAAGGGCCTGCGCGCACGACTCGAACAGGGCATCGCGAACCTGCACAAGCGTGCGCTTGAAATGTGCATCCAGCTGTCGCCCACAGCGACCACCACGACAAACACGTCCACAAGCACGACTTCGACTCCAACCAAGACGAGCACGACAAACACCACCACGACGAGCACAACGCCCTCCACGACGAGCACCCCGACAAGCACCCAGACAACGCCGAGCACTACCACGACGCCTAGTACCACCACCCCGAGCCCGAGCGGCGGCACGGAAGCAGCTGGCGAAGCCGGCGGCGAACATGGCGCCGGCAGCGAACATGGCGCCGTCCCAGAAGGTGGCGGTGGCGAAGGCGCCAACGTCGGTGGAGCGAGTCCTGGGGGCGGTCAGTGAGCGATCACCCTGAAGGGCGCAGGCTGGAGATCGCCGGGCGCTACCGGGTGGAGGGCAGGCTCGGGTTCGGCGGCATGTCGCAGGTGCACCTCGCGTTCGACAAGCGCTTGGAGCGTCGTGTGGCGGTCAAGCTGCTCGCCGAGCATCTCGCCGAGGACACGACGTTCGTGTCGCGCTTCCAGCGCGAGGCGCAGGCCGCGGCGCGTCTGATCCACCCCAACATCGTGCAGGTGTTTGACTCCGGCCAGGACGAGCGCACCGGCCAGTATTTCATCGTGATGGAGTACATCGAAGGCCAGTCGTGCGCGGAGATCCTGCGCGACGATGGCTGGATCGAGGTGGACGAAGCGGTCGCGATCATCGAACAGGCGTGTGAGGGCCTGCACTACGCGCACCGCCACGGGGTGGTTCACCGCGACGTGAAGCCCGGCAACCTGCTGCGCTCACGCGACGGTGAGCTCAAGCTGGCCGACTTCGGCATAGCAAAGGCGACCGAGCAGTCGAGCATCACCCAGGTCGGCTCGGTGCTGGGCACCGCGGCCTACTTGGCGCCCGAGCAGGCACGCGGCGAGGAGGCGGGACCACGCGCGGACCTGTACGCGCTGGGGGTCGTCACCTATCAGCTGATCTCCGGACGCTTGCCCTATGAGGCCGCTTCGCTGACCGAGCTGGCGCTCAAACAGCAGCAGGAGGAGCCCGCAATGCTGGACACACTGGTGGCCGCGGTCACCCCGCAGCTCGCCGAGGCGGTCGCGATCGCGCTCGCGCTGGACCCGCGCGAGCGCTACGAAAGCGCGCGCGAGATGGGACGCGCGATCAGCGACGGCGCGCTCGGCATATCGCCGGTCGAGCCCCGCCCGACGCGCGGCACCGCACACGCTACCGAGGCCACCAGCGTGCTCGCAAGCGCCACACGCGCGCACGACGCTCCCCCCAGGCGCGCCAGCGCGGTCGTCGCGCGTCAGCCGCGTCGCGGTCCCGCTCGCGCAGCGGCTCCCGTGCCTGTGGCGGCAACCCGGCCGCGCCGCTCGCGCGCCCGCCGCCTGATGACGACGCTGGTCGCGTTGCTGGCGCTGATCGGCGTGATCGCGGTGATCGTCGTGCTCAGCGCGCCGGCGCCCACGACGATCAAACTCCGCGACGTCATGTACAAAGACGTTCAGAAATCGGCCGAATCGCTGAAACAGCTCGTCAGCGAAAACACGCAGTAGCAACTCTGGATAGGCGGAAGGCCCGCTCGCGCGGGCCTTCCGGTAAGAACTGCCGCCCTTTCGGGCGGGGCGACTGTCACTCGTCCCCACAGGCTAGCAGTCTCCGCCGTCGCCTTTCAAACCATGGC
>CAVXBL010000007.1:0-56907 GCA_963760155.1 uncultured Solirubrobacterales bacterium
TTGCGCGTCTACCAATTCCGCCACAGGCGCAGAGGAGGCGAGTATAGCCTTCTGACCTCTTCTCACGAGCTTGCCCTTGCGTCCGTCCATGCATCGCGCTACTGTACGAACACATGTTCGTTTCAGGGCCCACACTTTACGATCGGGGAGCCACTTCCACATGGATTTGACCAAGCGTCAGCAAGAGATTTTCGACTTCATCCGCAAGCACTCTGCCAAGTATGGCTATCCACCCACGGTGCGCGATATAGGCAAGGCAGTCGGGCTGGCCTCCTCTTCGACCGTTCACGCGCACCTCGCCAACCTCGAGAAGATCGGCCTCCTGCGTCGCGACCCGTCCAAGCCGCGGGCCATCGAGCTGCTGGACAGGGCGGTCGGCGGCGCCGTTGACAGCGTTCGCAGCATCGTTCGTCCTGACAGCCTCCCATTGCTCGGATCGGTCGCTGCTGGTCAGCCGATCCTCGCCGAAGACAACATCGAGGAGTATGTTCCCGTCCCCAGCCTCGCGGGTGGTGGCAACGGTGATTATCTCCTGCGCATAAGGGGCGAATCGATGAAGGACGCCGGCATCGTTGAAGACGATCTAGTGGTCGTCCAACAGCAGGACACAGCCCAGCAAGGCGACATTGTCGTCGCGCTGCTCGGGGAGGAGGCCACTGTCAAGCGCTACTTCCGCGAACCCGACCACATTCGTCTGCAACCCGAAAACGACACGATGGAGCCAATTCGCACCAAGGAGGTCCGTGTGCTTGGACGCGTGGTCGGTCTGCTTAGGAGCATGTGATGACGGCTCTGTTGCTCGAACGACCCGCGGCCATCGAGTGTGCCTTCGAGCACTGCTCGCGCGATCGACCAGGCGGAGCGCCGATCTCTGGACGGGCAGACGCGCACGGTAGACTTACTCTGGACGACCTCATCACCAGCGTGTGGAAGGACCTGTCCGTGCGCGCCACCGTCGCCTGTCCTGTCTGTGAAGGTCCGATGGTGGGCGACGCTGACGACAGTCGTGGCGACTCGCCCATGGGCGGCTGCCTCAACTGTGGCTCTCAACTTATCTAGCCCGCGTCCGTGCTTCTCTAGACCTATGGCGGTTAGCCCGTGGGCTTGATCGGTGTGGTGGATGGCCGGACACTCCTCGCGGGGGTTTGTCTTGCCGGAGAGAAGGCTCCGGCCGACCCCATGAGACGAGGAGGTCCGGCCATGAACGCAACGATGACGTGGGGTCTAGATGGGCAGGGTCGCGCGCGTCGCGATATGTGAAAGACAGCACTTGATACGGAAAAAGGAGTACGCTCGATCCGAAAGCGACGCTTTTCCGACCGGAGGCAATCCAGATGCCAACTGTGACGGCTGTCCGGGGTCGTGCGATCAGTTTTCGCGCCGACCCATTCTTCTCCGATGACGCGCTCGACTGGGCTGTCGCGGTCGAGCGGACGCCTGCTGCTTCTCCCACTGTCGCCGAGAGCCCGGCCGCGGCGTAAATGCTGCCGGAGGAGGACGCCGCACGTGGTGCGACGCCCGTAGGCGGAGGCACCTCCAAGGACACTCCGTCAGGACCTGTGGCTCAAGGCTCCTCCAAGGATGCCCAACCAGGACAGATCGGGCTTTCGTATCTGCGCCTGATCGGGCTCGGTGCGCTCGTCGGGGCGCCCGCTGCGCTGATAGCCGCGGTATTTCTCGCCACTGTCCATGAACTCGAGCATTGGCTGTGGACGGATCTGCCTCGACATCTAGGCGCCTCAACTCCTCCCTGGTATCTGGTCATCTGCTTGCCGGTGCTCGGAGCGGGCATCGTGTGCTGCGCACGGCTGTTGCTACCCGGTGACGGAGGCAATGAGCCTCTCGAGGGGATCGGCGGCGGCGCCGTGCCGGTCTCGCACGCGCCGGGCATCGCGCTCGCCGCGCTCGGCACGCTCGCCTTTGGCGCCGTGCTCGGGCCCGAGGCGCCGCTCATAGCTCTCGGATCAGTAACAGGAGTCCTCGGAGCCTCGCTGGCGCGACTCGCTCGGAAGGAGCAAGCGGTAATAGCCGAGGCCGGATCCTTCTCGGCTATCTCAGCGCTATTCGACGGCCCGATCGTAGGCGGGATGCTGATGATCGAGGGTGGAGTTGGCATGGGGGAGGCACTGATCCCGATATTGATTCCCGGGTTTGTCGCGGCCGCGGTCGGCTATGTCCTGTTCGTCGGGCTCGGCAACTGGGGCGGTCTTCACGCCCAGGGCCTCGTCGTGCCGGGCCTACCGGCTTATCACGGTACCCACATCGAGGACCTGTTCATCGCGATCGTCGTGGGGGCGGGGGCGGCCATCGTGATCGCTGCAACCCGTCGTCTCGCGGGTGCCATATTCGACGAGCGAAAACGCATTTCAATGCCGTGGCTTCTGTTGGCGGGTGGCCTCACGATCGGCCTGATCGCGCAGGTCGCTGACTGGCTTGGCGCGAACTCCCAGGATGTTCTGTTCTCGGGACAGGCTTCGGTCCCTGCTCTAGCCGCCGAGAGCTCAACGGCCATCCTGCTGCTGCTGCTCGCGGCCAAGATGCTCGGCTATGCGGTGAGTCTCGGCTGCGGGTTTCGCGGGGGGCCGGTGTTCCCAGCGATATTCTTGGGCATCGCGGTTGCGACCTTCGCCGTGGAGTGGCTTGGCGTCTCCCCGACCCTCGCCGTATCGGTCGGTACCGCCGCGGGCATGGCGGCCACTACACGACTGCTGCTGACCCCGATGGTGTTCGCCGCGCTGCTCGTCGGAAGCAATGGTGTAGATACGATACCAGCGGCGGTGCTAGCGGCCACTGCCGCATGGTTGGTGATCACGCGCCTTAATCCGCGCTCGAAGCCCGCCTGAGACGCCCTCGCGTTGGAGCGAATAATCACACCTATGACTACCGACTACGAACAGATCACCACCGAGACGAACGACGGTGTGCTCACGATCACGCTCAACCGTCCCGAGCGGCTGAACGCGTGGACGGCGCGCATGGGCCTGGAGTTGCGGAGCGCCTTCGACCGCGCCGATGACGATGACGAGGTGCGCGCGATCATCGTCACCGGCGCGGGCCGCGGCTTCTGCGCGGGGGCAGACCTGGCGAGCGGCGGCGACACCTTCGACCACCGCAAGCACGGGAGCGCCGGCCCAGCGCGCGACAATGGCGGCGAGTTCACCTTGCGGGTGTTCGAATCGACCAAGCCGACGATTGCCGCGATCAACGGGCCCGCCGTCGGCGTTGGGGCGACGATGACGCTGCCGATGGACGTGCGCCTCGCTGCCGAGGACGCGCGCATCGGCTTCGTGTTCGCGCGGCGCGGCATCATCCCGGAGGCGTGCTCGAGCTGGTTTTTGCCGCGCGTCGTCGGCATTAGCCGCGCGATGGAATGGGTCGCGACCGGTCGTGTGTTCTCCGCCCAGGAGGCGCTCGACGGCGGGCTCGTGCGCAGCCTGCATCCCAAGGACGAGCTGCTGGACGCGGCGCGCGCGCTGGCGCGCGAGATCGCCGAGAACACCGCGCCAGTCTCCGTCGCGCTCGCCCGCCGGCTCATGTGGAGGATGCTCGGCGCCGAGCACCCCATGATCGCCCACCGCGCCGACTCGCGCGGCATGGTCGCGCGAGGCCAATCCGCGGACGCTGTCGAGGGCGTCACCGCGTTCTTGGAGAAGCGCCCCGCGAGCTTCCCCGACCGTGTCAGCAATGGGCTGCCCGACATCATGCCCGGCTGGAGCGCGCCGGAGTTCGAGTAGCCGCTGAGGGACCACTCGGCGCATGCGCCGAGTGGCGACGCCGCACATGTGCGGCGTCGTTCCGGGTCGTGCATGCACGACCCGGCCGGACGGTGCATGCACCGTCCGGGACAGCGCCGCATGCGGCGCTGTCTTCCTCAAGAAGATCCACGACAGCCACAAAATGCCGGGGGTACTCGTCGGGAGCCGCGCGGCGTCGGTGCGCTAGCGTATCTCGTGATGGAGCCCTCCTCAGTTGTGGATCGTCCAGTTGACGCGCCGCCCGGGCGCTCCTCCTACATTGGGCAGGCACCTGCCTCACCTGCCGGCCCGGTAGACGACACGGAGCCACTGCACGCACCGCCGAGCGTCCCGCTACCTCGGGCCGTACAGACTCTGCGCTTCACCAAGCGACAGATCCAGTTCGTATTCGCCGCGCGGCGTGAACTCGGCGAGGTGTTCGAGGTTCGCTTCGTGGTGATTCCGGGCGGGGTCGTCGTGACCAGTCATCCCGACCATGTCCGCTCCCTGTTTACCGCCAAGCCCGAGCTGGTGCCCTCGCTGACTGCCGAGTCGCCGCTGCGCCCGATCGTGGGACCAAACTCGGTGTTGACCGCCAACGGGCCAAGCCATCTGCGTCAGCGCAAGCTGCTCTTGCCTGCATTCCACGGCGAGGCGATCGAGAGTTACACGCAGATGATTCGCGACGTCACCGAACGAGAACTGGACCGCTGGCCCGTTGGCCGCCCGTTCGCTCTTGCCCCAAAGATGCAAGCCATCACCCTCAACGTGATCATGTCGGGCATCTTCGGCATCGAGGGCGCTCCCGCACGGGGAACCACCGAGCATCGGCTGAGGAGCACGATCAAGCAGCTGGCAGCAGCCTCGACATCTCCGCTGGCGCTGTTTGGCGAACTCTCGAACCTGGGACGCGAGAAGCCCGTCGGTCTCACGCGGGGCGCGGTGGCCCTGTTGGATCGCGCCACCTACCCCGTGATCGAAGAGCGTCGTCGCGCGGCCGACCTTGATGAGCGGGGAGACATCCTCTCGCTGCTGTTGCGCGCCACCGGCGAGGACGGCGAGCGGATGACCGATCACGAGCTGCGCGACGAGCTGCTCACGCTCGTACTCGCCGGCTTTGAGACGACCGCCAACTCGCTGGCCTGGACTTGGGAGCGCCTGGTCCGCACCCCAGCGGCGTATGAGCGCTTGCGCGACGCGGTGCGCTCAGACACTGGGGCCGCGGAGCATGTCGAGGCAGCCATCATCGAGGGTATGCGCTCGCGTCCCGTGATCCCGATCGTCGGGCGCCGAGTCGCCGTGCCTTGGCGACTCGGAGAGTACGTGGTACCAGCGGGACAGGGTGTCAGCATCAGCATCTTGCTTGTCCATCATCGCGAGGACCTCTACCCCGACCCATTCGCCTATCGCCCCGAGCGCTGGCTCGAGCACGAGGGTGGGCGGGCGGGTGGGCGGGGACCCCAAACATATGAGTGGCTGCCTTTCGGCGGGGGCACTCGTCGCTGCCTTGGCGCGGCGCTGGCGATGGCCGAGCAACGTGTGGTACTCGAGGCGATGGTTCGCCGTCTGGACCTGGAGGCCGACCGGCCCGAGCCCGAGCACGCGCACCATCGTAATGTCACCATGATCCCGGGACGCGGCGCGCGGGTGGTTCTGCGATCGCGCGTCGCCGGGTGAGGAGCACGCGTTCGCCGAACGTCGAGGGCGACAAATCGACGGAATGCACTGGTCGATCCACTCGCTCAGTAGATCCACATGGCCCTCTGTCGCCCTCAACGCATCGTGATCGCGCGGACGCGCGATGTAGTCGGAGGTGCTTCGCGCGGAGTACAGGGTCTCCATGGCTCTCCCTACCCGATCCTTTACGCGATGTCCTTCGCGCGCTACCGTGATAGCGCAGGTCAAGCAGCCGCGGAGGCCTCTGGTCTTCGAGGAAAGTCCGGACATCAAAGGGCAAGGTGGTCGAACTATCGACCCGGGGAAACCCGCGGGAAAGTGCCACAGAAACAAACCGCCGATGTCGGCCGTCCCACGTGAACGGCTGGCAGGCAAGGGTGAAATGGTGCGGTAAGAGCGCACCAGCGTCGCGGTGACGCGGCGGCTGGGCAAACCCCACCCGATGCAAGGTCAAACCGGATCGCTTGCAGGTTGCCCGCCGAGATCCAGGTAGGCCGCACAGATGGATGGCTGCTCAACGACAGAATCCGGCTTATCGACTTGCTAAGGGAAACCCCCGCTTTGCGGGGGTTTCCTATACCGTCGCAGCTTCACGCAGCAAGCGTGCCTCGATAGCGTTAGCCGCGGTGTGAGCTCCACCGGTGGCGGCGTAGGCGGCGGCGATTCGTCGTGCTCCCTCGGTGCAGCTCATGGCTTGCGTGATCTTGGCGCGCAGGCGGTCGGCGCGCAGGCGTCTGGCTGGCAGTCGCGTTCCGGCGTGTGCCACTTCGACGCGCCGCGCGACCTCGAGCTGATCGCGTCCGAATGGCACTGCGCACACAGGCACTCCGTGCGCGAGCGCCTTCTGTGTTGAGCCCATGCCGCCGTGGGTGACGGCACACGCGGCGCGCTCAAGGATAGGCGTGTGGGGGATGAAGCGCTCGACGTGCGCGTTGGCGGGGATCTGAAGGTTGGACGGATCGCCTGCCGGCAGGGTCGCCACGACGGTGACGGGCTCCTCGGCGAGCGCTTGCAGCGCGACCTGCACGAGTCGGCCGTCGTTCTGGAACTCGGTAGAGGTGTTCACCAGCACGATCGGTGCTGTTGTCTCTCCCAGCCACGCCGGAGGATCGGAGGGGGGGTCCCAGTCGCACGGGCCGACCATGACGACGTTCTCAGGCCAATCGTGGCGAGGGTACTCAAACGGCTCGGCGGTCATGTAGAGCAGCAGCGGGGGATGGCTGAACCCCTCTTGCGCGGTAGCGACAGGAGCCAGGCGCATGCGGGCGCGCAGGCCGTTGAACACGGGGAGCACTTGCCGTTCCACGGTCCCAAACACAAGCGGGCGAACCAGCCGGTCACGCGCGCGGCCGAGCGGTCCGCGTGCGGGCGCGAATCCCGGGCCGAACGGCGGGGCGTCCTTTGAGGGCAGGGCGAGCGGATAGGGGCAGAACACTGCCCACGGTCCGCCCCACGCCTCGGCGGCGGTGAGGGCACCCCAGCTGTTGGTGTTGACGAGCACCGCGTCGGGGTCTGTGTCGGCGATTGCTTGGGTCAGGTCGGGCGCGTCGTGCTCGGCGCGCGCGCAGAAAATCTGCGCATTTAGACGCACCGATTGCAGCGCGTTGCGCGCGCGCCAGTCGTCGTGTTCGATCGCCTCTATCCGTGGGTCGATAGGCGCTGTGTCAAACCCGCGCTCCTGCATCAAGGCCACCTGCGAAGCGAGCGTGCGCAGCACGATCCGATGCCCGCGGCGACGGAGCTCGTCGAGGATCGGGGTCAGCGGGAACAGGTGGCTGCGCCCGGGCGAGGTGTAGGCGAGAATGCGGGCCATCAGGAGCTGTGGGACAGCGGTACTATTTCACTTTAGTCGATATCAAATGAACTTGTCAAGCTCACCACAGAAGCGCCCGTATCGGATGACGGTCCGCGCCGAGGAGGCGGCGGCGACCGGCGAGCGCCTGCTCACCGCCGCGTGGCGACATTTCGCCACGCGGCCCTATGAGGAGGTGCTCCTGCGTGAGATCGCCGCCGAGGCGCAGGTAACCGCGCAGACACTGCACGCACGCTTCGGATCAAAGGAGGAGCTGTTCACTGCTGCATACGCCTGGTTTGGCCGGCAAGAGATATCAGAGCGCCCTGCCGCGCCCACTGTGGACACGCCAGCAGCGATCACCCAACTGTATGACCGCTACGAGCAGCACGGACAAGCAATCCTGCGATTGCTCTCCCAGGAGGAACGGATACCCGCCGTGCGCCAGATGACCGAAGCCGGCCGCGCGTATCACCGCCACTGGGCGCAAACGACCTTCGCGCCGCTACTACACGGACTGCGAGGCGAGGCGCGCGAACGGCGCCTGAGCGCAATCGTGATCGCGACCGACCTGCTCGTCTGGAAGCTCTTGCGCCACGACATGAAACTCCCGCGCTCGCAAGCCGAACTGGTCGTGGCGGAGATGCTCCAGGCCCCGGCGCGAGTTGGCCGATGACACGCCAAAGTGCTGCGCGTCGTTAGCCGGCGCTGGCTCTGCCTCGATGTTGCAGTCGTGGGGGAGCAAAACCCGACCCCGACCCCGACTGCACCAATTCTCGCGACCTCCTGGTAGAGATCGCAATGGACACTCGTGCACACATAGCAGCGGATGTGATGGTTCGGGATGGCCCCATGGGGAGGGGACCATGAGGCTTTCCTATTGTGGTCAGCGTGCTCACCACGATCGCCGACGGTTTCAAGGACGCTTTCCTGATGGCCTGGACTGTGTGGTGGGCGCTGGTGCTCGGTTTCGCGATCTCCGCGATCGTCCAGGCGTGGGTTCCTCGTGCGCGAGTCGAGCGCGCTCTCGGTGGCTCAGGCGCGCGACCTGTCGCGATCGCCACAGGTCTGGGAGCCGCGTCATCCTCGTGCTCCTACGCGGCGATAGCGATCGCCAAGAGCCTCTTCCAGAAGGGCGCCTCCGCTGCTTCCGCGCTGGCCTTCCAGTTCGCCTCAACCAATATCGTGATCGAGCTGGGCATCGTCATGTGGGTCCTGCTCGGCTGGCAGTTCACGCTCGCCCAGTTCGTCGGGGGGCTGATCCTGATCGCCGTCATGAGCCTGCTGCTGAGGATGTTCGTGTCAAAGCGCCTAGAGGAGCGCGCGCGCACGCACGCCCAGCAGGCTGACACAGCTCATCAACATCACTCCGCCGGCGAGCACATGAGTGTCCGCGCGCGACTCAGCTCGGTGTCGGCGTGGTCAGACGTAGCCCACAATTTCCGCAACGACTGGACGATGCTCTACAAGGAGATCACACTCGGCTTCCTGCTCGCCGGGTTCGTTGGACAGCTCCACAACGGCTTCTTCAACACGCTGTTCATTGTCCACGCACCGGCGGGCCCGCGGCTGATCGAGAACGCGATCGTGGGGCAAGTCATCGCCGTGCTCAGCTTCGTGTGCTCGGTCGGCAACGTGCCGTTGGCCGCGGTGCTGTGGTCAGGCGGAATCGGCTTCGCGGGTGTGATCTCGTTCATCTTCGCCGACCTGATCGTGTTGCCGATCGTGTTGATCTACCGCAAGTACTACGGCACTCGCTTTACGCTGAGGATCGTCGCGCTGATGTGCGTCACGATTGTGATCGCCGCGCTGAGCGTGGACGGTCTCTTCAGCGCGGCTGGGCTGATCCCGCACGTGCGCCCCACGCGGGCCGATATCTTCAGCTCGGTCAAAATCAACTACAAGCTGTTTACCAACGTTCTCGGCGTCGCCGTCTTCGCCGCGCTGTTCGCGCTCACGATGCGTCGCGGCGCGACCGACCCCATCTGCGGTATGAAGGTCAACAAGAACAAGGCGATCCGTACGCAGGCCGGGGGACAGACGCTCTACTTCTGTAGCGACCACTGCGCCGCGGCGGCTCGCCACGAAGGACTCCCGCACAGAGCTATGACGACATGAGCACGACCCAAAAATCCACACCCCCATTGAGCGAACTCCCGCGCGCAGTACAGGAGTCACACGGGGTTAGCGAGTGGAGCGCGCTGCGCAAGTCGCGAGATGCGGTGTCGAGCGCGTGACGCAAGCGCCGGGGAACACAGGCTTGACCGCACTGTCCGCGTGGAACGAGCTGATCCACCACCATCGCGCGATCGCCGAAACGTCCCTGCGGGAGCTGTTTGCGGCCGATCCCACCCGGGGGGAGCGATTGACAGCCGAAGGCGCCGGTCTCTACCTCGACTACTCCAAGAACCGTGTTACAGCCGAGACGCTCCAGCTGCTCGGCGCGCTCGCTGAGCAGTGTGGGCTCGCCGAGCGCACAGCCGCCATGTTCGCGGGCGAGCGCATCAACGTCTCCGAGGATCGCTCCGTCCTACACGTGGCGCTGCGCATGCCGCGCAACGCTTCGCTGCTGTTGGACGGCGTCGACGTCGTGGCGCAGGTCCACGAGCTGCTCGACCGGATGGCCGCCTTCAGCGAGCGAGTTCGCTCGGGCGAGTGGACTGGGCACACCGGCAAGCCGATCACAAGCATCGTCAACATCGGCATCGGCGGCTCGGACCTCGGTCCGGTGATGGCCTACGACGCGCTACGCCACTACAGCCGTCGCGAGATGACCTTCCGCTTCGTCTCCAACGTTGACTCCACCGCCTTCGTCGAGGCCACCCACGACCTCGATCCCGAGCAGACGCTGTTTATCGTGTCGTCCAAGACGTTCACCACTCTGGAGACGATGACCAATGCGCGCTCCGCGCGCGAATGGTCGCTCGCGGCGCTCGGCGACGACGCCGCCATCGCCAAGCATTTCGTGGCCGTCTCCACCAACGCGCACGCGGTCTCCGAGTTCGGGATCGACACCACCAACATGTTCGGCTTCTGGGACTGGGTCGGCGGGCGCTACTCGATGGACTCCGCGATCGGCCTCTCCACGATGCTCGCCGTCGGACCCGCACGCTTTCACGAGCTGCTCGCCGGCTTTCACGCGATGGACGAACACTTCCGCACAATGCCGTTTGAGCGCAACCTGCCCGTGCTGATGGGACTGCTCGCGGTCTGGTACAGCAACTTCTTCGGAGCGCAAACAGTCGGGGTCATGCCCTACAACCAGTACCTCGCCCGCTTTCCCGCCTACCTGCAACAGCTCGCGATGGAGTCCAACGGCAAGCACGTCACACTCGACGGGGCTCAGGTCGAATACGACACCGGCGCGATCTACTGGGGTGAGCCCGGCACCAATGGGCAGCACAGCTTCTATCAGCTGATCCATCAGGGCACGCGCCTAATCCCCGTTGACTTGATCGGCTTCGCTCACCCCCTCAACCCGCTGCGCGACCACCACGACCTGCTGATGTCCAACGTGTTCGCCCAAGCCGAGGCGCTGGCGTTCGGCAAGACCGAGGCCGAGCTGCGCGCCGAGGGGACTGCGGAGCAGGTTATTCCCCACCGAGTGATGCAGGGCAACCGCCCCACCAACGTGCTGCTTGCCCAGCAACTCACACCCCACACCCTCGGAGCGCTCGTCGCGCTCTACGAGCACAGCGTCTTCACCCAAGGAACTGTCTGGGGCATCGACTCGTTCGACCAGTGGGGGGTCGAGCTCGGCAAGGCGCTCGCCAAGCGCATAATCCCCGAGCTGGAGAGCGACGTGGAGCCTTCGCTTGACCACGACAGCTCTACAAACGCGTTGATCCGCCGCTACCGCTCGATGCGTCGCGGCTCGTGAGCGACGTGCCGGCGATCGAGGTTCTGCCCGACGAGGCCGGCGTCGCCCGGCGCGCCGCAGTGCTCGTGGTCGAGCACGCACGCGCCGCCGTCGCCGAGCACGGCGCGTTCACCTTCGCCGTCAGCGGTGGCCGCTCGCCGTGGGCGATGTTCGCCGAGTTGGCCCACTACGACTTCCCGTGGGATCGCAGCACGATCTACCAGGTGGACGAGCGGGTGGCGCCCGCGGGCGACGAGGACCGTAACCTCACTCACCTGCAGCAGAGCCTGCCGGCGAGCGCGCGCTCCAGGGTGCGCCCGATGGAGGTCGAGGCCTCCGACCTGGAGGCAGCCGCACGCGCATACGCCGAGCAGCTGCCCGAGCGCTTCGACCTGATCCACCTCGGTCTCGGCCCCGACGGCCACACCGCCTCGCTCGTCCCCGGCGATCCGGTGCTCGATATCGACGATCGCGATGTCGCGCTCACACAGCCCTACCAAGATCATCGTCGCATGACGATCACCTACCCGGTGATCGATCGCGCCCGCATGCTTTTGTGGCTCGTCACGGGCGCCGACAAGCTCGACGCCTTGCGGCGCCTACGGCGCGCAGACAGCTCGATACCGGCCGGACGCGTCACTGCCACGCAGGCGCTGATCATCGCCGATATCGCAGCCGTAGGCTAATACACCTGACGGGTGTGTCCAGCGCGCCGGTGCGCTACCCCAGCGGGCGTTTGGTGTGCCGGCAGCCGTTGAGGCGCTATGCCGGCAGCGGCTGTCCCGTCGCCTCGCGCTGCAGCTCGCTCAGCACCGACAGCATCGCCTCGGACTCGCACTCCGCCGTCGGCCAGCTCTTCTCGGGGTGGTCCTCGAGCGTCTTCAGCCCGTTGCCGGTGATGATCGCCACGACGACCGCTTCGGGATCGAGCTCGCCGGCCTGCGCCAGCTTGTGCAGCACGGCGATCGTGGTGCCGCCGGCGGGCTCGGTCAGGATCCCCTCGGTGCGCGCCAGCAGGTCGATGCCCGCGAAGATCTCCTCGTCGTTTGCCGACCCGGCGCTGCCGTGGCGGCTGCGCACCGCGTCGATCACCAGGTAGCCGTCTCCTGGAGTGCCGATCGCCAAGGAGTGCGCCACCGTCTCCGGTCTGCAGGGATGGATCTCCTCGTCACCGGCCTCGATCGCGCTTGCGATCGGCGCGCAGCCCGCGGGCTGCGCGATGTGCATCTTCGTCGCGCTCGTGCTCGCCAAGCCGACGGTCTCCAGCTCCACCAGTCCCTTGTGCAAACGCGAGGACAGCGTTCCCCCGGCGGTCGCCGACACGATGTGCTCAGGCGCCTGCCAGCCGAGCTGCTCGACGATCTCAAAGGCCATCGTCTTGGCGCCCTCCGCGTAGAAGGGCCGCAGCGTGATGTTCGCGAACTCCAGCCCGCTCGCGGCCGCGACCTTGCGACACTCGTGGTTGGCCTCGTCGTAGTTGCCGGCCACCTGACACACGCGCGCGCCGAGCGCTCTGCATGCCTTGGCCTTGGTCTGCTCCAGACGGTTGGGGTAAAACACGTATGGCGTCACGCCGGCCTTGGCGGCGAGCGAGGCCACGGCGGTGCCGACGTTGCCGGTCGACACGCACCCGACCTCCTGGTCGCCCAGCTCCAGCAGCCGTGCGATCGCGGTCAACACGACCCTGTCCTTGTAGGACAGGCTGGGACGCGAAGTGCTGTCGTCCTTTAGATACAGCCGCTTCAGCCCCAGCTCCTTGCCCAGCCGGTCGGCGGGGATCAGAGGTGTCATGCCGGAGAACTGCCCAACGCGCGCGCTCGCAGCGGCGGCGCGAATCGGAAGCAGCTCAGACAGCCTCCAAATGTTCATCGGGCGCTCGGCGAGCGGCAGCTCGCTCAGGCGGCTCTTGGCAAGGTCGTAGTCGTAGTTGACGTCCAGGCACTTGCCGCACTCGGGGCAAAACGCTTCCCTTTCGCTCAGCGCCAGCTTCACGCCGCATCTGTGGCACACGAGCGCGGTCGCGCACGAGCGCGTCGTCTCACTCTCCTGTGCGGGAGCACCCGCGCTGGTCATCTGTTCTCACCCATACCCTTCGTGTTGGTTGGTTTGGGACCTGCTTCAAAATAGACGCCACTGCTTTTGAAACAGGCTCTTGTTGGGCCTGTCATCGTGACACAAGCTGGGGGCTGGGCCACGCGCTGTCGATCTCGCTCTCCCCGGCGGGTAGCGAGCAGATCAACAGCTCCTCTGCGACGTGCGGAGCGAACGGCGCCAGCACACGGGCCAGCGTCTGCAGCGCCTGGACCAGCGCCTGTAGATCCTCCGCGCACAGCTCGCCGCGCTTTGCGATCACGCGCTTCTCGTAGTCACGGATCCGGTCGAACAGGCGCATCACGTTGCGCACCGCACTGTGCATCTCCAGCTCCACCAGATCCTCTGTGATCTTCTCGACTGCGACCTCACACCACTGGGTCAGCCGCTTGCGCAGGTGCTCGGTCTTATCGGCCGGCATGTCGGGACCGTCGGTGCCAGGTCCGGTGGCGTGCAGGCTATCGCCGTCTGCCTGCGAGAACCCCCGCGCGGCGGCAAAGCGCGCCTGCGAATAGTCCCACACCTGCCGCAGGAAGCGGTGGCAGCGCTTGACGTCACCATCGCTCCAGTTCAGCGACCGCTGCGGGCGCGCCGCAAACAGCACCGCCAGGCGTACCGTGTCGGCGCCGTACTGGGCGACCAGTTCGTCGGGATCGACCACGTTGCCGAGGTGCTTGCTCATCTTGCGTCCGTCGCGGATCACCATCTCGTGGAACAGGCACCCGGCGAACGGCTCGCCGTCGGAAAGGAACTCAAGCGGCCCGATGTCACGCAGCGCCTTCGTCACGGTGCGCTGGTCGAACACGAAGTTGCCGCTGTCCGAGCCAGCCACGACTCGCTCCGAGGGCAGCCACGCGCGCAGGTCCTCCAGGGCGAGGATGCGCTCCAGCGTCTGCTCGCGCTCGCTCGGGGGCACACACACGGGAACCCACAGCCACAACGCGTCGAAATGGCAGTCCAGCGTGTCGGTCTCGCGCGTCGCGCTACCGCCGCAGGACGGACAGCTGGTGTGCACGAAATCCTCGCGCTCGGCAAGCGGATTGCCGGTGCCCGTCGGCGTCAGGTCCAGCGGCAGGATCACAGGCAGTTGCTCGCGTGAGAGCGCCACCGTGCCGCAGCGCTCGCAGTAGACGATCGGGATCGGCGTGCCCCACGAGCGTTGCCTGGAGATCGTGAAGTCGTTGGCGCGGTAGCGCACGGCCGCACGCGTCGGCACGATCGGCGGGCGCGGCGAGTCCTCGGGGTCTGACTCCTGCAGCCCCAATCCAGGCAGGCGCTCGGCGATCACCGCGTCGGTGCGGTCCTGCCGGGGGATTCCCAGCACCGCGGTCGCCCCGAAGCGTCCGTCCACCATCGGGGAGACGATCACTGGCAGCTCCTCGCCGCCGGTGGGGGAGGCAAGCGCGCGGCCGGTGTCGACCAGCGGCATCGTCTCAGCGTCGCGCGCGTCGCGCTCCAACCCGCCCGAGCGCAACTCCTCCAGGCGCTCGCGTACCTCAACGCCATCCGCCCACAGCTCGACCTCGGGGTGCTTGGGTGAGATGGCGACAAAGCGCGCCTGGTCCAACGCGTCAACATGGGGGGTAAACACCGTCAGCGTCGCGCCGTCCTCGGGGGCACCCTGCCGGGACGGCTGGGTCAGGTCCAGCTCGATCCCGTCCACGCGTCCCAGCACAAAGCGTTGGGAGGCGAGCGCGTTCTCATCCCAGATGTCGCTTGCGGCGAGATCCGCGAGGCGCCGGTCGTTCTCCTGCACATACGCACTGATCCGCAGATACCACTGCGGTCGCTGGATCAATCGCACCGGGTTGTGACAGCGCCAGCACGTACCGCCGTCCTCTACCTGAATCGTGGCGAGCGTCGTCTGGCAGGTATCGCACCAGTCCACGCTGCCGGTGCCGCGATACACCAGTCCGGCGTCCAGCAGAGTCAGGAACAACCACTGCGACCAGCGGTACATGATCGCCTCGGAGCTCATGAACGTGCGCTCCCAATCGAAAGAGAACCCCAACCGCCGCAACTGGCCAACCATGTGCTCGGCGCAGCGCGCCACCCACTCGCTCGGTGGCTCTTTGCCGGCGATCGCGCCCAGCTCGGCCGGCAGGCCGAACGAGTCGAAGCCGAACGCAAACAGCACGTCCTCGCCGCGCGCCCGGCAGAAGCGGGCGTACGCGTCGCCGATTGAATAGCTGCGCACGTGCCCAATGTGGATGTTGCCCGAGGTGAACGGCGCCGAGGGCTTTATATACTTACGGGGCTGGTCGTCGGCTATCTCCGGGGTCCGAAAAGCATTCCGCTCGCGCCACGCATCCTGGCGGCGGGCCTCGATCGCTTGAGGGTCGTAGGTGGGGAGAACGCCGCCGCTCATATCGATCGAGCATACCCAAGGGCATTACCGCGCCCGTCCGCCGCGACCCAATGAGCACCCCATATGCTCCGCCCCGTCAGGGGCGGAGTCGTCCGCCGAAACTGCGAGGATTCTTCGATGGAAGTAGAGATTGGACGCGGCAAGCAAGGCCGCCGTGCTTACGGCTTCGACGACATCGCGATCGTGCCCTCGCGGCGCACGCGCGACCCCGACGACATCGACATCTCCTGGAAGCTCGGTCCCTACCAGTTCGAGCTGCCGATGATGGCCTCCGCGATGGACGGTGTCGTCTCCCCCGAGACAGCCGCGATCGTCGGCAAGCTCGGCGGGCTGGCGGTCCTCAACCTGGAGGGCATCTTCACGCGCTATGAGGACGCCGATGAGCAGCTGGAACGGATCGCCGGGCTGCCAAAGGAGGTCGCTACGCGCGAGATGCAGGAGATCTACGCGACGCCGGTCAAGCCGGAGCTGATCGCCCAGCGGATCCGCGAGATCAAGGAGCAGAAGGTCGTAGTCGCCGCCTCGCTGACCCCCCAGCGCGTGCTCGACTACCACGAGCTCGCGCTGGAGGCGGGACTGGACGTGCTCGTGATCCAGGGCACCGTTGTCTCCGGCGAACACGTCTCTACCGTGTCCGAGCCGCTCAACCTGAAGGAGTTCATCCCCTCGCTGGACGTGCCGGTGGTGGTCGGAGGCTGCGCTTCCTACCAGACCGGCCTGCACCTGATGCGCACCGGCGCCGCCGGCGTGCTCGTCGGCGTCGGACCGGGCGCCGCCTGTACCACGCGCGGCGTGCTCGGGATCGGCGTGCCGCAGGCCACCGCGATCGCGGACGTCGCGCACGCCCGCTCGACGCACATGCTGGAGACCGGCGAGTACTGCCAGGTGATCGCCGACGGCGGCATGCGCAACGGCGGTGACGTGTCCAAGGCGATCGCGCTCGGCGCCGACGCGGTCATGATCGGCTCGCCGCTCGCCCGCGCCCATGAAGCCCCCGGACGCGGCTTTCACTGGGGGATGGCCACCTTCCACCCGACGCTACCGCGTGGCGCGCGCGTGGCGACCACCCGCAACGGCACGCTCGAGGAGATCCTCGTGGGCCCCGCGCGCGAGAACGACGGCACCTTCAACCTGTTCGGCGGTCTGCGCACCTCGATGGCCACCTGCGGACACAAGGACCTCGCCGAGTTCAACCGCGCTGAGGTCGTGATCGCGCCCGCCCTGCAGACCGAGGGCAAGCAGCTGCAGCGCGAGCAGTCGGTCGGCATGGGCTCCAACGGGAGGGCAGCCGAACTAGTAAATGACTGACTCTGAGACGATCTCGACTTCGCCTGGCGGCGTCCTACCGATTGGAGATCGACGAGATCTCCAATCGGCCAGCACGTGTGCACAGCACACTTCGCTCCCTGCGTCCTTGCCAGACTCGCCGATACCGCCCCAGAGTGGGTCTGGGCCAGACTTACTGCGGGCTGGCGCAACGCCAGTGGTTCGAGAGGAGGTGGTCGTCCTCGATTACGGTGGCCAATACTCCCAGCTGATTGCAAGGCGCATCCGCGACTGTGGGGTCTTCTCCGAGCTGCTTCCCCATCACGTCCCCTTGGAGGAGGTGGCCAAGCGCAAGCCGCGCGGGATCATCCTCTCCGGGGGTCCCGCGTCGGTGTATGCGCCGGGCGCTCCCCGTCTGGACCGCGAGCTGCTGGAGCTTGGAGTGCCCGTGTTGGGCATCTGCTACGGGATGCAGCTGCTCGTCCACGAGCTCGGTGGACGCGTCGAGCAGGCTGACGTGGGCGAGTTCGGACGCTCGGAGCTGACCGTCGCAGAGCCCGGTGTGCTGCTGGCCGGGATGCCAAAGGAGCAGACCTGCTGGATGTCCCACCGCGACACCGTGTTCGAGGCGCCCGCCGGGTTCACCGCGCTGGCCTCTTCCACGGGCTCGCCGGTGGCGGCGGTCGAGGATCTGGCGCGTGGCATCTACGGCATCCAGTTTCACCCCGAGGTCGTGCACACTCCCTATGGACAGGAGATCCTCACGCGCTTTCTCACTGAGGTGTGCGGCTGTGAGCGCAGCTGGTCGGCCGCGTCGATCGCCGAAGATCAGATCGCGCGCGTTCGTCGCCAGGTGGGCGACGGACGCGTCATCTGCGGGCTCTCCGGCGGGGTCAACTCCTCAGTGGCGGCGCTGCTGGTGCACCGCGCGATCGGCGACCAGCTTACGTGTGTGTTTGTCAACCACGGCCTCATGCGCAAGGACGAGGGCGAGCAGGTAATCGGCGCGTTCCGTGACGTCTTCAAAGTTCCGCTCGTCGCGGTCAACGCCGAGACGCGGTTTCTGGAGAAGCTCAAAGGCGTGACCGAGCCCGAGGCCAAGCGTAAGGCGATCGGCGCGGAGTTCATCAGGGTGTTCGAGGAGGAGGCCGCCAAGATCTCCGCCACCGCGCCCGCCCGCTATCTCGTGCAGGGCACGCTCTACTCCGACGTGATCGAGTCCGGGGGAGGCACCGGGGCAGCCACGATCAAGTCCCATCACAACGTCGGCGGACTGCCGGAGGACATGCAGTTCGAGCTCGTCGAGCCGCTGCGCGCGCTGTTCAAGGACGAGGTGCGCGCCGTCGGCGCCGAGCTGGGCCTGCCCGAGCGACTCGTGTGGCGCCAGCCGTTCCCCGGCCCCGGCCTCGCGATCAGGGTAGTCGGCGGGGAAGCCACCCGCGAGCGCCTGGACGTGCTGCGTGAGGCCGACCACATCCTGCAGGAGGAGATCCGCAAGGCCGAGCTCTACCGCGAGCTATGGCAGTCCTTCTGCGTGCTGCCTGACGTGCGCACCGTCGGCGTTCAGGGCGACGAGCGCACCTATGGCTACGTGGTGGTCATCCGCGCAGTCACCAGCGACGACGCGATGACCGCCGACTGGGCGCGCCTCCCATACGACCTGCTCGAGACGATCGCCTCGCGCATGATCAACGAGCTGCGCGAGGTCAACCGAGTTGTGCTCGACATAACCTCAAAGCCGCCCGGCACGATCGAGTGGGAGTGACTATCATGGGCGCTCGCGCCGCGCGCTGTCTTCGCGTGGCCTTTTTCACGTCATGAAGACCTACGTAGCCAAGCCCACAGACCGCGAGCGCAACTGGCTCGTCGTCAACGCCAACGGCAAGACGCTCGGGCGGCTCGCGACGCAGATCGCCGACGTGCTGCGCGGCAAGCGCAAGCCCGAGTACACGCCCCACATCGACACGGGCGATTTCGTTGTCGTGATCAACGCTGAGAAGGTTTCAGTGAGCGGCAAAAAGCGCGAGGACAAGCGCTACTACCGCCACTCCGGTTACCCCGGCGGATTGCGCTCGCGCACGTTCGAGGAGATGATGGCGCGTCGTCCTGAGGAGATCATCCGCCTCGCCGTCAAGGGGATGATGCCCCGCAACCGCCTCGCCCGCAAGCAGATCACCAAGCTCAAGGTCTACGCCGGCCCCGAGCACCCCCACGTCGCCCAGAAACCGCAACCGATGGAGATCGAGGCCTGATGGCCGACGAGCACAACGCAGACAGCCCCGAGCAGCCCGAGGAGACGACAGCCGAGGCAAGCAGCGAGACGTCGGTCGAGGCCGCCGAGGAGCAGCTTCTCGAGGAGGCCACGGTCGAAGCCGCCGAGGAGCTGGTAGCCGAGGCCGAGGTCGAGGCGGTCGAGGAGGCCGTCGAGGAGGCTGCGGTCGAAGAGGCCGTCGAGGAGGCTGCGGTCGAGGAGCTCGTTGAGGAGGCCATCGAGGAGGCCGTGATCGAGGCCGCCGTCGAGGAGATCACCGCCGAGGTCGTCGCCGACGTCGCGGCTGAGGTCGAGGCGGAGGTTATTGCGGAGGCGGTCGCCGAGGCTGAGACCGAGGAGCTCGAAGAGGAGGAGCCCGCTCCGCGCGTCAAGCCCAGTGTTCCGGGTGCCCACTTGGAAGTGGACATCGTGCCCGAGGGCGTCAACCCGCTCGCGCCCGAGCAGCCCGCGGATCCTTACGCGATCGAGGATGACGACGAGCCGACGGCCGAGGAGGAGTCCGAGAGCGTCCAGCTTTCCGAGCCGATCTCGACGGTCGCGATCGACCTGGCCGCGGGCGCGCGCTACAAAGCCACCGGCAAGCGCAAGACGGCGATCGCGAGAGTTATCCTCAGACCCGGCAGCGGCTCCTACCTCGTCAACGGTCGCGCGCTCGACGAGCACTTTCCGCGAATCACCCTTCAGCGCAACATTCGCCAGCCGCTCGAGACGGTCGGCTACCAAGAGCGCATGGACGTCGTCGCGCGTTTGGAGGGCGGTGGCATCTCCGCTCAAGCCGGAGCGCTGCGTCACGGCATATCGCGCGCCCTACTCGAGGCTGACCCGAACCTGCGTGGTGAGCTCAAGCGCCGCGGCTTCCTGACGCGCGACTCGCGCGCCAAGGAGCGCAAGAAGGCGGGTCTGAAGAAGGCCCGCAAGCGCCCGCAGTTTTCCAAGCGGTAGCGGGAAGCGGTGTTCGCATCCGGCCGCAGAGGCGCTTCGCGCGGGCAGCCGGATGCGAACACCGTCCCGCTTTAGCCGAGATGCGACTGCCGATCTCTATCAGCAATGACTAGGCTGTTTGGCACAGACGGCGTGCGCGGGGTCGCCGGCGAGCTACTGAGCGCCGAGCTGGCGCTCGCGCTCGGCAAGGCGTCCACCGGCCACACCCGCGCGCCCAGCCCACGTGTGCTGATCGTGCGCGACACGCGTGAATCCGGCGAGATGCTGCAGGCGGCGTTCGCGGCCGGTGTGAGCGCCGCTGGGGGAGAAGCGCTGCTGGGAGGAGTGCTGCCGACGCCGGCGGCGCCGCTGCTGATCAAGCGCTACGGCTTTGATCTCGCGGTCGTGATCTCCGCTTCCCACAACCCCTATGGCGACAACGGCCTGAAGTTCTTCGCCGCCGACGGCTTCAAGCTCTCCGACGAGGACGAGCTGGCGATTGAACAGGAGCTGGGTGAGGGTTTTTCCGGGCGAAACAGCACGGACAAGGACAACGGCGCGTTCACGCAGCCAACCGTGCCGGCAGGTTCGCGGGCGTCCGTGCCAGCGAGGATCGGGCGCGTGCGCGAGCTGCGAGGCACACACGAGGATTACCTGCGCGAGCTGGAGACCCGTTTCGCCGAGCTGCGCCTCGACGGGCTCGACCTGCTGATCGACTGCGCCAATGGAGCCACCTACAGGGTCGCTCCGGAGATCTTCAGGCGCTTCGGCGCCAACGTGACCGTTGTGGCGGCCACGCCCGATGGGCGCAACATCAACGCCGGTTGCGGTTCCACCCACATCGCGAGCCTCGGCGAGCGCGTGCGCGCCGCGGGACACACGCTCGGTCTGGCCTTCGACGGCGACGGAGACCGCGTGCTCGCGGTGGACCGTACCGGCAGTGTGGTCAACGGCGACGAGCTGATCGCGCTCGCCGCACTGCACCTGCGCGAGCAGCGGCGGCTGGCCGGCGACGGGGTTGTCGTGACCGTGATGACCAACTACGGCTTCCACGCAGCCATGCGCGAGGCAGGTATCAATGTGGCGTGCACAAACGTCGGCGACCGCTACGTGCTGGAAGAGCTGCGCCTGAAGGGGTGGGCGCTGGGCGGAGAGCAGTCGGGACACATCATCGACATGGGCTTCAACTGCACCGGCGACGGGATCGCCGCGGCGCTGCTGACGTTGGAAGCGCTCGCGGGACGCGACCTGACCGAGCGCGACGCGATGCGCAAGCTGCCCCAGCGACTTGTCAACGTGCAGGTACGCGACCGGGGCGCGCTGGCCGGAGCACAAAGGGTCACAGACGCGGTGCGCGCCGAGGATCAGGCGCTGGCGGGCCGCGGGCGCGTGCTGGTCCGTCCCAGCGGCACCGAGCCGCTGGTGCGAGTGATGGTGGAGGCGCCGACCGACGAGGAGGCCGACGCGACCTGCTCGCGCCTGGTGGCGCTCGTTCAGAGCGAGCTGGGCTGAATAGCTCATTCGTCCAGGCGCCGGTTGGCCGCTGGTATCGTCGGCGTGGTGTGTGGCATCGTCGGCTATGTAGGCAAGCGCCCTGCCCGTGAGCTGTTGCTCGCCGGGCTGGGCAAGCTCGAGTACCGCGGCTACGACAGCGCGGGAATCTCGCTGATTGTCGAGGACCGCATCGAGGCGGTCCGGTCAGTCGGCAACCTGAGCGCACTGCAGGCCAAGCTCGACGGCGCGTCGGAGGCGGCAGCCGGTGCGTTGGCGCTCGCCGAGCGTCCTGCCACGACCGGCATCGGTCACACGCGCTGGGCGACTCACGGGCGTGTCAGCGAGGAGAACGCCCATCCCCACTACGACTCCGCCGACCGTCTGCACGTCGTTGTGAACGGTATCGTGGAGAACTACGTCGCGCTCAAGCGGCGGCTCGTCGCCGAGGGCAGCGTGTTCACTTCAGAGACCGACGCGGAGGCGATCGCGCATCTGATAGCCGCCCACTACGACGGCGAGCTCGCGAGCGCCGTGCGGGCTGCGTTCGGCGAACTGGAGGGTCACTTCGCGTTCGTGGCGATGAGCTTGGATGAGCCCGAGACGCTCGTGGGCGCCCGCAAGGAGTGTCCACTGGTCATCGGTCGGGGGGAGGGGGAGCAGTTCATAGCCTCAGCTGTCCCGGCATTCCTGGCTCATACGCGCTCGATCCAGTACGTCGAGAACGGCGAGATCGTCGTGTTGGGTCCCGACGGCGTGGAGATTCTCACCCAGGCCGGCGAGACGGTGCAGCGAGCCATGGAGTTGATCGACTGGGATGAGGAGACCGCTGAGAAGGGCGGCTTTGAGACATTTATGCTCAAGGAGATCCACGAACAAGCGGACGCCGTCGCCGAGACGATCGCCGACCGTGTGGCGCGTGGCGACGGCGTCAACCTCGACGAGCGGGGCGCGCTGGACGAGACGATTCTCGCGGGCGTCAAACGAGTGGTGGTAGTTGCCTGCGGGACCTCCTATCACGCCGGTCTGGTTGGGCGCTACGCGATCGAGGAGTGGGCGCGTCTGCCCGTCGAAATGGACATCGCCTCGGAGTATCGCTACCGCAACCCAGTCGTCGGTCCCGGCGATCTCGTGGTTGGGATCTCGCAGTCCGGTGAGACCGCTGACACGCTCGCGGCGATGCGCAAGGCACGCGAACACGGCGCGACCGTGCTCGCGATCACGAATGTGATGGGCTCGCAGATAACGCGCGAGGCCGACGGTGTGCTGTTCACACGAGCGGGTCTTGAGATCGGCGTGGCGGCCACCAAGACGTTCGTGTGTCAAGTGGCCGTCATCTATCTGCTGGGCTTGCGTTTGGCGGAGCTGCGAGGCACGCTCGCCCCCGAGCGTCTCACCGAGCTGGTCAGCGAGGTCAAGCGACTGCCGCACTGCATAGACGAACTGATCGCTGACGTTGGCGAGCAGGTCAGCCAAGTTGCCGAGGATCACTGGCGCAAGGAGTTCTTCCTGTACATCGGGCGTCACGTCGGCCTACCCGTGGCGCTCGAGGGCGCGCTGAAGCTCAAGGAGATCTCCTACATCGCGACCGACGCTTACGCGGCGGGCGAGATGAAGCACGGTCCGATCGCGCTGCTGGAGGACTCCACGCCGGTTGTGTGCGTCGCGACCGACTCGCCGGTGCGCGAGAAGATGGTCTCCAATATGCAGGAGGTGCGCGCGCGCGGCGCCCACGTGATCGCGCTCACCACGGCCGGCCACAGCGAGCTGGCAAACCAGGTGGACGTCGCCATCCCGGTGCCCGCGATCGATTGGATGCTACAGCCGATCCTGGCGGTCATCCCGCTGCAGCTGCTCGCGTATGAGATCGCGCGACGCCGTGGCTTGAACGTCGATCAACCGCGCAACCTCGCCAAGACAGTCACCGTCGAGTAGTCGTGCGTCTGGCGGCGCCAGACACCACGCACGATGCTCGATGCACAACCACTACGCCTGCGCTCGTGCGCGGCGCCTGGCATCCACGATCCTGCACTCCTGAACCTGTGTACTACTGACGGGACCCTTAGTATCGCTGGTGATGGAGTCTCTCCCCGACTGGTGCGAGCCGCTGCTCGACGCGTCGCAAATGCGGGCTGTTGACCGCTGGGCGATCGACGAGCGGGGAATCCCCTCGCTTGACTTGATGGAGCGGGCCGGGGAAGGGGTCTCGCGAGCGGTGCAGGAAGTGTCGCACGACGGTCCGCTGGCGGTCGTGTGCGGCAAGGGCAACAACGGCGGCGACGGTCTCGTCGTCGCGCGGTTGCTGCGCCAGGCCGGCAGGGAAGTGACGGTCGTGTGCCCTGTCTCCCGTGAGGATCTCTCGCCGGACGCGCGCGCCAACGTCGAGCGCCTGCCGGGTGCGCCGCCGCTGCGATTCGGCGATCTGGACGCGCAGGAGGCGATCGCACACGCGGAGACGATCGTGGACGCGCTGCTCGGTACGGGCTTCACCGGCGAGCCGCACGGCGTCGTGGTGGAGGCAATCGAGACCGTCAACGCCGCGCCTGGTCGTGTCGTCAGCGTGGACGTGCCCAGTGGGGTAGACGCCTCCACCGGGATCGTCGCGGGAGTCGCGATCGAAGCGGACAGGACCGTAACCTTCCACGCCGCAAAGCCGGGTCTGTGGATCCATCCGGGCAAGGCTTGTGTGGGATGGGCAAGCACTATCGAAATTGGGATTCCACGCGGCGCGCCGTCACAGACCCCCATCGGCTTGATCTGCGAGAGCGTGCTCGACACACTCCCACGCAGGGCGGCCGGTTCGACCAAGTTCACGAGCGGTCACGTCGTCGTAGTTGGCGGCTCGCGCGGATTGACCGGCGCTCCAGCGATGGCCGCCCTGGCAGCGATGCGGGCCGGGGCCGGCTATGTCACAGCATGCGTGGGCGAGTCGCTACGCGGGATCCTGGATGCGCAGTTGATGGAGGTAATGACTCGCGGCCTGCCCGAGGAGCAGGGTGCGCTCACGCCCGAGGGGCTCCCTGCGGTGACGGAGCAGATTGAGCGTGCGGGCGCGCTGGCGCTGGGCCCAGGGCTTGGCCGAGACCCCCGCAGCGCGTCGTTTGCGCGCGAGCTGGCACGCGCCGCGCCAGTCGCGATGGTTTTGGACGCCGACGGACTAAACGCCCATGCCGGGCAGCTCCCCGAGCTGGCCCGCAGACAGGCGCCTACCGTGCTCACCCCACACGCCGGCGAGCTCGCGCGGCTGCTCGACACCGACAGCGAGAAGGTACAGCGCGAACGGCTGTCGCACGCTCGCGCCGCCGCCGAGCAGGCGCACGCGATCGTCGTGCTCAAGGGCGACGACACGCTGATCGTCGAGCCGACCGGTTGCGTCGCGATCAGTCGCGGACGCAGTCCGGCGCTCGCAACGGCCGGCACCGGCGACGTGCTCACAGGCACGATCGCGGCGTTGCTCGCGCAGGGTCTGGACGCTTTCGCGGCGGCGAGCGCGGGCGTCTACCTGCACGCGCGCGCGGGGCGTGACGCGGCACGCGTCCAGGGCGCTCCCGAGGGAGTAATCGCCGGCGACGTGATCGCCGCGCTGCCGTTCGCGCGCGTCCCGGACGCTGAGCGGCGTTGGTACCGCCGCCACGCCAAGACGGGAGCACACGGTAAACACGCCGGTGGCTCACGCAGGCCAGGCCGATCGTGACTATGCGCCGTGCCCTCGCACGCGTGAATTTGGCCGCCATAGAGCGCAACTGCGCCCGATTGCGCGCCGAGCTCGCGAATGGATGCGAGCTGTGCGTTGTGGTGAAGGCCGATGGCTACGGTCACGGTGCGGCGTCGAGCGCGCGCGCCGCGCTCGACGGTGGCGCAGCTTGGCTTGCGGTGGCGGGCGCACGCGAGGCTGTCCAGCTGAGGCAGGCCGGCTTCGAAGACGTGCGGCTGCTGGTGATGGGTGCGCTCAGCCCGGTTGAGCTGCACGAAGCGCTTGCAGTCGACGCCGAGGTCGTCGTGTGGCACCAAGAGGGGGTTCAGGCGGTCGCCGACGGCGGCGGCGGGCGAGTGCACGTGAAGCTCGACAGCGGTATGGGACGGCTCGGCACGCGCGATCCCAACGAAGCGTCGCGCGTCGTGGCGCTGGCGGCGGAGAGTCCCGGTGTGCAGCTGGCCGGCGTCATGACGCACTTCGCCACGGCTGACGACAGGGACGATCCATTCTTCGAGCGCCAGCTAGAAACATTCACGCGCTGGGCGAGTGAGATCAAGGCAGCTCATCCGGAGATCGTGGTGCATGCGGCCAACAGCGCTGCCACGCTGCGTGGGGAGGGCGCGCACTTCGACATGGTGCGCTGTGGGATAGCCGTGTACGGGATGGACCCGTTTGGCCGCGACCCGTTCGCGCATGGGCTCGATCCGGCGCTCGAGCTCAGCTCCTACCTGGCAGAGGTGAAGGGCTGCGCTCCAGGCCAGAGCGCCGGCTATGGACGGCGCTTCGTGGCAGAGCGCGACACGCTGCTGGGAGTGCTGCCGATCGGCTACGGTGACGGCTGGAGGCGCGCTCTTTCCAACAACGCGGATGTGCTCATAGCGGGTGAGCGCCGTCCGATCGTGGGCACGGTCAGCATGGACAACCTCACGGTCGACCTCGGCGCGCACGCAGACGCGCGCGCGCTGCTGGGCAGCGAGGCGGTGCTGATCGGCGCGCGCGGCGCGCAGCGTATAACGGCTGAGGAGCTCGCACAGCGCATGCACACGATCAACTACGAGGTCACCTGTGGGCTGACAGGGCGAGTGCCACGAGTGCACCATCGCGACGGTCAGCCGGCGCACGAGTCTCCGCGCGAGTCTGGCGGAAAATCGCAGCGGCCACCGGCCAGCGTGGGACCGTGATGGGCGCCCACTCGCCGAAGCTGCTCGAGCTCAGCCCCATCGGACTGCTCGAGCGCAACAAATCGCCGCGATGAGCATCGACGCGCTCGAACTCGTTCGCTCAAGCATGGCGGGGCGGCGAGCTTGGCTAGTGGGCGGCGCGGTGCGCGACCACGCGCTCGGACGATCGGTATCAGACCTCGACATCGTGCTCGACGGCGATCCTGGGGAGGCCGCGCGCGCGATCGCGCGCGCGGCGCGCGCCGTCGGCGACGGAGTCGCGTGCTTCGCGCTCTCAGAGCGGTTCGACGCATGGCGTGTGGTGGCCCGCGACAGCTCCTGGCAGGTTGACGTGGAGCGGCTGCGAGGAGGATCGCTCGAGGATGATCTTGTGCTGCGCGACTTCACGGTGAACGCCGTCGCCGAGCCGCTAGACGGTGGAGCGCGGCTTGACCCGCTCGGGGGTCTGGAAGACCTGCGCGCCGGGCGCCTGCGCCTCGCGGGTCCGTGCGCATTCGAGGACGATCCGCTGAGGGTGCTGCGTCTCGTGCGCGTGGCCGTCGAGCTCGACTTGGCGCCCGAGCCGGAAACGGTCGTAGCGGCACGCCGGCAGGCGGGCGGCCTCGACGACGTGTCCCCCGAGCGGGTGTTCGTGGAGCTGCGACGGATCGTCGCCTCCGACCGGGCTCTGCGCGGGATCGCGATGATGGAGGATCTCGGTGTCACAGATGTCGTGCTGCCCGAGCTTGAGAGGATGCGGGGGGTCGAACAAGGCCGCTATCACCACCGTGACGTGCACGGCCACACGCTCGAGGTGCTCGAGCGCACGATCGCAATGACAGCGGCCCGCGCGCACGATGGGGCCGATCTCTTTGTCGTATCGGGGCAGGCAGGCGCAAACAACCTGGCGGCCGCGTTCGGCGAGCAACACAGTGCGCAGGTGCGCGCACTGCTAGCGGAGCCGCTCGCCGACGATATGACGCGCGGAGAGGCCCTGCGCTGGGCGGCGCTGCTTCACGACTCCGCCAAGCCCGCCACCCGTGCGGTGCGCGCGCTGGATCGTCGTGTGACGTTCATCGGCCACGACGTGCTCGGCGCTGATCTCGCCCGCGACGTGCTCGGCCGTCTGCGCGCGAGCGTGCGTCTGCGCGAGCACGTCGCGGCGCTTGTGCGCCATCATCTGCGCCTCGGCTTCCTCGTCCACGAGCCACAGCCGCTCGCGCGCGACACCGTGTTTGAGTACCTGCGCGCGTGCGATCCGGTCGAGGTCAACGTGACGCTGCTGTCGGTGTGCGACCGGCTCGCCACGCGCGGAGCGAAAGCCGAGCAGTCGATCGAGGCGCACATCGCGCTCGCGGGTCGAATGCTGGGGGACGCGCTGCGCTGGCGCCAGAATGGGCCGCCCAGAGCACTGCTGCGCGGCGACGAGCTGGCGCGGCAGCTCGACATCGCGCCGGGACCGCGTGTGGGGGAGCTGTTGACCGAGCTCGCGCGGGCGCAGTACACCGGCGAGGTGAGCACGCGTGAGCAGGCCATCGCGTTTGTACTCGGCCGCGAGTCAACCCTCTAGATGAGTAGTGCCACGGTTGTGGTGGTGGTTTAGGGGGAGGGGATGTAGGCAGGCAGATCGAAGTCGGCGGTGCTCAATACCAACCGTTGACTCTTGGGAGGGTCACGATGGACGCCGACCTCGACCTGCTGCTTATCGCTGTTTACTGCACTGTTGACGATTTCCTGCCCAAACGCGCAGAAAACGCCAGAAGGAGGATCTCCGACGCGGAGGTCATCACGCTGTGTATCGCTCAAGCAATGATGGGTATTCCCTCCGACGCGCGGTTCTTGCGGGCCGCCCGTCGCCAGCTTGGCCATCTCTTCCCGCATCTACCTGAGCGAACTGCGTACCACAAGCGCAGACTGCGACTGTCGAGCTCGATCGAGGCATTGATCCGTACGTTCGCTGCGCGTAGCCCCGGTTTCTATAGCGATCTTTTGCTGGTTGACTCCACGCCTGTGGAGTGCGCTCGCAGCCGCGAGACCGTCAAGCGTGGCGGTTCTTCCAGTCTCGGTGACGCGCTCTCCAACGCCGGTGACTACGGTTATTGCGCGAGTCATAGCCGTCACTTTTGGGGCTTTCGCCTGCACGCCATCTTCGCCCTGGACGGAACTCCCAGAGCGCTCGCGTTGACCTCGCCAAAGATCGACGAGAAGCTCGTGTGCCTACAGCTGGTCGCTCGATGCGAGCGCCATAGCGGCCAGATGCTGATCCTGATCGGCGATAAGAACTTCCGCGGCAAAGATTTCGAAGCCGAGCTCGCCACACTCGACGCCACGATCATGCGCCCCCGCCGAAAGGACGAGCCCGGGCGCGGCCCCCACCTCGCGCCTATCCGTCAACGCATCGAGAGCATCTTCTGGACATGCAAGGACCTCTTCACACTCGAGCGCCACGGCGCCCGCACCCTGGAGAACCTCCGCGTCCGCCTCGCCACCCGCTTCGCAGCACTCGCCGCCGGCATCGCCCTCAACCACCAACTCCAACGCCCCACCCGATCCCTCGCCTGCTACACCGCCTAACACCCGTGGCACTACTCATCTAGGATTGGCCGCGATGAGCGATCCAGACTGCATCTTCTGCAAGATCGTGGCGGGCGAACTGCCGGCGAGCATCGTCGATCAGGACGAGCACACGATCGCCTTCATGGACATCAACCCCGCTACGCATGGTCACACGCTGGTCATCCCGCGCGCCCACACCCCCGACCTGCTGAGCATCGGTCCGGACGAGCTGGCGGCGGTGACACATGCGGCGCAGCGTCTGGCGGCCCGCGCGCAGCAGCGCCTGCGCGCTGATGGAATCAACCTGATCAACTCATGCGGCGCCGTCGCGTGGCAGACGGTCTTTCACTTCCATCTGCACGTGATCCCTCGCTACAAGAGCGATCCACTGCGCTTGCCGTGGGTGCCCGAGCCGGGAGATCCCGCGGATATCGCGGCCGCGGCAGCCGCGATCAAGGGGGAATAACGGCTTGCGCGTCGAACCGCTACATAGTCCCTGTATATGTGTTCGTGTTGAATGGTCCATATGAAACGTGTCATCACAGTGATCCTCGTCGCCTCCGGCCTGGCCCTTGCCCTGCCCGCGGGCTCGCTCGCCACGCTGACTGAAGTTGGCGTGATCCCCGAAACCACTCCGCCGAGCGTCCCCAGCTGCCCCACACCGTCGTGTCTTGCTGTGAGCCGTACCACCGGCTTTCAGGTCAAGGTAGAAACCAACAACAACACGGAGGCGGCGCCTCGCGAAGGGACCGTCGTCGCATGGACGATCACGCTCGGCAAGCCCAACGCGACGCAGATCAAGTACTTCAACGAAAACGAGGGCGGACCCGCCTCCGCCGGGATCGCGATACTGCGCGCCCAGAAGAGCCCAAAACTGACCTACAAGCTGATCGGCCAGAGCCCGGTCGTGCCGCTCGAAAAGTACTTCGGCAAGACCGCTCAATTCCCGCTCGTCACAACCCTGCCCGTCAAGAAGGGCGACGTGGTGGCCCTCACGGTGCCGTCCTGGGCGCCTGTACTGGCGCTCGGCTTCGGCAAGGGCACATCCTGGCGGGCGAGCCGGGGGAAGGGCCAGTGCTCGACTACGGGAAGCCAGACCGCTCAGGCACAGATCGGCTCCAATGTTCAGTACTACTGTCTCTACCAGACCGCGCGTCTGACCTACAGCGCGACACTGATTTCCACGCCCTGAGACGCCCTGAGCTAGGACCATCTCGATAGGTCACAGTGGGAGCGGTTCCGCTCGCTCGGCGTTAGGAGCGCTTGCGGGTCCAGTTCGGCTCGCTCGAGCGCTAGGCCCGGCCCGCTTCGCAAGTAGCTGAGATTAGGGGGCGCTTGCCCCGCCGTTCGAGCCGACGCTACTCGAGGGGGATTTTTCCGCTGGTTTTTCAGAAGCAGCTTTTTCGCTCGTTGCTTCGCTGCCGCCACTCGGAGAGGTGCCTCGCGCGGCGCCGCTTTCCGAGGAAGCGCCGCCGGTTTCCCCGGAGGAGCTTTCGCCGCTGGCTTCGCTTTCGCCCGTCGTGCCGGACGACGATTTTTCGCCGCTGGTCAACGTGGTGGCCGTTGTGGACGTCGAGGTCGTTTCGGTCGCTTCTTTTTCGGCCGCCGTATTGTTGGGCGGAGCGATTTCCGGAGTGCTCTTCGGAGTCACGTCCGACACGCTGCTGCCGCCACACGAGCTGAGGCCGAGTCCGGAGAGGACTATCAGGGCGCTCACACCAAGCGCGGCGATGCGAGCTCGGTGCGGGGTCCGGCTCACGCGCCGAGCGGTCCCATCCTGCGGCCGCAGGTGGGGCAGTCGTTCAAGTCCTTCTGGGCCGGTTGCTCGCACCAGGGGCAGAAGCGCAGATTCTCGACGGCCCACGGCAGCCGCGACTGCGCTGGGGCTAGAGGCAGGACCTTGCCGACGATCTCCATCGGCTCGCGCGAGTCACGGTCGAGATAGATCTCGCCGGGGATCGCCTCGATCAGGACCTCTCGACCACTCGAAGGAGCGCGCAAACGGTAGCGCTGATTGGTGCTCACGCCCGGCACTCTAGCGGAGCATGCGGGCGTGGTGCCACACGCGAACCATGCGTGGGCGTTCGTCGCTCAACGCGAACCGTAGTCTTGGCGAAAGCGCAGCGTTCGCGGTGAGTAGGCTGCGCACGGTGCGTGTCCTGATCTTCCACGGCTACCTGCTGAGCGGCACGGGCTCCAACGTCTACAACGCGCGTCTCGCGGACGCGCTCGCGAGGCTCGGCCACGAGGTGCACCTGTTCAGCCAGGACACTCATCCTGAGCGCCAGCCATTCGTGGGCGCCGTCGGCGATTGGGACAGCGGCGAGCTCCGGCTGACCGTGCTGAACAGCTCGCGATCGGAGTCCCCCACAATCTGCACGGTCTATCGACCCAACCTCGACGGACTGCTCCCGGTGTACGTACGGGATCGCTACGAGGGCATCGAGGCGAAGACGTTCGCCGAATGCAGCGAAGCCGAGGTTGCCAAATACATCCAGGCCAACGTTAACGCCGTGCGCGAGATCACCGAGCGAGTGCGCCCTGACGTGGCGCTCGCCAACCATCTCGTGATGGGCCCTGTGATCCTCGCGCGCGCGCTCGCTAAAAGCACGCCCTACGCGGTGAAGGTTCACGGAAGTGCGCTCGAGTACACCGTCAAGCCTGAACCCGAGCGCTTCCTGAGCTTCGCGCGCGAGGGGCTTGCACCGGCCAAAGCGGTGCTCGTCGGCTCCAATCACACGGCCGCGAGCCTGTGGCGGGCGCTTGACGATCCACAACTGCGGCTGCGCACCCGTCTCGGTCCCCCGGGCGTAGATATCGAGCGCTTCGCTGCGCGCGAACCACCGCAAGCCGAGGCGGCCATGCGGGATCTGATCGAGCGGTTGCGCCATAGCGCCCCCGTGTCTGTCGGTAGGCGCGCGAGCGCGTTCGCGCGCGACGAGCTCGCGGCGGCGGGCGCGCTCGAGCGGTTGGTGGACGGCTCGGGCCCGCTCGTGGCGTTCGTGGGCAAGCTGATCGTCAACAAGGGCGTCGATCTCCTGATCGCTGCGTGGCCGCTCGTGTTGCGATCCGTGCCGGACGCGCAGCTCGCGGTCATCGGCTTTGGTGCCTACCGCGAAGCGCTCGAGCGCCTGATCACGCGGCTCGGGGCGGGCGACCTGGACGGCGCGCGTGAGATCGCGCGCGCCGGACGCTCTCTAGAGGCAGACGACGGAAGTGGGATCTTGATTGACGCTCGCCCGTTGCGTCACCTGTTGGCATTTCTGAGTTCGCTATCGGGCGCGGAGGCGGAGGAGTATCGCCTAGCCGCACGCGCTGTCGGGCAACGGATTGTGCTCACCGGTCGCCTCGACCACGAGGAGCTCGCGGATGTCCTGCCGGGGTGCGACGCGCTGGTCGTTCCGAGCACCTTCCCCGAGGCGTTTGGGATGGTCGCGGTAGAGGCGGCCGCGTGTGGGGTGCTGCCCATCAGCGCGAGTCATTCAGGGCTCGCCGAGGTGAGCGAGGCGATCGGCCGCGAGCTCCCGTCGCGAACAGCCGTGTGGCTCTCGTTCCCGCTTGACGACGGCGCCGTGCGTGCGATCGCCGAGCGTGTTGTCGATTGGCTCGGAGCGGAGCCGACACTAAAGCTGCGGACGCGGGCCGCGCTCGTCTCGATAGCCCATCAGCGCTGGTCGTGGGATGGCGTCGCTCGCGGGGTTATCGCGGCGGCACGCGGCCAGCTATAGGGACTGGCAGACCCGTCACCCGACCCTTCGGATAGAGTTTCGACGCTGATGCACGTGTCGGCCACAGATCGCGGGTCGCACCGGAGGATCCATCGGATCCCACGTCAGTTTGGTGTGCTCGTGGGGGCCGGCTGCCTGCTGCTGGGGGCCTCTGGCTGCAGCGGCGTCAAGCGCGGTGAAAACGCCAACCTGATCGCCGGCAAGCAGGAGTTCGTCGCCAAGTGTGGCGCGTGCCACACGCTCGCGCGCGCCAACACGAAGGGAATCGTGGGGCCAAACCTCGACGAAGCGTTCCGCGTCAACATCGCGGAAGGTCTGGAGCGCAGCGCGGTCCAGACGGTCGTCGAAGGCCAGGTGCAGAATCCCAACAAGTTCGGTGTGATGCCGCACGGTCTCGCCAGCGGAACCACGCTGACCAACATCGCCGCGTATGTGTCCCAATCGGTCGACCGGCCCGGGCAGGACACCGGGCTGCTCGCCAGCGCGGTACCGGCGCCCGGCGCGGGCAAGCCGGCGGTCGAGAAGGCCGGCAAGCTGGCGCTCGAAGCCAACCCGCAAGGCCAACTCGCCTACACCACCAACAAGGCGATCGCGAGCCCGGGCGCTGTGACCATCTCGATGACCAACATGTCAGGTGTTTCGCACAACATCGCGGTCGAAGCGGGCGCGGGCGGAGCGAGTGGCAGTGGTCCGGTGCTCGGCGCCACCAGCTTCCAAACGAAGGGCACCGCGTCGATCGCGGTCAAGCTGAAGCCGGGCACCTACACGTTCTTCTGTCAAGCCCCCGGCCACCGCGCGGCAGGGATGTACGGCACGCTCACCGTCAAGCCCTGAGGGTCGTGGACGCGGCACATTCCTGCGTCGTCCCTCCCTCATGCGCAGGAGAGCACACTTCGGTCGGTGCGTCCTTGGACCGCTTGGTCCACGACCCTCAGGGCACGCCCGTGATGCGCACGCGCCCTCGATTCAGAGGATCGCGCGCAGCACGAGGACCAGCACCACGATCACGCCGATCACGGCGATCGCGTAGAGCAGGAAACGGAACGCCTCGTCCTCGCTGCGCAGCGGGTTGAGCACTTCAGGGCGACGCTTCAGATGACATAGACCGTGGTGTACACGACTATCCACATGATGTCAACGAAGTGCCAGTAGATGCCGGGCACCTCCACGCCGCGGTGCTCCTCGGGCGTGTAGTGGCCGCGGAACGCGCGGATCGTGACGATCAGCAGCAGCGTGAGGCCGATGAACACGTGCGCGCCGTGCAATCCGGTCAGCGAGTAGAAGATCGTCGCCTGCGCATGATCCTGCGGGGCGAAGCCGATGTTGGCGTACTCGTTGATCTGGATGAACAGGAACGCGCACCCCAGTAGGAACGTAGTGAGCATCCCGGCCTTCAAGCCGAAGCGGTTGCCTTTCTTGATCGACGTCTGCGCCCAGTGCATCGTGAACGAGGACGACATCAGGATCGCGGTGTTAACTCCGGCTACGTCGACCGGCAGGTGCGTGCCGGGCGCCGGCCACGGGTCTCCCTGAGCGACGCGGATGAAGAAGTAGGCCGTGAAGAACGCGCCGAACACCATCACCTCGGAGATGATGAAAAGCAGCATTCCCAGCAGCTGCGGCTCGACGCGCGAGCTGCGATGCGCGGCCGGCGGACCATGATGGTGCTCGCCCGCACCCCCATGGGTGTCGTGAGCGGCTGGGTGGGCGACGCTGGCGGCCTCCATCGTGCCCCCTAGCCCGCGACCGTTGCGTTGGCGTCGAGCGTGACCACAACATGCTCGACCGGAACCGTGGTGGAGTGACTGACACGCTCGATCAGGTTCGAGCGCAGCCATCCAGAGCGCTCTTTCGGAAGCGTTGAGATGACCACGTCGTTCACCTTGAACAGCTCTAGCGCGTTCAGCGTCGCAGTGTAGGGATCGGGGTCACCGATCATGCCGGCGCTGAGCAGGTTCGCCGCGTCGAGCCGCTCGAGCATCGTGCCGAGACGTATGCGCGCCTCTCTGTGCGCGGAGCCGCTGCGGTCCTGCTGGGGGACCACCGCGATGAACAGGTGAGGCTCTTGATCGGTCGCCTTGGCCGTCAGGCGGTCGATCAATTCCTCGCCGCTGGAGGTCTTGTGTGCCACGACGAGCGTCACGGCGAACGGCAGACTCTCCTGGGTGAGGTCCACGACGATGTGCTCCACCGGTAGACCTGAAGCCCGTTCGACACGCTCGATCAGATCTCTGCGCAACCAACCCGACTGCGTGGAGGGGTGCGTGGAGATGATCACCTCACTGGGACGGCGCTGGGCAATCGCGTCCATGGTTGCCAGGAACGGATCGTGATCGCCCACCTCGCCGGTGGCGAGGATGCCCTCGCTGGCGAGCAGCGAGCTCGCGAGATCGACACGTACCTGCGCCGCTTCGCGTACCGCGTCGTCGTGAATCACGAGACCCGCGGTGGGCTTGGTCTGGGGCACCACGAGCCGGAAGGTCACATCGCCCGCCGCGGCGCGCTCACGTACGGCCTCAAGTAGTTTCTCGCCGCCAAGGGTACGGTTGGCGACTACCAGGATCTCCCTCATCGGATTGTGCGCCTCCTACTCGATTGGTGCATGGACGAAGCCGCCTTGAGAGCCTGTCGATCCGCCCACGGTCGCTGGTATCGGCGCGGGCGCGAAGGTGCCGTGAACCGCGCCCGGCACCCCATACTCGTACGGCCCGCCAACCACCGTCGGAATGCGGTCGAAGTTGAAGATCGGCGGTGGCGAGGACACGTGCCACTCGAGTGTCATCCCGCGCCACGGATTGGCCGCCGCGCGCGGACCGCCGCGCCAGCTGGTGACCATGTTGTAGACAAAGATCAGCGTGCTGAGCCCCAGCGCGAAGCTCGCGATCGAGATAAAAAGGTTCGCGGTGGCGAACTGCGCGGAGTAGGTCGCTACGCGGCGGGGCATGCCTTCTAGGCCGAGCAGGTGCATCGGCGCGAACGTGAGGTTGAAGAACACGAACGTGCTCCAGAAGTGCCACTTGCCGAGACGCTCGTCGAACATACGCCCGGTCATCTTCGGGAACCAGTAGTACGCGCCGGCGAAGATCGTCATCACCGAGCCGCCGAACAGCACGTAGTGCAGGTGGGCCACGACGAAGTAGCTGCTGCTCACATGGATGTCGAACGGCACCATCGCGAGCATCACGCCGCTGATGCCGCCGAGTGTGAACGTGATGAGGAAGCCGAGCGTGAACAGCATCGGCGTGTCGAGGTGCAAGATTCCGCGCCACAGGGTCGCCAGCCACGAGAAGATCTTGATGCCGGTGGGCACCGCGATGATGCAGGTCGTGATCGCCATCGGGATGCGAATCCAGCCGGACATCCCGGAGGTGAACATGTGGTGGGCCCACACAGTGAAGCCGAGGCCCACGATCGCCAGCAGCGAGAAGGCCATCATGCGGTAGCCAAAGATCGGCTTGCGCGCCTTCACCGCGATGATTTCGCTGACGATGCCAAAGCCAGGCAACATCATGATGTAGACGGCCGGGTGTGAGTAGAACCAAAACACGTGCTGGTACATGAGCACGTCCCCGCCCTTGCCCGCGTTGAAGAAGTTAAAGCCGAGCCCGCGGTCGAGCAGCACGAAGAACTGCGACGCGGCGATAAACGGGGTGGCAATCACCACCAGCAGTGAAGTGGCGAAGTTGGCCCACACCAGCAGCGGCAGGCGAAAGAAGCTCATCCCGGGTGCACGCATCGTGATGATCGTGACCAGGAAGTTCAGCGCGGTCATGATCGAGGAGGCGCCCGCGAACTGCACTCCGACCGAGAAGAAGTCCTGTCCGATCGGCGCGTCGATCGACAGCGGCGCATACGCGGTCCAGCCGTCGGCGAACGCGCCACCCGGCGCGGCGAAGCTGAGCAGCATGATCACGCCAGCCAGCGGCAGCAGCCAGTAGGACAGCGCGTTCAGGCGTGGGAAAGCCATGTCTGGCGCGCCGATCATGAGCGGCAGCACGAAGTTGGCGAAACCGGCGAACACAGGAATCACGAACAGGAAGATCAGCAGCGACGCGTGCACCGAGAACAGGCCGTTGTAGGTGTTGGCGCTCACGAACTGCGATCCGGGCTGCGCCAGCTGGGCGCGCATTAGCATCGCCATCAGACCGCCCACGAGCAGGAAAAAGAAGGCGGTGACCGTGTACTGGATGCCGATCACCTTGTGGTCGGTATTGATACGGAAGTAGTCCTTCCAGCTGTACGCCCCATGGCCGGAGTGGTCCTCTGGGCGGGTCGGGCGGCCCGCGGCCCAGTAGAACCAGTAGTCAAAACCGCCGAGGCCCACTAGGAAGAAGAGCGGCGAGGCGATCAGCGAGACGGCCATGATCGCTTCCTCGTTGAGGTAGTGGTGGTACGTCGCGTGACCGGTGGCCAGGCGCACCAGCCACGTCAAGCCGGCCGCGAACACGATCCCCAGCAGCAGTCCAAGCATGGCGCGGAGCAGGCCCGGCGCACGCAGCTTGGCGATCATCAGCTCGTCTCTCCTTGGACTCTGCTCCTCAGCATGCATCTCCCCATTGCATCGCTCACCTTACCCCCACTACGCGCCCGACGGCGCGCTCGTTTGGTGTCTCAGCCAGGTTTGGAATTGTGTGGGCGTCACGACGTGAATCGTAGAGCGCATCAGCGAGTGTCCGACTCCGCACAGCAGGTTGCACACGACGGGGTAGGAGCCGAGCCTGTCGGGCGTGGCGCGGTAATGGGTCGTGATGCCGGGCACCGCGTCGATCTGCAGGCGGAACGCGGGGATCCAAAATGCGTGGATCACATCCTTGGAGTGGATCGCGAAGTACACCGACTCGTTGTCGGGCACATACAGTTGGGTGGTGTTCAGCGGGGCGCCGCCGGTCACCGATCTCGGGTAAGAGTAAGACCAGAAGAACTGCTGGCCAGTGACATTCACGATCATCTCCGGACCCGCCGGCTTCTTTTCGTTCTTATAGAGCACAACGAACGAATAGGAGACAAGGCCGAGCAGGAGCATCGCCGGGAGCGCGGTCCAGATCACCTCAAGGCGCGTGTTGCCGTGGATCGGAGGGCCGTCCTGGAGCTCCTGTCCCGGCTTCATGCGGAACTTCCAGACGCAGTACAGGATGACCGTCACGACGAGCACAAAGATCGGCACGGACGCGATCACAAGCACGTGGTAGAGCGTGTCGGTGCGGCGCGCCTGCGTGGAGGCCGCCACCGGGAACCACCTGATCACATAGCTCAGCACGATCCCGATCGCGGTCGCGATCAGCGCCGCGATGGCGGTTCCCACAAGCGAGCGCCTAGTAGGCATCCTGGACACCTTCTGCGGCGTGTGGCGCCTGCATCTCTGGGACGAGCCTAGCCATCGAAGTGTGATCCTAATGCCTTCCTCCGACGAACGTTGCGTCAAACATCACAACCCGGGTGCTCCCGCGTAGGAACGCTGCAAGTGGGTACTTGACGGACGGCTCCAAGAGCAATACATTGAGACAATCGTTGCAAGCATTTTCGACGAAGCGAAGGAGGCGAGGCGCGATGCACGTGCGAGACGGGATGAGTCCGATGGTCTTGACGGTCGGCCCAGGTCACACGCTGCGTGACGCGGCGCGACTCATGTCCGAGCGCCGTGTAGGCGCCGCGGTCGTGATCGACCCCGACGCGGGCGGCCCCGGGATCCTGACCGAGCGAGACGTGCTCACTTCGATCGGCGCCGGTCAGAGCCCGGACGTCGAGCTCGTGGCGGACCATCTAACCCACGACGTGGTATTCGCCGAACCCGACTGGTCCCTGGAGCAAGCCGCCGCCGCGATGGTCCGCGGCGGCTTTCGCCACCTGATCGTCGTCGAGCGAGGAGAGACAATGGGGATCCTCTCCGTGCGCGACGTCGTGCGCTGCTGGACGGACGATGGGGCTATCTGCCCTGTGCCGGCGAGCGCAGCCGTGGGGTGAGAGAGGGAAAGGTCGCGCGCCCGCGACGCGGAAGCGGGCGCGACCTTTTCATTGGGGCCGCGCGTGGATTGGGAATCCCACCCACCCGCGCGCGGCGCCTCACCGTGCGCGCGGCGCCTCACCGTGCGCGCGGCGCCTCACCTGCGCGCGACGTCTCACCACCGCGAAGTTTGTCAGTGCTCGTCGAGCGGGAGCTCGTCGATTTCGCGACGCGTGTCGCTGACCCAGCGCAGCACGCACACGATCGTGAGGACCACGCCCGCGACCAACATGTAGCGGCTGACCGTGATGCCCACGACCGCCAGTGTGATCCCCGCGGCGGTCAACAACGGCAGAATCGTTGGTCCCGGGAGGTGGATCTCCTCGCCGGCGGGCGGAATCTCGGGGTCCAGTGGGCTCATGAGATGTACAGCGCGGCCACTATGAACGTGAGGCCGAACATGAACATGCAGATGGCCGCCACGAGCAGGCCGGTGCGGATGTTCTTCTGGGCGAGGCGACGGGTCATCATGACGCGCGCAGTATACCTCTCGCGCTCACGACCGCGTCGGAAATCCTCGCGCTACACATGAGGCTGTGGCGGTCCTCCGCGAACAGAAGCTGTGGCGGTCCTCCGCGAACAGAAGCTGTGGCGGTCCTCCGCGAACCTCAACGTCTCACAGCTTCGCGTCGGCCACCATCGCGCAGAACAACAGCGCCAGGTAGGCGAGCGAGAAAAGATACAGCTGCAGCGCGCTGCGTCGGTCGGCGCGCCGGTAGAGCCTCACCGCGCCCGCGATGAAGCCGAACCCGAGCAGCAGCGAGCAGGTCAGGTAGATCGATCCGAACCCACCCGCGCAGAAAGGGAGCTGCGTGACGGCATACAGCAGCACTGAATACAGCAGGATTTGGCGACGCGTCTCGGCCTCGCCGCGCACCACCGGCAGCATCGGCACGCCCACCTTCTCGTACTCGCCCTTCATCAGCAGCGACAGCGCCCAGAAGTGCGGCGGCGTCCAGAAGAACACGATGAAGAACAGCAGCACCGCAACGCCGCTCACCGAGCCCGTCACGGCCGCCCAACCCACGAGTGGCGGGATCGCGCCGGCGGCCCCACCAATCACGATGTTCTGCGGCGTGCGTCGCTTCAGCCACACGGTGTACACGAGCACGTAGCCGAGGAAGCCCGCGAACGAGAGGCTTGCCGCGAGCACGTTGACCGTCAACGAAAGCTCGGCAAACGACAGCGCGGCCAGCGCACAGCCGAACGTGAGCGCCGCGCGCGGCGACACACGCCCGGAGGGAACCGGTCGGTTGGCGGTGCGCCCCATGCTCGCGTCGATGTCGCGGTCGAACCAGTGGTTGACAGCCCCGGCGCCCCCCGCCGATAGATAGCCGCCCAGGCAGGTGAGCGCGATCAACAGCACCGACGGGCTGCCCGCGACAAGCATCGTGGTGAGGGTCGTCAGTAGCAGCAGCGACTGAACCTTCGGCTTGGTCAACTCGACGTAGTCGGAGACCAGCCGGCGCGTTCTTCCCACGTGCAGCGTTGGAGTCGCGGAGAGCGATGCCGGTGAGCCGTCCATCGCGGTGAGTCTAAGCGTACGGTGACGCGGACACGCTACACGCCGACCTGGGTGGCGCCACTAGGCACGGTGGGGGATGGACTGCCCGCCCATCCCGGCGCGCCGGATGTGCGCTGCTCGATCTCACGACGAATGTCCTTCATCGGCTCATACGAACGGATCAGCGGGACGACGTCGAAGTTGTTGACCGGCGGCGGCGAGCTCGTGAACCACTCCAGCGAATTGGCCTTCCACGGATCCGGTCCGGCGATCGCGCCATGCTTGAGGCTGCGCACAACGTTCACGATCGTCGCAAGCACGCCCGACGCGAGCACGAACGAGCCGATCGTGGAGATCAGGTTGTACAGCGCGAGGTTGCCGACGTTGTCGTACTCATACACGCGCCTTGGCATCCCGTCGAGGCCGATCACATGCTGGATCAGGAAGGTCATCAAAAAGCCGAAGAACATCAGGTAGAAACTCAACCTGCCGAGGCTCTCGCTGAGCATCCTGCCGGTGATCTTTGGAAACCAGAAGTAGATCCCGGCGAAGATCGTGAACACGGAGCCGCCCATCAACACGAAGTGGATGTGCGCGACCACGAAATACGTTTCGTTGAGCTGCCAGTCGACCGGGAACACGGCCAGGAACACGCCGGATATGCCGCCGATCATGAACAGCGCGATGAAGCCCGCGCAGAACAGCAGCGGCGTCTTGAATTCGACCGTTCCATGCCACAGCGTGGCGATCCAGTTGAAGATCTTCACGCCAGTGGGCACGGCGATCAAAAACGAGCTCATCATCACAAAGATCAGCAGCGCCTCGGGGATCGGCGTCGTAAACATGTGGTGCGCCCATGTGAGGAAGCCCAGGAACGCGATCGCCACGGTTGACGCCGCGATCGCCTTGTAGCCGAAGATCGGCTTGCGCGCGAACACGGGCAGGATCTCGGACACGATCCCGAACCCGGGCAACACCATGATGTAGACCTCGGGATGCCCGAAGAACCAGAACAGGTTCTGCCACAACAGCGCCGAGCCGCCGTTGGTGGGGTCGAAGAAGTGCGTGCCAAAGTGCCTGTCGGTCAGCAGCATCGTGACCGCACCGGCGATCACCGGCATCGCGAAGATGATCAGGATGGAATAGGTCAGGATCGCCCAGATGAACAGCGGCAGCCGCCCCCAGCTCATGCCGCGCGCGCGCATGTTGGCGATCGTCGCGTAGAAGTTCAGCGCGCCCAGGATCGAGGACAGCCCCGTCAGGTGGATCAGGTAGATCCACGCGTCCTGCCCGCCGCCTGGCGAGTAGGTGATGCTCGACAACGGCACATAGCTCGTCCAGCCCGCTTCCGGCGGGTTCCAGAAAATCGACGCGTAAAACACGATCCCGCCCGCCAGCAGCAGCCAGTAAGACAGCGCGTTCAAGCGCGGGTAGGCCATGTCGCGGGCACCCACCATCAACGGCACGAAGTAGTTGGCGATGCCCGCCATCATCGGCACGACGAACAGGAAGATCATCGTCGTGCCGTGCATCGTGAACAGCTGGTTGTAGGTCTGCGGCGAGACCAGCGTGTTGTCCGGCACCCCCAACTGCAGGCGGATCATCAGCGCCTCGACGCCACCCAGGATGAAGAACACGAACGTCGTGACCATGTACATGATTCCGATCCGCTTATGGTCGGTGGTGGTGATCCAGCTCGCCCAACCACGGGGCTCTGGCTTGACGTCGTGAGCGACGATTTGCGGGATCGGGGCTGCGTAGGTGGCCATTGTGCTCTGGTCTCCTGCTTGGGTCCGTCAGGGAATAGTTTGTGGAGTCGGGGTGCTCATGGGCTTTCGACCTGTCCGGCGCCGACCTGCGTCTTGAGCTTGGCTCGTGCGACCGCCGCTGCCGCGTTGGCCTGCGCGAGCTGCTTCTTCTGGTAGGCCAGCCACGCTTCGAACTGGGCCGGCGGGACCGCCTTGACGGTCGCAATCATACGCGCGTGCCCGCGCCCGCAGATGAGCGCGCACTGGCCGCGAAACACACCAGGCTTTTCGATCTTAAACCACGTGTAGTTGTGATAGCCCGGCACGGCCTGGAACTTGCCACCCAGCGCTGGTACCCACCACGAGTGCACAACATCGGCGGACACGATGTTGAGCGTGACCGTGGTTTTCGTGGGCACGACCATTTCCTCATAGGAGTAGGGCGCGCCGAGCCCGTCGGCTTCGTTGGCTCCCGGGTAGACAAACTGCCACACGAACTGGCGGCCCACGACCGTGATGTTCAGCGACTTGCCACTAGGGGGCAACCTTTGTTCGGCGCTGGCGTACAGCCGCGAGCTGTCGCCGACGAGGTGTTCGCCTTCGGGACTCGAATCGACAGGGTTCTGGATCGAGGAGAGCTTTGCGAACGTGAGCCCAGCGAGCGCCAGCAGGATCACCGCGGCGCCCACGGTCCAGCCGATCTCCAGGCGCGTGTTGCCGTGGATCTGCGCCGCCACGGCACGCTTGCGCGCGCGGAAACGGTAGAGCGCGTACACGAGCGCGCCCTCGACCAGCACGAAGATCACAAGCGCCACATACAGCGTGATCTCGTAGAGGCTGTCGATCTGCTTGGCGTTCGGCGACGCGCCCGAGGAGGGGGTGAAGAACGCGAGCGGTGTGGCAAGCAGGTGGCTCAAGGCGGCCAGGATTCTATTCACGAGCGGGCGGAACGCGCGTGGTCACCCTCAAACGCGCTCCCACAGCGCCCAGGCGACGCGCTTCAGCGGCCCGTGAAGTGCGCCGGGCGCTTGGCCAGAAACGCGCTCACGCCCTCGATGAAGTCATCGGTGCCGGCCATCTCCTGCTGGAGTCGCGCCTCCAGCTCGAGCTGCTCGTCCATGTTGGCATACAGCTGGTTGTTGAGCTCGCGCTTGGCGGCCGCATAGGAGCGCGTCGGTCCGTCCGCCAGTCGCGCCGTCAGCGCGAAACTCCGCTCGGCAAGACTATCGTCGGGGTGCACCGCGTTGACGAGTCCCCACTGAAGCGCCTGCGTGGCACCCACACGTTCGCCGAGCATCGCCATCTCGGCGGCTCGCGCCACGCCGACCCTAGCGGGCACGAACAGCGAGGAGCCGCCATCGGCCACCAGACCGATGTTGACGAACGCGAGCAGCAGGTAGGAGCTCTCGGCGGCCAGCACCAGGTCGCAGCACAGCGCCAGCGAACAGCCGATTCCCACAGCCGGGCCGTTGACGGCGGCGACCACTGGCTTCTCCATTTCGCGGATCGCGCGCATGATCGGGTGGTAGCGCTCGGTGAGCACCTTGTAGACGTTGGGGCGTCCCTCAGGCGTGAGGTCGTCTCCGCTGATGTCCTTCAGGTCCGCGCCCGAGGAGAAGGCGCGACCCGCGCCCGTGATCCGCACCGCGCGCACCGCCTGATCCTCGCTCGCGCTTTGTAGAGCCGCGAGCAGGTCTGCGCCGAACTGCTTGTTCCACGCGTTGAGCGCGTCGGGTCGATTCAGCTCGATCGTGGCCGCCCCGTCCTCCAGCAGCACGTTGACGGTCTCAAGCTGGATGTAGGGCTCGGTCACTTTGCGCTCCTGTCGGCTTCGGAGATCCGGCGCGTCGCGCCGGTTGAGGTCTGCCATCGCTGGGGATCGCGCGAGAATACCGGCAAGAACGACCCCATCCCCTCCATCGATACCGCGGTAGGTCTTATCGTGTGGGCATGACCAGGCCGGTGATCGGCATATGCACGGCGCTCGAGCGCGCCCGCTGGGGCATGTGGGACCAGCAGGCGGTGCTGCTGTCGCGCAGCTACGTCGAGGCGGTGCAGCACGCCGGCGCGCTCGTCGTGATGCTGCCCCCCGACGAGCTGCTGTTGGAGGACCCCGGTGAGGCGCTCGACCTGCTCGACGGGCTGGTGCTGGCCGGCGGCGCCGATATCGACCCCTCCAGCTACGGTCAGCAGGCTCATCCGGAGACGCTCGACACGGTGCCCGAGCGCGACAGTTTCGAGATCGCGCTCGTGCGCGCGGCGATCGAGCGCGACCTGCCCGTGCTCGGGATCTGTCGCGGGATGCAGCTCATCAACGTGGCCTACGGCGGCACGCTGATGCAGCATCTTCCTGAGCGCTTCGGCCACCACGAGCACCTGCGTGTGGCGGGCACGTTTGACGGCGCCGACCATGACGTCGACCTGATCGAAGGAACGCTGGCGGCACGCGCGGCGGGCGAGACTCATCACGCCACCAAGTCCCACCACCACCAGGGTGTCGACCGGCTGGGGGAGGGTCTTCAGATCAGCGGCAGCTCCTCGATGGATGGATTGCCGGAGGCGATCGAGATAGACGACCGACGCTTTGTGCTCGGCGTGCAGTGGCATCCCGAGGCCGATCAGGCAAGCCTCGTCGTCGTCGCGCTTGTGCAGGAGGCGCGCAAACACATGCGCGAGCGCATGGCCCAGCATGGCGTCGCCGAGAGCGCCGCATAGCAGCGGTTGCCTCGGCGCGACTTCGACTAACAGTGCCTGCGTCGATGTAGGTCACCGGCAAGTCCACGGCTTGCCACCGGCGGGTCCACGGCTTGCCACCGGCGGGTCCACGACCCGAAGGGCGGCCGACCCGAGCCATATACTCATCCTCCCGTGCGGGGGTCGAGGGCTATCCGAGCAGCCGCCTGGGGCTTGGTCGCCGCGGGCACGCTGGCGCCACTTCTACGCAAGCGAGTGACCACACCGCCGATCGTCACGCAAACGGTCGCGTTTGCCGCGCCACTGGGTCTGTGCGTGGCTCTACGCCGCTCGCGCACGCGCGATGTGGCGGTGTGCACGCTGCAGATGTGGGCGTATCTAGCCGCCTACAAGGCGCCTCACGACGACGAGGCGGCGCAAGAGCAGCGAGTGCACGTTGACTATCCAATCGACATCGACCGCATGCTTGGCCTCGGCGAGCTGCCGACGGTGCGTTTGCAGCGACGGCTCGCGCTGACCGATCGTCGATCCCGTCGATCGGCGATCGGTCAGTGGCGGCTCGGCGATCGCGTGCTGGTGTGGGCGCACTGGCTGTGGTTCCTGGTGCCCCACGGTTCGCTTGTGTACATCATGCTGCGCCACAGAGGACGCTTCGACCGCGCCGCGGTGATGACCTACGCGGTGTTTGACATCGGCGCGACGATCTATTGGATCCTGCCAACAGCGCCGCCGTGGTACGCAGCCGCGCGGGGAGGTCGCGGTGGACACTTCAACGGACGGCTGCTCAGCGCTCATGCCTCCGGCGAGCAGTCGCACGAAATCGCCGTGAGGCGAATGATGGTGGAGTATGGGGAGTTCTTTTGGAAAGACGGCTGGGGTCCGCTCTACAGTGTGCTTGGAGGCAACCCATTGGCCGCGATGCCCTCGCTGCACTTCGCCACATCGATGATGGCCGCTCAGCTACTCAGTGAGACTGGGTCGGTGGCTGGTGCGCTGGGCTGGGCCTACACGGCCACGCTCGGATTCGCGCTGGTGTACCTCGGCGAGCACTACGTGGTTGACCTGCTCGCCGGGGCAGCGTTGACCACGGCGGTGTGGCGCCTCGGTCCGCGCGCTGGTCCAGCGCTACTGCGCTTTGGTGGGGCGGTTGCCGCGATCGAGGCGAGGGCACACGGTGAGAGCTGAGGCCGACGAGTCAAATGAGGCGCCCGTGGGCAACGGGTCTGTGCCCGAGGATGAAGCGCCCGACAGGCAGAATCAGAGCACCACGAGAGCTCGAGCCGCGGCGACTATCGAAGGGGCCAACACGGTCACAGCTGATATCTCCGCGTCGGACGCTCATCCGGTCGATGAGCAGATGCCACGTGTGCCGGTCACTCGTCGCAGCGCGATCGCCTTCGGCCTGTTCGTCGCCTCGGCGGTCGCGTTCCTGTATTTCGTGCTTCCCAAGCTGGCCGGGCTGAGCGGCACCGCGCATCGCATCGAGCGCGGAGACACATGGTGGATAGCGATCGGCGTGTGCCTGGAGATGTGCTCGTTCGCCGGCTACGTGGTGCTGTTCCGCGCGGTGTTCGTGCGCGCACGCGATAGCCCGATTGGCTGGCCCGAGAGTTACCAGATCACGATGGCGGGCCTGGCCGCCACGCGCCTGTTCGCCGCCGCCGGGGCGGGCGGTGTCGCGCTGACCGCGTGGGCTCTGCGCCGCTCGGGCATGGAGCCACGCCTAGTGGCCTGCCGGATGGTCGCGTTCATCGTGCTGCTGTACGCGATCTACACGGGCACGGTGCTGCTCGACGGCATCGGGTTGGGGACCGGCCTATTGCCTGGGGAAGGCTCGTTTGCGATCACGATCGTGCCGGCGGCGATCGCGGCGATCATTTCGGTGCTGGTTGGTGCGATGGCACTGCTGCCGGGCGACATCGAGCGGCGCCTGGCGAAATGGGAGGCGGGCTCAGGACGCCTGGGTCACCTGGTGGCCGTCGCGGTGACGGTGCCCGCGATGGCGGCCAGCGGCGTGCGCACCGCGATCGAGTTGATCCGCTCGCGCGATCCGGGATTGCTGGGTGCGCCTGCGTGGTGGGGTTTTGACATCTGCGTGCTGTGGGCGTGCTTTCACGCGTTTGGCTCTCCGCCTCCGTTCACGGTCATATTGATGTGCTATTTCGTGGGGATGGTCGGCAATCTGCTGCCGCTGCCAGGTGGGCTCGGAGGGGTCGAGGGTGGCATGATCGGCGCGTTTGCCGCGTTCGGCGTGGACTTCAACCTGGCGGTGCTAGCGGTGCTGTCCTACCGCGCGATCTCCTTCTGGCTGCCCACGCTCCCCGGCACGGTCGCTTACTTCCAGCTGCGTCGCACGGTAGCCCGCTGGCGCAGTGAGCAGGGCGTGTCGCCGCCGGCTTCGGTGAAAGCAATCGAAGCGGCTGGACCGCTGCACGCCTAGCAAACACGCTATACTTTACTTTGTAAAGTAGTGGGTTGGTCGTTGACCCAAAACCTGTGAGGGACGGCCTCACGCGCGGGTTATGGGCTACCTTGAAGTGACGGCGCTCGCGCACGCGGGCGAGAACAGCGAGCCAGAGGACAGGAGTCAGCGAGATGGCGGACGTCGAGAACACGATCATCATCGGCAGCGGACCGGCGGGCTACACCGCGGCGCTGTACAGTTCGCGCGCCAACCTGCACCCGCTGGTCGTGGAGGGCTTCGCGTGGGGTGGCCTGCTGCAGCAGACCACCGACGTGGAGAACTATCCCGGCTTTCCCGACGGGATCATGGGTCCGGAGTTGATGGGCAAGCTGCGCGAGCAGGCCGAGCGCTTCGGCGCAAAGCTTGAAACAGACCAGGTCGAGAAGGTGCGGCTCTCAGAGAAGCTCGGCGGTGTGCACAGCGTGTGGGTGGGCGACACCGAGCACCGAGCGCGCACCGTGATCCTCGCGATGGGCGCCGAGCACAAGAAGCTCGGCGTGCCCGGCGAGGAGGAGCTCTCAGGACGCGGGGTCAGCTATTGCGCCACTTGCGACGCGGCGTTCTTTCGCGACGCGCAAACGATCATCGTGGGCGGCGGAGACTCAGCGATGGAGGAGGCGATCTTCCTGTCGAAGTTCGCCGGCAAGGTCACCGTGGTGCACCGGCGCGCTGAGTTCCGCGCTTCAAAGATCATGCTGGAGCGAGCACGCGCGCAGGCCAACATCGAGCTGCTCACGCCCTACACGGTCGAGCGCTTCGAGCCCGGCGAGAACGGCGCGCTCGGCACCGCCAAGCTGCTCAACACCGAGACCGGCGAGCGGCGCGAGATACCGATCACCGGCGCGTTCATCGCGGTCGGTCACGAGCCCCAGTCAGCCCTCGTGGACGGTCAGATCGAGCTCGACGAGAACGGATATGTGAGGGTCGAGGGTCGTTCTACCCGCACAAACCGGCCCGGTGTCTTTGCCGCCGGCGACCTAGTCGATCACACCTATCGTCAGGCGATCACCGCGGCCGGGTCCGGCTGCCAGGCGGCGCTCGACGCCGAGTGGTATCTGCGCGACACACCCGAGGTACCCACGCCCGAGGGGATGCCGGTCGGCGATCTCGCCGAGGCCCAGTGGGCGCCGGCCGCCGAGGGCGCTTTGTAGAGACCACCGAGCCCAGGCCGTTGCGCTGAGGCGGGCGCCATCAATCGAGACGCAGCTCCGTTTGGGTCAGATCTCGTGCCGAGACAAAGCGGGAGCGGGACGGTAGCGCTCCTCGCGGTACTCTTCCCACAGGCCTCCCAGCACTGCGAGCACGTGGTCGAGGCCGATCTCCCTTGCCCACGTCATCGGGCCGCGCGGATGGGCCATGCCCAGCACCATGCCGGTGTCTATGTCCTGCGCGGAGCCCACGCCTTCGCCGAGCGCGAACGCCGACTCGTTGATCACCTGGCACACGATCCTGCCGAGCACCAGCCCCGGCGCGTCGCCCACCCACTCGACGTGCTTGCCAAGTGCCGCGAAAAAGCTCTCTGCTCGTGACACCGCCGCCGGGGAGGAGCTCTCACTGCGCGTCAGCTCCACCAGACGACACTTATCGAAGGGGGGAAGCGCGTGGAAACCGACGGACGGACCACCCGGGTCGATCCTCGCAAGCGAGCCGCGATCACACAGCACCAGACGCGGCCCGCCCCGTGGCGCGGGGTCGTCGCCCAGCTCACCGCACTCCACGATCAACGCGGGCAGCTCGGTTTGGGGCTTGTGCGGCGAGTGCACCTCATAGCCAGCCGTTCGGGCCGCCTCGCGCAGCTGCCCGGCGAGCGCGCTCTGCCCGCCGATCACCACCACCGTCTCATCGTCAACCGGAGCCGCCGCCTGTGGTGGCTCCGGGTCGGCCGGCCGGTGAGCACCGTCACCCGAATAGTCGTAATAGCCGCGGCCGCTCTTGCGTCCGTGCAGTCCCGCCGCCACCTGCCTGGCCTGGATCGGGGATGGACGCCAACGAGGCTCGCCAAAGCTCAGCTCATAGAAGCTCTTGGACACGTCAAAGCCCACATCCACGCCCACCAGATCGCTCAACTCGAACGGTCCCATGCGAAAGCCGCCGCCCATGCGCACGACGCGATCGATCGTGGGCACGTCGGCGAGCTGCTCGGCCAGCAGTCGCAACGCCTCCAGCCCAAACGGACGATTGCAACGGTTCACGAGGAACCCCGGTCCGTCCGCGGCGCGGATCACGTCCTTGCCCATCGCCACGCCCGTCGCGTCCGCCAGCGCCAGCGCCCGCTCGTCGGAGAGCACGCCGGCCACCACCTCCAGCAGGCGCATCAGTGGAGCAGGGTTAAAGAAGTGCATTCCCACCACGCGTTCGGGTCGCGTGGCGCCTGCCGCGATCGCGGTGATCGGCAGCGAGGAGGTGTTGCTCGCCAGCACGCACCGCTCGCTCACGATCTTCGACAGACGCCCGTACAGCTCGTGCTTGACATCCAGCCGCTCGGGCGCCGCCTCGATCACCAGCTCACACTGCGCCAGCCCCTCCAGGTCATCGACACGCTCGAGGCGCTCGGCCGCGACACGTGCCTGCTCCTGCGTCAGCTTGCCCTTGGACGCTTCCTTCTCCAGACCCGAACGCACGGCCTGCGCCCCGCGTGTGAGCGCATCGGGGACGGGGTCGTGCAGGAGTGTTCGAGCGCCCCCCCTACACGCCAGCTGGGCTATGCCGGCGCCCATCGTGCCGGAGCCCACAACGCCGATCACATCAGCGGCACGCCCCCCAATCCCCCCCATATCCACGACCTCTAGCTCCACCACGGCTTCCTTCAGGACGGCACGAGCGCGTTGATGCCGGTCATCGCGCGACCGATGATCAGCTTCTGAATCTGGGAGGTCCCCTCGTAGAGCGTCGTCACGCGCACATCGCGGAAATAGCGCTCCACCGGATGATCGTCCACGTAGCCGGCTCCGCCGTGCACCTGGATCGCGGTGTTGGAGCACTCCACCGCCGCCTCGGTAGCGTGCAGCTTGGCGACTGACGTCTCAAGCGTGTTCGGGCGGCCCTTGTCCTTCAAGAAACCCGCGCGCCACACGAGCATGCGCGAGGCGTCGGTCTTCAGCACCATGTCGGCGATCATCGCCTGCACCAGCTGGAAGCTCGCGATTGGCTTGCCGAACTGCTCGCGCTCCTTGGCGTATTTGACTGACTCCTCTACGCAGCCTTGGCAGATCCCAACACAACCGGCAGCCACCGAGTAGCGCCCTGAGTCAAGCGCTGACATAGCCACCTTGAAGCCGTCTCCGATCTCCCCGAGCATCTGGTCGTCTGAGACCTCCACGTCTTCGAGAGCGATCGACGCGGTGTCGGAGGCGTGCAACCCCATCTTGTGCTCGATCACGCTCGGCTGATAGCCCGGCTGGTCGGTGTCCACGAGGAAGCACGCCAGGCCGCGATGGCCCTTCTCAGGGTCGGTCTGCGCGAAGATCAGCGCCAACTTCGCGAAGTTGCCCATCGAGATCCACATCTTCGCGCCGTTGATGACCCACCCGCCGTCGGTCTTCTTGGCGCGCGTGCGCTGTTTGGCTGCGTCCGACCCCGTGTCGGGCTCGGTCAGCCCGAAGCACCCCAGCCACTCGCCCGAGCACAGCTTCGGCAGGTAGTGCTGCTTCTGCTCCTCGCTGCCCCACTTCAAGATCGCGCTGCACACGAGCGAGGTCTGCACGGAGATGACGGTGCGCACCGAGGAACAGCCGCGGCCGATCTCCTCGACGACCAGGCCGTAGTCGAGGTAGCCGAGGCCCGCGCCGCCATACTCGCGCGGCACGATCGCCCCGAGGTAGCCCTGGTCGGCGATCTTCTTCACCAACTCCAGGTCGAAGTTGTGCTCGCGCGCGTTCTGCTTGGCACGCTCCACGATCTCCTTCTCGGTAAATTCGCGCGCCGTCTGGCGGATCAGCTGCTGCTCGTCGGTCAGGTCGAAGTCCATGTCTCTCCTAGCGGTGGTATGTGGCGTTGTGGGGGCACTCCAGTGATGTAGGCGAGCTCAAGGCGCGCTCTCCCGAGATCTTTGCGCCGCACGCTAGCGATCATTCGGTGGGGGCGGCTCCAGCTTAGGTGTGCGCCACGGTGCGGCCATGCGTCGCTGCAGCTCGAGGCCGAGCTCGTCTATCTTCACGCGCTCCTGGGACAGCGAGTCGCGGTCGCGCAGCGTCACGGTGGCGTCATCGATCGATTGGTGATCCACCGTCACTCCCCACGGCGTGCCGATCTCGTCCTGGCGGCGATAGCGCTTGCCGATCGATCCGCCCTCGTCGTACTCGGTCTGCATGCGTCCGCGCAGGTCCTCGTATATCTCGCGCGCCAGCTCGGGCTGTCCATCCTTCTTGACGAGTGGCATCACAGCCACCTTCACCGGCGCCAGGCGCGGGTGCAAACGCAGCACGGTGCGAGTCTCGGTGGCGCCACGTCCATCGCCGGCGGCGCTCGGCACGGCCTCCTCGTCATACGCGTCCACCAGAAACGCCAGCGTCGCGCGGTCAGCGCCCGCCGCGGGCTCGATCACGTGCGGCACATAGCGCTCGCCGCTGCTCGGGTCGAAGTACTCGAGCTTCTCGCCCGAGAACTGCGCGTGTTGGGTCAGGTCGAAGTTACCCCGGTTGGCGATCCCCTCCAGCTCCGACCAGCCGATGGGAAACAGATACTCCACGTCGCTGGTGCCCGAGGAGTAGTGCGACAGCTCGTCGGGGTCGTGCGCGCGCAGACGCAGATGATCGGGGCGCAGGCCGAGCTCCTCATACCAGCCCACGCGCTCCTCCAACCAGTGGCGAAACCACTGTTCGGCCTCCTCCGGCGGCACGAAGAACTCCATCTCCATCTGCTCGAACTCGCGTGTGCGGAAGATGAAGTTGCCGGGCGTGATCTCGTTGCGGAACGACTTGCCGATCTGCGCGATCCCAAACGGGGGCTTCTTGCGCGAGAACTGCAGCACGTTCTTGAAGTTGATGAAGATGCCCTGCGCCGTCTCCGGGCGCAGGTAGGCGATCGAGCCCGACTCCTTCACGGGCCCGATCGTGGTCTCGAACATCAGGTTGAAGTCGCGCGCCTCGGTGAGGTCGCACTGGCTGGTCTCGCCGGGGTGCTTAGAAGGCTTGCGCCCACACGGCAGGTCTCCCAGGTGGTCGGCCCTGAAGCGCTGTCCGCACGTGCGGCAGTCCACCAGCGGGTCGGTGAACCCGGCGAGGTGGCCCGAGGCCTCCCACACGCGCGGATGCTGCAGGATCGCCGAGTCGAGCGCCACGATGTCATCGCGCCGCTGCAGCATCGCGCGCCACCACTCGCTCTTCACGTTGCCCTTCAGCAGTACCCCGTAGTGGCCGAAGTCATACGTCGAGCCGACCCCGCCGTAGATCTCCGAGGAGGGGAAGATGAAGCCGCGGCGCTTGCACAGCGCCACGACCTTGTCCATCGTCACCACGTCATCGCCTGGGGAAGCTTGCTCGGGCATGTCGGTCTCGGGATCGTATTCGAGCGTCGCCGAGGAGCGATCCCAGCTACAAAGAGAACGGGCTTGACATATCTTGCGATATGTGTTTACATACGTTGTGTTCTCTTGCTGACAAGATGGCGGAGGGGACGGTTCTCCGCCTGAAAGGTGACGCAGAATCGCAAGAGCGTGAGTGACTGAGCACAATCGCACATAGGGGTCCACCAGGGCGTCGTTACCCAACCTCTCCCGCGACGCCCCGCGCATGCCTCATGATGCCGATTGAACTGCCGGTCTTCTCGACAGGGCGCCGCGGTCCCCACCGGCCGCGGCGCCCACTGTTATGTGCCGTACATAGGATTGGCGCATGGCGCGGGTTCTGATCGTCGAAGGCGCGCGCAGAGGGCTGCTGCTGGCTGCAGACCTGCGCGCCGAAGGCCACGCCGTGCGGGTCGTCGCAGCCGACCCCGGTCGGCGCGCGGCGATCGAGGCGGTCGGCGCGGAGTGCTTCATCGGCACGCCTGAGCGGCTCGTCACGCTGCGCGGGGCGCTCGAGCACGTCACGATCGCATGCTGGCTGCTCGCCGACGCCAGCGGAGACCGCGAGCTTGTGAGCGCGCTGCACGGGTCGCGTTTGGAGCGGTTCGTTTGCGCCGCGATCGACACCACGCTGCGCGGCTTTCTCTATGAGGCCGGTGGCGACACCGTGCCCGCCGACACACTGGCTGAAGGCACCCGGATAGTGTTGGAAACAGCCGCACGCAACTCGATTCCCGTAGCGATCCTCGCGGCTGACCCGGCTCGTGTCGAGCAGTGGCGCGCGCAGGCGCACGCGGCCATCGGTTCGCTCTTGGAGGCTCACAGCACAGGTGTCGCGGCGCGCTATCCTGGTGTATAAATCCATAAAAGCCGATCGGCTTTTGATTTATGATGCTTCTACACAGGAGGTACAGCTGACTTGTCCAGTTACGCGAAGGACGTACTTGTCGAGGCCGACTGGCTCGCGCAGCATCTGGACGACGAGGGCATCCGCATCGTCGAGGTCAACGAGAACCCCAAGCTCTACGCGGAGGCCCATATCCCGGGGGCGATCGGGTTTGACTGGAAGCAGGATCTTCAAGATCCGATCCGGCGAGACTTCCTCGGCCCGGACGACTTTGGCGCGCTGTTCTCAAGCAACGGCATCTCCAGTGACCACACGATCGTGCTCTACGGCGATCGCAACAACTGGTTCGCCGCCTACACCTATTGGTATTTGAAGTACTACGGCCACAACGACGTGCTGCTGCTCAACGGCCCCCGCGAAAAGTGGATCGCTGACGGGCGTCCCACGAGCGCCGACGTTCCAAACCACGCGCCCGCCACGTTCATCGCGCAGCCGGGCGACGACACGATCAGGGCACGTCGCGAGGAGGTGCTCGCCGCGGTTGGCGACTCCACCAATCTGGTCAACGTGCGCTCGCCCGCCGAGTTTGCCGGCGAGATCATCTCACCCAGTGGATACGAGCAGGAGGGCGCCCAGCGCGCCGGTCACATTCCCGGCGCCGCCTCGATCCCGTGGGCGCAGGCCGTCAACGAGGACGGCACATTCAAGAGCGCCGAGGAGCTGCGCGAGCTGTACGGCTCCAAGGGCGTGCTCGACGGCAAGGACGTGATCGCCTACTGCCGCATCGGCGAGCGCTCGGCCCACACGTGGTTCGTGCTGCACGAGCTGCTCGGCTCCGAGCACGTCAAGAACTACGACGGCTCGTGGACGGAGTGGGGGAGTCTGGTCGGCGTGCCGGTCGAGGTCGGAGCCTAGCCTTTGGACCCTCCCCTCGGGGTCCACGTCAGCCGATCGCCGCGGCCTCAGAGGACGTGGCGATCGAGCAGCGGCTCGATTCTCTCCAGCAAGCTCGCCAGGATGCGCGCGGTGGCGCCCCACACCAGCTGGTCCTCGAACACGTACGCGTCCGTCTCAAACTCGATTCCGCGGCGTTCGATGCGCGTGCGAGTGCGTCCTGAGCGAACGTCGCGCAAGGAAGGCTCCAGAACGGCGTCTACCTCGCTCGCCGACGCCCGCCAGGTGCGTTGCCCGTCGAGCAGACCCACGAACGGGTGGATCGCGTAGTTGGTCGCAAACGTCGAGGTGCGCTCCAGCGCACCCACCACGGTCACATCCGCGCGTGCCAGTCCGATCTCCTCTTCGGCCTCGCGCACGGCGGTGTCCTTGAGCGTCTCGTCCTCGGGGTCGCGTCGCCCACCGGGAAAAGAGATCTCCCCGGCGTGACGGCGCAGATCGGCGCGCCGTCTCGTGAGCACCACCCGCAGCTCGCCGTCATACGCATACAGGGGAACCAGCACCGCGGCCGGCACCTGCTCGTCGGGCTGTGGCTCACACGCCGAGCCGGCGTCGAGCAGCAGTCCGCCCAACGCACGCGCGAGCGACACTCTCAAACGACGGCGTGGCTGCGCTCCACGCGCTCCTGGAACATGACCTCGCCGTCGAGTGTCCTATGCACCGGACACTTGGCGGCGATCACCTGCAAGCGCTCGACCTGCTCCTCAGGGAGATCATCCGGTAGGCGCAACACCACGTCGAACTTGGTGGGACACCCACGCTCCGCGGGCGTGTACTGCACCTCCACCTCGACCTTGCCGATGTCCCAGCCCTTGCGCTGCGCGTACATCTCCATCGTGATCGCGGTGCACGATGCGAGACTCACGGCCAACAGCTCCTGCGGGTCCGGGCCGGCATCCTCGCCACCGGACTCCAGCGGCTCATCCACCAACAACTGGTGATCACGCACCTGAACGGTGTGCTTGAACGTCGAATCGTTGCGACGCACGCTGGCCTTCATCACTTGGGCACCTTCCGCTTGAGTCATCGCAGCACCCTCCCTTCCATGGTATCGACGGTGTGTTGAGGAATAGGTGGCGCGATCGGGGTGAGCTACGAAAGGGGATTGAACAGCAGGCCGGTGAGTAGCTTCGGGTAGAAGAACGTTGACTTCGGCGGCATGTTCTCGCCGCTGGCGGCCACATCACGGACCTGGGACACAGGTGTGGGACGCATCAAAAACGCCGCGTCATACTCGCCCGAGCGCACCATCTCCACCGCCTCCTCCGTGCTACGGGCATAAAACAGGCCGTTGAAGTGCGAGATGTCCTCGTCGGACAGGCCGAGCGCCCCCTTCAGCAGCAGTGCCTCCAGCACGCCGGTGTCGAGGCTACGGTAAGCCTCGGAGAAGCCTGGCAGCGCCGCGTCGGCGATCGCCTGATCCCTCAGTGTCAGGCGATAAGGCTGTTGGTGGTGCGCGTCAATGTAGCCCAGCTGCAACGGGCCGATCCCAGGCTCGGGCGCGATCTGCTCCAGTGGTATCTCCACGATCTCGAAGTCGCGGCGCAGCGCTTCTCTCAACGCCTCCTGGCGCGCGCGATCGAGACCTCGCACCACGCGGTGGGTCGGAAACACGGTGAGTCCCGGGTCCTCCAACGCCACGAGGCACATCAGCACGTAGCGGTGCTCACCGTCGCCGCCCAGCTCCTGCGCATATGTGTCCGCCGTCTCGTAGCGGTGATGCCCGTCGGCGATCAACAGCTCGACCTCGCGAGTGGCGTGCTGTACGGAGGCGATCCTCTCCGGGTCGCTCACACGCCACAGCCTGTGTGTGGTGGCATCGGCATCGGTCACTTCGCCCCAAGGAGGACCCTCGGTGACCGGTTCAAGCGCTCTCCAGGCGACATTGTCGGGGTCGGAGAACAGGGAGAAGATCGGCGAGAGGTTCGCGCGCGTCGCGCGCATCAACCGCAACCGGTCCTCCTTGGGGCCCGGATGGGTGCGCTCGTGCGGACGCACTCGACCGGGACCATAGCCCTCGACGCGCACACGGCAGAAGAAGCCCTGACGCGTGCGCGTCTGGCCATCCGGACCGGTGTACGTTTGGGTGTGCGCCCACACGCACGGCTCCGGGTCGCGCACGACCACGCCCTGTAGCTGCCACGCCTCGAACAGCTCGCCCGCCTTCGCATATGGATCCGGCTCCCCCTTCGGTAGGTCCACCGCCACCACGTTGAATGGCGAGCGCTCCAGCAGCCGCTCACGCTGCTCGGCGTCGATCACGTCATATGGGGGGGAAGTCACATTCGCGAGCGCTCCCACCAGCGATTGGTCGTAGCGCAGCGCGCGCAGCGGTTGAATGTCAGCCATAGCGGGAGCGGACCCTAGCAGGGGTCGGTCTTCGCCAGCGAACGGACATGGTGTCCTAACGGCGCGCGTGTCGAACAGCTCGCTTCGCACGCGCCCGGCAGACCTGGATGGATCGTTTGCCGGCAGAGCAGCAGTAGACTCTGGTCTCACGCACGGGGCGTGGCGAAGCTTGGTATCGCGCTCGGTTTGGGGCCGAGAGATCGCCGGTTCAAATCCGGCCGCCCCGACTAT